>CAMLQK010000001.1 GCA_946482285.1 uncultured Candidatus Saccharibacteria bacterium
TAGGCACGCCGCCAGCGTTCATCCTGAGCCAGGATCAAACTCTCCAAAAAAGAATTTGTCTAACTTCAGTCGAACTAGTTCCGAGGAACTAAATTACTGACTTGAATCTGTGGAACAGATTCATAAAAAACAATTCAAAAATCAATTGACGTTGATTTGCACTATTTAATTTTTAAGGAACTTCCTAGAGCCACCTGAATTAGTCCTCTAAAAAACTCTAGATCCCAATATACGTGAGAATTTGCAGAAGGTCAAGAATATTTTAGAAGAAAAAGTGGTGATTGTTACATCACCCCATAAAACTCTTATAATACAGAGATGGGACATGCGGTGGCGCAACCCCGCTAACTAATCATTAAAATAACAAAAGACGCCGCAGATCTGCGACGTCTTTTGCTTATAGCGTAAGCCTCATGGACCACATTTGTATTTTTATGCGTCTTCGTCCGAAGCGTCTTCCTCGTCCGCAGGAGCGGCATCCACAAGCGCTAGCGACACTACTTCGTCACCATCATTAAGCCGCATAATACGTACACCCTGTGTCGCACGGCCCAATTCCGGAATATCTTTCAGCCCAAGACGGATAGTCTGGCCCTGGCTAGATACAATGATGGCTTCTTGGTCGTCCTCACCAGTCAATGTCTTAACGCCCACCAGTGTACCGGTTTTACTGTTAACAACTGCTGAGCGGATGCCAACACCACCACGGGCGTGTGCGGTGAACTGAGCGACCTTGGTACGTTTACCATAACCCGCCTGGCTTATAACAAAGATGCTGGATCCTGCCTGAACAATGTCCATGCCAATTACCTGGTCGCCGGTACGCAAGCGGATACCGCGTACACCACGTGATACACGACCCATTGGACGGACATCACGTTCGTGGAAACGGATGGCCTGACCATGGGAGGTGGAAATAACAACTTCGTTATCACTGTTTGTCATACGGATCCACTTAAGCTCATCACCTTCATCCAAGTTGATCGCAATAAGGCCGCCGCTACGGATATTCTGGTATTGCTCAAATGGCGTCTTCTTAACGACGCCGCGGACAGTACACATGAACAAGTTTCCATTCGTACCTTGCATTTGCTTGCTAACATTAATGACGGCGCTGACTGTTTCTTCTGGCTGCAGCTGCAGCAGGTTGACAATAGCAATACCCTTGGCGCTCAATGATGCCATAGGCACTTCGTATGTCTTAATACGGAACACGCGGCCCTTGTTCGTAAAGAAGAGTAGGAAGTCGTGGGTGCTTGCATTAACAACGTGCTCAATAACGTCTTCTTCGCGGGTTGTCATACCGCGGCGGCCCTTGCCTCCCCGGCCCTGCTTTTTGTACTCAGCAATTGGACTACGCTTGATGTAGTTAGCACTTGTGAGCGTCACAACGACTTGCTCGTCTGGGACTAGGTCTTCGTCACTCATCTTGCCAAGCTCTTGGGTAACAACACGCGTACGGCGTTCGTCGGAGTACTGCTTCTTAATTGCCTTGAACTCATCCTTAATAATCGCGAGAATCTTCTGTTCGTCGGCGAGGATAGCTTCAAGCTCGGCAATTGTCTTAAGAAGTTCTGCGAGCTCGTCTTCGATCTTTTTGCGCTCCAAGCCTGCAAGGGTGCGAAGTTGCATTGCCAAGATAGCTTTGGCCTGGATTTCACTCAAGCCAAATTTCTTCATCAGATTAACCTGAGCCTCATCTGTAGTGTCACTTTCGCGGATAGTCTTGATGACTTCGTCGATGTGATCAAGGGCAATTTTCAAACCCTCCAAGATATGTGCACGCTCTTTTGCCTTGCGTAATTCATATTCCGTACGGCGGCGCACAACAACCTGGCGGTGCTTAATGTGCTCGCTAATGATATCCTGCAAGCCCAAAATCCGGGGTTGGATGCCATCAATAAGTGCCAGCATGTTGTAGTGGAAAGTCATTTGCAGCGGCGTAAGCTTGAACAACTGGTTCAGAAGCTTCTTTGGATATGCATCTTTCTTGAGGTCAATAACAATCCGGACATCGCCGCGCGCACTTTCGTCACGCAAGTCGCTAATACCCGCGATTTTCTTTTCTTTGTATAGGTCGGCAATCTTTTCAATCAGGCTAGCCTTGTTGAGGCCATAGGGAATTTCAGTAATAACAATCTGGTGGCGGCCTTTTGAACCTTCAACAATTTCAGCGACACCACGGACTACCACACCACCACGACCCGTGGCATAAGCAGTACGGAGCGAATCACTACCGTATACGATACCGCCGGTTGGAAAGTCTGGACCCTTAATGTGCTTCAAAAGGTCGTCCAGTGTCGCTTCAGGGTTATTTATTTGCTCGATTGTGGCGTCTATCAACTCGCCCAAGTTATGCGGCGGGATATTAGTGGCCATACCCACAGCAATGCCGAGTTGGCCGTTTAACAGCAAGTTCGGAAGCTTTGCAGGTAAAACTGATGGCTCTTGGGTGGTGCCATCGTAGTTGTCACGGAAATCAACCGTTTCTTTATCGATATCAGCCAATAGCTCGTCAGCCATGTGAGCCATCTTGGCCTCTGTGTAGCGCATGGCAGCCGGCGGATCGCCGTCCATAGAGCCAAAGTTACCCTGGCCGTTGATAAGCATGTAGCGCATCGACCATGGCTGGGCCATGCGAACCATTGCATCGTAGATCGAGGAGTCACCGTGCGGGTGGTACTTACCCATTACACTACCAACTACGTTTGCACTTTTGCGGTGACGGGCATTAGAACGCAGGCCTTCGTTGTTCATACTATACAAAATACGGCGGTGTACAGGTTTCATACCATCACGGACGTCAGGAAGCGCGCGAGAAACAATAACGCTCATTGAATAGCGCAAATAGCTGTCTTCCATGACGTTTTCGACGGTTCGTCGTTCTACAAGGCGGGAGTGAGTTTGCTGCTCAATAACCTCACCCTCAAGTGGCATTTGCTCTTCCAATAGAGCTTCATCTTGGTTATCCATAGGTGTTTGGTCGTCCATTTTAAATATCCAAATCCTTCACAAATTTTGCATGCGTCTGAATGAAGTTTTTGCGAAGCTCAACTTCGGTACCCATCAGCTTATTGAAGATAGCGTCAGCTTTTTCAGCGTCGGCAACCTTAACCTGTACCAAAACGCGCTTTTCAGGGTTCATTGTAGTTTCAAAGAGCTGCTCGGCGTCCATTTCACCAAGACCCTTGTAGCGCTTTTGCTCGATAAACCCAGCCTGGCGAAACCGCTCGGTAGTCTTATCAACCTTAAGTCCTTCATCTTGGCGTTGCTGAATAATCTTGTCGAGTGTCGCCTCGAGCTCAGCTTCATCGTAAATAAAGATGCTCGACTTACGGCCCGGCTTAACCAGCTCGAATAGAGGCGGCTTAGCAAGGTATACGTGGCCACCATCGACTACTTCGCGCATAAAACGGAAGAAGAATGTCAAAAGCAGTGTGCTAATGTGCGAACCATCGACATCAGCATCGGTCATAATGATGACACGATTATAGCGCAAGCCGTTAATATCAAATGAGTCTTCGATACCCACACCCAGAGCTTTGATAAGGCTTAAAATTTCGTTATTGGCCAACATTTTGTCCAATCGGGCGCGCTCAACGTTCAAGACCTTACCACGGAGCGGCAAAATTGCCTGCGATTTACTGTCGCGTCCAGACTTGGCAGAACCACCGGCGGAGTCACCTTCCACCAGATAAATTTCAGACTCTTTTGGATCCTTGTTAGAGCAATCAGCCAGTTTTCCTGGCATGCTTGAACCCTCAAGGACACCCTTGCGGATGATGTTTTCACGGGCAGCACGGGCAGCCTTACGAGCACGGGCAGCCAGCAGCGCTTTGCCGATGATTTTCTTGGCAATTGCTGGATGCTCTTCTAGATAATATGCAAAATACTCCGTCATTACTTGCTCGACATAACCACGGATTTCTGGGTTACCCAGCTTGTTTTTAGTCTGCCCTTCAAATTGCGGGTCAGGAAGCTTTACAAGTATGACAGCAGTAAGGCCTTCACGGCAGTCTTCCCCAGTCAGGTTTTCCTCTTTTTCTTTTAGCAGGCTTGTCTTGCGGGCATACTCGTTCACGACACGGGTTAACGCAGATCGAAAACCAGTCAGGTGACTACCACCATCTGGGTTAAAAACGTTGTTGGCAAATTGCTTGATTGTTTCGGTGTACCCGTCAGTGTACTGGGCAGCCACCTCAACTTGGACATCCTTGACCTGCTTATCAACATAGAAAACATCGTCATCAACGACTTCTTTGCCAATATTAAGGTGTGTGACGTATGACTTAATGCCACCCTCGAAATAAAAGCTGTAGCGTTTACCTGTACGCTCGTCGGCAAGCGACGTTCGTATACCTTTTGTGAGATATGCCGCATGACGCAAGCGGTCCAGAATAGTATCATAATTGAACTTCGTTGACTCAAAGATAGTTTCGTCCGGGTAGAACTCGATAGTAGTACCTGTGTTTTTGCTCTTGCCAATCACCTTGAGGTCAGCCTGCGGAACACCGCGGACATACTCCTGCTGGAAGATTTTGCCGCCGTTTTCAACAGTAACAATCAACTTGCTCGACAAAGCGTTTACGACACTCGAGCCAACGCCATGCAACCCACCAGACACTTTGTAGCCGCCGCCGCCAAACTTACCACCAGCATGCAAAACAGTAAGAACTGTCTCTACAGTACTCTTACCTGTCTTTGGATGGATGTCAGTTGGAATACCGCGTCCATTGTCTGTTACGCGTACGCCATCATTTGGCAATAGAGTCACGGCCACTGATGTAGCATGTCCGGCAAGCGCCTCGTCGATACCATTATCAACGATTTCCCATACAAGATGGTGCAGGCCTTCGATGCCCGTACCGCCAATGTACATTCCCGGCCGCTTACGTACCGGTTCAAGTCCTTCAAGGACCTGAATTTGATCTGATGAATAACCTTTTTGTTTAGCCACTTCTAAGTCACCCTCTGTCCGTATATTAGATGTAGATTTAACCCACTTACCTATAATTATAGGTTAAGGCAAGGGTTTTAGCAATGCCTGAGACTAGGCGTCAGAACGGCTCTGGAGATTCCCATCCTGATCAATAGAAATAGTATCTTCTGACCCCTGTTGGTGTCGCAGTGGCACCTCGAGAGGAGCTTCAGCTCGGGGCTTGGGTGCTTGGGTGGCAGCAACGGCTTCTTTTGGTGTGGGCGATGCTGGCTTATGTTGCGGCGGTATTGGCACCGGCGGGGTGTACTGCGGTCTTTGTGCTGCCACAGCTGACGATGTTCCATGTGTTGTGGCCTGCGGCGACGTGTATTGCTGTGGCTGAGGTCCAACTGGCTTAAATTGGAATGGCGTATTGGTGGGCGGTATTGGTGGGCGCTGTGGGGTCGGAGCAACCGGTGGGGCGCTTGGAATCGGCGCGCCCACTTGGCGCACACCACTTGGTGCAGGCCGCTTGGAAAGCCAATCATCAAGGAATGAAGGCGGCGCTGTGGGGCCGGGCTGTGCAGCTTGCTGAGGCTGTGTTGGGGGCATCATCGATGGCTGTTGGCCGACAGGACGGGGGGTCGGAGCAACCGGTGGGGCGCTGCTTCCAAACGGATTGTTGCCACGGGCACCAAAGCGTGTTGGCTCGGGCACTGTTGCAAGCCGTGCAAAAATTTCTGATTCAACCGTTGCTTTTGGCCGGCCATATTTTGCAGCGGAAAGCTGCTTGAGGGCGTCTGCCAGCTGGTAGTTTGGTGACCCGAGCGGTGGAATAGTAGACATACTGAATGGGTTAGTAGGCACACCGCCAATAAGAGTGCGCACAACTGTATTATGGTTTGGTATCTTCAACAAGTCGCTTCCTTCGAATGTCGGCTGGAAGTACTTGGTTAATGAATCAACATCATTGTCGCCAATACGGAATGCGACGATTGTACCAACATTACCAAAGACCGCTTCGCGGATTTCGTCTGTCAACTGAGTTGTAAACTGGTTGGCAACAATCAAATTGAGGTGGTACTTACGAGCCTCAGACAAAATAGTTGCGAATGAGTCAGTAGAGAAGTTTTGGAACTCGTCTACGTATAAGGCAAAGTCTTTACGTTGTTCCTCTGGAAGCTCAGCCCGGCTCATGGCTGCTGCCTGGAATTTCATAACAAAAATCATACCCAGCAGCTTCGAGTTCAACTCCCCTGTTTTACCCTTGCTCAGGTTAACCAGGAGGATCTTGTTGTTATCCATGATATCCCGAAGGTCAAAAGCACTTTTGGTCTGGCCAATAATATTGCGCATCATTTCGTTCGACAAGAATGCGCCAAATTTACTGACAAACCAGCTCGTAACCTCGCCAAATTCATTAGACTTTTGCGATTGTGGCATTTCTTTTTGCCAAAATTCCAGAACGTTCTGATCTTTTACGTGTTTCAGCTTTTGTTTAACAAACTGCGGGTCGCGGAAAAGTTTAGGGATGTCAACAAAAGAACCTCCCTGTGGATCAGCCATAATGGTGAGCGCAGCGTTACGGAACAGATGTTCGTATCGTGGGCCCATAATACCTTGGTGTTGCGGGTCATATAGCTTATAAAGCATGTTTAGCACTTCTTGGATTAAGAAGTCTTTTTGGTCACTCGTTTTATATTCAAAAAGATTCAACCCCATAGGATAATCCGTATCCGAAGGACAGAAATAAATTACGTCTTCTGTGCGCTCTTTTGGCACTAATGCCAACAAACGTTCGGTTACGTCACCATGAGGGTCCACGAATGCAAACCCATTTCCGTTTAGCATGTCCTGAAAAGCAAGGTTTTCAAGGAAGGTGGTTTTACCTGTACCGGTCTGCCCCACGGCATACATGTGGCGCTGACGGTCGGTAATGCCCAATCGAATTGGCTTTTTAACTCCGCGGAACAAATTGTACCCAAGCAGAAGCCCTTCGTCTGGTATATTCCGAGGGCCGTCCACCTGCTTAGATTCTTGGCGCTCAAGTTGGGATGTCGGAATACTCCGCTGGTCGGGAAAATGGAAGATTGTTGCAAGCTCAACCGAATTTAGTATACTTTCTACCTCTGTTTGCGGGAAAAAACGTAGTAAATACGACGACACAAATTCATCCATATCGTCAGCTTCTGAGTATTTAAAGCCATTCTTTCCAGGCGCATCAAAAAGCGAAAATGCTGCAACAATATTGTTCAATATAGCCTGCGAACGCTGTGAAATATTTGACGAAACCATAACTCTGATAACTACTTCGTAGCCAGGATACCGAGTCTTTTCGTCGATAGAATCAAGGATGGATTGGTCAAGGCTTGATAAGTCGTTCTTTTTATCCTCACCTTTTTTTTCGTCTTTGGCCTCAGGCGGCTTAACAAAGGCTGTTGCAATTTCTTTGGTGATACCAATAAATTGTTCAGCTCCTTTTTTACCTTCATCCTTGCCCTTTCGCTTTTTACTGGCAAGCTCCGAAGCTTCCTTGCGCCAGTCGGGATTTGCAGGCCGCATAAGAATCTGAATAGCAGCGCCGTCTTCCCGATCAAGCGTAGACATTGCATTTAATAAAGCCTGCATGGCATCCCTTTTCAGGTCTTGGTATGTTGCAATTGGATATGCAAACTCCTCTTTTAGCTTTAGCTCACCGCCGATAGTCCCAGTAAGTTTACCGGTAGGACTAAAGATATTGTGCTCTGCAGTCTCCTCAAGGCGAGCCGCCGGATAAGCACTGACGATAGCCTGCTTCACTACCTCTAACAGCGAAATGGGGACTGCCGCATAAAAATGCACAAAGCCCTTGTCGCCAATAATCTCAAAACCAAAGTGGCGCTGGCCATACATTTTAGTTTTAAAGTTTTCTTCTTGGACAGTGCTAGCAATAATATTGTAAATAATTTGTGCTTTGGAAATATTTTCGTCTATAACATCCCGCGTATCCCGACCATTGCTTACAGTATCCTCACTCGCAGGCGGCAAGTGAATAAGCAGCGGTATCATTTTCAAACCACGTTCGTAGCTTTTTTGGTCGCGTAATTTTGAACGTGTGCGCGAATACACTATCGGACCTGCGATAGCCCCTGTTAATAATAGGATGATGAATATAAAAAGTAAGACTGCCATTACGAATTAGGGTTATTGGTTTTAATCATTTTACCGTGCCGGGCCATCATATAGTCAGCTTTAATTTGACCGAGGGCATTACTGAGCGCGTACGGATCTGAACGATACTGCTCGGTAGCGGCTTTGGCTTTCGCAATCCATTCCTCATCAGCTGCGCTTTCGCTGCCCTCTTCCATTGCGACAGTGTTCGTGGACGGGGCGGCTGGCTGCTGGGAGACTGGAGCAGATGACGCTACCGCTGGAGCTTGAAAGGCGGCTTGGGGCACTGGCTGCTGCGCCTGATAGGGCTGCGTAGCGGATCCGGGTGCAGACAAGGGTTCAGGGAGAGGCTGCTGGGAAGGAGCGATTACTGGAGATCCGGGTGCAGACTGCAAAGGCCCAGGGTGCATACTGGGCTGCGGCAACCGTAAACCTGGTGTGTCGTTCGATTGAGGATCCATATCTTTATCTTATATTATAGCAATTTATACCTAAAATACTATGCTGCTTTATGTGGTGCGCTACTCTGCAGTAACTGCCAAGCGTGAAATATAGAAATAAGCTAAAGCAAAGAAAGCAAAAATGGTAATAATGTCGCGGATAGTCAGCTGCCCAATCGACTGCAATAACAATAGACTAACCGGCAGACCGGCAAGAACAAGGCTTAACCGTGCGCTCCGCAGCCGCGACATACTGCTCTGCTGGAACATTGAGAAACTAAAGTACCAAATTGCCGTAAACAGTAGGACAAATGGCAAGACAAGCAAAAGCGACGGAAGACTTGCAGGCTGCGTCGTAACAAGCATTAATAGCAATACGCCTATGCAAATTGCCGGAACAGTATATACCTTTTTCATTACAGTTATTGTACCTTGTTCGTATCCATAAAAAAATGCCGCAGACGAATCCACGGCATTCTAGAAGCTTCTGGGGCAAAATCCGCTCGTTTGTAAGAATACTTAGCGCTTGCTGATCCAGTAGCTGTGACTGACCGCTCTCTTTGCCTTTAGGGCAAATTGAGCGTTATTGTTTGGTTGTTAAAGTAAGTTTTTGTTTTTGTTGCTTACTACCCTTAATACTACACCAAGTTGTTCAAATTGTCAATACATAAGCATTATGGTTTGTTCAGCAATTATGTATTTTTAGATGTAATGAACAGATAGAAAAAGTTATACACAGCTTTTGTAAAAAATAAGCACAATTGTTATTGACATGCCGTTTAGGAATTACTAATATAGCAGTAGCACTTGAATAAAAAAAGTGCTCAAAAACAAAAACGACTATCAGTAACGGCAGCTTTCTCGCAAGCTGCCGTTCCACAAAAGTCAATCTGTTAAAACAAACCAAACCACTCCAAAAAAATCTGAAACAAAATCAAAATTATCCCAAAAGATCCGCTACAAAAACCGTAGCGGATCTTTACTTTTTAGGGAACCCATCGTATCAATATCGTCATGAAAACTATGGTACACGGAATATTACAAACTGGTGACGATGGAGTCCTCGTAGAAATAGAATGCAGTATTACAAATGGGTTGCCAAACATAACTATTGTAGGCTTGGGCAACAAGTCAATTGACGAAGCAAAAGAAAGAATTAGAAATGCTTTTTCTGCCAGCAAAATCCCATTTCCCAAAAAAAGAATTACGATCAATCTAGCTCCAGCCGACATACCCAAACAAAGCACTGACTTCGATATTGCGATTGCATTGGTAATTCTTCTTGAAAATAAAGCTATCAGCCAACAACCACCCAGCCAGGCTGCTTACATTGGCGAGCTAGGGCTTGATGGTACAATCCGGCCGGTACGCGGCATTATTGGCAAAATCTTATACGGAAAGAAGAAAGGTATAAAAACATTTTTCATACCCCATAAAAACCTTGGACAGGCATCACTAGTGCCTGATATCAACCTTATTCCCCTGACAAGCCTCCATGACTTATACATAGCACATAAGCATCAGACATTTACTGCTACAGCAAAAACTCATACCCCTACGCCTGAACCTCAAAACGATATATTAGACAGTGTCGTCGGGCAAGCACAGGCCAAGCGCGCGCTCATAATTGCTGCCGCGGGCGGACATAATATTTTTATGAGCGGGCCACCTGGAACTGGAAAAAGCATGCTAGCTAAATCGCTAGCCTCCTTGCTGCCGCCACTCAGTATGGATGAGATCCTAGAGGTAACACAGGTGCATAGCCTTTCGAGCAACCAGTATGACAAGCTCATAACAAGCCGGCCATTTCGTTCGCCACACCATAGTTCAAGCCATACCGCGTTGGTGGGAGGCGGCCAGCCCTTACGCCCAGGAGAAATCAGTCTCAGCCACAAAGGCGTACTTCTTCTGGATGAAATGCCAGAGTTTTCGCGCCAGACACTGGAGGCATTACGGCAGCCGCTAGAAGACCGGGTAATATCATTGGCCCGGGTACAAAATAGGCTGACCTTCCCTGCTGATTTCATATTAGTTGCAACAGCAAACCCTTGCCCCTGCGGCTTTGCAGGATCAGCAATAGACTGTATCTGTACCATCCAGCAACTCAGAAACTACCAGCACCGCATTTCGGGGCCAATCATGGATCGTATTGACCTACATGTGCAAGTTGAGCATATCGATCACAGCTCACTGCTAGAGAGCAATGCGACGCCTCAAACCAACAGCCCACGGCAAGAGGCAGTTGCGCTTGCGCGCCAGCTGCAACGTGGCCGGTTCGGTACAGGCGCAAGGTTAAATGCTTCTATGACAAATGATGACATCATTAAACATGCCTGCCTAGCCAAGAATGCTAAGAAAGTTCTTAACGAAGCTGCTGCACACCTGCGCCTTTCGCCACGAAGCTATATGCGGACAATAAAGGTCGCGCGTACCATTGCAGACCTAGAAGAATCGACAGTCATTGAACAAGGCCATATAACAGAGGCTATCCAGTACAGGCACCAGCAATTAGCCACAATTATCTGAGGTCAGCTTGACCCCTGTTTCAGCATCTGTTACAATAACGGCGTCAACAATATATTAAAAGGAGCTAACCATTAGCAAGCACACACGCCTGAATTCAGACATTCGGGCACCTCAGCTACGAGTCATCGATGAAGATGGGCACCAACTTGGTATTCTTTCACGAGCTGAGGCGTTGCAAATCGCAGAAGAACGTGATTTGGACTTGGTTGAAATTTCACCAGAGGCAAATCCTCCAGTCGCCAAGATTGTCGATTGGGGAAAGTACAATTACCAGCGCACAAAGCAGTTGCAAAAAAACAAGCGCAACGCCAAGGCACTGGAAATGAAGCAAATGCGATTTGGGCTTAAGATTAGTGACCATGACTTAGGCGTCAAACTCAAAAAAGTGGTGGACTTTCTTGAAAACGGACACAAGGTAAAAATTACTGTTTTTTACCGGGGTCGTGAGCTAGCACACAAAGATCTAGGCTTTAAGCTTGCTGAGAAGGTTATTAATGACTTCGGCGATGCGATTGTTGTAGACCAAGCGCCACAATTCGCCGGACGACAGCTTAATTTTGTGATAAGGAGCAGTCATGCCAAAGCTAAAACTAAAGACGCATAGCGGTACTAAAGACCGCTTCCGCGTATCAAAGAACGGCGTCGTACGTCGTCGCCACACCGGCACCAACCACTTCCAGCAGAAGAAAAGTGGTGGCCGTAAGCGCCAACTTGCAGGCCTCGAGTCATTGAACGGCGCTCAAAGCAAATCAATTAAACTGAACATGGGAGCCTAAAAATGCGAGTTAAACGAGGTGTTGCGACACACCGCAAGCACGTAAAGATCCGTAAAGCAACCAAGGGCATGACCCACTCTAATCGCGTAAGCGTAAAGCGTGGTAAGCAGGCCGTTACTAAGGCTTTGCAATTTGCATACCGCGACCGCCGCAACCGCAAGCGCACATTCCGCGAATTGTGGAACACGCGCATCAACGCAGCTGCACGCGAAAACGGCACCACCTACAGCAAGCTTATTGCTGGCCTTAAGAAGGCTAACATTACGCTTGACCGTAAGGTTTTGGCAGAACTGGCAGTAAGTGAGCCGAAGGCTTTCAAGGCCGTTGTAACAGAAGCTACAAAATAGCTCAGCTACCCCTATTAAAAAGCACCTATTACATAGGTGCTTTTTTGATTATATTACCAGACTACCGATAAGCCGGGTTCTGTTTTAGCTAGTCATCTATCTAGTCCTGGCGTTGCCACCAAGATCAAGCGGATTTTATGACACCTGCCGGCAGAGGAGCCCGGACCGTCACCGGTCCGAATGGCAGATATCTCCTTGCAGTAGGTAGGGTTTACCATTTTGCAACGTCACCGTTGCAAACCACGAGTTCTTACCTCGCCCTTTTCACCCTTACTATACCATTTCTGGTAAGCGGTTTCGTTTCTGTGGCACTTTCCCTAGGGTTCCCCCCGGTTGCCGTTAGCAACTACCTTCCTCTGAACTGCCCGGACTTTCCTCTTGCATATGCAAGCGACTAGCCGATAATCTGGCACCTTAAGTATATCATAAGCAGCATATATTGACCACTATCTAGCTGCGCTGTTTTAGCTGGTCATGATGGGCATCGAGCGCTTCGTTAACAGCCGCATCGGCAGCTTTGTTAAGCGCTCGCGGAACATGCGTAAATGTAACTTGCCTGGCCTGGGAGGCAAGCTTCTTGATTGCGTCGTGGATGGGCCACAAGTCCCTATTTTTGACTTTGAAAATGCCCTTCATCTGGTTGACCACTAACATGCTGTCCATATAAACATGGATCGTGTGTGCCCCTTGTTGTAATGCGTCCTCCAACCCAAACTTAAGTGCCTGATATTCTGCCTGGTTGTTGGTTGTAACGCCTAAGTATATTCCTTTTTTTACAACGATATTACTATCCATGTCGTAAATTACGTAACCACTAGCAGATGGCCCAGGGTTTCCCCTTGATCCACCATCAGCATACATTTTTACCTCTGTTAAGCGAGGTTTTTCTTTGACATTACCCGTCAGCTTATTTACACTTTTTGACAACAGTGTAAAGTGAATCATTTTTACCGGGGTCTTCAGTGTAACCTGCGGCCCGTAATAATGTTGAAAATCTTGCAACATTTCCTCTTGCGATGCGTACTGTTCGTGACCACCATAGTCACTTTCAGCCACATCCCCTAGGCGCTTCTGAATAACAGTATCTATGACAGCATGTGCGGCGACTTGCCATGTCCCTGGGTCCTTTGGGTCCACCTTGTCGATAATCTCTACTTCGTCGTTTACGCTCAAATCTTTATCGTCATATAGGCGCCAGGTAGATGTCTTTTTGCCGGTAAGTACGAGTTTTGCGAGCTCGTGGTCTAATTTAATTGCTTTCATATCGATACTATTTGAGTAGGCTTTCTGCGTATGTGCTTTTTATTTTAGCGGTTGTATACATAATTATACCAGACGCCCCTCAACAGCGTCCTGTAGCACTTGTTTAAATGGAGACTCAAGTAAGTTTACGAGTGGGAGAAATAATCCATCCGGCAAATCATCAAGGGAAACCCAGCGTAACTCGTCCATTTCCCGTGTAGCCGTCATATGTGGCTCACCACTCACCCACCAACCCGCCATCCAAAGTGTAAGATAGTGTTTTTCCTTTTCAGGAAAAATATCATTGGTATATCCAATGAACTGAATATTGTCCACAACGACGCCGGTCTCTTCAAGTGTCTCGCGTGCAGCAGTCATTTCAGGCGATTCGCCCATATCGAGATGACCACCCGGCATAGACCAAGTACCCAAGCCGTTCTTGCCCATCCTGCGCCCAATGAGTATTCTCCCATCTTTGATAACAATGGCACCGACACCGACCGGCACCCTCTGTTCTGCTATATTCATAGCATCATTATATAGCAAAGATACAGACACTGTATCAGCGCTATTATGTTCCTGGGGCTATTGCCAAATAAATACAACCATCTTTTGGGATGGTTGTATTTATTTGGTCGGGGTGACAGGACTTGAACCTGCGACCTCACGGCCCCCAGCCGTACGCGCTACCAACTGCGCTACACCCCGTTCTATGGACTGGGTAAGCCCTGATGATGTACCTGGTAAGTCCAGGTGGGTATCCGCACGCAACAACCACGGCCGTTGCAAATATAAGATTCCCTATCAAATGAATAACAGATAATCATTCGATGACTTTTAAAACCCAGCCCGCTGGATATTATACCCCTGTTTAACAGATTAGCGAAGTAGAAAATAGAAAATTGCTTCGCTAATGTTGGTGACGAATGGGCCAATAAACTGGATGCCAACAAGTAAAATGAACAAGATTACCATGATGCCAAGGGACTCTATCTGTTCCATAACACGCCGTACGGGCTCAGGCGCAAACGCATAGAGCAATCGGGATCCGTCGAGCGGTGGGAACGGGATCATGTTAAAGACAAACAAGCCAATGTTAATGTACATGAACTGACTCCAGATGGTAAAAGCAAGCGTACCGGTTGCAACATCAAATACACGCATGCCCGCTGCTGCAATAACAGCAAGCATCAGGTTAGTAAACGGGCCAGCCAGAGCAACCAATGCAGCCCCAAACTCGCCAAATCGCAAACTATACGGATTAAATGGCACAGGCTTTGCTGCCAGAATCGGTGGCAAGTGCATGAGTATAAGGATAAAAGGCAGCAAGATCGTTGTCATAATGTCGATATGCTTTAGAGGGTTAAGGGTAAGCCTTCCCTCGTCATATGCCGTGCGGTCGCCCAAAGAATGTGCGACATAGGCATGCATGGCTTCGTGAACAGCCAAAGACACGATTAATGTCCCTAAAAGAGTAATAATTCCTAGTGCAGTGATATCGGCAAACATGCCATCAGTATAACAACTATCGACTGCAAATGGTAACCTGTTGACTAGAAGGGAAAAACCAGTTAAAATATATCACTGAATAGAAGGACAAAGTTTTAATGCGTATATGTGATATTACCGGTAAAGGCAAACAGTTTGGTAGCAATGTGAGCTTTTCACAGCGCCACACCAAAAAAGTTTGGAACGCCAACCTACAGACAAAGACCATTATTGTTGATGGCAAGAAGATCAAGCTTAAAGTTAGCGCCCACGCTATCCGCACGCTCAAGAAAAAGGGCATGCTTTCCAAGCCAGAAGCTGCAAAGTAAGTACTTCGCAAAAGTAAATACCCGCTCACATGAGCGGGTATTTTTGTTACATAGCTCGGTTGCTTTATACTATACTCTCTCTAGAACAACAAGCTGCATAGCATCCGAGAGGTCGGAAGACTTAAGGCGCAATTTGGGCGTCGCTTCCTTTGGTTCCATGGCAAAGGCCTTTACAGCTTCCGCTAATGGCTGCTGAGGTACTGGAAACGAAAGTTTGGCATCCTCGTAGTTAGTAGGGATAACAAGCTTTGGCTCAATCTTTTTGACAACCTTCAGAGCGCCGACACCATCTAAGGTATACCCGTTGCCACCAACAGGAATAATCATGACATCGATCATACCAATTTGCTCCAGTTGTTTGTCACTTAACTCTGGATAGATATGGCCTGTAATGAGAATCTTAAGATCATCAATGATAAGTTTATACATGGTAGCGTTCTTTTGACTAGACTCGTCTACATGCGCTTGGGCAGCTATACCGTAAATTGAAACGCCAGAAACTTCAAATTCGCCGGGCTGGTCAATCATAATCTTTGCTTCTGTTGCGAGGTTGCCATGAGGACCCGTAAACAACGCTATATCACCTGGCTTGCTAATAGATTTTGCGCCCATGTCAGCTAATGTGTCGTCAACCACAATACGCGCTTGTTTTGACGTAAGTGTAATGCAATTTGCACCGTGAAATTGTATATCCATCATTTCTCCTTAGGAATTACAGTATATTGCCCTTATCAACAAGAACTTGCTTCTTTGATTCGAGGACTTTAGTTATAAAGCGGTCGTTAATCTGGCGACGGTATAAAAACTCTTGCAATGGCATATGAGTGTATCGTATATCCTTACCCTCTTGGGACTCAAGATTGGCAACAAACTTATTTAAAGCATTCTGGTTAACATCACCGACAATTAAAAAGTCGATACCACTTGATTCATCGCGCGTAAACTGACCTGTAAAAACAGCAAGTTCGACATTACCGAGGGCTTTAATTTTATCCGAGTCTGATTGCGGGACACCTTTTTCAGCCTTATCTTTGGCAGCCGTCTTGGGCACGGCTTTGCTGGGTTGGCCAAAGATTTCACGAAGCGGTTTGTAGTGCTCAAACTCTTGATTTACTTCGTAGTAAAGGCGGTTATTCGTGTTATCCGATACGATAATTCCAATGTTTAACAAGTTCGCCAATTCGCGGCGAACAGAGTTAATCTGCTCATCGATTTTACGGGTAATTTCACGAACATAAAAGGAGCGGTTTGGGTTACTGTAGAACAGCTGCAGTAACTTTACCCTCGTCTTTGATCCAAACAATTGCTCAACCATATGGCTATTGTACCAGACTTAGATCCAGGCCATAAGTATTATTTGTTCAAGAATGTTGTCACTAAGTCAACAGCTTCTGCCTGTTTACTGATCCAGTGAATACTTTTGTTACGCTTAAACCACGTGCGCTGACGCTTAGCAAGCTTGCGGTGCGACTGAGCAAACAGTCTCCTGGCCTCAGATTGAGTGATATGGCCCTCGATATATTCACGCAACACATCATACCCCGGTGCCTGCAACGCTGGTGCGTCCCATCCATACTGTGCACTCAGCCGCTTCGTTTCCTCAATAAGCCCCTGGGCAAACATATTATCTACGCGATGGTTGATCCGTTCATATAACTTATCGCGGTCAACAGCCAGGCCAATAACAAGAGTATTAGCCCGCAGCGCACCGCGTTTTTGCGAAGTACCACCAGTTTCGATAGCACGTACCAGGTGCCGTGGGTTCTTTGCGTTTTCCGGCAAAGGAATGCCCTTTCTAGCTAATTCGGCATGCAGAGCATCAAGACCCATTGTCTGTAGCCGCAGGCGCTCTTCCATATCCGGAGCAGATGAGAACTCAAAATCAAATAGAACGGCATCTACATATAGGCCGCTGCCGCCAACCATTATAGGAAGGTGCTTGCGGTGTGATATGTCTGCAATAGCCTTTAGTGCAGCACTCTTGAACTGAGCGGCGCTAAAAGCTTCATCGGGTTGAACAATATCAAGCAGGTGGTGCGGAATCAGCTTGCGTTCAGAGGCAGTTGGCTTAGCCGAAGCAATGTCCATCCCCTTATAAATAGTGCGCGAGTCAGCACAAATAATCTCACCGCCATACTGCGCGGCAATTTTAAGGCTCAGCGAGCTCTTTCCAGAAGCAGTCTCACCTACAACAACAACTAAAGGAGGGTTGTCTGATTTGGGTGCCATAACAATTCGCCTACATTAACGGTGTAATCATCGGATACCTCATAGCCATCGGCGACAAGCGCAGCCTTGTGACCGTCAAGGCCTCCGTTAGGCCAGCCTCGTGCTAGTCCGCCTTGTTTGTTTACGACTCGATGCCATGGCAAATCTGATGGACCTTTGTTCGCTATTTGTCCAACCTCCCATGCAGCCCAAGCCGCGCCACACACTGCCGCCAACTGGCCATAAGTCGCTACCTTTCCCTTGGGGATCTGGCTCACATACTCGTAAACTCGTTTTGCAAAATCAGCATCGACGCGTGACATAATTGTGCCCTATAACGATGTCTTAGAAACGCGAGATTTATATTCATGCACAACTGTTTTGAGGAATTCGTCCACTGTTCGTGTGGCAGTCTGGTCGCTTACAGCAATATCTTTGCGGATTCTTGGCGTAACTTCACCTGTCTCAATTTCTTTGTCACCAATAACTAATGTGTACGGCACTTTCCATAGTTCTGCAGCTCGAATTTTCTTACCTACTGATTCATTGTCATTATCTACCGCAACACGAAGGCCTAACCGCCTTGCTTTCTCGGCTAGCTCCTGTACAAACCCAACAGTAACATCCTCTTGGTTAACGCTAATAAGACGGATTTGTTCTGGCGCAACCCACACTGGGAATTTCCCAGCAGTATGTTCGATATATACACTCAAAAACCGTTCGAGCGAACCGAGTACAGCATTGTGGATCATAACAGGGGTTCGGCGACTACCATCGGCATCGGTATATTCCAGTTCAAAACGTTCAGGCTGTACAAAATCAAGCTGGACTGTTGCAAGCTGATGCTCGCGGCCAAGCGCATCCGTAGCCATGAAGTCGATTTTTGGACCATAAAATGCGGCTTCTCCCTCTTCCTCGAAGTAATCAAGACCATTGGCAACAACGGCGTCTTTGAGCTGGGTTTGTGCAGACTCCCATAGCTCTGGAGCACCCAGGTAAGCATCGCTGTTATCCCGATACGACAAGCGTACGCGCAACTTCATGCCAACTGTTTCGTACAAGTCCCGAGCAGCGCTCATGACAATATCAATTTCCTGCTCAATCTGATCCCGGCGGCAAAACACATGGCTATCGTCTTGGGTGATAGACCTGACTCGGCTAAGTCCGCCCAGCTCGCCACTTTTTTCGTCACGGTACACTGTTGTTGTGTCTAGGTAACGGATCGGCAAGTCCCTGTAGCTTCGTGGCTGAGAGGCAAAAATTTGGGTATGGTGCGGGCAGTTCATGGGCTTCATCACAAAGCTATCACTCGTTTCCTGACTTTTTACCAAAAACAGCTCATCACCAAATTTAGCCCAGTGACCCGACTTTTCATAAAGAGATTCGCGTGTTATGTGCGGCGTCGCCACTTTTTGGAAGCCAGCACGCTCACGCAACTCATTAGAAAAACGGGCTAGTTCTTCGCGTAAGACAGTGCCGCGGGGCGTAAACAACGGCAGGCCCGGACCCACTAAGTCGGATGTGACAAATAGATCGAGTTCCTGACCAAGCTTGCGGTGATCACGCTTTTTAGCCTCCTCAAGCATTGCCAGATACTGGCGCAACTCTTTATCTGTTTGAAAAGCAACGCCATAGATGCGCTGCATCTGAGCGTTATCTTCTTTGCCACGCCAATAAGCACCGGAAACACGCAAAAGCTTAAACGCACCAACCTTACCAGTTGACGCAACATGCGGCCCGCGGCATAGGTCGGTGAAGTTACCATTCCTATAGAATGACACCTCGTCAACCTGACTGTCACCAGAGGCAACGGTCCCAAGCTCTTCACGGTTGAGATCTTTTACGACAGTGGTACCAGCACGCTTAAGGTCATTCAGCAGCTCTTCTTTATACGACTGCCCTGATTGTTGAGCCCACGCAATTGCATCATCTACTGGCATTGTGAAGCGCTCAAAAGGCTGGTCTTCGGCAACCACCTTTTTCATTTCGGCTTCTATCCGCACAAAGTCGTCTTCTGAAATAATATTGCGCCCGACAAATTTGCCGCCAGTTGCGAATCCGAGGTCAATGTCATAGTAAAAACCATTCTCTACTACCGGGCCAACACCGAGCTTAACCGACGGCCATAAGCGAGTGATAGCCGTTGCCATAATGTGCGCTAAGCTATGGCGCATAGCATGCAGGTGTTCTTCTGGGGATTGATCGTCGTTCATATGTTTCCTTTCTTAGCGATAAAAAGAGACGCGCCAGATTGAATATTCTCGCAAATACATTCAATCTTAGCGCGTCTCGGACCCGATTGCTCGGGTGGTTCCACCGGACTTCCCCGCTTCAGCTGCTCAAGGCTAAATCGGGGCACTTGTGATAGCACGATACGCACGTTCTATCTGCCAGCGGAGCTCAGTAGTTGGTGAGGCTACATCGCTGCTCAATATGCTTATGATAGCAGATCTGTTAGATCCGATATCATTATAACACATCGCAAAACTTCATCTCCACGTACTACTATAGCAGTGTTGGTACAATGCGGCTAGTACTTAAATGTTGTTATTTTTGTGTCTGTCGTTGTGGAGAATTATACTAGCCTTTTATTACTAGCCTGTCATATACGATATAACTCTCCCCACTCCAGTAGTACTAGGTATATCGTACATGATATATAGTAATACCACACCTTGTTTCCATAATGTACGACGTCATAAAAGCACGAAAAAAGCACCTACAGATCGTGCAGATGCTTTTATCTTGGTGGGCCCTGGAGGATTCGAACCTCCCACCTCCACAACGTCAATGTGGCGCTCTAGCCAAATGAGCTAAGAGCCCGTGATATAGATAGACTATACCGCACTTTCCTCTGTTAATCAAGTATTGTAAGCATGTGCGGTATGAGTATACTATACGTAAAATCATTGACTAAGAATACATATTATGTTAACATAACCAGGTTAAGAGACATATTTTGGTGAGTATCAAAAAACCGAGCACACTTGATAGTTTCAAGTTGTTTTATGAAGAATTGTCATTTTCTTCACCGACACCCAATCGAATCCGTCGCTTGCGTCCAGTAGTCGCTAAGTAGTTAAAGTCCGTAGACCTCTCGGGGTTCTGCGGACTTTTGTATTTGTTTTGGTAGGAAACCTTGGGTAAGGTTTCCTTTTTATTACTCTGTTATGGTAGTTTCCCACACATTACCACAGGGTTTTCCACTAGTTTTTTCATAAGCGTTATGTCAATATATAGACATGGTATGCATATATTGTCAGAATAAGACGCAAGTCAGCAATTCCCGTCTCCAAAAACGTAATAATTCCATATGGCGACGGCGTGTCTGTACGGTATGCGACCAAATTTTTACGACTATTGAACGTGCGGACCTGCAGTCCAGCCTGACTATAAAGTCGCCTAAGGGCCTGCAGCCGCTCGACCGTGACAGACTGCTCATATCTATCTTCGAAAGCTGCAAACACCGCCCCAGGGCCTTACAAGAAGCCTCCGACTTGACTAATACGGTTGTTGGAAATGTGCTCCAGCACTCATCGCCTGACGGGATCATCGAACAAGACGCCCTCGACGCCATCATCATTGCAGTGCTTGAACGATTCGACACAGCAAGCGCCACCATTTACGCTGCATATAGGAAATAAAGACAGCCGCCCTGCGTGCAAGCGGGCGCTATTTATTGCAGTGCCTTACGCATTGCCCTAACTAAAGACTTAGCTTTTAGTAACTTTCTTGCCGTTCTGGGTTGTAACAACGGCCTTTTCGGTGACATCAAATTTATCCATATATTTGCCAAACATCAGACGTGTCTGCGAATAAAATGCAGCAAACGAGTTGTAAACAATGGTAGTTACTGGCAGATATGCCCACTGTAGCACCATAAAGAGTGTCCGGTGACGCTTATAACGCTCTGGCTTTGGAGGCAGTGTGCGCAAGCAAATGAACATGGCCGGAATACCAAACACCAGAGCTACCGTCTGTACTCGGCTGACAATAAGCGGCAACTCGTTAGCTGCAATACTCTGTGGGTGTATCAGTGAAGGGATAAAACCAGCTAGCAACACAAGCAGAGGCCCCGACGCCCACGTCACATGGCCTTCAATTGACCGCCAAGTCCGTGCAAACAGCGCGAAACGCGGAACTTTGTTTTTATGGAAGTATCCTTTATCGATAATGTACGCGATGTCCGAAGCTCCATATGTCCAGCGGCGAAGCTGCACAAACTGTGCCTTTAGCGTTTTTACGTAGCTCTCGGTCAGAACAGCATCTTGGTAAATTGGTGCATAAATTGGGTACACTTTATAGTTACCATCGAACCTGAAGTATGCCCGCCAGTACTGGTGCCCATCCTCCACAATTGTCCGGACGCTCCAGAAATCAGTAAGAATCAGAGATTGCATACCTTGAGCATGGGCTGAAAAATTGCGAAGCATGTGCGGGCGCATAGATTGGGTAATATGGAAGAATGAATTACCTGTCGCTAACACGCGCATTGGCGCAGGCGCATCCCATATATTATTGGTGTACATTGACACTGGTTGGAATGAGGCACGCACCGGATCTTCACAAGAGCTAAAGACATAAGTTAAGGCTGCGAGATATTTTTCATCAGGGCGATTGTCGGCATCAAGAGTGGTTACTACTACACGCAATGGATCAATCTTTTCTTTTTCGAGCCATTTTTGCAGTTCGCGGCCAGCATATGTCGCATTACCGCCCTTGCCTATAAGTTCACCAGGTATATTCTTGGGATGCTTAACCGCCATGGCGTGGAAAAAGTGATTTTTGTATTCCTTAACCAAAGAATGGGCTTGTTTTTCGACAGCTTCACCACCACGCTCCTCGAACGCAAGGATAAAGATCACCTTCTTCATGTCATAATCGGACGCCAGGATTGACTTGATGGTTGGCTCCAGGACTTCCCGGCTCTCGTTATACGTTGGGATCATAACAGCATGTAGTACTTCGTTGGGCCGCACCACCATAGGCTTTATGCTAAGACGCAAAAGGTTGTCGTAATGCCACTTTGGGCGAATGGCCGCAGCATCTTTAACCTCGCCATCTTCAAGCTCTTGAACAAACTGGCGCCAGTCGAGTTTCTGAAATTTTCTGAGGTTATTATAGCCATGAAGCGAGCGAATAGCGCCGGCTGCAGCACGCGTAAAGTTAATCAGCAGGTAAATTAATACAAACATGGCTGCCAGCGACACATTTATAAGGCTCAATACCAGAGGCAACAGCAACATGCTATAGCTAAGTGCGCCCGGCAGAATTTCAAAAAAACGGTAATGGCCTTTTCTATCTTTTGCGTACGGAATTTCTATGTCTGTCATATGATTAGCGTAACACTAACAATGAATTGCTGACTACGATTGCCAAGATAATAATAAAGCTGCCGAGGGTTAACGTTGTGATTGCTAGCTGACGGCGTATAGGATAAATACGAATGCTCAAAATAATGTTAACGAATGCTACGAGAGGTGCAAATAGTGCGAAGCTCAAAATACCCGCAACATCCCCAGTTTTGAATGCGCTGATACCAAGGTTGGCGCGATACTGGACAATATAGCCGCTAGCACCGTCGGCCCCAAAGCGCAGCAGAACCAACACGATACAGACAAGCGCCAACAGGATGTTGACACTCACTAGGGAGAGGATAAGTTTGTCATGCATGTATTGCTTGGATAATGGCATAAGATGTACTGCTTATTGTATATGCTTATGGTTTGTAAGGCCATAGCTTGGTGCGGGTAGAGAGAATCGAACTCTCCTCTCAGCCTTGGGAAGGCTGCATAATAGCCACTATACGATACCCGCACATTTATTTGGAGCCACCTGCCGGGATCGAACCGGCGACCTGCGCGTTACGAATGCGCTGCTCTACCAACTGAGCTAAGGTGGCGCAAAATAATGAACGAATTATAGCAAACACGCCGCCCTTGTTCCAACCTGTTATAGCAATCAAGTATTTTGAATACATTTTTTATTCAAAAAGTGGACGACGCAATCTTTCCCTGGTATCTGTAAAAATAGGGGTGGTGAGGATCGGACTGGACAAAAACAGCAGAAAACGCGCGGGGACGTCATTGTGGTATTTTTGTGCCTTCCGATCCTCTGGCCCAGGGTAAAAATATTTCAGCAAGGACGTTCCCTGCCTACCTTCCTGGACCCTCCGAGATGCACAAAGAGCTAGCGGCCCTTGCGCACATTGCGGCGTGACAGGAACTTTGGCAGCTCCTTAAAGCACGCGATATCGATGATGGCAGCGACGGCGACGGCGGGCAGTATGAACATACTGCGGACATCAGCGATATCGTGCTGATCGTGGAACTTGGGGGTTACCGACCACAGGACCAACAGCAACAGTCCACCGACAGCTATCACATAGTACACAATACGCGCAATGCGCATTAAGCCCTCCCGGAATTTCAGTACACATGACTGACTTGCATATTATACACTTTTATTGGCTAATTCGTAATCTTATTTTGGTATACTGGGGGCATGATCACAAACTTTGGCGGGCCAGTTTTTACCGAAAGTAATACCCTTGGACCTTTTGTAATAATTATAATTGCAGCTATCCCCATTATTGCAGCCTTCGCTGGAATGGCGCTGATAATTCGTGACATTATCCAAAAGAAACGACGCAAATCAACACTTGTATTCCTGGGTGTAGCAGCCGTCATTATCTTTCTGGTGCAAGTCATATTTGCTGGCGCAATTTAGTAGAAACCAGTTACTATACTACTATGCATTCATACGATGATATTCGGCAGAACTATAAGCCAAAGCGCGTTTCACTACTGCTGGTTGCCGAGTCTCCACCTCCAGCCAGCGAGGTTCAAAGCAGTCGGCATTTTTACCGTAGCGACAAAATCAGACATGAAGACCGGCTATTTACCAATACTATTAAGGCACTCTATGCCGAAGCAGCTAACCTAACTGAAGCCGAAATCCAACCAAGTAAAGAAGCGTGGCTGCGCCGGCTGCAACAGGACGGTGTGTATATGATCGAAGCCCTGGAAACATCGCAACAGCATAATGTGACCAAGAAAAGCCGGCAGTCCAAAATACACGAAGCCTTACCCAAGCTCATAGAACGCATCCGCAACCTAGCTACACCGCAAACGGGAATTGTCCTGATTAAATCAAATGTATACGATGTTGCCGCAGCACCTCTTAAGGAAGCTGGCTTTAACGTGCTAAATACGGGACTTGTAGACTACCCAGGCCGATACAACCAACAGGCATACCGTGAGAAATTAGCTAAGCTTGCAACAAGAGTTAAATTTTCGTAGCAATCACTTTCACAAAGCCCGAAACTTTGCCATACATATCTTCTTGGCCTGTCTGCAAGGAGTCGATGCTAAACGAATTAGCAAGAAGCGTGCGGGCGTACGGTTCACTGAAAAAGTGCCGAACGTGGCCCTCTAGGTCGTACATATCCTGCTCAAGCTCAGTTCCCTGGCCATATAAGCGGTCTTCGGTAGATTTGCACATAAAGCATAGCTTACCGCCAGGCTTAAGCACTCGTGCCAATTCTGCAAATACATGTCGTGTCACTTCGTCGGTAAAATAGTGCAATGATAACCGCGCATAGACAGCGTCAAATTGCCCGTCATTAAACTCAAGGGGCTGGCTAATATCTTGTTGGGCAAATGTAAGGCCCGTATGATTATATTTTGCCTTATTTTCGTCGATAAGGACGTTCGAGAAATCGGTAGCCATAACGGTATGGCCCTGCTGGGCAAAGTAAATTGAATCATTTCCAACGCCACAACCAAGCTCTAAAACCTCGGAGTGTGGCTTTAGCACGCCATTGGCATCTTTGGCAAAACTAGTAGGTTCGGCGGAGTGGGCGGCAAGAGCAAAATTCCTGTGTGCTTCATCCCAGTATTGTTTTTGGTCTTTCATACACCAATCATACACCACAGGGCAGCAATAACCCAGCGCCCTACTTGATGGGCTGGCCGTATTTAGCAGCCAATGCCTCCAGATCTGGCAGCCCAAATAGTTGTGCCCATTGCTCAAACCGCTCAGCCTGGATGGGCAACTCTTTTTTAAGGCGCCCCAAAAAAGTCTCGTAAGCGTTGAATACTGGCTTTTTAGAATGAAACCTATCGGCGTAACACAGTAGCTTGCCTTCGATTGTAGTGGGAATATAGTCGCGAGCAGGAAGCACCCAAGGTGTGTCAATAATTTCCTGTCGGGAAAGGCCCAATAATACGTGGGTCTCTACAATATGGGCCACCGACATATCGATTCCTTCATCAGCAATAATTTTGGCACTTAAGATGGCATGGAGTGGGTACATGCGATGGTTAGTCACCTTGCCCTGTTCGTTGAATAAAATATATGTGCCGATATCGTGGAGCAGTGCTGCCGTTTGCAGCAAGTCGGTATCAACTGGCTCGTCCACCACATTGGCGGCACACCATTGGGCGATTTCGTTCACGATAGCACAGTGACCATATACCAAACTGTACACAGTGTCATTCGGAGCGTATTTACGGTGTAGTTTTTCAATTTCTTGGATAGATAGCATACATCCACTATACCAAATTAAAGCGTTGGCAAAGAAAATGCCCCAGCTTCGCTGGGACTTTTTTACTCTACACTCCTTATGGCATTCTCGAAACTTTCTCGGGAAAATGTGTCATGAGTTTTGGGGTCTTCAGGCACAAATAACGTGTTGCATATAATTTGAAGACGCGTATTATCTTCTAGCGCCTGATAGGTATGCAGTATCCCAGGGGGCATTATAACGGCAGCTGTGCCATCTAGAACAAATTCCCGTTCATTCCCGCTGAGGTCAACGCATTGCCACAAGGCACTTCCGCCAAGTGCGCCTACATACTCCGTTCGAGCCATATGCCACTCCCTGCCGCCAATGCTCCCTTTGGGAATGTTGTCTACAGTGTAGGAACGTAGGCCACGGATATTGACACCTGAATCAGCCTCCACCGCATCAAACGCCGGGTTTTCGTAGTCCAAAAAGGCCGTTACAGCTTCGCTGGGAAGAGCTAAGCGAACTATTAGATCTCCCCCAGATTTTGCCTTCCATGGTCCGTTTGAAGTAAGATGGGCAATATCTTCTACTGTGGTTTTAGGTAAATTGGCATGGGTCATATCTTTGAAGTTTATACCAGCTGTCTTACTATTTCAAAATAGGGTCGGCCTAGCTTACTCTGAGTCCAGTTTGATCTGGGAGATATAAAGAAAATACCACCACCGAATGGTGATGGTATTTTCTTGGCGGGCCCGACCGGATTCGAACCGGCGATCTCCTCCGTGACAGGGAGGCGTGATAGGCCAACTTCACTACGAGCCCAAAACTGCTTTCATTCAAAAATAAATGTCAACAGAGGTAATGATACCAGACTTTGTCGTTAAAAGCAATATGAATTACGGAGCAATGTATCGCCTAGGCGGCTCTTTTTCACGCAGTGGCTTCAAATACGTCTCGAGGTCGTTAAAAATAAAGGCAATGTGTGACGCGCGGACTTCGGTGCCGTTCAGCTCCTTGAGTTTTACAATCTCCAAAGCACCGCCAGTATTAATAACACTGGATGTTTCGCCTACCTTCATTTTAAATAGCTCATTCACGACCTGCGCAGGAATATCACGGTTGGTTTTAGTAATAGCAATGCCGTAGTCACCACCACCAGCTGCTGTGTTTTTATCTTCTGAGTACTTCTTGGCAAGCTCTGTAAAGTCACCGCCTGCCCTGACCTTCGCCAGCACATCGTTAGCTTGGGCATGTGTCTGAGTGTCCAGAGTGCTGACAACTTTTTGCGCCAGTAGCTGCTGCTTTAGCTCGCGCTTAAAATCGGCCACCGACCAATCCCAGAACTCCTTTAGCACATCCTCGAACACTTTGGGGTTATCGCCAATGCGGTTTTGAGCTTTTACAATTTCTACTTGGTCGTTTACTTCTTGATCGGAAACAGAAATGTTGTGCTGGCGCGCCAATTGTTTGACATACGCGTCGTTAATAACACCGTCGAGGGCACGC
Source organism: uncultured Candidatus Saccharibacteria bacterium (assembly GCA_946482285.1). Next base: position 27,443 of record CAMLQK010000001.1, read on the forward strand.
TTACGGAAGGTTTCCAGCTGGCGTCTGCCAGACTCACTGCCAAAATCAACTTTCTGCTGGGTCTCGTAGTAATGCTTGTAATGTCGAAGTTCAAATAAGTAGTTTTCGTATGCTACGAAATCAGAGCCAGCCTTAGCTACCGGGAATGGAATAACCTGGACAACGCGGTACATAAAGGTTGAGGTGTTGTTAAAACGGTATAACGCCAATAAGCTGTACGTGAAGAATGCTATAACACCCAAAACTGCCAAAGATGACGAAATTATCACCACGCGATGGGCGGAGTGCTGAAGCGGATAAATATACTTGCGTGCACTGGACAGCACTTCTTCACGGTGCTCGGCCACAGTTTCGTTAGTAATCCGTGGAATACCTTTAATCGCCTGTTCGAGCGAGCGTTCAGGATTTTTTTTGCGGCGCGGCCGCTTACTTAGTACGTTCTTGATCTTCTGTTTCATATACTTGGGTTTCTTCCGGAAAGGCATCTATACCTTCGGTGCGCAGGATTTCCAGCAGTTTCTTCTGGATGTTCGCCGGATGGTGAACTTCGTGAATCACGAGGTCGCCTACCGTCGTCTGCATAATAATTGTACCAAATTGGAACAGTGTTTGCTGGAAACCAGCAATTTCGTAGTTCACCATTTGGATTTGCCCCAGTGCCATATCAACTACACTCTTGTGGAACAGGCCTTTTTGGCTGATTTGGATAAATCGTCTGTCGGTAACAATGTACACACTGAAATACCAGGTTATCCATTTTGGCAGTAACAGTAGAGTACCAATAGCAGCACTTACCAGAAGGCTTAAGAAAAAAAAGCCCATAGACGGCGGATTAAGCGGTCGTGCATAGGTTAGGATCATGGTGTAAATGGGTCCCAACAACAGTGCTGCCGATGCAATGATCAAGCCTTTACGCATTACAATTGGGTGTTTCCGGAATATAAACAGGACTTCTTCATCATCGAACTGGTCTTCAAAGTACTTGTGCGGCATAAGCGTATTGTACCATGGAAGGAAGGAGTATTTTGCTTACCTGCCCTTCTGAGCCAAAATAAATAACCCATCTTACAATGGGTTATTTATTTTGGTACCCCGGGAGGGACTCGAACCCCCAACCTCTCCCTTAGGACGGGCTTGCTCTATCCAATTGAGCTACCGAGGCATAGTAGATCCGGCGCTTATACCGGATCCGATATTTTAGGCTGCTTTTGGCTGGGTGAAGTGGCTATGCGACGTATCGTACGATACTAGCTCGCTTTCCGAAAACCAATGGGCAATTTCTTTGTCAGCTTCATCTGGATCAGCAGACGCATGGACAACGTTTGGCACGCCACGCTGGCTGGCTGACGCCTGGCCGTATGTCATGTGTGCATAGTCACCGCGGATAGTGCCAGGGGAAGCTGTTTTGGGTTCGGTATCACCCACCATTTTACGCACTTGCTCCACGGCATTGATACCTTCAAGCACCATAGCTACAACAGGCCCTTGCTGCATTTCTTTCAGCTGGGTCTCAAAAATCTCATCACCTTTACGGGTTTTGAGTGTTCCAATACCTTCGTAGTGTTCAAAATAGTGCTCGTAGTCAGGCTGCAGCATCTTGGCGCCGACAATCTTAAGGCCTACTCGTTCAAAGCGGGTCAATATCTCGCCCACGATACCACGCATCACAGCATCTGGCTTAAAGACAATAAGTGTTCGTTCCATGCGGTTCCTTTTTTAGTTGTTAGCATCATTGTAACAGATGAGCGAGGCATTTTATAGCAAAATTGTCACAAGCACTACTTTAGTATATAGTATTCATATCTTTGCTACCTGCAGAGACCGCATGGATGAGAGGACAGAAAAAGTGGGCAACCCCACGAGCATCGAGGGACTGCAGCGCGACTTCAGGCGCAAGTTCACCTTCTTTGCCACCGACAACCTTCGGGGTGTCGCGGGCAAGGCAGTGATCGCGCTCAACGCGTCGCAGCAACTGGTGGACATCGAGCTGCCAGATTCGCTCAGCCGCTTCGGACAGAAGCTGGTCATCATCGACGAGCTGCGTGCCTACCAGCGCCACGGAGGATCGAAGGAAGATGCCACGCGGCTCTTCTGGAAACTGATGCTTCTGCTGTGTCAGGACACCGCCCAGATCGAAGGTGGCAACCTCTTCGAGCGGAAGATCGTGATCTATCTGGACTCGGTCTGCACCAAGGTGCTTCGTACCGTCAACAGCAGCAACCCGGCCCGTGGGCGCAATGCACACCAGCAGCGCAGTGACACAAGGCGTGAGGTTGCCGAAGAAGCAGGCGAGATTGCTTCCGAAGCTACAGCATTCAGCCTCGGGAGTATGTTCGGCAGGTGGCTGTCTGCGCGCAAGTCCGACAGTGGCAACCACTGGTGGAGCGGCTGGTCCAGCGGCTCGGGTAGCGGATCCAGCTCACGCGGGTCCGGTGGCAGCTGGTGGGACAACTTGACGAACTGGTGAACTAACCAGCAGCCAAGCGCGCAGTGCCGCACCGCATGTGCCTGACGGGCGGGGTCTCGGTGGCACTCCTGCCCTCGATATCCCGCCCCGAAAGCCTCCCATCCATGCCCATTCCCACGAACCATATATTTGTTAAATTATGATAAAAATCGTATAGTAGTTCTACTTTGCGATGTCGATGACACTCCAGCAAAAGTACCTTGTGGATTGAAACCGGCGCCGCACCCTGCAACAAATGGGAGCATGCCATGCAACCCAGATCAGAGAGATATGCCGCATTCGTGGCGTCTCTGAAGAACTGCGAGATTCCCCACCTCCAGCAGGTGGCAACGTACCTCAGGCAGCAAATCGAACAGCGCGAGCGCGCCGTGGCAATGGTGGGCGTTAGCACTATTGTGGCAGAGCTCAAACTGATTGAGACGAACAGCCAGCCGCCGCTTGCCAACATAGTCCAGGCTTTGTGGATGGCGGTCGACCACGTGCCGCTACAGCGTGCCTGGCTACACAACGAAACAACCCGGCCCATTCTGCGGTTGGTCGTAAACGAAGCCCACGTCCGCCAAGGCCTGGCGGCCAGTGAAGCCGGCGCCTCTCTGAACGTCGACATCGCTCCAGGCGAACCTCCGAGGGAACAGTGCTACCCGCAACCCACACCCACCGAGCATCGGCTTGCCCGCTGGTTCAGGTCGCTGCGACGCGCAAGCTGACCAAGCCAAGCAAGCGCAACCGGGCGGGCGAAGCGATATATACGGAGGTGGCACACCGCATCCGCTTCGCCCGCATACCGGTTTCATCCACACATCCCCCCTGTTATACTAAGCATATGCTGTTTACCAAAGCTAAAACTGATTTCTTGGAATATCTAGAAATTGAACAAAACCGTTCACAAAAAACCATCGCTAACTACGACCATTACTTGACGCGGCTGCTGGATTACGCAGGGAACGAAATAAAAGTCACTGATGTTACGCCCGAATTAATCCGCAAATGGCGCCTATGGCTTGCCCGCTTAGGCACTAACACAAGCGACGAACTGGAAAAATCGACACAAAACTACCATTTGATTGCCCTGCGCAACTTCTTAAAGTTCTGCGCCAAGCGCGACATCCCCGCCCTTGCTCCTGATAAGATTGAGCTTGCTAAAACCAAGCGTAAACAAGTGACTTTTTTGAACGAAGACGAGCTAAGCCGCATGTTTAGCCAGCCAGATATTAATACAGAGGTTGGTTTGCGCGATCGGGCCATTTTGGAGCTATTGTTTAGCAGCGGTCTGCGTGTATCGGAGCTGGTTGGACTCGATAAAGAACATATTAATTTAAAGCGCCGTGAATTTATGGTACGCGGCAAGGGGCAAAAAGACCGGCCAATTTTTATTAGCCCAGCGGCGGCAGAGTGGATTGAGCGCTATATCGATGAGCGCAGCGACAACACCCACCCCCTATTCATCCGCTACAGTGGACGCAAAGCTGTAGATAACAGTGGTAATTACCAGCGGCTGACGGCGCGCAGCGTGCAGCGTTTGGTAGCACGTTACGCCTTACTAGCTGGCATTACCAAGCATGTTAGCCCGCACACCTTACGCCACTCATTCGCCACCGACCTGGTAATGAACGGCGCTGACTTACGCAGCGTTCAGGCAATGCTCGGCCACAGCAACATTGCCACAACGCAGATTTATACCCATCTTACCGATCCGCACCTCAAGAGTGTTCACGACCAATTTCACAGCAATGACGTCGCCGGCTAGCCGGTTATGGCTGGCAAAGCGGATTAGTGCCATTGGCAGTCGAGCTATTATCGAAGTAATTCTCCATTGCCGAGAAGCGCTTGCATAGCGAGTCCGTGCTTTCGATGGCATTGTCGGGTAGCTGATTGCGGCTACCATAGCCGTTAATAGGCATGTGGACTTGGATACGGCGCAGTACGTCTTGAGCCTTACCAGTAGCATCTATAATGATCTGAGCACCCGTTAGGCTGATAGCCGAGCCAGCGCCATCAGCGCCGCTAACCTCCAGCGAGGCATTTTGGTACAGCGATATAGCTTTCATGTAATAGGCATTGGTGTTCAAATTGTTAATAGTAATTTCGCACTGGGTGTTGTTACAGGCAGCGTTAATCACGCGTCCGCCGCCGCCATGCGCAGTGGTTACTGGAGTGTTGGATTGCCGAGGCACTGCAAACAAGGTCAGCGCATTGTCTTGTAGGTTGCCGCTATTCAGCGCAGAACCGCTAACAGGCACAATATCAAGCCGCATAACACCGTAGCCACAAGTCCAGTTTGCAGCAGACGTGAACACATTATTCACACTTGCCGGGCAGTTTGCAGCAGGTGTTGCGCTATTGGTTTTGGATTTCCAAGTGACTTTGATGCTCGAGAAGTTTGCCCCGGTTGATTCAAGGGGGATAACCGTGCCAGTAGTACCAATATCACTGTACTCCAGGCTCTTTGGCGATGGGTTAACCAGCACACAGCTATACGAAACGCCATTAGAAAGCTGATTGCCGTTAACAAGTGTCGAGTAAAATCCGTTGCCCGTATCCGTACAACTGGTCTTGGCCGGAATAGCTTGGTTGTTCTGGGCTGCATTTGTAATAAGTTCGCGGGCGTCATTAACACCGGACTCGGCTGCATAAAAAGCTTGCGTACTTAATTGGCGGTCCAGCGATTCACGCTGGTTGCGGCGAGAAATCTGCGCGAATCCTAGCACAATAAGGCTCATTACAATCATAAGGATCATAGTAACCATAATGGATACCATGCCTCGTTCGTTAAGCTTGTTGCGGAATGTCTGTGGACGTTTTTGTGTGCTCATAATTATTCCTTATTGTACCCTTTTGACTACCGTAGATGTTAATTCAGAAACTGAACAAAATTGTGAACCCGCCCCCGGTTTGCAGCTGGCATTAGCTGCGCCAGGATTATTCAGCAAGTCACTATCACCATACACAACTTTGACGTGCACCCGATACAAGTTATTGCCCTGGCTTTGCACAGAAAGGTCGGAAAGACGCATCTTGGGACTCATAAATTCAGTGCCGCTATTGAAATTAGCCGGCGACGCATTGGTACAGCCAGCTAAGGCGTTCATACGAACTACACCTTGCCCACCGGAGACCATCTGCGTACCAATTCTGTAACTCAGCTGCTGATTGCCCAAACAAACCGTGTCGCCGTCAGAGTTGGTAACCGTACCACCGCTAAATTGGATTGCCTGTGTAATAGTATCCATCAGAGTACGGGCAGTATTTTGGGTGCTGGACTCTGTAATACCCTTGTAGTACACACGTGTAATCTGAATAATGCCAATAGTTACCACCAATAGCACCGTAGAGAATACCAGCGTTGCTATCAACAACTCGACAATGGTAAACCCTTTGGCACCTAGCTTTTTAGTCATTGCGGTATACCTTATACGTTAGACTCAGCCGGTCTTGCCCGCCCTTCACATCACTCCAGGTGTTGGTAATTGTGAAGGTGTTGCCGTTCCGAGCAATAGATATATTGTATGCTGGTTCGGTAGTGGTCTGTGCACCCTCTGCGTTCACCTTGCAGCGAGCATTTGTCGAACCAAATACAGCACCGTTATTTATACAGAATGCGCCATTCTGACCAAAAATAGTGTCAGGAGCAGACAAGGCCATACTTTTAAGCGCCTCTAGCTGGCTTTCGGCTACCTTAAGCGAATCACTGCGTTCTTGGGAAGCACGTGTACCTTGCAGACTATTATTAGTAGTCACATATGCACCGCCTAGGATAAGGCTGACCACCGCAATAGAAATAAGAACCTCCACAATTGTGTCACCCTGTTCGCCCATGAGCTGTCGTTTTCTTAAGCCTAGCATCCCTTGTTCCCTTTTATTGTTAACGTAACCGAGAGTTGTCTGTTATCGCCGCCGATTTGCACTAAGCCGGACTGGTTCGTCGTACCGCTGTCGAAACAAATGAAGACGCCGCCAGATGGGCTCACCGGACTTGTCGCCAGACGGGTATTCACCAGTTCGGCGGCCTGGCGCTGTGTTTGGTTCAGTGCTGTGCCTGATATAGGCATAAGGTTAATACGCTGGGCACCAGAAGTAATTTGAGATCCCTCGTACTGGGCAAGTGTAGTTACGAAAGCAACTGTGCCGATAGGGTTCGCTTCGGAGTTATAGTACATTTTTGATACCTTTAGTCCGTACTGCAATGTCTGCTTGTCAGTACTGTCCGGTACGTTCGCCAAGCTAGTAGATGGCGAAATTACCTTTGGACCTGCATCAGCCAAAGATGTCACCTGCGTGCCATCTGCCAGTTGCTGGCGGCCGGCAATAGGGAACGAAATAAACTGTTCTGGATCGGTATTTTGCACACCAAACTGCAGTGCCTTGCCCAGTAGCACACAACCGCTGTTCGTGCCTTGCTCGGCAGTCCCGGCGGTAATTGAAACCGTCGCGCCATTCGCTTGGCACTGGAAGCCGCGGTTAGGGTAGTAGCCTGTAGATACTTCATTGATACTCTGGCGCAATTGGGCAGTAATTTGGTTAATAGACTGCTCGAACTGTGCTTTATTGGTCCGGCCGGAAATCATAACAGCAGCACTGATAAACAGGCCGCCAGTAATAGCCAGCACAATCATGACTTCTATAATGGTAAAGCCGGTATTTTGCCGCACGCCAATACCGGCGACATCAATTCGATGCGCCCTACGAGCCCTCGTGTGCAAAGCACGGTAGCGTGTGCGTAAGCCACCCTTCATGTGCTTTAGTATACCATAAGCACGTTCATAAACAGCCTATTTTATACAGTTAGCAAGCCAACGTACCAATCAATAATCGACGTACCAAATAATTGCACAATAATCATACCCGTTATAAGCAGTGGGCCAAATGGCAGCTTCATTTTTTTGCCCAAGCCGTTCTTGACAATCGCAGGCAGCGCAAGCAGCGTACCCACAACCGACGCAAAGAACAATACTAGTACAGCCCGCAGCGGGTCCCCCGCCAGCAAGCCCAGCACAATAACAAGCTTTACATCACCGCCGCCAAGCCATTCCCCTTTTGAAGCCTGGAACAGCAAGTAGAATATGCCAAATAACAGCAAAGCGCCAAGACCAGCATCCACCACCGTCGACCAATCATAATGGTAAAAAACGGGCAGTGTTACTACCTGCGCAACAGCCAGGCCAATCAGTGGAAATATAATTTTATTTGGCAGTATAAACCAACGCAGGTCGTATACGGCCAAAGCCATAAAACCAACCAAAAATAACAGCCAAAAGACAAACTGGAATAGCCCCACCCCTTCGATAGAAACGGGCCACAACAAGTATGATGCTATAAAAAGTATAGGAAGCACTGCCTCGGTAAGCGGATTGTCATCAATTTTTTGCTTGCAATAGCGGCACTTACCTTTCAGGATTAGCCAGCTGATAATAGGTACAAGGTCCTTGGAGGCTAGCTTGTGGCGACAATTAGGGCACTCCGACCGTTCCGATATCCAGTTGCGCTTGTTACGCAAGCGCCACACCAGGGCGTTCACGAAACTACCAAATATAGCTCCCAAACTCCCCAGCAGTACAAGCATAACAAGTGTGTTCATGCCGTAATCATACCACAATTTAGTGGCTTGGGCACAGTTGTAGCTAACCCTACCTAACTGGGGGATCAATCATATTTAACTAAATTAAAACAAGCCCCTTTCGGAGCTTGTTTTTGGGCTGGTGAGAGCTTGTCTTGGACTAGCCTTCTTGACAGATCTTATCAGTCCCACCGCTGGTTTCAACAGCATACAATGCCACAAAACGACGACTTGCGGATCCTGATGCATCATCACCATTGGATGCACAAGCTGCAGCTGTCTTTACTTGAATTGTCTCACCCGTAGCGCCATTAGTATTGCTGGATGCAAATGTCACAGCGCTCTTTTGGTAATAACCAAGGTTAGCATTGTCTAGAGCAGAGTTAAGTGTGGTCTGGTCTGTAGGTAATTTGCCTTGGTTGTTGTTTGCGTATTCGTTGATGGCTGTCAACACAGCGCTTACGTCAGTTTTACGCTGAGTGTTGCGTGAATTGCGCTGTAGGGCTGGGACGGCAAGGAACACGATCAGCATGATCAGACCAGCGATTGCCAGAACGATCAGTACTTCGATGATGGTGAAGCCGCTTTCTTTACGGTTTTTGATGTTAGACATGTACAAATGCCCCCCTTAGTTATTTTTTACGCTTATGCTTGGAATAATACCGGTAGACAGCCGCAAAAGCAAGCTGTTTTCCACAACATTCCTATTAAATGAACGACTGGCCTGCCAGGCCGTAGATCGGTAACAGTACGGCAGCAACAATGATGAATGCGACAACACCGAGAATAACCATCAAGACCGGTTCGATAATAGTAGAGATGGATTTGATCTCGTCATCAACTTCTTTTTCGTAGTACTCAGCAATTTTGGCAAGCATAGCTTCCATGGAACCCGACTGTTCACCGATGCGAATCATGTTTGGCACCAGCTCCAAAAAGTTAGGGTCATTAGCAATCGAGTCTGATAATGCCTTACCGCCCTTCACCTTTTCTGCGGCTTTAGTAATTGAATCTTGGATATGTACGTTGCTAATGGCATTGCTGGTAATCTGCAACACCTGTAGCAATGGTACGCCGCTAGCAACCAACGTGGTAGAGGTGCGCGAAAACCGAGCCATATACATCTTCATAAATAGTGGGCCAATGGGCCATGCTCGCATCTTCCATTTGTCGATAACCCGCTTACCGCCAAGGGTTCGAGCCCAGCGTGTCATGAAGAACGCAGCGAATCCAAGGATAATCAGCACAATCCACCACTGATGGATAATGAAGTTTGAAATGGCTAGCAAAATAGTCGTAACCAATGGCAAGTTTGCCCCAGGTAGGTCTTCGTACAAAGTTTGCACCTGTGGCAACACCTTAACCAACATAAAGCCGAGTACACCAAACATTACCAACAGCACAATCAATGGATAAACCATTGCACCGCGGACTTTACTAATAAGGTCTGCGTCTTTTTCCTGTTGGATAGCCAGGCGTTCCAATGCTTTGTCCAGCGTACCAGAAGCTTCACCGGCTGCAATCAGACTAATGTAAACTTGGTTAAACACCTGGGGGTGTTTGCCCATAGCGTTGGCTAGCGTGGAGCCTGCTTCAACATCAGCAATAACCTTTGCCAATACTACTTTAAGGGGCTTACTGGTGGTTTGTTCACTTACCGAGCGCAAGGACTGCACCAGAGGCAAACCAGCGTTAATCAGTGTGGATAGCTGACGCGAAAATAGCACCTTATCTTTGGCCTTCACGCGGTTAAACCGGCCGCTTAAACCAGAAGTTCCTTTTTCGTCGAGTGAAATATCAATAGCAACCAAACCTTCCTTGCGGATCAGTCGGGCAGCAGCCGTTTCGGATTCTGCCTGTACGTTTGCCTTAACGTACTCACCAGTTGCCGGGTCGCGGGCGGTATATTTGTAGGAAAGCATGGTATGTCCCCTAGCCTCTCATTAGCCGGTCAAGTTCATCTTGGTCAACTGCAAACTGCTTGGCGTCGTCATAGCTAATACTACCTGCATGCACCAGGCCGGCAAGTGTCTTGTCCATAGATTGCATGCCAAACTCACTACCCGTTTGAATGACAGCTTCGAGCTGGTGAGTCTTGCCTTCGCGGATAATATTGCGCACGGCTGGCGTAGCGATCAGGATTTCAGCTGCGGCAATACGGCCACCGCCAATTGCTGGAATCAGACGCTGTGAACAAACCGCCATCAAAATATTCGATAGCTGTGCACGGATCTGAGGCTGCTGGTGCGGTGGAAAAACATCGATCATACGGTCGATAGACTGTGCCGCACTGTTAGTGTGTAATGTTGCGAACACTAAGTGGCCAGTTTCAGCAATCGTAATAGCTGATGCGATGGTTTCGAGGTCGCGCATCTCACCAATCAGCACAACGTCTGGGTCTTCACGCAAGGCGCTTCGTAAAGCAGCCGAGAATGAGTAGGTATCATAGTGGACCTCACGCTGGACGATAACCGATCTCTTGGAACGATGCGTGTATTCAATTGGATCTTCAATAGTAATGATGTGCTCTGCACGTTCCATATTGATCTTGTGGATCAGCGCCGCAAGGCTGGTGGACTTACCTGAGCCCGTTGGTCCAGTTACGAGCACCAAGCCACGTGGGTAATCAGCAAATTTGCTGACAATTTGCGGCAAACCGAGTTGTTCAATGCTTAAGATTTCATTAGGTATCAGGCGCAAGGCAGCCGCCAAGTTGCCGCGCTCGTGAAAAGCGTTCACACGGAAGCGCCCAAGGTCGCCAAAAGCAAAACTAAAGTCAAATTCTTTGTCTTTGAGCAGGATCTGCTTTTGGTCTTCGTCCAGAATAGCAAAAATAAGGATCTCTACAGCTTCGTCAGTTAACAAATCAGCTCCAGTTACGGGCACTAGCTTGCCGTCGACACGCAGCATTGGCGGCAAACCGACCTGCAAGTGCAAGTCAGATGCCTTCTTTTTGACAACCTCTTCTAGTAAGACTTCGATTCTTGGTTGGCCTTGCATTATGTTTATTCCACCTCTCGTTATGCACTGTCCGCACTGGCTACGCGGTTAATTTCTGATATTGTGGTTCCTCCGGCGAGCGCCTTGAGGTAGCCATCTTCACGCATGGTAACCATGCCCTGTTTGATTGCTACTTCTTGGATGTCAGCGCTGGTTGCGCGCTTAAGGATTAAATCTTGGATTTCCGGAGTGATGTTAAACACTTCGTAGATACCCATTCGACCCTTGTATCCGCCGGGCGAGCCAGGACCATCAATGCCCTTGGTTAAAGTATAAGCGTTTTGATTGGCCAAAGGCAAGGCTTCGTAGCCCAGATCTTTGGCTACTTTATCTAGTTCTTCTTTATTTTTTGGCAGCAAACGGCCGACCGTTTTCTTAATAGCCTCTGCTTCTACCTTGCTGGTTTCGTAGGTTTCTTTGTTGGGGCCAATCCGACGCACCAAGCGCTGACCAATAACGGTACGTACCGTAGAGGCAATCAAGAACGGCTCGATTTCCATATCCAGCAAACGTGGCAAAATACCGGCAGCGCTGTTAGTGTGGAGCGTACTAAACACCAAGTGACCCGTTAGAGCTGCCTGCACAGCCAGCTCGGCTGTTTCACGGTCACGGATCTCCCCCACCATCACCACATCCGGGTCCTGGCGCAGAATAGAACGCAAGCCGTTAGCAAACGTTAGTCCGACGTCGGCATTAACCTGGATCTGGTTGATACCTTCCATCTTGTATTCGACGGGGTCTTCCAGAGTAACAATGTTGATTGAGTCGCTTTTTACCTCTTGCAGCAAAGCGTACAGCGATGTTGACTTACCCGAACCGGTTGGCCCAGAGGTAAGGATCATACCGCTGGTACTTTCAATTCCCTGCCGGATAGTACGTAACGCGCGGCCGGCATAGCCCATATCCTCCAGCTTTAGGCTGGTACCAGATTTATCCAGCAAGCGGATAACCACTTGCTCACCCCAAATAACAGGTGAAATGGCAATACGGAGGTCAATGGCATGCCCCGCGACGTTGATGCTAAACTCGCCATCTTGCGGAATACGGTGTTCGTCAATCTTAAGGTTAGCCAAAATCTTGATACGCGAGACCAAAGGTGGTTCGGTAGTTTTGGGCAACCGTAAAATCTCGCGCAAAATACCGTCGATGCGGCAGCGGATCTTTAGCGAGTCTTGCAGCGGCTCGATGTGCACGTCGGAGGCATTGTTTTTGGCGGCAAACTCTAGAATGGTCGACAGTGCTTTGCTGATCGGCGAGTCTTGGACGATGGTTTTGATATTCTTGCCGCTGTCATTCACCTGCACTTGCGTCTGTTCTGATTGGTCTGCGGCCGTTACGGCAGCATTGGCCATATTAATATCGCCTACTACTTGTTTGGATATATTCACTTGATACTGGTGCAACACCTGGCGGATACCAGATTCACTAGCCGCGTATACCTTTAGCGGCCGGCCGATTTTGTTCGATAAAAAGTCTACTGCCTGGACGTTATCAGCATCCAGCATAGCCACTACCAGGCGGTTTTGCATTTCACCCAATGGCACCGCCATGTAACGTTCTGCGATGTCCTGGGGCAACAAATCCAACACTTCTGGATCGATATGGGCATTACTGAGGTTTACATACGGCACTTTTGTGACATGCGCGATGGTTTTGGTCATCGCTTCATCTGATACGTGCCCTCCGCTCACCAAAAAACTCAATAGCGGCGTAGATTCTTTTTCTGCCGCCGCTTTGAGTTCGGCCAATGATTCTTTATTTAGGATGCCATCCTTAACAAGCGTTTCTTCAACCTGCTGTTGGGCGGCCGTGGACAAGACGCTCATGACGTTGTGACCTTCTTACGGTTATTGTTGGGCACCGTTGAATGGATTAGGGTTGGTGCTTTCGCCAATCTGGATCAGTTGCGTCGGATTAATGGAATTTTCGTTGAAATATTTATTGTCAGGTGTTGGAAAATCGGCAGTAATTGCTTCGACTTTCTCTACCTTTTGCTCGCGTCTGTCTGGTGTTGCAAATAAAGCATTCGATATAAAGAATGATGCGACACCGCTAATAAACACAATAACAATAATCAGTGCTATATCTTTTTGTTTCATTACTGGAGCACCTCAGTTTTTACTTTAAAGTTCTTTTCGGGCTGGTAGAACGTTTGGGCTGTGATAGTAGCTGTCATGCTAGTTTGGCTGCCGCTGATTTCGATGTTCTGGACTTGGAATGGGCGGATAGAAGTATTGAGCGAGCGCACCAAGCCCTGGATGGCTTCGTATGAACCGCTTACCTGTACCTCGAACGGCATTGCCACTGCCTGTGGGCTGCCATCTGCTTTGTTTTGCTCCTCGACTTCTTGGTCAGTACCAGTGATATTCACAATTTGTAGGTTTTGGGCGGTGATAATCTTCTCCAGGCTGGCTGTTAGAGCTGGGAAGTCATACTTGCTAGGCAAGGCGTCCAAAACTAATTTGGCATTATCGCCATCTTTTTCCCCAGTACCGTCTGGGTTCCCGCCCAAAACATTCTGAGGTGTGTTCACGAAGGTCTCGTACGAATTCACAAGACTATCACGCGCGCTCAGATTGTCTTTGAGCTGGGAAACTGCTTCTTTTTTAGCCCCAATAACTTTGTTTTGGTAGTTTACCTGGCTCAATAATGTCCGTGAGGCTACCAGGCAAAAGACTACCAGGAATGCCGCAACGGCGGTGGAAATAACCATCGTACTATTAGCCTTGCTAATCAGTGAGCGTTTGGTGTTTGAAGAACTGACTCGTGCCATAACCGCTCCTATTGGTTACTTCCGTTAATTGATTCAGCTTGGAACAAGTCGTTTGGCTGTTCTGTTACCGAACGGCTGCTGGTAATTTTGGGAACCGTTAGGGTAACTTCCTGTTGCTGACTAAAGATAACTGGGTCGAAACTGGCTGTAATAGTGTATGTCGTTTCGGTGGCAGTGCGGCCGAATGCTGACAGTACCACATTACTAAATGCACTGTTCGTCTGTGGGTCATCGCTATTTGCGGTGTACTTGGTAAACTTGAGCGTATCAACATAAGCGTTCACCGTACTAAGGCCGTCCGCAGAACCACTGATGCTAATAGTGTTTTCGTCAAAACTCAGCTCGAGCTTGGAAATATTAGCTTTTTGCGGAGTCAGCTGGGTAATGTAACCAAATAGGCGCGAAGAAACTGCTTTCTCGTCATGCAAGCCCGGCAAAGACTTGAGCTGGTTCTGTACTGTTAGAATTTTGTCGAGATCCTTAGTGTCAGACAGTTGATTACTATAGTTCTTAATGTCACTGTTCAGGTCGTTGATGCTCTGCTTTTGCCATACCTGAACTACCAGGAATAAGATTACAAATATACCGATAGCTGTGGCACTAGCAATGGTAGAGATGAATATTACTAAGTGCTTTTGGCGCTGCGCCTTCAGATATCGTTGCTTAATGTCAGGAAGGAGGTTAAATTGGATCATTATTCTGCCCTCTCCGCGAGACCAGCCGCTACCCCAAAGTGGTTTGAGACAGCTAACAGTTCATTTTGGCGTTCCGGGGCAAAAGCCACGTTACGCCAAGCGTTGCCAATTTCAACCTCTATACCAAACTTATTAGCCAGGTACAGCGGGAATTCCGGTAAAGCTGATGCGCCGCCAGTAACAATAACGCGTGAAATAGTCGTGTCAGTATATCGACTTTGGAAGAACTTGATTGACTTTTCGATCTCACCGGTAAGAATATCCACGGTGCCAATAATTGCGTCGTAGATGCGACCCTCCAACTTGTCCTTGCCCAAGCCAAACTTGAATACAAACTGACGGGCCTGCTTGTCATCGATGTTCAGATTTTGGGCAGCAGAACGGATAATAGCTTCGGCACCAGTAGGGATTGAACGGGTCAGGCGTGGTGCGCCATTCATGGTGATAACCAAGTCGGTTGTCTTGCTGCCAACATCTAACACCATTTGCGGCGCTGCAGCATCTTGACCGATAAGGGCACGGGTAAGTGCCAAATTGTCTGGCTCGAAAGCAATAACGTCAAGGCCAATGGATTCCAGCAAGTCCAGACGCTGCTCCACAAAGGTATTCTCCACGCTAGAAAGCAAAACCTCTACTTTTGTTTTATCCTTTGGCGAGTCACCAATAACTGCCCAGTCAATTTTGGAAGATTCCAAAGGTGTTGGAATGAGCGCATCTGCCTGATAGCGGATAGCCTTGGCTAACTCTGCAGGCGGCAGACGGTCAAAGTCCACCACGGCCGTAAACACGCGCTGCGATGGAATGCCCACAGCGACATTACGGGTAGACATGTGGGCTTGCGCCAAAAGGTCCTTAATGACTTGTGCTAATTTTTGTTGGTCGGATTTGGCATCGCTAAGCACAATTTTGCTATCAACCGGAACATACGCGTACTTAACTAGGTTTTTGACGGCGCCATTGCCACGCAATTCAACTAGTCGGATAGCGGTTGTACCGATGTCCAGTCCAAAAAATGCAGATACCCCACTCAGTAAACTCATATTGACCTCAATTATACCATAAGCATTATGTTTGTGTGCAACTTCTTTTTACAGGATTGGCGGCAAACTAGTAATTGCATCGTACTCTCCTGCTTTCGTGTTGTTCGTGTTTGATCCTGCAGCCGGCTGGGCAATCCATACCGATGGATTATAATTAAACACTTCTGCCGCATTGTTTGACGTACGCGATTCGTTGGCTTGGCTCTGTGAAATAGTGCCGGATGTACGCATAAGGTGTACTTGTTTGGCGCTAAACAAGCCGTTGACCGTCAGTTTCGTGTTACAAGTATTGTACAGCGCGCCATTCAAAGAAAGCGGTGCCGAACCTGTGGTACAGGTGTAGATATTACCTCCGGAGCCACCATTGGGTTGGGCAATATATGCACCATCAAGTTGCGTGACATTATTGTCTATGTAAATATTACCCTTCACCACCAGCTGGAAAAGCGGTATGTTGCGGAAATTCCAGTTCGGCGTGTAGGTAATATTGCTGCTGATGTACACGTCGCCTTGTATGTAAACTGTTATCCGTTCCCCGGGGTTAACATTCCCACCTACTAGCGTCGTCGAGCCAGTACCAGCGTACGGCAGACCATTCGTCATAGACGTAACGTTAGCTGGCAGTGGCTGCGTATTAGCGGGTTTGACGGCGTAGTAATCAGGAATACACGGCACCGAGCCCAGCAAGCCGCCGTATGTGCCGCTTTCTATCGGATTATTCGCAAATGCCAAGCCGCTTGGCACTGTAGCGCTGCGTTGTCCTGTGGCAAATTCGTCTATCACATCCAATGCCATTGCAGCCATCTGAGTTCCGGCGCCAGCAAAGGTATTAGAGCCTTTGTTCCAAGCCGTAATTCCCGCTGTAGCATTTGGCGTACAGTTGCTATTGTTCGCACCGGTTACAATGCCATTTCCAGCAGATACGTCACCGCCGAATACTTTTACATATGGCTTAGCTGCCACGTATATGCAGACTTCTATTGCCCGCGCACCTTTACCTGCTGCATAAGGGTTTACTACGAGCGTCCTGCATATTGTCCGATTCGCCGTGGCAACCGTAATTGTTTCGGTGGCCAATGTTACGGTTGTATTGGCATTGAACGTTCTCGGACACCCGGTCCCTGGCGGCACGTATCCGTTATTCGATGATGTATGCTCAGGATCCGGCACCGGTTCGTAACCAGTGAACGTGTTGCCATAAATGTTACAAGCTGTAGTACCGCTGTTGGCAGAGCTGTCGTTCTCGACAGTATACGTAAACCGTACACTATCGCCCACCTGTGCAACATCGCCGGTGGTAGACCCGTTGTTGATACTGGTTGCGATGTCAGGCGTCAGCTCATAAACTGGCAAAGGCGACAAAGGCCGAGGTGTGCCCACTAGGTTTCCACAGTTTTTCTTAATTTCAAACTTGGTGCCGTTGGGGTTGGTAAATACAATGGTCCGTTGCGTTTCGTCGGTTTGCTTCATGTAAAAAATGTCGTCACTCATAATAATGCGCGAGCGGCCACTGTTCTGGAACGGCGCATTAAAGTTAATAAGCTGGTTCCAGTTTACTCGGCCCTGGGAATTGTAGTAACGGACACGCTCTTCCCAGCTTGCAAAGTTAGTCTTAGCCCAGGCAATACCAGTGTTGCGACTGCCGCTAAACGACGTGCCATTGCGGCCCATCATGGTCGCGATAATGAATGCAGACCCAAAAGAATCGCCATAATTACTGCCGTACAATAGCGTACGGATGGTACTGATAAAGTTTGTAACATTCGTAACACCCATTAGCGAGTTGCCATTGTTGTCGATGACGTTATCGATATCGATACCATTTGACCCGTATACATCACGCCCCGTGAAATAGCCAATACACTGTTCCCGACCGAACAACACCCGTCCCGGAGGACACGCAGGACTTCCAGCACGCGCTGCATCAACTTGGACTACTGCAAAAAAAGGAGCGGCAATGATCGCCAACGCCAGCATCCCATGCACGAAAAGAGCTAGTTTCCGCTTCATTATTGCCCACCTTCCAGACGTTTAATCTCAAACTCGTAACTTCTCTTGTCGGAGTTAGCCATAGGGTCGTCGCTCTTTTCAGCGGTCTCGATTGCCTGCCTAAAGTATTTAATAGCATTCACCTTATCGTTTTTGGCATCATAGCTATATGCCAAACCAACGGCCACGTCGGCGGTTGGTTTGCCGTCAATTGCTTCAGCTTTTTTATACCACTCAATAGCCTGGTCGTATTTTTGGTAATTAAAGTACACGGCGGCCAGACGCACCATAGCGCCACGTTCGTACTTTTGGGGCACATCTTTTTGGAGGTATGCTTTAAGCTGCTGCTCAGCCTGTTGGTACTTGCGGTTGTCAATAAGCCGCTCTGTGTTCGTCATAAGCGACATATACTGATCTTTGTCACGCTGGGACTGATCAGCACGATCTTGGCGGCCAGCCAGCCACCAAGCAACAACCCCCAGAATAACGACCAGGATTGCGACAATCAGTATGGTTTTCTTTTTGGTCATAAAAGCCTTCTTGCTTATGCTTGTTGCTCTTATTGTAGCCACTCCTGCTCCCTATTGCAATGATTAGCAGTGGATTGAACAGAGATATTAACCAGGTCTTATTTTGGAACTTATTGGCGGTGGAACGCACCATTCTCATCAATAGTTATTAACGGCTCACCCGTATGATAACTTCGGACGATGTGCGTCAATGGCGGCATCTCTAGACGCTCGCCAGACAACGCGCTCACCCACTTAGACATCTTGTGTAATTCAACTTCAAAATCATAGTCTACTGACGAGTGAGTGCCGGTCAAGTGGGCACCATTCTTGGTTGTAGCTGAAGCATTATGCGTACGATAGTATGCCCTTACTGGCAGATACTCATCGGGTGCGGTCGGATCCGTCCAGTCACGAATATCGATCCCCAAGGATAATCGTGATGGAGTAGCTGCTATAAAGTTGGCCTCTACACGGTCGGCATATTTCGATAGGTTGGGATTCTTTCTAATGGCTTTATAGGCCGCTTGCATCTGAGCACCACTCACCGACCAGTCATCCAGCAGTACAACCTTAACATTTGCAGGATCTTCGATAAGTTCATTTACGCTTGTCTTGATACGACCCTGAAATTGCCCAAGCTCTTCGTCACTAAAAGTACTCAGTATTCGCTCGAATAAATAAACATCGCTTTTCCGCACACTTTTTATGTCGGTGATTCCAGATGGAACACACAAAATGTTTTCAGGGTTCTTCCGCAGGTATTCTTTCCAAGCCTCACCAAGGCCTTGGGCGGCCTCTGTATACTCTTTTTCGCCTATAAAAGTAAGCATTCGGCGCATTGCGTCTGCAAGGCCTTTGTAATAATCCGCATCTTCATCATCACTTGTTTCGGCAAAGTCATGCACCGTACCCAAAAAGTCATTCAAACCCACAAGGCCATCGTGCTCAGTCATAGATGCCTGTTCGTTATCACTAGCAATTCCGTTGCGCGTGGGATTGTACGAGAAGAGATTTGTACGACTATTGTCAGCCACCTGCTCGACAAATAGGGGTGATTCTTTTACATAGTGACTGATCTCAAATTTCTCTGCTATGGTCAGTTGCCGGGGAGCTTCAAACTCCTCAGGCTGCGGACTGCTCATGACATCTGTATACTCGTCATCAATGGCCTCATGCAGGACAGGCGGCTCGGCGGTACGGCGCAAAAGCAAGGAGCCCAATCGCCGTAGGCGATGACGGAGTGTGGCTTTTTCTGGTTTCTGATGCACCACAGCCTGTTCCACGACCGTGACATCAGGATCAGAATGAACTTCTTCTGGCATAGGAGGCTGAGTTTGTCCGTCTTCGTATCGGTGTTCACTAGCCAAGCCCTCACCAACTGATGGCGACATAAGATGATGCTGGTGTTGAGGCTCTATTTTCATTTTTTGTGTTTCTTGTTTATATAAACATTAGCACTTTTTTGAATAAAAGTCAATATATACGTATAGTACAACAAAAGTTATGCTTCAACGGCTACCTCTGTTATACTAATTGTATTATGGCTTCACTAAGTATTGGAATCGTCGGCCTGCCAAATGTCGGCAAATCAACCCTGTTCAATGCCCTTACCGGCAGCAATATTTTGGCTGCAAACTATCCGTTTGCCACTATCGAACCGAACACCGGCATCGTGCCTGTGCCTGACGCCCGGCTGCAAAAGCTGGCAGACATGTACCATGCCCAAAAAATTATCCCCGCAACTACAACGTTCGTAGACATTGCCGGCCTGGTAGCAGGCGCAAGCAACGGCGAGGGATTGGGTAACCAGTTCCTGAGCCACATCCGTTCGTGCAACGCTATAGTACAAGTCGTCCGCGCGTTTGAGGATAGCAACGTGGTCCACGTAGACAACGAGGCCAACCCCCAAAAAGATATGGACGTCATTAACACAGAGTTGGTTTTGGCAGATCTGCAGACTGTCCAAAAGCGCCTGCCCAAACTAGACAAAGAAGCCCGGGCTAATCCCAAGCTCCGCCCTATTGTCGATACACTGAACCGTGTGCAGAGCCTATTGGACGAGGGGAAGCCCTTATCGGGTATCGGCGACATCAACCATGAACACATTGCCGACCTCCACCTGCTTACAGCAAAACCAGTCATTTATTTGTTCAACCTCGACGAAAATGGCCTGGCTGATGATAATAAGAAACAGGCACTAGCCCAATTGGTAGCGCCGGCCAAAGCATTGTTCGTATGTGCCCAAATGGAAAGTGAACTACAGGGCCTGGACGAGGCAGATGCCCAGGAAATGCTGGAAAGCTATGGCCAAACCGAATCCGGCCTAGTACAGCTGATCCACGCAGCCTACGACATCCTCGGCCTACAAAGCTATCTAACTGCGGGTGAAAAAGAAATCCGAGCCTGGACTATCCGCAAGGGCTCTACCGCTCCGCAAGCCGCTGGCGTTATCCATGGCGACTTTGAACGCGGTTTTATTGCCGCACAAATTGTTGATTACGACGACCTGGTTGCAGCTGGCAGCGAACAAGCCGCCAAACAAGCCGGCAAAATGCGTACTGAGGGCAAGGACTACGTCATGAAGCCTGGCGACATCGTTGAATTCCGGTTCAACGTCAGTAAGTAGCAGAACGACAGAACATTGCGTCTACGAAGGATCCGTCAGAGTCCCCTGCTTCCTTAATATGTTCCAGATGTATGAAGCCCTGTGCCGCTATCTGGCGGGCAGTCCATGTCGCAAATGCTGCTCGGCGTTTTGAGTTTTCAGGCGGCCTTAGCCGTTCTGCAAAGAGTGCTGCATAGAACATATCGTGGTTGGTACTACCTTCGCGCCATGTCGCTTCCAAACGCTCTACAGGCCCAGCCTGTTCGTCGAAGTACTGTATAGTTCGCGATAACAACTTGCCTGCGTGTAAATCCGGGTGGATTGCTACTCCCGTTTTTGTGTCTTTTGTCTTAACACTAAAGTCCATCGTCAAGCCTTCAGGCAAATACCGCAGTGAAGCTTTAAAATGTACGCCATCAATTCTAAGCTGAGGCACGATATCGACCAACTCTGCCGTACACGTAACCTCAAGGACATCACCAGATAAACCACGGACTGGCGCAGCACGGATATCACTTTGTTCAAAAACAAGCGCCGGCACGCCGCCAATATAAGATACTTCAGCCATACCGATCTATCATAGCGTAACTTGGACAGCAAGGACACAGAAAACACCCCAGGTGAGGTCTGGGGTGTTTTGGAATACCCTAGTAGAACCGCGGGTAGGTGCGGCGGCGCTGCAGCACTGGCATCTTGTTGGCGTACGGATTGAGCGGCAAGTTCATGGGGCGCTGCGTACCCCCCGTTTGAACCGCCAGGCTGCCCAGCAGCAACCCCGCTGTTGCCTGGTCGGCCACGATGACTGGCTGGATTTGCTGCACTACTTGCGAGTAGTTTTGGCGCAGTTCCAGCATGCGTTGTTGTGTCAGGTTCAGTACCTCTCGTAAATGGTACTGACTCCAGCTGACAAAACGCAGAGTTTTGCTTGGCGTGATGATCTTGACGTTACTCATAACTAACTGGGAGCCGTAGTCTATCTCGGCAATCATGTCGAAGCGAATATCTTCCACCGATATGAACATCGGTTTGTGGTCTATGAGCAGTAGCCGCTGGTCAGTCACAACAAGCATTGCGAAACCTCCTTCGTAACGCCCGTTTACACAGTGCGCGACCTGCTCATCAGGTGTTAGGATCTTGGCAAGTTCGCGCTTCTCGCCTCGTCCCCAGAAGCGGAAATTGCATCCTGCCCTTTTGAGTTGCTCCTCAAGTTGGTTCAGGCTAACCATATTCCCTCCTTTACTCCAGCGTTTTCTCTCTATAGCTGGTTACTTATAATAATGCTCCTTTAATTTGCTTCCGTCGGTTATTTTTGTCACGTTGCTGGGAAGATTTATATCACAATGGCATGCACCACATATGTGTAAATAATTGCCTCTGATCTGTTATTATGCTAATCTGCAAGTATGTTGACGTCGAGTCCCCCCAACGAGTTCGTCAACCTCTTCCATCAAGGCAAGAAGTTGACATTCAACAAAGGCGAGTTCATCATTCGACCCGGCGGCTCCCCGTCGGGTATTTTTTATATTACAAAAGGCTTGGTAAAAGCTTACGATATAACAAAGTACGGCGACGAAAACCTGTTGATTATCCGTAAGGCTGGTGAAATCATCGGACTTACCTGGACAATCACCGGGCGGGAACGCCATATTATATATACCGCCCTCGCCCCAACCACCGTGTTCTTTGTAGAGCGCGATGTTTTTGAAGCATACTTGCATTCCCACCCACAGGCCGCCCTCCCCCTTGTGGATATGCTGGTAGACATGTACCGCCTACACTCCGAACGCATCTTAACGCTAGAGTACCGTAGCGTCCGTGAGCGGCTCGTATCATTCCTACTCACTACTGCTGAGCGTTTTGGCAAGATCACAAACGAAGGAACGTTCATTGACGTGCCTTTGCGGCACCAGGATATCGCCAGTTCTATTAGTGCTACCCGCGAAACTACCTCCCGTGAGCTTTCCGGCCTCGAAAAGCATGGCTGGCTCAAACGACACCAGTCGTATATCACTATTCTCGACACCGAAAAAATGCGCCAGGTACTAGAGTAGTCTTAGTGCAATTAGCGCCAGTGGGTGACGATTTGCTCGATGGTGCGCACAACTTTTTCGTGTGATGGGACATCTTGCGTTTCGTAGTAATGGTCGGTAGAAATATAGTCCTGGATCACATTCAGACAAAAAATTTCATCAGCTAAAATATGCATCCTGTCTACTGCTGGCACGCTTGCAAACGGTGTCGCTACAATAAGTCGCTTGATCTTGATAGGTTTAAGGTACTCTGCCGCCAGGTCAAGCGAAAACCCATTGCTCAGGCCATCGGCAACCAAGATAACATTGTGGCCTGCCAGCAAATTGCGACGAATCAGCCCACCCCGCCCCTCAAGCCGGTGCATTTCCTGCATTTTGTGCATTTTTTCTTGTTCAATAAAGCTACGGTACTCACTAACAAATTCTTCTATTTCACCAGGAGAATAAAAATTATTGTATGTAAATGACCCGTCATGGTTAATACCGGCGATCGCCGTATTTTCATGCGGTAGCTGGATAGCATCGGTCAAAAGCATAGTAAGCACACAGTGCAGTTCCATCGCGATTTGGGCGCCCACCATAACCGCACCGTCGCTCAAGGCAACAACAGCACACTTTTCGTTCTTATACGTTTTGGCAATCTGGGACGCAAGGAGTTGGCCGGCGTGCACACGGCTTTTAAAATACATACTGCTAGTGTACTATGTTTGATTGGTAAGCTCTAGCGTTTTGGTCTTATTTTACGCTGTTTTTTGCACTTTTTTCAGCTTATAGAATCGTTCGCGGTTACCCTTGCTCCCTGCCACGTCGGAATCAGCCTTGTCGGCAATAACAAACTGTTGTACAGCCCATTGCTCAAAGTCTTTCAAAATATCGCGACGCATTTTGTCGTTTTTTATAACGCCCTTATGCATAACGCCGCTTTCGCGAGCTTCGAACTGAGGCTTCACCATTGCAGCAATAATAGTATTCGGGCCACAAAGCGTAGCAACATGTGGCAAGATTTCGCGCAAACTTATGAATGATACATCGATCACTACCAAATCCGGCACGGTGTCCAGATACACCGAAGCGGCTTGCGAATCGTTGGCACCTGTAGCCCCTATTACCCGCACCGCCACATTACGGATGTCGGTCTGCTCATATAGTTCAATGCGTGGGTCGTTGCGCAGCGACGAATGCAGCTGGTCGGTACCAACGTCAATAGCAAACACTTTGCGGATGCCATGCTGGAGAGCATAATCAGTAAAACCGCCAGTGGAACTGCCCACGTCAAGCATTACTTTATCTTTGAAATCCAAATGCAGAACTTTGGCAACTGAGGCAAGCTTTAGGCCGGCGCGCGACACATACTGTTCATCTGTCTTTAGCTCGAGCACTGCGTCTTCACGCACGAACGTGCCTGGTTTGGTAACGGAAGTGCCGTCTACAAATACCTTGCCCAGGCGAATCCAGCTTTCCGCCTGGCTGCGCGACGAAACAAGCCCTTTGGCATACAGTAGCTGGTCTAGGCGATGCTTCATTATCTATAGTATACGCTATTGGTTCAGATAGGTGTTAATCTGGCGAGCAATGTCCGCAATTGCCCCCCATGAGCTACCACTTGTCATGATAGATAGGGCGTATGGCCCTTTTGAGCCGTAAACGATTCCTGCGTCATGTAAGTAGCTGTCTATAAAGCCGACTTTATTAGCCACACTCACCCCTACGCCGGCGGGAATACCCGAACGATAGATTTGGCGGCGCATTGCGCCCAGCAAACGGTTCTGATGGTCGGCGTTTACTAGCGAGCCGCCCTGTAGCTTCTGCATGAATAACGACAGATCATTAGCAGTGGTAAGGAGTGTTGGGCTCATTTCTGTCGAGCCTAGCCCCAGGCCCCGCATCTGGTTTTCTATATTTTGCCAGCCGATTCTGTCGCCAAACGCTTTAGCACAAGGATTGTCCGACCGCACAATCATGGCGTCAAAACATTCAGCTGCACTCTTGCCATTAATAGAAGTTCCCCAATCCATGCGACCTGCGTCAATTTCCTTGAATACAGAATATGCGACATATAATTTGTACGTACTGGCAGCAGTGAACTGCTTGCCGCCGTTAACGTTGCCTTTTCGGTTATTGCCACCTATCTCGATAACCGATATACCGTAACCTCTAGCGCCAAGGTCATTCAAAAGCGCCATCAGGCCAGCGTCAGTATTACTATACGAGCGGGTATACGTGATTTTTGGTGCGAGAGCTACAATTGGCACGGTCAGAGTTGCCTGCTTGCCAACATGCAAAGCGTCGCTAATCATAGCTATTGTTTTGTCGATATCCACACCCGCTCCCGGCTGTCCGTTTGTGCGGCTTACCTCGATACCATCAACCAACTGCACCTTAGTAACACCCGGTGCTTTGTAGACCTTTTTTTGTATGCTATCCAGATATTTTTGGACGACGTCTTTCTTGAGCGCTAGTTTTAGCGACTTTGTTTCGGCGTTTTCCTCAAAATCAATCCACGATGCAATAGTCGCCTTATCAACAGCTACTTTTTCGCTATTCACAGCTAATGTCAGCGAGGTATTCACGGCCTTCTGAGCGTCCTTGAGCACCGCCTTGACCTCTTCGTCGGTACGCTCGGCATCTGTGCGCTGTGGCGTCAGAGAAACCTCTGTTGACGGGCTAAAATCCGCCCGTTTAATAGCCGCAATAACATTCTCTTTAGCGTATATTTTACTCTTTTTTGCGGGTTCCAATGTCAGCGAAGTGCCGTCAATCTTAACCGAAGCATTTACTGCCGGGACATAGCCTTCTTTGCTAACTTCTTGCGCAAAATACGCCAAACGTTCATCATCAACGCTGAACTGCATTGGCACTTCACGGTTCATGACTGCGATAAACGAAAATGGCAATAGCCGCTGCCAGGCCGGATAGTCGGCCGCTTGCCTGACCGTTTTGCCAGTCTCGATAGTAACCCCCACTTCGTCGAGCGTTTTTACAAACTTCGTGTCTTGGGTCTTAACTGTTATACGAGCGTTTTTATATGTCTTATCTAAAGCGCTGCGGGCATCACCTTCTGTTTTAGTGCCAACACTTTGGCCTTCAATAGATACAAACGGCAGCAACTTGCCGGATGGGTACATAAGCTGCAGAAAAATAACAGCCACTACCGCAATACCACAACCAATTGCTGACTTGCGGATTATCCTGTTATGTCGCTGTGCCCAAGCAACAAACCGGCCACGCACGCTACTGTACCTTTGCATCCACCCCTCACGAATAAAATTACGCCCTATTTAGCTTTTAGTATACACAAAAAGTCTCGACAAAGGCAGCTCTTTACTTAGCCCGCTCCAAATACTCCCCAGTACGGGTGTCTACTTTGATAATGTCGCCTTGCTTGATAAAAGCAGGGACTTTTACCGTGATACCGGTTTCAAGTGTCGCGTCCTTGAGCACCGAACTTGTGGTGTCGCCTTTTACCACATTTTCGGTATAGGTAACTGCGAGCGGCACGTTCTTGGCCAATTCAACATTGATTGGCGTTTCATTAAAGAACTGTAGCTGCAAGCGGTCACCCTCCTTTAGGTAACCAGCGCCATCACCAACCAAATCAGCAGATACCTCAAATTGCTCGAATGTATCTTCGTTCATAAAGTAGAAGGTGTTGTCGTCACGGTATAAGTACTGGACATTCTGGTTAGACACGTCTGCACTATCAAGTTGTTCGTTACCCTTATAAGTCTTTTCCAGCACTTTGCCATCGATCAAACTTTTAATACGGACATTCACAATAGAACCACCGCGGCCCATCACCTTCTGGTTGTAATCGGTCACGCGATATGGCACACCGTCAATCTGGAATAATGTGCCTTTTTTGAGGTCAGTAATGCTTAGTGCCATAATTGTCTCCTATTGTAATTGTTCTTTTATGTGCTGGATCTGAGCCGAAATGTGCGCAGTGTCGATAGCGCCAAACAAATTGTGTTCGCTTGCCTGCAGTAAGCTGTGTTCGACAGCATCAAGGGTTTTGCGTGCGATAACAGCATAACGCTGCTGTTCATTACGAGTATCGGCATACTCGTAATCCCGGACGTCCAAACGGGCGTCTGTTAGCTGACGCTTAATGAGCGCAAGGACCTTACGCTCATCGGGCATCAGGGCATCAATATCAAACGCTGATATGATGCCACCCACATGAGTATCGAGAGCTTTTGCCCGTTCAAATACTGATGTGTATCCCATGGATTACCCCTTAGTTGTTTGCAACAAACGGCAACAAAGCAATGTTGCGGGCACGCTTGATAGCAGTGCTCAAACGGCGCTGCTGGCTTTCGGTAAGACCGGTTTTTTTGCGAGTTTCGATCTGGCCGTATACGTTTACATAGCGCTGCAAGGTCTTAAAGTCCTTGTAGTCGAAGTAAGGTACGTCTGTTTTGTGCTTAAAAATCTTTGCCATTAGTAGTTTCTCCTAGCTTGTAGGGGTTAGAAAGGAATATCGTCGAGGTTTACTGGCTCGTCACCAATATCTTCGATTACCACGTCGTCTTTTTTACCGGAACCATTGGATGCGCCATTGTTGCCACCGCCAAATGATCCGCCCTGGGAGCCTTCACCGCCTTCACCGCGGCCATCCAAGAAGGTTACATCGTTCGCAAGAACTTCCACCTTGGTGCGCTTTTGACCGTCTTGCTCCCAAGAACGGCTTTGCAAACGACCCTGCACAAGAGCGCGACGACCCTTTGTCATGTACTGTGCAACGCGTTCGGCAAGCGGACCCCAAGCTGAAACATCAATGTAGTCAGTTGCCTCTACCCATTCACCAGATTGGTCTTTGTACGACCGGTTAAGGGCAAGGCTAAAGCTTACGACGCTTTGGCCACTTGGTGTTTGGCGCAATTCTGGATCGCGCGTTAAGTTTCCCATTAAAACGACTTGGTTGACACTTCGTGCCATAGTTATTCCCTCCGAGGGCTCTACGGTTTCCCGCTGTCCGCCACATCTATCGGACTAGCCCTGCTGTTTTCCCTAAAATTAATGTATGTGTTTAGTATAGCTTATTCAGCTGGTTTTTCAGCATCATCGGTAGATTCACCGCGTGCTGCAGCCTTAGCGGCTTTTTCTGCCTTCAACGCCTCTGCCTTGGCAATAGCCTTGAGGTCTGGACGGGTAATCATGAAACGGATTACTTCATCGGTAATATTAAGCACAGACTCGACCTTGCGGACAGCTTCTGCAGGAAAGTCTACAGTGTAGAAAACATACACGGCGTGCTCGTTCTTTTTGATTGGGTATGCCAGTTTGCGCTTGCCCCAATTATCAGTATTTTTGATTTCACCACCGTTGTCGGTAAAGATTTTCTCTACGCGGCTGGTAGCTTTTTCCAGATCAATTTCAAGATCTGGGTGGTACAATACAGCAACTTCGTACTGATTCATCCCGTACTCCTTTGGATTAATAGCCCACGCGCACTCTCTGTAGCCGTGAGCTGAGTTAATAACAGAGGTAATTATACGCTATTACCATGCAAAATGCAAACCCGCCACATAGGCAGACTATACAAGTGGCCGGTGCACCAGCTGGTTTGTACAGCGCCGTGCATATTCATGGTTTACCGCCCGGACCTTTTTCTTGTACTGGTGCATGTCGGTTATCGAACTTAGCATCTCAACACCTAAGGCTTGTAGCAACGTCGCCTGGTCTAGATTATCCACCGGAAACTCCTGCATGTTACCCCGGACATACCCCTCTTGAAACACCTCTATGCCCCGTTTCGAGCTCCGAAATAGATATGTCCAGTCCTCTTCGTGATGCAACCGCGATCGAGCTTCGTACACAACCGGCGTATTGTCACGGTACAGCACACGAGTCCATAGTGAAGGCTGCCAACCACCTGGGCGAGCCGTAAAATGTACTACATGCGCAGCCTCCATTACCACCGGAGGCTGACCTCCGCCCGGGTACACAATATCCCCCCTACCCCATACACGACGTGGCATATTGTGGCTTTGGAACTCCGACACAATCGTTTTGAAGAACATGTTGGGGTCGCGCATTATTTCGCTACTGTTTTTTATGCGAAATGTGCGCAATAACTCCTCGCGCTGGTGACGGAGGTGCTGAATATAAGGGGCTTGGAGGTCAGAGAGGTCTATAGGTTCTGTTGGGTCAGATAGGAAGGAATGGAGTACATCTTCACGGTGGCTTAAAATTGTTTGTATTTCGTGTCCGAAGACTTCTTCGGCAGAGCTAAAAGCACTGGGGCTTTCACCTGCATAAGCAACCATTGCAAACCTTTCGTACGTAACATAGTACTTATGGTTTTACGCTTATTGTTATTAGATTTCAAGAATTTTTAATGTCATTCTTGGGCAAATATTAATAATTCGCCTGGCCTAACGAATATTGAGCTCTTTAATAATTGGGCGACCATTGGCGTCAGTGCCAATCTTTACACTACTGCCTTGATGAAAATTAGCAGCGTCATCCCATGATTTTCCCTGCAACTGCAATGCCTGGCCAGCTAGGTCGTATACAACAGCATCAGTTGGGTGCAAGCCCTCGGCTTCCATGCCTTTTTCAATACCGTTCCACAGCGTTGTGCCGCTATGCGACAAGACAATAGTATGGGTGCCGTCGTCATTAGCAATCACGCGATAGCCGTCTTCGGTGCGCTCAGTACTACCAGGGATTTCCGGGGTAGTCGGCTGGCGGCGTTCTGGCGGTGTGACGGGCGGATTTATATCCTCTTCTGGGGTTTCGCTGGGCGACGGGCGTGCTTCGGACGGTGAAGTTTCTGGGCTCTGGCTTTCTTCGGGGCTCTGCGAAGCCTCGGGTGTGGCCGACGCCTCTGGGGTTGCCTCTTGCGTTGCACTAGGGCCAGGCGTGGCCGACGCCGATGCAGCTGGGCGTTCCGGAGCCTCTTCTGAGCCATTTATATGCTTATTGGCCACCATCCCTACAAGTGCCACATCAGTGAGGGCTATTACACCAGTCAAAAGGACTGCGCCTTTGCGCAACGCAACTTTGCGATTACGATTTGGTGCGTCCTGGGGAATATTTTCGCCGGTCAGGAAGTCGCCGAGGCGGCGCAGACGGGCGTTAGACCGGTCGCGTGGCGAAACAGACGGTATTGGAGCCGGGGCAGTCCGGCGGTGCCGGCCATGGCTGTCACGCTCAGCGCGTATAGCGTCGGCATCAGCCTCTATTTGGGCACGACGGGCATTCCAGCGCCGCTTAATACGAGCCATAATCGACCTGTCTGGAATAAGTGTGTCGCCTGCCTCTGGGCGCAAGCCCGTAGTGCGTGCCGTGTTGGCGAACGAGTCAACGCGCGCATGGCTTCCTTGAGTATCCCCTGGATTTACAATAATTTGTTCACCAGTGGAGCTAGTGACTACTTCTGTGCCAATTTCGTCGAGCGGTGTGCGGACCTCTGCGCCAAAAATATTAAAACCATCTTCAACCTGCGGGCGATGTCGCTCTGGTCGCGGGCCAGCAGACATTTGCGGTACACGGGCAGCGTTAGCAGGATCAAAGCCGCTAGGTTGTGCGCCTTCAGCGGTGCCGTTTTGGCCGGACGGCGTGCCTACTTGGGTGTTGGCGGCAGACCCCTGCGTTGGCGGCACTGGTATGGTACCTGTTGTGGTCGCAGTTGCGCCCGCAGGTTGTTGGGCAGTTCCATCTGCCTCACCCTGGCCTTGTTGCTCGCCGCTGTCAGCTTGCAAAACATTTTTGGTCTGGATATGTTGGATAACTACCGTACGGTCATCGTCTTTAGTTGCAGCACGGATAATAGCAGTAGCAAGATCGGTCGGATCAAGGTCTTTATTCTGGTCAATAACTTCTTTCAGGCGTCCATTAAGATACATTTTGTCTTCGGGAAAGTCGCCGAGAATACCGTCGCTGCAATAAATAACTAAAGCGTCATCCGGCAGTTCTATCGTGTCGATAACATCTACATCACGGTTCAGCTCAGTAAGTTCTCCGAACCAGTTGTGGATCTGGTTTTCAGGGTAATACTCTCCGTTCAACTCCCCGGATTGTTCTTTGGTGATCTGTTCTAGCTCACCCGTGGCCTTGTTATAAACAAGCAGCCCGCTATCGCCACTATTCACATATACAAGATTTGTTTTGCCATCTAGCTCAAAGGGCACGCCACCAACAAAAGTCGCGCTACCGCCGTCCCTTTTGCCATTCTGGCCTACGTGATCAGCTTTTTCGGCAGCCGCAGCACGAACTTCATGGACAACGTCCTGCATGACTCTTTTAGCTTCATCGGCGGACTCAACTGGGCCATACGCCATGTGCATCTTCCAGCGTTCCTTGAACCTCTCGCCGGCAACCTCAGCAACTTCTCGTGCTTTAGGACCCGAACCACCAGCGCCATCAGCCACACCAGCAGCAAGGGTTTCGTTATCAACGAAACCTTCGTCTTGGTTAGAAAATGGTGCCGGTTCTCCTGTCTTAGGGTCTCGGTACGCTTCGTTCTTGCGGCCACGTTTAGTAGCGCCACCGACTTCGACTGTAGCCCATGCCGTTTCTACCGTCTCGGCAGACTGGCGAAATGTATGTCGAGGGGACTCATTCTTGTAGTCCATCCCTGGCAAAATCTTAATGTCTTGTGACCTATTCATGTCCATGGCCGGGCGCATGTCTATCTGCTGGGTTTCATCATTGCCCGCTGGCGATGGTGTTGTTTCCGGCTGAGCACCGCTAGCCTGCTCTTGGTCAATATCAACTAAAAAGTCACCTAACGGAGGGCTATCTTCAGCAGACACAGTATCCGGCTGTTCGTCAGCTTCATTCCCATCCCACCAATCATCAAGTTCAGCCTTTTGGGCTTGGGTTAACTCTTCATCAGGAGCTTCAGCCTCGGGCTGTTGCGGAGTGGGCGGCGTTGGAGCAGGGTTTTCGGAAGTTTGCGCCGACCTGGTGAATTCTGGCAGCAAGCTGCCCAAGTTAGCTGGGTTGGTGCCTACCCCCGACGGCAAGGCATGTTGTGGCTGGTCAACTATACCATGGCGAACCGTACTAACATGTATTGTTGTTGTTTTGGGTTCAGGTGCTTCTATAATTTTTGGTGGTGGCGCAGCTTCTACCTCCGGTTCGGTGTCAGATGCTGGAGCCTGCTGCTGTTCGGGTTCATCACCTGATGATGTAAGCTGCTCCTGTAGGGCAACTGCGTCGTCAACGGTCACATTGCTCCTGCCGGCTTCATCGCCTTTGGCAGTGACCTTATATGGGTTTGGCTCTGTCGATATCTTTTTTGCTACGACCTCTCTAGCCTGGGCCATGGTCGACGCGTAATCTCCGCTTGTATCAATGTCAGCCATCCCTGTACGTGCTGATTCGAGCTCGTGCTGTCGCTGTGCCTGGACCAAGTCGGCTTCCTTTTGGGCTAGCAAGCGGTCGTGGTCTTCCCTGTTTTGCCCAAAATAATCGTCGACATTTATACGATTGTCGGCTTCAAAGTCATCAAATTCGGCAGCACCACCAAAGTCACGGTACAAAGCCGGGTTAAAAGCAGATGCATCTCGTTCTTCTGGGGTAAGTGGTGTATTTTGTTTTGGGTTTTCACTCATTAATAATGAGCTCGTTTATACTGAATTTATTATATCACTAATGTAAAGAAATTACATTCTGGCAGGTTTTAGTGCTCTTAAATTGGTCGCCCTGGACCTTGGCGCCGATTGCAAGCTATGCGTATTCCGGAAATACAACCGGGCTAGCAATACGGATAGCGCGCTGGTCGTCTGCGGCAAGCGCCGCTGGATCTAGGTCTATCAGTTCGCGGCATGCCCCGGCAATATCCAGCGCCAGCGCGTCCATATATTCATCGTAGGTTAGCGCTGAGCTGCTAGCTTCATCTGACAGCAACTCTACCTTGCCCGGGTGCCACCCGGCATGTTGACGACGGATAGTAATCTCGCCGCTGGGTTTGCCTGAAAAATGTGTCACCACATCAGGATGACCGCCCAGGCTAGTGCTGATGCTAGTGCTCTGGTCTGCGCTTTGCGCAAAAACAATTGGATCCAGATAGCCGCCGTAGTGTTCCTTGGCGTACCGGGCAATAACAACCTGGGCACCATACTCCGAAGAAGGCACAACACGGTCGGGTAGTGCATCTCCGATTTCATTCACTACTGTCCACAGGAATTCGCCGTTTTTAACGGTTGAAAGGTCGGTTTCCAAGCCCAAGATCTTACCCAGTTCTGCCCGCGGCGACCAATCTGGCGTCAATGCCTCCTTCCGTTTTTTGCATAACAAGTGTTTCTAGTGATGTCATAGTTGCTCCCCCTTACCATATTAGATTTACACATGTTATACACATACAGCAAGCAATTAACATAAAATACACCACGCCGTCCGTTGGTGGTGTATTTTATGGTTTACAAGATTACTGTACTAGGAAGCGTTCACGCGGCGATTGGGCGTCGGGCAACATTTCACCATCCGTGCCACCCTCAGGGGTGTCGTTACTCCCCAGTACTTCGTCGAGCGAGCTTACCAGCACTTCACGCGGGCGTGATCCGTCTGCTGGACCCACAATGCCCTGTTCTTCCATGGTTTCAATCAGGCGGGCAGCGCGTCCGTAGCCAATGCGTAGACGGCGCTGCAGTAGGCTGGTGCTGGCTTTGCCGCTTTCGATAACAACTTTTACAGCATCTTTCCACATATCATCGTCGGCATCGTTGCCACCGGCGTCCATAGACATAACATTACTGCCCTTACCCAATTGAACTGGTTGGCTAATAATGGCGTCATCGTACTGGGGCGGACGCTGGTCACGAATAAATTCGGTAACTTTTTCTGTTTCCTCGTCGCTAATAAAGGCTGCCTGGACACGCTTGGGCTTGGGCATGTCGCTAGTGGAAATGAGCATGTCACCACGGCCCAACAGTTTCTCGGCGCCCATTTGGTCGATAATGGTGCGTGAATCAACTTGGCTAGCTACCGTAAAGGCAATACGCGCCGGCACGTTAGCCTTAATCAAGCCGGTAATAACATCTACTGACGGGCGCTGTGTGGCAAGCACCAAGTGTATACCAGCAGCGCGGGCTTTTTGAGCCAAGCGCACAATCAAGCTTTCTACATCGCGGGCGGCCATCATCATAAGGTCGGCGAGCTCGTCGATAACAATCACGATATATGGCATCCCCTCTTCTTTCTTGAGGTTGTTGTATTCGCCAATGTTGCGCTTGCCTACTTCGGCCATGGTGCGCAAACGACGCTCCATTTCCTCGACTGCCCACTTTAGGGCGCTAATACACTTTTCGGGCTCGTTAATAACAGGAGTTAGCAGGTGTGGGATATTGTTATACGGCGTTAGCTCTACCTGTTTGGGGTCGACCAGGATCAATTTAAGGTCGCTTGGACTGTTACGATACAACATACTAGTGAGGATGTCATTGATCATTACGGACTTACCGGAACCAGTCTGACCAGCCACCAAAAGGTGCGGCATTTTGGCCAGGTCTACAACCACGGGACTACCCCCAATGTCTTTACCGATAGCAAATGTCAGAGGCCCTTTAGAAGATGACCATTCGCGAGACTGTAGGATAGAGTTAAGGCCCACGATGGCAGGCTTGACGTTTGGTACTTCAATACCTACTGCGCGCTTACCTGGGATTGGGGCCTCCATACGGATGGCGTGTGCCGCAAGATCCAGCGCCAAGTTGTTTTCAAGTGCTGTGATCTTGGTAAGTTTAACGCCAGTTGGCGGCTTAAGGGTGTACTGGGTAACGCGAGGGCCGACATTAGCGCCCTCCATCTCAACGTCAATGTTGAAGTTCGCAAAGGTGTCGTGAATAGTTTGAGCGTTGCCATTTACATCGCCCGGGTCGGCTTTGTCTTGCTTGGCATCCAGCAAATTAACACTCGGAAACTTCCAGTCGGGATCACTTGGCGCGGTGAGTGCCTCCTGGTTAGCCACCTCAACTGGTGGCGCTTTAGGCGCACTATTTTTGAGCGATGACAGGCGTGGGCGGGGCTTTGCTGGGTCGGCTTCGTTATGCTCTACCGGCACACCTTCATTCAATTTAAAACCACGGCCTTCTGCACGGGCTTTAAGGGTATGGAGATCGGTGTCGCCTTCGGATTCAGCACGCTTGAACAAGTCAGCCAAGCCCAACAAAACTTTTGGCGAAATACCAAAGGCAAAGAACACCGACATAACGGTGAACACGATAAATACGATAGATGCCGGAATCTTATCGAGCATACTAAGTACCGCCGCGCCCAGCAGTGAGCCAACCTGCCCGCCATGACCATTTACCCAGTCACCGGCTGCATTGCGCTCGGCAAATGCACTGAACAAAAATCCTGCTGAGAATACCAGGATAGATAGCATACCGAGTAATTTTGCGAGTGGGATCTGGTGTTCTTCATCGGTAAATTTGTAGATTCCCCAGTATACGAAGGCGAGCGGCAGCAAATAAGCAGCCCAACCAAATGTCCAATAGCCTGCTTCGAACAAGTTTTTAGGTAACGGGCCTCCGGTACCAAAGCCGCCAAGTAGCAAAAATAATGCGACGACGAATAGCAAAACTGCGCCAGTCAAAGGCCAAAATGCTGAACGTTCAGAAATCTCTGGTTCTGGGGTTTTTTTGCGGGATCGTGTGTTTTTCTTCTGAGCCATATCTGTTTTAGTGTATCACGCTTACGTTACCCTGGGGTGATACTTTTATATAATAATTATAGCAATATTTACAACTTTTGTCAATGCGCTTACGTTTAGCACGGTACTAGATCATACCGTTGCCATTTCTTCGGGTCGAGCGTTGCCACCGGGCCGTAATGGTCCAGACGGACAAGCAACCTGCACATGCAGTTGCCGCCACCTATATGATCGTGCAGCGTTTGGAGCTCTTCGGCGGAGGCTCTCGTAGCGCGCTTGGCCGTACGGCCGTCGCGCTCAAACCTATCCTGTCGTAACACAAATCTCCCGAGATATGGAAGGTATGAAGTTGAGCGCAGGCATCGGCGCTCGGCTTTACCCAAGTCGGGGCGACCTATCCGGACCATATCCGCTCCGTCAAGGGCGTACATCCCCAATGGAACATCCTTGGATGTTACCTCGTCTGTGCCCATACGCTCGACATTAATTTCCCCAAAACTATATACCCGTGCAGTGTAACTTCTGTTTCCTGATCCATGCAGCTCCGACTGACCCTTAAGGGCACCATATTCGCCATACCCCTGCTTCCGACTCCAAAACCGCCTCTTCTGCGCTGGAGCATCCTCAATGCCTAGCGAGAACGTTGAAATTGGGTCGGGACTATCGTAGCTAATACTTGCGGTGCATGCCTGCATATCTGAACGATACCCAAGACGAAGGGCATGGTACGCAAGCATATTAGTAAGGAGAAGTTCCTCTGGCAGGTTCAGCGGCAGCTGTTCAATCGGTATATTCTCTGACATCTGGCATCTGATGGCTTAAGGTATGGGAGCCTAAAAATTTAGTCGGTGCGAGCATCCTGGCTCAGCAGCCGAGCGCGCATTTCCTGGAAACGCTTTTCCTGTTCTTTAGCAATTTCCTCGCCTGTCTTGGTCTTGTTTTGGTGGACGGTTTTGGCCTCTACCTTGCCGCCAATAATATTAACCACGGGAATGACAATTGGGCTGCGCTGAGTTTGCTCAAACAAATAGTGCGTAATATGGTCCTTAAGCTCAGCCTTGAAGCGATCGAGATCGATACGCTTGAAACGCTGCTGTACAGCACGGCGCAGTTCGTGCCGTAAACCGTTCATAAGGTCTTCGTTGTCGCGCATATATATAAAGCCACGGCTGATAATGTCAGGACTAGTCAGCAAATTACCACTGCGCTTGTCGATGGTCAGTACCACCGCGACCAAACCTTCTTCGCTCAGTAATACCCGGTCTTTGACAACCACATTACTTACGATAGCACCGGTTTGGTCGACCAGAATAGTACCGTGCGGTACGCGGCCTTCGATTTCCATTTTGTCGGCAGTTAAGGCGATTACTTCACCGTTTTCGGCGTTCAGGCAGTTCTGGCGGGCAACACCCTGGTTGACTGCAATGTCGATGTGACGCTGTTTTTTGTAGTACGAACCATAAATTGGGATAAAGAATTTTGGCCGGGTAAGGCTGATCATATCAGCATACTCGTCGATACTGGCATGACCGGAAACGTGCAACGGACCAACGCCGTCGAGGTCGTGGGTGATGTGCTGAAATACATGGACGCCCTTGCGCATCAGGTCGTCAACCATACCAGATATCAACGCGTCGTTGCCAGTTTCTGGAATTGGTGTAGAACTAAGCACAACTGTGTCCTGCTCTTTCATTTTTACGTGACGGTGCTCGCCGGCAGACATGCGCTGCAACGCAGAACTTGGTTCGCCCTGGCCACCGGTACAGACCACGACAACGTCTTGATCCTTCATGTTTGCTACGCTGGCAATCGGTACAAAAGTGCCTTTCGGTACTTTCACAAAGCCATGGCGGACAGCCATTTCAAGGGTACTCATCATGCTACGGCCATCGAGTGCAATTTTTTTATTGTGGTGCACAGCGGCGTTAATAATCATCTGGATACGGTTGATATTGGTCGAGAAGATTGCTACAAAGATGCGGCCTGGGGCGCGGTCCATAATGTCTACGAAGCTCTGCTCGATAGTACTTTCGGACGGTGTACGACCCAAACGGTCAGTGGTAGTACTTTCGGACAAAAGTGCCAGAACACCTTCATCGCCCAGCTGCTGCAAGCGGTCATAGTCACTACGCTCGTGGTCGAGCGGGTTGGGGTCAAACCTAAAGTCACCGGTGTTAATAATGCGTCCCACAGGAGTATCGAGCACAATACAGGTACTACCAGGTATGGAGTGAGTAATGCGCACAAGCTCTACGAAGAATGGCCCTACCTTAAGGCGTTCGTGGGTATCTTCATTCATCATAACGGTACGGAGTTCAAAGCCTTCAGGCATTGGCAAACCAAAGTTTTCAAAAATTTCCTCTACACGGCCAATAGTGAACTTGGAGCCATAAATCGGCGCTGGGAACTGAGGCACAATGTGTGGTAAGCCGCCAATGTGGTCTAAGTGGCCATGGGTGATGACGTAGCCGCGCAGCTTGTGACGAATACTTTCGAGGTATGTTGTATCGGCAATACCATAGTTAATACCTGGCAAGTCGACACCCAGGTCGTTACCGGCGTCCATAATGACGGCGTCGTTCATATATTCAACCAAAATCATGTTCTTGGAACCACCGCCGTCCATACCGCCGAGGCCGATAAGCTTCAGACGTGGGCTGTCGTCTATGAAATTAGCGCGCTTTTCACGCGGAGCCTGCACTTGGGCAGCGGATAGGTATTGGTTGGCAACACGCTGTGCATCGGCCTGCGAGCGCTTCTGGGCGCGTACAGCCGCACCGCGAGATACGGTGGCCTTGGAAATAGTCAAGCCTGCCCCGCCTTTTGGCGTACTGCCACGGCGCTGACTGGTATTGTTGCTGCGGTTATTGCTGCGGGCAGGCCTATTACCAGGCTTTTTAGTTGATTTTTCAGTTGGTTGGTTATCCATTGGTTTTTCTATTCCTTCCTTTGGATGTATCAGTTAGTAATTTGATGTGCTGTTTTAATGGCTTCGATGATAGCGGGTATCCGGGCAAAATCATCGAGTAACGTTTGGCGCATTCCTCCGTTATAGAGTGCTGCGGCCGGGTGGAAAAGCGGCATTATAACCAGACGCGTTACTTCGTCACCCATGAACTGTACTTGTATACGTTTGGGCTGGCCGTGGACCTTACTAATTTGCAGATCCGGCAAGAAACAATTCATGCTATGCCGGCCAAGTGTAACCACTATGGCAGGCTGAATTATGTCTAGCTGGGCCTGTAAATACGGCAGGAACGCCATCTTTTCTTCGGGCAATGGGTCGCGGTTATTTGGTGGTCTGTATTTGACGATATTCGTAATGTAAATATCCTGGCGCTGCATGCCAATGGACTCCAACATTTCGTTCAGGAATTTGCCGGCAGCCCCAACAAACGGAATACCTTGAATATCCTCGTTCTTACCTGGTGCTTCGCCAATGAATACGACATCGGCGTTGGGATTGCCATCGCCAAATACAAGCTGGGTGGCTTGTTTGGCCAAGTCTGGGCATGGGTTCGCAGCTAAAATCTTAGCTTTCAGGTCGTCAAGCTTTTTTTGCTTGTCGTCTGCCGTGCTGCTCATACGGTTTTCTCCCAGTATTCTACTTCTTGGCTATTGCCAAAACCCATATCAACCATGGTAAGCCGCACAAAGTGGGCATCCAGCTTACGCGCTACGGCTTTGCTGGGACCATTGGAAGGGTGGATTTCAAAGCCAACAGTGGTAACATTTTCCCATTGTTTTTTTCCGAACTCGATTACGCGCGAGGTAGCGCGGGTTGCTACTCCCTGGCATCGGTAATCTTCGGCAACACTGTACTCAAGCAACGTCTTGCCCCATAATTGGTATATCGAAGATGTGCCAATTATGGTACCTTCTGCTTCGCGAACTGCAAATGCACAGTACTCACCGGTTTGCGCCTGTTCGCCAAAAGCCCGCAGCAAACGCTCAGCAGCAGCTACGGTAGTAGCACTTCGCGCCCAAAACGCCGTAGAAGGCAAGGAAGGGTTGGCGGCTACGTAATTGTACACTTCAGTGGGCGTGCTTTCGATAAACGGCGTCAGACGCCAGCCCTCCTCCCCTTCTATGTGCAGTGTAGGAATTTCGGTGCTCATAGATGCTTCTCCCATACTCTTAAAGGTCGGTAGACAGCCGGGATGATGGTCTCTTCGCTGCTAAAGTTATCAGTTGGGGTAGCCCCTAGCTTACGGGCGACGGCTTTACTAGGCTCGTTCTCGTCGCTGATTAACAATTGGTAGTATCGCGTATTCCAGACGTCAGGCCGGGCAGAATAGTCTATAAGAGCTTGGGTTGCCCGCGTTGCGTAACCCCTGCCAGCAAATGCCTCACCAACGTAATAGCCTACACATGCTCGGTCCTCTACACGATCGAAGAGCGTAATGTCTCCGGCCATTTGGTCGCCTTGCATAATATGATACTGCAATGAAGTACCACGCCTCATGTCAGCAATTCGCAATGCTATTGTGCGCATAATACTATAAGGATTCATGGTTACAACCCATGGTTGAAATTCCTTAAGATAGTCAACATTGGTATTGTTGGCCATAAATTCCATCATAGCTGGAGCGCTATCCCGCTGGACAAGTTTAAGGTATACATCTTCTTCGGGTAGAACAGAGAGGCGTTGTTCGATATCAATCATATATGCTGGCTCCTCGGACGGCGAATACAGGCAATGCCTTTGAAGATAGCGATAACCAAAAACAACACAGCAAGGCCATACTGTTGGAGGCTGCCCGTGTCTATGGCACGAACAGCCAACAAGCAAGCTAAGACAAGGGCAATGACGGCTTGGGCGCCGAGCATCACCTTTCTTTTATAGCCTATAGAGCTGGAGGGTTGCTTAGTTTTCATTACCTTTTTCTTTTGCTTCGCGGGCAACGGCCTTCATGCTGAGCTGTAAGCGGCCGCGGTCGTCGATAGCAACCAGCTTGACGGTCACCCTGTCGCCTTCTTTAAGGACATCGCTTGGTTTTTCGATGCGCTCTTCGGCGATTTCGGATACGTGCACTAATCCGTCTTTACCAGGCAGGATCTGCACAAATACGCCAAAGTCCATCACGCTCACCACAGGGACGTTCTTATAGATACGGCCTACCTCGGGCTCTTCAACGATACTTTGGATCCACTGTATTGCTTTTTCGATAGAATCACCATCTGGACTGGCAATCATCACTGTACCATCATCTTTAATTTCAATTTCGGCGCCAGTTTCTTTGGTAATCTTCTGGATTGTCTCGCCACCCTTACCAATGACCTCGCGGATCTTGTCTGGGTTAATTTGGATTGATTCCACACGTGGTGCGTATGGGCTCAGTTCCTTGCGCGGTTCAGCAATGACGCTCAGCATGTGTTCCAAAATTTGGGCACGGCCGGTTTTAGCTTGCTGCAAGGCGTCGCGCAATACGGATACCGGCAAGCCGTGGACCTTCATGTCCATCTGCAAGGCGGTAATACCTTTTTCGGTACCGGTTACCTTGAAGTCCATATCGCCGGCAAAGTCTTCGGCATCCGCAATGTCGCTCAGGATAATTACCTTATCACCATCTTTCATAAGGCCCATAGCAATACCCGATACGGGGCGCTTAAGCGGCACACCAGCGTCCATAAGGGCCATACAGCTTGAACAAGTGGCAGCCATGCTGGTTGAACCGTTTTGGCTCATAATTTCAGTTACCGAACGGATAGTATACGGAAAGTCAGCCTCAACTGGCAGCATGGGTTCGATAGCCCGCTCTGCTAGGTATCCGTGGCCAATTTCGCGACGGCCAGGGCTGCCCAAGCGGCGGACTTCACCTACGGTGTAACCAGGCGCATTGTAATGGTGCATGTAACGGCGCTCGCCTTCGCGCTCCATAGTATCCACAATCTGTGCATAGCTAAGCGGTGCCAGTGTAACAACATTCATACCCTGGGTTAAACCCCGGGTAAATAAGCTTGAACCGTGTGCACGAGGCAAAAATCCAACCTGGCTAGAAAGCGGACGAATTTCAGTAAAGTTGCGGCCGTCGGGGCGGACACCATCTTCTAGAATATCGCGGCGGACATCTTTGTTGGCGGCAGCTGCGAACGCGTCTTCGTATTCACGCTTTACTGCTTCAAACGCTTCTTCACCAAGCTTTTCTTTGAAGTGCGCAAGTACTGCCTCACGCAGTGTGTGCATGCGGGCGTGGCGCTCAGGCATTGGAGCACGTAGTTTTTCACCCATTTTACCGTCTAAGAAATCATCAACTTCTTTTTGGATATCACCGCTTGGCAATGTTAGCTCGTATTGCTGAGGCTCTACGCCAACTTTTGCAACAAGCTCCTGCTGCAATGCAATCGCCGGCTGCATTTCCGTCTGGGCGAACTCGAGGGCGGCGGCGACCTCTTCTTCGGTGGCTTCGTTGGCACCGGCCTCTACCATCATAATGGCGCCTTCGGTACCGGCAACAACCAAATCAAGCTTAGCTTGCGCAATTTCTTCAGGGGTGGCAAATGCTTTGTACTTGCCGTTTACCAAAGCAACGCGCAAACCAGCGACTGGACCCTCAAAGGGAGCGCCAGTAAGCATGAATGCAGTACTCATGGCGATCATGGCGATCATATCTGGGCGGAAACTTGGGTCCATGCTGAGTACGGTAGCAACACCCTGGGCCTCATGCCGATAACCTTTGGGCCACAATGGGCGGATTGGACGGTCGATTAAGCGGCCAATAAGGATAGCGTCGTCGGAGGGGCGGCCTTCGCGCTTAATAAAACGGGAGCCACTGATCTTGCCTGCCGCATACATTTTTTCTTCGTAATCGATACTGAGCGGGAAGTAGTCCATGCCCGTAATAGCCTTGTCGCTGACCATGGCAGTGCCGAGTACAACGGTGTCGCCGTAGCGGGCGATGACACTCGCTGAAGTCCGGAAGCCTACACGGTTAATTTCGAGGCTTAGGGTGCGGCCACAAAGCTCAGTCTCCACCGAGATAATCTCTTTGCCAAAGGGGTTAATTATTTGACCCATATTAATCTGTTAAAACCTTTCTGTTTGATTGTCAAAACAATGAGCACAGTGCAAATATACAAGCTTCCTTGTGCTTTAGAAGCCATATATCTGAGTCTCTACCCACTGTTTGATCACTGAATCGGCTTGCCATAGCCTAGTGCAGCCATGCCAGCATGGCCCGCGCGTAACGCGCATTGGCGTGATGGGACAAGTCTCTACACATATACTACACATAGTGTGTTGAGGGTTACTGCTCCGCCGTCTGATCGTTGACTATTCAAACGTTAATGTGCACAAGCTGTCGGCCTCGATTTTTCGAGGCCGCGTAGTCCATGCACCTTAGCGGCGGATACCGAGCTTCTTGATAAGGTCCAAGTAGGCTTGGCCGTCTTTGCTGGCAATGTATTGCAGGTGGCGCTTGCGACGACCAACAAGCTGCAATAGGCCACGGCGGGCGGCAAAGTCCTTCTTATTCACCTTCAGGTGCTCAGTAAGTTCTTTGATGCGTTCAGTTTCGATACCAACCTGGACAGCAGCGCTACCGGTGTCGGTTTTGTGCTTTTGCAGGTCAGTTACGACTGCTTGTTTTTTCTCACGTGTAATCATACTTTTGCTATTTTATCAGATAAGCCCATCTGATGCAATACTGGAACTAAGGCTGATTAAGCGCCATGAGGGCAGAATGGATTTTCTGGGGGGTTAGCCCCTCCATGGGAAGTGCATTGGCAATATCATACTGCCCGACTTGTGTACGGCGTAGATCAGACATATACGCCCCTGTTTTGAGTAGCCTACCGACATCCTCAACCAGTGAGCGGATGTATGTGCCGCTAGACACATGTACGGTAAATCTTACAAATGGATAGTCATAAGCTGTTACCTCGAGCGATTCAATATGTATCGGACGAGCAGGAAGCTCCGGCGCCTTGCCTGCGCGGGCTAGCTTGTATGCCCGCTGGCCATTGATTTTTATGGCCGAAAACGCGGGCGGTTTTTGCATGCTGTCACCTACAAAGCCGTCAAGCACAGCACGCACGTCAGCCTCTGTGGGCTGGAGCGTAGATACTTCAGTTTTTTGACCTTCTTCGTCACCCGTTGTACTGGTCTCCCCTAACCGCATAGTAACCTCGTATGTTTTATCGAGCTTAGTCAGCGACATGGCATGGGTAGTATATTTGCCCAATAGCAGCACCAAAAGACCAGTTGCCATGGGGTCAAGGGTGCCGGTATGGCCTACGGGGAAACGTTTTTTATTACTTGTATTCAGTTCTGACAACTGCACCGTGCGGCGGACTTTGTTGACTACGTCAAATGAAGTCCAACCCTTGGGCTTATCTATCAGGAGAATTCCGTTCATAAGGAGTCATTATAGCACTATTGTTGGCCAGGAAGCGTAGGAGGCATCATTGGAGGAGGCACTGCCGGAGGGGCACCGGCAAGATTTTGACCCTGTGAAACTGTTGGGGGCATAGGTTCGAAGCTCACTGGTTGCTGCTGGGGTGGCACAGTGATTGGTGCAGGCGGCGTATTGGCATCGTGCAAGCCATAGCTGAGAGGCTGCGCATTTAAAGCCTGGATAGGACCAGGGTTCTGACCAGCGCCAGTGGCGCCGCTGAGTGCCTGTTCGACAGCGTTACGAGCGTCATCAACACTGGTAGCGGCCGGAGCTGGTGCAGGCGGCGTTGCAGAAGGCAACAGATTGGCTGGAGGCTGCGCAGCTTGTGGCGTTGGCTGTATAACACTCGACGTGGGCTGTGCAGGAGTTGGCATTAGCGGCACTGAGGTATCACTCAGATGTGGGCTGTCGACCTCTTCTTCTATTTCTGCCAGTGTTTTTGTGGGCTGTGCAGGTTCTGGTTGACCAACAGGGTGTACGGCTGGTGGAGTAATAATCGGGCCGTTTGCAGGCATTCCAGCACCAACGGAAGCTTGCAACGGATTAACTGGAGGCTGCGCAGCTTGTGGCGTTGGCCCCGAAGCAGAGTTGTCTTCTTCCTTAGCTTTGGCTGAAAGAGGCTGGATAACTGCATGGTTTTTATTCTGTTGTGATGGCAACGGCTCGCGATTCAATAAGCCTACTGATGGCAGTGACAGAGGATCGGTGCTTGGCTCGTCCTCTTCATCGAACTTTGTATTCGCCGTAAGCGGTGAACCTAGCATAGGAGGTTCGGGGTCAGTTAACAGCTTTGGGCTGTCTTCACGGTGGATTTCTGGCAATGGGCCAAGCGGAGGCAATGTGTCACCACTCTCCTTCTGCATTGGCTGAAGCTGGCCGTGTTCGTCGATATGGATCTGTGGCGTCTGTGGCTCTTCGGGCTCGGCTGGCTCTTCGGCGGACTCCTGCGGGGTAATCTGGGGTTCAGCTGGTTTTTCGTGTTCGATCTCTATAGTGCCGTCATCTGGTTTGGGGGGAGCAGCTGGCTC
Source organism: uncultured Candidatus Saccharibacteria bacterium (assembly GCA_946482285.1). Next base: position 72,136 of record CAMLQK010000001.1, read on the forward strand.
TGCTGGCTTAGACGTGCCAGCCGATTCTTCCATCTTCTGGATTGGAGCTGGCTGTGGGGGAACAACAGGCTCTTGCAGCTTTGTTGCGACCAATTGCTGGTTGGCGCCAGCTGACATCAGCTCAGCACTGATGCTCATGGTCTGCGGTGATGTTTTGTTGTTGCTAAACCGCTCTGTTTCGGCAATGATACCAGTTAAGAAGGCGGTTGCAATTTGACCATCAAGAAGTTTTTTGTCGAGAGCGTCGCTAAGCTGGACAGTAAGCTCACTTAGGCTGCTGGCACCAGCATCGAGCCAATTAACACTACCGAGCTCCCCACCTGGTTTGACATTCACGGTCATGACGGTAGCATCGTGCAAAATACGGCCATGTGAAGTAATAGCCTGGTCTAGCTCGTTTTGGTTGTGTACGCCAAGAGCTAAAACAACGTCGACATTGAAATCACCTTGTGAGAAATCGAGGTCTCTGTCGCTAATAGAGGTGCGGTATGGTGTGATAAAGATTTTGACCATGCGGTCTTCAACCTTATACCGAAGTTTGTCAGCTTTGGACTTATCAAGAGCAATGATAAAATCGCGCAAGGAATCAGTATTTTTTTCGAGCGTACGTTCTGGTTGCAAGAATTCGATGGTTGATGGAACGTTGCCACTGAAGACCGCTGTAGCGTGCTTACCCATCTTGTTCAAGGCAACGGTCAGACCAATACAAGCAGCAAGTTGGTCTACTGAAGGGTTATTGCTGACGGTGACCAAAATATTGTTGGCTTGTTGAAGGCGTTCGACTACTTGTTGTTTTTGATTGTCCATTGTTTGTTTTTTTACCTTATGCTTTACGCGTAGCGTACCACATAACCATAAGCTTGTCGAGCTTTTATTCCCCATCTGTTTGGACGCAGAACAGAATATTGAAATAAATATTAAAATATGTTATAATTAACATATTACCTCTCTTAGGGGTGGTATGTTCATTGAGAAGGAGTTGATTAGGTGTTGCACTAAATTTTTGAGCCTCGAAGGTTTTGCGCAACACCCAAGAAACAATCACCGCACACACAAGGAGCGTTCGCAATGCCCCGCAGCTTTACCCGCAGCGACCTGTGGGTCGCCCTGCTGTTCCTGGCAACTGTCGGCTTTGGCCTGGTGACTGGCGTGCAGGTCAAACTGATCGCTATCGCCCACGCACCGGTGCTGCCCGACGCCCAGGGACTTCCCGAGGTACTGATGTGCAAGATGATCACTCCGGTGGCCATCCTCGTCATCCTGACGTACGTGTTCCGTAAGTGGCAGCTCAGCGGCTTGCCTGTTCTGGCTACGTACACCGCCACCGCGGCGCTTCCCAGCGCTATCACAATGGCGCACTATGCTGCCATCGTATTTTTCGCCGGCATGCCCGACGAGATCAAGACGTTCTTTCTGCAGCACCTGACGTAGTAAACGACGAGAGGGATCTCATGAGCTTCAGCACCCCTGAACCGCCGCGCGAAGGCTTGATTGCCGACCCGCCGCCCAAGCCGTTCAACGACAACAAGGACAGCTGGGCCGCAGTAAGCGCACTACTGGCCCTACTGGTGCTTCCGCTTGCTGGCCTCTACATTGGCTGGCTGACCGGACTGGCTCTAATGGATCAGGTCAAGATCCTGCGTATCCTGCTGGCCCTACTGGTCATCAGCAGCGTCGCAGAGGTGGTAGCTGCCGAAACAAGCAACACGTGGAACTACTGCGCTAGGAATACCGTCCGCGCGCTCGGCCTCATGGGTATCGCCATCGTCATCGGCACCTGCCTCGCCCTGCAACACGCCTGAAACCCGAAAGGAAGCGGGCATGTCCGAGAAACTGGCAGCCAAGCTGCTGTACGCCTTCGGCGTCAGCATCATCACCCTGTCTGGCATAAGCTGGGCAATTCTCGGTGTCGTCATGCCTCCATACTTTGGAGGTGCTGTCGGCCTCATGGTGAGTGTCGCCGGATTGGTGGCTGTTATCGGGGTCAAGGTGTTCGCACCAAAGCCCAAAGCAATCACTACTCCGTGGGGACTTGCCTGGAGCGTCATGCGCATGTCAGCGCTGGCTCTGTTGGTAACTTCACTGCTGGCCTACAGCCTCCCGTTCCTGGGGGATCTGGCCATGCGAGCCATCTTCGACGCCCTCATCGGCGACGAAATTGGCCCCATCAACGTTCTGTAAGCACCGACCGGGGGCTCACTAGTGTCCACTATCGTCAGAAAAAGCATGGCTGTCCGCAAGGCGGGCTTCGTCCTGCTGTACTTCGCCATTGGCGCGGTACTCGGCACAGCGACAGCGCACAACTTCGGTGCCCACGGCACACCGTCGGCCCAGGACTACAGCAGTCTGCTGTTCTGGTCGAACGCATCATGCCTCATCGCAATCATGGGCATCTTCGGCATCGCCGTGAGCCTGTACAAGCGGTGGAGCCGGCAGCGTTGCGACGACAGCTTTACGTGCATGTCGTGCCGCGACGCAAACAAGCACTGCTGCGAACACTACGCAATGGAACGTCGTAGCCTGGTCTTCTGGACGAAGGCTACGTTGTTCCCTTCACTGGCACTGGTCGGCTTCGCCGCCCTGTACTTCTGGACGGCAACGCCAGCGCTGGTGTAGCAAGCACATCCGTCACCCTATTCGTACATCGGAGGAAACACCATGTCTGGTGAGCTCAAGCAGTACGACGGCCCGTGTGTCACCAACCGACGCGACGAGCCCTACAAGGGTCGCAGGCGCCTGATGGTGAAGCGCGCGGCACGCATCCAGCACCCGGTGATTTCATCACTGGTCGCTGTGGTGTTCGTGGCTCTCGGAACGCTTTCTGCCCTCAGGTCGCCGGTCGTGGACCCGTACTTCACCGACGCCGTCCGAGTCTACCTGCTGGTCGCGCTCGTCTCCCTGGGATGTGGCATGTTCAGCAAGCAAGAGGCGGTCTTCAAGCGTTCGCTACTACTGCCCCACGTTCGGTACTACGTCGGCATGTGGCTGGCACTCAGCTTCGCATTCACCCTGTTTGGCCTCTGCTTCGGCAACTGGATCATCCGGTTGTAGTGGAGCCGCAGTGGGGTCTGACGCCCTGAGCGGGTGAGACGAGTGTGGCGCGTGGCCGGCATCCGCAGGAATTCCTGTGCCGGCCGCGCGCCCCTCGTTGTTTCTGTAATCCTCCTTCTCACTCTCACAAAAAACGCATGGAAAAGCGCTTGGATTGGCGCTCTTTTTTATGCCAAAAATTATATATGACCCCGAGTCAGATTTTGACAAAGTGGGGTCCCATGATGTATAGTTTACTTCGATTAACTAAGATAAAGGTACAAATATGCCAATCATCAAATCAGCAAAAAAGCGTGTGCGCACTGCTGAAAAAGCTGCCATCCGCAATAGTAAAACAAAGCGTTCTTTGAAGAGTGCTGTCAAAGCTTTCCACAAAGCCATTACTGGTGGCGACAAAAAAGCCGTCAACGAGAACCACAACAAAGCACAAAGTGCCTTGGACAAGGCTGGCAAAAAGAATGTCATGCACAAGAACAAGGTCGCCCGCAAGAAGAGCCAGCTCTCTAAGGCCGCCAAAACAGCGGCAGGCGTCGACAAGCCAGCAGTAAAGAAAGTGGCCAAGAAAGCCGCACCTAAGACTACTGTCAAGAAGGCGGCTGCTAAGCCTGCTGCAAAGAAAGCTGCGCCAGCTAAGAAGCCAGCTGCTAAAAAAGCTCCTGCTAAAAAGCCTGCTGCAAAGAAGTAAGCATTACACAGATCGTATAAAAGAGCCCGCGTTATAGCGGGCCTTTTTTATGGCAGCCGTTTTAAAGCATTTTAGGCACTAATCCCAAGGAGCAGTAACCTGGTCGCTTCGTCGGCATCGATGCTTTCGCGCTTCAGGCGGACATCAAGCTGCAATAAGCTTGCCACTAGCTGCCGCAAACGGTCAAGACTCAAGTTCCGCACCGCCGACTGGCTTTTGCGGACGACATATGGATTCAGCTTTGCGGCTTTGGCTATTTCGTCGGCAGGTCGCCGTCCAGCCGCCTTCACCGTAACCAAAATACTGAGCTGCCAGGCAACCATCGCCAAAATAGCCTGTGGATCTACCCGCAGTGCCCGCTGCTCGTCATACAACGCCATCATACGCTTAGTATTGCCACTGAATGCAGCGTCGAGCAATTCAAATACGGTACTTTGCGGTGTATAGTCAGTGAGTTCCTGGATGGATTGGCTAGTGATCTGTGGATTAAAGGCCAAGAGCTTATCTAGGTCGTGCTGCAGCATCTGTTGATTTGCCCCTACACGATCCACGAGCGCCTTGGCATCAGCCTGAGCCAGTTTACCACCCGTTTGCTGCACGTATTGTACCGCCCATCGGTTAAGGCCGTTCGCGTCCAGCTCGGCATGCTCGCGGAAATCAGTAATTTTTTTTAGCGCCTTATAATACGCCAAGCGTTTGTCTAGCTTAGGTTCGACGATGACAAGATCCGTCGTATCTGGTACATCCCTAAGAACCTCGGTAATGGCTTCGGCGAACTGCTTCTGCTTGCCCGGCTCGCGTAAAACCACCAGCTTGCGTGCGGTTAGGAACGGTAGGCTATGGATACTTTCGCGCATGCGGTCGGTAACACTTTCTTCACCATCAAAACGCTCTACCGCCATGTCAGTATAGGCGGCGACAAAGTCCCGCACAATCTGTTGCAGCTCGGTTTGGAGCAGAAATGCATTTGCCCCTGTCAGTGTGACAATCATTGGTTCAATGATAGCACGCTAACTCCCGCGGGAGCGCCAACTTATGTTGTCTAATGTGACATGCTTGGCGGCGACAACTGACCATATCTCTTTGAAAACAGCTGGGATTTCTTGGCGTTGCCTACCGTTAAGCATCTGGGCAGCCTCGGTACGGCCGACTCCGAACGCCCGCCGTACCCTGTTTGCTGTTCTTGCTATTAGTAGCGCCCGTTGGTCTATATAGTCGGTCAAAAATTGCGTACGCTCACCCATTGAAACACCATCAGCAATTGGGGCTGTCAATCTAACATGATCCCTGCCGGCGAACGCCTGGTTACGCTTGGCGACTACTGCTTGCAGTACGTCATGCAAGGGTGGCGCAGCTTGCTCAGGCACAGAAAACCACATACCAAACGTTGCAATACGTGGAGCAGTCCGCCTATATCGACTAAAATCAAACCGTGGCTCACGATCCAAAATACGACCAGTTGCCTCCAGACTGCGGCGGTCAAGCGCCTCTGTTATTGCCTTAAACAATGGAAAGGTCATAGACAAACTGGAATTAACAAAGAATTCAAACCTGTCATTATGCGTTGGATATTGTAACTGGCGGCGAGCGCGCTCGATACTGTGCCAAATATAGCCTGGCTGTGAGTGAAAAAATGCCGGTTCCAAACTAGCTTCAACAATGCGGCCAGGATGTGCGGGCGGCGCATCAGCAGAGCGGATCAATTGCCTGAGGGGACGTTGCAGAGAACCCTGTTGAGGTTCTAATTGGCTGCCCTCCAGAAAGGTAGCTGCTATGCCAGGATCTGTCTCTTCCACAATCCAACGGCTAATGTCATCGTACATGTCGCCTCGAGGGCGGCGAAACCCAACAGTTGCACCAATGGCGACTTCATCGGAAAGTGGGTGGGATTGTTGTCGGTAGACGTCAAAATGGTCCATAGGCAGCACGGGTATGTTAGCTGTTTCCATAAAACAATGCGTTTATATTTTCTGGCAATGTGTACAAATATGAGTGCCACGGCCTGCAACACGCGTCTTAGTTATAATAGTTCCACAGCGTGGGCATGGCTTACCTTCACGCCTGAACACCTTGGCAAAGCTCATATAGCTACCCTTTTTACCTTCGGCATTCACGTAGTTGCGATCGGTCGAGCCGCCTTTTTCTATGGATAGCCGTAGTATAGCCCGCATTTCTGTATACAGTTTTTTGAGTTTATCCTGCGGGATATCTTGTACCAACATAGATGGATGGATCTTGGCAGCCCACAGGCCTTCGTCGGCATAGATGTTACCAATGCCTGCAATAACAGTCTGATCGAGCAGTACAGCCTTGATACCACTCTTCTTACGACGCATTAGCCGCTGGATAAAATCTGTATCCGTGAAGTCATCGGCCAAGGGTTCGGGTCCGACTTTGACAAAAAATTCGAGGTTCATGACCTCAATGGTGGGCATCAAGCGCACCCAGCCAAATTTACGCTGGTCATTGAAGAACAATTGGCTTCCATCGGTAAAATCAAAGTAAACGTGACTTGTTTTATCGGGAAGGTCATGCACCAGACTGTCATTAGGATGCCCCGCCCCAAAGCGTTCATGCTCACCCCGGTACACGAGCTGGCCAGTCATTTTAAGATGGACTACCAGTGAATATTCTGTGTTGAGTTCAATGAGCAAGACTTTTGCACGACGTTTAACTTGCCGTATGGTGGCCCCAATTAAAAATTGCTCAACATCTGGTTGGGCATTGGGAAAGCTCTTTGGCCAATCATGATGGACCGCTTTAACCGTTTTACCCGGCAAAAAAGCGCTCAAGCCAATACGGACGGTTTCAACCTCTGGTAACTCTGGCATACTATTCCATTATACGCTTTTTATTGTGTTGCTTGTATACTGAGGGTCATGGAAAGTATCGGTAACTTACTGGGGCGGTTCACACCTAAAGAACCTGACGAAATCCAGCTAGCGAAAACATATATTCAGAGCGAGTTCGATGCACAGGCTAGCGTTGCCATTAAGGACAATACGTTGGTGATAACAGTGGCCAGTGCACCGCTGGCAAACATGCTACGGCTGCGCGCGTCTAGCCTAAAGAAAGCCTGCAAGACTTCTAGACGGCTGGTTTTTAGGATTGGCTAAGCAGTTTTTCGAGTTCAGGCCTGAGCTGGTCGTAATGACGGTATTGAATAGCATACATGCCCACATACTCTGCGCCGCGGCAAAACTCCTTGCGATCGTCTACCATTACACACTCCTGGGGCAATACCCCTAGCTTTTCTGCAATCAAGCGGTAAAAAGCGGCTTCTGGCTTATATAATCCAGAATCACCGGACAACAGTGTCGCATCAAAATGGTCGCTTAGCTCCTGAGGGGTAAAATATGTCTTGAGTCCGTCGGCGGGCGCATTGCTGAGCAGGCCAATTTTATAACCGTGGGCTCTAAGCTCACGGATGTACGCCATAAGGTCCGGATCGTTAACGGGTGACCCCGCAAGCGCTGTAAGCCAAGTTTGCAGCGAAACCCCCAAACGCTTGGCGAGTTGCTCGTTGGCATCAGCGATATATCCATAGTTAGCAGCACTGGTAACATCCGATATAAACGGCTCGTCCTTTACCACATTACCGCCCAAACGGCGGTATGTCGGCCTAACACCGGTGCCTGCCGGACGTATGACGTCAAAATAATCAAAGATAATTGCGCGGATCACGCTTTTATCGTAGCGTAAAACCTTCTTTTCCGTAATCAGGAATTTGTTTTTGGAAGAGAACGATCACCTGGGTTGCTTTGCCCTTGAAATTACCACCCTTACCACATGAGGTAGACCAGAAGTGCTGTTTCACGTTGCCGCCATCTATAATGTCGAAGCTGTAGCGTTCGCCATTGGGGCAATAACCGCGTTCGTCTTTGAGACTTGGGTCATCGTTCCCACGAGTGTAACCAGCGATATCGAGTGCACGCAGAAACTCGCTGTAAGCAGCTAGGTTGTTTTGGTACGTCTTTTGGTTGGCAATAGTTTCGTTGTAGCCTTCTAGCTTTTCAATGCGGGTCTGGTCTTGGCCAACGGTAATGCGCAAAGCTTTGCGCTGTTGGTCGGCCGTAACGGGGCCAGCGACAGTGTATTGCATTTGGACGCTGGTGTTTGCGTAATCAATAAGCGGCGTCGGCAAATCGGCTTTTTTATCGTCGCCGGTAAAACCTCGGATAATCAGGACTATCACGAAAATAATAAGGGCGATGCTAGCTAAGAAGGCGATGAAATATTTCATATAAATACTCGTTTTATACCGTAATCATACCATATTGCGCTTATATTTTCAATGATCGGTTGCTCGCTACAACGTTTCGTAATTTACGATTTGTGTGCGTGGCTGGTTGGACTCCAAGTAATGGTCGTAGCTGCGAATTTCGTCAATATGCGCAACTATAAGGCAAATACCAACCGCGAGTGCAATCATCCAAACCGCACCACCGGCTACTCCGAGGCGTGCAGCGCTCTTACCGACCGGCTTGCTGATGCCGAACCGGAATGCCGGATAGGTCAGGATAAGCGCAGGAATAACAAAGAATAGATAACCACAAAAGACAGCGATATTGACGGTCCATAATGAAATGGTGCGGAATGACTCAGGCAGCAAAACCGAACCGGTACCCAATGACCACATGAGCACAAAAGCTGCTACGGTGCCGAACGCTACGGACAGTGCTAGGAGCACGCCCGCTGCCAATGAAGCAAGTTTGCACAACTTTACTATGAATGAACCCGCGCTAGCCATGGCTGGCTTGCTGTCCTGAACAACTTTTTCCCAACGCTCTGGCTGGCTGACGTCCGCATATTTTTGACGGGCACGGTCCAGGACTGCTTTAGCATTAAATTGTTCACCACGTAGCTGAGCTTTTTCCTCTGGTGTTTTAGCTTCTGGGACAATCAGCATCATAATAATGTACAGCAAGATCATGAAGCCGCTGGTGGCAAAGGTCAAAAGGATAAAAATAAGCCGAACAATCACAACGTCCATATTGAAATATGCCGCCAAACCAGAACAAACGCCACCAATCATAGAGCCTTCGCGCAATGTAAACAAACGCTTTGTCGGTTGGACGCTAGTGCTGGTGCCATTGTCGGGGTCGTCAGCAGGCGCAGCCTCGACAGGCCCCATTGCATCAATAATTTGCTGCACCTCTTTGCTGGTAACAACCGTTTTTTTGTGTTCATGTAACAGCTGGTCGCATTTTTCGGCGATAGCTTGTTCGAAATCTTGCATCACTTCGTCTTTATCGGGGTCGTCAGCGAGTAAATTACGCGCCTGCATAAGATAGTCGTTAAGCAGGTCGTACCCTTTTTCTTCTAACTGGTAGGCGTTGCCCCGCAAATTGATACTTATAACTTTTTCCATACTATTCTCCTAAGGATTTCAGTGTCTGATTGATTTTCTTCCAATACATTGCAAGCTCCTGGCGATGAGTTTCACCTGCGGAGGTCAGGCTATAGTACTTACGTGGCGGCCCAGATTCTGACTCCACCCATTCATAATCGACAAGTTTATCGCGGCGCAGGCGGCTAAGCAGCGGATACAGTGTGCCCTCGCCTACTGCAAAATCAGTCTTTTGCAAACGTGCCAGAATATCTGCCGCATATACCCTGTTGTGGGCGATAATGGTAATTACCGCGTACTCCAGCAAACCTTTACGGAGCTGCGAAAATTTATCAGAAGTATTATTCATAAGCTACCTTTCTATAAAAAGGTACTATATTTGCAGAACGCTGTCAACCTTGCGGTGGTGGGCAGCTTACTTACATGACTACCAGAGCGTCGGATAACTCGTGGCGAAGCTGAGTGTATGATTTGTATTCAACTGCCCTGAGGCCCGCCTGGCAGGCACCAATATAATTACTGAGCGAGTCATCAACCATAACTGCCTCTTCGGGAGCAACCTGTAGCTGGCGGCAGACCTCCAGATACACTTCCACATCCGGCTTGCACCTATGCATATCAGCAGAAATTAAGCAGATATCAAACAGCTCCTGTAAATCCGGAGTAATGTATTGCCATATATCGTGCCCTGCATTGCTCAGCAAACCAATTTTGTAGTTTGGCTTAAGATCTTCTCGGATGTACTGGATAAGTTCATAGTTGCGGTGGCGCTCGGCATCTACGACTGCGTGGCAATCTTCAAGGCTCAAACCCATTAGCGCTGCTATTTGCGGCCAATATTGCTCGGAGGTGATGTCACCGTGGTCCGCTCGGGCGCACAGCTGCTGAAATTGCAGCTGCTTCGCGGGGTCATTGCCGGTGTACTGCGCAAAGAGCTGGGGCAGCTTACAGCTAACCAGCACATTAAAACAGTCAAAAATGACAGCACGAACCATCTGCTATAGATCACCCCAGGTTTTACCGACGCTAACATCAACTGCCAGCTTAACAGGTAGTTCGTAAATAGTTTCCATGGTTTCTTTAAGCAGCTGTTTGACTTTTTCAGCGTTAGGCTCGGGGCATTCAACCAGTATTGAGTCGTGCACCTGCAGTATCTGCAAGCCAAGATTGCCAGCAGATAACTTTTCCTCTACGGCGAGCATGGCCATTTTCATGAGGTCAGCCTCGGTCCCCTGTACCGGCATGTTGATTGCGGCACGTTTTGCGGCTTCGCGGACAATAAAGTTGCTCGACTTGAGATCGGGCGTCGGACGCCTGCGGCCGCAAAGCGTAGAGACATATCCGTCGCGCAGCCCTTGTTCTACCACACTATCCATGTACCGTTTGACGGGAGCGCGCAATTCAAAATACCGTGTAATGAAGTCTTTGGCTTGGACTATAGTCATGCCAGTGGCAACGCTCAGGCCGTGTGGGCTCATGCCATATAAAACACCAAAATTGACTGTTTTGGCATGTCGGCGCATGTCTTTGGTGACTGCTTCTATGGGTACGCCGTACACTTCACTGGCAGTTGCCAAATGAATATCCACGCCCTTGTTAAAGTCATCGATAAGTTTTTGATCTTGGGCCATAACTGCAACCAAACGCAGCTCGAATTGCGAGTAATCCGCACTAACGAACACATTACCGGGCGCTGGCACAAATGCGGTGCGAATCGCCTGGCCCATTGCTGTACGCGTTGGGATATTCTGTAAGTTTGGGTCGTGTGAACTGAGCCGTCCAGTAGCAGCAACGTCCAGCGCGTAGGTAGTATGCAGTTTACTGTTAATGTCAACTAGCTTCGGCAGCGCATCTATATATGTGCTCTTGAGCTTGGTGAGCTCACGGTATTTCGTAATTTGGTCAATGATTGGGTGCAGATCACGCAGCTTGTCTAGCTCCTTGGCACCAGTTGAGTAACCTGTTTTCCCTTTTTTGATACCCTGGGTTGGTAACTGCAATTTATCGAATAGGACTGCGCCCAGCTGGCTTGGCGACGCGATGTTGAATGTTTGGCCAGCGTGGCCATAAATCGTTTTTTCGATGGCTGTAATCTCTTGAGCAAAGTCCCGGCCCATAGCTTGCAGATATTCTGTGTTCAATAAAACGCCACGGTGTTCCATTTTGGCCAACAAATAGATAGCCGGAAATTCAATAGTTTCAGCAAGCCCCTGAACTGTAGGGAGGCTGGCAAACTGCGTCCTTTGTTCGTTGTAGGCCTGCCAAATGCCAGCAATGACCTCCCCGGCACTAGCAGGATCAATAGGATGTTGAATAATATCAGCAAGTTCACGTGAACGTATGAGGGAATTGAGTAGAAAGGCACCGACACGAGTGTCATGGCCGACCGTCCCCTCCCACGGGATATCCAAGGCCAACAGCTGGCGGAAGACGGTTTTGAGATCGTGACCCACGACTGGTCCATTGGCAATGGCGCTCATAGCAACTGTGGTCAACTGCTCGGGTGAAACGGCCATCACCTCCTTGGTGTTAGTACTCACCCACAACTCTGTAGCCTCGGGGTTTAAGGCTATGACCCGCGGTGTGCCTGGCGTAAGCGATTGTAATGAAAAATCGATAGGTTTGGCCAACTCCAATTCTTGCGCAATAAGCCCAAGTGCGGCCTGCTGGCTTTCCTGGGCTGCTTTTTCTTCTTGCGTCGTTGGTTGGGGTGCTTGCAAAACGACATCGCGTTCTACCTGACGAAGGAGATTGCTGAATTCCAGCTTGCGCAACATACCTACGAATTCCGGGGTAACAGTGGCATCCAGGCGGGCCTGCTCTAGATCAATATTGATAGGTGCGTCTACCATAAGCGTAACTAATTTTTGACTCAGATACGCCATATCTTTGCCTTTTTCGAGTTTGGCTTTGACTGCTGGCTTTAGCTCATCAAGATGTTCATAAACACCCTCTAGTGTTTCGTACTGCTGAATGAGTTGCAAGGCGGTCTTTTCACCAATACCCGCGACACCTGGAATGTTATCGGAAGCATCCCCTTTAAGTGCCTTAACATCCGCCCACTGGTGCGGCCCAACTCCATATTTCTCCTCGAAGTAAGCAACATTAAAGAGCTCTATATTGCTAAGGCCCTTCTTGAGGGTATAGATATGGGTGTGGCTATTGATAAGTTGCAGTACGTCAAGATCTGACGTTATAAGGTAACTTTCAATACCTCGTTCGCCTGCCTGCTTGGCAAAAGCACCCATGATATCGTCGGCCTCGTAATCGTCAATTTCATACAACGGCCACTCCAAAGCGTCCAGCAAGTTATGCAGCAATGGAATTTGCTCGTAAAAGTCGGGTGGAGCTGGCTTACGGTTTGCTTTGTAGGCTGGATAGAGTTCCCTGCGCAACCGGATATTAGTCTTGGACTTATCCCAGGCAACACAAACATAGTCGGGCTTCAGCCGCTTGATAACTTCCAGGGCCATCATAGCAAAGCCATACACGCCGCCCGTAGGTGTCCCTTCTTTGGTACTTAGGTTCGGCATGGCATAGTAGCCGCGGTAAAACACGGACTTGCCGTCGATAATAACTAGTCGCTCACTCATTGTATTAGTATAACAGTCACGAGAATCTTTTTGCGGCCAAAAAAATGAGCAAATATACGTAAAAAAGTACATAAAAGTAAATAGTACAACACTTCACATCTGTTATGCGGAAGTTGACTAATCAGACGAGGCAGTCTTACACTGCTGCCGCAGTCAAATAAACAAAGGATTTACACATGCACCACTCTATCATCACTCCTGACAGCCTTGTCGACTACAGTAGTAAAGAAGCCGGCCCGATTGTACTCGCGCTTGCCTTTGTATTAGCGCTTGGCGGCGTAACAGCTGCGGCGATTATTATCTGTGGCTGGGGACGAGTTAAGAGCGTTGGCGTCAACTGGTCACGCAGAAGCGTAGAAATACTGTGCCGCTAGCCAGTTATAGCCAGGCCTGCCCCTATATTCACTATAGCGACCGGATTACATTGCACCCGGATTTTACGATACGGGGCACTTCCCTGGCAGACAAACCGTTAGGAGCGCAGCACGCAATCCATGCCAATGGGACAAAGGTGTTGCGAGCGCTTAGTGAAGGCCTTCGATACGACCAGCTCCAAGCTATAGCCAGCCGGTCACACCTAGATGGCAGCGATGTCTCACAGATAATGGGCTTTCTGAATACTGCCGGAGCAATCCAATACCGGCAGTCAGCCTATGGGCGTTTGGCGGCAATGTACCAGCAGCTAATGGCCAGGTTTATTGGCGTGTCTTATGCTTTAAAAGTGCGGAGGCAGCCCCCATCACTACGCGGACTATTAGGCGCTACGCTCCATGCTAGTAGCCCTGTTATATTTATTAGCACCCTAGTAGCCGGCGCCGTCACTCTGGGAGGCCTCCATAATATTGTCGATACCACACTTGTACTGTCCTACGGGCAAATTCTGTTTATAGCCAGCTTGCTAGCGCACGAATATGGGCACTGGGCTGAGCTGCGAAGGCATCACCAGCCCTTTGTGCTCACGAGCACACTGTTACGCTTGGGAATCGTACACAAAAAGCTAACACCGCCACAAGAAATAGCCGTGGCTATACGCGGCCCCATATATGGCTGCGCCATAGCATGTATTGGCATACTGGGCATGATTATGTACGGTAAGCCAATACTGGCACTCTTAAGCTGCGTTGTATGCTGCGTCCACCTAGGCAGCCTTCTTCCCTGGTACGGTGATGGCAAAGCCATCTACAAATCCTTAAAAGGCACTCTGCACTATGGGTAACACGACTATCTCGATCTCCGGCCTCATTGTGAATCGCGGACTACATTTTACACTGCGCCTTAAATCTCTTACTGCGCATGCTGGGTCAATTACCTGTATTACAGGGCCGAACGGCAGTGGTAAATCTACCTTGATAGAGACAATTGTGGGTCTCCTGCAGCCTAATACCGGTACTGTTGCAGTTGCAGGCAGCCCCATTAGCGCCGCACTAAAAACTACAAAAGCGCTCATTGGTTATGTGCCAGATGACGAACATTGGTTTATCCAAGAGCTATGCGCCCAGGAATATTTTGAGCTTCTGATCGACGTTTACCACAAGGCGGGCATTAGGGTTGATATGAAGCGCGAGTGCAAAAAACTAGCAAAAGCCCTACACTTTACCAGCTTCACAGTCCCTATTAGCCAGCTGAGCCATGGCAATAAAAAGAAGGTACAGATTATCGCCGCCTTTATGCATCGCCCTCGGCTAATTGTGATTGATGAGTTGCGTAATGGCTTAGACCCCTTAGCAATTGTCGCCGCAGAGGGCTTGCTAAAAGCCCGCGCCAGCGAAGGCGCATGTATTATCACCACCAGCCACGACCTGTGGTGGGCAGACCGAATTGCCGATAGCGTATTACTGCTCATAAACGGCAAGTCGGTGGCACATATGTTTGTCGGTGATATCCACAGGCGCTTTGGCTCTGTGGAAGGAATGTTTATGAAGCATGTACGGCCATGACAAAGATACTCCGCGCTGTATTCATAAGCTACTTTGGTAATGGAGCACCTAGGCCAGCCCGCACTGCGCTGCTGCGTTTATGTAGCTTGTTCGCACTAGCGGTGGCGAGTGCGTTCTATGGCGTAAAAGGTATTGCTGATTTTCCACTATCACCATGGGCGCATCCCGCTACGGTGGCAATGTGCAGTACTGCCGTAATGCAAGGGGCAGTACTGATAGCGCTCTTAAGCGCACAGGGCATCTTGAATAGTCGCAGCACTATAACCTCCCTACTGATCTATCTTCCTATTGGGCGCCATAAAGCGTGGTTACTATCTGTCCTGCCTCATCTGATACTAACCTGCCTCATCGTAGTCATGGTGGGGCCCGTCATTGTCATCGGCGCTAAGATGCTAGGGCTCAACTGGCTATGGGCTATGCTGCTGGTTTGCATTGGTGGCCTTAGTGGTCTGGGGGTAGCACAGATTATTGGGGCAGGCGGCCGGAATATGGGTGTAGCCGCTAGGACCGTGGTTGTAATTGGGGTCGAAGCAGCAGCGCTCTATGGATTCCGCACTGCCGGGCTGTCCGGCTTACCCCTGGCAGCTGTGCAAGGGGCGGTAGCGCTAGGCGTAGCCTATGGGCTATACGGCTTATATTTTGGTCGGCGCAATTTTGCCCGCGACTATACTGTGCCGCCCACTACGAAAATGGTACAGCCCAACCCGTTTTCAGCGCTATGGTTTTTAACTAAATCTGCCAGGAATCCTGGTATGCGGCTAAGCCTGATATCTGCTTGTGCCATAAGTGTTGCGTGCAGCATTGCCATACGTCATTCCCCCGCACAGGACCCTGCAATGACAGCGACTGTTGCCGCGCTACTGGGTGCAGCAAGCGTTTCGGATATCCGTGCGATGTCCCGCCAATACAATCCCGCCGAAATAACCGCCCTTCGGGGAACCATGCGATACATGCTGGACACTTTGCAGGCAAATGCGCTGTGCGTGCTCGCCTGTTGTCCTTTACTATACCTGCTTTTTATTCAGCAGCTACCAGCAGCGAGCCTGCTATTATACGTTGCATACTTTTTTGTTGGCATTAGTGCCGGCAATGCCATAGGTGCAATAATTGCGCCGCGGAACAAGGATATTAGTGCCCAATTCTTTGGTGTTTTTATAAGCGCCTTCGTGCTGTGGATACCGTTCCAGGTACCGTCGTTCACCACCGCCAATACCTGGTGGCAAGTTGGTACCTTACTCGTTATGGGCATTGCTTTTAGCGGTCTGGGGCTTGCTGCCGAATACAGAAGAAATACTTTTACTTGGAGGAAAAAACATGTTTGAAAAAACACCTTTACAGCAATGCGTGCAATCAATCATTACCACAGCTTTGGCTGGCGCGGCATTGTGGGTTACGCTATTGATCCAAGCGTCATTTACTGTGCGGGACACACTTACAGATTCACTTTTGGTGCATATTGGCCCGTTTGACCTGACATCTATAGAACGATTCCATACAAATGGCCATGAATCCATACGTATGCGCTTAGAGCCTGGGCTGCTCTATTATTTTGTTGCCTGTACTGCTTTAGGCATCGTGTACTACTACATGCTGCGCACATTGCACAAATATTTGCTCAAAAAATAATAAGCATATCCTGTTTGGCTGCCAGCACGTATACTAAAAGTATCATGACTATAGCTGACCTCCCCGATTACCAGGCAGAAACACAGAAAATATATACAAAGTTCAGAACTAGCCAAAACGGCCTGTCTTCCGAACAAGCAAAAACAGCACTGTCAGAATATGGCAGCAACACGTTGGACATAAAGGCTAAAACTCCGCTGCTGGTCGTTTACCTACGGCAGTTCAAAGACCTTATGATCATCTTGTTGCTAGCTAGCGGTGGCATATCATTTTATCTGGAAGACCAGCGGACAGCAATAGTACTTTGGGTGCTTGCCTTTTTTAATACGGCTATCGGATTTCTGCAAGAATACAAAGCCGGAAAAGTTATGGAATCACTTGAGCGCCTTGTGGTTACAACCGCCAGTGTTATGCGCAATGGGTCGCTAGCAGAGGTGCCTACAGCCGAAATAGTCCCCGGTGACATTGTATATATAGAGGAGGGCAACTCGGTACCTGCTGACCTACGGCTAGTAACCGAAGAAGAGCTGAGCACCAATGATTTTGCCCTGACAGGTGAAAGCAATCCAAGCCGTAAGTTTACACATCCCATCCAAGGGACCGTACCATTAGGGGATCGTGGAAACATAGCGTTTATGGGTACTACTGTGGCGACAGGCCATGGGTATGGCATAGTGGTTGCCACAGGTATGCAAACCGAACTCGGACGTATTGCCCATTTAAGTCAGGACACCAGGGCTGAAACCAGTCCATTACAAAAAGAAATGAACCACATCGCTTTGCGGGTAACGCAAGGTGTTATTGGCCTATGTGTAGTCCTGCTGCCAATTGCAATTAAGGCTGGTCTCCCGTTCCAGGAGGCATTCTTGTTTGCCATAGGTATCGCCTGTTCTGTTGTTCCGAACGGTCTGCCGGCTGCTATTAGCACATCACTGGCGGGTGCAGCCGGCAAGCTAGCCCGCGCCAAGGCGTTAGTGAAACGCTTGTCTGCGGTGGAAAGCCTAGGTGCTACTAGCGCAATCTTTACCGATAAGACAGGTACGCTCACTAAAAACCAAATGACAGTTGAAACCTTTCTGATTGGCAAGCAGCAATACGAAGTGACCGGAAAAGGCTATGAACCCACAGGAAATATAACTAAGGCTGGGGTAACCTTAAACCCAAAAGAACTTGAAGCGCTACGTATCTTTTTTGTAGCAGGCAGTATGGCCAGCAACGCCCACATTAGCCCAGCAGACGAACAGCACCCAATTTGGTACTGCATTGGTGATCCCACCGAAGGCGCTATCGTTTCGATGAGCATGAAGGCGGGTGCTCAGCCCGACGAGCTCAACAAAGCCTACCCGGAACTCAAGGAGTTTGCATTCGATTCTGCCCGCAAACGAATGAGTTCGGTCCGTCAATACGGAACAGGAAAAGAACTGTACTTATTCGCTAAAGGCGCTCCGGAAAACATCCTCGAAAAGACCACACACATCTGGGACCATGGACACGTGCGTCCAATAACTGCACAGGACAAAAAATACCTTTTAGACTACAGCGCGCAACAAGCCGAGGGCGCGATGCGCAACCTCGCACTTGCTTACCGAGTACTTCCGAGCAGCACCAAACTTGGCTCACTCGATATGGAACGTGCTGAACAGCAGCTTGTTTGGCTTGGGCTTGTGTCTATGATTGACCCCTTGCGTCCCGAAGTCCCTGGTGCCATGGACGCTGCGCATGCAGCAAATATCAAAGTGTCGATCGTTACTGGTGATAATGCGGTTACCGCCAAAGCCATAGCCATGCGGGCTCGCCTAGCGCCTCATGCCGACGACATACAGGTCGTCACCGGTGATGAACTGCAAAAAATGTCAGACCAAACCGTACTAGCGCTTGCCATTCAGGGCGGCATTATATTTTCACGGGTAGCCCCAGAGGATAAACTCCGCATCGTGGGACTAGTACAAGACCACGGCCAAGTTGTAGCTGTAACCGGCGATGGAATTAATGATGCGCCGGCCTTAAAACGGGCTGACATAGGAGTTGCCATGGGGCAAACGGGCACTGACGTCGCTAAGCAATCGGCAGAAATTATACTTCTTGATGACAGTTTCAGTACATTAGTCCGGACGGTTCAGGAAGGCCGGGTTATCTTCCAAAATATTAAAAAAGCTACGCTCTGCAGCTTTACTGGCAATGGTGCTGAACTTATAGTAAACCTCATTAGCCTTGGCTTCGCAACGCTGCTGCATGTCCCACTAGCGCTAACCGTCATACAGATCTTGGCAATTGATGTGATTGCTGAACTCTTCCCTATTGCCGCATTGGGGGGTGACAAGGCCGACCGTGATGTAATGGTCGAAAAGCCACGCAACCCGCATAACCACATCCTCAACAAGCGCTCTATTTTTGACGTCCTGTGGTGCGGCGTCCTGATTGGCGGTTTTGCCTATGCGAACTACTATTGGTTCTTCGTGCGGAATAACGTTGACCCGCAAACAGTGGTATCTGGCAGCGACATCCACATGAGCGCCATGAGCCTTACCTACCTTACCCTCATGCTCTGCTTGCTTGCGAACATCCTGATGCAGCGCAGTGAAAAAGGCTTGTTCACGCGGTACCAGTTGCACAACAAAGGCCTATGGATTGCCATGTGTTTATCGCTATTTTCTATTGCAAACATCATTTATAACCCCTGGGTTGCGCCGTACTTTAATTCAGCGCCCATTAGCGCTATCGACTGGGCTCTGGCAACAGTAGCGGCTGCTATTTTCGTTGCAATCCGGGAGTTCCAACGCTGGAGCAAAATGCACCATAGCCGCGAAACCGTTATTGCACTTACGGCAGAAAAATAGAGGCGTAGGTTTATCCCATGTGCCACTGGTAACATTCACGAATAGTACGCAACTGATTAGCTGGCCAAAAATCAAGTTCATCCAAAGCAGCCTGTGCAGCATCGGCATCGCTCGCGTCGGCCGCACGGCAAGCCCTGCCCCAAGCCATCGCAAACGGCGTTATGGCGTCTGTCTCCGGACAACCGACACCGGTAAATACCATACCCACATGCAGCGGGTTCAATATCTCTTCTGTTGCAAAGCAAAATAACGCATGGTCGGAAAGCTTATCTGCCGCTGCAAGCCCTTGGGCGTGCAACATCATCGAACGGTGTGTAATACTCAGTGCTTTAATACGTAAAGCCTCTGGAGCTGCCACGTTTGCCAATTGCGCCAGTGCAATATGTACCGCGTTGGCATGCGCAAGGCTATGCCCTTTTGCTAACAGTTGCGCGCCAGCATGAACCGTTTGAATAGCTCTGGCCACTGGTATCAGTTCCGCCATAGCGGCACCGCCGCATATGTCGTATCCAATAAGCACCAGCTGGGCTTGCAGGTAATCTCCATCTGATCGTAACTGCTGTTCTAGTAAATCGCTGAGTGTACGAGTGCCTGGCTCCAAGTGTCTACGGTTTTGCTGGATCTGGGCGCAATATGCCTGCATATCCTGCCGGACAGCGCGTTGTATATCCTGGAGTGCCATATAGTTACTTTTTTAGGCCAAGCACACGCTCGACTTCTGCCTCGAGCACACCCATATCAGTAGTATCATTGATTACAGTTACATCTGCACGCTTCCGCACAGCACCCATGTCGAGAGCTGCCTTGTCGGCAGTAGCAGTCATTTCAATCTGTTCTTCGGCGATAAATTGCTCAAAGGTCTTGTCATCATCACCTTCGCGGCCGTGGCGTTTGGCGGCCTGCAAACGTTCGTACCGCACCCGTGGGTCAGCATCCACCCATACCACCGTACCCCCAAGCTCATGTACACGATCGGCTTCGTATGGATTCCGCAAGCTGGACATTACAATACCGGCATAGCTGGCCTGTACTTGGTTAAAAGCGCCATGTGCACGATCAACCAATACACTAAGCCCAAACTGCTCGCGCCATTCCTTGCTGAGGGTACGCATATGCAGCCGGTCCGTAGGCAAACCGCGCCGGTGTAGCTCATCACGGAGCAAATCAGTAACAGAAACAAAGAGGTATCCGTGCCGCTCGGCGAGCAAACGGCCAACCGTATCCTTACCTGATCCGTTTGTACCTGATAGCCCGATAATCGCCACGCTGTTAGTCATTACGTAGGTGTATTATACGAGAATAAGCCAGGACTGTCATGTTTTATTTTTGGTAATCTGGGCGTATTATGATGTGATTAGACTATGTATGAGTTATCAAGATCTGCGCTGAGTTCTTATTTTGATCAGCAGCCCTTAAGCCAACACTTTGTCAAGCAGCCCCAGGAAGGCATGTTTTGCCACGTCTACCGCAAGGAATCTTGGGACACAGACGACATATATGTGCTAGCAGCTGCCTTGGACGCCTACACTATGCACGAGCTGGGCGCAAATCCCACTATTCAACGCTTCCTGGGCGCATTTGGTTTATACGCCGCCGCCAATGGCGCTGGCGACTTGCTCGTTAGCTACCCAGACGTTGACACGTTAACTGAACGCATACGCGAAGTGAGCGACACAGTGCCCGCATACAACCCCCCGGCCTTTAAGGCCTTTGAGGGTGACAATTATAGCGCCCATCAGTTTCTGACAGCACTGACTGATGGGTCTGTTCTTGTATCAACGCAAAAGGAATTTGAGCACGATATGGTACAGCACACTCCGGCCTGGCTCGCCATGCCGCCAGCCGTATTCTCTGCCTTTCAACGCAGGGCTGAGCATATCCTACTGCAGGATTGCAGTGTCTCCGACGAAAGATACCAAACCCCAGGAGGCTTCATGGGTGCGATCGACGGAACAATAGGTACCTCACCTATCATCAGCCACCTTATGATTGATCCCGCAAAGCAGCCCTGGAGAGGCTGGAATGTGGCTTTCATGGACACGGTAATGGGTGCTGGCAGCGGTGGCACCGCTCTCTATGAAATAGGCGAATATGCCCGGTTTGTCGGGGGCGAGCTCGCATAAAAAGGTCGCCCGCATGGACGACCTTTTTAGTGAAGCAGGAGATTATTTGATGTAATCGTGTAGCTTTTTGGCGTCTTTGTGCTTGCGCAGCTTTGCCAAAGCTTTAGCTTCAATCTGACGGATGCGTTCGCGTGTCACGCTAAACTCCTGGCCCACCTCTTCAAGTGTGTGCTGCTTACCATCCTCGAGCCCAAAACGAAGCTTAAGGATCTTTTGTTCGCGTTCGGTCAAGGCGCCAAGCATGCCCTTAACGTGTTCTTTTAGCAGCTGGCTGTTAGCGGCGTCAGCTGGCGAGACAGTGTCTTCGTCCTCGATGAAGTCAGCCAAAACTGACTCTTCTTCGTCGTCACGGATAGAGGCGTCAAGGCTGGAAATATCTTGCTTGATCTTCATAATATGTTCGACCTTGTCAACGTCCAAATCCATGGCTTTGGCGATTTCTTCGTTGGTTGGCTCACGGTTCAACTCTTGAGTAAGGCGGCGCTGGGTGCGCAGCAGCTTATTAATGGTCTCCACCATGTGGACAGGGATGCGGATAGTACGTGCTTGGTCGGCAATGGCGCGGGTAATTGCCTGGCGGATCCACCATGTAGCGTACGTAGAGAACTTAAAGCCTTTGTCCGGGTCAAACTTTTCGACTGCTCGTAACAAGCCGGTGTTACCTTCCTGGATAAGGTCCAGCAGGTCCAAACCACGGCCTACATAGCGTTTGGCAATAGAAACAACCAACCGCATGTTCGCTTCAGCCATTTTGTCTTTGGCTTCTTTATCGCCGTCAACAACACGCTTGGCAAGCGCCAGCTCTTCTTCAGCGTTCAGCAGCGGAATTTTACCAATCTCACGCAGATATAGACGCACTGAGTCATCCGCAATATCGTCGAGGTAGCTTTGGTCGTCTGGCGTAATTTCTTCGCCGTCTTCACCTAACCACTCGTCGCTAAAATCTTCGTCGCTAGGACCGCCGGTTGGCGCGCTCACCTGAACACCAGCGTCAGCCAATTCCGTCAGAAAGGCGTCCATGGCATCGGCATTGTCGGGAGAGTCAGGAATGATCGCCGTAATATCCTTGTGGTCAACTTTGCCCGCTTTTTTTGCCTTTTCCAGCAAATCTTTCTTGGCCTGTTCGATGTCAACGGGTTCTTGAGCCTTATCGTCTGTTTTTGCGGGTTTCTTTGCTTTAGGCATTAAGCGCCTCCTTTGTACTTACTCTCAAGTTGGTTGAGTTTGTTGACTTCCCGAAGAAGTTCCATCTCTTCTTCATCGTTTTTTGGATTTTGCATTTGCGGCTCCAGTAAAGCCTTTTTGTATTTCACATATCTCCCTATCAGGTTCTTATGCAGTTGTTCAACTTCGTTAATTAACTGGCCAACGTCAAATCCTTGATAGTTGTCATCAAATTGATCATTGACTATTTTACTATAATCCGCAATAGGACGCAATTCTTCTACCACTGTTGGTCCGCCTACAAAATCTGGATGGGCGCGTAAAAAGCGTACAAGCTGTGGCGCTTCGTCGCCTACTAGCATATCTTCGGCTATAGGCTCAAGCGCGATATGTCGCAGTGACGGCTTGGAAAGCGCAATGCCCAACAACAAGTTCTGGGACTGGATAGCGTCACGGGTATTCTCGTCTATCGGCGTCGGTTTGACTTTGATTTTCTTGAGCGGCTTATTTTCGGCCCTGGTGATTTCACCGTTAAGCTTGGACCGTAGCGCATCATTACTAATGCCCAGCAGCGTAGCGACTTCACCCACATAGTGGTCTTGTTCCACCGGATCCTCCAAGGCTTGCACAACATGTAGGATAATATCCGAGAACTGGCGCTTGCCCTGCGCTGATGACAAATCGAGTACGTTTTGGTACCGGGCAATCAGCCAATCCAGTGCGTATTGCGGCGCCTGGATAACTTTTTTCCAGACCTCTGGATCTTGGCGAATAAGTTCATCGGGATCTTTACCGCTTGGGATACTAATAATACTCAGTGACACCTTCGTCTTGCTGGCAATCGGAATCGCCCGTTCGGTAGCGTTGAGTCCGGCTTTATCAGCATCAAAACTGAGGCGTATGTCACCCGTAAATCGCCCAAGGACCTGCAAGTGCTGCTCAGTCAGTGCGGTACCTGCCGTGGCGACAACGTGGCGTACACTGGCCTGGTGACTGGTGATGACATCCAGATTACCCTCGGCTACAACAACAAATTTGTTCTTACGGATTGATTCCTTTGCCAGATGCAGCCCAAACACATGCCGCGATTTGTCGTACAGTACCGTTTGGGGCGTATTAATATACTTCGGGGCATTTGGATTATCCTGTAGTAGCCGTGCTGTAAAGCCGATAACGCGGCCCTGCGGGTCGCACAGCGGTATCATGATCCGGCCACGGAACATGTCGCCCGCTCCCTTAAAACGTTGGGCACTTAAACCAGCGTCTTTCAACTCGCCGTCTTTAAAGCCTTTTGATTTCAAAAAATCAACCAGTGCAGTCCCGCCATTCGGCGAGTAGCCCAACCGCCATTCCAGCACCGTTTCTTTACTGAATGCCCGTTTACCAAGCACGTATTGCAGTGCCTGCTTATTATTACGCAATTGGACTTGGTAAAACTTAGTTGCCCATTCCAACGCCTGATGCAGCCGTTCTTTGTCCTTGCCGCGACTACCGGAACGAGCAGTACGGTATTGCTCCAGGTCGACACCGGCTTTTCGGGCGAGCAGCTCCAGCGCCCCTTTAAAGTCAAGGCCCTCTACCTCCATAATGAAGCTAAAGACATTGCCACCCCTGCCCGAGCTAAAATCGTGCCAAATTTGCTTTTCCGGACTCACCATAAAACTAGGGCTCTTTTCGTCGCTGAACGGGCTAAGGCCTTTCCAATTCCGCCCGGCACGCTTAAGCTGGACATACTCACCAATAACGTCTTCGATATTTAACCGGCTCTTAACATCCTCAATCGCGTCCATTGCTTTTATTGTACGCTATAGCACCCCTGTTGCGATAGAGGCAGGCAGAACTTGGGAGATCACAGTGGCACATACTGGCGGCTTATGGTTAAATACAGGCATGAATCCGCAGTATCCGGAGCACAATCCGTACGACTTTATTATGAATCCGGGCCAGCCGCAACCGAAGCGTGCTGTTGACCTGAATGGCAAGAACGGGTTTTTGCTAAAAATCGGCCTTATTGTAGGTGGCGTTATCATTCTGATGATTGCCGTTGCCATTGCGATGAATATGTTCGCAGGCAATAAAACAAACACCGAAGACCTAAAACTACTCGCACAAACACAGCAGGAGATCGTGCGAGTCAGCGCATCAGCGCAAACTGGCAGCGGTATCCGCGATCAAGCTCTTAAGAATTTTGCTGCCAACACCCAGCTGACCGTCGCCAGCCAGCAGACACAGCTTGTAACTTACCTTGCCCAGAATGATGCAAAAATGAACAACAAGCAGCTGGGCCTTAAAAAAAGTAGTGAAACCGATACAACACTGAAGCAAGCCCAGGCAACCAGCACATACGACATAGCTTTCAAGCAAGTTATTAAAAGTTCTCTCACAAATTACGCAAACGAAATCCAAACCAACTACAACAACGCTACTGCTACTGATGTCCGTTCGTATCTAAAAAAGAGCTACGATCAAACGCAGCTCTTGTTGCAGCAGCTCCCAGGTGACACCGCTACGGCCACTAACTAGTTCCAGGGTTACATAATGTCATCCTGTTCTATAAATATGTCAGCGCCCTTAACAGCTTCGGCTGTACCAGTTACATGCGTTAGCTTAGGTTTTTGACCGAACTCACGCAACATGCTGTCCATTGCCCTACGGACAGCATCAGGGTCTAGACCCCGAACAGTGTCGGCTAGATCACTTATTTCACGTGGTTCGCCATACCAATCAAGATGGTCGCGCTGTAGGTTTGCACGCTTGCCGATACTATCCATAGTAGAGAGTATTTCACCCCGGCTGCTACCAATACCGGCCATAATGTCTTTATCGGTATAAGATTCTGCTGAGCGGGATAAAATTTCCGCCATTCCCTCCTCAACTTTTTCCAAGTTTTCCTTAGCCGCCGTAGTGTAGGCTTGCAAGCGCCAGCAATCTGAGTCGCCATACCAATAAGGATACACATGGGCGCTATATGCAATACCTTCGCGGTTGCGTAAGACGTTTATTGCGTGGTTGGAAAGCACAGTCGCTGCTGCCTGAAATGCGTACGGGGCAGCTTTCATCTCTTCCTTCAAACTAGGGTCGCATAAGACGGCCTGGGTGTAGTAGTTTGTTTCGGACTTCTCCAAAATATACGCACTCCGCACATCGTTGACAATACCGCTGCCGACCTGGCTTTTTTGTGGCCGGCCATCCGGAACGGGTAGCGGTGAAAAATGCTCTTCAGCATACTCTACCAGTTGCCCAATACTTACGTTCCCCACGCCCCAGAGTTGCATATTCCCGTATGCGTAGTATTTTCCGTAAAAGTCACGGACATCATCCGTATCGTAGCGCAGATGCTTGAGATGCCCAGCGATATCCCGCCCGTATGGCCCGCCGACCAATGTGTGGGCAGCTGATATCGAATGTAATAATCCGTAGTGATTGAGACGTTGGCGGACTTCTTCTGTCACCACCTCCATTTCCGGGTCAATATCTTCTGGAACAAACTGGGGGCGGGTAATGATTTCACCCAAGGAAGCCACTATAGGCTCTACGTCGGGGCCAGTGCCGTGATATTCAGTATGAGTAAAGTTCGTATACGCGTTTGCGCCAATTGCATTCATCCCCCTGTAGCGTGTTAAGCTCGCCTTGTCTGGGAACTGGGGCGATCGCAAATGCACAGCATGCTCTAATACATGGGCAAGTCCTTCCTCGCCCGGCTGCTCATGCATGCTGCCTACATTTACATCCAGTGCAATCCGTGCTGTTTGCATACCTGGCATTGGGTCAACAAAAACATCCAGTCCATGACTTGTACGTCCAAATTCAAGTGCCATTCTACCCCCCTATAAAATTTTACATACAGACTCTACTATACCAATGAGTACCTAAAATTGAGTGCCAATAATAGAATTTTTTGCTTATTTTTTATGAGCTGCGACCAACTCGTACGAGTGGCGGATGAGCCCCTGGATTTCCTCCCAGGGAAGCTGACCAGTTAGCAGCACAGTGTTCCAGTGTCTTTTGTTCAGGTGGTAGCCTGGCAAAACACTCTCGTAGCGTTCGCGCAGCAGCTTTGCAAGTTGAGGGTCGCACTTTAGGCTCAGGCGTACAGGGTTGCTACCCTCCTGCACCAAAGCGAACATTTTGTCGTGCACTTTGTATACAGCCACTTTTTCGCCAAATGGGTAATCCAACATAGCGTTCGGCATACTAAGGATATATTCTTCTACTTGCTCGTGCGTCATGACCCTACTCTAGCATCAAGTACATCAAGAAGTGAAGGTATATCGTCGATCATATGGTCGGGATTGGCGCTCTTTAGTTGCTCGGCAGTGCCAAACCCGTGTGTAACAGCTATGGTCTTAGCCACGTTAGCACGCTTGCCTGCTTCTATATCGGATATAGTATCACCGACCATGGCCGCGTCTTTGGGCTGTATAGCCAAGTGTTCTAGTACAGTTAATATTCCCTCGGGATGGGGCGCAGGCTGCTGCACATGATGGGCAGCAATAACGACGTCAAAGTAGTGCCGGATACCCAGTGTATCGAGTAACTTTATAGCTTGCTCGTTGCTGGAAGTAACTGCGCCAATGCGCACACCGACCTGACGCAAAATTGGCAGCAGCTCAACGACTCCCTCATAGAGCTGGCACCGTTCAAGCGACTCTATCATAAGCTCTTCGTGGCGTTTTTGCAGTTCATGGAACGGAATATCCGTATTCTTAACCAAGCGGCGGACAATCTCGTCTACAGTGCCATATACTTGGCTTGCAATCTCGTTGCGAGAGGCAGGTGCCCCGTCAAATTCCTTTGTCAGCTGTTCGTACTGCCAAAAAATCCCTTCACGTCCGTCAAGAAGCGTTCCATCCAAATCGAAAATAACAACGCGCATATACATAGAACCTTTGTCTATTAAAAGTATATTATACTATTTTTGTTTATATCTTTCAACTAATAGCGCCTGGGCACCTCCTGGAGCACAACCAGCCCACAGGGCTAGCGATTTGATAGATAGTACTTTAGCTCTGCTATTGATTCATGGATATCGTCAAATGCCCGATGGGCTTCTTTTTTGACAAATTCTTTGCCATATTTACCCTGCATCACTACCTTCCATGCGGTAACGTCCAACATGCGGTAATGGAGCAGCTGCGCCAGCTTCGGCCAGTGGTGGTCAATAAACCCACGGTCTGCATAAATTGAATTACCCGCCAAAATAGCTGGCTCGTCGCCAAACTGGGCCTGCACTAAGGCCACTAGGTCTTGCTGGACCTCATCACTCGTTTTTGCACCTTCCAGATTGTCCAAAAAGTCATCACGGTTTGCCGGATACAAGTCCCACCATTGGTTTTGTTTCATACGGTCGGCAACCAATTTACGCGGATGCCTGATCCGCGCCTCATAACTGGCCAATGGCTTGAAATCAAAATCCGTAACCTCGACAGCAATCTCCAGAATCAGATCCTGCGAAGCATCGAGACCAGTCATTTCCAGGTCAACCCACAGCAGCTTAGTAGGAATAAGGTGTTTTTGATCAATCATATACCCAGTATACCCCCTTTACAGGGATGATCCTATGGCTGCTGGTTTTTGGGCGTAAATTGCAATGCAGCAGAGTTTATGCAATATCGCTGTCCGGTGGGTTGGCCAATGGCATCATTGAACAAGTGGCCCAAATGTCCACCGCAGTTTGCGCAGGTTATTTCAGTACGTTCCATTCCATGTGATGAGTCGGTGCCAAACACTACCGCGCCCGGCAGCGCATCATAGAAACTCGGCCAGCCGCTATGGCTGTCGAATTTTGTGGCAGAGTCGAAAAGAACAGCCCCGCAGGCCGCACAGGCATACATGCCAGTTTCACTATTATGCAACAAAGCACCCGTATCAGGCAGTTCAGTACCTTTTTCACGCAATATATGGTACTGCTCTGGCGTTAGCCGTTGCTTCCATTCATCATTGCTTAGCTGCATATCCCACCCTCCTTTTTTAGTCCTTCTTTTTGGATAATTTATCGAGCTTCAACGCCTTGAATACAAAATAAATAGCTACAGAGGTTGTGATGAATGACAGTAGTACCGCTACAAAAGAACCCCACGCAAACGGTGCAGATTTCTCGCCAATATGCAGAATGAACACCTTTTTATCCAGTGCACCGGTACCAGGCAGCAGCAACCCAATAAGAGGGTTAATGAAACTGGCGATCATTTGGTCGGCTAGCGCTTTAATTTGCGTGCCCAATACCAAACCAATTGCCAGGCCAACAACGCTTTGTTCACGTAAAAAATCAGCAAAGCCACTAACTACTTTTGGCTTGCGAATGCGCTTTTTAGCTCGGAAGCCAGTATTTACCGTGTCTTTTGTAACTTTACGGGTTGATTTGACAGGTGCTTTTGCCTTTGGGGCACTTGTAGGTTTCTTGGCAGCTGGTTTTACCGCTGTCTGATCTGTAGTCCTAGCTACCTTCGCAGCCTTCACGGCTTTGGTAGCGGGTTTTACTGTTTTGGATTTGGTTGGTTGTTTGGCCGTAGCCATAATTGGTACCTCTCCCACCCAAAAACTATTACATTTTTTCTGGAGCGGCTATGCCGAGCATGCTGAGTCCGTCGTGCAGGATATCTGCGTACTGCTCAACCAGCTGCAAGCGGATTGCCTGGCGTTCGTCACCGATAACGCGGTTGTGCTCGTAAAAACGGTTGAATATTTGCGCCAGTTCGTACAAGTATGTGCAAATATGGTGTGGCATAAGGTCGGTGACAGCTTTTTGCATAACATCAGGGTATTCAGCAATTTTACGTGCCAAGCTGCGCTCACCGGCATCCAAACCGGTTATTGCCGCCATGGACTGCTCTGCTTTGGCCAATATGCTGCGCGCCCGGGCATGGGCGTATTGCAGGTATGGTCCACTATTGCCCAGTAAGTTGACCGACTCCTCTGGATCATAGATTATATCGCCTCCGATACGGGGCTTCAGGAAACTGTACTTGACCGCTCCCAATACAGCCTGTTCATCTTCGCGGCCAGTTGCCGCCTTGTTGGCTTTTTCTGCAGCGTCAAGCACGTCCAGTGCCCGCAGAAAATTCCCTTTTCGACTGCTCATTTTAACACCGCCCGCCAGCTTGACGACGCCATGGGTCAGGTGGGTCGTAGCCTCAACAAGTTCAGGTGCGAATTGCTCAATACTCTTGAGCACGACGGCCATATACTGCTCTTGCCCATTATCCGTAACTACAATGGAGCGGTCAAAACTGTAATCCTGCTTTTTGAGCATAATCAGCCCGACATCCTTAGCTTCGTAAGTGGGGATACCCTGGGAGTTAATGAAAACCCGGGTGTGCAGGCCATATTGCTCGGCCTTGAACACTACAGCACCGTCACTTTCGCTGTATACGCCGCGAGCCAATTGCTCCCGGACCGTCTTAAGGCCGACTGGAGCTGTCTGGCTCTCTGGATAATATTTTTCAAATGGTGTACCAATACGCTCGTAAAAAGCATTGAAATAGGCGTAGCTCCAAGCACGGCATGTCCAGTATATCTGCGCAAAAGCTGATTCGTGGTCGTCGTTAGCGTGCAGCTCGTATACACGTTTGTTAGCCGCAACAATAGCCGCTTTAGCGTCTTCGTCGTCCTCGTATGCTTGCGTGCCCTTTACGTAACATGCAGCCATCCACTCCGAATGCTGATCTTCGGGGATATCGGCTAGCTTTTGAGGCAATTCACCCCCCAAGTCTTGCATAATTGCCCACATAGTCTTGCCGACATGCAATCCTACGTCACCGCCAAAATTCACACGATGTACCGTGCCGCCAGCCGCCTCTACAAGGTTTGCGATAGCGTGGCCGACGATACTCGTGTACAAATGCCCAGCGTGCAGTACCTTGAACGGATTGGGGTCAGAATACTCTGTAACGACAGTTTGTCCTGCATAGGTCTGCGGGCGATTCTTGATAGCCCCGTTGACCGACTGCAGTAAAAAGGCGTCGCTCATGGTGATATTAATGAAGCCTGGCCCAGCAATGGCGACATCTTTAACTTGCTCGCCAAAGTTGCTACGGACAGCCTTAACAAGCGCGGCCGCAACCTCATGCGGTGGCTTCTGCAAACGCCCTGCCAGTTGCAGTGCTACGTTTGTGGAATAATCACCGAATTGTTCATCGGTTCTGGTGAGTTCGGGTGTTACGTCCACCTCGAACAAATCTTTTATAGCGCGTGTCAGCGCTGTGGAAATTTCTTGCATATTACACCTATTATAACAGATTAGTCACCTTGGCGGCCGGAATCATCCAAAACCTTCTGGTAACGCATAGCTCGTACCATTTGCCAGGCCACAATGTAAAAGCTGCCGAGCAATACAAAAAATATGGCAGTCGTCGTGTAGGTCTGGGCATAAACAAACGGATGCAGCAAACGGTCTGATACGTCGATAAGGATACCTCCGGGGTTTATGAACACATCCCAAGTGTTCCAGCGCAGGTCGCGGCCGACATAAATCGCAAAACTGCACACCAAAAGCACAAAGCTGATAATTATATGTGCCGCCTGTTTGCTCACCCGGGCCAATAGCTCGTAATGGACATTATAAAGGGCGACAAACCCCAAGATAACACCGTTAAAAATAAAGGATGAAAGCGTAACGACATCAGACAAGACATCCACACGGCTGACATCTTGGACATGGATGAAGTCGCTGATCATGTAAAAACTATTCGGCAAAAACCCTAGCCATAGAGCTGTAATCGCCAATGCCTCCCACGACGACCATAGCTTGCGTCTGAGAACTTTGTGCAACCACAAAGCCAGACCCAGCGGAATCCATGCCAAAAACAGGTTCCAAATGAGATATGAGAATTGGAAGGAATGGTTGCTGAGCGCCCCTGCAAGGAATAAGCCAATACTCGTCAGACTCGACAACAATAAGGCCAGCCCCAGCCGGGTTGTACTCGAAAAATACCACCGCATGCCTACATTATACCACTACCGAAGAAGTTCCAGATGCAGTGTTAGACACGCACCGCCCACCTTGAGATTCGCAGCCTGGATGGACCCCTTATTAGCCTTGGCTATTTCGGCAGCAAGCGCCAGTCCTAAACCGTAACCGCCCGCTTTGACCGTACGGGCTTTGTCACCACGGTACAACCTTTCGAAAATATGCGGCAAGTCTGCTTCGTCAATACCTGGACCTTCGTCGAGGACCTGGATAACATAGGTGCCGCTTTGCTTGAAGCCCTTTATGGTTATAGTACCGCCCTGCGGACCATACTTCATTGCATTGTCTATTAAAATACCCAGCAGCTGTACCAGACTTTCGTAATTGCCGTTAATAGCACCGGCTCCAAGTTCCTTCTTGAATGAAATTTGCCGCGCTTTTGACACTCGCAATGCCCTGGTGACTGCCTCGTCGATAAGTTTTTGTGGACTGACTGGCGCCATGGCTAAGGTAATTGATCCGTAATGAGTCAGCGCAAGCAAGTTGCTAGATAAATTCTCGAGTCTTTGGACTTCTTCGAGGTTGCTTTCTATCTGTTCACGTGCCTCTTTTTCGGTGAATGTCTTTTGACGCAGGAAAACTTCATTTTCTACGCGCATACTTGCAAGCGGGGTCCGCAGCTCATGGCTGGCATCAGATGCAAACCGTGCTTGCGAACGATGCGCCTCTTCAATAGGCCTAAGCGTCCGTCCGGCAAACCAATAACTTAAGACGCCGGCCAACAACATAGCGAAACCACTGGTAATAGCAAAGTCGCGGTTCAGGTGCTGACGCACCATGGCAGCCTCCTCGTTTTGGATTGTCCTGAGCGCTTTGTCGGGTTTCACAATGGTAATTTCTGCGTCAACATCGCCCCACGGGAAGCCAAGCAGCAGGTGCTTTACTTCGCCGAGTTGAGCATTGGCAGAGCGCCTATATTCCCGCTCAGCCAACACTCGCACACTAATGGTCAAAACCAGGCTAAAGACTAGTAAAATGGCCATGTAGAACAGGGTCAGCTGCATGCGGGCCGACCGGAACATCCCTTTAGGATACTTTATAGCCATAGCCCCGTACGGTCTGGATTACAGCGTCGCCTGCCCCAATTTTCTTACGGACGTTAGCGATAAACGTTTCGACAGTATTGTGCTGCACTCGCTCTTCATCAGCCCATACGTGGTCGAGTAACTGGTCTTTGCTGAGCACTTCACCCTTATGGTGCAGTAA
This sequence comes from uncultured Candidatus Saccharibacteria bacterium, assembly GCA_946482285.1. The sequence continues at coordinate 104,676 of CAMLQK010000001.1, forward strand.
GTATTCAAGCAGCTGGAATTCCTTAGCAGTTAGGTGGACAGGCTTGCCATCGACGGTGATTTCTTTGGCTATGCCATCCAGCTTGAGCGGGCCGCTCTCTAAAACGGTACCGGTATGCTCTTGGGGTCGGCGCAAAAGGGCACGCACGCGGGCCAATAGCTCGTCGAACGAAAACGGCTTGGGGACATAGTCGTCCGCACCAGAATCCAGGCCCTCTACCCGGTCACCAATGGCAGCTTTAGCAGTCAACATAAGGATAGGCATCTGGTGGTGGTCGGAACGCCACAGCTTAATCAGGCCTTTGCCGTCAAGGCGGCCAGGGATCATCCAGTCTAGCAAAACCAGGTCATAGGTATTGGCATCGACTAACGTCGCTGCTTCGTCGCCATCATAAGCCACATCCACTACGTAGCCTTCGGCGCGCATCCCCTTTTCCAAACTGTTGGCTATTTTAACTTCGTCTTCAACTACAAGTATTCTCATACAACTATAGTATACCCTGCATCTGTAACACAGCTGGAGAAGCTGTTACAATTTACAACAATGAGGAATATAGAAAAGGACCGCAGCCTACAATATATCCCTGCCGATGAAAAACGCCTTGCTGGAGCGAGGGATGTTTACCAAACGGCGGTTCGTCTGCGGCCAGTCCTCGATACTGTCTTTAAAGTGGGCGGGCTTTTAGATAGCTTCCTCCTTGACCACCCTCATATCGAAGACCGTGATATGCTTCAGACAGAGCAGAGAGTAGCCGGAAAAGTTATATCTCAGATGTACGCCGCACGGGTCAACCAACAAGTATATTGCGCCGTCGAAGTTGGCTACCTGCGCCACCTATTCAACGCTACGCACAAAACTCACCCGTCTATCATATCGATGCTGGGGGTAACGCGCGAGATCGCCCTGCGAAGCAGCATGCATCTTGAACTTCCACCTGCCCCGGCCGTTACTTTTGAACCGGTACAAATCCCCGACCCGAAGGAACTTGTATACGCAGGAGTATTCGCAGCATTTACCAGACCTATCGACGACATACAGCCAATGCGCACTAGCATTGATGCTTATCAGCCTCAGTTGCTTTGGAAGATAGACCCCACACCAAGTTATTTTTACCCAATAGATAATCGCAATCTACTACACCCCGTCCATCAAGGTGACCTTATTATTAGCCACAAAGACGCCGCAGAAATTAATGTAGGTGCCGATTATATGGTATTCTTTGATCCGCAGTCAGATACATATCGTTCGGCCATATACGAATATGCGGACAATATGCGGCAAGTCTAGCAATAATTGGCAGCACACCGGGGCAGTTCACACACATTTGAATAATCACAGGAGTAAGAATGAGCCAGCACAACGCAAATATTATGTATATCCCTCCTACATCTGAGCGGCAAGAACAGGCCGAACAGTTATTTGAGTATTCAAAGTCTATATCCGACCAGATAGCACAAGCCATACAGCCCAATGGACCTATGGACCAAGAAAGAAGAGACTTAGGGGAGTGCTGCGAACTAGACCACTACGACTTCATACAAAAAATTAAAACTACAGCTACAGCCTTCGAGATAAGCCGGTTCCGTTTACTGCGTGCGAGCGGATACGTACAGGCAATAGCCGAAGTTTCGCTGCTGCGCCAATTCCAGACGGTGCCAGATGAAGCCCATCAAAACTTTAAAGATATCTACGCAACCGTGTTTGACATGGGCAGATATGCCGTACGCTCCTTGGGTCTTCCCGAAGGGATGCCAGCAGCCAGTACGGCAAAAAACGCCAATGACATTGCTGATGCCACGTTATATACAGCGCTCCTCACACCAGCATTATCGACCGTCGCGCCAAATGGAGAATTTAGCTTTGAGACAACCGCGCTATGGAACTTGGGCGCTGATATGCCAGTAGAAATCCACGCCAAGGAAACAGATAAGGTCTTGGAATCGTTCACTCATAAACGCGGTGGCATCCTTGTTGACGGTGACGATTACGAGGTTGTTTATCCGGAGTGGTGGGCTGCAACGTTCATGGACATTGCTTCACCAGGCAAACAATACAACCGACTATTACTAAACCGGCTTGCCGAGTTAGAAAGCTAACGAGTTATTGGACACTGCCATTGGCAGCATACTCCGCATCTCGTTCCTCTGGTGTTTGGTGCTTGCGGGCGTAATCGTCTTCAAGCCGCCACGTCGTACCGGCTTCAGGCGTAGAAACTTCCAATATGTCGCAGCCGCCCTCCAAACCTTTTAAGCGATGCTTTTGGCCAAGCCGTGCCGTGTAGCCCTTGCCCGGTTCCAACACTGTTTCGATAAGTTCACCTTTATTATTTTCCCAGATAACAGCTCCGTTGCCGCTCATCAGGAACCAGCTTTCTTGTTTTACGTCGTGAACTTGCAAGCTCAGTCGGGCGTTCTGGTTAACATGGATGACCTTACCCATATATGGCAAGCCGTCTGGCACCCAGTGCAGCTCATAGCCCCAGGGCTTTTCAATACGGCGAACATATGGTTCGTTGCTAAAATTACTCGGATCAAAGGCAGGTATCTGTTGCTCGTCCATTCTTTACTGTCCTTCTTTAGGTTTGCTTACGCTTCCAGCAAGCGTTTGGTTTCTATCTTATAGGCTTCGACGTTTGGCTGGTCAAAGCTATTTACATTGAGCATGGTGCCCAAGTACATCATTTCTAACATTTTAAACTGCAGAAATGCCCCAAGCGATTGCTCGTCAAGTGCATCAAGCACCACATCCATATATGGCAAGTCTGCTTTTTGGTAAGCAACTTGCACACCTTTCAAAATCGCGTCCATAATATCTTCCGCGGTTTTTGCCGTTAGCATCGGCAACAATTCTGGAAATACACGCTGCTGGGGCATGCCAATCCCGCCTGCTGGCTTTGCAGATACAAAGGTCGTTATCTTATCTTTAGGGCCGCCCAAGTATAGCTGGCCAACCGAGTGCAAGTCAGTTGACCCCAATGAAACCGTTGGTGTAATGCCGGTATGCACCACTGCGCCGCTGATGTCATGTTCTTTGCCGATGCTTTCGCCCATAAGCTGACGATACCACTTGCCTAATGACTCCAGTTCGGGGTGGAATAAAAAGGTATCGTGCATGATACGTCCCTGCTTGTATTGCAGCGCCAGCACGGCCGCTGATTGTGCTGCATAATTTTGTTGTCCGCCCAAACAATGGTCAAGCAATTGGCGTGCACCTGCACACAACTTGTGGACATTGATACCGATGGTGGCTAGCGGAAATAGGCCGACAGCCGATAGCACCGAGTAGCGGCCGCCAACAGGTGCTGGTATAGGCAGCGTCGCGATACCCTGTGCATGTGCCAGCTCCCAAAGTTGTGACCCTTCGTCTGTAATAGCCACAAACCGGTCACTTATTGGGCCGAGCTTAGATGCAAGCATGTTAGCAATAATTTCAAAGTTTGCAATGGTTTCGGTAGTCCCGCCGGATTTGCTTATAACAGATACCAGTACTTCGTCTTTGCTTTGCAGTGTGTTAACAAGCAGCTGGGCTTGGGCGAACCATTCAGGATCGGTCGTTTCGGCAAAAATGAGACGCGGGAAGTGTTGGGGGAGCATATCCTGCTGGCCGCGCAATGCATCGTATATCGCCCTTGTTCCCAAATTAGACCCGCCAATACCTACAACAATGTGGTATTTTAGTCGGCCGCCTGATTTTTCAGCCGCAAGAGCCTGCGCCCTGCCGACGCTGTCCGTATCATCCGGCAGATGCAGAGAGCTTTCGGCTGCATCGTATACGGGGCTTGTGCGTGCTGCGCGCAGCTCGGAAGTGTAGCCTTCTACTGATGCCATAGCCTCATCCGTGATGACACCAGCATGCGTTGTCTTTAGTTGGATCATACTAACCCTCCGTTGGTGTTGGCACCATTAGTGCATCTTTAAGTTTATCGACGAGTTCGAGCGGCGTTGGGTTTACCCCATTCAGTAAGCCCAGGTAAATGCCCACAAAATCACCAAATACCATCAGCCACAAAAGTTGTTCAAGTATCGTGTCACCGTCTGGACTTACAACAATTGGTGCCGGACGCATACCAGATAATAGCCGCTCGGTAACTTCAAAACGTTTTTGTATTTGCGGATGCTCAAGCTGGCTGCGTAAATCAACCACAGCGTATGGCTTCTCGACCGGCTGTTTGCTCCAACCGGAAAATTCATTGTGGCTGAATTCCGGTATTTGGTTAGTCCATGCCACCTGGCGGGCGTTCTCATTAATACTGATTTTCCATTTGTATGCTGCCGAGGCTAATAGTGGTCCGCTATATACTACCACTGACTTTCCCATTAGCTCCTGGGCAAGCCCTTTGGCAGGGTTGTCTTTTGTGGCAACATCCGGACGCCAAACCGCAACCGCACGGCGTACAAATTCCTCCTGTCCAGCTAGTTGCTGAAGCGCATTTTGCTGCGCAAGCACCCCACATCCCTGCACGAGGCTTATAATTGCCCGCACGTTCAGAGATGTCGTATAGCGCGTAGTAGGCATGCCTGGTAGTAATGCAAGCGGATAGCCTTTTTGGCGTGCAATGTCTGCTAGCTTGCCGCCACTGGTAATAACCATGATTTGAGCACCACGTTGTTCAGCCTGCGCCAGAGCACCCAACGTCTCTTCGGTATTACCAGAGTAGCTAGCAGCGATGAATAATGTTTTTTCCGAAACATATGCCGGGATGTCGTATCCGCGAACAATCTCAAATGGAACCGTATAACCGGGCCAAGTCTGGGTCATAAGTGCCGCAAGCGCCGACCCACCCATGGCGCCGAACACAATATTTTCAGGTTTGCTGGCCCCTGTCGGGAGTTCAAACTGATACACAAGGTGCCCGGACTGCTTTTCTGCAGCTCCAAGTGCATCTTGCGCATCGCGTTCATGAATATATTTCAAATCATCAAGCATGTAACTTCAAACTCCTTATGGTATTATGGGTGTGAGTATTAGTATACTAGTTATTGCAAGGGGGAAACTATGATGTTTGGGCACGACGACCACCAACACCACGACGATAAGCAAAATAATCCGGCTTCGGATGGCGTACTGGCGCCAGATAATACCAACGTACCAGCTGCCGCACCAGCCCTGCCAAATGACAGCGCCGGCGATTTCATTATGGATGCGTCAAAAACGGCGCCAACCAGCACGCCAGCCGCACCAGACGACACCGTAGTAGCTGCGCCAAACGCTGACGACAGTGAACTTCTGCATATTAAGCAGGAAGCCATGCAGGCCTTGTCGCCACTGCTCGACCACCTCGACCAAGCTCCCGAGGAAAAATTCCGTACTACCATGATGATGATCCAGGCCGCAGACAACGACAAACTTATCCCTGTAGCGTATGAGGCAGCAAAAGCGATTACCGACGAGAAGACCCGTGCCCAAGCGCTCTTGGACATTGTCAACGAAATCAACTATTTCACCCAAAACTCTTCTAACCAATAGCGTCCGCTATGAAACTCGCTCGCGTTAATACAGTCCTGGTTATCCTTATAGTACTCATTAACGCCTTCATCATTGCGCTGCCATTTCTACCGGCAGCGCTTTTTATCCTCCAGAAGAACAGCGCTGCCGTTGCAAAAATGCACGAAATGGTCAAAAACAACCCGTCTGACACACCGGTAGCTGCTGATGCAGAACAGCTAATTGTACCCGCAATGGCACTAGATACACCAATTCTGCAAAGTAACCAAAAAAGCATACTGAGCAAAGGTGTTTGGCGGCTTCCGCATACGAGCACGCCAGACAAAGGCAGCAACACTGTCCTTGTTGCCCACCGTTTTACCTACACCAACCCACGCGGCACTTTTTACCACTTGGACAAAGTGCAGCCGGGAAACGCAATTGCTGTCCTATGGCATGGTAAAAAATATATCTATAGGGTGCAGTCATCTAGTGTAGTGCATGCCCAGCAAACAGAGGTAGAGTCCCCCACTGTCCTGCCGCAGCTAACGCTCTATACGTGCACGCCATTATGGAACCCTACCGAACGACTCGTAATAACTGCTCCACTGGAGGCAATTAGGTGAGTGAAAAAGCGAAGTTTTGGATATTGCTGGCACTCCTGAGTGCCAGCGTCGTACTTTTGCTTGTCGCAGCACAGTACCTTGGCAGATTAACGTTCTAAGCGTTCGTCAGAAACAACATCTGCTGGCACCTCTTGCGGAAGAGGTTTTCGAGATGGGCGCCGCCAGATACGGACAATCAGTGCAATCAATAACAGCAAGCATGCCAATGTCATGATAAGGACAACCATAAAGCCAGTATCCGTCAATTGGCCGCCGCCATTAGTTCCAGTATTTGAGCCGGTACCTGCACCGGTAGAAGAGCTACAGCCTTCAGTATTGTTATATACGCACTCGCCGTACGAACCCTCACCGTACGCCTGACCAACCATGATGTAATAGTATTTATTCATATGTTTACGCTTCCAGTACCTATTGTGCTTATGATATCATGTGCTCGTTATATAGCAACAATAAGTGAGGGAAATATGTTTCAACATTTTGGAATTCTGGGCTTTGACGCACCAGAGCTAATCATTATCCTGGCGATAGTGCTTTTACTGTTCGGAGGCAAAAAACTGCCTGAGCTTTCACGCAGCCTTGGCAACTCAATGAAGGAACTCCGCAAAGGGTTAAACGACGATGGCAAGAACGACAAGCCACGCGAAGAAAAAACTCGCCAAGAATCAGCCTCCTAGACCACAGCAAAAAATTGCTTTTATCGAGCACGTCCATGAACTCCGCAAACGGCTCTTTTATGTCGCAACATCCGTTGGAATTTTCAGCATCCTTGCCTACTCAGTTGAGCACCGAATTATCGAGATACTGCTGAAACCGGCGCACGACCAAGAGTTCATATACACGTCTCCGGGTGGTGGGATAGATTTCTTATTCCGTGTGTGTTTATACACGGGTATCGCTTGTAGTATCCCCGTTATCATATACCAAGTGCTTCGCTACCTTGAACCCCTCATGAAAGATGCAACGAAGCGCATGGTTTTATGGGGCAGCTTTGCGTCGGCCGTATTAGCTATTGCCGGGATTGTGTTCGGCTACTTCCTGGGCCTGCCGGCGGGGCTTGACTTCTTACTTAACCAATTCCACACCGAGCGGATTACCGCGCTTATTACCATCCAATCATATATGTCATTTGTAATGATGTACTTGCTTGGGTCGGCAATGCTCCTGCAAGTACCGCTCATCCTGTTGTTTATCAACCGCATCAAACCCCTAAAGCCAAGTAAATTACTAAGTCTTAGTTACCAGCGCTGGGTCATCTTATTCGCCTTTATTAGTAGCGCGGTCATTAATGCCAGTCCCCAGATTATGGCGCAGCTTATGGTTGCTGGGCCAATCATTCTGTCGTACGAAGTAGGTGTGGGTATTATATGGTATGTTAACCGGCGGCGGCCTGCGCCAGACACGCTCCGTACCATGCGCGAAGCAGACGAGCAGCGGCGGGCCGAGCGTCAAACACGTGCTGCGCAGAGCAAAACAGTTCCTTATATTCCGGTCGTACCCGCGCCAACAACACACCCAGCCGCCATGCAGCCAGCGCGGCACACACCTCCAGGCAATAGCCTCAAGCCAGCACACCCACCACTCCAGGCAACTTCACGGAATGACCGGCCCCAAAGGCCAGTCCGTCCCATAAGTGACTTTACGCCGCGGGCACGATACCAGTTCACCCCTGCACAACGGCTTATACAATAAAAATGTATTGACGCTACAAGCGAACCTGCGTTACAATCCGCTTAAGCTCCCTAAAAACATAAACAGAGAAAAAATATGCAACATTTAAACACTTTGATGCAAAAAGAAATGAGCCGTAAGGAGTTCCTGGCCGCTATTAGCCTGGGCGTAGCTTCAATCTTTGGCTTTTCGGCAATCCTTAAGATGCTTTTTGGCAAAGGTGAACAAAACCACACTGCGCAAGCTGGCTACGGCAGTAGTGCTTACGGCGGCAGCAAACGGGCTGTATAGCAACCGTCATTCTATTAAATATTTGTTAACTTTTGTTGTCAACTTAACTGAAATCATGTATAGTATGGCGACCTATGGACAAGCGTGTGGAGTTACGTGGTGGACTCATACCTTCCGGTAACTGTGTTCCGGATGGCGACAATACCGCCGTGTCTACAACCTTCGCAGAAATTGACGCCGGCCGCTCTGATGAGCGGCTGCTTGTTTTAGCGCAAAATGCCTGCCAGATGTGTGTTCAGATTAACCATTGTACCGTCCAAACAGACCACATAGCCACCGAACTCTGGCAAAGAGGTGCGGGTATTGTTATAGCCGGCGGGACAAAAGTTACGCTCTCCCACAAAGAGCGGCCTGTAGACGAAGATAGGCCTATCTTACGCTTCAATTTGAGCGCTATTCCCGAAGATCCGGCTGACGCAGTCGCCATTATACGGCAAGCTTTCCGTGCGGGGCAGTTCAATGCCACCGGCCCTACACCTAAAGGCGTCCGGCAAGCACAGCAAGCATATCTTGGGCGCTTAGAGCAAACAGATGCCGGCCTGCACACACGGCTATCTACCATGGAAAAAAGCGAGCTCGATTCCTGCATGAAGTTCGTCCTGACTGCCCTGTTCCAGCAAAAAGACTTCGTCAATTACGCTGCTGGGCAGGACCACTATGTCGGGGCGGCACGGGAAAGCACGCGTTACCACTCGAAATACATCAACCCCGAAAAAGATGACCCGATTATTGGCATTTTTTTACAGGATGCGCTAGCCATCCGCGACATGCAGCTGAGCCAAATAGCATCTAAGGCTGCCCACTTTGAACCTGGATACTATGCAGAGCTAATCAAAAAATATAAAACTGACGATATCACCCTTAAAGAGTTTGATACAAAAGTTATCCACGCCAGAATCAACCCGGTGCAGGCGATCGTTAAGCACCAAGCCACCGTAGGCCGCATCCATGGTGAACAGCCTGATATAAGTCCGGCGGCGGCCCGCGAAGCAGCAAGGCGAGGCAGTAAGACTCTACTTTCAAAAGAAAAGCTACAGACACTCATTGAAACCTATCGGTCCGATAGTATATCTGCCCAACAAGTCATACAATTTGCACATAAAAATCCAGGCAGCCCAGAGGCCGCTCTCGATGGGCTAACAGCACGGGTAGAGCACTTAAAAACCCTCTACCCCGCCGGCCGCCCTACCGTACGGGACGTTGAAATTGTCGCGTTCGCCCAAGGATACCGCACATTAGAAGGATGCCAGGCGGCTGCCCAGCAGTTTGACAATAACATGCAAGCCCTCACTGCGGAGTACGGCGATGACCCAGATATCACCCCAAGCGATATCCGAAAGTACAGTGGCATGCAAGATGGCCATAACGCTATCGCCACTTTTAAGGAGCGAATCAGTATGCTTCGGGAAACCGTTGGTGAAGACGTGAGTGATTCAGTAATCCGCCAATGTGCCAGAAGTGGCGTTACTTCGCCGCTCGAAGTCCAGTCCAAGTATACACAAACTGTTTTGCGCGACCGATATGCCTACCGCGCACGTACCAAGCCAGAATACAAACCGCTTTCTTCCGAACTCATAGAGCGCATCGTCACTTTGTATCCTCGTTCCGAAACCGACCAAGTAGCACAGACTATTTTTGAGCTTATCAAGCGCGACTATCTGGTACTTGGCCGTGCCGAAACATACGCGCAACACGGCCAACTCCCGGAAGTGTTTGATAAGATATTCACGCCCAAGACACAGGAGTACTTGACTTTCTCTGGGGCACTTGGACAGCTCTTGCCAATACAGCGCCTGGCATTTGCACACCATCATGGCCTCATGCCGATCCTGTATGGCACTGCTTCCAGCTCTGTGCTGTTCGAACAGAGCGCCTTGGACGGCGCAACCATCAATGACTACTATACAACCCATGTCGAACCACAGCTCGCAGCCTATGAAGCAAGCAATACACCAATGAGCTTGTCCTTGCTCGCTATGGACAGCGCCGAATACGAACGCCTCTTACGGCAAGACAACCGGCTGCTTATAAATGATGCCGACCGCTTGACGGCTTATGGCCTACGCGATGCCACTCTTGTTGTCGCCGGAAAAGCACTATACCTGCACGAAGATACTTACCGCTGGGACTGGGCAGAGCATGCGACTGACTTTGACGCTTGGCTGACTCAAAAAATAAGCACAACCTACCCGCCTACACATCAAAAAAGGGCTTGGACGTACATTCAGGAGGCAATCCATGGTGGTGTCCTAGACCTACTAGGGTCACATCCTGGCGAGTACCAACTTGTGTTCAATAAACAGTTCTATGGCCCGGATGTCACCGAAGTACAACGCACAGTAGTAGCCAACGCAATGGGCATCGACCGGCTTATGTATGGCAGCGACCTGACAAACGCCTTGCGATACCGGTTGGGCGACGTCCCGCAACTCGTAACCATCCGGAGGCGCAGCTCGCAACCGACAATTGTCGAACTTCCGGCCGAGCAGCTACAGGCAGCACGTAATACTCTCGAGCACAGAACATCTAGAGGCCACCAGTCCTCCTCCGCCCTTTCTAGTGTTACTCACACTTCCGTAAGACCAGCACTGGTTCCTACCACACCAGGCACAGAGTCAGATGAGTTAAATAACCTGGATGAACAAAGCAGTGCAACCAGCTTTGAAGACTATTACGAAAACCAGGTCGCCCGTTACCCGCTGCTAACTGCCGAAGAGGAAGTCACACTTGCTAAGGCGATCGAGGCTGGCTTGCTAGCCGCTGAGGCCTTACAACAAGGCGGGTTCAGGAACGCGACAAAGCATGAGCTCGAGGAGATTGTTCGCATCGGAGATGAAGCAAAAGAACGGATGTTTCTAAGCAATACCCGGTTAGTCATTAAGTTTGCCGGCAAACTAATACCCACCATCGGTATGTCCAGACTTGACTATATCCAGGAAGGTAATATAGGTCTCATGCGTGCTATCGAAATGTTTGACTACACTAAAGGCTACAAGCTCAGTACATATGCAGTGAGATGGATCAAGCAGCATGCGAACAAAGCGAAGCATTACCATAGCCGTACTATCCGGCTGCCTGTCCATGCGTCAGAGGCTGTGCGCGCCGCAAAAACATACACGCGGCAATACGAGCAAGAGCATGGGGTAGAGCCCACTACCCAGCAGATTGCCCAAGAATTAAGCATGACAGAAAGTTCGCTCCGGCTCGCAATAGAAGGCAGCCGCAACCAACCGCTGTCTCTGCACTATAAAATATCGGACGAGGACAATGGCGCAGAATTTGGCGATTTTATTATGGATGAAGCCGCAAGCCCGACAGACGAAGTTGCCATGTTGAACATAAGCGGTGGTCTTGGTGGCATTCTAGAAAGAGTTATGGAGCGGTACATGACCTCAGATTACGATATGGAGCGAGCAGCCCAAGTCATAACCCTACGCTACGGGCTCGAGCTTTTCCCTGCCTTCTTTAACGAGGAGTTGGTCAAGCAATGGCACCTGGAGGCGGGCAAGCGATACACATTGCAGGAAATTGGCGCTATGTACGACTGTAGCTATGAGGCGGTCAGACGATGGGAGCGCAATGGCCTCAAGGCGCTTCGACAACCCCACGTTATGGCAGCCATTAAGCGGGAGCTAGACGGCTAAAAGCGGTGATTGAACTTACAGTAAACAGTACGGTATAGTAGGCATACATTGTGAGCGAGTATAGAACTGGAATCTTCCCCCATGGTAACTGTGTAGACAGCCCAGAAACCAACCCTCAAAGTGCTGTACATGAATTCGTTCAGATTGACAACGGAGATATAGCGCTCGAGGCACTCGAGGCTGCCCGTGCAGCCTGCGCGCAGTGTGTACAGCTTAACCACTGTCAATCGCAACGCGAAGATATCACGCTTGAACTATGGCGGCGAGGCGTGGGCGCAACAGTGGTTAGTGGAGAACACAGTATTACTGTCGGAGCCCCTAATCCGCATGGCATAGACCGCCCAGCATTCCACTTTGATTTAACAAAACTACCCGAAGACCCCAAACAGGCGCTTGAAGCCCTGCGGCAAGGCTGGCGCGCAGACCAACTTGTAGTGCGTGGCAAGCCATCCAAAGGCGCTATCACCATTAGCAGCCAATATTTTGAACAACTGAAATCCACCAATCCAGACCTATACCAGCAAGCTATTGATGTATTGGGCGAAGATGAAGCCCTGCACGGTGTCCAAACATTGGCCTCCATCCTATTCCAACAAAAAGATTTTACAAACTACAGCAATAAAAAAACCAAGATGACATCCGTCAACGCCAGTCCGGATAGGAAACGAACTGTCAGCCGGTATTCACCGCATCACATTGAGCTCGACAAAGACGCTAGCATCATAGACCAATACGTCAGCGAGGCGATCAGCATCCGGAACCTGGGCTACAGCAAGCCTGCTAACAAAGCTATGATCTTTGACGCCGGATACTATAAGGCACTTATGGAAGAATACAGGGACCGGCTGAGCACATACACCATTGACTATACAGTCACTGCAAACAGGCGAAACCCTGCGGCCGCCCTTTTGGATGTCATAGCCCGTAGCGCGATTATCCGGGCCGCTAACCCCATAGCCACCGAAGCACTTGTTACAACCGCTGCCACGCGAAAAAAATACACTGGTGGGAGTGTCGAAGAGCGTGTGCAAGCAGTGCAAGCTGCACACACAGACGTCCCCTATGTCACGCCTGGCTTTATCAGAAGCCTTATGGCCCTCAACCCTAACGGAGACGTGGAAAAGCTCGCGGCCGACACGGTCAGCCGCATAACCCGCTTTGAAAAAGAATACAAGGGAAAGCCATACGTGGACCATAGGGTCGTTTACGAGACTGCCCGGACTCATTATTCCGACGAAAGCTGCCGAAAAGCTCTGGACGCATACAGCCGCCGCATGGAAGAGGTCAGGCAGCAGATTACACACCCGGAGGCAACAGTAGCCGTATTGCGCAAGCACTACAGTGTTGATACCGACAAAATGATTACCAATGTAACCAGCTACTGCGATCGGCTTGACCGCCTCATGGCTATTTCGGATGGCAGTGTTGCCCCATACCGGATCCGTGAGGCTGTTAAACATGGTGCCGAAACCTGGCCAGAAGTATGCCGGTCCGCGGCACTTTTTGACACGCGAAAACTATTGAAAAAACATGGGTATAAGCAAGATGAGTCTACGCGCGCAGCATTGCGCACTGTATCTTACAAGTATCCATATGCCGAAATTGGCACGGTAGGACTTGCACTTCGCCAATGCATGGATCAGGGCTACGTTTCGGTAGCTAACGTCAATACCGAGCTACTGCCAAGTGACATCCACCCCGACACACAAAACCTGTTTACCAACAAAAAGCATGAATACCTAGCCCTGAACGGAGCTTTTCAGCACCTTAGCCCAGAGGAACGCCTGATATTTGCCCACCACTACAACCTTACCCCTCTGCTGTATGGGCGTGACGTGCATACCATGCAAATGTCCTCAATACTGGACGGCCGGACTGTGCAACAATGGCATGACGAAACTATCGCCCCTGCCCTTGCCGAGCTGTTAAAGGAGCCCGATGCCAAAACAATCTTGTCCATGGAGGCTATTAGTGAAGACTTATATTATTTTGACTCTTTATTTAGCCAAGATAGCACCGCAGAGCCCCACCTCCAGTCTTCACCCCCTCCCAGCAATACGTACGTTGTCGCTGGCCAAGTTCTGCAATTACAAGTTGTCGGTGATGTATGGCAAGACTCAGACCCCCGTTATGACTGGCTGTGGGCACGTATTACCAGCCTCTATCCACCAGCACAACAAGAAACAGCGTTTCACCACTGCGTAGCACTCATCCGTTCTGACGTTGTGAACCTCATCGGCAACGATACTTCCGGATATCGGGTTATCCTCAATAATGCATTTTATGCCGATGAAGTTTCAGACATCCAGCGCGCTGCCGCGGCAAACTCGCTTGGTATCGACCCGCTCATTTACGGCAACGACCTCACAAAATTCCTGCAGCAGTACCCACAAGAGCAAACTCACTTCGGTGTCCACATAGCGCCTCAGGGTATGGTCGTTAACGAAGTTGTGCTCCAAACAGATGCGACCAGCGCAGAAACACCCGAGACTGGACAAGATCCTACCGAACGGCCCATACCGCATTCTCTCGAGGAATTACTTGAAATTTCATTTGGGGACGGTTACCAGCTGTCTCGTATGAGCGACCGGCAGCGGGCTGCGCTAATCAAAAACCTAATGCAGGCATTTTCCCAGCATATAGAACATCCCAACCACCGCAAGCTCGCCAAGGGCAACAAGTATCCGCTTTTTTTAGCTTGGCAACTCCTACAGGGTGCCGACGTCAATAAAGCTGCCCGTCGGTTCGGCATCGACCCCGACGAAGTCGATACTCTTGTATTGCAGGGCATGGCTATTATCGCGCACAGTATTGATGAAATGCCTGCGTCTCGGCTGCGGCCAATACAAAGGTTGCTCGAAAAACTACCTGCACCGCGGGCAGTAAAGCCGGCCAAGCCAGCCGCGGTACAGTCAGTTGCACCAGTGGAACCAGTGTCTGCCCCGCCCACAGAAACCAAAAATCCCCAGCGTCCCAAGAAGAACCCCACAAAGAAAAACACAACTACGCCCACACAGCAAAAAACACCTGATGCTTTCGACCCAGAAGTCACTCCACACCCCGAAGATACATCGGCAGCTACGTCCGTAGACCCTGACGCAGCCGAAGAGCGTTTACGGAATAAGCTCAGCCCCACAGCCGCCGGACAATATATGAACCGAGCTGGCAAGATGACCCTGTTAACCGCGGCCGAGGAAGTCGACCTCACCAGGGCTATCGAAGCTGGTGTTTTTGCGCAAGTTTATCTAAATCGCGGCGATTACAGACTGGGCACACACGACGAACTGCAACAAATCATCCACCTGGGAGACCAAGCACGGCAACGTATGGTCGAGGCTAACTTGCGCCTGGTTATCAAGCGGGCTTACATCCATTTGCAACGGGTCCGCAGTATGCAGCTAGAAGACTTGATAAACGAAGGGAACATGGGTCTGATGCACGCTGTTGACATGTTTGACTACACTAAAGGCTACAAGTTCAGTACATATGCAGTGAATTGGATCGACCAGTACATACGCCGTGCTATAGGTAACCAAGAGAACGAAATCCGCATTCCAATCCATGCCTTTGAGCTTCTCAAGAAGATCAAAGGGTTTCAGGCGGCTTATCTTACCGAGCATGGCACCCACCCCGACACCACTATCGTTGCAGAGGCGCTAGGCAAACCGTTAAGTCAAATCGAAACAGCACTGACCGCCATGCGCAGGCAGCCAATATCAATCCATACGCCCATTGGCGATGAAGGCTCGGAACTCGGCGACCTCATAGAAGATGTCGACGTGTCAGACCCTAGCGTTATTGTCACTGAAGCTGTGACAGTCGACACCCAGGCCACCCTGCATCGTATTTTTGATGAACAATTTAATACACACGCCTACCGCATTGGGGTTCGTGTTCTCATCCTGCGCAATGGCCTCAAACTCAACCCAAGTTTCATATCAAAAGACTTCGTCGACCTGCATGGCGTCGAAGAAGGCAAACAATACACCATGGAACAAGTTGCCGGCATGCTTGATACTACCCCTGGAGATGTCAGGAATCATGAGCGACGGCTGGTCAATATGATGCGACAGCCGCACATGCGTCAACTATTACTAAGCGGCTTGCAAACTTAAAAGAGCCGCCAGCAACGCTAGCGGCTCTTCTCTGGTAATTTTTTGCCTTAAAGATTACATCATGCCCATGCCGCCCATGTCAGGGGCAGCAGGTGTAGCACCAGCAGGCTCAGGAACTTCAACCACCAAAGCACCCATGGTCATGCTGGTCCCGGCAATAGAAACAGCGTTGAGTAGCGCTTCTTTTGTTACACGGGCCGGGTCAACAACACCCTTGGCCTTTAGGTCAACAAGCTTGCTTGGGTCGTTCACATTTACACCGTGGCCTGGCTTGCCAGCGCGGACTTGTGGCAGCCACTCGTCGGCGTTCAAACCAGCATTGGTCAGCAGGATACGGAACGGCTGTTCCAGTGCGTTCTTAAGCAATTGGTGGCCGGCTGCAACAGCGGCATCGTCAGCTGTGGGCGGTGTAATACTAGCAGCCAAGTTAATGAGCGTCACGCCGCCGCCAGGAACAATGCCTTCTGCCAGAGCAGCCTTTACAGCAGCCACAGCATCGTCGACACGATATTTCTTTTCTTCAATCTCGGTTTCGGTTGCACCACCAACCTTGATCACAGCAACCTTGCCACCCAAGGCGGCGCGGCGCTTAACCAATTGCTCGCGATCGTACTCGCTATTAGAGCTCTTGATCTGAGCAGTAATTTCGTTAATACGAGCTTGCACATCTTGAGCGCTGCCAGCACCTTCGATGATCGTCGTCGCATCTTTGCCAACAATAACCTTTCGGGCCGAGCCAATCATATTTAGGTCGGCGTTCTCAAAAGTATAGCCACGCTCTTCGCTAATCAATGTCGCACCGGTAAGGATCGCGATGTCCTCCAGCATATGGGTACGGTTGTCGCCAAAGGCAGGCGCCTTAACAGCAACTGTGTTGAATACACCTTTTAGACGGTTTAGGATTAGCGTACCAAGGGCCTCGCCATCAACATCTTCGGCAATAATAACCAGATCCTTCTTACCTGCCTGGGCAAGTTGTTCAAGGATTGGCAAAAATTCCTGGACTGAACTAATTTTTTTATCAGTTACCAGTACAGCTGGCTTACTGTACACAGCCTGCAAACGGGCAGTGTCGGTTACCATGTATGGACTCACGAACCCGCGGTCAAAGGTAAAGCCTTCCACCACTTCCGCTTCAAGAGCCAAGCCTTGACCCTCTTCCACCGACACCTGGCCTTCTGGGCCAATCTTATCCATAACTTCGGCAATCAAGTCACCGATTTCTTTGTCACCGGCTGAAATAGTAGCAACCTCGGCAACACGGCTCTTTTTACCCTGGATGTCTTCGCGTAAACCGTCCAGTTTAACAATTACTTCATGCGCCGCAGCTTCCAAACCCTTGCGTAACAGCATTGGGTTGTGGCCGGCTGCAATCAGCTTGTTGGCTTCGTTCAAAATGTGATAAGTCAGTACCGTAACGGTAGTCGTACCGTCACCCGCCACATCGTTCATCTTGCTCGCAGCCTGCTTGATCAGTTCGGCACCTACTTTATAGCCCAGGGTTTCGTCGTCAACATCGCCCAACTCAACGCCTTTTGCCACTGTCACACCATCGTGTGTTACCGTAGGCGCGCCATAAGCTTTACTAATAACCACATTGCGGCCTTTGGGACCCATGGTTGTCTTTACTGCATTGTATAAAATTTCTGCGCCAGCAAGTACGCGCTTGCGGGCATCGTCATCGTAAAACACTTTTTTTGCCATTTTGTTATCCTTTCTTACGCAACAGTTGCAAGAATGTCTTCCTCTTTAACCAGCAAGTAATCTTCGCCCTCTACTTTCACTTCGGTCGGGCTAAAGCTCTTATAAATAATGCGGTCACCGACTTTGACAGTCATTGGAATACGCTCGTTATCGTCTCCAACACGGCCCGGGCCAACAGCGACAACTTTGGCCACCTTAGGCTTTTCGGTCGATTTTTCAGGAAGATATAAACCGCTGGCAGTTTTGGTCTTAGCCTCTTCGGCTACCGCAACCACGTAATCAGCAAGGGGTTGAAGTTTTACAGACATGTAAAGGCTCCTCTCTGTTAGTTGAAGTTTTTGAGGGATGGTCTTAGCACTTGCTATGTGCGAGTGCCAGAACCCCATCAGCACTCAATATAGCTGAGCGCCAATTCAACGTCAAGCACCCCTTGGATGAAAAGTAAGCTATACTAGCGCATACTTACAAAAAATGTTATAATATATACTGGTCCGATCGACAAGAGAGGTTCGAGGATATGAATCCGCGAAAGGGTCGCAACAAGCGTGCCTACCGGTGCCGGGTGCGCGAACTCCCATTCCGCTACGGCAAAGCCAAGCAGCAGCACCTCGCAGACCTACTGAAGGGTCAAAGCCTCATCGGCAGTATCACCTTCGGCAATGGTTCTGTGGTTATCAAGATCCGCAAAACGGGTGATCCACGCCATACAGACAAGGTAAATCAAGAGATCGACGATGCCATAGCATCTGCCGCATCCCTCGACCTTACCTCTCAGTCCGAAGCAGCGTAGCACCTGTGCAAACATTATCTTCACCTTTCACATCAGACACGGCGCCGGCAGGTACATACAAGCTACGTGCTTGCCGGCGCCAACGGGGCAGCCAAACTGGCCAGGAACATCCCTGCCTATTCCGCATCCCGCATCTGTGCTGCCCCGTAAACCTTACGCTTCCCATGCTACAATGCTTGCATGACAAACACGAACCCACTCTCTGCAACTTTACTTGGCGTACCAGTGAACGTTGGGGCCAATAACTTAGGCGTAGACATGGGGCCGAACGCCTATCGCTACCAAGACATTATTCCCAAACTGCAATCTGCCGGCATCGAGACTACTGATGCGGGCAATATTTTTTGCGAAGAACGCTGGAAGGTTGCCATTGGCGACAATCCAAAACTACGGTACGTGCAAGAAGTGATACGTATCAGCCAGGAAACCGCAGTGGCCACTGAACGCATTATTGCCAATGGCCGCAAAGCAATCGTCGTAGGCGGCGACCATACCACCTGCCTAGGTGCCGTATCTGGCGCATCCACCGCCGCCCAGGGCACCTTGGGGCTTATATACTTCGATGCTCATGGTGATATGAACACCGACCAAACCACTCCTAGCGGAAATATCCATGGCATGCAGCTCGCCTCCCTAATGGGCTTTGGCGCCAAAGAACTCGCCACAATCCACACAGACAACACCAAAGTACTGCCGCAGAACGTCTTACATATCGGCGGCTGCGACTTCGACCAAGCTGAGCTCGATTTAGTGGCCGAGCAGCACATTCCAACATTCTCCATGCAAGACCTCATGAGCAATGGCATGGCTCCGGTATTTGCCATGATCGACACACTAGCATCACAAGTTGACGCGCTCTGGATTAGTCTCGATTTAGACTCGATTGACTCCATGTACGCCCCGGGCGCCGGCATGCCCAACAAAAAAGGTCTACTGTACCGCGAAGTCCTGGCCTTGGCACAGTACATCGGACAAAAAGGCATGGCTATTGGCCTGGATGTCGTGGAGTATAACCCCTTGCAAGACATCGACAAGAAAACTGCGGACCTTGCCACCGAACTGATTGCCGCGTTCTTGGGCAAAGAGTACAGCTGGTACTCTAATTACCTCTCGCGTAACGTCTAGGACTTTTGTCACAAAAAAGCTTATCTTTACAGATACTATGAGCGGTTACGTAGGGCCTGTTTAGCCGTGGCAATTTCGTCCCACGGATGCTCACCGCTGGCGTCTTCTTGGGTTTTTTCGTGGCCTTTGCCCAGCAGCAGCACTGTATCCCCTGCCTTGGCCCGGTCCATAGCAAATTGGATAGCTTTGGTACGGTCGTGAATAAAGAACAGGTCTGTGTCTTTTACTTTGCCGGATTGCACAGCACCCTCAGCAATGTCATTCATAATTTGCTCCGGATCTTCCTGGCGGTCATCCTCTTGCGTCAAAATAACCTCGTCAGCAAACCGGCCAGCTATAGCACCTTGTAATGGGCGCTTCCCTTTGTCACCACCGCCAAGGCTGCCAAACAGTGCTATAATTTTGCCTTTTACAACTGGTCGGAGATCGTTGAACAACTTTTCGAAGCTATCCGGTGTATGCGCATAGTCCACGATTACATTAAAGTCCTGGCCTTCGTCTATGCGAGTCATACGGCCTTCCACGCTTTCCAGCGCAGCAATACCCTGTTCAATCTGTTGCTGTGTCAGACCAACTGCGTGCCCTACACCCACAGCCGCCAAAGAGTTATACACGTTAAAACTACCGGGTAGCCTGCAGTTTATATGGTATTCCTTACCCGCTAGCGATGTACTATAGGTTACACCATCTGATGACATTTTAACGTTCGTTGCGCGCAAGTCGCCCTGCTCCATGCCATACGTTACCGTGTTCGATACAGCTGCAGCAAAGTTTGCAGCATTAGGGTCGTCGGCATTGATAATGCCCAGTCGCATACCTTTTTTGTTGCGATCCGTTTGTTCGAACATCATACGCTTGGCAGCAACGTACCGCTCAAATGTCCCATGGTATGCCAGGTGTTCATGGGTAATATTCGTAAGTACCGAAATAGTATATGGCACACCCCATACGCGGTGTTGCGCCAAGGCATGGCTCGTTGTTTCGAGTACCAACCACTCAACACCTTGGGCTTTTAACTCTTTAAAGCGCTTGTGCAGTACCGGCACTGATGATGTTGTCATATGGGTCATCTGTGGCTTAATATCCATACCAGCACCATAGGCGACCGTTGTCATTAAACCGACTTTGTAGCCAGCTTCGTGCAGCATACGGTGGATCAGGAAGGCTGTCGTAGTTTTACCATTGGTACCAGTAACACCGATCACTTTCATGCCCCGGGCCGGAAAACCATGCAGTACGTTCAGTAGAACCGCTTCGCCCAAATGGCCATACGGCTCAATGGTTTTAAATAGTTGCTGAGGAATGAGTTTTTTTACAAGTGTGCGCATATACCTTGTAGTATACGGCTACAGAGTGGATTAGGCTACCGATACGAGGTGGCCGTAACGGTCAAGCACGCGATAGCGTTTGCCGCGCGGGCTGTAACGAAGGTTCGTCTCCCTGATGGTGGCACCTGGCGTACCAGCACCAGTAGTCTGGAGAAGCACCTTGGACCCATCGGGATAAATGCGCCAATCAGCTTTTTGGCGACCATACATTTCCGGGACATCCTGGACAATAACCGAGCCGTCGGCTTTCATAAATGAATGCTCTTCGCCTGCTTCATCAACTGCACCAACCTCCAGGACAGCCATATGGTAATCCAGGGTATTGACCATTGTATGAACGTCTTCCTTTGCTGTACCGGCAGGCATATTACTGAGTTCTATACGTAAACGCTCACGCAAGACATGGATCGCCATCCGGGCAGTTTCGATTTTGGCCGGGTCAGCTTGGTCACGGAACCAAGCATCCTTGCCGCGGTACATTTTATCAGCCATCTCAGAGTATAGTTCAGTTAACGGCTGGGTATTGACAATGATATTCTTGCGGTTTTCGTTCTTCCGGCCAAGTGCCATTTTGCCAAGAACCTTCCGGCGGCGGCCGTCTGGATCATTTGTGACAGGAGGCAATGTCTCGAGTTTGATTGGCTGCGGGCGTTCGGCTTTTTTTCCTTCAGCATTATAGTATTGGTCACCGCGCTTGAATGAGCCGTCGCTAAAGATAGCAATGACATCGTTGTTCTCTTCTTCAACAAGCGACGCACGGCCCTGCTCATCCTCGCTATACTCAATGTCACGGCCACGCTTATTTAAGAAGTTCTCAGTATCAGCCATTCGGATCTTGGCAGTGTCGATTGGCGCCGTCATGAGAGTGACTTGGTTGCGCATGAAAGCCAGGCGGCGGACTTGGGTACTCGCCAGGCCGCGCATATAGTATAGTACTTCGGTTTCGGAGTGGCGGTCGGCAAATGGCGAGTTCTTGATATCTTCGTCCAGCTGTTGTGTCTCGACAACCAAACGGTCGTAGTGGCTAAGGGCATACACCTCCAGCTCTTCTGCTTTGTCTGGGCGACCGACCCTCATAATAAGAGCATTCTCTATCTCGTCAACTACAGACTGCAAATCAGCTTCAAATGTTTCAATCTGGTCTTTAAATGCTTCGCGGATATCTTTGCCGGCATTATGGTCCAGGTTGGGCATGTTACGGATCGCTTCGTCGTACAGCATGTCACGGAGGGTATCACCTGCCTCGTGGGTACGAGCAGTCGCTTCAGCACCGGCCATGGCATGGTATTTGCGGGTAACGCCTATTGCTGCGCTGCGCTCGGTCGGATCAGTGCCGGGAGATGCGCCGTGGATAACGACGTCATCATGCTTGTCGCGGGCCCTGCGGAGGTCTATCTCTGCCTGCTCCAGAGGAGTTAAGTCCACTTTGGTGACATTACCGCTGGCGTCGGTATTGTCATATTCTGCACCTCGGTGCTCGGCCTTGTGGAAAGCAGCCGCAGCATCAGCGCGATCCTGGTGGTCCTTAAGGATGATCCGGGAAAACTGCGGATAGTCATGCAAAAGGTCATCCATTGCTTCCACTACAACCTGGCGCTCTTTAGCACCCTGCCGACTGTTGATGTACTTTGGGTTAAGAGTTGTTAGTTCGGCGTATTTTTGCCACAGACCAAAGAACTCATGCTCTTTGTCACGCTCCAAAAGACGCTCCGCTTCGGTTGGCTCCCGGCGGTCTTCTACAGGTATTTTTGGATCCAATACTTCACCGATTTTTTTTACGTTCCGTTCCGCTGTGCTCCGCTCGGTCACAGACGCATAAGGGTCATGGGCAATATTAGCCTGAGCCTCAAGCTGTGCAGTTACAATCCCGTAAGCATGCGGATCACCCTCTGGTTGTGGATTCAGAAGCTCGTGGCGGATCTCGCTCGTCGTTACCGTAAGGTCACCCGTTTCTATACGGTGAAGGTCATCATAGGCTGTGCTGTGTTCCGGCAAGTATTTCATGGCTTCTTGGTCCTTACTGCTGCTTGTGTTCGCTTGATTTTTGTTTTATGTTTTAATACCTAAAATGTAGCATATTTGTGATTATTTGTCAATAACTACCACACTATTTTGGGTATTTTGCCAATTCCTACTATTTAATGTTTTTTAGCTAGCGTGATACGATAGTGGCAATGACAGTCTTAGGTATAGAGTCAAGCTGCGACGAGACGGCAGCAGCGGTAGTACAAGACGGCAAACGCCTATTGAGCAACGTCGTTGCCACCAGTATGGATCTGCATGCCCAATATGGCGGTGTAGTTCCGGAAATTGCAGCACGTAGCCATATTGAGTCTGTTATCCCTGTAGTCAAGCAAGCGCTCGCTGACGCCAACTGCACATGGGACGACATTGACGCCATAGCTGTTACATATGGAGCGGGCCTGGGCGGCAGCTTGCTTATTGGTGTCCTTACGGCGCGTTCCCTGGCTATCCTGCACAACAAACCGCTATACGGTATCAACCATGTTGAAGGCCACGTGTACGCAAACTTCCTTACTGAAACAGCACTGGGCGGCTATTCCCTGCCTACTACCCAGCCCGCCTTCCCAATATTGGCACTTATAGTAAGCGGCGGCCACAGCCAGCTGGCATTATTCCGTGACCACTTTGACTACACATTACTCGGCCAGACCCAAGACGACGCTATCGGCGAAGCGTTTGATAAAGTTGCAAAAATCCTTGGGCTCCCCTACCCTGGCGGCCCTAGCGTCGGGTTAAAAGCCCTGGAGGGCAATCCGCAGGCCTTCCGACTGCCCAAAGCAAAACTAGACGGCAAATATGACTTTAGCTTCTCCGGCCTCAAAACAGCCGTTTTAAGGCTTGCACAAGAACAAGTAGGTAAAGACTACTCCCTGCCCTCTTATGAGCTTCCTGGGCTCCTTAATGAGGCTCAGAAGGCCGACATTGCTGCCTGTTTCCAGCGCATTGCGGTTGAAACGGTTGTCGACAAAGCCATACAAGCATTTGAAGAGTTCCAGCCTGCTAGTGTGGTTATTGCCGGCGGTGTCGCCGCCAGTCCGGAATTACGGCGTCAACTCGCCGAGCGGTTGCCTATCCCTATCCAATACACCGACAGTAAACTGTGTACCGACAATGGTGCCATGATTGCAACTCTTGGCTGCTACCATGGAATGCTGGGCCGACCAGTCGCCGACCCATACACGCTAGGCATTGCCCCCAATCTCTCTATGTAGCTAGCCGTTAAAACTGTTTGCTGTTCCGATGCGATCAAGGCGCACACTGTTTCGCATGAGTGCCCACACAGGGGTAAACTGCGGGAAGCCGTGCCTCAGAACGTGTTTGGCGTGGGCTGTTGGTGCCGGATTCATAAGAACAACATCGGCGTCACCATACTCGTTGTCGATTTCGCAGGCAACCGCAAACTCATCCCTGCGTGCTTTGGCGGCTCGTTTGTATCCTAAATGCCGCAAGATACCCTTCACGGCAGTAACTGGCGAATTTGGATTTCCCTGCCGAATATCACCAAACGACAGGCTGCGCACATCGGGAGTTAAGTATACCCCTATTTCCATGCCTATTTCGCGGGCGAAAACTTCAGCCCCTTCGGGAGATGAAGCTGTATATAATCCAATGCCCTTGGCGTTGTTATCCAACGTCCTACGGTGCGCTGGCAGATCATCAGCAGGTGTTGGAGTCACACCGCCCCACTCTTCATCAATAGCGACACTTCGGAAAACCACAGCACGCATCGTTGATGCCGTTGACTCGTACATTGCGAGTCCTGTGCGGGCATCCCTGGCACAATAATCGTGAAACGAATCACCAAGCCCTGCGTCTTTAAAGTATATGTCGCCGAGCAAACTATGCACAGCAGCCTCTTTGTCTATATCAGCATTATAAACAGCGCCTACGCTAAATGTCTCCATATATACCCCTTTTATAAGCCACTATAGTGGCATATTTATTTTTGTGTTGCAATACGTGCGAACTTTGCGTACTATGTGCCAGTCAAAAACAAAAACGTGTGAATAGCTGATGCACTCATGATGTGGCATAGCCAAGCTAGGCCGCATAAACTGAGATGTCTGCTAAATAACTTTGGTTGTATTTAGGTGGCTTTTCATGTGAAAGGTCTTTGCTGCGTTGGCAATCATTTCACATGAAATGTAATACTAGTACTGTACGGCTAGTCATCTGTTCACTATGGTTAGGCTGGGCGTGCATCCAACAGGTTAATATGCTATGCTGTAAGGTGAAGAACAGACATGTCCGGCGTGTCTAAAGGAAACCTTATTTATGAATTTGCCAAAAACATACGATCCACACCAATATGAATCTGACATTTACGCCCTTTGGGAAAAGGCTGATGCGTTCAGCCCTAAAGGAGAAGGGGACTCGTTTGCAATTGCCGTTCCACCGCCCAACGCCAACGGAAACCTACATATCGGCCATGCGCTCACGCTTGCGCTCGAAGACATTGCCGTGCGTTACCATCGCTTAAAAGGTGACCAGGCGGTGCTTATACCTGGCGCAGACCATGCTGGATTTGAAACACAGGTGGTATACGAGCGTCAGCTAGAGAAAGAAGGGAAGAGCCGGTTCGACTTCACACGGGACGAGCTATACTTACAAATTTATGACTTCGTTGGTCAAAACCGCGATAACTATGTTCAGCAGTTCCGTCGCCTTGGTGCGGGCGTTGATTGGCCCCGCTTTACGTTCACACTCGACGAAAAAGTCGTACGCCAAGCGTATGAAACCTTTAAGCAGCTATGGGACGAGGGTCTGATATACCGTGGTGAACGCCTTGTTAACTTCTGTACGTTCCATGGTACGGCTTTTGCCGACATTGAAGTCGAATACAAAGAAGAAGAGAGTAGTTTGTGGTACATCAGTTACCCGTTAACCGATGGCAGTGGTTCTCTAACCGTAGCTACTACCCGTCCTGAAACTCTGTTTGGCGACACTGCAGTCGCTGTTCACCCCAGCGATAAGCGCCACGCCCAGTTTATTGGGAAAACAGTCAAGCTACCACTGACTAACCGTGAGATTCCAGTTATTGGCGACGAGTTTGTCGATATCGAGTTCGGCACTGGTGCCGTAAAAATAACCCCAGCCCACGACCCCAACGATTTTGAGGCAGGGAAGCGCCATGACCTTCCGATGCCAAGCATAATTACGTTTGAAGGAACTATGGACGCTTCAGTTCCGGAAGCATTCCGTGGCCTGCCAGTACTAGAGGCGCGGCAAAGCGTCAGTGAGGCACTGGAAGCAGCAGGCTCACTAGTAAAAACTGAGGCCTACACTCACAACGTGGGCCACTGCTACAAGTGCGGCACCGTTATACAACCACTCCTCAAAGACCAATGGTTCTTAAACGTCCAACCCTTGACTCAGCCTGCTATTGAAGCCATTGAGGCAGGGAAGGTTGTATTCCATCCGAGCTCAAAGGGCGAACAACTCAAGACATACCTCTCAAACTTACGTGACTGGAACTTGAGCCGACAAATTGCCTGGGGCATCCCGATTCCGGCCTTCCAAAACGTCAATGATCCTGATGACTGGGTATATAACGAGAACGTTGGGCAAGAGATTCTGGAAGTAGACGGTAAAACCTACCGGCGTGACCCAGACGTATTCGACACCTGGTTCAGCAGCAGCACTTGGCCTTACACAACGCTCAACTATGGCAACGAGGAAAGTGATGACTTTGAACAGCACTACCCGCTAAGCTTAATGGAGACGGGGTTCGATATCCTGTATCCGTGGGTCAGCCGCATGCTGATGCTAGGGCTGTACGTTACTGGCGAGGTGCCGTTCAAGGAAGTCTACTTACATGGTTTAGTGTTAGATGAACACGGCCAAAAAATGAGCAAGAGCAAAGGCAACGTGGTCAATCCTATTGATATCGTTGACGAGTATGGATCCGATGCTTTGCGCATGGGCATTATCACCGGTACATCAGCTGGCAGTAACCAACCACTTGGCCTATCTAAAGTGGTTGGTGCTCGTAACTTCTGCAACAAGCTTTGGAACATTGCACGCTACATACAGGACAAAACCAGCCATCACCATGTTGATTTTGCAAAACTTGAACTTAATAGCGATGCCGACCATTGGCTGATGAGCAAATTACAACAATCCATATCTGACATTTCTGTAGCGCTCGATGAGTACCGCTTTGCGGAAGCCTACGACACGCTCTACCACTTCGTATGGGACGATGTAGCCGATTGGTATATCGAAGCTTCCAAAGCCGACCAAAACCCGCAGCTGCTGGCTTACACTTTGCAGAGCATTTTGATTATTGCACATCCGTTCGCGCCATTTGTAACAGAGACCATTTGGCAAACCCTGCCTTGGCAAAAAAACACTATGCTCGCCACTGCCCAATGGCCAACAACAATCGGGCATGATGCGCAGAAGGCGGCTGCTTTCAACGGCATTGCCGGGCTGATTAGCGAACTTCGGGCAATGCTGAAAAACCTTAACCTTACATCGGCCGACCTTCTGTATGCCAACGCTGATGCAATCCGCAGTAACGCCGAGCTCATCAAGCGCATGGCACGCATAGGCAAGGTTGAAGAGACTGTAGGGGCAGGCAAGGGCTTACAGGTGACGCAAACAGTCTTTACCTGTTGGCTGGACATCAGTGAAGAGACAGCTTCCCAATATAAAGCCAACCTCAAAGAGCAATTTAAGGCCGAGACGGCTGCCGTGAAACGGCTTGAAGGCCGCCTAGGCAATGCGTCGTACACAGAACAAGCGCCAGCTCATATCGTTGCCCAAACCCGGCAGCAACTGGAAGAGTCCCAAAAACGTCTCGAGACGATTGAATCTGAGTTAAAGCGGTTCAACTAGCACATCTGCGCTACAGCGTGGGCCACCTACCGGCCTTCTGTCGGAATATCTTCACTATGCCCACTTCCACCCAATAGGTGAGGCAGGGGATATCGTGCGCAAACACGACCCTATTGGTTGGCGATGGCTTATTACGCTAGTTCAAGGGCTTCACGGACTTTTTGGGCAGACTCCGCTGCGCGGTAGTCATCGAACCACAACACACGCCACCCTTGTCGTTCGGCAGCCATCAAATTAGTGCGGTCGTCGTCTATAAGTAGGATATCTGAGGAAGGGCAATGTGCTTCGGTTGCTGCAACCTCAAAAATCCTTGCCTCGGGTTTAATAGCGCCCACTTCTGACGAGTCGATAATAGTGTCGTATGTTACATCTGGCAATATATTCTCACGGCGCATAATATCTATGAAACCAGGCATGATGTTGGTGAGCAGCCCAATGCGGTAGTGCTCGGCCGCCCACGTAACCACTGCCTGCATGGCCTTGATGGGCTCAATCGCCTGCATATAGAAATCAGTCCAGTCCAGGTCGTCGGCGCCAAATTGCTGGTTCAAATAGGCGTTGAACGCATCCATCGTCATATCACCGCGACAGACCTGGTCGTTGTAATGCCAAAAAGCGGTCTCTACTGTCTCTACAGACACACCGGTTTTAATAGAAATGTCGGTAAAGGCACGGTGAAAATAGCGGACCAAACAGCCATTGATGTCGAAGTATACAAACTGGACGCCGTTCTTGGAGCGGTATTTTTTTACAGAGTGGGCTGATGTCGGAATATCCTTTACGCCCAACAGCTCATCAAGTCCAACGCCAAGTGCCGTGGCGATATGCTGGATCGTAAAAATAGAAGGCGATTTGATAGCCCCGCGCTCAATTTTGGTCAATGTCGAATAGCTCAAGTCGGCCTTCTGACATAGTACCTGTTGCGTCATACCAGCGCGAAGGCGCGCTGCCTGGAGGCGCTGCCCCAACCCTTTCTCGTCCATAGCCATATAGTACCAGTCGAATCAGTTTTAAGCAACAAAGCTAGCCAGAAATGGTTAGTTGCCTCTGTTACGCATCTTGCTTAAGCTTAGCTTGATGAATTGTTAAATAGGCATATAATAAGCATTAAATAGTAACCATAAGGACCTTGTCGTGCCTAGAACTAAAAACTCACAAACCTATAAAAGAGTAAGCAAAAAGAAGGCGCCGTCAAAGGTAGGTCGATGGTACCAACAATACTCGCGCCCACTGGCATTTATCGTTGCGTTCGCCATTATTGGTACTGTCGCGACCTTTTTCGTGCGGGCTGCATCGACTGCAACTGGTGTGATCGTAGGGAAACCCGGCACCTGCCTGGATAACAACGACAATCGGCTTGCTAACGGCAACCGCATTACATTATGGAAGTGCGATGGCACGAAAGCCCAGCAATGGACCGTCAGTAACGATGGCACTATCAAAACCCAAGGGTGGTGCCTGGACGTCCCAGGGGCCAGCACAAAACCTCAAACATATGTGCAACTGTGGAGCTGTAATGGCACGAAAGCCCAAAAGTGGTCTATTAAAAGTAACGGCACTATCGTAAGCCCACATTCTGGCCTATGCCTGGACATGAAGAGCGGTGGCACCGCCAACGGCACACGCATTTGGATGTGGCCATGTAATGGCACTGCCGCCCAAAAGTGGACAACACCAAAAATTGTCGAAACACCCACGCCGCCAAAGCCAACACCCACGCCTCCGGCACCTACTCCTACGCCACCAACTCCAGCCCCTGGCGGTAGCACAGTCTCAGGCGAGGCCGTTCCTGGCGCAATAAGCGGCTGGCGGCAGATCTTTGCCGACGACTTTGTTGGTGCGGTGCCGAAGGGCGCATTCAACGACTGCAACCACAACGTCGACACACCCCAGGCGTACTGTGGCGGCCTGAAAAACTATGGCAGCTACTACACCAACTGGTGGGCTTATCCATCAGGCTGGGAAGATACAGCTAAATCAGGGGCAGATGGTAATACGGGTGCACCGTTTGGCGGCACCTACGAGCCGCAAGATACCGTTTCTGTAGGCAACGGCGTGTTGAGCGTCAAAATGTACCGTCCAAGCACAGGTGGCGACAACCACGTCGGCACCGTCGTACCACGCAAATGTATGGCACAAAAATACGGGCGCTACGTAGAACGGTTCCGCATCGTCCGGGCTGACGACGGATTCAAGAGTGCCCACTTGTTCTACGACGGAGGCTATGAGATTGACTTCCCCGAAAACGACTATGGCACAACCATTTACGCTTTCATGCACCCCGGCGGTGAAGCATTTAGTGGTGGCACAAAGTGGGGCACCGGTTGGCACACCTCCGTCATTGAATGGACAGCTGGGTCGGTTAAGTTCTACCTGGACGGGCGCCATATCGGTACAGGGACAAAAAAAGTTCCAAACATCCCAATGTCATGGATCCTGCAAAACGAATCTTCTATTGAGGGTCCATATGCCAAACCTGGCGCATCTGCCCAGATTGATACCGACTGGGTTAGCTGCTACGCCCCAGCCTAAAGTGGCAACTACCATCGCAAATGGGACTCCTCGGAGTCCCATTTGCTTTTTTGAAATAATTATTATACTATCTAATCTGGTTTGACCCAGGAACATTTGGGTTCTCTCCAAAAAAAGCACATCCACAGCAACGCACAGGACAGGCAGGTGAACGCCCACATGCTGGGATTCCGTAAACTGGACAAGCAGGGTAAGGACCGTCGCTTCCGGTACATGACCGGTATCGCCGGCGTCATCATGGCGATCGTTTTCGCTGCCGGCTGCGGTGCCGCGCAGAAGGAAACCCAGGACACGGTCGACAACGCGCGTGACATCATCAACGCGATCCCGACCAGCCCGGCGGACGTCCGCGACAAGGTCACCGAACAGCTGCAGACCACCGAGCTGAAGCTCGACAGCACCAGCTGCAAGCTCAGCAACTCGATCGCCGTCCGCATCAAGACCCTCGGCAACGACTGGCCCGCCGGCCCGTACATGACCATCGCCAACTACAGCGCCACCAAGGACGGCGACTACAAGCCCGTTCCGGAGAACCTGTACACCGCGGCCAACCTGGACACCAAGGCCAATCCGGCCGATACCTGGAGCTGGCCCTGCGTGACCCCGCTCGGCAAGGACAAGGTCGGCTGGTACAAGGTCTACCTCGTCCACTTCGACAAGGCGGGTAAGCCGGACCAGGCCACCAAGACGGCGCAGTTCGAGGTCGTCTCCTGACGGCCTGACGCAAGCCGCTGAACGGGTGTGGATGTGTTGTTAAGACCTGGCCTCCGCAAGGAGAGCAGGCCAGTGGGTCGCGTCCGCAACGGCATCTGAGCAGCTGCTCAACCAAGATGCCACCGCGACCGCCCACTGCCACACCCCAAGAACCATATACTCCCAAGTGGGAGTTTTTTTATTACTCATTGCCCAATCTGTTCATTTAGGATACTATCGAAGCTGGCTTGGAGCATTCCAACCATTTCCACATCATCGATCAGAAGGGAATGCTGTGCGTCCACATCATCGCACATCTCGTCTGCTGGCAGCGATCTGTTCGGGCCTGACCATCGCGGCCCTGGCCACCGCCTGCAGCAACACCGGTGACACCGGCCGTCCCAGCGAGGCAAGCAGCAGCCGTCAGGAAGCCAGCGGGGCACCGGGCAACCAGCACACGCCGCAAGCGTCGGAACCGGCTACGTCCACAACACCAGCCCAGTCCGCGCCTTCGGCGAGCAGCAAGCCCAGCCCGACGGTCACCGAACTGGTGCGCGATGCCGTGCGGCATGCGAACGAGAACAACAACCTCATCGACATCAGTCTGTCGAACAACTCGACGTGCTCCGGCATCGAAATGGTGACCCTCACCAAGCTGCAGGGTGACTGGCAGCCCGGTCCATACGTCGAGCTGAAGGGCTTCAGCAACGAGCCGGGGCTCATCGCGCTGGACTCGATGGAGATGCACGAGAATCCTACCGGCAACCCCTACGAACACTGGCACTTCGACTGCAAGGGCAAAAAGCCCGGGCGCTATAGTGTGCAGTTCATCCGCCTGGATCCGGTGCAGGT
The DNA here is from genome assembly GCA_946482285.1 of uncultured Candidatus Saccharibacteria bacterium. The sequence goes on from CAMLQK010000001.1 coordinate 136,332, forward strand.
CACCGAGTCGGTCACGATCACCGTGGAGCCAGCAGCCTGAGCCCGATCGACGGTGTGGAGTAAAGCCCTGCCTGCGCAGGCCGGTAAATCATTGGGAGCACTCTGCCTTCCAGAACCCGATGATTTACCGCCACACCCAAGGAAACACATAAGGGAGAGGTTATATATTAATCGGATCGAGATCAGTCACCAATATAAAAGACCCAGTTTTGCCGGGTCTTTTATATTGGCGGAGAGGGCGGGATTCGAACCCGCGGTGCCGTTGCCGGCACAACTGTTTTCGAGACAGTCCAGTTCAACCACTCCTGCACCTCTCCATGGTATGTGCCAAGTGTACCATACCAACAGAGAAGGGTACAGATGGCTGGTGAGTAAATTGGACTAGCAATGTTTGTCATAATATGCTAAAATTACCTCTGTTGCAGTAATAAGCACCCGTAGCTCAGCTGGATAGAGCGTTGGCTTGCGGAGCCAAAGGTCGTAGGTTCGAATCCTGCCGGGTGTACCAAAGAAAATACCTCAGTAAATGCTGAGGTATTTTCTTTGCCTCAATAAACATAATCGGAAACACTATGGCAAACTACAGTCGATATCTCTATGAAGACTACTACAGGGAACCTCGAGAATCAGGCATGGTTGACCAGGAAACACGCGTTATCATAGACACGAATGTGGCCCATGATTACGTGTGGCATGGCCGCAGCCTAGAAACACCAGAGGAGGCCACTGAATGGCTCGACACACTCGCTGACGAAAATACTCGTGATGAATTCAAAAAAGTTGTTGTCTCGCGAGCACTTGCCGTGACAATATTGAAGCGGTTTGGCCAGATGGATGCAGATTCCGAGACCTCACCAAGCACCCAGCTTGGCATGTTCCTGAATACCATGCGTCAGCAGGGGACACTAAAGAATCTCACACAAACACTCCTGAAGATCGCGACCCAGGAATTAGGTGTTGGCAATTCCGAGCTCTACCGCCTCTTCTACCATGCGGACATCGAAATGGAAGCGGAAGATCCAGATGTTAGCCGCTCCGCCCACAACCTCCTGAGTATGATTGATAATGCAAACGTACCACCAGATACAGAAAGTGTTTTGGCGCATCTGCAGACACCCATCAAAATAGAGGACACTCGCCCCTTGCAAGCAGTAGCCAATCTAACAGGCAGCCTTGCACAAGAGAACAAGCTACGGTCAGATGTGGCATTACGCAACGCGCTAGCTGGAACATACAACTTATTACGTTTTATTCACGAACAGCGACCTGATCATGATCAGCCAAGCAATGCCGGACAAATCCTCCAGACGCTAAAGAGTCACCATGCCCAGGACGCATACGCAGGACTTCGCGATCGCACCGGTCAAGTGCCGCATATTCCGTATACCGCGTATATCCAACTCGCCAACCGGTTCTCGAAGGCTATAGCTGAGTTAGAAGGAACAGCGGGCAAGCCCGCCGAGATCGCAAGGCTTGATCAGACTTCTATCGCCGAACTCCCGAAGGCTATCGATCGCATTATTTTTATAGCCTGCTTGGGTAATGTTGCGGCACCCATTGCCCAGAATCTTGATGTACAAGCCGCTATATCAACCAGTCGGCTCGCAATTGACAATGTTCTACATTTTGGCGTCGAACGAAAGGTGGGAGCAGCACAGCTAACACTACAAGACGTCATCATCGCACTTCGTACCTATTTGCCACCGGATGAAGCAGCTGCCGCCATTCAACGAATGACGGAAGATGAGGAAAATATACCTAGCAACAGGGACGCGTTACAGCGTCGCATTAGAGTCGGGAGACAACTTTGGATGGAGCACCAAGTACGGAAGCCAGGTTACGGCAAACTTTCCTAACGGCGACATATTGCTACAATAAGCCCCGACAAGAGCACGAAGAGCAGCTCTTCCCGGTGCCAACGTCAAACAGTTTTGGCGGGTTTTATGAGCCAGACCCTGCAGCGACCGAGGCGCTGGCGAAGCGTCTTCGCTAAACCGTGGTGCGGTGTTGTCGTTGAGCCTTACGCTTCAGGTGCAGACCCAATAGCAACCAAAAGAGGGTAATAGCCGTGGTAGCGATCAGAATTGGAACCTGGCCGAATTCAAACAAGAATATAACCGCGCTCGCCGTAACAATACCACCACCCATAAATGGCTCGAATACGAGCTGCTTGTACGCAAAGCTTTCGCGAGCATGAGAGTGGTTATTGGGATCAGCCAATCGGCCCAACAAAAGGCCTGTAGCTGTCATTCCCATTGATTGACCCATGTTTGTCAAGCCTTTCTCAAACCAGTAGCTCGGGAACATACGCGGTGCTAAAACGAGGAACCCAAATACAATCCAAACTGCTCCCGCCAAGCCTAATGTGATAATAACGGGCAAATTATCGCCAATAGCCTGTAGGGATATAGTTGCAATCGCACTGGCTATGAGGATATCGAGCGCAATTGTACTAATAATTTCTGCTGTGCGTCGCTGGATGAGCGTTTGTTTGCCAAGTTTACGCAGGAACATTTGCACAAAAAGACCTCCGAGCATAGCCAGAGGGAAGAGTGGCAAGTATGGAAAGAAGCGAAGGTCGGTGAATGGGGTGAGCACTACATCTTCAGCGAAAACCAAGCCCTTCTGCAAAAGCCAGCCAATCCCTATTGCGACTAAGAACGCTACAATATTGATGCCGATCGCCTTGGGATCAGTATTAATTTTCCGACCGAGCGTAATAAGATTGTAGCCGCTGCGAATCATCTGTTTACGCTGACGATCTTGAGTTTCGGGATCAACGAAGTGGCCACCGCCTTTGCGATTGTGCCAATTTACGAACAGTACGCCCAGTAGGATAGCTCCTACAATGCTAAAAGTGGCAAGCGTCAACGCAATATCAGTTCCTGCAGCCCACCCAAGCTTTTCAAATGTTGGAGCCAGACCAGCAGAAGTACCGTGACCGCCCTCAAAGCTTACTTCTATAAGCGCGCCTGTCAGTGGATTAGCCCCAAATAATGGCCCAAGGAAAAACAGGGTAAGGGCGATACCTAACACATACTGACCCCACGCCAGTGTATTGCCAAACGCAATTTGCGGGCCAGCCATATGCCAGATCTCTTTCCTGCTAGGAATAACTTTGCCCAGGAATAAACCAGCAAAGACAATGGTAATGAGATACTCTGGCCATTCGCTCCAGGTATCAACAACATCTGCAGGAATAGAACTGAGTACTTGTGGTCCGACTAGCAGGCCGATGAGTCCAGCGACAAGAGCACTCGGTATAAACAGCTTCTGCAATACTATGGAGCCACGCTTAATAAAACGGGCAATTGCAACGATAATTGCGAGTACGATAAGACTTTCAAAAAAATGATACATACGTTATGGGCAAACAGTGTTTTTATTTTTAGAGCCTGATACGGCGCATCATTCGGTCAATCAGGTCGTGGGAGGCGGGCGCAAAGGGCAGGTATGCTGAAAGTGCCTCTACTACGTCGTCTTCGTTTTCAGGCGGATAATAGATAGTGAGTGTTGGCATAAAGCGGCGCATGGGCATAAAAACGATGCTTGAAAAAGCACCTTCGTCTACTACGCCGAACGACTTGAATTCGCTATAGGGGTAAAATTTTTTATCTATGGTGAGTCCACCAGTATCGACATGGTAGTTCAGCACGCGGGGTTTGTGTGCCCCAAGCACTCCGAAAAGCATCGCCACAAAGGCCAGTGCAATAACCGCTACTACATCTTTGGTTAGTAGATACACAATGGCAACAACCAAAAATGTGCAGGCGCCCAGCGCAACATACCACAGAGGTGATTTTTCATGGGCGATAAATTCAGAAGCGCTCCATGTAACTTCAGGACCACGCAACACTTCGGGTTGGGGGACTGCCGGCGCAACGGGCGCCGCAACTTCAGCGGCAGGCGCAACAGCTTCGGCACCTTTAGAAAAGTCAGCCGTTGGCGGCTGTTGTTGGATATCTGTTTTAGGGGTATCAGAATCAGGCTTAAACTGCCAGTTACCCCCATCCGGTGCTTGTGGTGTCTCACCATTCATACTATGGTTATTGTACAACGACCCGTAACATAAGCGCAAAGGGATTTTGGAGGGGAAGGCAGTTATTGACGATACCATTTTATTTCATCCCCAAAATACCGAGGAGAAACTAAAAAGGCTAGCATGCGCTAGCCTTTTTAGTTTGGCGGAGAGAGAGGGATTCGAACCCTCGCGGGAGCTCGCGCCCCCCTAACGATTTAGCAAACCGTCCCCTTCAGCCACTTGGGTACCTCTCCTTAACTGAAGTCTTAACTATTTTAACAGGTTAACTAGTGTTTTACCAGAGCCATAGAAACAATTCTAAAGAGAATGGGTTCATACATTCGGAAGATCATGGGCAACTGGCTTGCTATTGGGTGTCACATCATACTAACAAATATAAAAAGACCACAGTAGTGGCCTTTTTATACTGGCGGAAGGGGTGGGATTCGAACCCACGGTACCGTTGCCGGCACGACGGTTTTCAAGACCGTTTCCTTAAACCGCTCGGACACCCTTCCAATAACAGAGGTAATTATAGCAGCTTTGGGCCGCTGTCGCAAGCTAGGCTTGCGCAAAGGTTATGGCACGCACATCCTGGATACCAGCATCGTTAAGTACACGGGCTGCTGCATCCAACGTCGCACCTGTTGTAATTACATCATCGACTATAATAACCGGCTTATGTTTAGGTATATGTGGGGTTAGTAGCCTGAAAGCATGTGTGGCCTGTTGCTGGCGCTGCTCTGCAGAGGCACCAACTTGCCTGTTGTTAGTCAGACGGGCCAACAGGGGATAGAAAGGGACTCCAGCGTCTGCAGCAATAGCGCGGGCAATGCGCTGGGCTTGGTCGTATCCGCGTAAGCGCACACGGGCGTTAGCTGTTGGAGCATAGGTAACAATACTGTTGGGTGATATCTTTACGCGGGCTTGCATGAGCTTTGCAATCGGCCCTACTGCCGCCAGGGCCCGTTCAAACTTCAACTGGTGTACAAGCAATTTTGCGACATCATCATATGCCGTAGCAGACGACACGACCCGTAGGGCTGATAGTTTGCTGCAAGAAGCACATGTTAGACCTCCTGAGCTTAGTTGCTGGCATTTGAAACAGCGTGATACAGCAAGAGGCAGCTGTGAACTACATTTTTTACAGAGAAGACTGCCCTCAGCCGAGCAGGCAAGGCAACGATGTGGTGCGATAAGGCTAATTATGTGTTCAATTACAGGCATGTTGTCATTATTGTGTTGTAAATATGAGTCATTGTGGTTGAAAGGTGTAACATACCTAAGCTATACTGCTAATAACACAAAAACGCAAGACTATCGTATAAATAATTACTTTGGAGGGTAACAACTATGGCGCGACGTAACCGCGACAATGACCTGCTGATGGAGGAAGAGGACGAGCTAACCGCAGCATTCCTAGGTGACGACGATGCGGCTATGGGCATGGTAGACGATCCAACTCCACAAGCAAGCCAACCTACGGCAGCACAAGATGAATGGGATGAAAGTGAATTGCCAGGACAATTGGCAATTGATGTATATGAAACCCGTGAACGCCTGTACGTCAAAGCACGTACTGCTGGTGTCAATAAGCACGATCTTGATGTAAGTATTTCTGACAACACATTAAGCATCCGCGGCACACTTTCTGCAGGCAACGAAGACAATGTAGAGAATTACTTCGTACAAGAATGTTACTGGGGTGAGTTCTCACGGAGTGTCGCTCTACCTGTAGCAGTAAAAGAAGAGGAAATTGAAGCAGTCCTCAAAGACGGCGTCCTGACCATTAGCTTCGCAAAGGTCAAGCAAGACACAGTCAAAAAGATCCAAGTCCTATAAGGATTGTGCAATCTACATCAAACCACCGCTCAAAGCGGTGGTTTTTTCTGTACCACATGCAGGGAGGTACAGGCAGTAATAAAAAACCGCTCTTGTAAGAGCGGTTTTAGTTTTCGTAGACTAAGGGCTACTGTGTGGTCACGCGGTCGAGCACGAACTGGACAATAAACTGGGCGAGAGCCACGACTACCAAACCAATGACGGCGTAGATAATAGTGTTCTTAGCTTCAGTAACTTTACTTGAATCACCACCAGATGTGATGTACTTGAAACCACCGTAGATGATCATGATAACTGACACGATACCAACAATGGCAGAGAAGATGTTAACAACAGTAGTAATAATGTTGTTAATGCGGTCCGTACCTTCGGCATTGTTGCCGCCAGGACAGCCGTTTCCGGTGCCAACACTCAAGGTAGCGCCGCCACCAAGACAGTTCTCGATTTGGGCATCACCAGCGAATACGGCAGCAGGAGCTGCGACTGGAGCAAGCATTACCGCAAAAGCGAATACTGCTAGAATTTTGTTACGTAATGTTTTTAACATTTGGTTAGTTCCTTTCTTAGGCTTACCTTCTTTATAGCACAAGAAGTGTCAATTTATCAATATCTAACTGTGGTAGACTTAGGTCGCGCGGTCTAGGACAAAACGAACTATGGCCTGTGACATAGCCACGATTATCAAACCGACAATAGCATAAATCAACGTATTTTTTGCGCTTGCGATATCACTTGAATCGCCAGCCGAGGTCACGTACTTGAATCCGGCAACGATAATAACGACTACCGATACCACACCAATGATCGCACTGAGTAGATTCACGATATTGCGCACAGTGCTTGTAATACGGGTGGGACTTTCATCGCAACCGCCAACACCATCACACACTTGGTCCCGTGCCGAAGCATACGCCAGCTGTGGAGTAGCGACAACACCAAAAGCTGATACGCTCAACGTTACAATTGCAAGTAGGGTAACAATAATCCTTTTCATAATCTTCCTTTAACCTGGGGTTGTATTAACGAACAGCGTAATAATTGCTTGTCCCAGTGCGATGACAAGCAGACCAACGACAGCGTAAATAATAGTATTACGGCCAGTTGTGGCCTTACTAGCATCACCGTTAGATGTGATGTACATGAAGCCGCCAACCATCATCATAATCACAGCTGCAATGCCGGCAATTATAGACACTATGCGCACAACACGGAGTAGCACGCCATTGCTGCCTGCGACTGGGTTCTTGTTGCTAACACCGTCACAAGCCGCAGAGTCAGCCGCGGCGTTGTTATTGCAAGCATTCTCGAATACGTCTGTGCCGCCGGCATAAGCAACAGGCGCAGCAATAACAAAGAAGGCGCCGAGTGTCAGGCCCAAGCCTGCAAAGAAACGTTTGACTTTCATTACGTTACGCTCCTTACGACAAAGGTAATAATTGAATAGGCGAGGATTGAAACAGCCAATCCAATGCCCGCATAAATAATCGCATTTTTAGCCTTAGCTGTTTCGGACGGATTACCTTGCGAGGTAATGTAGCGGAAACCAGCAAGCGTGATAATCAGCAGGGCAATGGCACCAGTAATACCAAACGTTATAGCAAGGGCAGTATCGATCCTGGCTTGGTTTGCAGGAGGCCGCGGCAAGCCGCTCACATCAATTGCAGCAAGTATTTCTAGGGCTGAAAGCGATATGTTCATAAATTAGCCCAGCCGTGCCCCGATAAATGCAACGATGCCTACAGACAAGATGGCTATCACCATGCCAATGAGGGCGTTAATGATAGTGGTAAGCGCTTTTTTTGCGGCGTCAGGCTCACCCTGGGATGTTACATATTGGATTGAACCATATACGATATACCCTAAAGCCACCAGACCCGCCAAGCGGAGTAGCATGTCCAAAATAGCCATCACGATAAGCAGCAAGTCGCCAGGCATTGAAAAACCAACGACTTGGCATGATTTTTCGGCACCTACTTCGATGTATTGGACATCAAGATAGTCATACCAGCGTGGGAATTCAAAAAAACCGCGCTTACATTGTTGGTCAACGGCACCGAAGATGGTGGGCAAAAGACTTGTTAACATACTAGTTACCGATTCCTCCTGGCAGCAGCCAGTTTAAGAAAGCATACAGGAACAAAAAAGCCAGCAGGGCAATAATCGCGTTGCGTATGCGGTCGCGTGCAGCACTGACCTTGCCCGGGTCACCTCCAGCAGATGAGTACTGAATGGCGCCCATAACAATTGAGATCACCACAGCGATACCAGCCGCTGCCGCCAGCAGGTTGATAAATGGGTTGACGTAGCGTTCGACTATACAGTTCATGCCGGTATTTTCGCCGCCATTATTATTCTTTTTTGCGTTCTTAAGCTCATCGTCACTATTGCTAGGTGTCACATCTTTACATGCTGGATCAGATGCAAATACGACAGGGGCCGGAGCTAGCGGAGAAGCTGAAGCTGCAGCAGGCAGAACTATGACAGAACTGGTAAATAAAATTGAAGCAATTACGAACAGTAATTTGTATTTTTTGATGCTACGCATTTTCTCATACTATACTGCTGATCTTAAGGATTCGCAAGAGTTGTTGATTTCTTTTAACGCCGATTATATAGTATACGTGAGTGTACTCATACATAGGGAGTCACTGGGCACATTAGCAGTACTGGAAGTTCGGCCTTAGATACGATGTCTCAGAAGCAGAAGGAGGACCATGACGGCAAACCAGCCGTGGCGCTGCCTCGTACAAGCAAAACGTTCCCTCGGCACAACGCCAAGTTTCGACGAACTGACAGTGCGTGAGCAAGTCCGTGGCATCAATGCCGAGACCAAGCGTGCTCTGCGTCTGCTGGCAGCCCACGACTATGCAGCGCCCAGCTGCAATGTGGAGCTTACCCGGCACTGGCGCACCTGGTTCATGAAGCCAGCAGTCGTGGCCTACGAGATCGCACACCGTGCCGGCGGGAACAAACGGACCATCACGTTCTACCTCTGTCCAACCAAGGGCAAGATCGTCCAGAGTGGGAATTACCCCATGGGGTCGCCCTACTGGACGGACGACAACCACTACCAGGATCTGCCCTGGGGCTGCAATGGCACACGCCGTACCGTAATCCTGCAAGGACTCGAAGAGTTCTGTGCAAGGGTCGCACGCAGCAGTAAACGCACCTGACCCAAGCCGGACAACCGTACCAGTGCCGTGGCGGCGGGAACAGTGTGGCCTTCCAGCCATTCAAACCCCGCCGCCGCACACGCACCACTCATATATAGTAGGCAGCGATTTGTGTTTTTGATTATTCAGATTTGCGTTGCTGTGCTATAGTTCATGGTGAGGCCTATAAAAGGCAAATATGTACGGAGGAATTATCCGTACCAGTATCAATTCTCAGGGGTGGGAAAGCAATATATCTATGAATACCTTTTTCAAGCGATTTTCGGGGAAAGCTCCTCTGTTATTAGCGCTTTTCTTTGCATCTTTTAGCCTTATAGCAGCGTTCCCGGCCCGGGAAGTGGCTGCCGCCAATACTGTCAACTTGCCATTAGTATGGACCAATGCCGACCACAAGTACGCCGTGAGCGACAACAATGTCGTATTCCGCCCGTTGGGCCACGTTTGCGCCAACCAAGCTGGTGGCAGTTCGGGCATCTTCAAGGGAAGTGGCACGGATATTTCTATTGGTGACGACGGAAAACCTAATAACGACAAAAAAGTAGAAGTTCCCAAAGATACAGAGGCAGGGAGTGGAGCAACCACACGCGAGGTTCCATCTTGCGGCTCGAACTCGGGCAACCTGCCGGCCTCGTACGCTTGGGTAACATCATTCAAAGACGGCACTAACTTTGCCCTAATTATTAATGGCACGGGCACGGGTGGCGTAGATAACAAAGTAGACGCCCAGTACAAACCAGTGGGCGGCGGTAATAGCACCTTTGCAGCTATCTACAATATTACAGGGTCAGGCGGTATATCCGACCAGCGCAAAGTAAGCGCAATGAAAGTGGATGCCAGCAAGGCTAAATACGTCGACGAGGCTGACAGTGGCGATGCCAAGGGTGACGACACTGTCAGCGACGACACATGTCCTATTAAAGACAACTGGGCATTGCGATTGTTTGCATGTCCGTTAGTTACGGCCGCTGAAACCGCTATCTTAAAACTGGAAGAATTCGTTACCAGCATGCTGGTTAGCGATGTTAAGGATATATTTGGCAGCAGCAATGCCAGTGGCGCACTAGACCAAAGCAAGAACGCCCAGGCCTACTACCAGGCATGGAACTCATTCCGTATTATTGCGGTAGCCCTGATTATTATCGTGGGTATTATCATGGTCGTTAGCGAGGCAACAGGGCTTGGGGCATTCGACGCATACACCATCCGGAAAGTCTTGCCACGACTGCTGATAGCAGCGATTGTTATTGCACTTTCGTGGTGGCTCATGAAGTATGTAGTACAGTTCTTCAACAACCTCACCGTTTGGCTGGCCGGGGCGCTCAGTTTCCCATTCCAATCGGTTATGAAGGGTAACGACAGTCCATGGAGTATTGTAGGGCAGTGGACCGTTATTATTGCTGCCGGTTTGGCGCTCGGGCCATTCGGTATCCTCAGCTACGCTGGAACCATCTTTTTGGCGCTTATTGTGGCTGTATTTACCCTGATTGTCCGCCGTATCTTGTTGATTCTAGCAATTATTATGGCACCGTTGTTTATCGCATTGTATATTGCGCCTAATACTCAGAAATTTGGAAAATTCTGGAGTAGCGGCTTCCTGGGGCTTCTGATGATGGGCCCGGCTTTTACCCTGGCTGTCGAAGCAGGACAAATCCTATCCAAAGTATCGGCAGGCAAAGACACCTTTGGTCTGATCTCATTCGCGGCTTTGGTGTTGCCAGTACTTGGCATTCCCGTGCTCTTTACCAAAATCGGTGGTAGCGCCGCAAGCTTGATTGGATTCGTAAACAATAAGGCTACAGGTGGGTTTGACAGACTCAAGAATTACCGCAAGGGCCAGGTACAACAGCGTGCCCAGCGTGCCAAAGAGGGGAACCTATTTGGTGCCGGTGTAGTCCGTGGTGGCGCGGCCGACAAGCTAAACAAATTCACATCCAAAGCCGCGCTTGGCGCCAAGGGTAACTTTGGCTTAGGCCGCAAAGGGGCCGAAGCATACGAACAGCGGATGGCAACCCTATCTGCCGCACATGCTAAGTCCGAAGCTGGCCAGGCCGGCCAATACAACGACAACATGAACCGCGTTCTGACGTATGGCAGCGAATCTGAAGCACGCCGCAATGCTATGCAAGACTGGGGTATGAGCCGGGAAACATTGGACACTGCCATAGCCGCAGCAAAAGCAAATGGCGGATTTGGTGTCGCTCGGGCACGTAATGCCGCTACGGCGCTGGGCCTAACTGGAACCGGCTACGACAATATGGAACAAATGACGCGGACAATCGCTCGTGTTGCCGGCAGCAACAAGAGTGTTGGTGCCGCTTTGGCTGGTGGACTCAACTCGGCCGTCAAGAATGCCGGCCGTCACGACTTGGCCCCTGGCTTTGGGACACTTAATGGTTTGGTTTCGCAGCAAATGGACGCCAATAATGGCGGACGGGATGCAAACGGCAGACGCGTGGTTGCCGAGCCAGATGCAGACGCCTACCGTCAAGCCACCATCCAAGCCTTCGAGGGCGTGGACATGGCAACGCTGGCCCGCAACAAGACGTCTTCTGTCACCAATATCTCCAACGCTATCCACGAAACGCTCACCGAGCGCCAAAACGCACTCGAAGCAGCCCAGCGCTCTGGCAATGCTAGCGCTATCCAGGCCGCCGAACGGAACGTTAACAATTTGGTTGCCCAAATTAAAAACCTCGAAGGAAGTGGCCTGTATGCACCTGCCGCCAATGTCCAGGCTGTGCAACAGAACATTATTCAGCCGGACCGCGGCGTGGTGGATCCAAGCACTGGGCGCCGGACTGGACGGAATATCATTCAAAATGTTACCCAGAACGTTCAGCCTCGAGTACAACAGGATGTTACATACCAGATTAATCGCGACGCTAGTGGCAACGTAACCCACATAACCCAAGATGTTAACACCACTACTGTTCCTGCGCGTGCCAGCCAGAATGCCCAGGATGCGTTTAACGCGTTTAACAACACCCGTGGCTATCGCCGCGATGACGAGAACATAAACACCCCATAAACATTGCCCTATAGATAACGTACAATTACCTTATGTCAACATACAAAGTAATCCAAGATATCGAAGCCGAAGACAAGCTATTAGGTCCGCTAACCTTCCGCCAGTTCGTATATGCTGGCGCATGCGTCTTATTTTTGTACCTGACGTTTCTGGTTAGTACCAAAGGCGCACCATTTATGGCGGTAGTATTCCTGCCTATTGCTGCGCTTTGCGGGTTCTTTTCGTGGCCATGGAGTCGGGACCAACCCACCGAGGTCTGGGCGCTTGCCAAGATCCGCTTTATGGTAAAGCCACGCAAGCGTATATGGAACCAGAGTGGTGTCAAAGAGCTGGTAACCATTACAGCGCCTAAGCGTGTTGCCGCAGTTTACACCAATGGCCTCAGCGAAACAGAAGTCCAAAGCCGCCTGAAGGCATTAGCCGACACGATCGACAGTCGTGGGTGGGCAATCAAGAACGTGAACGTCAATATGTACCAGCAGGGAATGATGTCACAGGACTCTGACCGTTTGATTAGCATGGCTAGCCTGCCGCAAGCCGTGCCAGACGATGACATCCAGCCGGGCGACGATATGTTAGAAGAAAGCAATGCTGTATCGCGGCAGTTTGATTCTATGATTGCCGCAAGCACTAAGGCACACCGCCAGGAAATACTTGACCACCTACAGGGTGCTGGCGCGCCGCCAAAAGGCAATGCAGCCCAGCAAGGCAGCCAAACTAACGGCCCCGCACCTGATTACTGGTTTCTCAACCAGCAGAGCGCGAATGCGACTGCTGTTCCACGCGATGCCGTAACATTCAATACACAAGTTGTTACCCCTGGAGCAGGCCGTACCGAACTGCCCGTAGCACCCGGGGAGCCAACTGCCGACGAGCAGGCAGTAGTAGACCGCATTCTACAACAAGAACAGCGGGGAGCTTCAGTAAATCCTTTCAACCATTGGCATACCATCCAACCACTTTCGCAGCAGCAGAGTACCAGCCCCCAGCAAGCGCCCACAGCAGCCGGTATGCCGCCGCAATATCCGCAACCTGCTCCGATGCCATACAACAGCACATACCAACAGCCAGCTGCAAATGGCGGAACATCGGCATACGCCAGCCAACCGCCGCGCATCGATACCCCCCAACAAAGTCAACAACCCCAGGTGACACAAGCCCCCGACCCTGCTATACTGGAACTTGCAAGCAACAATGATCTCAATGTAGCTACTCTTGCGCGCGAGGCCAACAAGCATAAAGAGGAGCTTCAGAATGAGGTTGTTATATCGCTACATTAAACGAGTAGATTTTACGGTGGGGTAACAAGGTTTTTAATGAATCCTTCTTCATACAATCAGCCACAATCGGGCGCACCAGGCGGTGTTAACCCTAACCAACAGTTCGCCCAACCAGGCGTACCTCCCCAAGTGCAGCCAAGCCAACAGATACCACAGGTACCCGGGGGCAGTGCGATGCCGCCGCAAATGGCCGGCCCGCAAGCTGCTGCACCACAGCCACAAATGCAGCAGCAATTCCAACAGCCAGGCGCAATGCCCCAGCAAGCGCCAACCGCAGCACCTGTTGCCGACGGGCAAGCAGTTGTAGGCGCCCAATCCGGTATACAGACTACAGTTCGCCCAGCACAGTCCAACCCAAACAGTACACAAAACACGTTGCAGATTGCTGAAATCCGCGACGGCATCGTTATCATGAACGACGGTTCGTTCCGGAGTGTGGTAATGGTGAAATCCATTAACTTTGACCTCATGAGCCAAAGCGAACAAGAAGCTGTGGAATTCAGCTACCAAGGGTTTCTTAACTCACTGTATTTCCCTGTGCAAATCTTTATTCGGTCACAAAAAGTCGATTTACAACCTTACATTAGCAAGCTCGATAAAATCCGCTCAGAGCACGATAATATGCTATTGGCACTTCTTATGGAAGATTACATTAGCTATATCGACCAACTTGGCCAGCAAACCAACATCATGGACAAAAAATTCTACATTGTTATTCCGTATTTCCCAACAGTAGATGTCCAGAAGGCTCTGTCCCAAAGCAAAAACTTCCTAACTGGTGTAGCAAGCCTATTCGATAAAAAAGAACAGCACGTCGTTATTAACGAAGAATACCTGGAAAAAGCAAAGACAGAGCTACGTAACCGCGTCCAATCTGTACTGAGTGGTTTACTCCAAAGCGGTATACAGGGTTTGCCGCTTGATACCCAAGAACTTATCGAGCTGTATTACGACACCTACAACCCAGACACCGCAACCCGCCAGCAGCTAAAGAACTTTAACCAACTGGATGCTGACATTATCACCAAGGGCGCGGGCAACGCCGTCCAACCACACATGCAAAGGGAACTATCGTAAATGGCACGCAAAAAGAAACAATTGGATCCAGTTGCACTAGCGCAAGCGCAGCAGCAACGTGAGCAGCAAGAAGTGGAGGCCGCGTTCCGAAAGGGCATTACCGCGCTCCGTGACTTTATCGCACCAAGCTCTTTGGAATTCAACAGCAGCTATTTCCAGCTGGGCACCCGTTTGGCACGGACGTACTATGTGTACGGATACCCCCGGCAGCTATACACTGGCTGGCTGAGCGCTATGGTCAACCTCGACGAAGTTATTGACCTGTCAATGTTTATCTACCCAGTTGAAAGCCAAGTGGTTTTGGATAACTTGCGCAAAAAAGTCACCCAGCTTGAAGCGGGCATCCAAATCGACTCCGAAAAAGGCCGCGTCCGCGACCCGGCGAAACAGGCAGCCATCCAGGACGCCGAAGAAATGCGTGACAAACTGCAGGTAGGCGAAGAGCGTTTTTTCCGCTTTGGCCTATACTTTACCATTTACGCCCACAGCCAAGAAGAACTCGAATTCGTTTCACACAAGGTTGAGTCTATGCTTGGCCAACAACTGGTGTTCTCTAAGCCGGCGAGCTCACAACAAGAGCAGGGGCTCAACAGCACCGTGCCGCAGTTTACCGATCAACTTCAAATCCGCCGCAACATGAGCACTGGTGCTATTAGCACCAGCTTCCCGTTCACCAGCGCCGACCTCAGCCAAGATAATGGCATTCTATACGGCGTTAACATGCATAATTCCGGCTTGGTTATATTCGACCGTTTTAGCCTGGAAAACGGCAACTCAGTAGTATTTGCGAAGTCTGGTGCTGGTAAGTCGTTTACGGTTAAGCTCGAAGCCATACGCTCGCTGATGATGGGCACCGAAATCTTTATTGTCGACCCAGAAAACGAGTACGAGCGCATGTGCGACGCTGTTGGTGGTGCCTATGTCCGGCTTAGCCTGAACTCATCAACACGCATCAACCCATTCGACCTGCCACAAGTTGTCGACACCGAAGAAGCCGACAACGCTTTGCGCAGCAATCTTATTACCTTACATGGCCTACTTCGCCTGATGATGGGTGGTGCACAGGCACAGATGATGGGCGGCAGCTCTGTCATGGCACCTGCGCTAAATCCTGTGGAAGAAGCTGACCTCGATGCCGCATTGATTGAAACGTACGCGAAGGCTGGCATCACTAACGACCCGCTTACCCACACCAGCCCGCCGCCTACCATCAGCGACTTATACGACACTCTGCTTCACATGGGTGGTACAGGCCCGCAACTTGCGCAGCGCCTACGCAAATACACCACCGGTACCTTTGCTGGCATCTTCAGCCAACCTTCCAATATTGACATCAACAATCCATTGGTAGTGTTCAACATCCGCGACCTAGAAGACGAGCTTCGTCCAGTAGCAATGTACATTGTCCTGAACTACATTTGGAACAAAACAAAATCAGACCAGCGGCGGCGCATCCTGATTGTGGATGAGGCCTGGCAACTTATGAAATATGAAGATTCTGCAAACTTCTTGTTTAGCCTGGCTAAACGCGCGCGCAAATACAACCTGGGCATTACTACTGTCACACAGGACGTAGAAGACTTCATGGGCTCACGTATGGGCCGTGCCGTTGTAGCGAACGCCTCGATGCAGTTCTTGCTCAAACAGTCACCTTCGGCAGTCGATGTTTTGTCCGACGTATTCAAACTAACTTCCGAGGAGAAAAAGCGGCTCAGCCAATTCCCGGTAGGACAGGGGCTATTCTTTGCCGGGCAAAACCACGTTCATATCCAGGTCGTAGCCAGTCCAACGGAAACGGGACTGATAACGACGAATCCTATGCAAGTTCAGCAGTTAAACCAATCAGGGGAAATGACACAACCGCAAGGGACGATAGATCTAGCGAATCAACTATACCCGGGAAGTATGTAAAAGGATAGAACATTATGGGGGTAATGGACGGTGACTTATCACATGGGGAGCAACAAGAAAAACTCCGGCAAGCCTATTTAGATAAATACCAAGATAAAGGGCTCTCCCGTGATGAACTATTGAAAGCGGAAGGCAAATCCGGAGACCTGTCCAAAGCGGCTGATCGCTTTGATTACGTACGAAATATGAATGACGCCCTTGAGAAAAAGGGTTATATTGGGAGTCCGAATCAGGGTAGCTCAGGCTCTAGTAGTGCATTAGGCCAGAGAACTGCAACCGGAGGGGGCGGCGCCGCGGCAGGAACACATGCGGCCAGCGGGCTTAGGTCTGCCGAAAGCTCAGCTGCACATATCGGAGGCGCTGGCGCTTCCAGGGGAGGCTCGGCCACTGCGCTGAAAGACCGCGAACACAATGCTGCCGCCAGTGCCGCTAAGCCGGCAGGCAATAAGGCAGGATCACCGCACGCACCCGGCGGCATTGACCGCCGCGGCGCGCCAAACCAAAATAAAGGGCCCATAAATAAAAAATTCTGGTTCCTAGGTGGTGGCATCCTTGGCGGTGTTGTTATGTTCTTTCTGGTGGCGGCAGTCATTTTGTCGATGCTAGGTAACCTTAAGGACATCCACTTTGCAACGATGTTACGCTCAATCGGCTTTGCACGCTTTAGTTATGTTATGCGCAAAGATTTTGCGCGTACTATTTTTGACGCAGCCGTACTAACTGATAAGAGTACTGGTAGCGCAGCCAAGGCCATGAAAGGCACAAATCCGCCCCGGCAACTGCGACAGCTCGGAACACAGGGTGTGCTTAAGTTTGAATTCAGCAATGGCGTAACAGGCCAGAACCCGGTTAAAGACGTCTGGCACCAGCTACGCGGCACCAACCAGTTCAAGGGTATAGAAGTTAATGGGCAGCGTATTATGCTGGACGATATCGCCAAGCAGCAATTTGGAAAAACGTGGGCCGGGCTATCTATCCGAGAACGTATGACCGTTCGGGCTACGTACTCGGATCAAGTCCGGCTAGGCGTTAATGATGCGCTGAGATCCGAAAGCCGATTCTATCGATGGAAAGCATTTAAAAATATCCGTAAGGTTTCTGGTATTAGAATGGTCAAGTGGGCAGACAAAGGCAGAGCCTACCTTGGCAAGTCACCTACCGAAGCCCGCAAGCTCAACATAGAAGAAACCGTCAAGAATGTGGAAGGTGATGGAGCCAGGCCCAAGTCCAAACTTAAACAGATCCAAGACGATGCCGATGATGCCCGCGAGAAAGCCACCAAAGCTGCTATTAACGGCGAAAGCCCAGGGCAGGTCAGAAGCGCTTGGGCGAACAAGCTGCGGACTGTTACAAAAGTTTCGGATGCCGTATTTGTAACCACAGCCGCTTGCATCATCCACGACCTTGCCGAATCGTTTGACCAAATGGACAAAGAAACCGAAATGCGCGCTATGCGACTGTCACACGACGCACTGTCGGCGGGCGGGCAAGTGGCCGAAGGTGAAACATATGCCGAGGCGATCAACGCCAACAACAGCCGGTGGGACAATGCCGAAAAATCAGTCCTGTATAAGCAGGCGACTGGTGACACCAAGTTAACCAAGAATGATCAGCAGCAACTGAGTGATATCCCCAGTATCAATGGTCCAACCGGAACATTCCGATCAGTCATTGGAACCATTGATGACGTTATCTTCCCGGAAACCATCGGCGGCAATGCCATTGATGCCATACTGGGGGCGATTGGCGTAGAAAAATCCCTAAACGACATTGGTTGTGATGCACTCCTTAACGAATATGTTCAATATAGTATTGCTGGCACCGAAATCATCATCAGCATTGGTACAGCAGGAGCCACCAAGGGCGTTGTGGCTGCTATTAAGGCCGCCATTAGCGGAGCACTGGTAGCGGTGGGTACCATAGGCCTTGGCCAGTTACTGGGCACCCTCATAGACAAAGCAGTCGCTAGCTATGCGGGCATGGATTATGGCGGCACACAAACAGGTGAGCCACTATTCAACCAGAGTATGGTAGGTACAAACCGCCTGGCGCAAACCGGTGACCGGCAAACCCTATACGGCCGCCCGCTTACAGATGCCGAAACAGAGGACGCACAAAAAGTCGCCATCGCCGACCTTAAACAACGAATCGGCGAACAGTCGTTTAGCTATCGCTACTTTGCCATCGAAAACCCATTCTCTCTCACCGGCAAACTAGCCGCACACACGCCATCTAATTTTACCGATCTTGGCACCATGGCGCGCAGTAGCCTTGGGTCATTAGCATCAATATTCAGTACGCCGCAGCAACTGTTCAGTACTATTGGCAATGTGCTAATGCCCGTTCAATATGCAAATGCCGCACCAGAGGGTAACTACCTTAAGGCTGGTGACGTATCGGTGTGGGGCCGAAGCAACGCCGAGCAAAAGAAAATTGATAGCGATCCAGACTTTGGTGTGGATGAGCTAGACCAGTTCTACGACAACAACAAAGACGACCTCGAAGAGAAATATGGCAAATGTTACTCAGATGCACTCCAGAATGACATTCCCAAAGACTGTACCGCTGACTATCTAAAGACCGACGAAGCACTCAAATACCGTGTATATAAGAACCGTATGGAAATGATAGAATTTAGTTCAGGATCAATAGATGGGGGCGGAGACTAGTATGCAGAAACATCCGAAAAAACGCAGTTTGCGACAAAAGTTTAATGCTGGCTTTGCAATATTTGGAACGCTGTTGTTTATGTACAGTAGTGGCGCGCCAGCAGTATCGGCTGCAACCGCCAGCCAGGCAGACCTCAAAAGCTTTTTAAATGGTTCTACCTCTAGCTTCTATAAGCCAGACTTCTGTGCAGCCGGAGGCGGTGGCGGCGTAAGCACGGCTACTGGGCCAGCAGCAGAGCTACTTAAGAAAGCAGGACTCGCAGGCGGCTGGGTAGATGCAATCATTAAGTTCTCTAAAAAGTACGGTACCGATCCGATCGCTATGGCATCGCTGTTCTTTTGGGAAAACCGCCGGTTTCCACCATATGGCGAAATCCGCAACGGCAACCCGAGCAATGGTAGCGGCCCTTGGCAGTTTACATCAGGTTCGTGGAATTCTAAAAAGTACGGATCGTATGATCCCAATGTATATGACCCGGTCAAATCTACCGAGGCAGCCGCAGAGCTGGTTAAGTCGTACGGTGGAGTAGCTGGTAATGCCGGTTCGCTTGGAACAATTGCCCAAAATTTTGCTAAAGGATCCAACATAAAGTCCATGGCATCAGTGGCCAAGAACTACAACGCTGGGCAAGGTACATGGCGCGAGCCGGGCGTGGCAAATTGGAATCAGCAAGGCCGCAACTGGCTTGAACCTAAAGGAAACTGGAATCGATATCCTAATAAACCAAAAATTATCGACGACTACATCGTTGGCATGACATACGTGTATTACCAGATTGCCACGGGCACCAAAATCACCTGGAAAGGTGACGACAGCTACATTAAGGAAGCACTCAAAAAACAGGATACCCTCAAAAACTTCAAATATACCAACAGCGAAGGCGGTAGTGCTGCCGACGAAAAAATCACCGAGACGACAGAGACAACTGGCGACAATCCTGTAGTTGTTATTGACCCTGGCCACAGCGGCAAAGACAAAGATATCAAAGACCCACAAACTGGCTTGCGCGACCATGACTACCCAAACCACCCCGAGCTTGAGGACATGTGGGATGTATCGAAGTTAGTAGAAGGCGCACTGAAACAAGAAGGGTACTCCGTAATCTTAACGAAAAAGAGCGCAGACGAAACAGTTACCCTGCGCGAACGCGCCAATATAGCCAACCAGAGTAAAGCCGCAATAGCCGTAAGCTTGCACGACCAAGCAGGCAAGAATGGTGGTTTGCAGTTTGGCAAATGGGCCGAAATTTACCCGCAAAAACAGGGCGGCTACCGTGAAACTGCTGCTGGCAAGCGAGTAACATTCAACAACGAAGATGTTGCCAAAAAAAGTGAAGCATATGCCAAAAATTTCCAAGAAACCCGTGCTGGCCCTGAAGGCATTAAGCCGACTATTAAGCTAAACAGCTTTGATGGGCGGAAAGGCCTTGATGGCGGTAACCTGCCACTTGTACAGCTATTTTCTAATGTCCCATGGGTATATCACGAAGCTGGCGGCAACAGTGCTGGACGTGTTGGCCTGAGTGATGGCGATAAAAAGAAGTACGCCGAGGGAATTATTAATGGAATTAAGAAGTCCGTAAAGCCAGGCACTGCGAGTGAAACAGGCGACTGTTCCGGCAGCCTATCTGCCGGTAGTGGTGGCGTAGAGTCTATCGTAGATATGGCACTTAAACTATCGTGGCCCGAGCCTTTCAACGGTCCCAAGGGTGACAGGAGTGCAATCAATGATCCGAAGCAAGAATATGTCGTTGCAGCCAAACAATACAACAAATCATCTGGTGAAGCCATTATCGACTGCGGGCGCTTCGTATCGACTGTCATGCACGCCAGTGGTGCTGATCCGAACTTCCCACTTGTTGGCACGTTCAATATTGAGCCATATCTAAAGAAGCACAAGGAAAAGTATGACATTGTGAACGTCAACAAGGTAGGAGACCTTGTCCCAGGCGACATCCTAATCGTGAACCAGGGTGCTGGCGCTGGGGGCAGCGGACACATCTACCTCTACATTGGCAAGCAAAAAGGTGGGTATGATTCTGCTGGGGCGTCATTAGGTGTACGTAAC
Source organism: uncultured Candidatus Saccharibacteria bacterium (assembly GCA_946482285.1). The sequence goes on from CAMLQK010000001.1 coordinate 157,401, forward strand.
CCGGGTAAGGCACCGCACTTGCACAATGCGTACTTATCAGACAATCGTGGTAAATATACAGTAGCGAGGTTGAAGCAATAATGAGCCGCAAGAACATTCTTATAGCCGCCGTAGTCGCCATCTTGGTAATTGGTTTCGGCATTGTTATAAAAAACAGTATTACAGGGCCGACTGGCGAAGTCGCGTTGCAGCTTGCACCGCGCGATATGCGATTATTTGTCGATGGCAAAGCAGTTGAGGCAAATGAAGAAGATATTCTTACGCTCTCACCAGGCAAACACACAATTAAGGGTCAGCGCACCGACTTTATAGAAAATAGTATCACTGTAGAGGTTAAACAAAATGAGACGCAGGACGCCTTATTATTACTTGACCCACTCAATGCCGTAGGCCAACAATACCTAAATGACCATCCAGAAGAATCTGGCCTTTATAGCCACAAGAGCAGCGCTGAATTTGATAAAAGCGTGGAAACTATGACCGAAAACTCACCAATTGTCAGTGATCTGCCAATTATTGACCCCAACTGGCGCATGGACTACGGTGCATCGGTAAAGCACCGGGAAACAGATGGCGCGATTGCCGTATATATTTACGCCGCGACACCCGAAGCCCGCCAGAATGCCCTTGGCTGGATGCGCCTGCAAGGCTATGACCCTTCTGATTACGAAATAATATTTGAACAACCGTAAGGATATTCTGCCATGGAACCAAATTACGACACATTTAGCCCAAGCGGCAGCACCATAACCGAACGGCAACGCCGCAATCGCAAGTTATTAACCATTATTGGCATCGCCGTTATTGCACTCGGTGTTGGCGGTTGGTTTTTAGCAGACTTTTTGAACAAAAAAGTCGTTACCTTGCAACCGGCCAACGGTGTAACTATGGCCTTTGGCGAGCCTTCACATGGCGAAGATGCAGCCGATATAGCCAAGGAGCTCGCCAAAACAAGTAATGTTCCTAAAGAGGTACGCGTAAAGCCCGGCTACTATGCTGTCATTTACACCGGTAAAGGCATTAAGCAAACTCGTCAGCTCGTAGAAGTCAAAAAAGATATGACAATAACCGCGCCAACGCCAACATATACCGATGAACGACTATTAGCAATCCTGCGAGATGAGCAGCAAGCAATTCGTTCGGCGCTTAATAATAATGAAAAGACCAAAGGCTATACACCCAAGGGTGAGTTGCTGTATGAAAATGGTACATGGTATGCAGCAAAACTAGTGCCAGCTGATCCAATTACCCAAGATACATTGGTTGTTATTATGCAAAAACAAAACGGCACCTGGCAAGTTGCAGCAGGACCTGCAATCACGCTATATATAAACGATTATCCCCGGGTGTCTGAGGATATCATTCGCGATATCAATAACCGACCACTTGACTAGAGCAGATCCATCCCAGCGAAAAAGGGTCAATCTATCTGGCCCTTTTTGCCTATGTACATAATAAATGGTATAATATACACAACAGTTCGACCCCTAGGAGGTCTTTTTTAAAAACTGTAGTACTTCAACAGACCATCGCACACTCCATGAAGGGATTTTGGTAATGGCAACGCGCCTTACCCGGCGAGGGAAGTTCCTCGCAATTGTGGCTGGCCTTTTGGCACTTGTGGCACTCGTGATCGTCGGAATCAATATGTTCGACGAGGACGACAGCAAGTCAACCAAGCATGGCCAAACACAATCCAACCCCCAGCGCAATGACATTCCGCCGCTGAGTTCTCAGCGAGCCAGCGAACTGGAGAGGCTGCTGAGCAGCAATCGCGCCCGGGAACAGGCAGCCGCCTGGCCCGTGCCGATGCGTGACGATGTCACTGCGGCCATCAAGGACCAGGTCAGCTACAAATTCCTCCACGACACCTTCAATAATAAGGTGGGCGGGAAGGAGAGTGTCAGCGGTGCCGTATCGGCCACAGCCGATGGCAGTCCCTGCACGATCAGCCTGGTCTACATCGAGAACGACAACACCACGAAGCCTGATGGCACGTGGTTCGTCTGGAAGATTGAGGTGAACTAGATGTTCCGCACGCGTTACCTGGTAACGCCGGTAGCAGCCCTGGCGTTGGTCAGCGGCATCTCCGGCACCAGTCAGCCCGCACAGGCCGTTCCGGCAGCCATCAAAGACTGCACGGAGCCCAAGGGGCTGGGCAATAAAACACCGGTAATCCTGGTGCACGGCCTGTTCAGCAAGGGTGACTCCTGGAAGGGCGGCGGCGAAGCTTCAATGTACGCCACGCTCAAGAAGATGTCCGGCGTTTACGTCGAGGTCTTCGACTACAAAGACACCAACACGGCGTGGGTGACGTCCGACAACATCGGGCCGAGGCTCTCCCGCAGGATTGCCTGCCTGGCGGCGCACTCCCGCGACAACAAGGGGCTCGGTAAGGTCATCGGCGTCGGCCACTCCATGGGCGGCCGCGCGCTGGAATTCGCTTCCGGTGAGACGGTGAACAACCGTAAAACATCGGAAGACCTGGCGCACATCGTAACCATCGGCACGCCATACCAGGGCAGCCTTGGTGGCAACGCCATGGAAAGCATCCTGTACGCCATGTGCAACCCGGTAGCGCCGGTGGGTAAGGTCGCCAAGTCCATCCCCAAGCACGGGCCGTGCAACAACGAAGACGGCTTCACGGCGTTCAGCGGACTCGGCAAGTACTCGGAGGAAGGCAAGAAACTCCCGGACTTCCCGAAGAGTCTGCCCGTCCAGGCCATCGCCGGCGACGTCACGCTCCAGTCTCAACTGGTAAAGACGCCGTTCGACTGGCATACCAATAGCGACCTCGTGGTCGGTGTTGGCTCCGCCTTCGACAACGAGACCTACAAGCAGGAGGGAATCCTGGTGAAGTGCCACGAGCACATCATCACGCGACCCGACTGCTGGCACTCGGCGCTCACCAGCAACGAGAAGGTCAAGCAGGCCGTCGTCGACACAGTGTCGAAGTACGTCACCAAGACACTCTCGGCCGAACAGCTGAACCTGAAGGTGCCGCTTAACTGGACCACCGGCAATGTATTTGGTGGACACGGCAAGGGCGTTACAGGTGTCAAGACCGGCAGCTGCATCAAGCGCGAGTTCGCCACCGACTGTCAGGGCTTCGAGGTTCACGGCCCCCAGGCCATCAGCTACGGCGCAGGTCCATCTGTCGAGTACACCGGCAGCTACATGTGGACGTACAGCTCCGGCACCGTTGGCTGCCCCGAAAACCGGGACGAATACCCGGCAGAGGGTGACGCCAAGAAGCTGAAGCAGTACGACACCACCGTGGGTGGCAGAAAGGCCGTGTTTGCCGAGTGGCAGACGACCTGCTTCGTAAAGGACAGCTACAAACCGGGTATCAAGCATATTCAGCGCACCTGGTGGGTGCCCAGCCTCAAAACCCTCGTCGTCGACGAGTGGAAAACTAACGGGCTGGACAAGATTCTCCGCGATGCCACCTGGTCGACACCCGACCTCAGCAACACTGGCTTTGTCGGCGAGTGGCGCGTCCACACCGAAACCATGACAATCTCCAAGGATGGTCTAGGCCTGGACAGCTGGAATTACGGCTCGTGCGACTCAACCAGCACCACCATGTGCCGGGGCCACGCTACTATCCGCTTCAAGCAGACAGGTGACGGGCTCAAAGGCACAGTCCTCTCGGTCTACTACCGTGATGATGAGGGCAACGAACACGCTGTGGAGTACTTCGATTCGGGACCCCAAGTTGGCGACACCCTGTTCCTGAAGCGTCACGAAACTGGCGTCATCAAGCGCAACACGTCGGACACAGAGGGAGGCAACCCCTACCTCTGCAGTCAGCAGGCGAGCAGCAAGTGGCTCACAGAGTGCAATACTGGTTTCTGATGAAGTGCGATAAGGCCGCACAGTAACGCCGAACGCGTGAAAGCAGGCCTGCGGCGGGAGCGGAGCAAGAGGTAACAGAGGGCATCCAGCCTTCCTATACTCTACAGCTCCGCTCCCGCCGTTACCGCACCATTTGTACGTGATATATTTCACCTCTGTTAGCAGGTGGCGTATACTATTTACAAAAACAAGCAAAAGTGGTATAATTATATATGTGCATCACTAAGAGTTTTTTAGTGTTTCTTATCCTAAGACTGCAATCCAGCAGGCACTGCACCTACCAAGGAGAATCATGACCCGCAAAGCACGGATCAAGCGCAAGCTGCAGAGTAAGCTCGGCTCGCGCAAGGTAAGGGTAGTGGGGCTCGTTCTGGCCGCCGTCATGCTGTTGAGTGGCATCGGCTACATCGTGGTCGACTACATCGGCAACAAAGACGAGACCTCGTCGAGCGCACCCACAGGTCCCAACCAGGACAACGTCGAAAAGGTGGAGATCACCCGCCCCGAAAAGGGAACCGACGGCCTGCCCGACCCGACGCTGCTCATCGACGACAAGTACCTGTCGATGGAGCTGTCCGACAACGGCACGTACGCCAAGGGCGAGCGCGCCAAGAAGGTTGCGTACGACGGTGAGGCCCGCGCGGTGTACACCAGCGATGCTGGCAACACAGTGACGCTCTCCGTCATCAAGGACAGCGACAAGAAGGCCTGGGACGATCTGCGCAAGCACCACCCGGACGCCATCGACACCGGCACCAACGTCGAGAACTTCGACGACGCCTGGTGGATCGTCGACTCCGACCTGATCCTGCGCCGTGACAGCCTGACCATCTGGCTGCAGTTCAGCTTCGCTGACCGCGACCAGGCCATGGGCGTCGCCCTGGTCATCGGCACCAACCTCCAGGGTCTCGCCGACCGCGAAAGTGTCGAGAACCAGTAGCCCATTCCCACAAGGAAAGCAGGACGACTATGTCTGCCCAGCGACTCACCCGAATGACGGCAGCTACACTGCTCAGTCTCCTGGCGTTCTTCGCCAGCGCCTGTAGCAGCAGCCCGCAGCCTGCTGGCAATGCCCATGAGGCATCCGCACCCGCGGATCTGGCCACCGCCGAGGCAGCTGCGTCGCCGACCGAGACGGAAACGTCTTCGCCCGAAGCGTCGCCAACGCCTTCCCACACCCCGGACCTGTCCAGCCTGGACATCAAGGGCGATGTGCCGAACCCCTGCAAACTGCTGTCCGCCGACGAGTTCGAACTCGCCACCGGTAGCGCCCTGAAGGACACCGAGTCCAACACCAAGAAGCAGGACAACGGCTACCGCGAGTGCCGATTCCAGCCCTATGGGCACGACAAAACCGCCTACCTGACGGTGATGGCCGTGCGCGAGGGTCCGATGGACGCCAGCAGTTCCGAGTCCGGCGCCACGATGAACTGGAGCGACAGCTTCCGAAACGTCGAGGGCTACTCGGGCAATACCAGCGCCAACGACAAGCTCTGCATGGAGTCGAACGACCTCAGCGAGACCATGGACGGTATCGGTTGTCTGACCATCGTGCTCAATCCCGACAAGGATCTGAGGACGGATGCAGCCACCACCACCGGCCACATCGCCCACACCTGGCTGCGCTACAACCAGCGCCCTGGCGAGGAGTTCACGGCTATCGGGTTCGTTACCGATGAGACCGCCTACCAGCCCAGCCTGGTCATCGCCGTGCTTTTGCCCCCGGGCAAGCACAGCAAGGACCGACTTCTGGACATCGCGGGCTCCATGGCCAACACCCTCCAGGGCCAGCTCCACAAGTAGGTGCCACCGGCATCGTCAACTGTGCTCTAAGCACAACACCTGACGACGCCAGCGGTGGGACAGAAACAGATGATCTCCACGGCATCCCGCCTGGAATTCACCCTCGATCTGCTCCCACCGCCGCACCACTTTTGTACATATCAGCGCCAGCGAGCCATCGCTGCTAGTGATATTTACAAAAACAAGTAAAAATGTTATAATTAATGTACAGTTTCTCCTTACATAGGGAGGTTTTTTAATACTGTAGCACCTCGACATAATCATCCGCACAATCCGCAAGACACCCCAACAGAGGAGTAGATCGTGGCAACACGAAACACCGCTCGGCGGTGGCCCATGGTCCTGTTGGCCTTCGTCATCGTCCTGGCGCTTATCGTCGTCGGCGCATGGCAACTCCAGGGTCAATACGGTATTCCGTACTTCGGTGGTAACACCGAGAAGATCCAGGGCAAGGTCATCGGCAGCGACGACAGCGGTGCCAAGATCACGGCAACCAGCCAGGCCGCTCCACGCGACCTGCAAGCCGAACCCGCAAAAGTTCCGGCCAGGCTGCTGCCTCCAATGAGCCCCTTCGATGGCAGCAAGCCGCACAAGTGGCACATCACCAGTATCGAGCCCAGCGGCAAGCTGAAGGCTCCACTGCAGGTGACGCTGCCGCTCGACCACCCGGTCCGCAAGGGAGAATTCGTACACATCGCGGTCAACCACAGCCACACGGCTGACGGCTGGGACCTGGCGGACCTCAACAAGGTTCAGCAGCCCAAGGTCGGCGACAAGAGCGTGACGTTCACCGTTAACAAGCTGTCGTGGTTCGCACCGTTCTTCTCGGACATCGGCAACATGGTGAGCGAGCTGAAAACCCAGTTCATCGACGGCATGACCAGCAACGTCTTCGCCAACGCGAAGCAGCCGGAGTGCGCCAACGAGGACGCTGCCCGCGAAGAGAACCACCAGTTCAACTCGTCCGGCAAGGACGCCATCCTGTGGTGCGCCGGCAAGGAGAAGATCAAGGGTCAGTGGCAGCGGGTCATCAAGATGACAAACAACCGCACCGCCCCCGAGATCATCGACCCGTCATGGCTCAAGATCCACAGCCGCGGCAAGGCCGATCTCAACCTGTCGCAGATCCTGAATCAAGGCGACAAGGTGGTTCTGAACGGTACGGACACGGCTGTTTTCTATTTTGGCGAGCTGAAGCTCGACCAGAACGTGACGGTAACCGCTGACACCAGCATGGAGGCTCTGGGCCTGCAGGCGGTGGACCTGATCGCCAAGACGATCATCAGCATCGTACTGAAGACCGACGCCAACGCCGCCATCGACAAAACCGCCAAAGTCAAGGAACTCGTCAACGAGATCCTGCACCAGCGTGACTGCGTGGGCGCCCTGGGTGACATCACCAACATCGGCAACTTCATCAAGGAGTGCTTCACAACCAAGATCTTCCAGATCGCCTTCGACGGCAAGTGGTGGACAACTCTTCTGGTTCCGGTGATGACGGCGTTCAGCTTCATCAGCCTGGGCAAGGGAGTCGTCGAGACCATCCGTGATCTCGGCAACGGCCGGGCCAAGTACTCCGTTACGGCATCGCGGCCCAAGCCAGACCCGTACAAGCCGTTCGCAGCCAACGACTGGGGACGACACTTGTCGCGCCTGATCATCAACCGCGACGGCAGCGGCTTTCACCGCATCAGCACTGGAGCGGGCGGCGCCGAAGGATGTGGCACGGGGGACAATTACTGCGCCTTCAATGCCAACTTCAAGGCTACGCCCAACAGCGACGGCAGCCTGACAGCCACCTACACCAAGGTGTGGTACGAGTTCGGCGACGGCCAGATCGTTCCGCTGCCGTCCAGCTTCGAGGACACCATGCCCAAGGTCGGTGACTCCATCCAGATCAAGCTGTTCGAGGGTGAGACCGTACTCACGCAACAGCAAGGAAGTCTGGCGCAGTACGACATGGACATCGAGCTCGATGACGGTCGCACGTTCCGCGGATTCGTGTGGTGCGGACCCAACTCGTTCGGCACCCCCGGACAGTACTGCGGCGCATGACACCGAGGTGCGGCAAGGCCATATGACGTCTTCGTGATGTGAACTGGCCTGCGGCGGGACGGGGAAGAGAGACTGATGGTATCCAGCCATCCACCTTCATCTTCTTCGTTCCGCCGTTACCGCACACTGATTTTGCATAGCTTTTACCCAGTACAGCAGGTATTGCGTGAAAATTGTACAAAATAACTAAATATGATATAAATACATCAGCAGTGAGCCCTGGCGCTCTTCAATCTGCTGTCCTTCAGTCAGATCAGATCTCGGAAAGGCGCGTTCAGCACCTTGTTTTTCAAGCGTAAGAAACCCCCCACGCCACGCAACGGCATTTACTTCGGTGACCGCAATGAGCCGACTCCCCTCGGCATGCGGGTGTCGCTCGTGGCAATTTCGGCAGTCGTTCTGGTAATCTGCTACCGGCAGGACACTATTGACGCCGAAACTCTTAAGGCTATCGTCAGCTCGCTGACCAGCTTCTAGCACAGGAAACACCATAAAAACGCCTCTTATTCTGTACGAAACCTGATCCAACCGAAGCTATGGGCCACTAGCACTCCGGTGCCACGGCTCGCGGAGCGGGACTAACGGCATAAGCCATCTACACAATAGTCCCGCTCCGCACCCAAACACCCATATAGAGGTGTTTTTTATTATGATAAGTCAATTATTTTGTGTGTGGACTGGAAATAACCAGCTACCACATCAGCGTCCGTAGTAGTAATGAATGTCTGGTAGGCCTGCACATAGTGGGTGAGTGCCTGACGGCGCTTAGTATCCAACTCGCTAAAAACATCATCCAGAAGCAGTATTGGCTTTTGGCCGCGCACGGACTCCAGTAGCTGCAGCTCTAGGATTTTTAATGCCAAAACCAGTGTACGTGTTTCACCGCGCGAAGCTGCTTCCTGCATCGGATGGCCATCCAGTAAAGCTACAACGTCGTCGCGGTGCGGTCCATATACCGTATAGCCGCGCACGGCATCTAATTCAATATTCTCCTCCAGCTTACGGAGCATGGTTGTTTCGTACGTTTCGGGGTTGAACTTACTGGCATATTCCAGCGCAATAGCATTGTCGCGGCCGGCAAGGGAACTGTATAGTTCGCTGGCCTGTCCGTTAAAATGACCCACAAGCAACGCCCGTTCGCGAGCAATTTGGCCGCCAAGCTCGCTAAGACGGAGGTTCCACACAAAGAGCTGTTCTTTTAGGCTTGGCGGGTTCTTTTTAAGTAGCGCGTTGCGTTGCGCGAGCACCCGCTTATAATGGCGACGGATAGCACCGAAACCTGGTTGAGTTTGTTCAATGAGGTCATCCAGGAACGCCCTGCGGCCATCCGGAGAGCCGCTCAATAATTGCAAGTGGTCCGGTTCGAATAGTACTACGGGTAGCATCCGCTGCTGGGTAAGGCGTTGTAGCTGTGCGCCGTCAATTTCAAATGTTTTCTTAAAGCCGTTTTCAGCCTGCATTTTAACGATACGGGCATGGTGACTGGTTTGGGCATCTAAACGCGCCCAGGGAGCTTCAAAACGCAGCAGATCAGCATCTTTTGCACGGTACGAACTGCCACGGGACACAACCAAGACAGCCTCGAGCAAGTTGGTCTTACCGCTGGCGTTGGGGCCAACGATAATATTCACGTTTGGGTCAAGGACGAATGTAGTATCGCTGTATGAACGGAAGTGCTGCAACCGGATTGAGCTGATCATATCTGTTTATTATACCTTTGTTTGCGCTTTTTTGCGGTGCGGGCCCTGCCGGTCTGCCCCTATAAGCGCTTCCGCCGGGACAGCCCGTCTCGCGTCACCGCAACGCCAGAGAATCTAACTCTTTAGCGGCATAATAATGTGGATGTAATCGTCAGCAGACGAGTCTTTTAGGACAATCGGTTCGAGCTTGCCATTAAATGAGAAGCTAACTTCATCGCCTTGCAAAACATGTAGTGCATCCAGCAAATAGCGCGAGTTAAGTGTAATTTCGCCGGATCCCTCCACCTTGGCTGATGCTTTGGCGGTATTTTCACCCAGCTGAGAGGCGACAGAGCGAATACTCAGTTCCTGGCCAACTTCACTAACTTCAATGGTAATACTACCGGCACTTTCGCGTGCGAACAGGCTCGAAACTTTGGCAACATTCAGTAAATCTGCGCGCTTTAGAGTGGCAGAGGTTGCAAAGGTAGTGGGGATAAGGTTGCGATATGGCGGATAACGCCCCTCTATCAAGCGTGCTACCAACTCAACGTCACCAACCTGGAATAACACTTGCTGTTCGTCACTAGTAATCTTTACCGTGTCTTCGGTGTCGCTGACAATACGCAGCAAGTCTTGCATAGCCGAAACGGGAACCAGCAACGAAATAGCATCAGCATTTGGCATAAGTGCTTTTTCGGCCAGTCGGTAACTATCAGTAGCGGCCAGATATAGCCTACCTTCGTGAGTGTGGACAAATACGCCTGTCAGAACAGGGCGAGCTTCGTCATTTGAAGCTGCTAAAACAACTTGTTGTAAGCTCTTTTTGAGAATAGGAGCCGGGACCGTCCAGGAGTGACCCTCGGTAATAGCTGGCATAACAGGGAATTCTTCTGCGGATACGCCATTAATAACTGACTTGTACTGCTCGGTGGCGATGTGTAACTTAAAGTCGTCTAGGTCAAACTCAATATTCCCAGCAGGCAAGCTGCTTACAAAGTCTTGCATTAAACGGGCCGGGACGGTAATTGACCCTTCTTCGGATACTTTCGCGCCTATATATTGCGTTATCGCGATGTCTAGGTTGGTGGCAGCGATGCTTAGGCGATTATTAACCGTTTTAATAAGGACATTTGCAAGCACAGGTAACGTTCCGCGAGTACTAGCTACCCGTGCAACGGTGCCAAGTGCTTTATTCAAATTTTCTTGTGTGACTTGTAGTTTCATTATTTTCCCCAACGGTCCTTACTATAAAGTAATTTTTAAATAGGTTTCTTTAGTTATATTAGTTATTAGTCCTGTGTAAAACGTGGATAAGTAGCTGTGTAACAGGTTGCTGTGGCGCATTTTTGCGGTGGATAATCGGTCGGAAAGCTTACGGTATCGTGTGGGGAAAAGCCCGGGGTTTGCCACATGGTTATGTTTGCGATCTTTGTGTTGTGGGTATAAATTGTACTCAGTTTTTTGGATAGTGCCCAGGGAATCCACCGGTTGTACACAGGTTTTACGCATACAAACGATCCTTAATCTCTGAAATAGCTGCACGGATATCGGCATCGAACCGCGATTCTTTTTCAATTTTATCAACGGAGTGGATAGCGGTGGTGTGGTCTTTGCGCCCAAGCTCGCGCGCAATTTTTGGAAAGCTCAAATGTAGTTCACTGCGCAGCATGTACATCGCTACTTGCCGCGGTACGACGATGTCTTTATCGCGCTTTGGGCCCATTATGTCCTCGAGCGGTACTTGGAAGTGCCGGGCGGTCCGCTCAATAATTTGCCGCGCGCTAATGTGTTTTGGCCGGGTCTGGCTACTTCCCAATAAAGACGAAGCGACCGTCATGTTTGGGCTAAGGCCTCGCATTTCACAGAAGGCAAGTAATTGATTTAAGGCGCCTTCTAGTTCACGGATGTTGGTTTGGACGTTAGTCGCCAAATATTCAGTCACATCTGGAGTAAGTTCGATACCGTGGTTCTGAGCCTTGGTTTGTAGGATGGCGCAACGTGTTTCAAAATCAGGGGTTTGCATGTCGATGCTCATGCCCCATACAAAGCGTGAGCGCAGGCGCTCTTCAAGTGTTGGGATGTCCTTGGGGGGTTTGTCGCTGCTGATGATGATTTGCTTGCTGGCTTGGTGGAGGGCATTGAATGTGTGAAAAAATTCTTCCTGGACTTTTTCTTTGCCAGCAATAAATTGGATGTCGTCAACAATAAGCACATCGGCACCGCGATAAAAGTCGGCGAAATCGGTATTTTTTTTAAACCGTACGGCGTCAACAAATTCTTGTAAGAATTGTTCGCTGGATACATACACGACCCGGGCGTCAGGGTTATTGGCCAGTACCGCGTTGCCAACTGCCTGCATGAGGTGGGTTTTGCCAATTCCTACACCGCCATACAAAAAGAGTGGGTTGTACTTGGTGCCGGGTTGGGCGGCGATCCCCTGACAGGCAGCGTATGCTAGTTCATTGCCAGAGCCTACGATAAAGCTCTCGAAAGTATATTTTTCGTTGAGGCCTTGCCGGTAGGTGTGGGCGAGGGCATTCGGCTGGGATTTGGTGGCGAGCGCTTGGGATTGTGGCGATTTTTGTTGGGTGGGTTGTAAGATGGCAGCTGGCTCTTCTTCTGGTTTTTGCTGGGTGAGCGATGATTGGATTTTGAATTCAATTTGCTGTGACTCAACGCCATTTTTGCGCAGAGTAGATGTAATGAGTTCATTATACTTGCGCTCTAATTGCTGCTTGATAAATACGTTTGGCACACCAATGACTGCGCTTTCATCGTCCAAGCGCAATAGTGCAGTGTTCTTAAACCAGGTAATGAAGTTACCACGTGATATTGATACTTCAATTTCACCCAGGACTGCTTGCCATAAGGTGTCTTGTTGCATACCCTCTTTCCCTCAAAGATTGCTGTTGCTGATACGTCCTAATATAACCGACTCTTCCACACTTTTCCACACCTTTTTAGGGCTTTTTAAAGTTTCACAATACACAGGCTTGAAAAGCAAAAAGTTATACACATTTTTGCAACTCATCTGTAAAACTGTGGAAAATACTTGGCTAAATGGGGAAAACTTGCTAATATTAGAGGGTAAATATTGTTATTTTCACTAAATAGCAAGTAAAATACATGGAAGTAATTGCATAAGGGTGTTATGACAAGGGTTAAACTTGTCTCCTGACTCCTTATGCTGTAAAGTGAAAGCACTATGCCAAAACGAACGTATCAACCAAAGAAGCGTCACCGCTCACGTGTCCACGGCTTCATGAAGCGCATGGCAGACAAAGCTGGTCGCGCAGTGATTAAACGACGCCGCCTAAAGGGCCGCGCACGTCTGACTCACTAAAATAAGTTCTACTCGAGCTTATTTTTAAGTCGAAACGTAAACTAACGGGGGCTACCAAAGACCTATGATCAATCGAAAACACCGATTTCATGGCCATGGTAGCCTCCGTTTTGTGTACCAGCACGGCAAGACGGTTCGGGGACAGTACGGCGCTATTAAGTACGTGAAGAACCCGCGGCGTAAACATTACCGTATGGCGGTGGTTGTTAGCCGTAAGGTCCATAAGTCTGCCGTAGTGCGCAACCGCATCAGGCGGCGTATATACGAGATTGTGCGGACAAATGAGTCGCAAATTTTGGAACCATATGATATGGTCTTTACGGCATTCAGTGACCAAGTGGCGACTATGGATGCTGCCGAGCTGCGTGAGCGGATACTCGTGAAAATGCGTGAGGCAGGCATTATACCAGAAGAAAAAGCTTAACAGCGTTCTGCCCGTGGTATAGTAAAAGTTAAGGAGTATATTGTTCGATGTTTGAAACATTAATCGTACAGCCGATATTTAACCTATTGGTATTTATCTACGCTATTTTGCCTGGTCATAACTTTGGCTTAGCGTTGATCATATTTACCGTTATTATCCGCCTGCTGATGTGGCCGCTTGTTAAGAAGCAGCTGCACCAAGTTAAGGTGATGCGCAAAATCCAGCCAGAGCTAAAGAAGATCAAGAAAGCTGCCAACGGTGACCGCCAAAAGGAATCACTTATGGTGATGGCATTATATAAAGAGAAGGGCGTTAGTCCCTTTGGCTCCATTGGTATTCTGCTACTGCAGCTGCCAATTCTTATTGGCTTGTATAGTGGCCTCAACAAGCTGGTCCATGATTCACGGGCAATTGTGGATTTTGCATACCCTGCGTTACAAAACATGAGCTGGCTGGAGCATCTATCTAAAAATATCCACGAATTTGACAGTACGCTATTTGGTATCGTTGACCTAACGCGTAGCGCGCTCGGTGCACATGGGATTTACTGGCCGGCCATGATTATTGTAGCCGCCAGTGCTATTATCCAGTTCTACCAGAGCAAGCAGTTGACGCCGACCGATAAAGAAGCACGCAAGCTGCGTGATATTTTGAAGGCCGCCGGCAATGGCAAGCAAGCCGACCAGTCGGAGGTTAATGCAGCGGTTGGCCGCACGACCATTTACTTGCTCCCTGCAATGGTATTTATTTTTACGGTAAACATTGCCTCAGCACTCAGCTTGTACTGGTTTGTGGGTGGTCTGGTGGCATTTATCCAACAGAGTATTATTCTCCGCGAAGATAAGGATGAGTTAACGGGTGTTACCAAAGGCGACAAAAAGAAGCTCGGTACCGAAATCCTTGAGGGCGAAATCGTTGATGAACCGGCTAAGGCCTCTAAGACTAAGAAAGGTTCTAGCGCAAATCGTAAAAAACGGAGGAAAAAATAAGTGGAAGACGCCATAGTTTATGCCAAGAAATACCTCGAAGACTTGCTATCATTTTTCGGCCTTAACACTGAAGTTAAGGCATCCAGCGACGACGGCGTTATCGAACTTGAAGTGCCGTCAACGCACCTGAACGGCTTTTTGATAGGCCAGCACGGTGACACTATGCGTGCCCTCCAATTTGTCGTTAGTAATGCTCTTAAAAACCAGGGCTACGAATACACTCACGTAAACGTTGATGTCGCTGAGTATAAAAAGCAGCGTGCCGAGCGCTTGGGAAAGCAAGCCGAAGAGTGGGTGAACGAAGTTAAGAACAGCGGCGAGCCAATGGAGCTAAAGCCAATGAATGCAGTTGACCGCCGCGTTATTCATAAGCTTGCCCAAAATGCTGGCTTGGCCAGTGAATCTTTGGGTGAAGGCCGCGACCGCCGCGTTGTACTGAAGCTTTCCGAGGGCTAACTGATACTGACTATGGGTTGCGGGGTGTCGTTGGTCTCTTCGCCAAGTGCGGCCTTGTAGATAGTCATTGTTTCTTCGGCCATGGTGCGCCACGAGTACTTCTTTAGCTGCTCGTGGCCATTTTTTATGAGCTGGTGCCGCAGCTGGGTGTCTGTTAAAACTGTATTGACGGCATTGGCGATATCTCTAGGACTATGTGGGTCACAGTAATAGGCAGCATCACCATATACTTCGGGCATGACGCTGGCTTTACTGGATATGACTGGTGCTCCGTGGGCCATTGCCTCTAGGGGCGGCAGGCCAAAACCTTCGCTCAGCGAAGTGAAGACATATGATTTACAGTTTTGATAAAGCCACTTTAGCTCAGCATCACTGACAAATCCGGTAAAGATAATATGGTCGTACGATGGTTTGTTAAAGGCCCACAGCTGTAGCTCATCATAGTGCTTTTCACGCTTGCCCGCCAAAACAAGCTTTAGCTTGGGGTGCTTCTTACGGATTATGTCAAAAGCCTCTATCAGTTTTGGCAGGTTCTTGTGGGGGAAGGCTGTGCCGACATACAATATGAAATCGCCGCTGACCTCTTTTGGTTTTTCTGCGCTTACTGGCAGCGGTGGCTCGCTAGACTCATATGTTACGGCCAGTTTTTTAGCTACGAACGGCTGTAATTTTACAAACTCCTGGCCAACTGTTCGGGTTGGCACGATGATGCGGCTTGATTTGCGATGGCTGAACCAGACTAGAAAGCGGTAAAGTGCCATTTTGGTTTTGTATATTGGCAACGGTGTTGTACCACGACGTACGAAATTATACATTGTGGCGTCGTGCGTGGTGGTTACGATCCTACCAAAGAATAACAGGGGCTGCTGGGTCATTGTAAAATGAACGAGGTTGGGCTTGAGACTGTAAAGCTGTTTCGCAAATCCGAATTGATGTATTGGGTTGAGCGAAAACTGTGGGTAGCGGCAGGGGACAGTGCGAAAATTGCTGTTTTTGGGCTGCCATGTATCGTCTGGCTGTAGAAGAACCGTGTATTTATGGTATGTGTCAACAGCTTGCAGGTGTTCGATAAGTCGGTCAACATAACGCCCAGTGCTTGAGCGGCGGATCCGGCCGTCAATGACTATGTGGTGGCGATGTCTATTCATTGGTATAATTATACCGAAAAGGAATGCAAAACACTAAACGGCGGATATCGGCCGTCCCATACTATATAAGTCTTGCCCTAATGGCGTACATGCCATTCCATATTTTCTTGGCGCAGTCGCTCAGCTTGGTTACGGGTGGGCTTGATGCATGGAAAATCGCCAAAGATATAGTGGCAATTGCTGCGGTTTTGTTCGTAATTTGTTCAGTTTATGCAATGGGGAGGGCAACAAAGCTTTTTACGGCTTTTGTGGGGATGTTGTTAGGCTATGGCGCGTTGCACGCATTGATTTGGGGGGTCAATGCGGATATTTATCGCGATAGCGCGCTGCTTGGATCTGTATATAATTTGCGGCTTCCGGGATTTTTGATTCTTGGCTACGGTGCAACGTTGTTAATGGGACGTAATTTGGCATGGAGGCCGATTATACGGCTTATTCTTGGGGTGAGTACTATTGTGGCAAGCATTGGGTTGCTACAGTTGCTGCTACCTCCGGATATCCTTACGCATGCCGGGTACGGGATTGATCGCGGCGCACGGGCAATGTTCTTTATTGATGACAAAGAAGGACTGCTGCGTATTATGTCTACACTGCGAGAGCCAAATGCACTTGGAGCGTACCTGTTGTTGCCCACTGGCTTGCTGACGTGGTTGCTGACTCAGAACTATATTAAGCGAACGAAGCTATTCATGGCAGGGGCACTGATGGTGCACTGCGCAGCAATTGCCTTTACTTTTTCGCGTAGCGCTTGGGGTGGTTTGTTGCTTGTTGGGGCTCTTGCGCTACTGTGGCGGTATCGCACCCATGCAATTGAGTTCTGTAGGCGGTTTTGGCTTGTAGGCGCCGCGGTATTGCTGCTGCTCGCAGCTGGATCGTATGCTGTCCGTGACCATCACTTAGTGGCGAGCTATATCACTCACGGCAGTGATGATGCGGATCTGGATTCCAATGATTATCACTGGCTATTCTTTAAGCAAGGGATAGAAGGAATTGTTGATCAGCCACTGGGCCATGGCCCTGGTACGGCGGGCCTTGCCTCTATTCAGAATCCTGCTGGAAGCTTCCTGACGGAAAATTATTATGTGCAAGTGGGTTATGAAGTTGGTATTGTTGGCTTGTTGGTATTTATAGCGATTAATGCGGTGATATATGTTGAATTATGGAAACGGCGACAGCACGGTGTAGCAGTTGCCTTGCTGGCTGCATTTTGGGCATACGTTATGGTTAATATGGTGCTTCATATTTGGGCAAACGAAGCAGTGGCTTGCCAGTGGTGGATATTAGCCGGCCTGGCACTAGGGCTGCCTGTTGCCAGTAAAAAGGAGCCAACCCCTTAACGTTTGTGGATTGTTCGCAGAATTGTATCGTGCACAGACGACGCAACTGATTCCCAGTCGAATAAACCGGCTTGTTTTTTGGCTCGTTCACTATACTCGTCCAGTAACTCCTGACTGGATAATACAGACTCCAAGCGGCTTGCAATGACGGATGGCTTTTCCTGGTCAAAATAGAGGGCGCTATCACCTGCTACTTCATGGAAAACGGGTATGTCACTGATAATGCAGGGGGTGCCGTAGCTCATTGCTTCCAGTACGGGCATACCAAAACCTTCGTAGTGGCTGGCGCTCGTGAATAAAGTTGCTGACTGATAAAGCACTTCCCGGTCATGGTCACTGATATAGCCAAGATGGTGCACATTAAAGCCTTTGCGGGCTACTTTGGTGAGCTCGGCTACCTCTGCTTCGCAGTTCCAGCCAATTCCCCCGGCGACAACCAGGGCGTATTTGTTGCGGATGGCAAGTGGCAACTGGGTATAACCACTTAAAAGTTTAATAATATTTTTACGCGGCTCAATAGTGCCGAGTGTAAGAATAAACGGTTGGCTGATGCCTAATTTCTTAAGCGTATCGGCGCAATCCCGGGCTGAGTGGGTAACAGGTTGGCCTGGGGGAATTGGCGTTACAAGGATGTCATTTGGGCTAATGCTATAGTTTGCTTCTATGTTCTGTTTACTGAACTTCGAAACAGTTATGACAAAGTTTGAGCGTTTGATTTCCTTTGGCACAAAACGTTCGAGGTCTTTTTGGTTCTTTGCCGAAACATATTCAGGAAGATCGATATATGTCGTATCGTGCACAACGGGCGCGCTTGGTGTTCTGAATAGGCTGGGGTAGCCCAGGAAGTTTGTATACAAAATGAAATCAGCTTTGGTGTGGCTCAGGATTTCTACGGGAATTTCGATATTCCAGCGGCGGAGCTGGTAGACGACCTTACTCGGTATAAACGTTACGCTGTTATAGCTGATATTTGGCGCTGTTGGGAAGTGGGCGGAGCTGCGGCGGCCTAAGAAATTGTAGTAAAAACCAACGAGCTCTACATCTGGATAGGTCTGGGCGAGTGTGCTGATGAGCCGTTCCGTATAGTACGCAACACCAGTTTTATTAACCAACATTGGGCTGGCGTCGAAGACAATTTTAATCTTTTTTGTCATGGATTTGCTCATAATAATAGTATAATGTCTTAAGTGGTGAATTACTTCAAGAAAATAAAAGACCGTTATACCTATTCGCTCATTCTTCTGCGACAAATGGTGATAACCGACTTCAAGCTTCGCTATCAGGGTTCGGTACTGGGATACGTGTGGTCGCTGTTGCGTCCGCTATTCCTATTTATTATTTTGTATGTTGTGTTCGCAAAATTCCTGCGCGTAGGTGACGGCGTACCTAACTACCCTGTTTATTTGTTGACTGGGATTGTGCTGTGGAATTTCTTTGCCGAGATCACTAATAATGGCGTATCTGCTATCGTTGGCCGTGGCGACCTGATACGCAAACTGAACTTCCCCAAGTACGTTATTATTTTATCTGCAGCTTTCTCGGCTCTGATTAACCTGTTCCTAAACCTTGTTGTGATAGGCTTGTTTATGGCTATCACAAAGGTTGACGTAAGCTGGAATATCTTATTGGCACCATTGCCTATACTAGAGATTTTTATCTTTGCAATTGGCGTATCTCTGATACTCGGAGCGGTATTTGTACGGTTGCGCGATATCAATTATGTCTGGGAAGTGGTTATGCAGGCGGCGTTTTACGCAACACCTATTATCTATCCTCTAACACTTGTAAGTGATAAATGGCCGGCAGTGGCAAATATTATGCTTTTGAATCCTGTGGCCCAGGCTATCCAGGATGTCCGGTACGTAGCCATTACTAATGAGTCGCAAACGATATGGAGCCTGATGGGGTCTGTATGGGTAGCGCTCATCCCAATTGTAATTGTGGTTTGCACGTTTGTTTTTGCTGTTGTTTTCTTTAAGCGGCGGTCACCAAAGTTTGCGGAGGAAGTCTAAATGTCAGACGTTGTTGTGGATGTCCAAAAAGTAAAGAAAAACTTTGCTTTGCCACATGAAAAAAAGGACTCGATCAAGCGGCTTTTTACTGGATTGTTTACATCAAAGCATGCAAGCGTGGAAGTGCAGCATGCTTTGCGTTCTGTAACTTTTGACGTCAAAAAAGGCGAATTCTTTGGTATTGTGGGCCGCAATGGCAGTGGCAAAAGCACTATGCTTAAAATGCTTGCCGGTATCTATTTGCCCACTGAAGGCAAAGTAGAGGTCAAGGGAAAGCTAGTGCCATTTATCGAGCTTGGAGTTGGCTTTAACCCTGAACTAACAGGCCGAGAGAATGTTTACCTGAACGGGGCTTTGCTTGGCTTCTCTAAAAAGGAAGTCGACAAACGCTACCACAAGATTGTGGAATTTGCTGAGCTTGAACGCTTCATGGACCAGAAGCTCAAAAACTATTCTTCTGGTATGCAGGTACGCTTGGCCTTTTCGGTGGCGATTATGGCCGAAGCCGATATTCTATTGATCGATGAAGTACTAGCAGTTGGTGATGCCGACTTCCAGCGAAAGTGCTACGACTTCTTTAAGTCGCTAAAAAAATCAGGCAAGACAGTTATATTTGTTACGCATGATATGAATGCGGTGCAGGATTATTGCGACAGGGCGATCTTAATTAACGAAGGCAAGATAATCAGCGAAGGCAACGCAGTTGACGTTTCGCAGGAATACTTGAAGCTCTTTAACAAGAGTTCTGATGGAGAGGGCGACCAAGGGGATCCGCAGCGTTGGGGTAACGGCCAGGTTAAAATGAAAGACCTTACTGTAAACGTTGAGGGCGGAAACATTGTCCTAAAAGTTGAGCTAAAGGCTAACAAGCAGGGTGCCGATGACTTTGTTTTTGGATATCGGTTTCTGGATAGTGAACGCCAATTGGTAATGGGTGGCAATACACTTAACGCACTGGGCGGCAAAAAACTTTCACTTGGACCTAATGAGAAAATGAAACTTGAATTCACCATGCCCGATATTTTAGGCAGCGGCACAAAAACAGTTGCCGCTACGGTGCGCTTAAGTGATGGCGTTACCATTTGCGATACTTCAGAAGATATGGCGCAGTTCCAGACGACCAAAACAGAGTCCCACTATCCCGTCATTGCCCCGGCGGCACTTTCCATTAAGGAGACATAACTATGCCTAATAATAAAATTCCCCATATCCAGGTCGATGCATTCCCTATCGTAGATGACCATTTTAGCGGTGTTGGCCACTATACGCTCGGTATTATCCGAGGTTTCGATGAGCTGGCTGGCGAAGGTAAGCTTACCTACTCACTTATTGTGCCGAAGCACTGGGCTGACAGACTCAAGAAATATGAACTTGAGCATTGCAAGAAGATTATTAAAAACCCCATCCCCAACAGGTATATCCTGAAAATTATGCGTCGCCATTGGCGTGTGCCTATGGACTTTCTGAACGGCAAAGGGATTTACTATTTCCCGTCATTTTTAGCTTGGCCAACATGGCGCGCTAAGTCGAGCGTAGTGGTCCATGATGTTACCTACTTGGCTGTGCCAGAATGCGTAGACAAAGGAAATCGGGACTTTTTGCAGCAGGCTGTGCCTTTTTCACTCAAAAATGCCAGTAACATTATTGCTGTTTCTGAGTTCAGCAAATCCGAAATCGTAAAATACTATGGCTATGATGCAGATAAAGTTTTTGTGGCGCGCCCATCTATAGAACGCCGGCATTTTTATAAACGGAGTCCAAAAGAAATACGCAAAGTAAAAGCTAAATATGATATTTTTAGCGATAAGTACATTTTGTCAGTGGGTAATGTGGAGCCGCGCAAGAACTACGCACGTCTTATAGAGGCATACACCCAATTGCCCCGTGAGATAACCGACGAATACCCCCTCGTTATTGTTGGTGCTGGCGGTTGGAATAATGATGATGTTAAAGCTTTGATGCAGCAGGCAAAGGAAGACGGCTATCGTATTATTAACCCCAAGCAGTTCGTACAGGATGAAGATATGCCAGCGCTATATAGTGGTGCCCAATTCTTTGTATTTGTGCCGATTTACGAAGGGTTTGGGATGTCGCCTTTGGAGGCATATGCTTGCGGTACTCCAGTTATCGCCAGTAATGTAGCATCGGTTCCCGAAGCTGCAGGAAAGGCGGCGCTATACGTCGATCCATTCAGTGTTGATGATATCAAGGCTAAACTCCAGGAGATGGTTGCGCTAACACAGAAAGACCGCACCCAATTTGACGAAGCTATGCACCACCACCTGGAATCACTTAATTGGCGTAAGAGCGCTGAAATATCCGCAGCGGCATTAAGCGGCCTGCCGCTGGAGTACTTTAAGGAAGAAGGTTCAAAATAATGAAAATCGGCATCGATATCCGCCCCTTGCAGACCGGTCATAAGTACCGTGGCATTGGTGAAGTCACAAAACAAGTGACCAACCATATACTCGAACGCGGAGCGCGGGATGGCGCGACATTTGTGTTTTACGAGTACGACGGGGATGATCCCAAGGAGCTTCTTTCTATTCCCAATAGCCTGAAATACGAAGTTGTTAAGCTGGGCAAATCACACGAATCACCTGGTAGCAGGAAGGAGAAGGTCCGCTCATACATAAAAGACACGTATGGACGGCCAGTTAAGGCCTGGGAATCGGACGTGTTCCTCCAATTTGATTACTCACTTGGGATACCGAAGGGCACCAAAACTGTGCTCATAAAGCATGATTTAATCCCCTATATTTTCTGGGAGAAGTACTTTACCTCGGCCTGGGAGCCTTTTCATCGCAAGGCAGCCCGGACTACACTCAGAACATTGCTTAAAAACCACCGGTTTATGCAGCAGCTACGCCGATCGTTAAAACAGGCGCATGTTATACTTGCCGTTTCTGACAGTACTAAAAAAGATGTAGAGAAATATTTTAGGGTACCGCAGAAAAAGGTAAAGGTTGCTTTGCTTGGTGTCGACTTAAAGCCAGCAAAAACAAATGACGCAAACAAACAACCGGTAATGCCCACCAAGCCCTACCTCTTATTTGTTGGTGCTGGTGATGCGCGGAGGCGCGTAGATGACTTGGTCGCTGCCTTTAATAACTTGAAGGCTGTTGGCAAAGATGTGCAGCTTGTTCTTGTTGGTGAAAACTTCAAAAAACCAACTGACATACCGAATGTCACGGTCAGAAATGAAGTGCTCAATTCGTCGTATAAGGATGATATTTTGACCATGGGCTACATTGACGACCAAACGAAGCATAAATTATTCGCAAACGCCCTCGCATACGTGTACCCTACAAAATATGAAGGGTTCGGCATTCCGGTATTGGAAGCTATGCTGCTGGGCTGCCCAATTATCACGTATAAAAACTCTTCCATACCTGAAGTGGGCGGCGAGCATGCGATATACGCCAAAGATTGGCAGGGGATTGTTAATTCCGTTGTTGAGTTACTTGAAGAGCCAGCTGCAATACGTGCAAAACGCCTACAGGCGGCAAAAACGCACGCCCAAACGTTTACTTGGAACAAGACTGCGGATGTAGTTTACGAAGAACTTATCGTCGTGGCTAAGAAAAAAGACAGGAGCTGAAGATGCAAAAGCGTGGGTCAAAGGCAAAGACGGCAATTATCACCAGGACAAAAAACCGTAATCTTCTTTTGGAGCGCGTGCTTAAAAGCGTCGATAGCCAAACAAGTAAAGATTTCGTCCATGTTGTCTTGAACGATGGGGGCGACAAGCAAAGCCTCGAGGCCTTGCTTAAAAAGTATCCTGCCGACAACAGGGTGGTTATTCATAATAAAACATCGGTAGGCCTTACACCAGCGCTGAATCAGGCGATTCGGGCTGTAGACAGTACATACATTGCTATTCTTGATGATGATGACTCGTGGGCTCCGGAGCGCATTGAAGTTGTGACTGCATTTATGGAAGATAACGGCTCACGTGGTTCTGTAGTGGTTATGGACCGCATCGTCGAAGAAATCAACGACGCAGGTACAAAAGTACGTGAACTATCCAGAAACCGCTGGCTCGAAGGTATTTATTCCGTTAGTTTGTATGCCCAATGCCTTGATAATTACTTATCTAACGGGAGTTTTACATACACCCGAGAAGTTTACAAGGAGCTGGGCGGCTACGATGAGCAGCTTGGCGTAGCCGAGGACTGGGATTTTGGCATCAGATACCTGTTGAAGTACGAAGCAGAGTTTATTAACACAAAAGAACCCCTGACGTTTTACCATCACCGGCCACAGCAAACTGGCGATACCGGGAACTCGGTATTTGCCAGTGTCGATACACATGCCAAAAACCTTAGCTACTTGCGAAACCATTATTTGCGCAAGGACCTGCAGGCAGGAACATTTGGTATAGGATACATTATGAACGACCTCGCTTATAGGCGGGCTGAAGGTATTGAGCACGATAAGAAGGCGTTGGCTAACGTTGTCCGGCTTGAAGGGCATATAAACCATGTGTCTGCGGAATCAACCAAAGATATCGAGCAAGTCATTATGAAGCATGGCCTGGTGCAGCAAATCAAGCGGGCGGTCCGGCGCTGACACAGACTCTATTTAAAAGGGAACGCCTGAATAAGGGATTGCTTGATTTGACTCAAATTTGAAGGAGTTACGTAATTTGCCTTAACATGGTCGTATAATTGGCTATTTGAGAGCTTATAGATATCTGTCGGTACCAGCGGCTTGTACCGGTCTTGCTCGGTAAAAACAGAATAGTAGTCTTTGAATTTATAATCACCCCCCTCTACAAGATTGCTCATAGGTACATGAACATTGGGTGTCCCGACGCTATCAGCGACAATAAGGCCGTGTAGGCTTGAAGAGAGTACGATTTCGCATTGGGCAATTGATTCTATCACTTTTGTGCACGGCCATGTGGCGTCAATGACAAAAATGTCACTCCGACTGTTCATAACGCGCATAAAATCTGAATCTGTATCTTTGTAGTGCGGTAGGATTCCAATTTTGTATTTCTTGCGCTTAAATAGTTTGGCCCGCATCGGTAACAGGTAGCTTGCTAAAAGCCCGGCATCCCCTAGGGCAACAGTAGCTTTATCGAGGCCGTCAACGCGGCCAAGTGTCAACTTGCCACGAACCGCACGAAACTGAAACGCATCCGCGGGAATTCGTAATTCGCCGGAACGGATAAGGCCAGCGCTCCATACGTATGGCTTGTTCTCGCCTTTCGTTTCGTACACTTCCGCCAGAATGGAGCCAGCTCCAATCATTTCACACTCGGATGCTGGAGCCCAAGAGGAATCCTTATTGAAAATTTTCTTTATCAGAAGACGCGTTATCTCATCGCCAAAATTACCATGGTCACTATTGTCGAGTCGCCACCAGAATAGTTTTATCATATATGTCCCTTTATAGATGCTAGTATTATACGTCAGAAAGATCTGCTAGCGGTACCGCAAATGGGATATTAGACCGGCTGTCGGCTGCACTGCGCAAGTACCACTGGTTGTTGACATATATTTTGGACACAAACTCTATCTGTTGACCAGTGGTAAGGTGCGAGTTGACTGCAGAAAGGCTACGGACGTCAAATTTTGTCGAATTCTTGTTAAGTTTCATTGTCCGAGGAATTACCATGTTTTCGAAAGTATTTTCAGATAGATCATTCATATTAAATACAAGATTAGTGTTGCTAGCGGTATCACTGGCAGTGCGCACATAGGTCGTTGCTGCTAGGTTAAGCTTGGAATCTACCTTGATCTGGGTGCCTGCGGGTATTTCGGGACCGCTAGGAGCTCCAGTTTCAGGTACGACTTTACGTACTGCCTTGTTTGTTTTCATCCAGCGGGGAATCATAAGGGGCTCATATCCCACGTCTTGCAAAAATTCCAGCGGAATACCTTTGTCAGCTCCTGCACCGGTGTCGTGTGCTGTACGTAAGTATGTTGTACCGCTGACCTCAGTTTTGGACGAGAAATAAATGGCCGTTGACTTGGCGATAAGGCTGTCGATATTCCTACCTTGGCGTGGTAGCTGTTTCTGTGCACTGATAGTAAGCTTCATCCACCGCGGATACAACATGTTGCTATATGGTATTTCTTCAAGGTCAGACTCCGGAATCCCCTGAAAAAGGTTGCCGCCGGTGTCGTGTGCTGTACGCAGATAGGTTATACCATTCAGACTTATCTTGGTGGTAAACATCAACTGCGTACCTTTGGCAAACGGCCCTTCGGTATTTTGGTTGGTGGAAAGATTTTTCTTGTATACGCTGTCGTTCTTTATTTGCATCCACCGCGGCATGACCAAGCTGTCAAATTGCACAATTGTCCCACCGAACCAGTTTGTCCAAATGGTGACAAAGTTCTTATTACCTGCAAAATGCGGTGTGTAGCGGTAGAGGGCAACGGTTGCACCCGACTCGGGGTGGACTGCTGTGCCGTCAATTGTTGTATAGCCATCGTAGTATGTTGTCGGACCGCTGGGGCAGACCTGTCGCCATCCTTGTGTTACTGGCCCGGAGTAGCACGACTGGAGATCATCTGAATTATCCCAGCTGCCCCGTACGATTGCCCAGCTGATATTGCCCAGTGATCGTTGCTGGGAGAATTTAAGGAGCCATGCGGCACGGATGATCTGCTGGGTGAAGCCAGCTTTTGACGCACTTTCAACACAAGTTGTATCAACGGAAGTATATGTTACGCCATTTCTGCTGTATAGGTTTAAGCCGCTGTAGCTGTGCGGAGAGTAGTTGTCGGTACACGCGTAGCCGACGGCTTTTGAAATAGTGCGGGTGTTACAGTTGGAACTGCCTGGTGTCGTAGTGATAAGGCTCTGTTCTTTTTGGAGCGTAACTAATAAGACCTGAGGATTTAAATCGTACGCTTGCGCCGCATGGGCAATGACGGTCCCAGCTGTAACGTTGCCACCGTATTGATAGCCGGTCGAAGGTGAATAACCTACTGGATCAATGGCGCGGAAACCACTGTTCGAGCTAATGCAGCTGTTGAAATTATTTAAAAACGTATCAATGCTGGCTGCCGACATAGTGTTGACGCTATTGAAAACAGCATCGTCGATAATCCTGTCTTTATCGAATGCAGCAAATACTTGCTGTGCCGGGAGCATTGTTATGCTAATCGCGGCTATTGTTACTAATACAAAAACACGGGCGGCTAACTTCATTACTGCTTAACTTCCATTTTCAAACTATCTACTGTTGTCTTTGTTTGGCTGCCAAGCACTGCCTTGGCCGTCACTTCCCAGGACCCCTCCGTAAGGCCGATATCCTGTAATGTCCAAGACCAATAAGACGAGCCACCCTTATCAGTTGTTTGGGCGGGCAACGACTTGGTTTGGGCACCATTAGTGAAGATTATTTGGCAGGTAGCGCCAGGCGTTGTGGTGCAGGTTGATTGGACTTGATTGGGCGCTGGAGAGCCAGATAGGTTGGGGCGATGGTTGCTTACAAATGTCCCAGTAGGCGCGGTGAGCGGAGTATTGCTATCTGTGGGGGCTGGGGATGGTTCTTTGTCTTCGCCGTAATTTGCACCGGAGTTCCCGGATGTATTATTATCTCCGTCAGGCTCTCCTTTGTTTTTATCGCTGATGGTGCGATTATCGCTAGCAGGGCGTGTAGAGTAATCTTTATCCTCCGCGGCAGAGCCAAATACATTTATAGTGTTAGTTAATTCTAACAGGGAAAAAATGGCTGCAATCGCCAGAAGGACAACGCCAAGCTTAACGAATAACTTCTTGTTTATGCGATTTTGTTTTTTGAATCGTTGCGAATATTTTTTATTTGGGTTCATGCTTTTTCTTATAATTTAAACAAGCTTATTAAGTATATTTAAGCACAAGCAGGACATTTTCACAATAAAATGGTACCTATATAATTTATACTACAACTATAGAGACTTCCCGATGGTCAATCAAAAGTAGGTCAAGGTTTTCGAGGATTTGTTTTTTGCCTTCTTCGTTTGTGTAAATTTGTACAAGTGGCAGCAGTGGCGCGCAATCTTGCAGTACTTTTGACAGCTCCGCAGTGTCGTAAGCGTATACAGCAGCGAATAGCCGGTAGTCGCACTGCGTTGACTTATAGCGCATTTTGTCGACATTTGACGCTAGTATATTCCGGGAAGGTTGGCCAGGGAACATGTATAGGATGCGGTCGTTAGTGTTGGAGCTTGGGTTGCTGAGCGAGGTGTCTAGAAGTGTGGCTTCTGCACTTGTTAAAACGTAGGCGTGTGCCCGGTTGATAGTATTGTAAACGTAATCGTATCCAATGAGGCTTGGTATTGAAATACTGAGCAAGGCAAAGCCAGCCACAAAAAGAGTTGCTTGTTCGGTGAATTTTGCAGTGCGCACAGTATTAAATAAAATGCCAAAAACATACACGACAAGCATTGAAAATAATACGACCAATAGGGGCATTTGCAGTTTAGTGTAGTAGTAAGTTATTTCTGAAGTAACGGTGGTGAGGTACAAAAGTAGAACAGCAAGAACAGCAAGGTACACAACCACAAAGCCCAAAAGCGGCTTAGCCACTTCGGAATGGGCCTTTGTATTTTTTATATAGAGCACGAAGAACGCCGTAATACCTGCTAGTAGTAGGAGGTGTTCGGGGCTGGTAATGCCGCCCTCGGCAGATACATTGCCAATTGAGTTCCTGTTTGCGCTGTAAAGAATGTATGCTTGCGCTAGCATAGATAGGCCGCTTACAGCCAAGCCAGCGTAGGCCTTAATCGGTATGTTGCGGATTGTGCCATAGGTGTTGAGACAGTAGAGTGCATAGACCACGGTAAATATTGGACCGGTTAGCATCCATGTCAGTGAAGAAGCGGCTCCCAGGAGGGCTAACAGTAGGAGTGATCCACCCCGGTTTTTATTGTCTATAAGTAGCAGGGCGAAGAGGTTGGTATATAAAATGATTGGAATGAACGAGAAGAAACCTTCGAAAAACAGGGGAAGTAGCAATACGACGGTGCCAAACAACGACAAGCCGAATATTGTTAGTACCCCCAATAATTTGTTGAACGCCGGCCATAGCCTGCCGGTCATCGAGTAGATGAGTGCTGTCAGCGAAAAAATTGCTAGCATCAGCGTAAGGACCTTGGCGTAAAAATAGAGCTCCAACGCCTGAACTGGCGTGCGGCTTTTGCCGCCAAAAAAGCTTTCTGCAACAATACTGGTGGATACATGCCAGCCTGCTGGGTAGCTAGAGTTGACACTCTTGTGCATCAACTGATTGCGGTCATCACCGGCAAGAATGTTGCTGCCATTGCCGAGGATGTCGGCAAACAGTACGGCGTGGGTTGCGTCATCCATGCCGTATGTCACGGAGCGGATAATAGTCTGGGAATCTTTTTCGGCAGGTAAAAGGGTTCCGGTAAGGTATACACCCCCAATAATGAGGCATGGCAGTAGAAGCACAACGTCTAACCGCCTGAAGGTGAGGCTGGCTGCCTTCAGCTTTTCGCCGCGGCCCAGCCAGTATCCTGCGCCACCGATAATTATAATTGATACCAATATGTATACGATTGGCGAAACCCATATTGAAAGCACCCAGAAGATAGCCGCTAAAATTTGGAATAGACAGAACACACCTACGATCGATAGTACAATACGGAATACAGCGCTCCGCGCTAACGTCCCCTTAAGCGGTAGATATAGCGCAACAATAGTGACTAAGTATATGAATAGGGGTAATGAACGACGTAAAACTGCACTTAAAACAAGCGCTCCTGCGAGGAACAGAAGGGGTTTTTTGTATTTTGTGTATAAGTTCTTCATGCTATTTAACATTTAAAAATATAACGCCAGCGGCAATTAAAGAGATGCCGACAATTTTTATTAGGGTAAAAGATTCTTTGAATATAAAGAACGAAGCCACAAAGATTGCCATATACACCAGGCCTGTAGTAAGCGGAATTATGTAGCCTAAGTTATGCTTGGAGATCAGGAACATATACAACAGGAAACTTATACCATAAAGTATGGCTCCTGCGATGATTGGAAGACTGAGGTTGAAGGCAAGCTTGGCTCCGGAGAGTGCAACGGGCGCGCCATTGCTGCTACCTAGCTTAATAAGGACAAGCGCGCCTGAGGTAGTCAGGACGTAGAGGGCAATTATTAATTTCGGAATCATTATCTAAAGTGTAAAGGATTTAACGGATATTATAAAGATGTATTAGCGGTTTGACTCTGTTAGGTGATCTGCGGTTATGGCTTGGGCGTAAGTAAGTACTTCGAGCTTATGGAGGGAATAGTCTTGGGCAAGCCGCTTTTTATCTATGTCACTGGTGATAAGGAATATCCGGGTGTGCTTACAACTTTTCTGTGCGGTCTTTTCGGTTGAAAGCACGTCTTCGGCACGCAGGAATGTGCCGCGCACATCCTCATAACATGTGCTAAAGGGTTTATTCGACTTTAGTAGCATTGAGGCAGTGTCTATTTGAGGTTTATCCAAGGTGTAGAAGAAATAGTAAACGTCATTATTGAATGCATCCGTTGCTGAAACATGCTTAAGATTCTTGTAGATAACGTCGTTATACTGGGGGCTTATCTTCCTCGAGCCTGACATGTACGAAGGATAGGTGTAGATAGGGTGCTTACTGAGAGTTGGCTCAATTCCCACAAAATTCAAAAATACACAGAGAATTACGATTGAGTACAAAAGCATCTGTTTTCGGTTATCAGCAATAGCCGACACAAGATAAGCATACCCCGCAATTACTAATGGCGTTGCCATGGCAACAAGCAAGTACATGAGCTTATAGTAGTAGTATGCGTTGCCGTCAATCTTAAGCTGTTGGTACAAATAAACAAATGATATAAAGACAAGCATGCTGGCTAGTAGGGTTAATAACGCTGGCGTGAAAGCACTATTTTGTTGGCGACGTTTACGCATCATTGCCAAAAAGGACACAATGCCAATACCAAAAACCAAGTAGAAGGTTGGGTCGTAAATCGTAATCCCGCCTTTTAGCAGTAAGCCTTCTAAAAATCCAACCGAACCAGCAGAGGTATCTTTGGCTAGCGCGTAAAACTGTACTAATATTGCTGTTATTGCCAAAAGATATAGTGGAATATGGGCGGCGGAAGCTTTGATAAATGATTGGACGGCGCGTACTACTGTGCCAGCCCGCCACACATACCACCATGCCAGAACGGCGAGGAAGATGATAAACGCGGGAAGCGGTAAGAGCCAGGTCAAGCAGCCCCCAACAGCTGCGAGGAACAGAAGTGGGAAGGTAGATGTAAAACCTGGCTCTATTGTCTTGGGCTTTCCTGCCTGCCGTAGTTGGTGCGTAAGGGTAATTATCAGAATCCCATAAATGGCCTGAGGGATGAAGCTGTAAAAGCCATCAATAAAAATATGCACGAAAACGAAGTGGAAGTATACTGCAACGCAAACAAAGGCGGCACCTTCCAGCCAGGATAGTTGCCTTTTTTGGCGTGCGTTTACCCATAACTGTACGCTTAAACGAAATGCCATATATAGCAGTACCGCAAACCACACAACCTTTGTTATTGCGTAGGCGACCAGCGTCTCGCTGCCTAGGGCTATGTTGGGAGCAGATGCGCGCACAAAAACTGCATTCAATGAGTGCCAGCCCGCAGGATACATTGTCGTATTTCGAAGGTTCCCAGCGTCAACCCCTGTTAAAATCCCTCTGTCCAAGGCGATATGATCGTTCAGCAGCGATAAGTGCGAGGCGTCGTCGACATTTGCATTCATCAATTGGACAAAGTTGCTTGCTCCGTACTCACTGTGTCTAAAGGTTGAGGGGATTACGACGGCCAGGGTTATGCCCACAGTTAGGACCAAGGCGATAGTATCGTACCTATTCCAATAGGGTATTGGCTTTTTATTAGCAGTATTTACTTGTTTTTTGCCCCAAACAATACATGCTAGCAGAACCATTGCTGTAATAAGCGGCGTCAACTGCAATGGCAGTGACGGTGCGATCATCCATGACGCTACGATAATACACTGCAGAAACAGAGTATATAAAAGGAAGGTCGCCAGGAATGTATATAACTTGGAGCCAAAGGTTTTACTCGACAGGTATGGGCTGAACAGCTTGTACGCCAGGAATATGCCGAGCGCAACCGCCCAAATATTCGGTAGGCCAATGATTCCCAATACAACAAGGGCGCCCAGCCATGTGCCGATATGCTTCTGGGCTAGTTTATTCCGGATATTCACCATCAGGAATTCGTTTGCCATTAAATACAAATTCTTCGAGGCGTGTTAGGTTGTGTTCTCGCTCAAAGTACTTAAAGTAGTAGTCTCTGCCATTTTTCCCAAGCTTTTTTCGCTCAGTTGCCTTCATATCGTGCAGTTTAATAATGGCTTCTGACAGGCCCTGTGTATCACCGGAGTCTACGCAAATACCACAATTACTGAGTGTGTTGATGAGCCGTTGTCCTTCACCGTCCATTGCACCGACAATGGGCTTGCCAGAAGGCATGTATGAGTAGACTTTTGCCGGAATGCCATAAGCGAAGAGCGGACTTTTTGAAAGTGCTACAAGCATTACGTCTGCGATTGCTTGGTATTTTGGAACTTCCTCTACTGGCTTAAAGCCTTCAAAGACAAACTGATCATCAATGCCAAGACGCTTCACTTCTTTTAGTAGCCAATCTTTTGACATACCTTCGCCGATAATGACATATCTGACATCTTTGTAACCCTTGTCTTTCACAATTTTTGCTGCTTGGGTAACGATATCGAAGCATTGGGCGGGGTTAATGTTGCCTGCAAACACAATATTGAAAGTATCCTTAAAGCGCTTGGTCAGCTGGCTGTCCTCAATAATTTGCTCGTATACTTTCTCGGGTGCTTGGGCTATATACAGTGTTTTATCTTCGGGTATGCCAACTTCGCTGATAAAACGCTCCTGCATACCTTTGAAGACTCCCATAGCTCCGTCACCACGCCGGTAATGCCAGTAGGACGCATTGGTTATAAATTTTCGCAATGGCTTATTCTGGATATTGACCATAGAGAACAAACTGTGCGGCCAAAAGTCACAGACATAAAAATACAAAGGTATCCGTTTGATTTTAGCTATAAGAATAGCGGGCACGGACATAAATACCGGTGATAGCTGATATGCCATAACTCGGTCATACTTCCTAAACAAGAAGAAGGGGACATAAAAGAGGGCAAAAAAAGCAAAAGAAACATAATTCAGGGAAATACGAAGATTCGTATTGCTGCCCCGCGGAATCTCGGGTACACGGTAAATAGTGACACCTTTGTGGACTTCTTTTTTATTCTTGAAAAAGCCATAGCCCTTAAAGAATTTACCGGAAGGGTAATTGGGCGTGCCGCACAGTACTTCTACGTGGTAGCCCCTTTCGACAAGGCCTTCGGCAATATCTGTTATTCTGAACGTTTCAGGCCAATAATGTTGGCCAACAATAAGAATTCGCTTCTTTTTCATATTACTTTACGTAGTGAGCATAGAAATCAGGGTGCGCCGCGATCCATGCTTTCATTTCATTAACCATAGTTTCATATGTCGGTACTGTGTAATCAAAGTCGGTACGGGTATTTACGAGCACCTTGTTTGTGGCCTTTGCCGCATCTTTTGATTCAATGGAAATATCATCGCGGCCAAAAGTTTCTTTAAACAAGCGGAGCAAGTCAAGCTTGGTAATAGTTTGCTCCTGGGGCACCAAGTGGTATAGACCAGTGAGGTCTTGGCTGATTGCGGCTGATATACCTTTGGCCAGCTCAATAGTAGTGATGCCATTCCATATTGCATTCGGAAACCCGAAAATAGTGCCAGATTGCTTTGAGAACCAGTTAAATAAGCCTTCGCCATTAGTATTGCTATCAGGGCCAATGATTGACATGCGGAAGGTTAGGTCTTTGGTATTGTTGATTTCCCCAAGGGCTTTTGACCTATCGTAGAACGTAGCTCCGTCATACGGTGCATCTTCGGCGTAAGGGCCGTTTTCGCCGGAGAATACGCAGTCGGTGCTTAGGTGTACGATTTTTGTTTTGCTACCTTCAAAACGATGTTCAAGGTAGTGCGGTAAAAAGCCATTTAAGTAGCTGGCTAGATCTTTGCGCTCCTCACTCTGTTTGATTAGTGTTCCAACCGCATTTACAATGACATCAAACGTATTGTTGTCCAAGAAAGCGTCAAGTTCACTTTTGTTAAGCAGGTCAAGGACAACCGTATCATCAGTAATTTTTTTGTGCCCGGCAAGGGGAGTTACATCGTGGCCCGCTTCTTTTAGGTATGTAGCGATGACATGGCCTGCCATACCACTAGCGCCTAATACGGCGATTTTCATGATGCTTGGCCTTTTCTGCCCGCCAGCTCTTCCTTAACGAAGTCAACGGTCATAAGCTTAGCAATTGTTCCATCAACATCTAGTTGTTCGGTGTTGTGTGAGGTGTATTCTTCGGCTTCGGTGATGCGCTTGTTGCCACCCTCGAGTTTACCGTAGTTGAGGTCACGGGTATCAGCAGGAACGCGGAAGTAATTGCCCATATCTTCGGCTTTTGCTTTTTCTTCTTTGGTCATTAGGGTTTCGTGGGCTTTTTCACCATGACGTGTGCCAATGGTAATGATTTCGGCTTCGGACTTAAAGAGCTGTTTTAGCGCTTGTGCAAGGGTACCGACGGTAGAGGCTGGAGCCTTTTGCACAAAAAGGTCACCTTGCTGTGCATTTTGGAAAGCAAATAGCACGAGGTCAACTGCTTCGTCGAGGTTCATAAGGAACCGGGTCATGTCCGGATTGGTGATTGTTATTGGCTTACCGGCCTTCATCTGGTCGACGAAAAGAGGGATAACGGAGCCGCGGGAGGCCATAACATTGCCATAACGGGTACAGCAGATAGTTGTTTGGGCGGGGTCGACGTTGCGTGATTTGGCTACGATTACCTTTTCCATCATGGCTTTGGATGTTCCCATGGCGTTGATAGGGTAGGCTGCCTTGTCGGTAGACAGGCAGACGACACTTTTTACGCCAGCGTCAATAGCTGCCGTCAGAACATTGTCTGTCCCGAGCACATTGGTTCGGACCGCTTCCATGGGGAAGAATTCACATGAGGGGACTTGCTTCAGGGCGGCAGCATGGAAGATGTAGTCAACACCCTTTACGGCATCCCGGAGGCTTTCGATATTGCGAACATCACCGATGTAAAACTTTACTTTGTCGCTATTAAGCGACTTGCGCATGTCGTCTTGTTTTTTTTCATCCCGTGAAAAAATACGGATTTCTGCAATATCGCTGTCCAAAAAGCGTTTAAGAACAGCATTACCGAACGAGCCGGTACCACCAGTAATAAGCAAAGTTTTGCCGTTAAACATGAATCTCCCCTGGATATTATAGATCTTATATTACAGTACCAGATTTTATCCCTGGCTGCCAATCATTGGGCTTCTTTGATAGAAGCATTTTTAAGAGAGGCTTCGTCTTCGGAAAGGCGGATTGAAAGCTCCTGGTGCAAATCTTGCACGCGTCGTTCTAGGTTTTCCAGCTTGTTGTGAGTGCGAACTGCTATCGAGAATATGAAGACGATGCCAGTTATCTGGATCACGTCAAAAAGGCTGAGCGGCTCGGTGTCTGTTAGCTTATTGGAGAACAGGAACTCATATATTGGTTGGGCTGCGGCTAGGCCGGTTAGGATTACTAACCACAGTAGTGTCTGCAAAAAGAAACGCCGCTTGGATGTCCGTTTGAGCTTGTAGTTGACGAGTGCATTTAACAGGCCTGCAATAATAAAAGGCAGATTTAAAATCAATAATATCAAATACCTACTCACCGATTAACTCCATTAGCCGACGCCGTAATAATGATTTGACAATATTAAAGCCGTTCCAGTTGTTTTGGCCTTTCTTTTTAGAATAGTCGGTGTAGATGGCTTGGATTGGGTACTCATCAATTACCAGATTTTGCTGTTTTGCTCGCCAAAGCATCTCGGAACAGAATTCAAAACCGCTCGTGCGCCACTTTAGCTGCTCGAGTGCCCGTTTGGAAAAAATACGAAGGCCAGACTGTGAGTCGGTACTGTTGACGCCGAAGAGCAGATAAGTAATAAAGCTAAGGCCCCAGTTGC
Source organism: uncultured Candidatus Saccharibacteria bacterium (assembly GCA_946482285.1). The sequence continues at coordinate 192,580 of CAMLQK010000001.1, forward strand.
CCAGAATTTTTACCTTGGACATACCGTCATTGTTTATGAGCCGGCTGCCAATAAGTAGGTCTACATCGCCTTTGAGCATTATTTCAATACCCTTAAGTAAGTCTTCGGGACTGTGCTGGCCGTCGGCATCCAGAGTTGCGGCTGCATCGAATCCGTTGCGGTCCGCATAGCTAAGGCCAGTTGCAGTTGCGCTACCGCTACCGCTGTTTAAAACGTGTTGTATGACGTGCGCTTTGGCTTTCCTGGATACTTCAAACGTATTATCAATTGAACCATCATCTACAACAACTATTTGAAAATCAAATTCTTGCTTTGCCATAAGCTTGGAGACATTTGTGATGACGTCCCCAACGACCAGCCCTTCGTTATAAGCTGGGATAACAATCGCAACCCTCTTTTTTGTACTCATTACAGACAGTATACCAGACTTTAATTGCTCCTCGGGGAAACTTGGTATTGGGTCAAGATATTGTATGAATCCCAACAGTAGATACAGGGGTCAACTGGCAATGCGCGCCGGAATTGCGTATGTACGGGAGGTTATTTGCTATTATATAGGAATGATTGTAGTAATTATCGCCGGAGGGTCGGGGTCACGCTTATGGCCTTTGTCCACTCCTTCATTTCCAAAACAGTTATTGAAAGTCAACGGTGACAGCCGTTCGCTACTCCAAAATACGTACGACCGCGCCCGCAAATTGACTGACACTATTTATGTTGTTCCCGAAGCTAGCCATGTCGATATTGCCCGCGAGCAATTGCCGGAGCTGCCCGAAGAGAATATTATTGTTGAACCTGCCCGCCGTGGTACCGCACACTGCATTGTCCAGGCTTTGGACTATATCAGTAAAAAACATGACAACGACGAGCCAGTTGCTTTTGTACATTCTGACCACTACATCCGCGACGTAGAGGGCTTTGTGCACTCATTTAAGGTAGCTTCCGAAAGCTCAACTCAGCAGGGACGCATTGTATTGGTTGGTGTAGAGCCTGACCACCCTGCGACAGGTTTTGGCTATATCCAAAAGTCAGGTCTAGCCGACGAAGACAGGTTTGTATTTAACGTGCATTCTTTTAAGGAAAAGCCGGACCATGATACAGCTAATGAATACCTCAAGAGTGGTAACTATCTGTGGAACTGCGGTTACTTTGTGGGTTCGGTAAACACGTTTAAGAACGCTATGCAGACTGATGCGCCAGACCTTATGGCTAACTTCCAAAAACTGCAAGATGCCACACCTGAAAACTACGAAGAGACATACTTATCGTTCGACAGTATCGCCATTGACTATGCTTTGATTGAAAAGGTACGTAATTTATTGGTAGTGCCAGCCAACTTTGACTGGATGGATCTGGGATCATTTAGCGATTTACACAAGGCTGCCGACCTCGACGAAGAAAACAACAGCATCAATGGCGTAGTAGAAATAGAAGACGTACAGAATTCATTTGTACAGAACCACGAGGACAAGCCGGTGGCTGTTATTGGCCTCGACAACGTTGTGGTGGTTAACACGCCAAACGGAATTGTGGTGGCCCGTAAGGACATGAGCCAAAAAGTTGGCGATGTAAGCAAGCGTTTTCAGAAATAAGGAGCACACATGCCATCACTACAGGATGAACTAGCATTCGAGCCTTTGGAACTTTCGTTCGGTACGTCAGGCCTACGCGGCTTAGTCAGCGATATGACCGATTTGGAATGCTACATCAACGCGCGCGGTTTTTTGGACTTTTTGCAGCTGGAACAAAGTGCCACAGTATATTTGGCTGGCGACTTACGCGACAGCACCCCGCGTATTATGGCGGCAATGCACCAGGCAATTAGCGACAGCGGTTTGAAGACGGTCAATTGCGGCCTCATCCCAACGCCGGCAGTCGCTTACTTTGCGCTGCAAAATAATGCAGCTTGTATTATGGTTACCGGCAGCCATATCCCCGCAGACCGTAATGGCATTAAGTTTTATAAAACCGACGGAGAAGTCCTTAAGGATGACGAAGCTGGCATAAAGGCTGCTGTGGCAACTGTGCGCGATACGCTGTATAGCCAAGACGCGGCTGTATCTATCTTTACTGACAATGGGTCGTTACGGCAGCTGCCAGAGCTGCCTGCCGAAGACAATACTGCGCGTGAGGTATACATTGAGCGGTACCTTTCGGCATTTGGCGGGAATGCCCTGCACGGTAAAGAAATTGTTTTTTACCAGCACTCTGCCGTTGGGCGCGATCTGCTGGTGGATTTGCTGGAGGCGCTTGGCGCTACCGTAATACCCGTGGGGCGATCTGACACGTTTGTACCCATTGACACTGAAAACGTAAAGCCGGCAGACCAAAAATACTTCCGGACGCTTGCCGAAGAACATCCTGGAGCTTTCGCGATTGTTTCCACGGACGGCGACAGCGACCGGCCGTTTGTCATTGATGCAACGGGTGAATTTCACCGTGGCGATGTGCTGGGTGCTGTGGTTGCAGAATGGATTGAAGCCGACGCGGCTGCTTTTCCAGTAAGTGCCAGTGATGCAGTAGACACCTACTTGCAGCAAAAATTAGTTACTTTTGAACACACTAAAATCGGCTCGCCATACGTAGTAAAGGCTATGCAGGCTGCTGCCGAACAAGGAAAGCAGCGAATTGTAGGCTGGGAAGTGAACGGCGGATTTTTGCTTGGCTGTGACATACAGGTAAGCAATGGCGTACTCAAGGCGCTGCCCACCCGCGATGCTATTTTGCCAATCATTATTGCGTTAGTTGCCGCAAAAGATGCTCATACGACAGTGGCGGACATCTTTGGCGAGCTACCGGAACGGTACACACAAGCTGGCCTTATTGATAACTTCCCGCCAGAAGTATCGCAAAAGATTTTAGCTACTTATGGCCAAGACACTCCAGAGGTTCATGCCCAGTTAGCGGCGTTTTTTACACCTGAGCACGGTTTTGGAAAGGTCACTGCCGTGAACGCGCTGGATGGCGTGCGCATTTTCTTTGATAATGGCGATATTGCCCACCTGCGCCCATCGGGTAATGCGCCGCAATTGCGTATTTACAGCGTGGCGGACACGCAGCAGCGGGCCGACGAAATTGTCGCGCTTGCTCTGGCCGAGCCAGACGGCGTTTTCCGCACAATTCAACATAGTTTGTAGGAGCACAAAAAAAGAGAGCCGCCAACAGCAGCTCTCTTTGTTATATTACGAGGCTTTTTACTTTGGTGACCAGACTGTCGAGGTGGTCTTGCGTGTCGGCTTCTACGTTCAGGCGCAGCAGCGGCTCGGTGTTGCTGGCGCGGATATTGAACCATGTGTGGTTGCCCAAGTCTACGGTCAGACCGTCCAGAGTGTCCTGGGTGCTATCGGCAAAGGCTTGGCTGATTTTTTGAATGGTCGCTTGTTTATTGGTAACGGTAAAGTTGGTTTCGGGGATGGCCGGGTAGCGCGAGTATTGCTGGCGTAATTCTGAAAGTTTTTTGCCACTCTTACCCGCAATATACAGGCCAATAACGGCTGCGATCAGGCCGGAATCGGCAAACCAGTTGTCACGGAAGTAAAAGTGCCCGCTGGCTTCGCCACCAAACGGTGCGTTTTCTTGGCGCATATATTGCTTAATAAACGAATGTCCAACACGTGCGCGTACCGGTTTGCCACCACGTTCGGCAACAATTTCTGGAATTGTTTTGCTACAGCGGACGTCGTAAATAATGGCAGAGCCAGGGTGTAGTTGTAAAAAGTATTCGGCTAGCATGGCTGTTATAACGCTGCCCGGCAATACGGCCCCTGTTTCGTCTATTAAAAATGCGCGGTCGCCATCGCCATCAAAGGCAATGCCACCATCGAGCTTTTGGCTTTTAATACGGGCAATAATGTCGGTAAGCGTTTCAAATACAAGCGGATTGGCTATGTGGTTGGGGAATGTGCCGTCTAGCTCGAAATACATTTCTTCTATCTGCCACGGCACGTAGGGCTCGAGTTCCGGAATAATTTTACCCGCCATGCCATTGCCGGCGTCGGCTGCAATGTTCATTTCCTTAAGCTCGCCGGTGTTAACGAACGACAAGACGTGCTGAATCCACTCTTCGGTGATGTCTTTTTGCTCTATGGAACCTTGCTGGTCTGCTGGCGTAAAAGTCCCGCCCGCAACTGCATCGCGGATTTCAAACAAGCCTGAGTCCTGGCCAATAGGCTTAGCTTGCTCTCGGCACAGTTTAATGCCATTATCGGTTCCTGGGTTGTGGCTAGCGGTAATCATAGCGCCGCCAGCAAGGTTATAATTGCCAACTGCAAAGTAGATCATATCGCTAGTAACTTGCCCGATATCCATAACATTGCGGCCTTGGGCGCGAAGACCTTCAATAAGAGCATCGGCTAGTTCCGCTGAATCGGGGCGCATATCGCGCCCAACAGCAACCGTGCCTTGTTCGGGCAACCAGTTCGCTAGGGAGCAGCCCACATTTCGGGCAACCTCTGCAGTCAGCTCGGTGCCGACTTTGCCTCGAATGTCGTAGGCTTTAAAGATGTTCATAATACTATCCATGGCATCTCCTTCGGTGCCCCTTAATTATAAACTATTGGCACAATGCCGGTTATGCACAGACTTCAGCAAATATTCATTAAATTCTTATTTACAAGCATACGCATAGGCTAGTATGATACCTTCAACACTTTATGAGGGGATCCTATGAATAATGGGCGGTTCTTTAGACGTATAAAAAATGCTTCGTTCGGTTCAAAACGAGTGTGGCAGCAAACGACATTGGTATTTGTATTGTCAGTTTTTGTGGCGACTACGATTGCACCATCGGCATTTGCGGTAGCTGACGAGTACCAACAGCGGCGCAACACCCACGCTGCTAATACGCCAAGCGAAACACCCATGGAACAGGATTTTGCCGGTGCTTTGTCGGAAAAGGCTCTGACCACAAAACCAGCGGCCGACCAGCAGCCTGTAGCCGAAGAAAAAGGTGTCCCAGGTATTACAACTAGCAGTGCCAGCGGAGTACAGTCCGGCCAAATGCTTCAGGGCAAAGAAGGTAAGCGCAGTTACGCTACCGAAGAAGAGCTAGTGCAAAAACGCACCGCTGATAGCAAGACGTTCCGCTCCAAAGACGGCAGTCTTAAGACCCGCCAATACACGGGTCGCAAGCACTTCAGACAGGGTGATGACTGGAAGCAGATTGACACGAGTCTTATAGAAGATAAAAACGCTGGCGACGCCACCAACGTTTTGGGTGAAACATGGGGTGCGATCCGTTCATGGTTTACCGAAACTACTACGTACACAGTTAAGACCAATGATTGGCATGCGCGCTTTGCACCTACGGATAATGCAGGTGGTATGATCCGCGTACGCAAAGGCGACAGCCAAATCGGATTTAAGCCGGTTGGTGCCAAAGCGGTACAACCAACTATCGAGACGTTGGATGGCAAACAGCATGTTATTTATGCTGATGTTTGGAATGGCGTTGACCTGGAGTATGTTGTGTACGGCTCCGAGCTGAAAGAAAATATAATATTCAAGCATAAAGATGCTGACGCCAACGTGCAGTTCGAGGTTATCGGCGCTAATCTTACGCCAGTAGCCGGCGCTAAAAGCGGTGCGGCATTTACTATTGAGGGCGCTTTAGGCGATCAGTTTGGCATTAACCCGGTAAATCTTATCCTAAATACTTTTGGCCACGAGACTGACCACAGTAAATTCAGCCAAACATACAAAGATGGCAAGCTGGCTATTGGTATACAAGAAGACTTTTTGCGTAATTTGCCAGCCAAAGCCTTTCCGGCCGTGGTTGACCCGGTTGTAGTGTATCGGGATTATCCGGGTACGCGTGCCGGCGGCGACTATATTTCCTACAAGAGCGACGGCTATGTTTGTTATTCCAACGAATGCAATGTTTATGCCGGATCGCTTATGGATGTCAATGGGTATTGGCAGAGTTGGCGCGGCGAACTGTACGCTGATTACAGCCGGACTCGTGGGCACCAACTGGACTATGCCCGATTGCACCTTACCAAGCGCAACGCAAGCTTCTATACCGGTACGAACGACGCAAAAACCTTTAGTGCATGGGGTACCTCATGCCATGGGTATGATTGCGTGGGAGTGAACAGCGGGAGTTCGGCCACATTTACGCAAGAGGCCGACTTGAACGTAACAAGTGTGTACCAAAGCTACCGGAACGCAAACAAGTGGGATAACTGGATTATGGTGCGTGGTACCGAAACTACCAGCACGACGTTCAAGAATTTCGACCCCGAAAATACCTATGTCGAATTTACATACACCGAAGTCCTGCCCGCGCCAACCGTAACATCACCGGTTAGCAACCAGGTGTATGTTGACCCGCAAGTTTCGTTCACATCAACCGCGCACAACCATCCCACCAATGGCTACGCCCTTAAGTACAACTTTTGTGTAAGTAACGGCGGCGGCTGTAGCGGTACTGTGGCGGTCTCGGGCGCACAGGCAACAACCCAGTGGACTATTCCGGACGGGGTTTTGCAAGATGGAACGACATATTATGTACAGGTCCAATCAGTTGATCCGAACAATGCTGACGCAAAGAGCGGTTGGGGTCCGGCGACTGCCTTTAAGATTGATGCCCGGACTGGCAAAGACCAAACGCAGGCTTTTGACATGCTTGGCCCGGTTTCTGCGGATTTGGGTACGGGCAATCTTACAACCTCCGCGGCAAGCCATGACACATCGGCGCTTGGCGGGTCGATGGGTATTAGCCTGGACTATAACTCACCAACGCGTTCGCGCAATGGGCTAGTGGGCGAATACTTTAATAACACTACCCGAACTGGTTCGCCGGTAATGAACCGGGTGGACCAAAACCTTAATTTTGATTGGAAGACAGGATCACCAGCCAGCGGCGTGGTTAATGCTGACTTTTCAACGCGGTGGACGGGTTATTTTGTGGCTCCGGTAACGGGTAGCTATACCTTTGGCGCCACCAACGACGACAGCTTTAAGGTTTGGGTTGATAACTCGGTGGTATACGAGAACGCCGGATGCTACGGAGCGCCATGCTTCGGTACGGCATCAGTCAGTTTAACAGCGGGGCAAGTAGTGCCAATAAAGGTTGACCATGACGATATTGGCGGGCCTGCTCTGGCTAAGCTTTACGTAAAAGGGGCAGTGAGCGAACAGGTTGTGCCAAAAGAGTGGCTTCACACCGGTGTACGCCAAGTTGCCCAAGATCAAGGCTTGACCGGCCGTTATTATAAGGACGATGGAACGCACAACATAGCTACCGGCCAGCTATTCCTGCAGCGCAACGAAAACCTGATTAGCTTTGACTGGGGCTCCGGATCGCCAGTTGCGGGTGGCCCTACCGACTTTATGTCACGGTGGACGGGCTATATAACTGCCCCAGTTTCCGGCACATATTACTTTGGCGCTAATGCCGACGACTTTTCGCGCATCTATTTGAATAACAATCTCATTTTGGACAAGTGGACAGGGTCTTGCTGTTCTTTGGGCTTTAGCGGTGCCGTAACACTAACCGCAGGCCAGCCCGTACCAATTACCGTTGACCATTACGATGTTGGCGGTGGTAGCAGCTTTGACTTGTTTGTAAAAGGTGCGGTAGCCCAGCAAATCGTGCCGTCATCGTGGCTAAGCCCACGCGCAAAAACATTACCAAACGGGTGGACAATGGGTATCGACCCTGACGGCAACTTAAGCTACGACCGGATCAAAATAAACCAAAACAGCGCCGTCCTGTCTGACTCGACAGGTACGACACATGAATATATCTGGAAAAATGGCGGATACACGCCACCTGCCAACGAAAATGGCCACCTAGTACGCAACAATGACGGTACGTATACATTGCAAGATGTTGACGGCCGGGTATATGTGTTCGGTGCTGACAGTTTGCTGCAATCGGTAACCAGTCCGGTGGATGCTGCTAAGCCAGCCGCACTCAAATACAGCTACAGCGGCAGCCCTGCAAAATTAACGCAAATTACCGATGGCGTCACCAACAATCGGTGGGCGAAGGTGTACTACAGCGGCGACGTAAACTGCGCCACCGCACCTGCCACGTTCGACACCCAAGCTCCAAGCGGCATGCTATGTGCCGTAAAGACTAACGACGGCCGCGCTACCAACTTCTTTTATAAAAATGGTAACTTAGCACGCATCGCCGAACCGGGTGACGAGCTTACTGATTACCAATACGATACCCTAGGTCGTATTGTGAGCATCCGCGATACTGCTGCTAATGATGCTATTGCAGCAGGCATACGGGCCGACGATGCCACGACACTTACCGAAATGACTTACGATGCACTTGGACGGGTAGTGAGCGTAAAACAGCCGGCTGCTACCGCTGGAGCAAACCGTACCGAGCACACCTTAGCTTACACTCCTGGCAACGGGGCGTACCTTGGTGCTACCGAGCAGCACATTGTTGGCGCTACCGAACCATATGGTTTTAGCCGCCGCGTGGAATACGACAACTTGTTCCGTACTACCAAGGATACCGATGCCGCCAATTTAAGCGACACTACGGAATGGGACCAGTTCAAAGACCTTACCTACAGCACAACCGACGAAACCGGCCTGAAGAGTACTACTATTTATGATGCAAACGACCGCCAGGTAGAGCAGTACGGACCCGCGCCATCTTCGTGGTTTGGCGCCGACCGCAGGCCATTGGCGGCATATGTAAGCCAAGTTCCACGCACCGACACTGCCTACGACGAGGGCATGCAAGGCCCTAACGTAACGTACTATACCTACGGAAATGCCAGTAAAAGCCTGATTGGGGCACCGAAGAAAACCAGCACAAACCTGGACGGTGCAACACCGGGTGAGCTGGCAAGTAACTGGGGCGCTGGCTCGCCAATTACTGGCGTGACAGATGATTGGGGCTTTAGGGCGAGTGGCAAGCTGGTACTGCCCGCAGCCGGCCAGTATACCTTTAGGTTCGCAGCAGACAACGGTGTCCGGCTGTATATAGACGACCAAGCAATCCTTGATAACTGGAACGACGGTGTCTTCCGGAGTCATCCACAAGCTACGTACGACAATGTGGCCGGTACGACCCATCGTTTCCGCGTGGAGTACTATAGCCACACGGGTAATTCACAATTCGCCATGTACGTAACGCCTCCCGGCGGCACCGAAACGGCCAACGTTACACAGTACATAAAGCCAGATTATGGCCTAACGACTACCACCAAATCGTACGACGCACAATTGGGCGACACAGTAACCAAAACAGACTACGGTACTAATCCGGAACTGGGCTTGGCGCAAAGCAATACGCTGGATCCAACCGGGCTGAACTACAGCACCAACATGACCTACGAATCACAGGGTGTGGCTGGCACATTCCTGCGCCAAACCAGCAAAACATTGCCTGGCGGCACAGCCACAAACTATAGCTACTACGGTGGCGACGAAACCCGCGACAACCCGTGTACCACTGGTGTTACCGAAGCACACTATCAGGGCGGCCAGATTAAGCTAAAGACCGAGACTGACCCAGATGGTGCCGGTGCACAAACCGGCCGTACCACCGAAACAGTGTACGACGATGCTGGCAAGGTGGTAGCGACTCGCTACAACACAGATGCCTGGACCTGTACTACTTACGATGCGCGCGAGCGCACCATCAGCACGGTTATCCCGGCCAAAACGCTCAGCACTATTACGCCAGCGACCGGCGCAACCGGCACTACGCCAACCCGCGCAGCACGCACTATTACCAATAACTACGCTGTGGGTGGTAATCCATTGGTAACGGCTAGCACCGATAACTTTGGTAGTATTACGACTACCACCGACCTGCTCGGCCGTACTACAAGTTACACGGATATATACAATGACACGACTACTACTGCCTACGATGACCTTGGTAGAATGGTTAGCCGCAGCGGCCCCTTGGGCAACGAAAGCTTCGTTTACGACGTATACAGTAGACTAACAGAACAAAAGCTAGATAACGTAATTGTTGCTAAATCGTACTACGACAGCTACGGTCGCTTGGATTACGTAGAATACCCAACCGCTGGCCAGCAAAAACTAGACCTCACCTACGACACCTTTGGCAGGGCGGACAGCCAAACCTATACCTTGGGTGACGGCACCAGCACCGTAAGCGACGCTGTAACTCGCAGCCAATCCGGCCAAATAACTAGTAATACTGGCACCGTAAACGGCACGGCCACCACTTGGAACTACGGATACGACAATGCCGACCGTTTGGTATCCGCAACCCAAGGCAGCAACAGCTACACCTACAACTTTGGTGTGCTGGATGCCAGCTGTACTACCGCTGGCACCAACGCCAATGCCGCTAAAAACAGCAACCGTTCGTCCATGGTCAAGAACGGCATAACCACCACCTATTGCTATGACCAAGCCGACCGTTTGGTAAAAAGCAGCGACGTCAAACTGACCAACCCAATCTATGACGCCCACGGCAATACCACTCAACTCGGCAATGCCAGCAACCTAACTAAATTCACCTACGACAGTAGTGATCGCAACAGCAGCATCACCCAAGTAACAGGTCTCAAAGCAACCTACTACGACCGCGACGTCCAAGACCGCGTGGTAGCCCGCTACCACGACGTCAACGACGTCACCGTAGATGAGCTGTACTACGGCTTCACTGGTTCTGGCGACACCCCAGACTACATTCGTAATGCAAACTGGCAAATATCCGAGAAGTACCTCCAACTTCCTGGTGGCGTTCTGCTGACCATCCGCCCACTCGAAACAACCGCCAACAACAAGAACGTCTTCAGCCTTCCAAACATCCATGGAGACATCCAAGCCACCACAAACACTGCCGGAACACTCCTAAATTCCTACACCTACGACCCATTCGGTCAGTTGTTGGGAGCGACAGCTCCCGACAACCAACAAGGAACTGGCTCCTACGGTTGGGTTGGCAAACACGAAAAGCTCACTGAAACAGACATGACTCTAAACCCCATCCAAATGGGAGCCAGAGTCTACATCCCTAGCATGGGTAGATTCCTGAGCGTAGACCCAGTAGAAGGCGGAGTAGAAAACAGCTATGTGTATCCGCCGGATCCGGTGAATGATTTTGATTTGACGGGACAGTGGAAGATGCCTGGTTGGGCGAAAAGTACGCTGAGTTGGGCGGGGAAGCACAAGGGTGAAATTGCGCTCACGGCAATTACCTTTGTGCCTGGCCTAGGAGCAGTAGGGGTGGGTATTAAGGCTTATAAGATTGCCAAAGCTGCAAAAAGCGGGGCAGGCCTTGCGAAATTTGGGAAAACTAGCAAGATTACATCTAAGCTGGCAGGACGCATGTTTGTAGGTCGAGGTGCATCTGTAGGAAAGAAAGGCGTGCTTACAAGTAGGGATGGTCTTAGGATGTATAGACCACCGTCCTACAAGGTTAGACTAGGTTACAAACAATCAAACTTCCAGACAAGAGGATCAACCGCGTATAAATGGAGTAATAAAAACAGGCCTGGCTACTACAATGGACACTTAAGAATAAGGTAGAATAGAGCAATGGATAATTATATAGACCCAAAACTTGACTCATTCGAAGTAATTACTTCTTGGGATGAAGACGATCGGCGGTGGGGTGTACAGATCGCAGTTAATGTCATAAATAACCTGGAGAAAACGCCCAGAGCTCTCTTCGCAACAGATCGCCATCACATTGGAGAGCAATTTTATCTAATTATATGTTCACCTGATTTTCTCAATCATCCTAACCAAGAGGTTAGTAAGGACGACTTACAAAAAGCATTAGTTTTGAATACTTATTCGGAACGAAGTACCCGAGATTATCTTGAGAGTAAAATTAATGTCATTGGAAAAGTAACAGTAACTGAGTTTGAAAAGATATTCAGCGGTATATTTGATATGAGTGATTGGCACAATCAGTAGTGCTGATCGTCGCTTCTAGAAGGGCTGCTATTGTAGAACTCAAAATTGAAGATCTCGGAATTGATGCCACAACTCGAATTGGAGAAGAATGGTATGCTTTTGGTAAGAGGGCGCCGTGGCTTGAGAATAAGATTAAACCACCACGGTGGAGAAGATAATGTTTGGCATGTTTCAAAAAAAGGAACCCGACTTTAGTTATGACGAGGCCGTCATAATAGATATCCTATTTGAAGGGTTTGACGAATTTGGTAGCAGTGAGGAACAAAAACAGATATATAAACTTGAAGATAAGCTTGCTAACGTGCTGCCCGAGGGGTCGGGTATAGATGGTCATGAGTTTGGGGAAGGCACCTGTACGGTCTATATTTACGGGTCTTCTGCTGATAGCATCTTCAAGAGTATTGAAGAACAACTACGTCATTCTAATTTTCAGCATATCGATATTACATTACAGTACGGTGACCCTGAAGATCCCGAAACTAAAGACAAGAAATTTAGCCTTTAAGGTTTAATGATTACGGCTAATAAAAAGTGACGAAGCGAAGGCGATAATTAACGCAACAGTATTTGAAATAGCTTACGACGAACCAACTAACCTTGACGCTGAAAGATGGTAGTATAAATATTGGTACATATTTCAGAATTAAGTAAAGGTTTATGATGCGAAGCTTAAATGAGTTAGAAAAAAACATACTTAGCTGCTTGCTTGAAAAAGATTTTCCAGGAAAGGACGCGATTATCAAGCAGCTTGAAAACGTAAAGGTTTCCGAGGTTGCTGATGGAGATAACTACGGCAGCATATTATTGCATACAGATGCAAAAGAGGTAGCTGCAGCGAGAAATACTATCCCCGTTGAGGCCCTAGTTGTTGACACCGATGGCATAGATGTAGCTATCCTTTTACATGTAGTGGATGGCTTTGTGAGCGAGTTGGAATTTTTTAAAGTTGATGGATCGCCAATGATCGAAAGTCCCAACCCTCAGCTTATGCGTATCCAAGTAGCTTAAGAGTCCAACTACCTATAAAATAAAATGAAGCATCTCTACCTTTTTACTTTAGAAGTCTCACCATTACGCGTAGGTAGGGTTTATGATGACCTACCATCACATTTAACACTTATGAGCCGCTTTTGGTCGGAGTTGTCGCCTAAAGCACTGGCTAAAGCAGTGCAGCCACTGTTTGCCAAGACTAAGCCAGTGGACATTGTGTTTGACGAAATTATCCAGCTTGGTCCCAAAAAGCTTACTGTCCATATGGTTAACCAGCCGCTCGAAGCGGAACTTCATAATAAGTTGCGTGGGCTACTGGATACTCTAAACGTTGAATATCAATACCCGCAGTTTATTGGAGTTAACCACAAAGCGCATGTAACCAAAAGAGATGGTGTTTATTTTGCCGCGGGTGACGTGCATGATTCAAGCGCTGCGTACCTTATTGAGGTGGTTAATGGCAAGAGGATCGTCAGTGCAAAGTTTACGCTTGATGGCTAAAGTAGCTATCTGACCCATAAATACGTATAGACGAGCGAAGCACTTCGTGCTATACTTCAGCAAATCTTAAGAAAGGTTCCCGATGAATCCAGATGCTCCCACTCCTACCAACCCAACTGTCGATCCTATTGCTACGACACCACAGCCAACCGAGGCACCTAAAAAGTCCAAGAAAATGCTGATTATCGCAGCTGCTGCAGCAGTACTCGTTATTGCTGGTGGTGTTTTAGTGTGGCAAATGTCCACTCGGCCAACCGCCGAAAAAGTATTCAACGGCGCGTTCCAGAATAGTCTGAGCGTAGAAAATTACAAGCTTACTATGTCATCTGATGACATGGGCGCAATTGTTAAGGGTAATGTTAGCGACGTCAAGAATCCTAAGTACGAATCTACGTTCAAGGTTGACCTCGGCGACGGCATAAACCAAGAATACGAATACTATGGAACATACAAAGATATTTTTGCTAAATTCCCAGAATCAGCATTTCTCAGTATGGAAATCCCAAGTGAGCAAACTAAAGAGTTCGCCGACAAATGGACGCAGGTGCGCAAAGACGGTAAGTTGGCAGAGGGCGCGGAACTGTCTTTCTACGAGGCGGGCGATCCTTACGAACTGTTTCCTGGCGACTTCATAATGGGTAACTTCAAAGAATCAGACAAGCAAAAGTTGCTTGATGCAATTAAAGAAAAGCCACTGTACAGCTACAACAAAGACGCAGTTAAGAAACAACAGTTACACGGTCGCGACGTATTCGTATACGAAGTAACTGCTAACGACGAAAACTTGTTGCAGTACAACAATAAAGTGGGCGAAATCGTAGGTCAGAAATTCGAGAACGCCGAAGATGCATTGCACGACTCCGAAGACAAAGCTACCTTCTATATAGATATCCAAACCAAGCGCATTGTTCGCGTAAAGGGCAGCCAGGACGGCCAAAAGGTTACGGTTGACGTTGTGTATGACAACGTGAAGGTCATGACACAACCAACCGAGCAAGTTGCCTGGAGCAAGATGTACGAATTTCTTAATTCGATGATGGATGAACAAGCTGCTGCAATGCAAGCAGAACTCGAAGCCAACGGCGAAGATATGATGGTCGAAGAAGATCCTGCTGCAACCGACGAAATGGTTACCGAAGAAGACGCACTGACCTTATAGCTATCTACATAACGTAAAAGGGCGCTCGTAATCGTAACGAGCGCCCTTTTTGTGCTATGATTTTTTTGTGGAAACTGGTAAAAAACCGTACCTGGTGTGGACTTATCTGCTAGCCTTCTGGGTATAGGCGCTGGACGGTCATATCTAAATACGCTTGCTCAGACATGAGCTGCAGACCATTGAGCTCGTCGCCCGCGGCAGCTGTGATAAGTTCGCTTGCAGTTTGTGTGACTGATTGCATCTCATCAACACCTATGGGAATGTGTCTAAAGATAAAGCTACTTACAATGGGTGAACTGTCGTGAGGCACGCTATCGTTAATGGCCTCAATACGCTCGGTAACAGCACGTATAAGCGGCCCAAACGAAACGAGTGTGCGGTCTACGCGATAATATGCGTCGGTTGCTGCCCCATAGTTGACGCCTTCCGTATCGCCGTCAACTCTATACACGAGTTCTGGATGAGTATGGCCGTCAATAGTCCGTATTTCTTTTATGTATAGTGATGACGGCTCGCGTGAAAGGTCGGTAATGTTTCCTTGCACTACGTACATGCCTCGCACTGAGGTGGTACTCTTGTGAAAATGCCTCTCTGGCGCTATATCTGCATTGTCATCCAAGACGTTAGCTACAAATACACGCAAATGATTAGCTGCTGCAACTTGCTGTTCCTTGGTGGTGCGATCATCTTTAAGAAGGGCTTCAAAGGGAAGAGAAATCTCCATTTACACGATTATACAATGTACGAGTAAAATTGCAAATATTACAGCATAGACGCCAGTAATGTCCAAGTGCTATGATTTCTGTAAACAGGGGACTCCAAATGAAACTAAGCAAAAAACAAGCTACTAATATAGGCGGCATTATTGTGCTGCTGGTAATTGTGTATTGGCTACGGCCATTCTTCCATCCATTGGTTATGTGGCTATGGACCAATCCGCTGGCTTGCCTGATGTTCTTTATAGGTATTATATTGATGTTCAAATCGCTGGCTCCGGATATTATCAACCGCTTGAATAATGTTGCCCTGAAAGGTAAAAAGCAGCCAGAATTTACCCCACAAAAAGCTACAGTGATTGGCCTCTTCCTGGTTTTGGCATCATTCTTTGTTGGCGCAATTGGCAATGACTTGCGTATGGCCCAGCTATACAAAGCTACAAAGTTTGAGACTGCCAAAAGTCTGCCAGAAACCGATCAGAACAGAGTAGTGCCCTACGCTGTCGCCGAACGCTTTGGTGCGGATGCGTTGCAGCGCCCAGCCGACAAGGCCTTTGACTGGCATGCCCAAAACTGGGATGGAAAATTTAGTTGGGTGTCGCTATTGTCTCCGAATGGTGCGCTACGCTACTGGACCGGCAACGCCAGCGGTGTCCAAACAGTGGACGCTACCAAGGTAGAGCGTAATACGTCGGTAGAAGACCAGAAGTTCACTATTTCCGAAGGGGTTGCTCTTACTGATAACATTCATTGGAAGCTGCTGAAGAAGCAATATTTGGCTGATATTCCAGAAGTTTACTACGGCAAAGTGGATGGCAAGATATACAGTATTGCGCCAATTATTAGCTACAAAGGCTTCCCAGTCCGCTATCCGGTACTTGGTGGCGTGTTTGTTGTATCGCCTAGTGGTGACATCAAAAAGCTGAGCCCTGCGGAAGCCCAAAACAACGACATCATTAAATCTGCTGGCCGTTTATATCCCGAAAGCTACATAAAGCAGGTTCACGAAAGCTATGCATATAAAAATGGCTTGTTCAATAAATGGTTCAAGCACATTGACCAAACAGAAATTTCTAACCCAGAGGGCGAATCGAATATCCAGCCATACATGCTATCTACCAAAGACGGGCTTACATGGTTGTCGGCAGCCGATCCGTGGGGGAAATCATTTGGTGTGTACAAAATCTTTACTACCAATGCCATGACTGGCAAGATCAGCGTCTATAGCTTGCCCAAAGAATCTGCATTAACAGGTGCGTCGCAAACAATTGGTTATGTAAAGTCCGCCAAGCCACAGTACAACTGGCAGGTAACTAATAGTGAAGATGGAACCAAGAACGGCAATATTGTAGCCGTTGAGCCGCGCCCGGTTATTATTAACAAACAGTTTTTCTGGATGGTATCGGTAACGACCAATGAGTCCAAAGGTATTAACGAAACGTGTTTTATTGACTCCAAGAATAATAAAGTTACGTGCGCCAAAGATGATAATGAAATCAAAGCGTTCTTAAGCACGGGCTCTACCGAGGCTGCCACTGACGCCTCGGTGGGCACGGACGCAGCCGAACCGAGCACCGGCGTCGGCAACCCCGGCATAGCTGCATCAGACGCTGCACGCATTGAAAGTATCGAACGCCAATTGCAGCAGGTCTTGGACGAGCTGCAAAAACTAAAGCAATCCGCCGCACCTTCCCAGGACACTGACGGCGGACAATCAGGAGCCATTGAACCTGACAAACCGGTAAGTAACTAATTGTCCACGTAAATATCTAACAGCATAGCGTAAGCTAGGTTTGGGATAATACCCATTCAAGCTTATTACAATGAGGAGGATATTTTGGCAGACATGCAAAAAAATGAGCTGAAATTACGTGCAACACCTGAGGCTGAAGATTTCGCTCATAAATATACAGATGAGGGCCAGGGTAAAATTGGCGGTAAGCTGATAGATGGCTATTTTAAAGCGGTAGAGTCGCTAGTGCGCGTCACCCACATCAACGAGAAGGTGATGTTCCGTGCTATAGAAATTGGCTGTGGTGAAGGGTTTTCCACACAACGGCTACGCAAAATGCTACCTGGCCATGCCACATTACAAGCGTCGGAATATGTGGACGCGTTGGTACCAAAAGCACAAGGTAACAACCCCGGTGTCGAAATTATCCAAGAGAGCGCATACGAGCTGCAGTACCCAAACGATAGCTTTGACGTTGTATTCCTGCTGGAAGTCCTGGAACATCTGGATTACCCTGACAAAGCATTGGCCGAAATTGCCCGGGTGCTAAAACCCGATGGATACTTGATTTTGGGTGTGCCGCGAGAACCGCTGTGGTGCATGCTTAATATGGCTCGCGGCAAATACCTGGGTCATTTTGGCAACACGCCAGGACACCTAAACCACTGGAGTAAGCTAACGCTCGTCAGCTATATTGAAAAGCATTTTGGGCCAGTGTGCCAAACGCGTTCGCCATTACCATGGACATTGGTGCTGGCTCAAAAGCAGTAATTTTTTAGCAGATTACGCTGCCGTACTGCTAGTGGCCCGCAATAGGTCTGCAAGATATTCGTCTAGGTCTGTGTTGTGCTCTGCAATAAACTGCTCGACAGCTTGTGGTGTGTTTTCTACGTAAAACAATTGCGCGTACTCTGGCTTTTCGGCTTTATCGGCAAGCTCAGCTACAAACGCCTTGTAATTTTTGGCAAAATCGTGGCTTGACAGGGTGGTGTGCACCTCGTACAAAACACTTATTTTATGCTTCGGGCCGCCAGTTTTAATGTAAGCCGGGAAGAACGCTGTGACGTCGCTGGCATATGGGTCCATTCCCAGTTCTTCGCGAAGCTCGTGCGCGGAGCTGTGCTCCAGGTCCACTAGATTGCCACGCAGATCACCGTGGTCAATGCCTCCACCGCTACAGCATATAACGCCCGCCCGAGCCGTGTGTTTATTCATTTGCCCAATTACGAGCTTGTTGTCGCCAGTAATAACCAATGTGGCGGAATGGATGACTCGAAAGGTATGCTCGCCAGCGTCATAGGTTTCGCAGTATAGTGTATGAGCATAATCGGACTCAGTTAGTTCTACCAGGAATGCCTCTGGTGTTTCCGTAAACGAAGTAACGGTAAAGGCCCCGCCATTAAATAAATGGGGGTTTTGCGTAGTGAGCTTTTGCCAGTGGTCTTCAATGCGACCAGCAAGATTTTCGGGCAATTGAACAGTGCCCTGGGCGACAGTGATGATTACGGGTTTGGCTAGAGGGGTAAGGACGATATCTGCCATTGGCTATTCAACCGTAACTGATTTTGCCAGGTTGCGCGGCCGGTCTACATTAAAGCCCTTTTCTAAAGCCACATAGTACGAGAACAACTGCATTACAAGTGCCACCAGCTGCGGCTGTGTTTGCTCAACCGAGGCGGGGATATATATGACATCATCGACCAGCTTTTTTATATGAGTGTTGCCTTCGGTGGCGATAGCGATAACGCGGCCTTTACGAGCGCGGATTTCTTCGATGTTGGAATAGGTTTTTTCCAGTAATGGTGAATTAGTAGCCACCGCGAAGGTGGGGAAATGCTCGTCAATCATCGCCAGGGGACCATGCTTCATCTCGCCAGCGGCGTAACCCTCTGCATGGATGTACGATATTTCCTTAAGCTTCAACGCGCCCTCCAGCGCGCACGGAAAGCCGTAGCCGCGCCCTATGTATAAAAAGTCACGCTCTTCGGCATATTTTTTGGCAACTTTTTGGATGGCCTGGGCTTGGCGTAATATCGCCTCTGCCTTAGCCGGCAACTCTGTCAGCTCCCGCAGGGTCGGGGTAAAATGCTTGCTTGCGTTTTTACAGAGGTCAAGCGCAATCAGTGTCAGTACCGTTACTTGTGACACAAATGCCTTAGTGGATGCGACTGCTTGTTCTGGCCCCGCGTGGCAGTAAACGCCAGCATCCGTAAGGCGGGCAATAGTTGACCCCACGGCATTTACTACGCCTAGTCGCAATACGCCGTAATCTTCAACTTTTTTGAGTGCGGCAATGGTGTCAGCGGTTTCGCCAGATTGTGAAATAGCTAATACGGCAGTACGTTGGGTCAGGGGTTCTTCCCGGTATTTGAACTCGGATGCTAGCTGTACTTCTACCGGAATGCCCGCTATCTGCTCTATTAAATATTCGCCAACTAAGCCTGCGTAATAAGAGGTGCCGCAGGCCACAATAATAATCCGGTCAATCGACTGTAGGCGTTCGTGTACAAAATCAAGGCCGCCCAGTTTTACGGTGTTACTTTCAATACGCGCCCTGCCACGGATGGCAGCCCTGATAGTATCCGGGACTTCATGCATTTCTTTGAGCATATAATGCTCATATTTACCAAGGCCTGTATGTTCTGCTGCGGTTTCTAGCGTTTCAGCTTGGCGGGTAATTTCTTTGGCGTGCCGGACATTTTTAATTGTGTATCCCTTGTTGCTAACGACAACCATTTCGTGGTCTTCCAGGTAAACCACTTGCTGCATGTGCTCAACAATAGCCGACGGATCGGATGCTACGATAAACTCGTCGTCTCCAATACCAACAACAAGCGGGCTCGACAAGCGTGCCGCATACAGTTTTTGCGGCTCACCACTGGTTATTGCGGCAATGGCATAGGCACCTTGCAGCTCCTGTAGCGCAGCCTCGAACGCCTTGGCAAACGATGTATGCTTTTTGTGATGCATATCAATGAGATGGGGAATGACCTCGGTATCGGTTTGTGATACGAAGGTATAGCCTGCTTCCGTAAGTTTTTCACGCAGCTGTGGTGCATTTTCGATAATGCCGTTATGAACTACAAAAATTGATTGGTCACTATTGAAGTGCGGGTGGGCATTTTTAACATTCGGCAATCCGTGGGTCGCCCAGCGCGTATGGCCAATTGCCAGAGGTGTTTGTTTTGGCAGCGGAGTGTCGGTGGCCCGCAGGTTGCTGACCTGCCCCACTTGTTTTACTACATGGGCCTTTCCGCCATCCAGATACGCTATGCCCGCTGAGTCATAGCCACGGTATTCCAGCGTTTGTAATCCGCCCATTACCGCTTCAATTCCATTCCGCTTAGTCCCAATATATCCGACGATACCGCACATGCGCGCCTCCTGTATAACTGTTATGGTTTGTAAACGCTGGAAATAAAAGTATGGAAAGTAGTAGAAAAAGCCTCTGGTGCGAACTGTTCGGCACTGGCAGCAATCTTGTAATGGTCAAAAGAATACGCGGGGAATGTCTTCAGGGCAGCGCATAGGCTATCTACGGTTTGTTCCTCGAAAAATATGCCGGTTTCACCCTGTGCAACGTAATCGAGTGCCCCTCCGGCTTTGAGCGCAACAACAGGCGTACCGGCGGCAAGCGCCTCAACTGGCGCAATGCCAAAATCGTCCACACCTGGAAAAATAAAAGCCTCCGCCTGTTTCACTAGCTGTGCGACATCGACATCGGTGGCGTCGGTCTTGAAAGTAATGGTTGGTCCGGCCATGGCTACCAGCTTGTCGTGGTCTGGGCCTCGCCCGATAACAGTCAACTCCTTTTTGAGTTTTGTACAAGCTGCCACGGCTAAGTCGATGCGCTTGTATGGTGTTTGGCGGCCGGTAATAACAAATCCGCTGCGTTGTTGTTTTTGGCTATTCTTAAAGCGGCCGGTGCTAATGGGCGGATGAATGACCGTTGCTTCACGCTGGTAGTATGTTTCGATTGCCCGGGCGGTGTGTGTGGAATTGGCTATCATGTAGTGCGGCCGCTGCGCAGCTTTAAAATCCCAACGGCGCAAAGGGCCGACCAGCAACCGCAGGCCGATACGTGCAACTGGATCAAGTAACCCAAAACCAGGATTTCGCATGTACTCGTCGTAGCGACTCCAATAGTAGTGAGTGGGGGCGTGGCAATAGTTAACATGTAAAGTATTCTTCGGCACTTTAATGCCCTTGGCCTCAGCTCCAGAACTGCTTATCACTAGGTCGTAGCCTGAAAGGTTAAGACGTGTGTACCACCAAATACGCAAAACCGGGATAAATTTACGGACTTTTCCAAAGTGCTGCAGGATGCCAGTGCGGACTTTGCCGTCCAGACGCTTACGCCATTCATCAGTTGCGTACGATACGTAAATAGGCGCTTCGGGGTACATTTTGTGCAGCTGTTCAACTACTAGTTCTGCACCACCGCCAACCAGCCAGTCATGCACAATAGCAACACGTGGTTTTTTGGCCACTAGTGGCTTGCTCCCCGGCGGCCAACAACCGATCGGATTGTTTTAAGGAAGATGGTAAGATCCAGCCAGAGACTCCAGTTCTGGACATAATAGATGTCTAACTTTCGCCGTTCTTCAAAGCTGATGTCGCGGCGGCCGGAAACTTGGGCTAGGCCGGTAAGGCCGGATTTGACACTGAGGATAGCGTGGCGTTTTTTGTACGATGCAAGCTCGCGGGGAATAAGTGCGCGCGGCCCAATCAGGCTGATATCACCCTTGACCACATTGATAAGCTGTGGCAGCTCGTCCAGGCTAGTGGCCCGCATAAAACGGCCGATTCGGCTAAAACGGGGGTCGTTTGGAATTTGGTCGCCACCTTCGCGGTACAGCTTGACCAGTTCGGGCCGGCCCATCTTTACAAAAGCTTCTTCGGGATCAAGGCCGTTATATTTGGTAATGAGCGAACGGAATTTGTATACTTTAAATGTTTTGTTGTAGCGGGTAAGGCGCTCTTGGCGGAAAAATACTTCACCGCCATCGGATAGCTTTACTAAAACTGCCAACACCAGCATGAGGGGTGACGCAATCAGCAATAGGATACTGCTAAGGGCAATGTCGAGTAACCGCTTAATAATCCTGCCCCAGCCGAAAATAGCTGTCTGCCGCACGACAATAACCGGTAGTGATGATCGAAACAGCTCAACCTCGATATTACCTACGAATAGCTCAGAATTTCCAGGTACAAACCGGTAGTTGACGTGGTTTTCCTGGGCAAAGGTAAGGATTTCGGTATTGCGCGTTTCATTTGTGAACATTTCGGTCTGGATGATGCCGTGTAAATTGCGGTGAGCCACCTTGGACGCCAGAAAATCTTTAAATGTTTTGTAGCAAGGCATTGAGAAGCTGGCACCATGTTTGTTGCTCACGATAGCTACTACTTTATAGCCGCTGCGAGGATGCGACAACGATTCAATAATCTCGCTGGTGACACTACTATCGCCAATTACCACGACATTGGTAATGCCAAGGTTGTACTTAAATAGGACGGTGCGGATTGCGCGCAGCACGTTACGGTAAATGACTAAGAAGGCAAAGCCCATCAAAAAGCCATATATTGGCACCCAGCGCGCGGGGAAGATTGGCGTATCGTTTACGAAGTCGATAAACGTCAGGAACATCAAGCCGATAAACGAGCCTACTACGAGCCGGCCGAACTCTATAAAGCGCTTCTCGTATATATTGCTGTTGTACAGGCCGAGCCAGGCAAAAATCAGGATCCAGAACGGCAGGATAATCAAGAATGCCTGCAAGTAGTCCATTGCTGCGACTGGTTCAATAAGCGGGCGGGAATCGAGTTTGACGCGCACGATATACGCACCCACAAAAGCAGCGACTAAGGCTAAGAAGTCACCAACCACCAGACAGGCATTGTATACGAGGGAGGCGTTGTTCTTCATATTGTTATTACGATTGTACCACTATTTGTGCCGTTTCCAGTGGTACGCGTAAAAACTGCTATACTAAGGCCTATGAAACCGTTCGTAAAGCGTTCTGCCAACCGCCAGGAGGTACTACGGTTTTTGCGTTCGTACGTAGGCGGTACTGTATATTTTTGGAGTGGTTATGCCGTGTTCGCCGCCCTGTATAGCGGGCTGGGCTGGGATTGGCTATATGCTAAAATTGCCTGTGACATTGTTGGATTTACGCTGAACTACCTAGTGCAGCGATATTGGGCGTTCAGTGATATTGCCGCTGGCCACAAAGAGCAGGTTATGGCAGGGAAGTTCTCGCTTATATCTGCTGTGGGTATTTGCCTGGACTACGCTGTTATTGCTGGCCTCAAAGCAATTGGTGTCAGCCCGTATCTTGGCTTCTTTGTATCCGCAGGTATTATGACTATCTGGAATTATGGATGGTACCGGTTCTGGGTTTTTTACGACACCTCTAAAAAATCTAAGCAAAGGAAATAACTAATGGCTGAATTTGTCCGCCCCACTAAAAAACAACGTGAACTGCTGGAGTTCATAGATGGTTTTATTCGTCAGCATAATTATAGCCCCAGCTACCGTGAAATTATGGGCGGGCTTAACTATACTTCTGTAGCCACAGTGGCACTGCATGTCAATAACCTAATCAAACGCGGGCATTTGGTGCGCCGTGAAGGAAAAGCCCGTTCCCTGGAAATTGTACAGCGCGGCAAGGCTGCTCCTGATGCGGCTGCAGAGCCAGTAGAAACACCTGAATCATGGCTGGTGGCCCAAACAGCAGCTCATATTAAAAAGGCAGAAGACGCTGGCGAAGTGACTGCAGAGCACCTGGGTAATATAGAGACCCTGCTCGAGGCACTGAGCATCCTTGATATTGACACTGATGGGTATGATTTTGACGCTCGCTTTGATGCGTTGCGCTCTTAGCTAGATGCGCTATGAGTAGCGTTTTTTACAATGTGTAGGCGCTATTTGTAGTGTACAATAAAAACATTAACAACCACACTTAGCCTGTCGGAAGTACGTGCAACTCGTACGCTGTGCCGCAACGGTAAATGCTATTCGCATAAGCCCGATACGACAGACCTAAGGTACTCCCGAGCAGGAAAAAAGTATGCATACGACTATCTTCTAACGCCTGCTCAGGAAAACAAAAAGAGCGGGTGTTTTATATGAGGGGACAAACAGCACTGTTGGAGCGCAGGGCCGATGCATCGGCCCTGCGTGCTGTGGTGCCAGTTCACGAACTATCATATGAGCACGAAACTCAGAGCCGTTTGGCGGGGTGGCTTGGCAGTATTGCCCTGGAACAGACTATCCATATGGAGTCACTGGATGTGCCCGAGCAAACTAATTTAGCGCAGCTGGTTGCCGAGGCTAAAACAGGTGATGAACAAGCTCTGGCGGCAGTGCGCATGAACGCTCACACTACCGTCATAGAAACCCTGCTTAAAACTGGTAACGTGATCCGCATAGAGGCGGAAGTCGCGCCGCATGGCGGCTTAAAGCAACATGGCCACACGTACGACTCTATCCACAGGAACAGTATGCGCGGTAGTGCCACAAAGGCGCCAGCAATCCGCCGGCGCACCGAGATCGAAGCCCTCAACTGGCAGCGTACAGAGGCCGCAATAGCCCATGGAGACCTTGATGACAATTGGCTTGTCACTTTTTCGTTACCGCCCGAAAGCATGTCTATTTCCGATATGAAAAAAGAAGGTTTTTTTGTCCACACCATGACAGCGGTTATCCAGGCCAGCACAGTACATGCCGATAGAGTAGTTACTGAGTCGGGCTTTGTGGGCGGTATGCAGCCGGTCGAAGAAGTACCGGATGCCTCCGACGAGCAAAATAACTATTTTATTGCCAATGCTGCACGAAACAGGTACGACCTAGCTGCCGTTCGTGGCATGTATTACGCATGGGGTGTCGAAAATGCACATGTATTATCGACCGAAGATTTGCTAGCTATGCCACTGTTGATACCAAAAAGTATGATGCCCCATGGCGTGTCCAGCTTGGCTGAGCTGTATGACACCCATTTGGGCCAAGAGTACTTTTACGGGCTGCGCCAGCCCAAGCAGCCATATGCAACATTTGCCGAGACATGCGCCACCAAAGCTCGCCAGTATAATTCGATTACCGAAGCAGTTGTGGGTGATTTATTAGATGCTGCTGCGACTTTACAGGGCAAACCTGAGGCTACTGTGGCCCTATTGTACGAACGAGCCCAATTCCATGCCTTGGAGCGCGCGTTCCGCGACAAAACCATCGACGCCTCTGTTTTTGGGGCTAAGGGTAAGTATCGGACCGAGCGTGCCAGGGCTGCTTATGACAATAATGACATTATCACGTTTATGCGCGAGGCAAGCCTAGGCCACAAAGAGGCTGTTACCACGGCTTGTGGCGGCGGCGCTGGTGCTGACAAGAAGAGCGAAGGTAATACACAGGCCGGTAGTGAGGGCGGCGGTTCCGGCGGTGGCATTGGTGCTGCGGGGCTGGGTGCCGATAAGGGCGGCGAGGTAAAGTTAAAATGGCGCAGCGGCTACTGCCGTATTGATAAGAACAATTGTCCGGAAAGGGGCAAACTAACCCTGGTGGCACAATGTGACGTTTGTATAAAGTGTCAATTCCGGTATTTCGACAAGGGCCTGGATCCGACAAAGTTTAGTAAATCCACGTCGCTTTTTACCCAGTTGAATGAGCTGTCGGCAGTAAAAAGTTGACAACCATAAGCATGATATAGTAAGATTTTTTCTATGTCTGCGGTATTGAGAGCACCGCGTTGCGAGAGACAAACAAAGATTCAATAAAAATAAATACAGGCGTTTTTAGTCGTTTTTACGCTTTGGCTCTTTTTGGAGGTCCAAAATGCCGGTGAAAATAAAGATCATCCGCTCACGTCCGTCGCGAGTTGATGTCACCGTGCGCCATCCTGAGTGGCGCGAGTACATTATGTACTAAAAGAACGGGCCTGTTTGCAGGCCCGTTCTTTTTGCTAAGAACTGATAGTCGTTATTGTTTGTTTTTGAGCGCTTCGTCGATAGCTTTCTCGAAGGTTGTAATATCAGCCTTCACGTCTATGCGCTTGCCATCCAAGAAGAAAGTTGGTGTTTGCATAGCGGCTCCGGTCTTTTTGAAAGCAGCGATATCGGCGTTAATTGCGTCGTTAGTTGATTTTGCCGAGTAATCGGTGCGGAACTTATCCGTGTCAAGCTTTAGTTCAGTCGCGTAATCTTCAAACATTGGCTTGGGATTACCTTCTTCCGACCAAGCGTCTTGGTTTTGGTATAGCAGGTCGTACATTTCCCAGAATTTACCTTGCTTACCGGCAGCTTCTGCGGCACGTGAGGCAGCGAAGGCGTTGTTATGGATTTGGGTAAGTGGCAGGTGACGGAACTGGAAGGCCATGGTGTCTTTGTATTTTTCGATAACCTCAGTCACAACAGGGTAGTAGCTGCTGCATGCCGGGCATTGGAAATCGCCGTATTCTACCAGTGTAAGCTTCTTGTTTTCGCCCATAATGTGGTTGGTCGGTTGGGTCTTATTTGAACTTTCATCTTTTTTGTTGGAATAAATCAGAATTCCTGAAAATACGAGGACGATAACAATAATAAATCCCCAAAAGCGTTTGTCCATGTGTGTAAACTCCTAATTTCCTTTTTAATTATACAATGGCACCCGTAATTGCAAGCCATTGTTTGGAAAAACGTGCAGCTGATCGTAAGATAGGTATATGATTCTGTTTATCGTTGCCTTAGTGCTGGCCGGACTAGCATTGTTGTGTATTGCACTGCGCAAAACATACGCTATTATTCCACCCAAAGAGCTGAAACGCCAGGCACGAGCAGGTGACACTTTGGCCAAGGTGCTATACCGTGCAGTGGCGTATGGCACCAGCCTGCCACTGCTGTTGTGGACGATTATCGTTATTTCTACAGCTGCTAGTTTTGTAATTCTGGCGCAAATAGTGCCGCCATTTCTGGCGTTCGTAACTGAAGTACTTATTATTGGCTATGGTTTTGTATGGATGCCCCACGGCGATGTTAGCCAGATAGGCGTAAGAATCGTCGTATGGCTAACCCCAGCAGTTACCTGGTTGTTGTCCCATTTGCAACCGTTGTTTGGCCGGATTGGTACATGGGTGGCCGCCCATCGTCCTGCCACAGTGCATACTGGCCTTTATGAACGCGAGGATTTTCTGACACTCATAGACCGCCAGCGCGGACAAGAGGACAGCCGGTTTTCCTCAGATGAACTGTCACTGCTGACACACGCCTTAACCTACGGTGACAAAATAGTCAGCGATGTTATGGTACCGCGCAAAGTGGTGCGCAGCATCAAGGCCGAAGAAACCGTGGGCCCCATAATGATGGGCGAGCTGCACGATAGCGGCCATTCCCGCTTCCCGGTATACCAAGATAGTGAAGAGAATATTGTTGGTACCTTGTTTTTACGCGATTTGATAAATGCGCGCAAAGGCGGCCATGTGCGCTCAATCATGGACGCCTCAGTATTTTATGTACACGAAGATTATACGCTCGAGCAGGCGCTACATGCCTTCCTTAAGACCAAGCGCCACATGTTTATAGTGGTAAACAGTTTTGAAGAGTTTGTAGGTATTATTACTATCGAGGATATTTTGGAGCAGGTTATCGGCCACAAGATAATTGACGAATTCGACCGCTACGATGACATGCGGGCCGTGGCGCTGCACCAGGCAGAAAAAGAGCACAAGAACCGCAAAAAAGCAGCAGAAACAGTTGCCGAAACTAAATAAATACAATACTCTTTATATTTGTAAATAAAAGAGTATGTCCGAAATACCCGATACCCCACATAATCATGACACACAGCCTGCAGGGCACTATTTTGATGTTAGTAAAGAATTTTATGAGCTTCGGCTGTGGACTCCCCATAACATTGGATACGATCCTTACGACGGTGATCCGGCGGCGTACGTGTCTAATATACGGAGAGCATACGGCGTTATTACAAACGGCTATGGCGCAGAAATTACAGACGTTCCATCGTTTGAGGAAGATGCCAAGAGCCTGGCCAGAGGGTGGCTTTCGGAGCACCGGTTACGCCTGCGGAGTATCGTACCCACGGTGGGCGTGCCTTATGAACCGCTGCGCCGACAATTCAGAAGCCAATTAACGGATACTATCTGTGCAGCTTCGGCAGTACCTGAAATAGAGGCAAGGCTGCGGTTTACTGAAGCATGTAACGCCATTGTTGCGTCAGTTGTCCAGACCGAGATGACTGGCCGCGAAGTACGTAATCGTCCTATACAATTCAGTGACATTGGAGCTATGGCTGTGCAGAATATTAACGGGCAAATGGCTGCACTTGATATCCGCGCGGCCGCCCAGCCCTTTTTTAGCCTTCCGCTGGAGCACCAGCAAGATATTGTGGGAGTTTTTGGCGACGATTTAATTGGTTTTTGGAGCTTGGCACATACACACGACCTAGAGGTTGTCGCTGAAGCCCACCTGCCAACACTCCGCGAGGAATATGACGGTCTGCCACGAATTCTGGAATCCGCAAGTAACAGCCGTGACGTTATGCGACTCTACCTGAATAACCCTGCCGCTTATGCCAAACTGGTGAGTAGGGCGGTGTACTATGAAGGATTTTCGCCTGAAGAACTCGAGTCAACAGCAGCCCAGCTTGGAGTTGGGCAGCAGATGGCATTGCATACGGGCGACCTTATTCCGAAAGAACAGCTCTTTAGGTTATTTGACAAAGCTTCAAGAGCAATAGCTGCTGATATATATTCAGCATATAACGCGCCAAAGTTTATGCGTGTGAGCCGGTGGGATGGCGTTAACGGCAATGTTGTCGAAAAACTAGTCAAAAACTTCAATGGTAAAGTAACAAATGTCAGACTTGAACGCTTGGAAGTTGATGAAGCTGCTATGGATCGGACATTCCGAAAAGTTGAACCGCCGGAAGATATGCAGGATGTTCGCCGGTATATTTTAACAGCAGACATGAAAAGCTCTGGCCGGGCGGCGGTACCTTCTGGCGTGGAATTCGTTATTTATTACCGTAAAAATCTGATGTTCAGGATGGCGAGAAAACCGGCTTCGGGGCAGAAAGCGCTTGACGCTATGGTCGCAGAGGCCAAAGACAATGCTCGTATTATTGAAATTGAAAATATTGAACAGGCTGGAAGTGCAGGCGCTCCTAGCTTGGGAAAACGCAGATAAAGAAGGGATTTTGCATGCAGGAAATTGACCAAGTTGCCCAACGAATTGAAGAGACCATAAGCAGCCCTGACTGCATTTTAGGCCACTTGGATACGGTAAGGCGGGTAGTACAGGAAATAGAAGTAGGCGAATCAATGCCAATAACACGGCCTGAAGTTGTGATTGATCGCAATGACCTTGATGTAATATCAGAAGCGGTTATTGGCGGCTTGCTCCAGAGGTGTGACACATTGCGTAAGGGCCGGCCGTTACACCCGATGGAACGACCACGTCAGTACGTTACGACCAGGAGCTTGCTGCACAACTTCTACGGTCGGCTGAGTGACGTTAACTTGACGCGTGTTGAAGTGCCGGCAGAGTACGTTGACCAAACGACACGCCGCTATAAAACGGCAGATCCAGATTCATTTGCGCGTTATGAACTCAGCGTCGAGGCGCAGCCAACGGGTAAAGATAGGATGTACAGTGCGATTGGCTTCACAGCTTTTGTTAAAAACTTCCAGACTAAGGGCAGTTATTCCGGCTCGAAAGCGATTGTTACACTTAACGAAGTTATGCGCGGCGCTGAAGTCCGTGACCGCGTTAATGCTTCTGCATTGCGGGCGGCTGTATTGGAGTCCCAGAATCTTGCCGACCCTTATAGCGGCGGGCTGCCTGGCCTGCGCCGCTAGTAGAAATGGAACAGGGGTGGTATACTGTGCCTATATGAACTACCAGGTCTCCTCTAATATGAATCCCCGGGTCGGCAGCGACGCCAAATAGGCGAGCGTCTCTGTTAGTCGACCCTTCCAAGCCTGGAAATAGTACAAATCCTAGGAGAACTTATGCGAATCTTAAACTCACAAGTGGCAGGACACATTGCCGAAACTGTAACCGTAAAAGGCTGGCTACACAAAAAACGGCTATTGGGCGGCCTCACCTTTATCAATGTCCGTGACCGCAGTGGCCTTGTTCAGATTGTTATCAAAGATAAGGCAGAAGTGGAAAAGCTGCGCGGTATGCAGGTGGGCACTGTACTGGAGGTGACGGGTTCGGTCAAGGAAGAGCCACGAGCACCCGGTGGTGCCGAAATCCATGACGCTAGCCTGACTGTTTTAGTACCAGTAGAGGCTGAGCCGCCTGTTGAAATTGACAAGCCGCTCAGCCATAAACCCGATAACCTTGACACGTTGTTTGACAACCGCGTCGTTGGTTTGCGCAACATTCAGGAGCGTGCGGTATTCCAAATACAGGCAACTATTACCCGCACTATCCGAAAATATTTCGATGAGCATGGCTTTACCGAAATGCACACACCAAAACTGCTGGCCGAAGCTACCGAAGGCGGTGCAGAAGTATTTACAATGGACTACTTTGGCAAAACAGCAACGCTGGCCCAGAGCCCACAATTCTACAAGCAGATGATGGTCGGCGTATTTGAGCGGGTATACGAAATTGCTCCTGTATACCGCGCAGAGCCAAGCGCTACCACCCGGCATATGACCGAATACACCTCTGTTGACGGTGAGCTGGGCTTCATTAGTTTAGACGACCTTAAAACATTTTTGAGCGGCCTGCTTAGCGCTGTTTGTGACGCCGTATGGGCGGAGCACGAAGAGCAGCTTAAAAAGTGGAACGCCACCAAGCCGGTTTTGACCGCCGAAATCCCCACTATCAGCATGGCCGAAATCCACGAGCGCTACAGTAAGGCGACTGGCCAGAACAGTATCGGCGAAAAAGACCTGCGCCCAGACGAAGAGCGCTGGATTTGTGACTATGCCAAAAAGAACCTTGGCAGCGAAGCAGTATTCGTTAGCGAATGGCCTGCCAGTGAAATGAAGTTTTACCACAAGGCAAACGACCAAACGCCGGAAATTGCAGACCGCGTAGACTTATTGTTCCGCGGCGTCGAAATTACGACTGGCAGTATGCGCGAACATCGCTATGACGTAGTCGTCAAGCAATTGCAGGATCTTGCTGGCGGCGACCCTAGCGACCCAGGTTTTGCGCCGCTTCTAAGCGCCATGAAATACGGTATGCCTCCGCACGGTGGTTTCGGACTTGGCCTGGAGCGTGTTACGCAGAAATTACTTGGCTTCCACAACATCAAGGAGGCTACACTCTTCCCGCGCGACATCAACCGCCTTGGCCCATAGCAAGCAAGTGGCGTGTCGTCACCAAAGTATGTGCAGCTTAAGCACCCTTCGGGGTGCTTTTGTTATTCTGGGCTATTGTCCAGTGAATACCATAAGTACCAGCAAGCAACTGACTCGTACGGGTGCCAACCTTTACGCTCGGCGAGTTCAGTTATTTCGGCGGGTGAGGGCAAGTGGTCATAGCCGTATAATTTTTTAATGGCACTGCGGATTCCCAAATCACCAACGGCCAAAACGTCGGTACGTCCCATGCAGAACATTAGAAACATATGAGCGGTCCATTCGCCAATACCTTTTACAGCAACTAGTTCTTTAGTAATTGCTTCGTTAGTTTGTTCATCAAGGCGGGAAAGGTCAAGCGTACCGTCAATAATGTGCTGTGCCAAATCCTGTATATAGGTAGCTTTTGCCTTACTGAGGCCGCAGGTTTTTAGTTCGTCGATTGATTTGCCTAGGATATCTGATGGCTCAGGAAAAACACTACCAAACAATTCACGGAAGCGCCGTTTAATAGTTGCCGCGGCTTTGACGCTTAGCTGCTGGCCAATAATAGAATCGCAGAGCGACCGGTAGTAGTCCTGGTGTGGCTCCATGGTGCACACGCCAGCCCGCATAATAACCGGCGCTAACAGCGGGTCAGCATTTTGTAGATGGCGCATTGCTTCAGTGGCTCTTGTGGGTGAAAGTATTGTGTACATCGGCTTTTTATTGTACTGGAATCTTAAATAGAGTCTAGCGTCGCCAGCCTCTGTACTGGTAAAATAACAGGACATATGGGTAGCGAATCTGTTAAAAAAGTGACGGCGGAACACCCGCACGCGTCAGTGGCAACATCTGCTCCAGGCTTATCAAAAGAGCTTTTGAAGGAGTGGAGGGCGCATGTCGGTACCGCGAAGCCTGATGCTGCCAAGCTCACCGGTCGGCCCAAGCCTGATGCTCAAATGCCTACCGCAGAACCTGGTAGTGACGAGCCTTTTAATACAAAGGACGACGATACAGCTGTCGAGGATATTATAAAGAAAGAAGGCGACGAAGTTATCGAAGCTGAAGATGCCGCTGGCCATCCCCTGCCCGAACCTCCCAAGCCCAAAAAACACCGGCTGCGAAAAGTACTTAAGATACTATTTGTTCTTATATTTATCGGCGGCGCAATTGCTATGACGTTCCCGTCGTCGCGATATTTTATCCTTAATGCGGCAGGCGTCCGTAGTAAGGCATCGGTCCAGGTCCTAGATAGCGAAACCAGATTGCCACTCAAGAACGTTACGGTGGCCGTCGGCAATGCTTCTGCCCGCACTGACAGCACAGGACAGGCAGTCGTCAAAGACATAAAGCTAGGTAAACATACCCTGATGATTAAGCGGGTGGCATTTACTAGCGTGGAGGAAAGCGTGACCATTGGCTGGGGCAGTAATCCCCTAGGCGAGTTCCTGCTTAAAGCGACCGGCGTGCAATATACTATCCGTGCCCAAGACTATGTTTCAGGGGTGGCCATAAAAGATGTCGAAGCCCGGAGTGGTGAGGCGGTGGCTGTGGCCGCCGATGATGGTACGTTGACCTTGACGCTCGAAGAGACTGATTCGGATACAATTCCATTAACTCTTAGCGCTAAGCAATACCGTACAGAAACGATAAACTTTAGGGCAAACCAGCTGAAACCTGTTGATGTTCGCATGGTACCCGCCGCCAAAGAAGTCTTTTTGGCACGGCAAAGCGGCCGGTATAACTTGGTTAGCATGTATATTGACGGCAAAGACCAGAGAGTAATTTTACCTGGTACAGGCAGCGAAACGGCGAACAGCAGTCTTGCGGTGGATCCGGCAGGCATCCAAGCTGCGTTGGTATCACACCGTGATGATTTGCGCGGCGCCCAAGGCCAGGTCATCAACACGTTGCGACTGGTATCTGTTGATGGCAGTGCATCCCAGATGATTGCCAGGGCTGAGCACATTACATTGGCTGACTGGATTGGTACGACGCTCATCTTCCAGGAATCAAATACTACCGGTAATGCCGATGACCCCGAACGGTACAAGCTCATCTCGTACGATTACGCCACAGGCAAGCGAGTTGAACTGGCAACAGCCAACCAGTTTAATGCGGTCCACGCTATTAAGGGAAAGGTATATTACGCTGCAGCTGGCATGGGTTCAAAACCGGCAGTATATGCCAGTGTTGCAGCTAACGGATCAGGTCGTCAAACTATTATCCAGGGCGAGGTGTGGGCCGTGGTCCGCACGGCGTATGACAGACTTCTTTTACAGACACCGACGACCTGGCTGGCTTATACCCCTGGAGGCGGCCAACAGCCTTCCACTCAGCCAGCTTCTTTCGCCAGCCGCTATTACGCAGAAGGCCCCAACCAGCAAAGTATCTGGCTTGATATCCAAGATGGCAAAGGAACCGTCATGATCCACGACAATATGGCGGATAAGGATACTATTGTAGCGACACAGAATAACATGGTGTATCCTGTGCGCTGGCTCAACGACACAACTATTATTACGCGGGTTTCCAGCGCGAACGACGCTGCCGACTACGTTGTCAGTTTGCAAGGCGGCGCCCCAAAGAAAATAACGAATGTGGTTAATGCGTACGGAGTGAACCGGCAATGATGCAGCCGTCAAACGGCTGGCAGCAAACAGTGTGGGACTATTACGGCGAGCATGGGCGTCACGATTTGCCGTGGCGTAAGCCCGGGCCCGACGGCGCATTTGACCCGTATAAAGTAACCGTTTCCGAAATCATGCTGCAACAAACCCAGGTTAGCCGTGTAGTCCCTAAATACCAGCAGTTTCTGGCACACTTTCCAACGGTGCGGTCCTTGGCGCAGGCTGAACTTTCGGAAGTGATTGTGGCATGGAGCGGCTTAGGTTACAATCGCCGTGCAAAGTTTTTGTGGCAGACGGCGCGTATGATCGTATCAGAGTACAGTGGCGTATTTCCACAGACTATCTCTGAGCTGGTAAAACTGCCTGGTGTCGGAGCCAACACTGCCGGTGCAATTGCTGCGTACGCTTATAACAAGCCTGTGGTGTTTGTAGAAACTAATGTGCGTACCGTACTTATCCACCATTTGTTTGCAGACGAGACAAACATCACAGACAAGGTACTCATACCTTGTCTGCAGGATGCAGTTGACGCCGTGGTACACAATGACGACCGATCTGTCCGTGAGTGGTACTGGGCGGTTATGGATTATGGTACGTTCCTTAAGCAAACGGTCGGCAACCTCAGCCAGCAGAGCGCGCACTATGCCAAACAGTCAGCTTTTAAGGGTTCTAGACGGCAGATACGCGGCGTTGTTTTGCGGGCTTTGGCCACCGGGTCGCTCACAGGTAAACAGCTCGCAGAGCATAGTGCTGACAAGCGTTTGCAGGCGGTACTTGACGACTTAACGCGCGAGGCTATTATCACCTACAAAGATGGCCAGTACCATTTGGGCGTGGCATGATACAATTTGAGGAGTATGGAAACAACAGAAACTCCCCAAAACACCCCTCAACAGCCGGCTCAGGCTTCTCGTGCTGCAACGCCAGTACAGCGGCCTGTTATGGACGTTGCCAGGCCTGCGCCACAAGTACCGCCAGCTACGCCAACGCCAGAGCCGCCAAAGCTTGTCGAAATGCATAAAGCGCCTGTTGATGAAGACCACCAAGGGCAGTCCGACAAAACATCAACACCTCCAAAGGCTGCACTGCACAATCCTGCCCATGAGCACGCTGCTATTACTCCACATGGCCCGCACAAACCGGTGGGCACGATCATCCTTATTATTATGGCCATGATTATCTTGTCTGGCTTGGCAATTTTGGTCTACCTGAATTCATAACCTCCGGAGCCTTTATGCATATTTTCCATTCACTAGCCGACCATGAACTTGTTGCCTTGCTACACAGCGGTGGTATAGGTGTTTTGCCGACAGATACCTTATACGGGCTTGTAGCCCGGGCTAATAGCCCTGAAGCCGTGGAGCGCATGTACGCGTTAAAACACCGCGAGCGCAAACCGGGTACCACTATTGCAGCATCTGTTGAGCAGCTTATAGACCTCGGAATCGACCGCGTTCAACTGGACCAAGTTGCGTCCTATTGGCCTGCTCCGTTGAGCGTGGTGCTGCAGCTGCCAGAATCATTGCATTATTTGCACCAAGGAGTCGGCAAGAGCCCCTTTCGTGTCGTTGCCGATGAGAAGCTGCGGGTGCTGCTCGAGCAGACCGGGCCGCTTGTAACGAGCAGCGCCAACATGCCCGGTGAACCACCTGCCCAAAATATCCGCGAAGCCGAGGCGTACTTTGGTGAGCACATCGACTTTTATGTTGATGGTGGCGAAATAGGTGAGCGCAGCCCATCTACTATCGCCCAGCTAACAGATCAAGGACTGGAAATACTCCGGCAAGGCGCAGCAGTAATTACCAAGGAGAGCTAAAAATGACATTTGACGAGTACCAAAAGATATCCCTCACAACCGCCGTACACCACCCAAACCAAGAAATGGACCGCAGTATTTTTGCCATGGGCATTGCTGGTGAAGCAGGCGAGGTTATAGAGAAATGGAAAAAGATTGTAGCTTACCGTGATGGTGTTGTTACCGCAGAAGACTTACAGGAGCTCAGTAAGGAGCTTGGCGACGTGCTATGGTATATTGCACTGTTTGCCCATGAGCTCGGTTTGTCATTTGACGATATTGCCCAGCAAAATGTAGATAAACTAGCGAGCCGTAAGGCGCGCGACACTATTAAAGGGCAAGGCGACAACAGATAACTTTATTGATTTTTAACCGTAAATATGGTAATATAGAATAATTGTTCATGGAGCAACCACTTTATCGTAACGAGCTTGACCAAAATAATCCCTTCAACGGGGATGCTGGTTCATTTTCTCCGGAAAAGTCAAAGCTTGCTGGCCATATAGTGCTTCATGAAGCTCCACATGGTGGCGAAATATCCTTGAATCAACCCGCCACAAACGAAACACAGAATTCCATGCGCCCTGTACACCTGCCAAAAGCAGTGGTGGGGGAAGTTGCTGACATTCCTGCGCAGCCAGCCCGTCCGGTTGAAATGAGCGCTTGGCACAACACCAACCTTAATACCGAAGAGTATGGCCAATCGTACCACCGTGAACGTGCAAAAGAGCAGGTAGCTGATCCGACTGCCGACGCTAGCCAACCAGCCGTAACTGCCGCACAACCAAGCAACGGCGTCCAGCCTCAGTCTATGCCGCAACCAAGCGATGCGCCAGTACCAGACGCCAATGCGCACTACGCGCCACCGGCAAACAGCATGCCAGCTAACCCCTTATATACTGTTATGCCTCAAAACCAACCTTTAGGTAATGCAGCTAATGTTGCTCAGCCATTGCCCGAGGCAACCGCGTTCCATCAGCCCACGGTCATGAGTGGTGCTATCAACCCATCAATACCTATTGCCACCCCACAGGAGCCCCGATTACCTGCCGGTCAACCAACCCATGTTGATCCGCAACATTTGCTGCCTGTACATCGCAGTGCGGCCAAGCGTGTGTTGCAGAACCCAGTCGTATGGCTTGCGATTGGCGTTGCCATGATTATTTACTTCGGAAGTTCGTTGTTCTAGCCCGATCTCTGGCAAATTTATGGGGCAAAGGTCTTGCGCAGCCATTCATCGAGGCTGCCTCCGCCTCCGCCTGCCATGCCAACTACTAAATCGCCGCTGCTTGTGTGCTTTTTGATCGCATCAGCGAGGCTCTGGTCTAATTCTGCCGGCTCAGCTATGTGCGGGTCTGACAGGTGGGTGATGAGCTCGGCAGGCGTCAGGATTTTTTGGTCCGGATCTTCACGAGCCAAGTAACTCGGCGTCCAATACACTTTTTTTGCGCCTTCAAAACAATCTTTATACTGGTCTTTCATATAATGTTGCCGTCTATTTGTCAGTGGTTCGTACACTACAATAAGTTGCTGGTTGTTCCGTGCTGCCTGTTCGAGGGCAACACTCATAGCGCCACGGATCTTTTCCGGAGTGTGGGCATAGTCAGAATAGATATTAGGTGCAATTTGCTCCATGCGGCGGCTTAGGCCGGGAAAACGATTCATTATATGCACAAGCGTGCCTATAGCACTGCCAGTAGCCTTGTGGACAATTTGTATAGCTAACCAGGCATCAAGGCGATTGTAATGGCCAAGGACTTGCAAGTCATCGATGCCAGGTTCACCTGTTTCAAAAATATGCAGGCTATCAGTGCCCACACTTTGACTTGTTTGCAGACTCAGGTACTCTGCATCTTCCTGCCACAGGAACGTATGCCGGCTTTGTGAAATAAATTCCACAAATGCCTGTTGGTAGTCTTCGCGGGTGGGGAATATTTCGTGGTGGTCCCAGGTAACGCCGGTAATAAGGCTTAGCTGCGGGTTAAAGGCCAAGAAGTTGCGGTCGAATTCGTCGCACTCGTATACGAAGTACTGCGATGACGGATCATAATGGCCCATATCGGCAAAGGTGGTTTTGGCTCCAACCGAGTAACTGATAGGGATACCCAGCTGCGTAAATAGCCAGATGACCATGGCGGTTGTTGTGGTCTTGCCATGGGTGCCAGCAATTGCAATCATGTCCAATCCTTTTTGAGTGAGGATATGATTCAGTAAATCGTCGCGCTTGCTGGTTTTGATATTTTGTTCGCGGCAAAAAACTAGCTCTGGTGCGTTTGGATTTTCTATAGCAACCGCAGACGAGTAAACGTACCAGTCGATAGGGTTTTTGGCATGTAGCTTAGCAATTTCTTCACGGCTTTGGCCGATACGGACATCGGTTACGCCGTGTTTTTTGAGGTAATCAATGTATTGGGAGTGCTGCTTATCGGATCCAGAAACCGTAAAACCTGCCTGTGAGGCAATAAGGGCAAGCGGGCCAATGGCCGCCCCGCCAATACCAGAGAAGAATATGTGCATACAACCAGTGTATCACGCCAGATATGCTACACTGTAAAAAGACCGGAAAAGCATAAGATGTATGAATAAAAAATACTGGCATCATATTTGGACCACTCGTGTCCGCCCCATAAAAGTGTGGTATTTGGTAGCGCTTACTGCCATTAGCGCACTTGTTTGCGTGGGTGCCCTGCGTAATAACAATCAGACTATGGGTGACTTGCGTAGCAATGTCTATTCTGCCGACAAAAATGACGGTGATGTCGTTAACGCTTTGCAGAAGTTGCAGGCATACGTGACCACCCACATGAATACTAGTTTGGTGAGCGGAGAAAATCCGGTATACCCGCCAATTCAATTGCAATATACATACCAGCGTTTGCAGGATGAGGCAAAGCTGAAAGCCGCCGCCGCCAATGCAACTCTGTACTCCCAGGCTCAAGCTTATTGCGAACAGCAAAACCCCACAGATTTTTCGGGGCGCAACCGCGTACCGTGTATAGAGCAGTATGTCACCAGCCGTGGAGGCCAAAAGGCTGCGGCTATTCCTGACAGCATGTATAAATTCAACTTTGCCTCGCCGCGCTGGTCGCCCGACCTTGCTGGCTGGACGCTATTGCTAACCATTCTTTTGGGGATTGTGACACTCTTCCGTATCGCAGCTGGCTGGCTATTAAAGCGCTTCACAAAGTAGCAGGTATATCATCATAGGCATTTAGCCCGTAAGTCGCATATGTGATGTGGGCCGTCTTTACTTTACGCCTAAAAGAAAGGGAGCGATCATGCGTACCCATTAGGAGTTGCCATACTTGGTATGGCCAAAACGGCGCATACACGCCCGGCGAGCTATACGGTATTTTGCACAATCAGCTCACCAATTTTGTCCGATAGAGAGGCATAAACCTAAAAAACCCGGCGAGAGACCGGGCCTTTTAGGTTTATGACAAGTGGATGTTAGTTTCCAGTAGTCGTGTTATTGTTAGTGGCATTTTGGGAGGTGCCAGTTGTAGATTGGGTTGTGCTTCCTGTGGTATTGCCAGTGCTAGAAGTAGTGCTACACTTCTGGCCATTTGGATTCTGCTTGATCCATTCGTTGATGGTTTTTACAACTTGACCGTCATCTTTCAGGTTTTCCCAGAAAGTGATTTTGTCACGGTTGATGATCATTTGGTCGCCAGGGCCATGCAATTCACAGCCAAGCTTAATGAGTGTGAATTGGTCTGTCTTCGATGTTTCCTTATTGTCGCCCGATTGTGATTGTGAGTTCAGGTAGAAAATATTTTGCAGGTTAACAAAGCGTGAATTAAGGCTGCTGATTTTACCAAAGTATACTTGGCCGTTTTCCAGGAACACAGCCTGGTAGTTGTCTTTGGCTATGTACTGAGACTCGTTCGGATTGTTGTTGCGCATCAAAAGCACAATAGCCAAAGCTATAATTGTGATAGAGAATAGCAACACAACGTTAACTATACGGATCCACTTTGGAATGGTGTCCCAATTAACATGATGTTTTGGCGCCTCATGTTGCGCTTGACCAGAGGTGGCAGCTACCGGAGTGCTGTGCACTTGCTGCGCTGGTTGGCCGTTACGATTCCTAAAATCCATATTTCTCTCCCGCCCAATTTATGAGTGATTTATAGCCATAAGTGTAATACATTAGATGGCCAATATGCAAATACTCTCCGTAAAAACTGTTGACAAAAGAAAAATACCCGCGTTATGGTAGGGATACCATTACTAATCCATAAGAGAGGGAAAATCTAGAAATGGCATATAAGCACACAAACTCTAAGGGCGTTACCTACTACTTGAACTCAAAGAAGGTCGTCCTCCGTGGTGGCAAAGAACAGACCATCTACTACTTCAGTAAAGATGAGCGTCCAGAGGGTTGTGACCTTCCTGACGGTTACTCTGTCAACGAAAACCCACGCAACGGTTTCTTGACCGTAAAGCGCAACAAGTAGTTTCGCTTTTTAAAGCGCCTTGGCTGTAATATTCCAAGGTGCTTTTGTTTTTTCCTCTCTGACTCTCTTGGAATCTTTGCTATAGTAACCTTATGCAAGATTCAATTTTACAGGTTACTAACCTGCGAAAAACATATGGCGGCAAAGAAGTTGTCAAAGGTATCAGCTTTGAAGTCCAGAAGGGCGAGATCTTTGGTATCCTTGGGCCAAACGGCGCCGGCAAAACCACGACACTCGAAATGATTGAAGCCTTGCGGCCAATTGATGACGGCAGTGTAACGCTTGATGGCATTGACGTCCGTAAGCACCCCCAAAAAATCAAAGAAATCATTGGGATCCAGTTGCAAAGCTCCAGTTTTTACGACAAAGTCAATTTGCGTGAACAATTGCGCATGTTTGGCGGTTTTTATGGCACCAACGTGCATCCCGACGAGCTGCTTGCCGAGGTTGAACTAACCGAAAAAGCTACCTCATATGTCGAAAGTTTAAGCGGAGGCCAAAAACAGCGTTTTAGCATTGCGACTGCGTTAGTGAACAGTCCTAAAGTTTTGTTTTTGGACGAGCCCACGACTGGCCTCGACCCTCAGGCCCGGCGCCATTTATGGGATTTGATTGAAAAAATCAAGACCAAGGGTATTACGGTGATGCTAACAACCCACTACATGGATGAGGCTGAGCTTTTATGTGACCGTGCGGCGGTTATGGACAACGGTGAAATCATAGCCCTTGATACACCGAAGCAACTCATCCAGAACTTGCTGGATAAAGGCTTTAAAAAGGATGTTATGGTGCAGCAGGCAAACCTAGAGGATGTATTTATCGATCTAACGGGAAAGGACTTGAG
Source organism: uncultured Candidatus Saccharibacteria bacterium (assembly GCA_946482285.1). Next base: position 233,575 of record CAMLQK010000001.1, read on the forward strand.
GGAATAGTATGGTCCAGTATATTCGTACTGTGTGGATTTTGGCACTCAGTCTCATCCGCAGGTTCTTTCGTGACAAAGTAGCACTTTTCTTCACTTTTTTGTTTCCGCTGCTATTCCTCTTTGTGTTCGGCAGTCTTAACAATAACAGCGATGTTAACTTTAACATAGCGCTTATCAACCACTCCGACAGTAGTTTTGCGAAAAGTTTCGAAAAAGAAGTGCGTAACAACAAGATCTTCAAGGTCAATGACACGGTAAGTTCAATTGACCAGGCCAAAGAGAAGATGGGCCGTGGTGAACTAGATAGCGTCATTGAGCTGCCAGAGGCTTTTGGCGATCCGAACAAACAAAAACTGCCGTCAGGCAAACTAGTAGTGTATTACGAGGATGCCAGCCCGCAAACCGGACAGACATTGGCGAGTATTATGCAGCAACAGTTAGACGTGATAAATAAAAAGCTAACCAGCCACACCGATCCATTCGTAGTAGAGCAGAAATCAACAAAGACTGCTAACCTATCGTCGTTTGATTACGTATTCTCTGGCTTGCTTGGTTTTTCAATTCTGTCGCTCGGTATCTTTGGTATGGCCAATGGCTTTCCGGCAGATAAAAAAGCCGGTATTTTACGCCGCTTACGGGCAACACCCTTGCGGTCGTCGCAACTTATTTTAGCTACGGCAATCAACTATATGCTAGTTGGAATTCTGTCACTCGTACTGATGTTTGCTGTCGGCATTATGGTGTTCGACTTTAACATGCGCGGCGATTACCTGAGTTTTACGGTATTTGCTATAGCCAGCATTGTTACGATGTTTGGGTTTGGACTAGCAATTGGCGGTTGGGCTAAGAATGAAAACCAGGCGGCACCCCTGTCTAACCTGGTGGCGTTCCCGCTGATGTTCCTGAGCGGTACGTTCTTCCCGCGTTTCCTAATGCCTGATTGGCTGGAAAGCCTCACTAAGTATCTGCCGCTTACGCCAATTATTGATGGCTTGCGGTATATCACCACCGAAGGAAAGACTTTGGCACACCTTGGTACCGAACTGCTGATTATGGCTGTGTGGACCGTGGTGATCTACGCCATTGCCATCCGTTTCTTCCGCTGGGAGTAGTCTGTTAAGAACAAGCTGTTTATGGTATAATATAGATTAACGTATGAACATGCTAAAACAGCTACCACGCCCATTCTTTGTGCTGGCGCCAATGGACGATGTTACCGATACTGTCTTCCGGCGTATGATTGCTGATACCGCCGCGCCTGACTTGTTCTTTACAGAGTTTGTGAATGTGGATGGTCTGCAAAGTCCTGGCCGCCAACACCTACTAAAGAAACTTCGCTATACCGAGGATGAGCGCCCATTAGTGGCACAGATTTGGGGCAAAGACCCTGAAAAATACTACAAGACTGCCCAAGAGCTGGTAGAAATGGGTTTCGACGGCATTGACATCAATATGGGGTGTCCAGCAAAGCCAGTTATTAAAAATGGCTGCTGTAGTGCCCTTATAGAGAACCGTCCGTTGGCGCTTGAAATTATTCAAGCAACCCAGGAAGGTGCTGCCGGGAAAATTCCGGTTAGTGTTAAAACGCGATTAGGTTTCCGTACTGTCGATCTGACATGGCACGAATTTTTACTACAGCAAGATCTGGATATGCTAACGGTGCATGGCCGTACACAGCGTGAAATGAGTGCCGTGCCGGCGCACTGGGACTTAATCGGCGAGGTCCGTGAGCTTCGCGACCGTATAGCACCACAGACTGTCATAGTTGGAAATGGCGATGTTTTGAACCATGCCCAGGGCTTGGCACTGGCTGAGCAATATAAGCTCGACGGTATTATGATTGGCCGCGGCATTTTTCAGGATCCATTTGCGTTTGCTGCCGAAAGCCCTTGGATGGCCTACACACGCGAGCAGCGGATAGCTTTGTTTGCCAAGCACGTCCGGATGTTTGTACGGACCTGGCAAAACAATGAACGGGCAATCGCTCCACTTAATAAATTCTGCAAGGTTTACATAAACCATTTTGACGGTGCCAAGGAGCTGCGTGAGCGCTTGATGGCTTGTGAATCTGCTGATGAATTGCTGGAAATTTTAGACAACGCTTAGCCAACAGCTAACCGGGCTACGTATAAGCTGATATAATAACGCCTATGATTAAGGCAGAACACCTGACGAAGCGTTACCGCAAGAAAGTTGCGGTCAACGACATTTCTTTTGAAGTTGAAACAGGCAAAGTTACGGGTTTTTTGGGTCCAAACGGCGCCGGCAAAAGTACTACGATGCGCCTTATGTTGGGGCTTGACAATGGTGAGGGCAGCACGACGTTTGACGGCAAAAAACTCCATGAATACTACAAGCCGTCCCAACAGGTCGGTATTCTGCTAGAGGCAAAAGCCTTCCATCCTACACGTTCGGCACAAAACCACCTCAAGGTCTTGGCTACCGCAGGAGGGATAGATAGTGCCCGCATCGCTGAAGTCCTTGACATAGTCGGCCTTAGCGAAGTTGCCCGCAAGAAACCGGGCAAGTTTAGCTTGGGTATGAGCCAACGGCTGGGCATCGCCGCAGCAATTTTAGGCAAACCTAAATACCTAATGCTCGATGAGCCGGCAAATGGACTCGACCCTGAGGGCATAGCATGGTTGCGCCAATTTCTGAAAGATTATGCAGCTGAGGGAAATACCGTATTCGTATCAAGCCATTTGCTGAGTGAAATGGCATTGATGGCCGACAACGTGGTGGTGATTGGCAAAGGCAAAATGATCGCTAACACCTCTATGAAACAACTCATCGCTGGGAGCGGGCACTCCAGTATTTTTGTCCGGACATCAGATAATACTAAATTACAGAAAGTATTGTCTGATGCACAGCTGACGTTTGAATTATTTGAAGATGGTCTGACGGTAAAGGGGTCTGATACGGACGCGATTGGCGCGCTGGCGTTTCAGAAAGGCCTGACTGTATTGGAGCTTGCAAAGCACAATGCCTCACTCGAGGATGCGTTCCTGGAACTGACAGCTGATGCTCAAGAATACCAAACGCACACTGATGACCAGAAAGGCAAGAAGTAATGCTGGCTACCCTGAAAGCTGAATACCGAAAGCTGTATACTATCCGTTCGACATATATTATAAGCGGTTTGTCTATAGTATTTTTGGCGGCTATCTCGTTTTGGTTTGTAGGTTACAAGGCGGATCCCACCTCTGCGCTGAACGCAAATATTGTTAGTCGTGAATTACTGAGTAATATTAGCTTTTTAGCAATTTTTGCAGCTATCGTATCTATCCTGTCAATTACGCACGAGTACCGATACAACACAATCATGTATACGCTTACAGCATCCAATAGCCGGAGTAAGGTATTGCTTTCCAAGTTTATAGCTACTATTAGTTTTTCTGTGCTATATATCGCCGTGGGGCTTGCGGTCGCTGTCGGGGCATTATTGTTTGGGATGCAATTAGCCGACATAAACCTTATTAAGCAGTACGTGGACTGGGGTGACCTATTATGGCGTCTTGGTTTTTACGCCATCGGCTTCGCCTCTATGGGCTTGTTGTTCGGCTTTCTTTTCAGGAACGTCGTGGGTGCCGTTGTAACTATTCTGTTAATGCCCGCAACAATTGAACAGCTACTGAGCCTGGCACTCAAAGATAACGCTGTATATTTGCCATTTAGGGCTCTGTATGCGGTTGTTTCTCCCGGCGGTATGGATCCAAACGCGCTTAGTCCCACTAAGGCGGCATGGGTATTTGGTGTGTATTTTGTTGTGGGGTGGATTGTTGCCTGGATTTTGTTTGTGCGCCGTGACGCGACAAACTAGAAGCTGGCAACGAGCGCGATATGTGCCATGTAGCTCGGGTGACTTGGCTCATGCTGCATGTATGTGACACTGCCGATACTGTTTGTTAGCTTTTGGATTGGCTGCTTTTGGCTAAAGCTAGCAGGCGTATGGCTTTTGCGCACCGGCAGGGCAATTAACGACATGGTAGCGTCTTCTTCGCTGCGGCTGAATGCCGCGGACGGTAGACGGGGCAGGGTCTTTGGTTGCCGCATACCGGCAATCGGCTCCTCTTGGGTGCCACCTAAAAAACCACTGCTCGAAATGCCATCTATAAGTTTTTGCTGCAGTGGTTGGCCATTGTAGAACAGTTGTACCAAGTATGCTCCCGGCGATGATTGCGAATAATCCCTGCCGCTTAATTGCAGGCACATGTCAATTGAGGCAATCGCCCCAACTTGGGAAATGCTTGGCACCACACTCAGTGCTTCAACTGTTTTGACGTTGGGCTCTAGACTGGCACCAAAGCTGGTATGTAGTTCATGTAATGCAACGGCGGCCAGGGTGCGTGAGGCTTGGCTTGGGCTCTGGGCTTCTTGTGGATATTCTTTAGGCATGGGTTCACATGTGCTCAGTGCCGTGCTAACGATGGGCGCAGGAAAGAGCTGGATAGAGCTAGCAGTGGTGGTCCCGCCAAGATAATGCTTGTCTTTGAATGATCCGTCCTGATTAGATAAGTAGCCATGTAGTTCGCTGTCCTTATGTGCTGGTAGGGCCGTGCGGATGCAAGGTGTCACACACAGCTGTACAGCTCTGGACAAGCCTGGAAGGGCGAGCGCTGTTTGATTGTATGGCTCAAGTTGAGCGCGCCATGCTGATTCGGCTTCGCTTTCGAAGGCTTGCGCTAGCAGGTTGCGTGTGACAAACGAATTGAATTGCCCGTATGCTTGGTTCACCTTTTCAAAGAACAGTGTTTCAAATGCCTGCTGCGCCTGGACCTGGCGCATAAATAACTCAGCCAGCCGTCCTGTTTGGCTTTGGATTTGCCCGCGGGAGCTGTATATGTTTGCCATTGCGCAATGTACGTCCTCGCCAAAGCTTTCAGCTTCCATGGCATTACCCCAGAAATTTGAGTCGTAGTTATTTGCGACCGAACCAGCCAACCTGATCGGGTCGGGCTGTATTACTAGTTCTGGCACCTCTTCGGGCGGTTGTTCGGGATAGCTACTAATCATGGGGTTAAACGGCAAGGTGAGCGGTATAGTATAGGTGCCTCAGCCATAATTTTACGAACTATACCATAGTTAATGCCGATTGTCTTGTTTCGCGGTTATCGCCGGCGTATTATTAGCAAGTTGGACAAGTCATATGCATAGGAATATTTACAAACTATATATATTGAATTTTCTGGTTGGAGTTGTCTTTTGGTACCCCATAGAGAAGCTGTACCTACAGCAGCTTGGCGCTGATGCATTCGGCGTTAGTCTTAGCGCACTTGTATTTTTAGCGACTGTCATTGTGTGCGATGTTCCCTCTGGCGTCTTAGCTGATAGATGGAAGCGGAAATACGTACTGCTGTTGGCTATGGGCTGTCTTATTGTTGCGAGTGTTGTTGGGGGTGTAAGCCAAACATGGGTACAGTATCTGCCCATGAATATCTTGGTGGGCGGCTTTGTAGTGCTTACAAGTGGCACTTTTCAGGCGATAATGTACGACAGTCTGCTGGATACCGGCCATCAAAAAGAGTACGACAAGCACCAAGGAAGGGCGTATGCGCTGTTTTTGACCGGCTTAGGTTTGAGCTCGCTAGCCGGAGGGTATGTTGCGGATTGGTTTGGTATGCAGGCCGCGTACTTTACTTCTGCTGCTGTTATGATTCCAGCTGTTTTACTTGTACTGTTCGTAAAGGAACCTCGGTCGCATAAGTCAGTTGCTGATCGCAAATTGAAAGAGCATGTCCAGCTAAGCGTCCGATTAATCGCGTCTAATAAGCTGCTTCTGCAGCTTGCTTTGCTCATTGCTGCGCTTGGTGTTGCACGGGGTGCCTACGTTGAATATTCCGGATTGCTCTTTGTAGTGCTAGGTATGTCCACGATCTCTATGGGTTATGCTGGGGCAGGTAAATGGCTCGTGAGCTCACTCGGACAGATGGTTGGGCCTAAGGTGGGCAGAAGGTCGCTTGCACTTGCACCGTTGTTCTTTGTGATCTTTCTTGTATTCAGTCTAATACCAAGCGCGTGGTCATTGGTATTCTTTTACATGGCGGGCTTTCTGTACGCTGTTATTTCCAATCAGGCAGAAGCAGCCGTACAGGACAACACGCCAAGTGAAATTCGGGCTACCACGCTGTCTGCGCTTAGCTTTGCTAGCAACATTTTGCTCGTGCCGCTTGGCTTACTGTTTGGCTGGATCGCCCGCGAGGCAAGCATCTTTAGTGCATACTTTATGATAGCCGTGGTAGGCCTATTGTACGTTTTGAACTGGCTGGTTGTGGGGCGTCGCATGTTCCAACCACTCTATGCTTCAAGGGCTAAGACGCACCCGCAGCCTGATGCCGAAGATGTGCTGGTGTAGTAAATAGAAGTAGCTAACACAATAAAACACCCACCCTACGGTGAGTGCCTTATTATGGTGGGGGCGGCTGGACTTGAACCAGCGACCAATCGGTTATGAGCCGACTGCTCTAACCACTGAGCTACGCCCCCTCATATGCATGCTTCAAAGGAAGCATGGGTTAACAGATGCAAGTATAGCAGATTTTGGTCAAAAAGTTATATAATAATGCCTAACAATGCATGAAAAACTAACACAATATCAAAAAAAGATAGAGGAATATGCTGACCAGCTGCACGATGTGCGGGTTGTTGGGCTGCTGAGCTTTACATTGATGGTGCTATTTATTAGCTGGGGCGGTGTGCGAGCTATCGACACAAACTACCGTTTACAGAAGCAGATTTCCCGGCTAGAACAGCAGAGCGCTGTCGAGCAGCTAGAGAATAACAATATGAAGCTACAGAACCAGTACTTTAACACCTCACAATATCTGGAATTGACTGCCCGGCAGAACTTTGGCTTGGCTAAGCCGGGCGAAAAACTGGTGACCATCCCAACTTCTGTGGCCCTGGCACATACGTCAGATGTGCAGAACACTGAAAAAGTGGAAGCTATCCAAACCAAAGCCAAGCAGCCGGCATACCAGCGCAATTTCCAGGCCTGGATGAACTTCTTTTTGCATCGCCAGGGCGTAGGTGATTGACAGATGCCAACATCTTTGGTACTATAATATAGTTCAAAAGATGACGCGGGATGGAGCAGCGGCAGCTCGCGTGGCTCATAACCACGAGGTCCCAGGTTCGAGTCCTGGTCCCGCAACCAAGAAAAGTGCCCCAGTTTTGCTGGGGTATTTTTCTTGGTTTGTGTATACTTGAAGTATTGATTTTCACAACGGGGGAAGTATGGACCAATCACCAAATAGCCGAAAGCGTGAAATTATTGCTGCATTGTCGGTGTTGATTATTATTGTCGCAATTGTCGGTGCAATTGTTGTCACAAATAAAGACGATGCCAAAGAAACGAACAATGCTACCGATACTTCGGTCGGAACGGATAACTCTACTGACTCATCTTCAGATGATTCGCAAGCAACAAACGCTGAATATAAGGATGGCCAGTATAATGCCACAGGCAGCTATAGCTCGCCGGGTGGCCAAGAGGAAATTACCGTTAACGTAACACTGAAAGACGGTGTTATTACTGCTACTTCCGCAGAAGCAGAGGCTAGCGGCGCAACCGCAGAAGAATACCAGGGGAAATTTATTTCTGGGTATAAAGATTTGGTGGTGGGCAAGACTATCGACTCTGTTTCTTTGGACCGCGTTTCTGGCTCTTCGCTGACTTCCGGAGGATTTAACCGTGCCATTGAAGACATTATCAAACAGGCCCAAAGCTAAGCAAACCCCACCAGTCACCCAATGGCAGTTTGAGGCCATTGGCACACATTGGTGGATCGGTATTTATCAGCCCGCAGATGCTGCGTTACTGCAAAATCTTAAAGCTGATATTTCGGCCCGTATAGACGTGTTCGACAAAACATATTCCCGTTTTCGAGCCGATTCGCTAGTATCGCGCATTGCCAAGCAGAGCGGAAAATATCAGTTTCCGGCAGACGCACCGGTGTTGTTTGACTTTTATCGCAGCCTATATAATGCCACCGAAGGGCTGGTAACGCCGCTCATCGGCCGTGCACTTGCCGATGCTGGATATGATGCGTCTTACAGCCTTAAGCCTAAGGCAATCACAACGACGCCGGATTGGGACGATGTTATGGAGGTACGTGGGGCGGTGCTGATAGCCAAGCAACCTGTGCTATTAGATTTTGGGGCAGCAGGAAAGGGCTACTTGGCAGATATCGTGGCCAATATTCTGCGCCAGCACAACATTACGCATTTTTGTGTCGATGCCAGCGGCGACATGGTATGCCAAGGCTTTGGCGGCCAACCTCTTCGGATCGGAATGGAGCATCCCGATAATTCTAGCCAGGCAATTGGTGTTGTGCAAATGGCAGATGGCGCGCTATGTGGTTCGGCGGGTAATCGCCGGCAATGGGCGCAGTACAACCATATTATGGACCCTAAAAAACGCTGTTCTCCAGCGCACGTAAAAGCGGTATGGGTAACCGCGCCAACAGCACGAGAGGCTGATGGTCTGACGACTGCATTATACTTTGCTTCCGCGCAAAAATTACGTTCGTTATTCACTTTTGAATATGCCATGATGTATAAGAACGGCGAGCTGCATCGTTCGCCTGCGTTTTCAGCAGAAATATTTACGAGGTAACCGCCCATGTACAACACGTTTGTGAAGCCTATAGACGCCATTCTTAACAGATACACAATGTACCGTATTGTGGTATACGGCTTGACGGCATTGTTGACTATTGCGTTATTATTGGCTAGCTTGGGAATACTCGGGATTTCAGCGCTGGGCTTGCTGCTGACTACTGCCATCCTTGTTGCCGGATGTTTTGTTGCAAACAGGTTTTTGGCGTGGTTGTTCCGGGCACCAGCTAACAGCGAATCGTGGCTTATATCTGCTCTTATTCTGGCCTGCATTTTGCCGCAAGTTGACTCCATCACTGACGCTGGGTTGGTGCTTTTGTGCGGTATTATTGCCATGGCATCCAAATTTGTTCTGCGGTTTAGAGGTAGCCATATTTTTAACCCGACTGCCGCGGGCGCAGCCGTTATGAGCGCTATGGGCTTGCTGGCTGTTACGTGGTGGGTTGCAACACCGTATATGGCTCCATTTACAGCTATCCTTGCGCTGGTTATCTTGCGTAAAATACGAAACTTTAGTGTATTTTTTGTGTTTGCCAGCGCAACGGTAGCTACTATGATATTTGTCGGCCTGACAACACAGGGGCAGTCATTACCGGAAATTCTGAAGCTTGCAGTGTTGCCTTGGCCTATTGTGTTTATGGGTAGCGTAATGCTTACCGAGCCAAGCACGTTACCGCCCACAAGGTACTATCAAACGATATTCGCCATATTGGCTGGCGTTTTATTTGCATCCCAGCTGCAGTTCGGATCGTTTTCAATGTCACCAGAGGCAGCACTTGTTATTGGCAATCTCTTTACCTTGTTAGCAGTGCCGTCTTGCGGGGCTATTGTCCGCTTGCGTGAAGTACAGCTATTGGCGCCACATATTTACAGTCTTACATTTGAGCGCCCACCAGGCATTCGTTTTTTGCCTGGCCAGTATTTGGAGTGGACCTTGCCACATAAGCATGCTGACTCCCGGGGTAACCGCCGGTTGTTTAGCATTGCATCGTCGCCCACGGAAGACGTTTTGCGGATTGGGGTTAAGACCTACGATCCTAGTAGTACTTTCAAGCAAGCGCTGGTGGGGCTGGAACCGGGCATGCCTATACGGTTGGCGCATGTTGCTGGCAGCTTTACACTTCCGACGTCCAAAGCACGCCCAATTACCCTTATTGCGGGCGGTATCGGGGTAACACCGTTCCGTAGCATGCTGAAGCATATGATAGATACCGGTACTCAGCGGGATGTAACGTTGTTCTATTCGGCAGCTCGTCAAGAAGACTTTGTGTATACAGATGTTATCGAGGCAGCTAAAGCCTTTGGCTTGCGGGCTCATTTTGTGGTCGGCCCATTGGATCAGGGCCACCTGGAGACATATAAGGATCAGTTGCGGCATAGTATTGTGTACGTTTCTGGCCCCGATATATTTGTAACGCACTGCAAACAGATGCTGCTGGCTTTAGGCGTGCCGCGCACCTCTGTTAAGACGGATCATTTTACCGGATATTGATGTATTCTTTAGTGTTATTTATGACTTGAAAAAAGACCCACCCACGGTATACTGTGTGCATGTCATTACAGGATGAGCAACTAAATATATATACCCGTCTTGAGTCATTGGGCCACGAGGCGAACCAACAGGGTAATTTTGCTACGGGGTTTGATTATTTTGACCGGATGGAGCAAGTTGCCATTGAGGCTGGCGATTCCGCTGCACGGTTGAATGCGCTTAACCCGGGTGCAAAGTCGGCATGGTCACAAGGGGAATATGTTACCGGGCACCACATGCTACTGACGGCCCATGAGATCGCTGAAGACCTAGGGTTGGATGACGAAGCGCTCATAGCTCGTTCCAATCTGGGACGGGCAGCTATGCACCGCATCGTGAATCATTTTGCACTAGGAGATCAAGCCGAAGCTATTCGTGACATTGCTTTACCTCACTTTGCTAACGCATACCATGGGTTAAAAGGACATGACCATTTGTATTACCGATATGCAAATGCGCAACACGGTTCCATTGCAGCAGCCTTGGCTGGCGAACATACGCTTGCAACAAGCTTGGTAGACGAAGGTCGCCGGGTTGCTTTTGCAGTGTCACAGGAGTATGACCGCGTACCCACTTACCGCATCAATCCGAAGGGCTTGGTACAGCTGGCGGCAGCGGGAGTTATAGCTGCGGGCGGCCACCGTTCAAGGTACTTAACAGCCTTGGCGCGAAGAAAATTAGTACGGTAGGGCTATGCTACGACCAGTAGAGCGACAGCCACAGGAATCCCTATTGGCTCCAGAACATTGGGGTGGTTACGACATTGCAGATGACGCGTTTTTTGATGATAAGAGCCCTCTGCACGAAAGTTTAGTGAGCTTGACCGCTACAGAACTGCGGCAAGCCCGGATAGATGCTTGCGAGAACTTAGCAAAAATTGCAGCAGGTAATGCTACCGAAATCGGTTTTAACGTCGGCAATGAGTTTACTGCAAGCACACTCAACGACGGTACGATTATTGCGATCGAAAGAGAGTCGCTCATGAGATGGACGGGCGGCCAGTATGACAAGCCTCTTGTCGGCGAGCCGCACTGGATGGAAGAGTACAGGCCAGTTTCCCGTCCTGCGCGGGCGCATTGGCTGGAGGGCCAGTCTAAAAAGGCGGCAGGGGAGTATGCCCGCTTCCCGCAACAAGCCTCCCAATATTCACGATCTATGGAGTGGGGCGTGCTATTGTCGCGAGGTGATGATCGCTTGGCCCTGCCCTTTTCCTTTAGCTCTGCCAAGGTACACAAGGATGGTTCAGTCGAAGTAAACCTCATACGTTCTTGTGCTATTTCGCTGCCGCTTGTGCTTGGATCAGTTATGGCTTCGGGCAAATTGCCGTTGGGTGAATGCTCGATCCATGCACTCGAAAAATATAATGCCATAGATGTCGTGCATGCTGCTGCCGGCCAGCCGCAGCCAAGTCGTACGCACAGCAGGGCGTCGGCGTTGGTCCAGCGGCTGGGCTTTGGGGTAGTAAAACCAGCCAGCCAGTAAAGCATGCCACCAAGAGGTGCTGTGGATAACTGTAGTATATTTTGTTGTAAAAAAGCGTTGCGGTAACGGCCGTAAAATTGCTAGTATAGAGGTAAGTGGTAAGCACTCATTGACAAAAACATAATAATTATGTATAATAATGGGTGTTAGTGATCACAAACAAAAACCTTCAAAAAAACTAACAAAAACACCAAAAAACAAGGGGGCACCACATTATGACGGTGAAGACAAAAAGTGGTTTGTCGTTTGAATTCTCGCCAACCAGCGATGAAGGAATTCTTAAGATAGACTCACTATTAGGCAAATCTTAAGCTCATAACTTATTACGCTATGTAATACCATGGCCTGCGGGGCAATCTCCGCAGGCTTTTTTATATGCCTAGAGAAACGTGCTATTATCTGCTACCGTAAAGGGATGCTACAACCTATGTTACAGAAAATAAAAGACAGCAGCTTTTTACGCCATAATGCAATCTTGTTGGCAGGATCGGTGCTCGTAGGTATTTTAAACTACGCCTATTATCCAATTTTAGGCCGGATGCTGGACGTTGAGGCGTATGGCGAGGTCCAAGCTCTGGTGTCGCTCTTTTTGCAACTGACGATCTTTTTGACTGTACTCGGCCAGGTAACTGTGAACGTAGTCGCCAATTACGATGACGAGCAGGAGCGCCAAAAGGTAACCTTCGAACTGGAAAAGGTCGCGCTGTTCATGAGCTTGGCTATGTTTGTGTTAGTTGCTGCATTTGGGTGGAAGCTCAAAGCATTTTTTAACTTTGAATCAGTTTGGCCGTTTATGGTAGTAATGGTTGCCTTAGTGGCAGCCGTGCCGCTCAATTTTAGGATTGCGTTTTTGCGTGGACATAAAAAATTTTCCGAAACTTCTATTGCAAACTTAATTGGTGCTGCTGGCAAGATTGCATTGTCCGCGTTGTTGGTATGGGCAGGCTGGAATACGGTCGGCGCAATTTTTGGTGTGGTGCTGGCACAAGTCATTGCGTTTGGCTACGCAATTTATGCAGCTCGCAAGGCAGGTTTCTTTGTGCCGCCAGAGGGCAAGAGGTTTAGCATCCCAGACTTTACGCTTTTAAAACCTGAGCTAAAGTATGGAATACTTGTGTTGGTCGGATCGCTTACTGTGACAGTGCTGTCTAGTGTTGACATTTTTATTGTCAAACACTATTTTGACGCTGAAACAGCAGGGCAATATGCTGGTGTTTCAACCGTTGCCCGTATGATATATTTCCTGACAGCATCGGTAGCCCAAGTATTGCTGCCATCGGTTAAAATTAACCAGACACCCAAGCAAAACCGTCAGTTTCTTATCAAATCATTGGCATTAGTTTGTGTTTTGGGCGGCGGTGCTCTTGCCGTGTTTACTGTGTTTGCCGATCAGATCATCACAATGCTAATGGGCAACGAGTATACACGTTATGCACACTTGCTGGGCACGCTTAGTTTGTGCATGTTTATTATCTCAATATTAAATCTTTTAATATCTTATTACATTGCTTTGCGCAGATACCAAATTGGTGCTATTGTCGTTTTAGGCGCTGTGATCGCAGGATTATTGTTGATGTCTCATCACGGGACTCTGGAATCTGTCGTGAATAGTCTGCTATACGGCAGTACGAGTATGCTCGGCATGCTGGTACTGTGGTTCGTTACGAGAAAGACACTAAGGAAGATGCAAGACAATGATGGGCAATCGACACACCAACCGAAGGACCGAGAAGACACGCAATGAAGTTAACGACAAATTAATCTCTGTCGTTATCCCAATTTACAACGAGGCGCTTAACGTTCCTATTTTGATAGCAGAGATTGCCAAACAGGCTGATGTCTTAGCATACGCTTTTGAATTTATACTCGTTGACGATGGGAGCAGTGATGAGTCGGTGGCTGTAATACGTGAACTTATTTCTTCCGAGCCGCGCATCCGTCTGATAGAACTTGCGCGGAACTTTGGCAAGGAGCCGGCCGTTGCGGCTGGCATTCATGCGTCCCATGGCGACGCTGTAATTATTATGGATGCTGACTTGCAGCATCCTCCACAGTTAATCCCAGAATTTATTGCGAAATGGGAGCGCGGCGGCGATGTTATTATCGGTGTCCGTAAGTACAGTAAAAAAGAAAGCTGGTTCAAGAAAACGGCATCAGCTTGGTTTTATCGTATTATGCAGCGGATAGCCCACACGCAAATTACACCGCATGCAACTGATTTTCGATTACTGGACCGATATGTGGTAGATGAGTTTAACCGATTGTCTGAGCATAACCGGATTAACCGCGGACTTATTGACTGGTTAGGTTTTCATCGTGATTATGTGCACTTTGTGGCGCCTACCCGTTTGCACGGCGAGGCTTCGTATACGTTTAGTAAGTTGGTAGCTCTGGCAATTAACAGTTTTACGGCATATAGCATGCTGCCATTGCGGCTAGCAGGCTATATGGGTGTGGCTATTCTGGTTGTTTCTGCTCCGGCAATCGTTTTTATTATAATTGAAAAGCATATTCTGAACGATCCCTTGCAGTTGCATATCACTGGTGCGGCTACTTTAGCGGTGATCCTGCTTTTTTTGGTGGGTGTTATATTGGCATGCCTTGGCCTGGTGGCGCTGTACATTGCGCATATCCACGCCGAAGTAATTAACCGGCCACTGTATATTTCGCGGCGGGAGTACTCAGCCAAAGACCAGCCAGAACCTTTATTCGAGGGGAGTGAATCGTAAGTATGAAGTTTTTGTGGCTGTCCTGGAAGGATATATCACATCCTTTGGCTGGTGGTGCCGAAGTAGTGCTGCACGAACTCTCCAAACGCATGGTCCAGGAGGGCCATGAGGTGACTATCCTTACTGCCCGTTACAAGGGGTCAAAAATGTTTGATACCATAGACGGCATTGACATAATACGCGTGGGCAGCAACCGGTACATCCATTCATTTGCCGCTTTGTGGTACTACATTCGTAATTTGCGCAATAAATATGACGTGGTAATAGAAGCGGTCAACACGGCACCGTACTTTAGTTTTCTGGGCAAAGACTCGGCTAAGCGGTTGCTATTTTACCATCAGCTAGCACGAGAGATTTGGTATTTAGAAGCGCCATTCCCTGTTAGTATGGTCGGTTACTATGTACTCGAACCAATTGCTACGTTCGTTTTAGGAAAGTCCAAAACTGATGCTATTACAATTTCGGAAAGTACAAAGCGGGATCTGATGCGCTTTGGTTTTAGTGAGCAGCGTATCCATATTATTTCCGAAGGGTCGGTTCTGGCGCCAGCAGCAGAGATTGACAGTATTCAAAAATATAACGCTCCAACACTGCTCAGCTTAGGGGCTATGCGTGAAATGAAGCAGACGCTGGAACAGGTAAAAGCATTTGAGCAGGCCAAAGAACAGATGCCCGAACTACGTATGAAAATTGCGGGTGACTATAGCAGCGACTATGGCAAGAAAGTACTTAGTTACATTGAAAAAAGCGCGTACCGTGATGACATAGAAGTGCTGGGGCGTATCACGCATAAACAAAAAATGGAACTGATGCAGCGCTGCCATGTCATTGGCGTGACATCTATTAAAGAAGGCTGGGGGCTAATCGTTACCGAGGCAAACAGTCAAGGGACGCCCGCAGTTGTTTACGATGTGGATGGTTTGCGCGACAGCGTACGTCACGGTAAGACAGGAATTGTCACAAGTCCTGATCCTCAGGCTCTGGCCGATGGTATAGTGTCGTTGGTGCGTGACCAAAAACAGTATAATAAGATGCGACATGCCGGTTGGCAATGGAGTAAAGCAATTACATTTGAGCAAAGTCTATCCGACTTAAACCGCGTCCTGGAGGAAATATGAAACAGCCATTAGTATCAGTCATTGTACCAACCAAAAACAGCTCCCGCTTGTTTCAGCCATGCTTGGACTCAATCCACCAACAAACCTATAAAAATATTGAGCTGATTGTCGTTGACAATAATTCAACAGATGACACCAAGGCAATTGCTAAGCGTTATACAAGTCATGTGTTCAATAAAGGCCCTGAGCGGTCGGCACAGGTGAATTATGGTGTCGAGCAAGCTAAAGGCGAATACATATATAAGGTTGATTCAGACTTTGTGCTGGACCCCACTGTTATTGAAGAGTGTGTGGCAGAAATGGCCAAAGGTTTTGATGCAGTAGTTGTACATAATTCACCGGATGTCCGTGTTAGCTGGATCGCCCGTATCCGCAAATTTGAAGTGGACATGTACAAGTATGATATCGTGCATTCATCTGCCCGGTTTGTAAAAAAAGACGTATATCAGGCAATTGGCGGGTTTAACTCCGAAGTTACAGCTGGTGAAGATTATGATTTTCAGAACAAACTTAACCGTGGTGGTTACAAGACAGGGTTTGTTGACGCCGAGGCGCTACACTTGGGTGAGCCAAAGAAGTTTTGGCCGCACATGCGGAAGTACTATGATTATGGCAAAGATTTTGTGCACTACAAGCAATATAACCAAGAAGAATCAAAAGACCAATTGAAGTTTGGGCGCTCGGTGTATGCAAAGCACTGGAAGCGTTTTGTAAAGCATCCGCTTAAGGCTGCGGGGTTTGGAATGTATAGCATTTTTAAGTTCGGAGCAGGCGGATTTGGGTACGCTACAGCAACTCTTGGCAAAAAAAGGAAATAAATGAGAATTATCGACATTTTTAAAAAGCGCAACTTAGACAGAAGTGTGCTAATCGGTTATTACGGCGGCGGCAATTACGGCGACGAGCTACTTATGGAAGTGTTAAGCAATTTGTTTGCCAAAGCGGGCGTTAAAAATCTGAGCATTATGTATCAAACGCCAGATACGTTCCGGAAATTTCATCATGATTTTGGCTATACCTTAGTGCCCTCGTACGACAAGCTGGCACTGCTAAAAGCCATCATTAAAAACAAAAATATCGTTATTGGCGGCGGCGGTCTGTGGGGCTTGGACGTCAATACAAACATCTTTATTTTAAGCAGCGTATTATTTGTGAGCCGCCGGATCTTAGGCAAAAAAGTGTATTTGCTGGGCGTTGGGTATTATCAGTCTACTAACAGACTTGGGCACGTAAGCGCGTATTTGGCAGCCAAAGCAGCCACTATTATTTTTGCCCGCGACCAAGAAACACTGGCAAACTTTAGTAAGCACCACAAACGCGTCTACATG
This sequence comes from uncultured Candidatus Saccharibacteria bacterium, assembly GCA_946482285.1. The sequence continues at coordinate 250,379 of CAMLQK010000001.1, forward strand.
GACACGGATATTGCGTGGTACATCAATGACCTGGACCTTGCCAGCTATAAGACTGAGCTTGCCGATATTGAATCACGCGTATCAATAGGGCAGGGCGAAAAAACCATATTTATGGCACTGCGGCGCTTTGCACCCAAGTTTAAAAATAATCTGACCGAACTAATCAGCGAATATGTGCAAACCCACCCAGAACATAATATTATCGTCGCAATTATGGAACCGGAAGAGGTTGACCCAACGGGTTATGAGCTGATTGCATCGTGGGAAGAACAATACCCAAATGTGCAAGCTATAGATTTTTCGTACAATCCGCTGGCTCTATTTATTTTCTTTGGTAAATACCACGCACAATTAGTGGTTGTAGCACCGCAGTTCCATTTGCTGATTACAGCCCACCTTAACAAAGTGCCATTTTTGCCACTGGTGTACGACAACAAATCCAAGGAGCTACTGCGTAATATCGGCTATACTAAGACATACTCGGTATACGATTTGCAGTTGAACGATATCGAAACTTTTGTTGAAGATGTAACAGGAGAAAAATAGTGCATTTCATCTCCAATGGAGATTACGGCTTCCCATTTGAATCTGCCTTCTATTGGATGAAGTATTTTTTCATTTGGTCATTTCAAAATGGAGCGGCCAATCCTGACGGCATCATCCGTATCCCGAGTGCGTTGTTGAATGCCCTGGTATTTCAGGCTTTTGGCAACGTTGTGGTGGGTTATTTTTATATATTCCTGGTTTTTGTCATTTGTTTTAGCTCGTTTTATGTGTTTGCCCGGTCGTTTATCGGGTCGCATTCCAAAGCTGTGGCTGCCGTCGGAGCCTTATTCTTTACCTTTAACCCGATATTTATGGGGAATTTGGCGAAAGTAGGGCTTACTTTGGCCGTTGCCATGCTACCGCTTTTGCTGGTATGCGTTAAAAATGCGTTCGACACTGGCCGGTTCAGATATTTACTTATCGCTTTGCTGCTTGTGACTATTTCACTCGTACACCCGTTTACTTGCGCCGTAAATGTCGGTCTTACATTAGGTTATTTATTGTATAGATTATGGAAATCGCGCCGCCAAAAGGTCTTTACCTTCAAGCGGTTTGTTTTGCTGGGCTTGACGGCTATTGCGGTTAACCTGTATTTTATTCTGCCAATTGCCAACATCGGGACTGTAAGCAAAGATGTTATTTCACAAGATGTTGCTGGTGCTAAAACCAACTACACTGATTTGGTTGACGTTGCCAATACCGGCGACATGCTCACGAGCCTGTCGCTGTCGCGCAATGTCCTTAAGGATTTCGAGTTTTATAACAGCCGGTATGAGTCACTCTATATGCTGGCAATCTTCGGCCTGTACATCGTGTTGTTCGCAGCCTATATCTACAAACGCAGCAGTTGGAGTGGCCAGGACCAACGGCGGTTTTTAATAACTATTGCCGGTATGCTGGGGCTTGTGCTTTTGGCGACCGGGACGTTTTTGAACATAGATAGGGTTATTAAGTTCATCATCGGGCTGCCTGGTGGCTGGATGTTTAGGTCGCCGCTTAAATGGCAGCTGTATATACCAATCTTCTTGTTTGCTGCTTTGGTAATTGTGTTAAAGAATATCAAGAATAGCAAAAAACAACAGAACTTTTTGGCATGTTTGCTGGGTGTGTTTGTGCTGCTGAACGGGTTTATCTTTGGGGATGTATACCGGAAAATGCTGGTGCCGAGATCGGTGAAATATTTTGCCAGCTTGCACCAAACGAACCTCGATGGTAAGAGCATCCTATATATCAACTCTAATGAATGCAATATTTTTTCACGGCAGCACCCGGATGTCCAGACTGAACTGCGACAGGTGGTAAAGTCGCAAAACGTACAGTTTAAAACAGCAAATACCGATACGCTTGATAGCACCAAACTTAAAGATTATGACTACCTTATGGGCTGCAAAGATGACGTAGCCAGTGCAGCTAAAGGTACTCCGTTCCGCGAGAAGTTTATATCCGCTCACAAAATCGCTACTTATAGTAACGAGCAGCCAACACCATATATATATGCCGCAAATAATGTCTTCACTATAGACAAGCCAACCAATGTTAATTCTAAGCAGCTATTTGCGCACGATACATTGCAAACGGACTTTGACTTTGTAGCCAATAGCAATGCGAAGCCTAAAGCAACGCGCCAGCTTACCGAGGTATTTGAAAATCTGACACGCAACGATATTCAGGAGGGGTTTATCCGGCGCGATTTGCCAAAGTTTACCCAGGGCCGTACATTATACGTGCAAGGGCAGGTGGCCCCATACCAAAAGTTGGGCAACACTGCCACCCTAACTGTACCGGAAGCCCAGACCCTGGCGCAGACTAATCAGAAATACACAGTACCTTCCGACGTGACGCGCGTTATATATAAAGACCCAGCTTTTGCGTATCGGAACGTGCTGCCAAACGGCTCGTTAGAAGATGGGTTATGGCGCAAGCAGGTTGGTGACTGTAGCGCCTACGACCGTAATGCCCGGATTGCTATGGGCTTAAATAAGGAAGATAAAACCCGCGGCAAGCAATCGTTACAGCTAGATACGTCAGGGCATATTGCATGTACCGGGCCTAAGCCCGTTAAAGTACAGCCTGGTGAGCGATACCTGATTAGCTTTGATTACAAAAACGCCAACAAAACCACTGCTGCCGGATATAACGTAGGCTTTGATGATGAAGCCCAAACTGCTGAAAGTGACCGGCTGGTTACCGACGATGCTGCGTGGCACCAATTCGACACGGTGGTTACAGTTCCAGAGGGCGCCAAGAGTTTGAGTCTAATATTGTATGCTTATCCGGATGTGACGTCGAGCTTACGTAGTATTGCGCTGTACGACAATATCTCGATTATTAAGGTCCCGGCACTGGAAAACAACTACTATCTTGTAGAAGATACGGTATTACGCGAAGGCCAAAGGCCATCCACCCAGTTTGAAGCATCTAACCCAACGAAAAAGAAGGTTCACATACAAGCTAAAGGGCCATTCTATTTAGCAATGAAAGACGGGTACAATAACCGTTGGGTAGCTTCTGTGGCTGGCGCTAAAGACTCACAAAAAAAGCTGGCGGGAGGCCATGTGCGCCTCAATACCTCGATGAATGGATGGTACGTTGATGCGGCAGACTTATGCAGGGAGGGTGGCTGCCACAAAAATCCAGACGGCAGTTATGCGTTCGACGTGATCATAGAGTATACCCCGCAAAAGTGGTTTGTTATTGGCGGATTTTTGAGTGCTATCGCATGGATGGTATGTATATCGTACATTGTGCATGATATACGGAAGGAGCGTGCTGCTCGGGATCAGCCGCGTCAAAGGCGGCTTCGTGCGTAGCCGTATTAGGAACGTAGTAGGGACGTACTGGCCGTATGTCGTACTGGCTGTTGTTATTATGGGGCCATTGCTGACAGGCGGATATATTCTGACACTTGATATGGTATTTGGCCCGAACATAACGATTCCTTCGGCAACAACGGCTAGTTTTGCGTTCTATGCAGCCCTGAAGGCAGTTAGTTTTATTATCCCAGTGTGGGTACTGCAGGTGGCGCTGCTGTTTGGTATATTTGTGCTGAGCGGTGTTGGCATGCACCGCTTAATTGCAAGTATGCGGCCGGAACAATCCGAAGACTGGACAATAGCGGCATATTTTGCTGGCATACTATTCGTTGTTAACCCGTTCGTATACTCCCGGTTTATGGCCGGGCAATTTGCAGTATTGCTTGGCTACATGCTCCTGCCATTTATCACAAAGGCATTTATCCAGTTATATAAAGAGCCCTCCAAGGAGCAGGCTATACGCGTTGGACTATACGGGACACTTATTGGCATTGTTTCTATTCATACGCTTGGGCTAGTGGCGTTGATTGCATTAGTGACTGCTGCATTTTTTGTGCGCAAAAACTACAAACATGTGCTGACGTATGCTAGCATAGCCATTGCCTTATTTGTGGTACTCAGCAGTTATTGGATTGTTCCTTTTGCAATGGGCAGTAGCGACCAGTCGCAGCAAGTCGCAGCATTTACTGGTCATGATAAAGAGGTGTTTGCTACGGACTCCAGCACGCTTGGTGCAATAGGCAATGTGTTTGCTTTGCATGGGTTCTGGGGTGATAGCAAAGGGCTATACCAAACACCCCAGGATATATACACATGGTGGCTGGCTCCTATAATTGCATTGTGGTTTGTGGTGTCTCTGGGTGCTTATATGTTGTGGCGAAAAAGGCCTCGCGAGGCCTATGTTTTTTTAGGGCTGCTATTGGTTGCTGTAGTTGTGGCGGCGGGTCCGTATGCTTCGGTGACTGGCAGCTTATATACGATTATCGACTACCTACCGTTCTTCGGTGGATATCGTGAGCCACAGAAATTCGTAGGGCTTATAGTGCTTGTATATGGAGTGTTCGGGGCTTGGGGCGTGGCTGCTATTTTGCGCTACATGCGGACATATTGGCGTTCGTCTGAGCCGCTTGCTATTGGCTGCCTGCTGCTAATACCAGTGTTCAGCGCGTCGCTTATGCTGTGGGGTTTCAAGGGCCAGGTAATGTCGGCCTCGTATCCAAAAGATTGGTACCTAGCTAATAGCCGGATACCCCGGGATACGACTGTCCTGTATTTGCCGTGGCACCACTACATGCGGTATGATTTTGCGGGCCGTATCATTGCTAGCCCAGCGGCCAAGTTTTTTGATGCCAATATGGTTTATAGCAATGACCCAGAGTTACGCGGTGTGCAGTACTCCCAGACGCAAATTCAAAAAGCCATTCAAAATAATGTTATTCCTGCTATCACCGATGACCAGAGGCCGGTAGCGGACGATCTTGCGCGGCTGGGCATTGAATATATTATAGTAGTAAAAGAGCATGACTATATGCAGTACGACAGTTTAAGGTACGACCGCCAGCTGAGCAAGATACAGGACAGCCAGTATATCGTGGTCTATAAGATAAGGAACAGGTAATGGCTCGAATAATCCAACGCCCGTCGGTGCTCCGGAACACCGCATCACAACCGCAAAAGCCTGCGCGAGGATTGCACTTACCACGCAAAGTGGTGCCGATAGCTTATGGTGCAATTATTTTGCTACTGGGTTTGGTTGGGCTACTGGTCCAGGATGTTACTGTCGGGCGTATTTTGCTGGTACTCTATGGCATTGTGGCGGTTGCCGTCAAAATACCAAGCAGCGATACGTTTAAAATGGCAATAGTTTCAATGGTCTCTATTATTATTTTGGCATTCCTGGATAACGCAACACTCATTAAGAACTTTGCTGAATATACGTTTCTTTTGCTGGCAATTGGTGTGATCTGTACAGCAATTGAAGTCCGTCGGAGCACATCCTTCCGAAGGCAAGCTTAAACTAGTATTAAACACTTTTATTATTAAGCGTGAAACAGATTGAACCACTTGATATGGCCAAGAGTTTCTATTAAAATGAAATACATTGTGCTTAATTATTTTATTAACGTAATGAGGAGATGCACATACAATGAAAAACGTTGTTAACTCGTTCGTAAAACAATTGCACTCGGCAAAAGTCGTCGCAGGCTTTATCATCGTAACTGCTGTTGCTTTGGTAAGCGTGACTAACGTCTCTGCCGCAGCTCCTGCCTACTTCCATGTAGACAAGAGCAGTCCACAAAAAGTGTGCTACACCCAGTATGGTGGTGAAGGATGGAAAGCCCTTGGCTTCTCAAACCTCGACCACTGCTTGCGTTACGTATCTACTGCAGCACCTGATGCTAAAGAAGATTGTAATTACGGCTACTGGTATGTATGGGGCTTCAATAGCTGGAACGAGTGCGCTGATTGGGTGATTTCCCACGGTGGTAGTGGTTACGCTGGTAACCCAGACGACCAATATTAGATCGGCCAAGTATAAAAAAGAGCTTCGGTAACGGGGCTCTTTTTTATATGTCTGTTTACCCCACGCTAATCCAGATAGCATAAGCGGAATGTTATGTTATTTACAACATAACAACTCTAGTGTACTATGCAGATAATACAAAACGTTCCAAAGAGGGCTGCAGCGCTATGCTGCGCCCTTTTTTTGTTTGTGAAGTAAGGAGAATGTAATGTACGCAAACGAAGCAGGTCGTGTTATGGGTAAGGGCGCTATGGCGGGCGCTGGGGTTGTTATGCTGCCAGCTACTAGCGGTAATACGCTAGGGACCATCTTAGCTTATAGTGCAATTGCAATTGGGGTCACCGCGCTCCTCAGCCAACTTGCAGTGCGGGTTGTTCGTCGCATGAATGCGCAAGCTACCCCTAAGAATTAGGCAATAATGAATATAACACGGCAAAAAGTCGTAACTCTGGGTGCTGCACTACTTATTGCGAGTGGTGTGGCGCTTTTAGCTTGGCATCCAATATCGGCCTGGATTTCGCGCCAGCAAGGAGAGCTCCAAAATGCTCAAACACTCCGGCGCACAACAGTCGTGGCCCAACCTCGTCTGGACCTGGATGATCCTGTGCAAATTGCAGTACCTCGGCTTGATATTGAACTGATGGTTTTGCCTGGTGTATATAAGGAAGACCATACATGGACGTTGGACCGCTCGCATGCTTATTTTATGATTCCCGGTGGTGTACGCACGCCCACCCCCATCATATATGGCCATAACATCCCTGAAGTTTTTCGTCCGCTTGCCGGAGTTGCCACTAAGGAACCGCTGGTAGTCACCGATAGCACAGGCAAGCGCTATCTATTTGCTTACGTTAGCGATGTTACTGTTTTGCCGACTGACACAACCATTTTGCAAAAGTACATGCCAAACACGCTGCTTCTTATGACTTGTACTGGTGCTCGGTTCGAGCAGCGGCGTATTTTGCAGTTCCTGTTTATTGGCATGCAACCATCCACTGTGAAGCAAGGAGACAGCTATGGAATTATCTCATAGCATGTATGTTCTGATAGCAGTCCTTAGTTTGCTGAATTTCGTCCGTGTACTTGTAATGCTCATTGGCTCGGATATATATGACATCAAACAGATCTACCGGCTTAAAAATGCGCCCAAAAGCAGATACCGCCCATTGGTTACTGTAGTTGTCCCAGCCTATAACGAAGAGGTTGGCGTTATCCGTACAGTTCAATCAGTCTTGCAAAGTAACTATTCCCGAATCCAGTTGCTTGTCGTTGACGATGGATCGCGCGATAAAACGTATGCCAAACTTCGCAGCTTCCAGCGCAAACACCCAGGAAAATTTACGATTATCCACCAACAGAATGCTGGCAAGGCAGCGGCGATCAATCGTGCAACCAAATACTATGCCAAGGGCAGTTTGGTAATGGTGGTGGATGCGGATTCGCTGCTGGATGCCAACGCAATTGGCAATATGGCGGCACATTTCCGTGATCGCCGTGTTATGGCCTCTGCTGCAAACGTTAAGGTCATTCCCTCTAGGAGCTTGTTGGGAATTGCCCAACGGTTTGAATACCTTATTTCGTATCGCATGAAACGTGCGCTAACGATAGGAAATATGGAATATATTGTAGGTGGTGTTGGGTCTACCTTTCGCCGGTCAGTGCTTTTAAAAGCCGGGATGTACGACACCGACACGATGACCGAAGATATTGACCTAACAGTCAAGCTCATCCATAAGCATGGTAATAAAGCTATGCGCGTCAACTATGCGGCTGATGCAGTGGCCTACACAGAACATGTATTGACCTTCAAGTCACTGATTAAACAGCGCTTTCGCTGGAAGTACGGGCGCTTTCAGACATTATTAAAACATACCGCACTATTTTTTAATTCGTCTAAGAAGTACGATAAACGGCTAACCTGGTATCAGCTGCCCTATGCTTTGGTGGGGGAAATTGTGCTGTTGCTAGAACCTATACTTGTCGGCTATATTTTATATATAGTCTTTCGCTATGCAGACATGACCTCAATGGTAAGCGTCTATGTTATTGTGACTGCATTTGTCTTCTTGATGATATCCGGCGAAGAGACCGAAACTTACAAGACAAAACTTAGTTTGGCTCTTGTGTTGCCGCTGGCGTACATCCTAATGTACATCCTTACAGCGGTTGAATTTGCTGCGCTCATGCAATCCATTCGGAAGGGCAAAGCATTATTCGGTCGGCGCCAGACTGAGGTGAGCTGGGAGCATGTAGAACGTTCCGGCAAGCCAGTTGCATTATAATTCAACAAATATGACATTATAACAATTATATTGTTGAATAATCATTAACTTTCTGGTAGAATCAGCTCAGTTGTTGTTAAATTTGTAACAAGCATAAGCTTGAAAGAAAGAGGATCAGTGCGGTGATCACCTTCAGTCCAGACAGTAGTCCATTCCTTGTCCTGTGGTACTTTTTTCTAGTATTCTTTGGTATTGTCATCGCTGTTAACATCCTCGTTGTTATTATTCGTTGGTTCTTGGAATGGCGTATCGCACGCTTAACTAAAAAGATGTCCCAACCTGTTAAAAAGCCAGCAAAGAAGATAGTAAAATGAAGCGCCTCAAAAATACTATAAGCTGGGTTGTTCGTGTAGCCGTGCTAGTGGCCTGCGGTGCTACAAGTGCATTCCTGATTATGTCCGGATACGAAGCGGTGTATAATCGCTCGCTACCTTTGGTCCACACTATTGACCCAATTAACTTGAGTGCTTTGGAAAATAGCTATGACCTGACCGATGCTGGTAGCTTGCAGCAAAAGCGCTACGGTACATTTGGTAAGCCTGCTACGGTAAAGATGCCCGATCGCGCAGCTCGTTTTAACGTTGTTGAGCCAATCAGCCAGGACGGCAATTGGCTTTCACGTGCCAATGCGCTTCATTTGATGCTGCCAACTCAAGCGCGCTCAGGTAATATTGGCATTGCCTTGATGTACTGTCGTGCTGGTTTCCGAACTGTTAATGCCCAAAACTTGCCAACTGTGGGCAGCAATATCTTTATGGATACCGACCAAGAGTGGCGTTATGTCTACAAGGTAACCTCTGCCAAAGTGTTCCCAGACTCCACACCCTATATAGCAGGCGATACAGGTATAGGCAGCAAACTAGTGATCAGCTGTAGCGACGCTGCCAACCACACGAATGTGATTATTGAAGCCAATTTATTGTCTGTGCAGGGAGTCGCATCATGACCAACGAAACACTCTTTATCTTTTTCCGTAACATGACCATATTCTTGGCAACGATTATGGTTGTTAAGTACTTTGTGTTTTTAATGCTGGCCGCATTCTACTCTGTGAGCCAGCCATGGCGCAGACTTCGCGTGCTAAAACGCGAAGTTAAAAAATACGGCAAAGTCCGCAGCTACCCAGCTACTGTTTCGGTTATTATTCCAGCTTGGAACGAAGAGGTTGGCGTGCTCAAAACGCTTAAATCAGTACTGCGAAACAAGTATCCGCACGTAGAAGTTATTGTAGTGAACGATGGCTCTACTGATAATTCCCGTGAAATTGTAGACAACTTTATTAAAAAGTACAAAGCAGGCAAGGGGCATATTACCCGCTTGCGCCAATACTACATCGAAAACGGTGGCAAGGGCCGCGCTTTGAACTACGGTATCAAAAAGAGCCATGGCGAAATTATCCTTACTATTGATGCAGATTCGGCCTTAGCGCCGGATGCCATTGGTAACCTGGTAGAGCATTTCCGCGACCCAAGTGTTGCAGCGGTAGTTGGTCAGGTGCGCGTAGCGAATGTTCGGGGGCGCTTGGTGGGCCGCATGCAGCAGCTGGAATACTTGTTTGGCTTTTACTTTAAGCGTGCGCACTGCGTTATGGGGGCCGAGTATATTTACGGTGGTGCCTGCGCCGCCTTCCGCCGTTCTGCTACCTTTGACTACTTTGGACTCTTTGACGAGGCTAATAAAACCGAAGATATCGAAATGTCGATGCGCACTAAATTTCACGGATTGCGATCGATTTATGCCGAAGACGTGCTGTGTTACACCGAAGGCGCTGCTAGCTACTTGGGCTTAATCAGTCAACGCTTGCGCTGGAAGAAAGGCCGCTTTGATACGTTCCTGCACTACCGCCGCATGTTCTTTTCGGTGGACCGCGGCCACAACAAGTTCCTCGGCTGGTTTATCTTGCCCTTTGCGATGTTTGCTGAGCTACAGCTATTGTTGGAGCCCATCGGCGCTACGCTGTTGTTGACTTACAGTATTATCGCTGGTGAGTACGTATCGTTGGCGCTCAGTATGCTGTTTGTGGGTATTTCATACTTCGTAGTGGCAACGTTTGGTACGCGACTAAGCTGGCGCGAGCGTGTGCAGCTACTGGCGCTTTGGCCGGTAACATGGCCACTATTTTACATTGTAGTATGGATTGAATTCCATGCTCTGCTCCGCAGCTCACACATGGTTTTGCGTGGCGATACGTTGGAGTGGCAAAAATGGAAGCGAGAGGGAATTTAGGCTATGAAACCCCGGCATCTAGTCATTATCAATATTGTTTTCTTGTGTCTTATGCTGTTTTCTGCTGGCGTGGTGTATCAGTTCATGACCGGCAACAAGCCACTCAGTTTCTTTAAAGATATTCGTGGTTCCAAGGATGTCGCAGTTAAGACGTCTGATTGTACCGATAAAGATCCGCTGGTACTTGCAAAGGCTACAACACCTGGGGCTAAGAAGTTGGCGGTATACCAGCAGGCTTGCCACTCATTTGCTACTGATACTTTGATGATATTCTTCTCTATGCCAACTACTCAAGAGCAGGCTGTTGCCTACGCCAAAGAAGACGCAGCTGTCTTAAAAGAATATGCACAGGCTGGCATTCGTCCGCTGGTTATCTCTGAGCCCTCCACCAAAGACGGCACGCAGCTTGACTTTAGCCGTACTGCGGCAGGTGAATACAACATAGCACTTGATGCCTATTTTGCAGGTTTGAGGGCGGCTGGTATTACTGATGCCCAGCTTGGCATTTGGAATCCATTCCCCGAGGCAAACTTGCCGTACTGGCTGAATAATAAGCCGGAGTACTTCGCACCATCTGTTAATAACCACCTTACAGCACTGCGTAAACAATTCCCAGACGCCACTGCCAGTATTTTACTGAACTCTGCTACTTATGAAGCGACAGACTTTAACTGGGAAAATGGTGACTATGCCAGCCTGCTGCCTTATGTAAAGGGCATCGCACCTGGTTCGGTGCAATACGCCGGCCTGCAAGGTTTCCCATGGCTGGCGCGCCAGGGTGGTACCGGTGCTATATTAAACGCTGCAGAGTTTCTAAACCCTCAGCTGCTCGCTGAAATGGCCGAAGCTGTGGGCACCAAAAAAGTGTGGCTAAACACTGGCACTTTCCAGACCAAATATGCCCTTGACCCAGCGCTAACCGTTACCATGGAGTCTAGCCGCCGCAAGGCAGTGCTCAATACTGTTACCGACCAAGCGTTAGTGCTCAAAGAAAAAGGTTACGAGGTAGCTGTTAATATCTTTGCTAAAGACAAGAGCAAAGAATCCGAAGAAACCGATTGGTCATACTGGCATGGAAGCGACCCATTCTCTTCCAGTTCAACACCGGTGCTGACCGAGTTTATTGCCCGGTTGCATGACGAAAAAATTAGCTTTTGGCTGTTCGATAATTAAACATAGCTGAAACGTTTTTACAATCTTCGTAAAAAACGCGCTACAATACATACAGAACTAAATCCTAGGAGGGTATATGGAATTAGAGTCAGTATTTTACGTTGTCGGCATCATCTGTATGAGCTTGATAACGGTTATTATTATCGCTCTGGCAATTGCTGTTTTTGCAATTAAGGCTAAAATTACCGCTATCCAGCACCGTGTCGAGAGTAAATTCCATGATGTTATCGAGGTGGCGCAAACAGTGCAGGACCTCGTGCAAAAAGTACACGACCTTAAGCACAAAAAATAATGTCTATCACGCCCCTGGTACGTGCGCTCGATTCTTTCCAGCAAAAACACAAAGCGCTGGCTTTGCCATATGCTGTTATTAAAAAATACGGTGACGACAATGGCGGATACCAGGCGGCGCTGATAACCTATTACGGTTTCTTGTCTATTTTTCCGCTTATGCTTGTACTAGTGACGGTACTGCAACTATGGTTTGCTGATGACATGGTGCTTAGGCAAGATATTGCCGAAGGCATTAGTGCAGTCTTCCCGCTATTGGGCGACCAGTTGCAAAGTAATGTTCACTCGATTGGCAAGACTGGCATCGGCCTTGCCATCGGTATTATCGTGTCATTATATGGTGCTCGTGGCGCAGCTGATGTGTTCCGGCACATTATGAACGATATTTGGCAGGTGCCACGGATGAGGCGCGCCGGATTTCCGCATAACCTGCTGAATAGCTTGGTTATAATGGGGGCTGCTGCAATCGGATTCGCTGCTACGGTTGCAGTATCCGGATTCAGTGCTACACTTGGCCATGCCGTTTGGGTAAAAATTATCGCTAATGTTATTGGCTTCTTGGTGGTATTGGTGGTGTTTACCTTTATTTGCCGCTACGCTACCATGCGTCGTGTTCCGTTGCGCGATATGCTGGTGGGCACTACATTTGCAGCGGTTGCTATTCAGATATTGCTGACGTTCGGAAGTATTTTAGTGGCACATCAGCTTAAAAACCTGAACGCATTGTACGGCACGTTCGCAATTGTACTTGGGTTGTTGTTCTGGATTTATCTGCTGGCACAAGTAATTGTATATGCTGTTGAAATTGACAGCGTCCGACACCTTAAGCTATGGCCGCGGGGGTTGCAGGGCGACAAGCCCACTAAGGCTGACATGGCGGCATACGAATTATACGCACATGTTGATCAGTTTATCCCCAAGGAACAAATTGATGTGCGTTTTAAACGCTGACTAGTATATTTCGTCCCGTTTTTCGTTTAGAAACCGAGTCCATTGCCGTACAAGGCGCAGCATTGTTTTTAGGGGGAGTTCGATAGCCATGTCCAATACGAAGGCTACAACATTAACGCGCGCATATTTTTTGGACAGCCATTGGCCAACCACAATAAAGGGCAGGTAAAAGAAGTCGCGGATAGCGCTGAGCAACCCCTGCTGCTTGGTCAGCAATTCCATTTCACGGATCATTCGACTCAGGCGGAACCCAAGGAAGCTTGCTGTCGACAAGAATACAAAAAAGATAATACTTTGCGCAGCGTTAAAGTGCAGCAGTGTTAAGCCATACAGCGTGACGACAAACGGGATAAAGAACAGCAGTGTATACAGCGCCTTGGCTGCGGCGCCTGTGTTGCGTACTTTAACAGAAAGTTTTGGTGATGGGTTTGTTTCAGAAGGATACAAAATACCGGCAATATGGGCGCGCAACGCCTGGGCATTGGCAGTTGTCGGCGGTTTAAGGCCCAGCTTTAGGCCGGCCATGTAGAGTGGCGGTACCAGTAAGTTCACAATAAGTGGCACGACGGCAATGTAGCCCATGAAAATGAGGTCGTAGGGCACTTCCACGCCAACTCCAATAATAATTTTGGTGATGAAAATGAAGATAATACTCTTAACAATGCCTTTATTCAGTCTGCGCCCAAGGTCTTTGTATTCTTTGTTGACCGTCTGTTCGTAGGCAGCCAGAAACTGCTCTTGATTGCCGAGCATTTGGCTGAGGTTAGGGTAGGCTTCCGTCATGCTTTTAAGCATTCGCAGCGGTGCGCCATATTTGCTGACGCTACGTTGGATTTTTTCGGTGAGTGATGAAATGTATAGCGCATCTACCTGGCTATTGAAGTCAATGAATGCTTGCAGCTGTGCTGGTGTTTGCTGATATAGCTTCATGAGATCATGTCGGACAAGTGCGATGTCAGACTTCAGCAATGCCTTATTGACTGCAATATACAGGCATAGTTCGTATTGTTCTTCGTGGATATTTTGAGTAATAAATGTCTGGCGGGGCAGCGCTTGCAGATAATAGTTGTAGGAAAATGTCGCAAGCGCATTTAAGTGGTAATGCGGGTTCAACATTTCTTCGGTGCTGACCGAAATAATGTCCAGCACCCACTCACTCGCTTGCTCGCGTGGGACGTTTGCTTGGCGCAGCATCCAGTAGGCTTGCATCCAGGCTTCAGTGTTTTGGTTGACCTGCGCTGCCACATGGGTGCCAAAGCTATTGTTCTGCACATAGCCAGCTAGAGTAAGTTCAACAATAAGTTCTTCGCCGACGGTTCCAGTCTTATGCTGGTTGGTAAAAGATAAATTGCGGTTAAAGTAGCGGCGGATGGCCCGTTGCAGCAGTAGGTGCTCTTCGGCATATTCTGCGGCGTTCCGCAGTTGCTCGTAGCCGCTTGTGATCGCTTTGCCGATGCCTGGCACCTGGATAAGTGTGCCTTGTATGTTGTGGGCACGGGTAGATTGGTTTTGCTGTTCGGCCAATGCAAGCTGCTGCTGAAGGAGATGCAGCAGTGTGTGGCCAGATTGTTCTGGTGACATATTAATTACATATTATACATTGGATCAGTGTTGTTGGGTAGGGTTGTCTCTCAGTAAATGCATGTTCGCAAAACGCATGCGATAACCGATTGCCATAAAGCCGAGTACAAGTCGTTTATCGAGCTCTGGTGAGGCGTTCTTCCAATACTCCTTTACTGTGTGATATCGTGCCATGTAGTAATCGATCGTACCGTGTTTATATGCAAATCCGATCATGCTCTCAAGGCTGACATAGCCTTTGCGGATATTGTTGTAGTAATGAGCGTATTCGAGGAATTCTTGCTTATAACCATGCTGCGCCATTACTGTCCCCATGTTTTTAAGCTCATCTGTCATCTGTGGTCGTATTCCTGCAAAAGACAAGATGCCCGGCCTTCTAATATCCCATGTTATTTGCGATAGCTGAATGGACTCGTCACCTGCAAATTTGCGCTGGAACTGCATAAGTGGATGGATGGTCTCCTCGGCTTCTTTGCCCTCTAGAAGGGGTATGTCGGTGGCTTCAAGCGTTTGGAATTTAGCGACGGATAGCGTCGACTTTGGTGTAATGACCGGGCACATATCATTTTCGGAGTACTCTGCCTCAAAAGTATTGACTCGTTCCTGAAAAAAAATCTTATATCCAAAAGCAGCTGTGACTTGCGCGGCTGTCGCAACCTCCATAATGATAAACGGCTTCAAGAGTTGCACAAGGTAGGCATCTGATTCTAGCTTTCCCCATTCGTCATGCCAAGGGGAACCTTTTTCGTAATGTTCTGTTTGCATCGAATGTATGTATAACATAAGCATATACATACTAACGTGGTATAAATCATTGCGGCAGCAGCCTTTAATGTGGTAACAGCCCGTGCGAAGTGTTGTGCAAGATCCGTTAAGCTCTTATGATTGGTGTAGGCAATATGAAACAGATGCAGCAAAACGGCTTCACTATAACAGAGGTAGTAGCGGCTACTGTTATCTTGGTTGTGCTGATTGCTATGGGCTGGATTATATTCAGCAGAGAATCGCCGCGTGAACCACAGCATATCCAGAAAACTGATATCCAGTCATCGAACACAACTAAAGAAGTCTTGCCGATTTCATGGCAATTTAACGGTGAGGAATGGAGTGCATCGGGCGCTCCGCCAACCTGCACCGATCCTGTCTTGCAACGCTCACCGCTTAATTTGGATGGTGTACGGGCAGTGCTGTATCCAGGCCAATCCCGGGGAGGCGACTACAAAGCGCATGGTGGTTTCCATGTAAAGCAGACGGCAATAGACATTGTTATGCCCCTGGATGCTACACCCTGGCGAATCGCACGCTATTTGGAGGGCGGTGAAGTCCAGCATATGATTGACTTTATCAGTCCATGCGGAATAATGATGCGATTTGACCATTTGCTGACCATGAATGGCAAATACGCCGAACTCATGAATACGCTACCACCTCCACAGGAAGGTGATTCGCGGACTACAATTGTACAGAACCAGCCAATGGTGCGTGCAGGCGATGTAGTCGCTACAGAGGTGGGACACAAGCAGCCAGTCAATATGGGTTTTGATTTTGGGGTATACGATTTACGCAAACGGAATGCTGCATCTGCTAACGCTTCCTGGGCCGCAACCACTCAAAGCAAAAAAGAACAGGCATTTTATGGAGTATGCTGGCTTGATTGGTTCGACCCGGACACGAATACGCGATTACATAGTTTTCCGGCGGGTGATGGCCAGCTCGGCAAGACGAGTGACTACTGTAAGTAAGCGGCTAGTTTTCTAGTGAATCGATGCATGTGCGGGTCAAAGATGGCTGGGTGTGACTCTAATATTTCATCAAAACTGTACCAGGTCATAGCAGTAAACTCAGCACGCTCAAAGGTGAGGTCGGCGTGGATATCACCTCGCAACAGGTACCACAGGCTGACGTCTGTATGTCCTGGAGTTAGGCCAACTGTCTTAGTGACAGTAATAAAGAAAGAGGATGTCCTGCCTTTTAAAAACTGGGCATCATGACCAACCTCTTCCTGAGCTTCGCGGATAACGGTTTGGCGGGGATGCTCATTGAGTTCAACATGACCTCCGGGCGGCAGCCATAGCTGTGCTTTTATGTGGTCACCGAGCAGGAGGCTTTTATGCTCTGGGTCGATGATTGCAAAGTAGGAGACCAAATGCTTCGGAGGTTTATCTGGTTTTTCAATCCGGAAAATATTAGCACCGCTTTTGATCCAGGCTACTGCATCCGCGATGTGTGCCCGTTCGAGATTATCCAGAGGGCTCATGGCGGCTATTTCTTCTATAATCTGAGTTTTAAGATCTTGCGATTTCATATGCTTGTAGCCTACGGATAAAAAAGGACTGCTACAAGAACAAAATTTACAACGCCATTACAATTATTAACGGACTGGGACAAGCGTTTATGAGGCAGTATTCTTGTCTGCAGGCTGAGTTTCTTCCAGTACGTCGCCAGATGTAAAGCTGACTTCGTTGGCGGTAATAATGGCGTTACGCATTTGTTCGCTAATGTCACCCATGCCACCAGGCGAGTGCGGGATGAGAATGGTATTACTTTTGCCTGACAAGCCAATGTCCTTGAGCGTATCGAAATATTGGGTCATGAGCACCAGGTTCATAACGTCCTGTGCTTTGGTGCCGTCAATTGAGGCATTAAAGTTTTCAACCGATACCCGCAGGCCGTCGATGATCGCTTTGCGCTGATCGGCAATACCCTTACCTTGCAGAGCCTTGCTTTCGGCCTCTGCCTCAGCTGCCTTAACGACGCGGATTTTCTCGGCTTCAGCCTGCTGTACAGCAGCTTCACGCATGCGTTGCGCGGCGTTGATTTCGTTCATGCTGGATTTGACCTTGGCGTCTGGGTCAATATCGGTAACCAGGGTTTTAACAATACTGTAACCAAAGTCATCCATTACACTGTCCAATTCTTGCTTAACGGCAAGGGCGATGTCGTCTTTCTTTTGGAAAACGTCATCCAAAATGATGGTAGGGACGCGGGCGCGAACAGTGTCAAATACGTAAGAGGTAATCTGTTCCCGTGGGTTTTGCAACTTGTATACGGCTTCAGCCACTTTGTCGGTCAGAATGCAGTACTGCACGCTAACTACACACACAATAAATACGTTATCTTTGGTTTTAGTCTCAATTTGGACATCTAGCTGCTGGATGCGGAGGCTTGGCTTGGCAATGATGCGGTCGATCAGTGGCAGTTTAAGGTTTAAGCCTGGCATTGCAACCTTCTTGAACCGGCCAAAACGCTCTACGACTGCTACAGTTTGCTGCCGTACGACAAAAAATGTGTCGAGAGCGAACATTAATACAATTGCTGCTAAAGCAAACCAAATCCACATAATTATGACCTCTTAAGAATTACTGAATGCGCGTACTATAGCACAAGCTCATGCACTTGTACACGTACCACAAACAGAAAAAGACCCCACATAAAGTGAGGTCTTTTTTGGTAGCGGCGACAAGACTTGCTCTCTGGTAGCAGCAAACTTGCCACCGGCAACTTTGCCTATTTTCATCAAGTCTTGTGTACTATCTGTGACCAACAAAAATACCCGAGATAAAACTCGGGCACTTTTGTTGGTAGCGGCGACAAGACTTGAACTTGTGACCCCAGGCTTATGAGTCCTGTGCTCTAACCAGCTGAGCTACGCCGCCATGTTGACAAGCGGATTTCCGCAAATACAATGCCTAATATAGCATATTTTTTATCTGTTGGCCAGACCCCGCACTCATTTTATATAAACTGCAGGATGTGGGCGTGTGGCAGCTCGCTATCGCGGTAATCGTGTATGTGCCCGTCTTTACCCAAGATGCTTTGCAGAGCTTGGCCAAAAGCACTGTGGCCCACCAGCAGGATTGCTTTTTCAGGGCGCGCGAACAAATGCTCCAGTATTTTCTCGCCGCGCACATGTAGATTCTTGCGAGCCTCGGCAGCGTCCGGCAAAAACAGCAAATCTTTGGTGGGTGTAATAATATGTCCTGGCTGATGACGCGGCCGGTTCCATCCGTACCCTAACAATAAGTCGGACAGTTCGATGTGCCTGGGGTTGTAATCGAGCTCGTCTGCGACAATACGCGCTGTGTGGTGGGCGTGTGGCAGCGGGGAACTCATGATAAGGTCAAATTGCAAACCGCGCGTGCGAGCATCGGCTCCGGCGGCGCTGGCGTGCCATTTGCCCAAATCAGTCAAAGCTATGTCCATTTCTGTACTCCTGTGCCCACCAGTGCGTCGATGCTGTTCTGCGTGACGCATGAAGTACAGCTTCTTCACGACCTTCGCGCCTCCAGCCATGTGGCAAGTTCGTCCCAGGCGGTGTGTTTCCCAAAGGTGTCGGAGCCGCCCGCCCCAAATGTTTCGGCCATGCTGGTCTCGCCATTGTTGAGCGAAACAATGGTCATGTGCGGATACGGCGCGTTGCCACGGATCTCTTTTAGTAGAGTGCCCTTGATATCAACACTAAACGTTACCTGCTCATGTTCGTCTTGGTATACCAATATTTGGCGTAAAATAATTTCACGGTCTTCCAGGGAAAGAGTTAGGCGAAGCCAGTCCTCGGCTGCAAACCAATGATTTACCGACTTCATATATGGTCCCGGAAAGCCGCGGAGTCCAGGGATAACCCATGTGTCGTCCGTTACGACTACTGGTTTCTGTATTTTCTGAAATGCTTCGTTCGCTTTATGACGGGCAATAGGTTCGCCAGACTCAGCCTGTATTTCGACTGTCTCAATATCTTGCCGTACCAGCTTTATGCCGTGCGGACCGCAAATCCGGCCTGCCGTACGAAACTTCAAATCATTACCCGTTACAAAGATCAACTCATCCATACCTGTTACAATTGTACAACATGGATGTGCATTTGAAGCCAGGAAAATATGTGGTTGCGGTGTCGGGCGGTGTTGACTCGATGGTTTTGCTTGATGTATTGCGCCAAAAACCGGGTGTCGAGCTGATTGTGGCCCACTATAACCACGGTATCCGCCAGGATTCGCACGTCGACCAACAGCTGGTTGCCGACACGGCTGAACGACATGGTTTGCCGTTCGAAGCCGTTGAGGGTCATTTGGGGCCGCAAGCGAGCGAAGCATTTGCCCGGGAGCAGCGATATGCCTTTCTGCAGTCCGTGCGGCAAAAATATGGTGCCCAAGCAATCGTAACGGCTCACCACCAGGATGACGTTATCGAGACAATGCTGTTAGCCCTGCTGCGCGGCACTGGCCGCAAGGGTCTGTCATCGTTGCGGTCCACGACGGATACGGTGCGGCCGCTCTTGGCGTACACAAAAACCCAGATTATTGCCTATGCCACCGTCCATAACGTTCTGTGGCATGAAGACAGTACTAACGCAGGCGACCTGTACAAGCGTAATTATATCCGCCATGCGGTTGTGCCCAGACTGACGGCGGCTAAGCGCCAACGCCTTTTGGATATATATGCAACTATGTTGAAGGTAAACGACGCTATTGATACTGAGCTAGCGGATGTCCATAGCCAGATTACCCAAAACGGTGCAGTAGAACGCGGGGCTTTTATAATGTTGCCGCACACGATTGCCCGCGAGTATGTAGCTTACTTACTGAGGCTGCACCAGGCGCGTGACATGAATGCTAAGACGGTAGAGCGGATAGTAACGGCTATTAAAACAGCGCGGCCGGGTACTATTTTTGATATTGATAAAACCATGATCATGGAAATTAGCCGGAAAAACGCCAAAATTGTTACCCGGGATGCTCGAAATACCAGTGTATAGGTGTATAATGCTGACGTATGGATAATAAAAAAAGCTTTCGTTCTAATAACTCTAAGGGTGGGAACGGTCGGCGGGGATTCCGTAACATCGGTTTTGTCGCATTGTTAATTCTATTTGGATTAATCATTTATGCCGCATACGGCCAACCGTCTACCATCAAGACCATTCCGTTAACGGAAGCGGTTGTACAGTCTAACCAAGGTAAATATAAGAAAATCGAAATCAGCGGTAACGAGCTGAATATTACTAAGGCTAACGAAGATCAGGTAAGCCTGCGGTCGTATAAAGACCCTAACACCAGCCTGAAGGAAGAGGGCTTTGATACCAAAAAAGTCGACGTAGCATATGAGCGTGTTGCGCAATCATCGTTGCTGCAGAACTTGCTTATTTCTCTGGTTCCAATCCTGCTTATTGGCGGCTTGCTACTATTCATGCTGCGCAGCGCACAAGGCCAGGGTAACCAGGCAATGAGCTTCGGTAAAAGCCGTGCTCGTCTGTATGGCAACGAAAAAGACAAAGTCGTGTTCAAGGACATCGCTGGTTCGGCCGAAGCCAAGCAGGACCTAGAAGAAGTAGTGGAATTCCTGAAGTACCCTAAGAAGTTTGCCAATGTTGGTGCTCGTATTCCTAAAGGTGTGTTGTTAGTAGGTCCTCCAGGTACCGGTAAGACCATGCTTGCCCGCGCCGTAGCCGGCGAAGCAAACGTCCCATTCTTTAGTATCTCTGGTTCTGAATTTGTGGAAATGTTTGTTGGTGTAGGTGCGTCGCGTGTGCGTGACCTGTTTGCTAAGGCCAAAAAGAATGCCCCATGTATTATTTTTGTTGACGAAATTGACGCTGTGGGCCGTAAGCGCGGTAGCGGTATGGGTGGTGGCCACGACGAGCGGGAACAGACCCTTAACCAAATCTTGGTAGAAATGGATGGTTTTGACCAAGGCCAGAACGTTATTGTGCTTGCCGCAACCAACCGTGCAGATGTGCTCGACCCTGCGTTGCTGCGCCCGGGCCGATTTGACCGCCGCGTAGATATTGGCTTGCCAGACCGCAAAGACCGCGAAGCAATTCTTAAGGTTCACTTCAAAAAGAAGCCAGTTGATGCGCATGTTGACCTAGATGCTTTGGCTGCGAAATCTGCCGGCTCATCTGGTGCCGACCTTGCAAACATTGCCAACGAAGCTGCTATTATTGCTGCTCGCTTGAACCATAAGGAAATTACTAATGCAGATGTGACAAACGCGTTTGAGAAGGTCGCTATTGGCCCAGAACGCAAGAGCAAGGTAATGTCCGAGCGTGAAAAAGAGATCACTGCCTTTCACGAAGCCGGGCACGCGATCGTTGGCCATGTACTGCCCGACAGTGATGTCGTACACAAGGTTACTATTATTCCTCGTGGTGGCACTGGCGGTGTTACTTGGTTTATTCCACCAGAAGACAAGAGCTACCACTCGATTGTCGAATACAAAGATGTTTTGGCCCGCATGCTGGGTGGCCGTATCGCCGAAGAAGTGATGCTTGGGCGAGACCATGTAACCACTGGTGCTGGCAACGACTTGCAGAAAGCTGCTGAGTTGGCCCGCGACATGGTTACGAACCAGGGTATGGGCAAGAAGCTGCAGGACCAAGTCTTCCATGTTGATGACGGCATGATGCTCGACAAGCTGGTGCACGAACGGGATTACTCCGAAGACACTGCCAAAATGATTGATAAAGAGGTTGAAGACCTAATAACTGAAGCCGCACAGCGCGCCCGCGCCGTTATTAAGGAAAACACAGAGCATCTTAAGAAGCTTAAAGAGCGCTTACTCGAAAAAGAAACTGTTGAGGCTGACGAGGTTAAAGAAGTGCTCAAAGGCACCAAAATGCCTTCTTCAGCTGCATTGTACTAGGCAATCCGGCCACAAAACTAGGACCCTTAAACTTAAGGCGGGCCTTAGTTTTTAAGTATCCTTCCGCGCAAATTAACATGCTGGGCAATGCGAAGTTTGCCAAAAGCATTAAGCGAAGCATGCAGCAGATTGTAGTTTAGCTTGCGGGAGCGGTTGTAATTTGAGTTGGGATTATGCACAGAATGGCGCATAATAAGCTAATGGCCCGCAGTAACGAGCAGTTGCTTAATTTTCATAAATCTGATATAATATCAATAAATTCTACGAAAGTAGACGTCGACTTATGAGATTTCCATCACTCCAACCACCTAAAAGTGGCCCTGTTGAAGGTTGTTTACTCCTGTTGCAGGTGCCCCGTACGAACGACAAAAAGGCCTTAGCTGCCGAGCAGA
The DNA here is from genome assembly GCA_946482285.1 of uncultured Candidatus Saccharibacteria bacterium. The sequence continues at coordinate 272,796 of CAMLQK010000001.1, forward strand.
TGCTCGCCAGTTTGCATGGCCTTTTAACGACCCCCTCCACCAGCCCGTTCAGCGATGCTGTGCGTGAGCGGATCAGTTTTGAAATCGCAGTTATCAACAAGCGCATTGGCTTTTACGTGTGGCTGCCCAGCTTCCTTAAGGACTTTGTCGCGGAACAGATTTACGCACAGTATCCAACGGTGCAAATTTCCGAAATTGAAGATTACAGCGCCCCGAATGAGTCGTTTAGTACGACGCTGACCACAGACCTCGAAATGGTAGCCAACGATGTGTTGCCTATTAAGATGTTCCAGAACTTTGATGTTGACCCCTTAGCTGCTATTACAGCAACACTTGCTAAGTTTGAGGACAACGAAGAGGCTTGGGTACAGCTAATTATCCGTCCAGCTTCCACACAGTGGCAAAAGAAGAGCGAAAATTACTTGCGTGCTGCAAAAAGTGGCAAGGTAAAGACCACTGGCATGCTCCGTGCGCTTTGGGAGCCGCCTGAAACTACCTCTACCCCTAAGACTCTTACTGAATACGAGCAGACCCAGGCAAAGGGCGCCGAAGAGAAAAGTCAAAAGTTGGCCTACGAAGCAGTAGTGCGTGTGGTGTACCGCAGTAGCAATAATGAAACACAGGCACGCTTGCGCATGCAGTCTATTATTGCCAGCTACAAACAGTTTAATACCACGTATCTGAACGGTTTCAAGCAGGGTAAGATTAGCGATGTCGAAGTGCTGCCAGACAGCTTTACTGGCCGCGAATTTGGTAAAACGCGCTATACATTGAATATTGAGGAAGTGGCCACCCTGTACCACTTGCCACACACCAACGTAGAAACACCGTTTATCCTGTGGGCTTCCAGTCAGACGGCCGAGCCGCCAGCTAATTTGCCTATTGCCACCGAGCAGCGTGACGACATCAGTCCCATTGCCATGACTCACTTCCGTGGTCACGACACGGCGTTTGGTTTGCCGCGCTCCGACCGTGGCCGTCATTTGTATATTTTAGGTCAGACTGGTGTAGGTAAGTCCGGTTTGCTCGAACTGCTAACTATTTCTGACATTTACAGTCCATTCGGTTTCGCGATTATTGACCCGCATGGCGACTACGCCCAAAACATTTTGCAACGCATCCCGCAGGAACGAGCCAACGACGTTATTTACTTTAACGCTGCCGACACGGCGTTCCCGATTGCCTTCAACCCAATGGAGGTATATGACCCGAAGCTTAAAAACCATACCTGTTCCGAACTTATCGGTGTGCTTAAGCGCATGTTCGAGTCATGGGGTCCACGGCTGGAGTACATTTTGCGTTACAGCATTTTAGCACTGCTGGATTACCCGAATGCCACTATGCTGGATATCACACGGATCCTTACAGACAAGGCCTTCCGAAAGCGGGTATTAGAATACGTCCAGGATCCGGTTGTGCTCAACTTTTGGAATGTGGAATTTGCCAGCTGGAACGACAAGTTCGCTGCTGAGGCAGTTGCGCCAGTATTGAACAAGGTGGGTGCCTTTACAGCCAACCCGCTGGTACGTAACATTATCGGCCAGCCAAAGAGTAGCTTTAACATCCGCCAGATTATGGATGAACGCAAGATTTTGATCATTAACCTCAGCCGTGGCTTGGTAGGCGAGGACAATGCTTCACTGTTGGGTGCACTTATTGTTACTAAAATCCAGATGGCGGCCATGAGTCGCGCCGATGTGCCGATAGAGCAACGCGCGCCGTTTTATTTGTATGTAGACGAATTCCAAAACTTTGCCACCGATTCGTTCGCGACTATTTTGTCCGAGGCCCGCAAATATGGCTTAAATCTGACGGTGGCCAACCAGTATACCGCTCAGATGATGCAAGAAGTTAAAGACGCTGTATTCGGTAACGTTGGTTCGATTATTTCGTTCCGTATGAGTGCTGACGACGCCCGCACTATGCAGCGCTATTTTGAACCGCAATTTACAGAGTACGATCTCGTGCACATGCACAACCGTCACTTTGTCATCAGTATGGCCATTGGTGGCGAAAAGGCTGCGGCGTTCTCGGCCATCAGTTTGAACTTGCCTAAGATTGAGCACGATTATGTGGACCATATTGTAGCCCAAAGTCGGTCTAAGTACGCTGAGGATGTTGATACAGTACGCCAGGTTGTAAATGAACAATATACCGCAGGCAACGCTAAACAAGCGGCCGAGCAGTCCAAAAAGAAAGCCAAGAAGAAATCCGAGCCCAAAGCTGAGCCCAAAGGACCCGAACAGGCTCCGGCCGAACCAGCAACAGAAGTCTCTGCTGCTATCTCGGCAGTTTCAGCAACCGAAAAAAAGAGCATATTGCAAACATTGTCCAGTATGGTAGTGCCGTTGGTGATGGGCGGTGTGGAACGTACTGTACCTGCACCACAGGAGCCACAGAAGGACCACAACCCCCAGCCCATGCCGGAAGTTCCAACAATGCAGGTGGTGCATGATGACAAAACGGGCGATGATGAAGTAATGATTTTCTCACGCGAGGAGCCGGTTGCTGTCCAGCCATCGCGTAAGGCAGCTTCCAAACCTGCTGTACAGGCTGCTCCTGTTTCAGAACAAGCGCCAGATCAGGCTGACTCGGCACAATCCACGTCGCAACCGGCAGCGGAGAGTAAAAGCGCACCCCAGGATATACTCCAAACTGAGGGTCAGGATGCGGACGCTGCAAAGCCCAAGAAGCGTCGACGCCGACGCCGCCGTTCTAAATCTGGATCGTCTGAGCCTTCTGCTCCTGCCCAACCTGAATAAACCTGCCAGAAAAACCTCAGGTTACGGTGGCCAACAGCTTTATCGGGGCGTATACTAAGGGGGACTAACCGTTTAATAATGCAGGAAACCCCAAAGCGACAAACCCGGAAGAAAATATCATTCGGTGGCGTGGCGATGTTGCTCATCATTTCAGCGCTCATCGGCCAGCTACTCGGCTTTTTGCGTACCAAATTAGTAAACGCTAACTTCTCGTCTGGCGGGCCGGACAGCACCGACGCGTACTTCGCGGCGTTTATTATTCCAGACTTATTCTTTTACACTCTGGCGGCTGGAGCTTTAGGCGTGGCCTTCATGCCAGTACTGTCCGATCGCCTGCATAAGGGCGACAAAAAAGGGATGTGGGAACTTACCTCCAGCTTACTTAACTTGTTAAGTATTGTAATGCTTGCGGTTGCAGTTATTATATTTGTATTTGCGGAACCGTTAATTAAGAATATTGTGGCGCCCAACTTAACGCCTGAGCAGCTATCCAATGCTACGGCAATTATGCGGCTGCTCGCACTGAACCCCTTATTCTTTACCATATCTGGCATCCTTACTAGCGCTCAGCAAACACTGGGCAGGTTCTTCTTTTTTGCTATAGCACCGCTGTTTTACAATTTGTCCATCGTAGCTAGTATCTACATTTTTGATGGTACCGAAATCGGCCTGGTGGGCTTGGGAATTGGTGCGTTTGTGGGTGGTTTGCTGCAGTTGCTGGTAGTAACTTGTGGCTTGTACGGTACAAAGTTCAAGTGGCGCCCAACTATTACCTGGCGCAACAACGATTTTCGGACGGTGCTGCGCCAACTGCCTCCCCGCTCGCTTGACCAAGGTATCGACCAGGTGCAAAGTGTGGTCGAAACAAACTTAGCGAGCCAGTTGGGTACAGGGTATCTTAGCTACTACAACAACGCCTATACATTACACACGGCACCTATTTTGCTGTTGGGAACCGCAATTTCCACCGCAGCCTTCCCGCGGCTTAACAAACGCTTGTCGCAGGGTAGGCCGGATTTGTTCCGCGCAGACTTCTTGCGAGTACTTCGGATAATGGTGTGGCTCACTATTCCGGTGGTCATTATTTGTTACTTTGCCCGAGGCTATTTTGCGCGGTTGATTTTTGCCCGTGATGCCGGTGAAATTGCCCTTATTTTTGGCTTCCTGACCGTGGCCATCTTTTTCCGGGTTATTTATGCTATTATTTCACGCTGGTTTTATGCCCAAAAAGACAGCAAGACGCCATTGTTTGTGTCGGTATTTACCATTGCGCTCAACATTATTCTGGCAACTTATTTGGCACGCCGGTCAGCCTACGGCGTAGCTGGTTTGGCCATGGCACAATCCATTGTTGCTGCCGTGGAAGTTGTAATATTGTTTGGTATTATGCTGCTTCGTGATCGTGGCCTGTTTAACATGCAATTCTGGGGTGCCATTGTGCGCATTGTATCAGTAGCTGGATTTAGTGTGCTTACTGCATACATGATGATATCGTGGCTGCCGCTCAGCAGTAGTGACGTTGGCTTTACGCTAGGTATTAAGCTGGCATGTATCGCTGGCGTTACCATGGTTGTGCATGTGGCTGTTTCGGGATTATTTGGCCTGGACGAAGCTCGCCCAATATTTAAATGGATCAAGCGCGTTTTATTGCGCCCGATCCGTATACAGTATTAGGTTAGTCATTCGCACTTCCTATGAGCTGGGTGAACCAGGGAAGGGAGTGTTTTTTGTATGAGCTGGCTGGTGCTGCTTAGCCGAGTTGCCGTACTGTTACCAGGCAGGGGACCTCTAGCGTATTACGGAACCGATACGTCAGTCGATACTCACCACTGTCGTCATTGGCCTTTTCAAGCTCAGCTGCAATGCTGCCCTGGGGGTTGATGTCTACTTCAAGCTCAGGATGGGGAAAGTCTTTTTCGTATAGGCCCAGGACGATACTTTTCTCCTGGCCGGGCTGCAATGTTGCATCGCCCAAAATGCTTTCTTCCATTACGTTTGTTGAACCCTGTGCTTGCGTAGGCATATTTGTTCCCCTTGTGCTAGCATTACTTTTATTGTTCTGTAGATGTGTAGCAGTTGTGTATATAAAACGTTGAAACCATTTAAATAAGCTGCTACTCTGGTTAATAGATCGTGCAGCAAATTGTATTTGGGTGTAGCAGTGTTTACTGCTATATTTTGATGATACATGTCTAAATCGGATCATGTCAAACCAACTATTACACGTTTATGAAATATTATAAGAACACCGAAATCGCAGCTTTATTCCATGTCTCCGAAAAAGCTGTGCGTAACTGGGTCGAGGCAACGCAGCAAGGCAAGCTGAACCTTGAGCTGTTTGAAAAAGGCGGCCGTCCATACATCGCTAACACTTCCAAAAACATGCAAGTTATGGAAGACCTGGTATCCGAGCGTAAGAAGTTCAAAAATACCCGCAGCTATAAAGTTGTTACTCCGAAGCCAGAGTTCTATGAACATTTCTCACGCCAAGAAATAACCGATATTATCCGCAATATGGATTTGCACAGCGAAATCCCTATTCAATATAGCTACTTTAATGGTGGCGCCGAAAAATGGGCAGAATATATTCATCGTTTAATGCAGGAGAATACCCCGAGTACTGTTAGGAGTACAATTAAGCTTTTGGATCAGGCAAAAGGCTTTCTTGATGGCTTGATTGAAGAGGGGCGTGAGGTAAATATTATTGATGTTGGCGTAGGTGACGGCACTCCCATCAAGGACTTTCTCAAGCATTTTGCCGATAAAGGGGTGCTAAACCGCTATGTTGGCATTGATTTAAGTACAGACATGATGACGATTGCCGAACGAAACATCCGTCTCTGGTTTGGTGAGGGTGTTAAAATTGAGGGCTATAAACGGGATATTGCATATGAGCTATTTCAAGACCTTTTAGTCGACGGAGCTTATGAGACAGAGAAAGCTCCTCTCAACATCATACTGTTCCTTGGCGGAACACTTTCAAACCTACGATTGCCAGACCATACACTGCAAATTATAAACAATAGCATGGGTGGTGATGATATTCTGATGTATTCTCTAAAGATTGACACTGAAGCATCTCGTCGTTATTTCGACTTTCGTACTGATGGCAATGACCATAAATTAGGCAGTCAATTGCGCTTATTACCTGATATGCTAGGCATCGATGAGTCTTTATATGATGTTGAGCAATACTTTGATGATACTCAGAAGAGTAGATTTACGCGCATTAAACTTCGATTTGATATTTGCATCAATTTCAAGTTTGACGAGGTACTTAAGACATTAGAGTTGCGCAAGGGTAAGACTTTATTGCTCTGGCGAGTGTCTCATAAGAACACTCTAGAGGTTGTTAACCAATTCGATCAAAATGGCTTTGATCTGCTTCATGCTTCAACGGCGGATGACAAGAACTTTCTGTTAACTATCTCGAAGATAAAAACAGGCCAAATTACTTAGATATTATCGCACCTGCGAACTGTAACTTCGCAGGACTTGTCTTGAAAATTTTGGAAATGGTATGTTAGTTTGTACTCACCATTATCATCCACTCGTACCAAGGAGCTGCTAACCGCTACGGTTTGCGGCTCAACTTCTATATGGAAACTCGGCTGCGGAAAGTCATTTTCGTATATGCCAACAGGCAGGCTGGCCATGTCACCACTGTCTAACGACACTCTGCCGATCACTTCATAATCGGAACCATCACGTAAAATCGTGTCATTATCACCAAAATTAGTTAATACACGAGTACTTTTCATGACGATCCCCTTTGCAAATAATTGCTTGTGATGTTACTGTATTGTAAATGCTAACAGAGGTATATAAACTAAGCTAGCAATTGCTAATTGGATGATACATTTAAAAATCGTATCATGTCAATAGAATCGGAACCATGAGATATTTTAGGAACACTGAACTTGCTAAACTTTACGATATTTCGGAAAAGACAGTCCGGAACTGGATAAAACAGTCTAAAGAAGGTAAGCTCAATTTTGATATTTACACCGATGAAAAGGGCAGGGCATACATTGCGGAAACAACAAAAAACACTCTCCTCATAAAAGACCAAATCGAAGGGAACAAAAAATATCGAAATAGTAAGACTCACAAAGTGGTTGAGCCAAAGCAAGAGTTTTACGACATCTATACCTCGTCACAGATTTACGATATTATCAGTCACCTCGAGAAGTTCAATGAATTTCTATTCCATTACGCCCATATGGGCAATGGTTCACAGATATTTGCAGACTACTATCTTCGCCTGAAAATGGAACGTATCCTTAACACCCAGGCGTTCTCGGATGATTTCCTGAAAAACTATGAAAATGGGATCCTACAATTATTCCCTCAGGACGCTCTTATTAATGTTATAGAGCTCGGTAGTCGCACGGCCTTGACAACACAGGATTTTATTAAAAGTTTGCAAAAACGAAAAAAGCTCAGTAAATATATCTCTGTTGATATTAGTAAAGATATGCTCAATATAAACCAAGCAAATATTACTAAATGGTTTGGGAACGACATTGATCATGTTTTATATAAGCGGGACGTTATCCGCGATCGACTTGATGATATTCTTCTTGAGTCATCGGTAGATAATACAAAAAATCTTATTCTTTTCTTAGGAGGCATTCTTCATGCATTCAACGACAGGTCGCTCGCATTAAGGAATATTCACGAGAGTATGGGTGTTGATGACTATTTTATGGTTTCAACAAAGCTTGACTCAGAGCCAGCGCGTCGATATTTTGACTTTAACCCGACTTTTGAAAGTGAACTACTGCCTCAAAAAGAGCGGTTTCTAGTCGATGTATTGAATATCGAGCCCTCTTTCTATGATGTTGAGCAATACTACGATGAGCAAGAGCGCCAACGTAAAATACAAGTCAGACTGAAGTTCGACGTGACCGTAAAATTCAAGCTACAAAAAGGCACTAAAAGTCTCGATTTCAAAAAGGGCGAGAGCATTATGCTTTGGCGCTTCTGGCACCAAACAATGGAAGAAATGGTGCAAGAATTTACAGAATGCGGGTTCAATGTGGTCCAGGCCATAAAGTCGCCCGACGAACAATATGCCATGCTTATTGCTAAGGTTCGTACTGACAAAAACAAGCACTGTTAGCCAAACGGTGCGACCTCTGTTATAATAAGCGCAACATGAACCACGATTCTATTAGAAACTTTTGTATCATTGCGCATATCGACCATGGCAAGAGCACCTTGGCCGATCGTTTGCTGGAAATTACTGGCACGGTACAAAAACGTGATATGAAGGCCCAACTGCTGGATCGTATGGATTTGGAGCGTGAGCGTGGTATCACTATTAAGCTGCAACCTGTACGCATGGAATACAAAGGTCATCAGTTAAACCTAATTGATACTCCTGGGCACGTAGATTTTAGCTATGAAGTGTCACGAAGTTTGGAGGCCTGCGAAGGCGCAATCTTGGTTGTAGATGCCACCCAAGGCATGCAGGCTCAGACGTTGGCAAATGTATATTTAGCCATGGCCGCCGACCTAACTATTATTCCGGTGCTCAACAAGATTGACTTGCCGGCTGCCGATGTTGACCGCGTGAGCAAAGAGATTATTAGCCTGCTAGGATGCAAGAAAGAAGATATTTTACACATTTCTGCCAAAACCGGCCAAGGCGTAGATGCCGTACTGGAGCGTATTGTGCAAGACGTTCCTGCGCCAAAAAGCAGCGACCAAACGGAGACTCGCGCACTTATTTTTGACAGCTATTACGATGATTACCGCGGTGTTATTTTGTATGTTCGTGTAGTGGATGGGGAAATCAAAAAGAATGCACAGATAAAAATGATAGCAACCGAAGCTAACGGTCTTGCCCTTGAAGTTGGCGCACTCAAACCAGATATGACACCAAATGCCGCACTGCAAGCTGGTGAAATCGGCTATATTGTTACCAACTTGCGTAGTACACGTGAAGCAAAAGTTGGTGATACGGTGACGCTGCAGGGTACGCACGCTGCGAACGAACCGTTGCCTGGTTACCAAGATGTGAAGCCATTCGTCTATGCTGGATTCTTCCCGGAAAGTAACGAACACTACCAAGATCTAAAAGATGCCGTCGAGAAGTTGTCGCTGAGCGATTCAGCACTGCAATTTGAGCCAGAAAATTCACCAGTTCTGGGCTTTGGCGTGCGTATCGGTTTCCTTGGTTTACTGCATATGGATATCGTACGTGAGCGACTAGAGCGGGAATATGATCTTGATCTTGTAGTAACTAACCCCTCCACTGATTACCAAGTAACACTAACCAGCGGCGAAGAGGTGGACATCAAAAGTGCTGCTGATTTGCCGGATGTGGCTAAAATAGCTGAAATCCGTGAACCGTGGATAAACGGTGAGATTGTTGTTCCTAAAGATTACGTGGGTGCGGTTATCCAGCTTATTTCCAATAAGCGTGGCTTGCAGAAGAACCTTAGCTACATCGACGAACGGACATTGGTTAGCTTTGAGGCACCATTGGCGAACCTGCTGACCGATTTTTACGACCAGCTTAAGAGCTTAACCTCGGGCTATGGGTCGTTCAACTACGAGTTATCCGATTATCGCGCCGAAGACTTGGTGCGACTCGATTTTTATGTGGCAGGCGAGCGTGTTGATGCGCTAGCTATTATGGTGCATCGCACAGAAGCCGACCGTGTAGGCCGCGACATTGTTGGCAAGCTAAAGGAGGTTATTCCACGTCAGCAATTCCCAGTGGCGCTGCAAGCCGCGATAGGTGGCCGCTTTATAGCCCGCGAAGACATTAGTGCTTACCGTAAGGATGTTACAACCGGTCTGTATGGTGGTGATGTGTCACGCAAGAAGAAGGTACTTGCCAAACAAAAGAAGGGAAAGGCTCGAATGAAGCGCTTTGGTAAGGTTGATATCCCCGCGGAAGCATTTACCGTGATGCTCAAACGAGACTAATATGTACGAGTTTGCGCAGTACCAGCAGTCCGATGATATCCTGGAGCGCATGCAAGAAGTGCCTTTAGTCGGTGTTGTTGGCCCGACGAACGCAGGCAAAACCACACTCATGGAATATGCACAGGCGCAAGATCCGATGTTACATTTGGTTGTCAGCGATACGAGTCGCCCTCCGCGTGATCAAGAAATCGACGGCCAGCATTATTATTTCCGAACACTCGCCAGCATGGAGCAGGTTGCCCGGAATGGTGACTATGCTACCGTAGCCCCCAGTTCAACTGGCGACTTATATGCCACCTCACCTGATGAGTATGACCAATACGGGCGGCCTATGATGGCGATCCTATCAAGCGCGATGCCTATGTTTAGACGGGTATTTCCAAATATGCTTACTATTGTTGTTTTGCCACCGAGCTATGATATTTGGATAGATCGCATGGCAAATCGCAACAAGCGCGAAGCTCGCATGGCCGAAGCGGCAGAATCGTTAAGTTTTGCATTAAAAGATAAGCAGTCGGTGTATGTTGTAAACGATGATCTTGAGGCCGCCCAGGCCGATTTTATGACACTCATGCATGGGGAAATATCGCCGCGTATCGAGGTCAGACAACGTCAAGCAAAGCAGATTGCAAGCAGCCTTTTACGGCGATTAAAGTAAAAAATACAACAATTCAAGATAGGGGTGAGGCTTGCATTTTTTGCGTGTTACATTTTGTGCTTGCAAATCCAGCGAAGCATTTGGATAATGCTGCCGTCACATTCCGGGTACCGCATCTTATCTGGAGTGTGACACCTCTAATACATAGGGTCTGGCCCCAAGTTTTATGCCTGCAGTGCCTTTAAATCTGTAATGATTTCGGCTGCATGCTTCTTGGGGTCAACCCCCTCATAGGTTTTCACAATCTCTCCATCAGGGTTAATGATGTAAGTGTTGCGGAACGTGCCCATGTACTCGCGCCCCATGAATGTGCGCTTTCCCCAAGCACCGTAGGCTTCGATGACGGTATGATCGGGATCGCTCAGGATTGGAAAGGTCAGGCCATGCTTGTCAGCAAATTTCTTGTGACTTGCTACGGAATCTTTGCTGATGCCAATGATCTCGGCATTACCGAGGGCACGTATGGCTTCACGCTCGTCACGGAAGTTGCAAGCTTCGGTTGTGCAGCCAGATGTGTTGTCTTTGGGGTAAAAATAAAGAACCAGCCATTGTCCGGCGTAGTCTTTTAAGCTTTGGACGATGCCATTTTGATCAATAAGTGAAAAAGCAGGGGCTTTCATTGTTTTCTCCGTTACACGTACCATTGTACGCACGCGTGGTAAATATAGCTATCTATGCAAGTTTTACAACTTAAACACCATAGGTAGTGGCCGTTGTTTACGATATAGTACCTAATATGGAAATAGACGCGCAACTCATAACAAAAGTCACCGACTATCAGCCATCGCCAGACCGATTGGCCGGTGTGCGTGATGTACCGCTTTTATTTCTTGTTGGCACTTCGGGCGCTGGCAAGAATACCCTCATGAAGGAAATTCTGAACAAGTATGCCGGTGATTACCACGAGTTTATTACTCACACTACCCGTTTGCCGCGTATGAACCATGGTGTTATGGAGCAAAACCACGTTGAATATCATTTCATCGACTTTGCTACTGCCGACGACATGCTGGAGGACAAAGAGTATATTGAGGCTAATTTTTTTAGTGGCAACATTTACGGAACGAGTTTGTCCGAGATGGAAGCTGCCAAAAAAGAACACAAAATTATTATTGGCGACATAGACGTCAATGGTGTCGCTAATTTTGTAAAGCTTGGCCTTAATGTCCGGCCAGTATTTGTGCTGCCCCCAAGCTTTGAGGTTTGGCAAGAGCGGTTGCTGAAGCGCTATGAAGGTCATGACATAGACAGGTCTGATTGGCAGCGCCGCATTGTAACGGCAAAACACGAACTTCAGGCGGCCTTGGACGCAGACTACTATTACTTGGTCATAAACGATGACCTTTCACATACAACGCAGACTATAAATGCAATAGCCCACGGCGAATCAGCCGTGCAGCGTCCGGCGGCGGCACTTGATGTGATCAGAACTATGATCAACCACATAGACCGCGAGATTTTACAGGGATAATAACGTATGTCATATCGAGAACGTTACGAAGATGTGTTTAAGTTGGCCTTGGAAGTGAGTGGCTGTGACGTTGTTGACGGCCAGCTGGCGACAGACGAAAATGTCTTTCATCATCAGATTGCTACTGGAGCAATGGTTGCGGAAGTGTTGGACAAACACGGTTTTGACCCGCTTATCCAGCGGCTGGGTGCGTATAGTGCTGCCGTGCACGATGCCGGGAAATACCATCCTGAAATACGGAGTCTGATGCTATGTACAGAAGGCAGGGCATTTACCGCGCAAGAACGCGAAGTCATGCAGTCGCATACGGTCCGTGGCTATGAAAGTATAATTGAGCTGCGCCGGGGTTATCGGGCAGAAACTGAAGCTGCTGCATTTGTGGCACTGCACCATCACGATGTATTTACGGAGCGCACATACCAAGTTTATAAAGGCTTGGCCGGGCTGGCGCATGTAGTGCAGCTTTGCGACATTAGCCATGCACGCTTATTCGACAAAAGTCGCACATACTCCAAAGCCCGTGACGGTGGCGTGCTGAGCGCAGAGCGCATCGGTGCCCAAATTATCGAACAGTTTGCACCGTTCCCACCCACCATAGAACAAACGACGATCCGTGTAGAACAGGTGGTAAGTGCATGGGTCAAAGAAGTACTTGGACAAAGCAATGACACTGGCACTCTTGACACTTGAGTGCTAAAGAAACTATCATAAAAGCATATGACCGAGCGCCAAAAACTGATCCTTTGCTCGATAGTTGAGCAGTATGCTGAAGTCGCAAGCCCCGTGGGTTCAAGTTTGCTTGCCAAGGCATTCAAAGTAAGTTCGGCAACAATCCGCGCAGAGATGGCCGAGCTCGAGCGACTCGGCTTTATTACGCAGCCGCATACGAGCGCTGGCCGGGTGCCGACCGACAAGGGGTATCGTTTTTATGTCAACACCATTGCCGACACTGGTGCTACCCTAACTGAACACCGGGCGGAGCGTGCCCTCAGTGCCCGCGTACAAACTGGCGGCCTGCCAGAGCGCACTATCCGCAATGCCGTAGATACATTGGTAGAGCTGACGCATAACCTTGGTCTGGCTACCATCGGCAACCAGCTATACATGAGCGGCCTGTCCAACCTGTTTGGCCAGCCTGAGTTTATGCAAAGCAGCCAGGTCCGGCAGGTTGCGCAATTGCTGGACAACCTGGAGCCATGGCTGCACGAAGCCGCCCCCAACCAGCCACTGAGCGTGTATATTGGCCAGGAAAACCCTATTGGCCGTAGTGCGGGATGCTCGCTTATAATAAGCAAGTTCCGCAGCCCTTACTCCGACCAGAGCTATATCGGTGTGCTGGGTCCGACCCGGCAAAGCTACCGTGATGTTATGCAGCTTGTGCATTTTGCGGGGCAATCTCTGGAAGAAGTTTTATTCCAGGATTCCAGACAATTAATTGATTAAAACACTAATGAAAGCGTAGGAAATGACCAAACAAGAACCACAGCAACCTAACGATGTAACTGACGCCGCCGCACTCGAGCAGCAAATCGCGGACCTTACCGAAGCTTTGCAGCGTGAGCGTGCTGACGCCACGAATATCCGCCGTCGCCACGACGAACAAATTGCCGGCCTTAAGAATGTAGTCAAAGCATCTGTTATCAAAGACCTATTACCGGTTATTGACAATTTTGAACGTGCTCTCAAGCACATCCCCGAGGACTTGCAGGATAATGACTATGTGAAGGGTGTGCAGGGGATCGTTAAACAGTTCGAGAAAACTCTGTCCGACCTTGGTGTGCAGCGCATTAAGACAGTAGGCGAACCATTTGACCCGCATTGGCATGAGGCTGTTTCAATGGAGGAGGGCGATGGTGGCCAAGAGATAGTCAGTGAAGAGCTGCAATCAGGTTATGCTATTGGTGACGAGGTAATCCGCCACGCTATGGTGCGCGTAAAAAACTAGCACAGGTACGTTTAAACAAAGCTAAGGTATATAAGGACTTGTATGGAAAATCCCTTTTTGCAACTAGCCCAGCCTAACGTTTTGCAGGGAAAAACGTTGCCATTCTTTGCTGCCGGAGACGCCGCAAATATTGCAGAGGCTGAACGGGTGGGGGTATGGCTCACGGAGGCTGCTTATATTGGTTCAGATGAAGTTGTTGAAGCGGTTATCCACGCCAACCATCTGCCCGAGATGACGCGGGGCTATCGCTATATAGAGCACTCGAGCGACGAGGCATTAGGTTTACCGACTATTGAGGCTGACTCATGCCAGCGGAGGCTTGTGCTGGGCTGGGCTGCTGTGTACGGTTGGCAAAATCCTGAGGAAAAGTAGTAAAAATATACGTTGGCACTCTTGACACTAGAGTGCCAATTTTCTATGCTAGAAGTATTAGCACCTGCACATGATATTGCTAAAGAGAAAGGTAACTATTTTATATGGGAAAGATTATTGGAATCGACCTCGGTACAACTAACTCAGCCATGGCTGTTATGCAGGCTGGTAAGCCCGAGATCATTGCAAACTCAGAGGGTAACCGCACAACGCCATCAGTTGTTGCGATTAACAAAAACGGTGAGCGCCTGGTAGGTCAGACAGCCCGCCGCCAGCAGGTTACAAACGCCAAGAATACTATTTACGAAGTAAAGCGTCTGATTGGCCGCCGCTTTGAAGATAAAGAAGTACAGCGCGATCTCAAACTTATGGGCTACGAGATTGTAAAATCTGGTGCAGCTACCAAGGTTAAGATGGGCGATAAAGAATACAGTCCCGAAGAGATGAGCGCTATGATCCTTGGCAAGCTCAAGGCCGACGCTGAAAGCTTTTTGGGCGAACCGGTAACAGAAGCTGTTATCACTGTTCCTGCTTACTTTGACGACTCCCAGCGCCAGGCAACCAAGGACGCTGGTAAGATTGCTGGCCTTGAGGTAAAGCGTATCATCAACGAGCCAACTGCCGCTGCTTTGGCATATGGTCTGGACAAAGCCGATAAGAAGGACGAAAAAATTGCCGTATACGACCTCGGTGGTGGTACGTTTGACGTATCTATCCTGGAGCTTGGTGACGGTGTCTTTGAAGTTAAATCTACCAATGGTGACACACACCTTGGCGGTGCCGACTTCGACCGCACCATCGTTAATTACTTTGTAGGCGAGTTCAAAAAAGAACACGGCATTGACCTTACCGAAGACAAGGCTGCGATGCAACGTTTACGTGACGAAGCCGAAAAGGCTAAGATTGAGCTTTCTACTGCCCAGGAAGTTGATATTAACCTGCCGTTTCTAACCGCTGACGCAGATGGTCCGAAGCACTTTGAGCACAAGCTCAGTCGTTCTAAGCTAGAACAGCTCGTAGCGGAGTTGATTGACAAGACTGCCGACCCATGTCAAAAAGCATTGAAAGACGCTGGTTTGAGCGCATCTGACATCGACGCTGTTGTATTGGTCGGTGGTATGACCCGTATGCCAGCCGTACAGGAAAAGGTGAAGGGCATCTTTAGCAAAGACCCAATGAAGGGTGTGAACCCTGATGAAGTCGTAGCTATTGGTGCAGCGATTCAGGGTGGTGTATTGCAAGGTGACGTCAAAGACGTGCTGTTGCTGGATGTTACACCACTGAGCCTTGGCATTGAAACTATGGGTGGCGTGATGACCAAGCTTATCGAGCGCAACACAACCATCCCTACTTCCAAGAGCGAAACATTCTCGACTGCTGCTGACAATCAGCCGCAAGTAGAAGTGCATGTACTGCAAGGCGAGCGTGGCATGGCGAGCGACAACAAGTCACTTGGCCGTTTCCAGCTGGATGGGATCCCACCAGCGCCACGTGGTGTGCCACAGATTGAAGTTACCTTTAATATCGACGCCAACGGTATTCTTAACGTAACCGCTAAAGACAAGGGTACTGGTAAAGAACAGAGTATTACCATTTCTGGCTCTGGCAACCTCGACAAGTCTGATGTTGAAAAGATGGCCAAAGATGCCGAAGCTCATGCCGAAGAAGACAAGAAGAAGCGTGAAGCTGTTGAGGCCCGCAACATTCTTGACAACACCGTATACCAGGCCGAAAAAATGCAGGCTGACTATGGTGATAAAATGAGTGAAGAGGACAAGAAGTCACTCGAAGGAGCTATTAAGGATGCTAAAGAAGTTGGCGAAGATAGTGATAAAGAAGCGCTCGAAGCAGCCACCAAAAAGTTAAACGACATTTTGATGCCAATCGGTGCTAAAATGTATGAATCTGCCGAAGCTGACAAGTCAGACGACGCGACCCCAGAGGCAGCCACTGAAGAGGACAAGAAGTCCGACAAAAAAGACAAAGACGGCCCCATCGAAGGCGAAGTAGTCGACGAAAAGTAACCGAACTAGGAGCTACGATGCACCCGGAACAATTCCCCTCCCAGCCCGAAGGCTTGGAACAAGAGCGATCACCCGAACAAGAAAAGGCGCGGGCTATCATGCGCCAAATCGCCGAAATTATGGATCAGCGTGCTGAGACGAACAGTATACTAAAACAGGCAAGCTGGAGGGGAAACCGTGGCGCAAGCATAATGTATATGCACATAGCAAATTCAGGTGGGGCCGTTAAGGTCCATGGTGCGGGCGGCACATATACCGCCTCTGAATACACATTTGCAACGAGCTACACCCCAGAAGGTTCAGTGCAGGAAGAGTTGACCGTCCAACACCCTACGGAGGGCAATGCCCCGATCACTGACATGAATGCAGTCGATATTGCCTTCTTGGGATATGTGCACGAGGAGTTGCTTGATCCTAATGAGGAAGTTACTCCCGATTTACTAAATAAGCTCCAGGGCCTGTAGAGCTATATGTTCGGAATAAGCTCAAAGCGCAACCAGCAAGATGACCGCCTGCCAGTGATGGTGCAGGTTGTCCAAGATAGCAACTCGTTTGCTATGGCCCAAAAATTATGGGTGGAAAACACCCGGGCTATGCGTTTCGAGCCCACAACTGGCAAAGAGTTTTTGCGATTTGGACTGGTGCAGGCTGGCCAAGCTGTATGGTTTGAGCGCGACAAAGGCCGCGAAGACAGTTTTGAAATTATTTTAACTTGGCACGAAAGTGGTTCGCGCTTTGCTGACATTTACGTTATCACACCGTCGAGTACGCTCGGCAGCAGCGGTGATGCGGCATATGTCAACAAAGTCCTTGATGCGCTATTAACGACGCCAGCAACCCTACCAGTAGATAAGCAGTAAGCAGGGAACTATGTCCAAAAGAGATTATTACGAAGTATTAGGCATTAGCAAAGACGCGAGCGCCGACGAGATAAAAAAGGCGTTTCGCCGGGCTGCTATCCAGTACCATCCAGATAAAGAGTCGGGTGACGAGGCTAAGTTTAAAGAAGTCAACGAAGCATATGAAGTGCTCAAGGATCCTTCCAAAAGGCAGCGGTATGACCAGTTTGGCCATGCGGGTGTAGGTGGCGCAGCTGGTGGGGGCAGCCCCTTTGAGGGCTTTGGCGGTGCAGGGGGCCAAAATGTGCACTTTGACTTTGGTGACCTTGGTTTGGGAGATATTTTTGAAAGCTTTTTTGGTGGCCAAGGCCAGCACACGCGCGGCAAACAAGCCCGTGGCCGCGACGTAGAGGCCAAGGTTGATATCAGCTTTGAAGAAGCAGTGTTTGGCACTGAAACCAAATTGCACTTGCATATAGAAGATACTTGTAGCCATTGTAAAGGCACGACAGTTGAGCCTGGCCATGAGCTAAAGGAATGTGCAACATGTGGCGGTGCAGGCCAAGTAGTACAGCAGATGCGCACCATCTTTGGCAATATCCAGCAGGCTGCACCCTGTCCAACCTGCAAAGGCACTGGAAAGGTTCCAGAAAAAGCATGTACCGTATGCCACGGCAAGGGTACACAGCGCAAAAACCAAGAAGTCACACTTAAGATCCCTGCCGGTGTCGACGATGGTGCCACGATCCGGTTGCGCGAACATGGCGAGGCAATTGCTAACGGACCCAAAGGCGACCTTTACGTTAATATCCGTGTTAAGCCACACAAAAAATTCACACGTGAAGGTGACCTTATTTTAAGTGAAGAACACGTCAGTATGGTTGACGCTGCACTTGGCACCGAAATAGATGTTGAGACTGTTGACGGCCCTGTCCGCATGAAAGTTCCAGCCGGAACCCAAAGCGGTACCGACTTTAAGTTGTCTAACCACGGTGTGCACCATTTGCGGGGTGCTACCCGCGGTGCGCACATTGTGACAATCGTTGTCGATACGCCAACCAAGCTCAGCAAAAAGCAAAAAGAGTTGCTCGAAGAATTTCAGGGATCCCACAAAAAAGGTTTATTCGGGCTATGAAGCACATACTCATTGTAGCGGGTATGAGTACCATTCCGGAATATGTCGCAAACGCCAGCGAACTTGACGATTTTATGTCCGATACACTCCAGGGTGTGGCGGACTGTTCTGTGACATATCTTGACGACATAGTTTATTTAATGGATAACGGAATATTTGAGGCATTTGACTCCAGGAACCAGCGTGATGTGGCAGAATATGACGCTGTTTTTATTCGCGCACGGGGCATGAAGTCATTTATTGCCCATGCATATTACCTTAGCCGCTATTGTCAGTACCGCGGCATCCCTTGCCCTAATGATTATTCCGCTTACTACTGTGGCACAAAGATTGCTCAAACAATTATTTTCCTCGAAGAGCAAGCGCCGTTCATAAAGACCATATACACGCTCAATAACAAAGAACTTATCAGCCGTGCCCAGCAGGAACTTACTTTCCCGTATATCCTGAAGGCGGTTAATGCTTCGCACGGAGATTCAAATCACCTCATCCGAGACCACGCTCATGCTGAACAGGTTCTTGCTGACGACCCAGAGGCTGACTTTATGGCCCAGTCATATTGCCCAAATGACCGTGACTATCGTCTTCTGATTATGGGCGATACACAGCTGATATTTGAGCGCCGTGGCAAGGCAGATTCACACCTCAATAACACCTCCGCCGGTGGCGAGGCTACACTATCGCACGATGAGTTGCCAGAACATATAATCGCGAAAGCACATGATGTCTCGAGGCGCTTAGGACTTCAGTTGTCCGGCCCTGATATTATGCCCCACCTTGAAACCGGAGATTACTACTTTTTGGAAATTAACTCCCAGCCTCAATTGCGGACCGGTGCTTTGCTGAACGAAAAAAAGGCTCTGCTGCGATCTTTCTTTGAGACCATTCTATAGTTAACTCACACGAGTGCTGTGCGGTTTGTACGGCGATCCACTCATGATAAACAGGACATTTCGGTGTTCCGAGTCGCCAAAGCTTGTTTTGCTGGACTGTGCGTTCGCATTATGTCTGTCAACAACGAATGTGCCTTCATTGCTAATTGAGCGATTGCATTCTGCTTCAACTCTTTCCTGCAAGTCGGTACTAAAGTTACAGATGCGGCTACATACTAAAAACTCAAGTTTATTGTCAAGGTTGATCTGGTCAAAATGCGTGCGTATCAGTGGTTCAAGCTGTGCTAACATTGATTGATAGATAGACAAGTGTTCTGCAGGGATGTGCTGGGCGTAAAAATTAGTTTCACCAATAATACAGTGCGTATAGAGATATATAAGGAGCTGTAGCCGTTCGGGGTTGGTCGAATCAATATGCTTGCCAAGCTCATATAGGGCTACCCTGTCGATAGCGTCATCATTTAGTATGCATTTGTGCAGCAGATAAAAGAAATTGATTGCATATGTTGAAAGTACCTGAGTTGCTTCCGGATCCTTCATAAGAGCTTGTTCTAGCGATAGCAGTTCCGAAGCCGGCTTTATGTCTAGGAGTGTCTCTCTGCTGTCCAGTCCGTAGACCTCTTTCATGTGACGTACTCTAAATAACGCAAAATCAATTCCCCTCAGCTCTGGATAGCGTGCGAAAAAAGGTTCACGCCGTGAAGCGGCATTAATAAGTGCTGAGGGCGGGTTGTTAATTAGACTGGCTAGCGTTTTCGAGACGGCCTCTTTCGTATAAGGGGAGGGCACGATAGTGGCTTTCATAGCCTGTAGGTGTTGCAGGCAAGGTGGGGTGCCAAGCCATGCTGCCACACGAGTGGCAAAGTGAAACTGCTTGTCTTGAGGCAGCGCAGCAAAGTTATCAAGATAATAGGCAAGTGTCTTTTCTCGTAAGTCCATAGACTTTAATAGTAGCACATAAGTATGAGTCTACCATTGAAACATAAACGTTTTTGTGATATAATATCTGTATTATGCCAGAAGAAAAAAAGAAGGTCATTGGCCGCGCAGAAATTGTGTCTTTCCCAGAGTTGGGCGTCCAGGATGTCCACGCTCGTATTGATACTGGTGCTAAGACTTCCTCTTTGTGGGCCTCGCACGCAGAAATTATTGATGATGACCTTCATGTTACTTTATTTGAAGGTCGGGATGCCGTACAGTTAACTTTCGATGAATTTCAGCGAGTTGCCGTGGCGAGTTCCAATGGCCACATCCAACACCGCTTTAAGGTCCGTATACTGGTAAAAATTAAAGGTAAAAAAATTAGGGCTTGGTTTACACTTGCAGATCGCTCCACGCAAGTGTACCCTGTGCTTATTGGCCGGAATGTACTACTTGGCAAATTTATCGTAGATGTTAAAAAGGGCACCGCCCTTAAACAAGCTGAGTATGAACAATCGCAAAAGTTGCAAGCTACACTTAATGAGCCAAAGGAGCAATAAATGAGAATCGCAATCCTATCCCGAGGTTCAGCTAACTATACTACAAAGCGACTTAAAGAAGAGGCAATTGCCCGCGGCCACGAAGTTAAGGTAATCAGCTACTCCAAGTGTTATATGGCTATCGAAAAGGGTAATCCAGTTGTGTATTACAAGGGTGAGCCACTCGATGGTTTTGACGCTATTATCCCGCGTATTGCCCAAAGCTATACTAAATATGGTTGTGCAGTTGTGCGCCAGTTTGAAATGCGAGACGTATACACTACCGCCAAGTCGATTGCTATTGACCGTTCACGCAATAAGCTGCGCTCGTACCAGTTATTGGCAAAAGCTGGCGTCGGCATTCCTAAAACAGTGTTTGCGCATGAAACAGCTGACCTAGAAGACGTTATCCAAAAAGCCGGAGGTGCGCCATTGATTGTAAAGGTCGCCCGTGGTACCCACGGCAATGGTGTGGTGCTGGCAGAAAACGCCAAGGCAGCAAAGGCTGTAATGCAGGCCTTTTATGTTGAGGGTGTGAGCTTTTTGGTACAGGAATTCGTTAAGGAGTCGGCTGGTACCGACATCCGTGCTTTGGTAGTTGGCAGCCAAGTTGTGGCTAGTGTTAAGCGCCAAAGTTTGGACGACGATTTTCGATCCAACACCCATCAAGGTGGTGTGGGCAAGCCTGTGAAACTGACCCCCGAAGAAGAGCGCACTGCCGTAAAAGCAGCCAAAGCCATGGGACTGCCAATTTGTGGTGTGGATATGATGCGTTCTGAACGCGGCCCACTTGTTCTGGAGGTTAACTCGTCTGCAAGTATTAAAACACCAGAGCTGTTAACCAACCGCAACGTTGCTGCAAAGATTATTGAATACATAGAAAAAAATGCTAAGCAACGCCAAAAGAAAGATAAAGTCGGCGCATAGGCCGTTGCCGCTCATTGCGGTGGTCGCAGCACTGCTAATACTCGCGGGCTTTGTTATTTTTGGCTCCTCTCGGCCTTCTTATGTAGTCGCTCGTATGCCGGGTGGTGACATCTTTCGGCTGCACACTGCTAATACGCCTGAACAGCGCACGCGCGGCTTGTCTGATTACAAACTGCTCAACCCTAATGAAGGAATGCTGTTTATGTACGGCCAGCCCGGTGTTAAATGTATCTGGATGAAGGGGATGAACTTCCCACTTGATATCCTTTGGCTCGATGGCTCTAAGTCTGTAACTGCTGCGGAGAGCAGGGTATTTCCAAATACCTATCCGCGACAGTTTTGCCACGAGGGCGCATATGTTATTGAGCTGCCCATCGGCACGGCCCGAGGTATTGATCCTGGCCAGCAAATTGACTTTTAACGCTTATGCTATCATAAGAGTACATGCCTCATGATGTTCTGCTTGCTGCTATAGTTCTAATCCCCGTTATTGTGTGTACGGTGTTGCGCATTAATGCTGTCATGGTATTTCTGAGCTTGTGCCTAGGGGATATTCTGGTGAAATATGTAGCTAGTGATGCAAATTCATTGTTAACCTTATTTGCACCAGGAGTTTCAAATAAGGTAACGAGCTTTATCCAGCTGATCGTATTGTTACTGCCGGTGGTACTGACCTCTGTTATCATGATGTTTAGCATAACAAACCGCACCAAAGTGGTAGTTAATATCCTACCAGCAATTGGCGTAGGGTACCTGGGAGTATTGTTGATTGTGCCATTACTGCCGGCTGATATTCGCGGTAGCGTGCAATCAGCTGTTTTATGGCCTGAGTTCGTAAAACTCCAATCGCTAGTAGTCGGCGTAGTTGCTGTGCTTGGTTTGTTCTTTTTATGGCGTCAGCGCAAGCGTGGCGTGCACGAAGAGTAACGGCGGTTACCCTATTGACTTTTTAGCACTGAACAGGGATAATATAATCTGTTAACTACATAGTTTATGTAGGTTTAGCCATAGCCGGGCCCATAGCTCAGCCGGTTAGAGCACCTGCCTTTTAAGCAGGGTGTCCTGGGTTCGAGTCCCAGTGGGCCCTCCAATAAAAATACTTCAGCTTGCCTGGAGTATTTTTATTAGTGCAGGACATCTGGGCGAGAATTAGTATGTGCATAATCTGCCTGCGGCAGATTATGACTCAGCCAGTGTCGAGTCCCAGTGGGCCCTCCAATAAAAAAGATCACTGCTGGTGGTCTTTTTTATTTGGCCTTTGACCAGTATTATGTTCAGGAAGGAGCGGAGATGGAAAGACTACAGAAACTGGAAACAAGTGTTGCGGATTTATACCGGCAAAAAGACCCTAAACGGGATGAGTGGGCAGATTGGCTTGCAGATAACCATGTGTTCGTTGTAGCGGATTTTGCATCAGAATTAGCTCAGAAATATGGGGCTAATGGGGAGTTGGCGAGAGCTGCTGCGCTACTCCATGATATTGCTGACGTTAGGATGGAGCGAAAAAATGAGCATCACGAGACAGAGAGTCTTAGTATTGCCCGCCAGTTAATGCAGGACGCAGGGTACACCGATGATGAAATTGAACTTGTGGTTGATGATGCGATCCGATACCACAGCTGCCATGGTGATGAACGGCCGGCGTCCATGGAGGGCAAAATTTTATCGACTGCAGATTCGATGGCTCATCTTAAGACGGACTTTTATATTTATGCTACATGGGCCTTTGGTCATGACCACCGGACTTTAGAAATGGTAAAAGCATGGACGCTCAAAAAGATAGAGCGCGACTTGAATAATAAGATGTTTTTTGATGATATCCGTAAAGAGCTTGTGCTGGACTACGAACGGATTAAAGAATTGTTTTCACGATGATTAGCCCTGCGCGGTGAGCACATCCGTAAAAATATTAGTTATTGATGGCATGGTGTGCTAGCATGCTGCCGTGCTCCAAAAGATATATCAACTGCGGATAAGTCGCCTGGCGACCGCTGTGCTTGCAAGCATAGCGGTGATCGTTGGTATCGGCCTTGCGGCTATGCTGCCACCTGGCCAGTTGTGGTGGTTGCTTCCGGCTCCGTTAGTAGTGTTGTCGTGGAGGCGTCAAAATGTATTGTTCCTACTGTGTTTTTTGGTGCTTGCGGGCGGTATTGGCTTTTGGCGGGGCGGTGTATATCAACAGCGCCTAGCGGCGTACGATGTGGTGGTCGATCAAAAAGTAGTGATTATTGGCAGCGCACATAGTGATGCGATATATGGCCGCAACGGGCAGTTGGAGTTTGATATGCGCGATGCACGCGTAGTGTCGCCTCAGGCAGTGTCTCTTCTGGGGTCACTGACTGTCAGCGGCTTTGGTGAGCCCGCTGTTTTTAAAGGGGATATCGTACAAGTAAGTGGCAAAATCAGGCGTTCAATGGGCAATAATGTGGCGCGCATCAGCTATGCCCAGTTGGAAGTCAAAAGTCATAGCGGCACGACCATTGATGCCATACGCAGAAAGTTTGGCGCGGGTATCCAATCGGCTTTGCCAGAGCCCGCAGCTTCGTTCGCTTTGGGGATACTGGTGGGGCAGCGGGACACAATGCCCAAAGAAATTAGTGATCAACTGAAGGCCGTTGGCCTAACGCATATTGTGGCGGTTTCGGGCTACAATTTGATGATAATTTTGCGGGCATCTGGTGCTCTTTTGAGGAATCGGTCAAAATTCCAGTACATGGTAATTAGTAGTGGGTTGGTGGGGCTTTTCCTGCTCTTTGCCGGATCAAGCCCTTCAATTGTACGGGCAAGTGTAGTGTGCGGCTTGGGCTTGGCTGCCTGGTACTATGGCCGGTCGGTGAGGCCATTGGTGCTGCTGATGGTTTCGGCGGCAGTAACGGCATTGGCTAACCCGCTGTACGTGTGGGGAAATGTCAGCTGGTATCTCTCTTTTCTGGCATTCTTTGGGGTGTTGGTGGTGTCGCCCCTGATTGTACAGCGTATCTATGGCATGCATAAAAAACCAGGTATGCTTATGGCGGTTATGGTTGAAAGCTTGTGTGCAGAAATTGCCACGCTGCCTTATGTGCTATATATTTTTGGACAGTTTTCGTTTGTGGGCATCTTGGCAAACGTCTTGGTTGTGGCACTTGTACCATTGGCAATGCTGCTGAGCCTTGTCGCAGGTTTAGCCGGAATGTTTTTCCCTGCGGTTGCTGGCTGGTTTGCGTGGCCTGCAACTATCCTGATTACGTATATGTTGGACATCTCGGCCCTGCTGAGTCGTGTGCCTCATGGTTTTGTGGACAACCTTGGTTTTAGCCTGCCGCTGTTTATCGTGTCGTACGGTATGATTACAGCTGTTTTATTGGTAATATGGCACCAAAATAAGCGTAAATATGGTACAATAACAGATAAGATTGATCCGGCCCAGCCGGTATAATACTGCGAAAGGAGCTGCAACCATGTCTGGACATTCCAAATGGTCTACCATTAAACGTGAAAAAGGTGCGAAGGATGCTGCCCGTGGAGCATTGTTTACCAAACTTGGCAACGCGATTGCAATTGCTGCCCGCAGTGGTGCGGACCCTGATATGAACTTTGCGTTGCGTTTGGCAATTGACAAAGCAAAAGCAGCCAACATGCCTACGGCCAACATCCAGCGGTCTATCGATCATGGTTCGGGCAAGCTAGGCGGTGAGCAGATCCAGGAAGTGATGTACGAAGGCTATGGCGCTGGCGGCGTTGCAGTGCTAGTTGAGTGTGCTACAGATAATATTAACCGTACATACCCTGAGGTCAAGCTTGCCTTTAGTAAACACGGTGGAAACATTGCGGAAAAAGGTGCAGTGGCCTTCCAGTTTGAGCGCAAAGGGCTTATCCGTGCCAAAGGGTCTGGTGACGATTTAATGATGCAAGCATTGGAAGCGGGTGCAGATGACGTTCAGGACGAGGGCGATGAGTCAGTGATCTATACAGACCCCAAAGAACTCTCTAAGGTACGCGAAACTTTGACGGCAGCTGGTGTCGAAATTACTGAGGCCGAGCTGACTTTTGTGCCTAATAACACTGTAGAGGTAACCGATGAGGCGACTGTGGGCAAGATTATGCGGATGATGGACGCACTAGAGGGTAATGATGACGTCACTAACACGTATGTTAATTTTGACATTGCTGACGAACTCTTAAAATAAATACCTCGGAGTATATATAGACAGCCTGCTCGCCGGGCTGTTTTTTATATGCAAAAAGATTTGCTTTCGAGGCAGCTTGTGTTAAGCCATATGCGGTAACAAAGAGGAGGATATATGGTTAGTAAAAAGATATATGTACTGGTGACTGCGCTAGCATTAGTAATGCTTGCTGCACCCGCGCATGCACAATCCTATCAAGGTAATAACGGAGACATAGCGTATATCAAGCAAAACGTACTATGGCGAATGGCGGCTAATGGGGAATCACAACGCAAGGTAGCCCATGGGGTGCGGGCGATGGCGTGGTCGCCCGATGGCACTCGACTGGCCTACATAACGGGTAGTGCTGATTGCGGGTCACGGCTGTGGATTTCGCAGGACATCCATAAAAAGCCAGCCGATGCTGCCCGCGGGGGTTGTATTGTTGGGAAGCCTGTTTGGTCACCAGATGGCACGCAGATCGCTTTTACAAGGGCAAAAGGCAAGGACCGGGCAATTATGCGCCTAAAACTATCAGAAGGATTCGAGCGGGCAGTTACACCATGGACTTCAGCTACCGCATACCAGAACCCATCATGGTCACCCAACGCATCACAGATTGTATACGAACGCCACGACGCCACGCGGAGTAGCTTAGCGATTACCTCGCTTAATGGCAATGTTGCCCGTGAGGTTACGGAGTTGTCGGATTATCGTACCACAGCTGTACCATCATGGTCACCCAATGGCAAAAAGATAGCCTATCAAGACAGCCAAAACGAGACATATACCATTTGGCCAGATGGTACCCATCGCTCAGTCATTGCCGATGGTGATAGCTACCAGGCAGTATGGTCTCCTACTGGTGATCGGCTAGTTTTTGTGGAGGATTTTAGTGGTACATCCCTTAGTATTGCAACATCGGACGGTAGCGTGGAACAGTATGATATTCCGGACTATGGCCAGGCTTCTATACAGCAACCTGTTTGGTCACCCGATGAGGCTAGTATATTGCTTGTATTGGGATATGAGCATGGAGCTGCGCTAGCAGTGTTTAATATACGAACAATGGAGCTACAATTATTGGCAAAGGGCGCTACAGCGGCTGCATGGCAATCTACCTAGTGTTCTTTTGCAAATTTGTGCTACCGTTATGCTATGAAGGATATTTACTCGGGCAATGAACCGCCATTCATTGGTTTTGGTACGGGGCAATTAAAAGATGCCGCAGCAGAGCAGGCTGTGGCGACAGCTTTGGACGCTGGATATCGTTTAATAGATACGGCTGCTATATACGATAACGAATTGGAGGTGGGTCATGCTATTGCCAGCTCTAATATTACCCGCGAAGAAATTCTGCTTGTAACCAAAGGTGCACATGACGCCCACGAGCATGGTAAGGCTGAGATACTGGCATCCTTTGAGGCGTCATTGGGAAAGTTGGCCGTTGATTATGTCGACTATTACCTTATTCACTGGCCCTCCAATCCCGGTAAGCGGCTAGAGACCTGGCATGCTATGGAACAGCTATTCTATCGAAAGCGCGCTCGGCACATCGGGGTCTCAAATTATGCTGTACATCACTTACAGGAATTGTATGCAGGAGCAGATGTCCAGCCGGCTGTTAACCAAATCGAATTCCATCCATTTATTTATGCCCAGCAAAGAGGCTTGTTAGATTATTGTCGCGAGAATGACATTGTTGTCATGGGCTACTCCACCTTTGGGGGCGATCAGGCTTGGAGCTCTGAACGGCTACAAAGGATAGCCCAGCAAAAGGGCCGACCTTTCCAGCAGATTCTAGCCAGGTGGTCTATGAACCATGGGGTTATTCCGCTGGTTCGGTCCGAGAAGCAATCCCATGTCCGCGCAAATATCGATATCGACTTTGAGTTGTCCGACCAAGAGATGGCTGTGCTAGACGGACTTAAGGGCGACCGTCTATTCCGAGATCCGCGAGTGCTTGCGTAAGCATGGGGCTGTCGACTTGGCCCGCAATAGTTTGCGCCGCAGCGGCACCAAAACCTGGGGCGGTGCTGTGTAGCGCTATTTCAGCTGTACCTAGCCTCACGCCGGCGGTGACGTAATTATGGCTGCCTACTATTGCTTCTTGTTCGCTTGCCAGTATTTTGGCATGCAAAAATGTCTGGCGAGGCTTTAGCTGGTGTGTAAAGAAGCTATGCGGCATTCGCAGCCGTTCACGATAGGTAACTCCCGCTTGCAGAACTTGGCCTGCACCCTGGTGCTGTAAGTAGTGGTTGAATACAGGTACGATGACAACGCCGCGCTGATGCGCCTGTTTTAGGTGTTTGGCTGTCACGCTATTCGGGAAAAATTGGCAGGTAATGAACAGCCATTTTTCGGCGCGGCCGATAATGGCCAGCGCTTCTTCAAAAATAGCGGACTGCTGTTTAACACCGACGTCAAAAATAATTTCTTCACTTTTTGAAATAGGATAGCGGATATCGCTTGTACCTAATGCCTTGAGTGTTTGAGGTTGACCGAGACGTTTTGTGAAAAGCGCATACAGCCAATCAGCTGTTTTGGTGTCTTCCCAAGCTACCATGCAGTCCAAGTGCTGCTCGGCTAGATTGCAACCGCCCAGGTAGACTTTGTTATTAATGATGCTTATTTTGGCGTGCGACCTGCCGGCGACAGGTAGGCTAAAGCGATGGCTTGGTATATTTGTAGTAACAACGCTAACCCCCGCGCTTTGTAGGGATTGTAGGGCGTGGTCTAAATGGTGTAGCTTGCCTGGCAACGAGCTTGGAAGGTTATGATGTAGCAATAATGGGGCACCGCGGTTAACTTCTAGAAAATTATAGGCATCAATACTAAGGGTGACCTGTACGCCGCGCTTAGCAGCTGAACAGAGCACAGTAACCAGTTGCTTCACTTCCTGGACTTCGGGATAAAATGTCATTGTTGCCAGCAATACTCTGTCGCCTGGTTTGGTTTGTGTGATATCCCTGTGCAGACGGCTGAAATATTCAGCAGTCGGGTAAAAGGTGAACATTCCGGAAGTAATTGTAGTAGTCGGCATTATGCAATTATTTTATACTAGTCCTATGAGAATACTAGGGATTGATCCAGGCACTGGCATTTTGGGTTTTGGGGTTATCCAAGTCCAAAAAGGGAAGCCACAGCTTGTTGACGCGGGTGTCATTCGTACTCCTGTAAAAGAGGATGACGCGGTACGGCTACTGACTATCTACGAGGAGTTGACTGATATTATTGCGGCCACAAACCCAACTATCATGTCAGTGGAGAAGCTTTTTTTTGCAAGAAACGTAACAACAGCGATGACAGTTGCCCAGGCACGGGGTGTGGTGCTGTTGTGTGGCATGCAGGCGGGTATGACAATCTTTGAGTATACCCCTATGCAGATAAAGCAAGCTATTACTGGCTACGGTAAAGCTGATAAAAAACAGATGCAGGAAATGGTGCGGATCCATCTGAACCTAAAAGAAACACCCAAGCCAGACGACTGTGCCGATGCTATTGCGGCGGCATTAACACATGCACAAAGTGCCCGTTTTGCTTAAACTGACGGGGCTGTGGGTGGATTGAGCTTGGCGGGCTTGGGTTTGCCACCCTCTTGAGCTGCCAGGTATTCATTCATGTTGTATTGGACGATAATTGGCCCTAGGGGTATGCCTGCTAGAATGCAGCCACCGACCCACAGCCAGAATATGCTGATGCCGTCGTTGGTTTTAAAGACTTCGCCGCTGACGATGCTCAGACGATACATAAGCACTAACGATGTGGCAAGTGCCGTAATAAAGGCGCTGATGCCCACAACACTACAGATGATGGCTACTGCCGTTGAGTCACCAGCCCAGAACAGGACAACAGCGGCCGCTACCAAAACAAGCAAAGGGCCGTATACATAACTAAGCGGTGGGATAGAAGCTTCTTTGCCATTTTCGGCGATTAAAGCCAAACGAGTTTTATACACCCAGTAAATAAGGTAAATGCCCAATGTTATCACGCAAAACACGATGAAGGCGATCAGGTTTCTTTTTTTCATACAGGGCTCCCTGGTATTAGCTTTTGGGTACATTTTAACACGTAAAAACGTACATTTGACGACACTATCTGCTGTCCATAAGCGGTATCTTGTGACATAATGCCTGAAGAATGATTGCAACATTAACTGGCCAAGTTGCCGAAAAGATTGCTGACATAGTCGTACTAGACGTGGGCGGGGTAGGCTACGGCCTGCTTGTAGATGCAGAAGATTTTGGTGCGTTGGTCGTAGGTGTGACCACCAAGTTGTATGTGTATGAGCACGTCCGTGAGCAGGCATACGATTTATTTGGTTTTCGCTCACTTGATACAAAGCAGCTATTTGAACAACTTTTGGGTGTTAATGGTGTAGGGCCAAAGATGGCGTTGAATGTTATGAGTATTGGCAATGCAGCCGAAGTCCGCAGCGCAATTGCAAACGGTGACACTAAGTTTATCCAAGGCGCGCAAGGTGTGGGCAAGCGTGTTGCTGAGCGTATTGTGGTAGACCTGAAGGACAAGGTTGGTCTTGAGGGCGTTGACCTGTCGGCGACGGGTATGTTGCAGGCTGATATCACATTGCGCAAGGATGATGCTGTAGAGGCGCTGGTAAGCCTCGGGTTTTCCGCGCAGGATGCGGCTGTTGCGCTGGCTAACGTGCCCACCGGTTTGCCAACAGAAGAGCGTATTAAGCAGGCTCTTAAGGGATAGGCTATGGCGGTTGAACGGATTGTTACTACCACTTTGCAAGACGAGGGTGATCAGCAAGAGGTTGAACTCGAAAATACCTTACGTCCTAAAGATTTCGCTAACTACATTGGCCAGGAGCGTCTAAAGCAGAATGTAAAACTGGCTATCGATGCAGCTAAAAAGCGCGGAGAACCGCTTGACCATGTTTTGCTGTATGGTCCGCCTGGGCTGGGTAAAACGACAATGGCAAATGTGATTGCCAATGAAATGGGCGCGCAAATCCGGATTACAAGCGGTCCGGCTATTGCCCATGGCGGCGATTTGGCCAGTTTGCTTACTAACTTACAGGATGGCGACATGCTGTTTATTGATGAGATTCATCGTCTGAACCGCCAGGTAGAGGAAGTGTTGTATTCCGCTATGGAAGATTTTAAGCTGGATATTATGATAGGCAAAGGGCCGAGTGCCCGCAGTCTTCGTTTGGACTTGCCTCGCTTTACACTTATCGGTGCAACTACCCGTACTGGGTCGCTTGCAGCGCCTTTGCGCGACCGCTTTGGCATGCTACATCGCCTAGAGTTTTATACGACAGCAGAAATCAAACAAATTATCGAGCGTGCCGCATCTATCCTGGATGTTAAGATTGACACAGGTGCAGCAGCTGAGCTAGCAACGCGGGCCCGCCTGACGCCTCGCATCGCGAACCGTTTGCTTAAGCGGGTGCGCGACTATGCTGATGTTAATGGTGACGGCATCATAGACACTACTATCAATCGTCAGGCACTACAGTTGTTGGAGATTGACGAATTGGGCCTTGACCCTGCAGATCGCATGTTGCTAGAGGCAATTATCGATAACTACAGAGGTGGTCCGGTAGGCGTAGAGACACTGGCAGCACTAACCGCAGAAGAGCGTGGCACTATAGAGGATTTTTACGAACCGTACTTAATGCAGGTTGGATTACTGGAACGCACTCCGCGCGGCCGCAAAGTAACGCCTAAGGCGTACAGCCATTTAGGGCGGCCAGTTGTGACCGACGATCTGATACAATAGGAATATATGGATCCACAAACCCAAACCCCTCAGGATGGCCAACGGCCCCCCGAACTTCACCCCTTGGTTGTCCTTCGCCCTGGCGAACGGGTGATTTGCGAAATTAAACGCCACCCATTTGGTGTATTTACGATGTACGCTTCCGGCGCTTTTGCAATTATTGTTATTACTGTACTCGCTATTCTGGCGCCTTCTTATATTGGTGAATTCACCTTTGATGGCAATGTACAGTCGATTGCTTTGGGCATAG
The DNA here is from genome assembly GCA_946482285.1 of uncultured Candidatus Saccharibacteria bacterium. The sequence goes on from CAMLQK010000001.1 coordinate 304,373, forward strand.
CAGCAATTATTTCTATTGGTGTCATTGCAATTTTGCTGCTAGCCACAAATATTTACTGGCAAAACCGTTGGATTATAACGGACGACAGTATTACGCAGATCTCGCAGAATGGTTTGTTTGGTCGTAAGGTGAGTCAGCTTTCCATGGAAAGCCTAGAGGATATTACGGTCGATAAAAATGGTATCATCCAGACTATGTTTAACTTTGGTACGCTCCATGCCGAAACAGCGGGCGAGAAGTCAAAATTCGTATTTATTTACTGCCCCGACCCAAACAAATATGCGCGCATGATCTTGCAGGCGCATGAAATGTTCCTGCACCAGACGCGCCACCAACCCCAAGCAGTTATGCCAGTAGACTCTATTGCCGAGCAACCTGTACTACAGCAAGCCCCCCAACAGCACTATGCACAACAGGTACCACCGGCACAGCAGCAGTTTGTGAATAATCAGGGGCACCCTTATCAACCCGGCCAACCTGCCCAAAACCCACCTCAATTTACACAGCCAGTAGTGCCACAGTTGCCACACCAGCCTGCGCAACAGACCCCTCAGCAGAACCGTTCACATCCGGCAATTTGGGGCGACTAATTGCAATATAAAATAAACCGGCCGCAAGCAAGCCGGTTTATTTTTTAGTTGAGGCTGCTTTTTACATATTTGCCACCGCCTTCAAGTTGGGCGGTCAGGGTATATTGGGCGCACACGGCACCCTTATTGTCGCACACTGCTCCTTCGGAAGTTGTAACTTGGTAGGACAAACAGTTTTGCTTGGGCTCATTGCTGAATACTGGTTTTTGACCTTCGGTGCAGCTAGCGTCGTCTTTACTCCAACTTGGATCTTTCAACGTGCCAGCAGGAATATCTTTGAGATTGGCTTTCTGCCACTTTTCACTGTTTATGTCGCCTAGCGTAGGGTACATATTGTATTGGGCGTAGTATGTTTCCAACTCAGCCTGGATGCTGGTTATGGTGGCTTGCCGATCACTGTTGCGGTTTTTGGCTTGCACGCCGCTATACGTGGTAATTACAAGAGTTGCTAAGATGCCGATAACTATAAGGACAACCAGGAGCTCTATAATAGTAAAGCCAGATTGTCTGAGGGGTTTGCGCATGGGGTGTTTCCGTTGTTTAATCTTTATTTGATTATAGCCTGTGGTTGCCAGCCGCTCAAGTACTAGTGCATGTTGCGGTCTACGACATACAGGACATCTTTGATGGTAACGGCGCCTCGGAGTGCTTTGACAATGCCGTCGAGCGCCATAGGAACAAAGCCATGCTTGTTGGCGAGCGCTTGCAGGCTGGTGGTTGTTGTTTCGGGCGAAAGCAGCGCATGTTGAATGTGTTCGTTTATGGGCATGACTTCGACAAGAGCAACTCGACCATTGTATCCTGTGTGCTTACAGTGCTCACAACCCTCGCGGTGTGGCCGCCATAAGTGGGTAATTTTTGTGGGCGTACTGTTGGCTTGCTTATCCCCCATCCCTATTTCAATGGCTTGCAGCTCCAGTTGGTTAATTTTGCGGAATGCGTTAGCGCTGCCTATGCCAAACACCTTACCCAGAAGTTCTAGTTGCTCAGGCGTAAGCTCGTACCGCTCGCGGCAATATTCGCACAGTTGGCGTACGAGCCGCTGGGCGACAACTGTTTTGATGGTGCTTGCAAGTAGGTATGGTGCGACATTCATGGCCCGAAGGTGCATCAGGCTGCCGGCGGCAGAGTCACTGTGCATGCCGGCCACCACCAAGTGGCCGCTCATAGCAGTCTGAATAGTGAGTTCAGCAGTTGGCTTGTCAGTAAGGTTGCCTACCATAATAACATTCGGATCCTGATGGAGTGCAGCCCGAAGGCCTGAAAGCATTGTGAGTTTTGCACGTGGGTTCACCGCAGTTTGATTTGCATGGGGGATGCGATACTCAACAGACTCCTCGATAGTTGCAATATTCAAGCTTGGATTATTGAGCGCCGCTAGCATACTAGCCTGAGTTGTGGGGCGTCCGTGATGCTTTGGTGCGCATACAAGGATCATGCCGTGGCTGCGGCCTAGCGCTGACTGTAGTGTGTGCAGCGCGTCTCCCCAGAACCCGAGGGTGTCGAGCTTATAGGGTTCTTTGATATGGGCGGTAAGGTGTAAGACGGCCTTTTCGCCGCCTAATACGGGCATTGTTGATAGGGTGACATCAAATGACTTTTCGTCTATGGTTACGCTAAAGTGTCCACGTTGCGGAGTTTGGCTGTTGGATTGGTCTAGGTGCGCAAGTTCTTTTAGCTGGTGGGTAAGAGTGTCTTGGGCGTTATGTGACACTTTGTGCGCGCCTTTTAGCTCGCCGTCAATACGGTATCGTATCAAGATGTATTGCTCGTGTGGTTCGATGTGGATATCGCTGGCTTGCCAACGGATACCATACTCAATTAAGAGCTGGATTGTCTGCGCCACTTGTTCGGCGCTAAACTTTTCGGCATTACCCAAAAGTCGGCCGATGAACGAATCTTTCCCATCCATTTGCATCTATTATATATAGAGCTTATGCCAAAATCCAGCATTTGCGTGTGTTTTGTTTATTGCAAAACAATGCAGCCTCTTGTATGATCCTCGCGAACCTGTTTGATAAAGATGCAGAAAGGATATGCTGCCATTGCAATTAACACAGCAAGCGAAAACAGTAATGCATACTGCTTTCTGATATACTAATAATAGATTCAGTTAAGACTGGTGGGGACATTTCGGAGGGTAAAGTATGGCTGACGCCAAAAACGACGACAAAAAACAAGATAAAAAAACACAGAAAGCTGTGGTAGAACAAAGCGAGGGTAAGAGTAAGGCGCTTGGTTTGGCTATGGACCAGATTGAAAAACAATTTGGCAAAGGCGCCATTATGAAACTTGGGGAATCGACGCACACGAAGGTCGAGACCTACCCAACTGGCAGTATTTCGCTCGACTTGGCCTTGGGCGGTGGTATCCCGCGTGGCCGTATCATAGAAATTTACGGCCCAGAAAGCTCGGGTAAGACTACGCTGACGCTGCATGCTATTGCTGAAGTCCAAAGGGGTGGTGGGACAGCTGCCTTTATCGATGCCGAACACGCTTTGGACCCAACCTATGCGAAGCGAATTGGCGTTGATGTAGACAATTTACTTTTGAGCCAGCCGGACAACGGTGAACAGGCGCTTGAAATTGCCGAGACGCTTGTGCGTTCCAACGCCGTCGACCTTATCGTCGTCGACTCTGTGGCGGCACTAGTGCCACGTGCTGAAATTGAAGGTGATATGGGTGATTCATTGCCAGGCTTGCAGGCACGCCTTATGAGCCAGGCTCTCCGAAAATTAACCGGCGTCATTAATAAGTCCAAGGCTACTGTTATCTTTATCAACCAGATACGTATGAAGATTGGTGTTATGTTTGGCAACCCAGAAACGACAACTGGTGGTAACGCACTGAAGTTTTATGCGTCAGTACGCATGGATATTCGCCGCATCTCCCAGATTAAGCAAGCGGATGCCGTAATTGGCAACCGCACCCGCGTCAAGGTTGTTAAAAACAAGATCGCACCGCCGTTTCGTGAAGCAGAGTTTGACATTATGTACAACCAGGGCATTTCCCGGGCTGGCGACGTACTTGACCTTGCAGTTAACCGCAATATTGTAGACAAGGCTGGTGCCTGGTTCGCGTATGGCGACCAAAAGATTGGCCAAGGCCGCGAGGCAGCAAAGCAGTATTTCCAGAATAACCCACAAATAATGGAGGAAGTAGCGGCTAAGGTTCGCGACGCTGCTGCGCAAGAGTAGTGACGGCGACAAATCACGCACTAACAGGGGCAATTGTAGCACTGGCGATTAAGCAGCCAGCCATTGCTTTGCCGTTGGCTTTTTTGTCGCATTACATCTTGGATGCTATCCCACATTTCGGTATTCACGAGGACGACGTTGTAAAGCGCAACGCTCATTGGCTGTTCCGGACAGTAGTGAGCGTTGATACAGTTTTGGCGGTCGTGCTCATCATTGCGGTGCCACTCTTGGCAGATGCTCATGTAAGCGGTTGGTTGATCTTGTGCGGGATGCTTGCTGGCATAGCGCCAGATAGTGTGTGGATCTACCACCACGTGCATTTTATGTATAAAAAAATCGAGAAACCTTTCGGAAAGATCAGCCAAATCCACCAGCGTATCCAATGGTTTGAAAAACCCTGGGGACTTCCTGTGGAGGTAGTATGGGTTGTGGCTGCGCTATTTGTGATTAACGGTTTGGCGGCGTGAAAATAACTGCAATTAAGCAACAAATCAAGCGCCCAGACAGATACTCAATTTACGTTGACGGATCATTTGCTTTCGGTTTAAGCGAACAGGGCTTGCTTGATTGCGGGATAGCCCTGGGGCAGGAAATCGACACACCTAGGTTGGAGGCACTTAACTCTACGGCTGCCGCAGACAAAGCGTATGGCAACGCATTGCGGTATGTTGTTATGCGGCCGCGAAGCACATGGGAAATGCAAAGCTATTTGAACCGCAAGAAAGTCGAAGAGCCTGTCGCTCTTCGGATTATGCAAAAATTGCAGGAGCTGGATCTGCTTGATGACCAGGCTTTTGCAGAATCATGGGTGGCGAACAGACGATTGTTGAAATCAACAAGCAAACGACGTCTTCGACAAGAGCTTCAGCAGAAACGTGTACCCGAAGCTGTGATCGACCGAGTACTCCGCGAAGATGAAGCCGATGAACGAGCAGTGCTATCCGAGCTGGTCGCCAAAAAACATGCCCGCTATCCTGACCGCCAGAAGTTTATGCAGTACTTGGCCCGCCAGGGGTTTGGTTTTGACGATATTAAGGCCGTGCTTGAAAATACTGAAAACTAAACAGCTGGTCCGCCAACGTCAATCCACTCAGGGCGTCGCTCTGGATTGCGTGGCATTGCCAGCGGAGGGCTTTCCAGACCGGGCAACGGCTCTTGGACGGCTAGCGCGTGGCCATCAGGGAACGGGTTGTCAGTGAAACGCATGCCAGCTTGCCACATTGCCCAGTTCACAGATTTTTTAAACCACCGGGGATGGCTTTCAACAAGTAACTCATAGCTGGCAATGCCGCCGCCCTCGCCCAAGTCTTCGATATCCCGCTGCCATTTTTCGTCTTCGCTTGTTGCTATAACTGTATTATATCTGACTGAAAACCCGAGCGTGTTGTCGCGATATCTATCTCCATCGTTATTGCTGGCGTCAGGGACGGGTTCAACCACCTGTATCCATGAAAGTGGACAGCGACAGCCGCGGTGTGAAGGGCTCAGCCCAATGCGCCGCTCTATGCGTAAACTCTGTTCGTCAGGCATTGTGAGGGGCACTGGTTCTGGCGTTGCGAATAACGTAGGGCTGCCCTCGCCTGGCAACGGTCTACGCAGTCGCCTTAACACCTGCGCCACTTGGTACCTTTTGTTCTAAATCATGGATGATAACTTTTTTCGAGGTAATCTCGATTATCTGCGTGCGGTCAATGCCTAGGTTACTGCCGTTGAAATTCTTGAAAATAGATTGGCTGACGTACATTTTTTGCACAAACATACTGTCAATGTCTGTAGCGTAATCTTCAATTTTGCCAACTTTTTCTTTGCTGATTGTTTCTACGTGCATACCTAAGAGATTGAAGTTCAATCTCAGGATAGGCTGTAGCCGGACGAGCTCTGTAGGCTCAACCAGCACGTCGAAATCGTTTATCACAAAACCTTGGGGTAAAATGTCACGGATATCTTGGGTTACAAGCACAAGAGTGTGCTTCCGGTTTGCATTGTCACTGCAGTAGAACCCTTCAATTTTTAAATTATTTGGGTTGATAATTGGCCCTATGACGGTTGCGACAGGGGTGCCGGTGCGGAGGCTCATAACAGGCCGCTTGATAAAGGTTTGACTAAGCTGCAACATATCTCTTAAAAGTATAACCTTCTTTAGCGATGCAATAAAGCAGCAAAATATAGTAGTATTTTTTACAATATTGGTTGCAATTGTAGGCAGCTCTTCATACAATCGCGGCGATGAAAAACATACTACGCTCCCTTGCCATTACCGTTGTTGCTGTTTGTGTAGCGGGTAATATGCCGTTTGCTTCTGCCGCAGAACTTGATGTAGTGCAAAGTCCGCTGATTATTACTGAGGTGCAGCCAGGAGGTGCCCAAAGCGCTTCCCAGGAGTTCATAGAAATCTACAATCAATCAGAACAGCCGGTAGACCTACGTGCCCAAAAGTGGGAAGTGCACATTGCGACTTCCAAGGCCACAAGCTGGGACAAAGCAAAGGCCGTGGGCCTTATGGGCGTGTTGCAGCCCGGCGGCTATATGCTATTGGCTAGCAATCATGTTGCTGAGGGCGAAACAAAAAGCTACCTCCAAGATTACGCCAGCGCGCAGTTCAGCTCTGGGATGACGGGAAGCTCAGGCCATGTGCGGATAGGCTACGAGCAGCAAGGGGTATTTGTTGTCAGCAGTATTGTGGAGTGGACGACCTTTAATGGAGCGGTTGCCGTATCCGGTGGGCTCAATAGCGCTCCTGTGGAATTGGAGAAAGCTGTACCTAATGGGTCGAGTATCAAGCGCTTGCAGGACAATGGAATATTTTTGGCCTCACGTTTTGGTGTGTCTTCGTGTCCAAGCCCTACAGCCTATAATGTTGAGCCAACAGAGGCCGTGGAGGCACCCGTGCCGACCTCTATTGATATACAAAATCCACTATGTATTGAAGAGACCTTAGGGCCAGAGGATGACGATGGGGAAGTGTTATCGCCGCAGTACACGCCACCAGCTACCTTATTGCCAGCTGAAGCAGCCGAAACTCAGTCAAAAGCTTCGGCGACATTAGCGTCGAACAGAGGGCTTAGATCCCCCCAGTTAACTGAGCTACTGCCTAATCCTAAGACACCCCAAACTGATGCGGAGCATGAGTTCATAGAGCTCTATAACGAGAACGCTGCACCCTTTGACTTGTCGGGATCCCAGCTGCTGATCGGTGCCAACAGTACTCGTAGGTATACATTTCCCAACGGGACTGTTATTCCGGCCCGGTCATTCAAGGTGTTCTTTTCGGTTGATACACGTCTGAGCTTGTCGAATAGTGGCGGGCAGGTGGCGTTGGCATCTCCAGAAGGGACAATTTTACACAAGAGTGATCCGTATGGGACGGCTAAAGAAGGTGTAGCTTGGGCGCAGGGAAATGGCAAGTGGCAGTGGACGGCGAAGCCAACGCCAGGCGCTGCAAACGCTATAGCGGCACCATTGGCGGGCAGTACAAAAAGCAAGTTGAAAACTTCAAACTCCAAAGTTGGGTCATCTGCAACAAAAACAACGGGTGACACTGTTGCCGGCCAACCCTTGGCCGGCCCGGCAAAGCAAGAGCGCCCTATACACCCCGTGGCTCTTGCGGCCGTCGGTGTTTTCGCGGTACTATACGGGGCATATGAGTACCGTCGTGATGTGGCAAATAGATTCTACCAGCTCAGAAGTTACCGAACAGCTCGCCGAGAAGCTCGGCAAGAGCTTAAAGGGTAGTGAGGTTATTGAGCTCGTTAGTGATTTAGGGGGCGGAAAGACCACGTTTGTGCGCGGACTTGCCCGCGGTATGGGCAGTACGGACCGAGTGGCAAGTCCGACGTTTACCATTAACCGCGTATATTCTTCGCCAACATTAGAAATGCACCACTTTGATTTTTACAGGTTGGGCGAAGCGGGCCTTGTCGCAGAAGAGTTACACGAGGTTCTTCACGATCCGCATATTGTAATAGTGGTGGAATGGGCAAATATCGTGCAAGATGTCCTGCCTAAGGATCGTTTAACGATAACTATAGAAAAGACACCGACAGACGGTAGGCTGCTTACATTTCGGGCACCGGAGGGGTTACACTATCTAATAGAGGCAGTAAAGTCATGATGGTCTTGGTAATCCGGACTGATAAACCGGAAGCCGAAGTAGGCTTGTTTGATAACGGCCAACAATTAGCCTACGTTACATGGCCGGCGCATCGGTTGCTGGCCGAGACCCTACATAAAACAATCAAAGAGACTTTGGATGGGCAATCCAAAACTTGGAGTGATATCCAGGGTATTGTCGTCTTCGAGGGCCCAGGGAGCTTCACCGGCTTACGTATAGGGCACACCGTGGCAAACGCGCTTGCATACGATTTGTCAGTTCCAATAGTGGCCACAAGGGAAGAGGATTGGGTGGTAAAAGGCATCGAGCGCCTGCACGCTGGTGGGCAAGACGGGATTGCCCTGCCATTTTACGGACGTGACGCCCATATTACGGTGCCTCGGAAGTAATAACTAAATACATACCAATATTATTGACCGTCGTAACAAAAACGGCGTATAGTTAAAATGGATTGGTCTTATTTATTGATAGCAAAATCCAGTTTTACTGATATAAAAACTACTAACTTCAGATTCGATTATTAAGACTACTTTTTCCCGGCTATCCCAAGCAGACTAGTGACGTGAAAGCGATTGTCAGACGGAGCCGCCGGACGGTAGTCTTGCCCTCGAAAAGAGAAAGGAACACCTATGGATCCTATAACCATAGTGCTTGCTGTCGGAGGACTTGCCGCAGGCTATGCTGCTAGTACCGTTATTACAAAACAGAAGGTGGGCTCCGCCCAAGAACAAGCGGAAAAAGAGCTAAAAAATGCCCGCCGCGACGCTGGCAAGCTTTTGGATGAGGCTCGCGATGAGGCCTCGAAGATGGCTGAAGCTTCGCGCAAGGAGGAAAAAACCCGCCGTCATGAGTTCAAAGAAATTGAACAGCGATTAGTGGGCCGAGAAGAATCATTAGACCGCAAGTTGGATGATCTTGACAAGCGCACTGAAAAGCTACGGAAGGCCGAGTCGGAAGTTGAGCAGCTAAAGGATGAGATCCGTGAGATTCGCAAACGCCAGCAGGAAAAATTAGAGAAGATTGCCAAGCTTAGCACAAAAGACGCAGCTGAAAAGCTGATGAAGATGACTGAGCGTGATATCCGCAACGACCTGACGGGCATGATTGCGAAAATGCAAAACGAAGCCCAAGAGGAGGCTGAGGAGCGCGCTTCTCTTATTATTGTGGGCGCTATGGAACGCATGGCGAGTGAAGTAACTGCAGAGCGCACAGTTGCCAGCGTCAAGCTCGAAGATGACGATATGAAAGGCCGCATTATTGGTAAGGAGGGGCGCAATATCCAGGCGCTCCAGCGGGCGACAGGTGTCGACATTATGGTTGATGATACTCCTGGTTACGTTGTCCTTAGCTCGTTCGATCCTGTCCGCCGCGAAATTGCCCGGCAAGCATTGGAGATGCTTATGAAAGACGGCCGCATCCATCCTGGGCGTATCGAAGAGGTAGTCGAGAAAGCTCAGAAGAATGTCGAGAAAGAAGTGGTCCGAGCCGGAGAGGACGCTGCCCGCGAAGTGGGTGTCATTGGTATTCCAAAAGAAATCCTACATCTGTTGGGCGAGCTCAAATTCCGTACTAGTTATGGCCAGAATGTATTAAAGCACAGCACTGAAATGGCGCACATTGCTGGTATTATCGCCGAAGAACTAGGCGCCAATGTCAAGACTGCAAAATACGCGGCACTGGTGCACGACCTCGGCAAAGCCCTTACCCACAAGATGGAAGGCAAGCACCATCATATTTCCGGTGAGATGCTACGTAAGTACGGTGCGCCAGAAGCCGTTGCCATAGCAGCCGAGCAGCATCATGATGATGTAGAAGCTACAACAGTTGAGTCACTGATTGTTCGTGTTGTTGACGCAATTAGCGCAGCACGACCGGGCGCGCGCAATATTTCTGCCGAAAACTTTGTTGAACGTATGAAAGAACTGGAGAACGTTGCAACCGGTTTTGAGGGTATCGAAAAGGCATATGCTATTTCTGCCGGCCGCGAAGTACGAGTATTTGTGCGGCCCAAAAGTGTTGATGACTTGGGTGCTATCAAACTAGCCCGTGACATTGCTACTAAAATTGAATCAACTATGCAGTATCCAGGTACCATTAAGGTAAATGTTATCCGTGAAACCCGTGCGGTGGAGTTTGCTAAATAAGCACACCCTGCTATGGCGGACTATTTCACTCAAGATCAGCAGAATACGTTCTATAACAGCCAGCCCGCCAAAACAATTGGCGGCGCTGCCTTGTTGTTCAACGAGGAGGGCGAACTCTTACTGGTAAAGCCATCGTATAAATTAGGGTGGTCGGCGGTGGGTGGTATTTGCGAGAAGGATGAATCATTGCTCGAGGCTGTAATCCGCGAAACAAAGGAAGAAACTGGGTTGATGCTGCAGCCTGCGGACTTTACGTTTGCCGGCATGCGCTATGTCAAGCCGCGCAAAGGACGCAATGAAGATATGCAGGCGTACTTTAAGGCAGTTCTGAGGCCAGAGCAATGCAAGGCTATTGTCCTGCAAAACGATGAACTAGAGGAATTTGTATTTGTATCCATGGCAAGCATTATGAATTATGCCGATACCCCGCGTATCCAAGCCATAGCTGCTGTGTTTGATGCCGCAAGCAACGGCCAGCCATTTTATGTGGAAAACGAAACGAGGATATTGTAATGGACACATACGACGCATACTTGTTTGATTGGGATGGTACGCTTTCGCACTCACTGGATATTTGGCTTGATGCCACTCATGACGTCCTTTGCTCATATGGAATTGAGCTAAGCCGGAGCGAGATTGGCCCCCGGCTGGGAGTATGGGAGACCATGCTTGCTGGCGTGCCAGCCGAAAAATTTGAAGAAGCAAAGGCGGGCATTGTCGCTATTGCACATCCGCAGGCGGCTCAAGCGCCTTTATATCCGGGTGCTGAGGCTATGCTACAACGTTTAAAGGGCCAGAATAAGCAACTGGCGCTCATCACGGCTTCAGGTAGAGAAATAATTGATATGGTTCTGGCACACCACAACCTACTTGATTTCTTTAACTTAGTAATTACCTCGGATGATGTGAAGGCTAACAAACCAGATCCCGAAGGTATTCTCTTTGTACTAGAGTCATTTGGCGTGGAAAAGCAAAAAGCGGTGATGCTTGGCGACTCGGACAAAGATTTGGGTGCGGCCAAAAATGCAGGCATTGACAGTATCCTATTTTACCCTGAAAGCCACCAGATAGTGCATGAACGGGCATTCTTGGAATCGTTTGGTCCGGCCTGCACCATAACTGACTGGAGCGAGCTATAATGCGTGTATTGTACCTGGGCGACGTTATGGCTGAGCCAGGCTTAGAGCTTCTGGAGCGTGAGTTACCTGCGCTAAAAAAAGAATTAGGCGTTGATGTAATAGTGGCCCAAGCTGAAAATTTATCCAGCGGCAAAGGTATCCGCAGGGCTGATTTTGAGCGGCTTTTACAAGCCGGCGTTGATTTTTGCACGGGTGGCAACCATACGTTTCACCGCGACGAAATTTACTCATACCTAAACTTAGCAAGCCGCCCTATCGTCCGGCCCGCCAATTATCCTGACACTATGCCCGGTGCTGGCTACAAATACCTCAAGACTGCAAAAGGCGACATTCTAGTAGTGAGCCTGCTGGGGCAAATTGTTGGCAAAGATGCCGACCTGCCAGTGAAAAATCCTCTGCAAACAATAGATGCTATTTTGGAAAAGGAAAAACATACGCCAAAGGTTGCGACTATTGTTAACTTTCATGGTGACTTTAGTAGTGAAAAGGTGGTTATCGGCGCTTTCCTGGACGGAAGGGTTTCAATGGTAGTGGGCGACCACTGGCATGTTCCGACTGGTGATGCCCGCGTGTTGCCAGGTGGCACGGCGCATATGACTGACGTGGGGATGTGTGGTGTGGTCAATTCTAGTCTTGGTGTAACGTACGGTAGTATTATCCCCCGCTGGCGTGATGGCACCGTGAACCGTAATGTCATTGAAACGAAGGGTCCGTTCCAAATGAACGGCTTATTGGCGGACATCGATGAGCTAACGGGATTGGCAACCAATGCCCAAGCTTTTCGCCGGCTTTTTAGCTAGTCGTCTTTGCCGCCAAAACCAATCAGCGCGATCACGACGCTTACAATCATGTTGATCAGTACAATCCGCATGCCATCGAGCTCTTTGTTGATGGCCATTAAAATAGCGCTGCAAATCCAAATAGTGGCAATGACGCCAGCAGTATAAGGGTATTTGATAAACAGTAGTAACTCTTTAAGCATCGCGGCTCTCCTTGGCTTTGTTCATGGCTTTCTTGAAATCAATCCGCTGTAGCAGCTGGCGGAACAGAAGAGGGTCTTTTACGGCAACGCGCTCCAGCCAGCGATTTACAATATCGACTGCCTGGGAAGTGCTGGGCATATATTCTGTTTCGTTAGCAATTTCCGGATGGACATGGCGGACATGCTCGGTAACATCTTGCAGTATCCGTGGCAGTACAGCACGCATGCAGCCCATAGTTTCTAGCAATGAAATATAGGTTTGGGCAGCACGCAGAACCTCGGAAGACTCCAGGCGGATTACCAAGCCAAGGCGATTGCCCCTGTTCACCATTTGGCTAAAGGCGTTTAACATACGCCCGTCATTTAGGATTTGATCGACATCGCGTGTCCCAAGGGCACTATCGAACATGCTTTGCACAATACGCCCAACCTCTTTTAACAAGTCGTTGTCTTCCTTTTTTACTGATATGGAAGAGTCGCCAGTGGCTGAAGGGACTTGCGGCATCAGCGCTTCCATTTGGCTATTCATGCCTGGTATGAACGTGCTGAGCTTTTTGAGTGCCCGGTAGAGGTCGTTTACGAAGAACCGCATAAACTGCTCGAACATACCACTGACCGAACCAGTCCTGCCATACATGCGTCCCCACTCGTTTAGTAGCCCATAAAATGCGGCTTTGTTTCGTGGTGCCGGCGCTGAAATACCGAAATCTATCAGGCCAACCTTATTGTTTGGTAGCAAGCGTATATTGCCCGGGTGTGGATCGCCTTGGATACGTGGCAGGTCGAATGCGCCTGCAAGTAGTTCTGTGCCAAGTTTTTCAAGCTGTAGTTCCAGGTCTGACCCTAGCTGTTCCTGGACGTACGCATAAATATCGACGTTTTGGCTTTCTTTGAGCCGTAACAGTTCAGCTGCCGAAATACCGCCAATGTACTCTTGGACAATGATGTGGTTTGTGCACAGGCCCATATAGGTTTCCGGGATGACGACATACGGGTTGTCCCGGTAGGCTTCGTATAACTCATGTGCGAACTGGGCTTCGCCAATGTAGTCAGTTTCGCTGAGTGTGGCCTGCCGGAATTCCTTGATAGCCTGGTTCATTTTGATGGTAATGTTGTCGTATTGCTTTGCTGCGAACCGTTTGCTGAACATGCTCAGTAGACGCAAGTCGTATTTCAGCAGTTCACGTACCATAGGCCGCAACACCTTGATAATAATATGCCCGCCGTTTACATGCTGACCTAAATATACTTGCCCAAAACTGCCTGCTGCAAAAGGTTTTGGCTGGACGAGGGCAATCTGCTGCAGTTGCTCAGGTGTCAGTTCTTTTTGGAGCACTTGGATGATATCCAGTGGCTCGGATTCCAGGTTTTCGAATATCTTGAGGCGGTTTGGACTATGCCAGCGTTTCATAATGGGGCTGTTGAATAATACGCCCTGTAAAAACTTGACGTACACGCCGCCCAGGTCAACAAACTCATCACAGATAAGATTGTACATCTCCTGTTCTTTACCGCGCTGTCGCAGGTAGTATACCCTGGCGCCCAACCGGGCTAAACGACGGGTTCGCTGCCGTTTGATACGGGCGAGTGATGCTTCTTTGTCTTTGGTCATAACACCCCCTAACGTTTACCGAAGCCAATTAAGAACAAGGCTAGGGTCGAAACGATTGCCGCAACGTACAGTTCAAAAATGTCGCTCGGGTCTTGGCGAGTAACTGCCATGAATATGACCGCCACCCAAATCAGCAAAATGGTGATAAAAATCGACGCGTACTTCATCTCTGTTAATAGTATAGCAATAAACTCAAATTTTAGCATCTGTCAATACAAACATAAGCAGATTTAAGAATCTAAAACAATATTATGGTGATTTTTGCAAATATATATAGTATAATTGATAAGTCCAGTCCAAACTGAACGCAGAGGGGATACCCGAAACATGCGTACCTTGCGCAATCGAGTAGTTGCTGTCGGCTTGTCGGCTGCCGTCATTGCAACGGCAGGCTGCGGTGCACAGAAGGTCAGCGATGACCGCCGCAGCGTGGTGTTCAGCGAGACTTTCGGCACCTTCACGGTGTACGTCGACGCCGACAACCGCGCTACCGGCATGGCTATCGACACCAAGGGCGGCAACGACGATCTCGACCTTAGGGCGAGCATCGTGAAGGCCGGCCAGCTGTTCCAGCCGGAGGGAACTGGAGCCACGGAGTTCAAGAAGGACTTCAGCTGCAGCGCAGACCACAGCCCGTGCGACTTCGACATCCCCCAGACGTGGGCTTCGTTGGCGGTTGACTACGGCGTCAAGCTGCGGCTGTACCCCAGTCCGTACCGCGACACCTTCACCCGAGGCTTGCAGTGCGGCCGCGGCGGGTGCAACACCCTGGTCCAGCGCGAGTCGTTCGTCGCCAAACTCTTCCTGAACGACAAGGCCGAACTGGTGAGCCTGCGCCTGCTGGAAACCAGCAAGAACTTCCACCTGAACATCCGTCTGAACGACGGCCGCGAGGTGGATTGCATCGATCCTGAGTGCCGCATCTGGCTCAAGGACGGTACGGACCGCACGGTCATCGCCAAGGAGGACGCCGCCGGATCCCAGATGGGCTTCCAGTTCAAGGAGCCGCTCGACTGGAATTCGATGCGCGCCTCCAGCGAGGGCGGTCTGGACGCCGAGGGCGTGAGCCGTTCCGCGCTGGTCAACAACTCCAGCGGCGTGATGGTTCTGCCGACCCCGAAGGGATGATCATGAACCGCAAGTTCGTGCCACTGGCCTTGGGTAGTCTGTTGGCCTTGCTGCTGACGGGATGCTCCACTGGCAGTGACTTCGTCCAGGATGGCATCGACGCAGGTGAATACGGCCGTGCCGCCACCAAAAAGGAGATGCCAGAACTGGTCACGAAGGACGGCAAGCAGACGCTTGTGTTCCCGGACAAGTTCGGCATGAAGATCGAGCTTTCCAAAGATGGAAGGGCACGCTTGATCGCCGGCGGAACCAACGACACAACGACGGTGGCCGACGCCAACGGCAATGTATCGACCAGCACCTGCGGCGGCGGCTGCTCGTTCTCGTTCCCGGCTGGCGACAGCATCAGGCTACTCGCCTTCAAGCGCTCGGGATCACCGGAGCTCAGCGTCTACTGGACCGATCTCAAGACGTCGTAGCCGACGTCCCTAGCACCTCGGTGCTACCTCGAATGGCAGCAGATGGCGCCACGAAAGTTCACCTTCCGGTGGACACCATCTACTAGCGTGGTAATGGCTGCGGCCAACCACCTTAGGCGGGGAGGGCTATAGAGTCATACGACTCCTCGGCATCCGCCGAAGCCCTCTCCGTTAGCAACACCATTTATCACTGGAAATATAAAAACTATTCTGGTATAATCGGTATCGTTAACCCATTTGGATAACGGGGATTGGCGCAGTTGGCTAGCGCGCGCGGTTTGGGACCGCGAGGTCGAAGGTTCGAGTCCTTTATCCCCGACCAAGAAAAAACGATCGCAAACGCGGTCGTTTTTTCTTGTTTTTTGCAACAGAGGACGAGAATGAATCAGCGAAATATGCTGGGAACATATTTCTTCTAACGGAATCGAGTCCTTTATCCCCGACCAAAGAAAAGAACTTGGCGTTTGCCAAGCTCTTTTCTTCGTTATTATTGGACGGTGACGGTGCTGCCAGTGACAACTAGTGGACGTTGCAAATCAAATAAATATGTGGGTGGCAAAGAATAGCAATGATAGAGGACAGACGATAGGGGTGAGTGGAGTGGGCACGACAAGGGGTGCGGCAACCGGTAGTGGCGTTGCCGCACCCCTTGCTGTATGATGTGCGCGTGTGCTCGGGCGCCTGACTTCGGCGGCCGTATGCTCAGAACTTCATGCTGGCGGTGCCGTCAGGACTGGTCTCCCAGCAGACGGTCGACGTTCGCGGCGACGAGCTCGTCGAGCTCGCTGGTGTAGAGCTCGTGGCACTTCGTCAGCAGCCCGACCGGAAGGGGGAGGAGATCCTTGTTCAGCGAGTAGAGCAGCTCCAGGGCGTGGACGGCCTGGTAGGCGTTCTGGGTCTCGATGTTGTCGGTGTCGGTGTCGACTTCGCAGGTGTCGTTGATGTCGTTGACCGCGGTGCGCACCATGTCGCTGGCATCGACGCCCAGGGCTTTGGAGCACCCGACGCACATCTTGGCGAAGACACCCTCGTCGTTGATGAGCATCACGAAGCGCGTGAGCGCGGTGAGCTCCTTGCGGTCGAAGTGGTTGTCCTGCGGCTGCTCGGTGGTCGTCACTATGACGATCCTTTCTGAACATCTAGGCGATGCTGCGTAGGTGTGCCTCATACAGACCAAATCTGCATGTGTGTGATGTCGTATCACGCAAGATGAACTAGAAGCACACGGCCCACTCTGTGTACTTGTAGCTCATCTTGCTTGCTATTCTTTGCTAAGGTGCTTCGGAGCTACTGCCATACAGTGCTCAACAAAACATTTATATACCATATCATCCTATGGTGTTTTGCGCAATATGATGTTACGGTTGTGTGTCCGAGCCCTATAGGGTCGCGTAGCGTGAGCATTGCCGGGCTGCATGGTGAGGCGACAGGCAGATGATGGTGGTTTCCAAATGAAGGAGCCGCCCGCCGCCTCACGTTTCTCTTTGCTACCTATGGTAGCGCGTGCGTGGGTGCTTCAGCGAAGCATGAATCCCAGGACCGTGGGTATGGTGATTACTGCCATGATCGTCAGGCCATACTTCCATTTGAAGAACACCGCCGCCGCCACGAACGCCAAGAACAGCATAGGGAAGCTGATGGCGTTGAGTAGCGGGTCGGAGGTGTTGATGGGGCGGTTGAACATGCTGGCCACGAAGATGCATATGGCGGAGTTGAGCAGCAGAATACCCATGAACAGCCAGAAGGCCTTGGTGGTTCCGCCGTGCTTGTGCCCGAACTCCGAAACATTGAACTGCGGCATCAGGTGCTGCCACCAGTGCTCTGCCGGCTTAGGCCTGTAGGGGCCTACTACGCGGAGGCGTCTCATCGCCAATCCTAACTCTGCCTGTCGGTGGCTAAAGCGGTTGCTTAGGCCAATCCTAGTATGCCAGAGTTCTTAAATTTCGTTAAGAATTAGTGCTATTTATCACGTACGGCGTGTGTCTGCCCTGGTATATTGGAACCATGAATAAACACCATACTTTTACGGAACACTACACTCCAGAAGCTCTGGATAACTTTGCGGCTACGATTGCCCGCGGGCCATATGTGCATCCAGGCCAGAGTCTGCATGACATTATCCCCGCCGAAGCACCCATAGTTAGTAACCAATATCCCGCATTTGACGACCGCTTGTTTGCCAGTTCGTATGGCTTCAGGGTGGAGAAAGACATGGTGATCGTGCCCTCTGGCCCCTGGCAGGTTGCAAACCACCCCAACCGTGCCACCAGCAGTCCGCACCTTGACCCTGAAGTCCCATCCATGAAGCATCGCCGCATGCCGGAAGCTGTATCTGAGCGTTTGCAACGTGATGGCCACGGCCTGTTTGACCAGCATGGGCGTCCAGTTCATCCCGGCTACAAACAGCTGCTTGGTGACCCGCGGATTGGTTTGCCAACCGGCGCTGGCTTTTTCTGGCGGTATGGCGAGAACAAGACTGTCGATTCTTTTGTTTACCGCGAGACGGATGACGAGCTTGAAATCCTACTAATCCAGCGCCGTATCGGCCGAAACTGGGCGCTTCCAGGCGGTTTTGTGGACATTGGCGAAGATGTTGCTACGGCTGCCTTTCGTGAATTGCGTGAAGAAACTCGCTTGCGCGGCGTGGATGGATCAAGTACGGTCGTCCACCAGAGCCGTCCGGTTGGACCGCGCACAACACTGAACGCATGGACGCATAACACAGTGGTACTTATTGATGCTGATCCTGAATATATTCATGACGTACAGCCTGAAGCTGCCAGTGACGCAGTTGATGTCGGTTGGTTTAAGCTGCCCGACATCGAGAAGTTGAAGTTATCCGGGGGGCACCGCCAGTATATTGACGCCGCTCTCGGTGTGGTGGGTACCCGCAGGGCACTGGCGTAGTACCTCTGTGCCGCCTGCTGCATGCAACTTCTGAATTCAAAGGGTGCGTGCAAAAGGCGGAATACAACAAGCAGACAGGGGTTTAGGATAAAAACACACGGAAGCCGTGCTATCCCATGTTCCCCCATGTCTGCCTGCTGCATCCGCTAGCATTTTCCGTGCCAGTGCGGAGTGTCAGGAGGGGATGCGGGGGTTGAAGTGGTCGTTGATGGCGCGGGTGAACGCGAGCGTCGGGTGGAAGTAGATGCCGGAGGAGTTGTGGCCGATCAGATCCTCGCCGTTCATTTTGAGCAGGGCGTCGTTGACCTTCCGCTGCGGTGATTCAGAGCCATGCTCCACGAGGGGGCTGGCGTGGAAGCGGTGCAGCGTGCGAGCCGGCTTGGGGGTGTTGGTGGGGACCTCGGCCTTGTGCTTGCGCAGTCCGTTAAGAACCAGCTTCAGCAGCTGTGTATCTTTGCGGCCACTTTCGGTCTGGGCGTTCTGCGCGGCGAAGGCGCTCTCCCAGCGGCGAGTCTCGATGCGCTCGTTGTACTCGTCCATGATGGACTTCAGGAAGGCGTGCAGTGAAATGCAGCCCCACTGGTTGTCGTACTGCGTGCACAGCGCGAACAGGATGCGGCTGGCCAGCTCGTCGTATTCGCAGCTGCCAAGGCCGCTTCCGGCGAAAAGGGTCGGCACGAAGGTGACTTCACCATTCACGACGGACATTCCCAGGTAGTCTCCCGGGGTGCCGGCAATGCGGAACCCTTCGGGCAGCGGCTGGAAGGCGTCGAGCCTGCCATAGGTGGGATCGACGAGCTCGGAGATAACCGGACGGTGCAACGGACGGGCGAGGTGCGCGGCTGAAGCGTTCATGAGTGAACTCCTTCTGCGGCTCATCTGGGCTGTTGCCCCCAAGCTATTGCTTGGTGTGTTTTTCCGTATGAAACCCACAAGACGAGGCCAGTACCGGCCTATATAGTAAGCGCTGGCCTCGTCTTGTGACTGTCTGCTTGTCAAGGTTCTTGGAGCCGAGAAAACCGCTCAACAAGATACTTAATTATACCATAAAAGTAAAAATAGGGCAATTTTAGGGGTAGTATTAAAAAACAATTAAATGTATCCATATTAGTGTAATTTTCCATATTCAGAGTCTTTGGTGTGGGTGTACTATTGTGAAAATACTTTGACTAAAAGGAACCCCTATGCAAATCCCTGAATATGACCGGCCATCGGGTACAGTACAGAACTATCTAGATTTTATTGACAGTAACGACCCTGAAGTAGTGCTACGCGAGTATGACAATCTGAGCATGCATCGTAGAGACAGCGATAGGCATCTGCTTTTGCATGGTGCATACGAAGAAGCTGTTATCCTATATCCTATAGACAGCAAGGATGAGCCGGACTCGGCTCCACGACTGCTCAATTATTTTGCCCAAGAGGGCAGCGGGCAGGCTGTTAACCTGACATTGATGGCCTTAAGTAATCTGGCGGCAGTCAATAGCAAGGCGGCGTCCTACGCATATACCCAGTGCATGAACCGCGGCTACATGAACGCTGACGTTGAGGAGGTGCTTGGTCTTGGCGCTGACTTGGGTATCCAGCCGTTACGGACGACGGGGAACCTGGCATACTTGGGTGTGGCACGCAGGTTACGTGCTTGACTATCTGTTGTAAAAAACTCTGGCCTACGTCTATTTCTGGCACTTAGCGGTACAATAGTCTCATGAACCTTGTCCTTGCCGTACTTGGCCTGCTCGCTATTCTGGCATTTGCAGAACTCTTGGCTCGCAAAACAGATATGCATGCTGAACTGACACGTAAGTTTGTGCACATGTTTGCAGGCAGCTTCATTGCCTTTTGGCCTTTTTTCCTGAGTTGGCGCCAGATAGAGCTGCTCAGCGCCCTGGCTTTGGTAACGATCCTTATATCTATTAAATTTACAATATTCAAATCTATACACATGGTGCCCCGCCAAGCAGTGGGTGAAGTTTGTTTTGCTATGGTCATTGGCTTGCTTGCCCTTGTCAGTAGTAGTGAGTGGGTCTTTGCGGCTGCAATGCTTTGCCTGAGTATCGGCGATGGTCTGGCTGCAATTGTAGGGCTTATGTGGGGCGATTCTAACCAGTACAAAATATTTGGCAAAGTAAAGAGTGTGGCAGGCACAGGAGCATTTTTGGCTGTTACGCTTTTGGTGATGGGCCTGTATATTGCGGTAAGCGATGACACCGCTAGCTTGACGACCCTGCTATTGGTGCCGATTTTAGCAACTATTACAGAAAATGTAGCCGTTAATGGTACCGATAATTTGGTGATGCCGATGCTAATAGCGTTAATGTTGGGCGGATCTGCCTAATATAACCCGGTAAGTGGTATACTGGGGCTATGTTAGCATTAGCGCTTTTCTCGTGGTGGTATACGACGGCTTGGAAGGCTCTTGGCCGGCGCATCGGCCAGCGAGTAGACTCAGCAATGGACTTCTTTTCTGTGAGCCTTTTGCTACGTACGTTATTCGATCCGTTCCGTCAGATTTCTGCTGGCCAGGTTCGTGGCTCGTTAGATGCACAAATGCGTGCTTGGGCAGACCGCACATTTTCCCGTTTTTTTGGAGCATTCATCCGTACATTATTTATCATAGTCGGACTATTGGTTGCGGTGTGTGTAATGTTATTTGGTGTTGTGCAGTTAATAGTGTGGCCCCTTATCCCGTTACTGCCAATTATAGGCCTTGCGGGCTTTAGCATGGGGCTGACGTTATGAACTACGAGATTGATTTTGCCAGTACCCGATATCAGAAGGCCCGTTTCGCCCGGTTCGTGGCGGGCAGTGGCACCCGCTTGTTGCTGGGTATGCTTGCTGCTATCTTTGTGGCTGGAGGCCTTGCCCTTATTGCCATTGGGATGGCGGCTGGTTGGCTGCTGTTTATTGCCGCAACGCCGTTTATTATGCTTGGAGCATGGGCTACTAGCGAACTAAAAAATATTGCCCCTAATAAAACGGAGCGTTCCGTAGACGATGTAGTTTCGTCTGATTTACTGGGCCGTCTTGAGGCTGGCTACGATGTAGCTGCTTTGGCCGCGGCGGCCCTGAAGACACCGGAAGGGCAGTTTTTGGCGGTTCGTTTTGGCTTGCACCCGGAAGTTTTCCAGGCCATAACTGAGCATAATAACCTTGACGCGCGCGCCGTATGGCAAGAAGCTGATGCAATGCGCGGCCGGCTAGGCATTAAAACATTGAGCGGCGTAGCTGTACTGGCCGCTATCATCCGTGTTACGCCCGGTGCTGATAGCTTTCTGGCGCATTTGCAGATTTCCAGTGACGACCTGATGCGCGGTGTGGGCTGGTACCACCACTTGCAGGATGTGATTGCCGAGCATGCCCACAAGAAAAAAGATGGCGGTATTGGGCGCGACTGGTCGTTTGGCTACACGCCTACATTGAGCCGTTTCGGGGTTAATATCAGCGACCAGATTAGCTATAACGGATTGTTGACCCGTGATATTGTTGCACATCAGCAGGTGGTCGACAGGCTTGTGACTCTCTTTTCACAAGGTGGGCGTCAAAACGCAGCACTTATCGGCCCTTTGGGGACTGGGAAGACGACATTGGTCCACGCTCTTGCTGAACGGCTACTGTTGGCTAGCCCTGGCGTGCCTCGCCACCTCCGCTATCAACAGGTATTTGCGCTCGACCCTGCTTCTTTGATATCGCAGGCTCGCGGCCGCGGTGAGCTTGAGGGATTAGTGCAGCAACTGTTCTATGAGGCATTTGCCGCCAAAAATATTGTACTGTTTTTAGACGATGCCCATTTGTTTTTTGAAGACGGAACTGGTTCGGTTGATCTGAGTAATGTTCTAATGCCGATACTAGACGGTGGAGCACTGCGTATTATCATGGCTATGGACGAACAGAACTGGTTACGGATTTCACAGCGGAATGCCGCCTTGGCCCAGCATGTCAATCGTGTTCCAGTAGCACCGACCAACGAAGACGACACAATGCTGATTATGGAAGACCAGCTAATCATGATCGAGCATCGTCAGAAGGCTACATACATGTACCAGGCGTTGCAGGAGGCGTACCGGCTCAGTGAACGCTATATGCACGACCAGTCTATGCCAGGCAAGGCTCTGACGCTACTGGAGTCTGCTGCGGGCTTTGCCCAAGGCGGACTAGTGACTGCACCTGCGGTACGCCAGGCAATTGAGCAGACAGTGGGCGTTAAAGTTGGTACTGCTGATACGAACGAAGAGCGTGAAACACTGCTTAATCTCGAGGAGCTTATTCACCAGCGTATGATTAACCAAACCCATGCAGTACAGGCGGTAAGCGATGCTTTGCGCCGTGCACGGGCTGGCGTACGCAACCAAGAGCGCCCTATTGGAACTTTCTTGTTCCTGGGGCCGACGGGTGTGGGCAAAACAGAGCTATCCAAGGCGCTTGCGGCCGTTTTCTTCGGGGGCGAAGACCATCTGATACGCTTGGATTTAAATGAGTACGTTCAGCCTAATGATGTTTCACGGCTGATTGCTGACGCCTCGCAAGACGCTAATAGCCTAACCGCCCAAATTTCGCGGCAGCCGTTTAGTGTTGTGCTGCTGGATGAGATAGAAAAAGCTCATCCTAACGTCTTAAACACACTGCTTCAGCTTTTGGACGAAGGTATTTTGCGAGATATAAACAACCGGGAAGTCAGCTTTAGGGACGCGATTGTTATTGCTACGAGTAATGCTGGCGCTGACCGGATTCGCCAGTACATTGAAGCGGGCTGGCACTTAGAAGATTTTGAGAGCCGATTTATAGACGAATTGATTAACAGTAACCAGTTCCGCCCTGAGTTTTTAAACCGGTTTGATGAAATTACGGTATTCCGTCCGTTGAACCAGGATGAACTACTGCAGGTAATCGACCTTATCTTGGCTGGTATTAATAAAACACTGGCGCAGCAGAAAGTGTCATTATCTGTTTCTGATGACGCTAAGCGCTTGTTGGTGCAAACAGGCTACGATCCTCGGATGGGCGCGCGTCCAATGCGGCGTATAGTGCAAAAAGCAGTGGAAAATATCATTGCTAAGCGGATGCTTGGCGGCCAAGTAATGCCCGGTGAGGTGGTGCAGATTACACTGCAGGATGTCCAATCGGTGCTTGGCCAAGAGCGAGTGCCTCGTGCAGATCTGCCGCCAATTGGCCCTGCGCCGGTGCGTGAATCACCAAATTCTGTCTCGGTCGACCTCCACTCTGATGACCCTAGCTAGAAAATGTGGATCTCCTCGTGTGTTTAGTCTTCGGAGCCGAGGTGGGCGCGAAGGGCGTTGAAGATCACGACGATGTCAACCAGCTCTTGGATAGCGGCGCCCAAAACAGGCGTAAACTTGCCGGTAGAAAAGATTGCCATCAGCACAACGCTCATGCCGATGCCAATGAAAATACTCTGCTTGGCAATGAAGAACGTTCGCTTAGAAATTGCTACACCGTCGGCAACACGATGAAGGTCATCCTGCATGATAACGACGTCAGCGGAGTCGCTGGCAGCTGTAGAGCCACGGGCACCAAGAGCAATGCCGACATTACTGGCAGTTAATACCGGGGCGTCATTAACGCCGTCGCCTACAAAGGCGACTGGACGCAGTTTTTCGGACTCAACGGCACGCAGCTTATCACCGGGTAGGGCTTCGGCAATAACCGATTTGATACCAAGCTTCTGAGCGATGCTTTTAGCCGTAGCCTTGTTGTCGCCAGTAACCATCATAAAGTTATTGATACCAAGCTTTTGCAGCTTCTGAATAGTTTGTTTACTTTCGGGACGGATTTCGTCTTTTAGTGTTATGACACCGGCTAGTTTGCCATTTATGGCTACAAGGGCTGCCGTTTGCTGGATAGTGGCTGGCTCGAAGTTTTTGGGCAGCGTTACACCGTGCTTTTGGATAAGGTGCATGCGGCCTACGAGGATATCTTGGCCATTTACATGTGCCTCAACACCATTGCCCGCAACTTCCTTAACATGCTTGGCCTTTCCCAGCTTCAATTTCTGAACTTTAGCTTCTTCGACAATTGCCTGGGCTAGCACATGGTTGGAACTTTGTTCGAGACTTGCAGCAGCTGCTAATACTTCTGCCTTCTTGTAGTCGTGGAACGTTTCGATAGTGTCAACACTTAGTTCACCTTGGGTGAGCGTACCGGTTTTGTCGAAGGCAAAGGTTTTTGCTTCTGCCAAGCGCTCTAATGCCGAGCCAGTCTTGATAATAATACCTTGCTTGGCGGCGCGGCTCATACCAGAGATGACAGCAATTGGCGCGGCAAGGATAAGCGGGCAAGGGGTCGCTACAACAAGTACTTCAAGGAAGCGGATGGACTCACCGCTAATGAGCCAGGCCGCAATAGCGATGCCAAACGATACAATAGTAAAAGGGACGCTATAGCGGTCGGCAAGGCGGACGAATGGTGTTTGGCTTTTGCTGGCGGCCTGCACGAGTTTGATTATCTGCTCATATTGACTATCGGCAGAAGTGTGCAACGCTTTGGCGGTAATGGCGCCATCCAAGTTTACCGAACCGCTCAAGATAGCTTCGCTTTCGCTACGGCTTTGAGGCAGGCTTTCACCTGTAAGGCTGGACTCGTCGAAACTAGCAGTGCCTTCTATAATTTCAGCGTCAACAGGTACGATTTCGCCGGGACGGATAATAATCTTATCGCCAACCTTTACTTCGCTTACGCGGACTAGGGATTCTTTGCGTCCTTTTACGATGCGTGCTTTTTGCGGTGCACGGTCCAGAAGGGAGTCAAGCTCGCGCGAAGCCCGTTTTTCGGCGTAATCTTCCAGGCTTTCGCCGCCGCTCAGCATCAGGACGATAACAATCGCCGCCCAGTATTCGTGCATAATAATAGCCGTTGTAATGGCTGTTGCTGCAAGGATATCTACACCATATGTGCCATCGCGGATATCTTGCCACATTCCCCACAGTAAAGGAACGAGTGAGGCTCCTGCTGCTATGCCCAAAATCCAATGGGCGGCTGTGTCGAGACCGCCCAGATCCAGCCCTAGACCAATTGTGGCTGCCAAAAGGCTGACACCAAAAAGTTTATATTCCTTAAAAAAATTAACAACGCGTCGCATCGCTCTACCTCTGATTTTCTTACTTAAATTATATCATACCTGTCTTGACCACGTCGGACATCGTCCGTACGATAAGCAAATAAAGCATAGCCAATTTATTGATTCCTTGATGCTTGCCGAAGGCGCCACCTAAATAGCCAAGGTGTCGAAGAGCTATTTGGGGAAGAAACCGTCAGTTAGTGCCGGCAAGACGGGGTATACATATAAAAAGACCCTAAAGGGCCCCTCTTAGTTTCTTATTCTTGGGGCCGTACTGTAAAGGACACTCGAACTATTCTGCTACAATTGCCCTATGCATAAGGACCACAAAGAACTAGAAGTCGAGCTGCGGAGTGCCGCAAAAAAGATAGCGGTGGGCGGCATTTACGTACACTACAAAAATCCCCAACAAACGTACAAAGTTTTACACATAGCAATAACCGAACGGGACGATAAGATTTGCGTTATCTATCAGGCACAGTATAACGAAAGTCTCATATTTGTACGTCCACTCAGCAGCTGGCTCGGCAAAGTGGAGCGGCAAGGTAAGACTGTTGACCGATTCTCAAAAGTAACAGAAGTTATTTAAGTACAAAAAAGACCTCTCATATGAGAGGTCTTTGTGCGTTCAATCTTGGGGCGAATGATGGGGTTCGAACCCACGGCCTCCGGAGCCACAATCCAGCGCTCTAACCAGCTGAGCTACATCCGCCATAGATGTATAACAGATCTACTCTAACATTTTTTAGGCAAATATGCCAGCCCCAAACAGTACTTTATAGAGTAAAATTCTAATGTATAAAATACTACAAATGTCTTTACGCATTGCCAATAATAGTATATTATAGGTGTAAGTTCCGGTGTATATAATGCATCGCCACGCGACACTTCTTGAGTGCCTTATCTGTAATTTATGAAATAAGGATTAATTATTATGTCTTTATCCAGCGAAAACTATTTTGCAACACCTGCACAGCGCGAAGCGCAGCGCAACGGTTATGGCTCTAGTGAGATCCTAGGGCTAGACGACGACCAATTTGGCGACATCAGCCTATCCTTCGAAAACGAAAACGAAGGCGCAGCAGACCACATGCTTGGCATGTACGCCGAGGCTATATCAACAGATGTAGAGAAGTCCGCAGATGTTATTCCATTTGCCGGTAAGGCTGTTGTTGCCACAGAAGTTCAGCCAGCCGAAAGACTTGTCGGCTAAACTGCTCCTGCAATAATAAAAAGAACGGCGTCAGGCCGTTCTTTTTATGTGCAGTCTGCCAGTTTGTTTTTTGCAATAAAATAGCGGCTGCGAGAGCCGCTATTTTGTAGAGTTTTGTATAGAGAATAAGGTTTATTTGGGTTTTAACTGCCACCTATGACAGCATTTTTATTGTAGCACGCCATGGGTCGGCTGCCCACTAATCCCTTTTTTGTTGTCACGTTTTTAGGACGCATTGTTTTTGCGCCGGCAGCCAAGCTAGAACGGTCCGATAGGCTGTAGCTTGCGCCGCCGCACAACCAACATACATACAAAGAACCCATTTGCCGCAACCAAAGAAGCTGGGTACAGCCAGGTTGCGACTGTGTAGTTGTCTAGTGCGATAATTGCCAAGACAAACTTTAACCCGGCCAGGGCGTAGCTGGCTAGTGTTTCTTCGTGAGGCTTTTGGTATGACTTGCGGATCGTGGGCATAAACCCTAGGAAGTCGACAATAGTTATGAGGATAACCGCAAGCAGCGGCTCGCTTGTGACCAGCCAAAGGCTAAGGGCAATACCTGCGCCTAGTAGGTTTAATTTGTCCGAGCGTGTGATGTTTTTCTCACCTTTTTTAATTGCCAGTACACATATCACACAGGAAACCAGAGCAGTAGCCGCAGTTACCCAGGCTCCGGGTCCTGCCCCGTCAGAAAGTTGTCCAAAGAAAGCGATTCCTGTCAGTAGTGCCCACACGAGCCACGAAAAAGCGTGGGGCTTAGTTTTGTTTGCGAATATATCTTTAAAATAGAAAAAATAGCCCGCGATGGTCATGATAATTGCAATAACCGCCAGGCTTGTCTTGAAATCCATGTTTTGATGATAACAAAAGCTAAAAAATGACCAATACTAGCAACGATTGAGCTAGCTGGCCACGTATGTCAATTAAATGGTGCCCCGGGTTGGACTCGAACCAACGACCTTGAGCTTAGAAGTCTCCTGCTCTATCCAGCTGAGCTACCAGGGCTTGTGGGCTAATTTTGGTGCGGGTAGAGAGAATCGAACTCTCGTCTCCAGCTTGGAAGGCTGGCATATTAGCCACTATACGACACCCGCATGTCCCGAACGAACTAGACAGATTATAACAGATGTGCGCCAAAACTACCATCATATGTGGCTTTCGGCACACGCGGGCCACAAAACACGCTTTTAGTAGCATATTCTGCGCTCCGAGACGTCTTGGTACGGGTGCTTTTGGGTAAGGAGGCTGGTTATAGCTCGTGAAGGACGGCGATGTTGGCGCCCAAGCTGTTTAGGCGGTCGGCCAGATCTTCGTATCCGCGCTGGATAGTGTAGATATTGCGGAGTGTTGATACGCCGTCAGCGGCCAGCATACCAATTAGCAATAAGCTGGCGGGGCGCAAGGCGGGCGGACAGACTACGTCGGCTGCCCGGAAGTGTGTTGGCCCTTCGATATACAGGCGGTGCGGATCGGCTAGTTCTACTTGCATGCCGACCTTTGTCATTTCGGTATAGTAAATAGCCCGGTTTTCGTACATCCAGTCGTGGATAAGCGTACGGCCGTGGGCAACGCCAGCAATTGGCACAAAGTACGGAAGGTTGTCGGCATTTAAGCCCGGGTAGGCACTGGAATGGATCTTTTCGGTTAGGGCCTTTAGCTTGCCATCGTGCTTGTAGATGGTGAGGTCTACGAGGTCGGTGTGGCCGTTGTTGGCTTTATAGCGTTTAGTGAGGTCGTATGCCAGCCCCATCTTCTTGAGCTTTAGCAACTCGACAGACATAAAGGCTATTGGTACGCGTTTGATGGTAATTTCTGAGTTGGTGGTAACGGCGGCAGCTGTAAAAAACATTGCTTCAATAGGATCTTCGGCTGGCGAGTATGTGACGTTCTTTTTAATGAATGGCACGCCCTTGACGCGTAGTGATGTGCTTCCGATACCTTCGATAGACACGCCGAGCTTCTGCAAGAAGAAACAGAGGTCTTGGACCATGTAGTTTGAAGTACCAAATTCAATAATGGTTTCTTCGGGGGTGCGGGCAGCGGCTAGCAGGGCGTTTTCGGTAACGGTGTCACCGGCCTCGTACAATGTTATGCGCCCAGCAGGTTTTTTGCCGACGGTAACTTCGTATTGGCCGCCAGTTGCAGCAACAATGTCTACGCCAAATTCTTCCAGGGCATACAGATGGGGCGCAACGGTACGGGCGCCTAATTTACAACCGCCAGCGTATGGGATTTTAAAGAAGTCATAATCGTGGATGAGGGAGCCCATCATCATAAGGACAGAGCGGGTTTTGCGTGCGGCCGGAGCGTCGATTGCGTCGAGGTCAAGCTTTTCGGGGCGCCGGATTTCGAGGTCGTTACCGTTAATCCACTTTGCGGATACGCCTATGCTCTCAAGGACTTCAATAATACGGTACACTTCTTCAATCCGCGGGAATGAGTTAAAGCGGGTAACGCCATAGTTCAATAAGCTGGCGCACAACAGAGCGACCGCAGCATTTTTGCTGGTTTTAAGTGTAATTTCACCTTTTAGTTCGTGGCCGCCTTCGATACGTAGATTAACGGCGCTCCCGTTGAGGGAAATCAACTGCTTTTCGAGGACGTCGCTAATCCGGCCAAGGGTCTCAAGGCTCATGTTTTGCTTGCCATGTTCCATGCGGTTTACGGCAGATTGGCTGGTGTTGAGCCGCTTTGCAAACTCGGCCTGTGTAAGGCCGCGTTCCTGGCGGATTTGTGCAATAAGTTGTCCGATTTTCTCGTTTGTTGATTTCATAACACCTAAAATTATATCAAATATGGTATAGCTGTCAAGATTTTGGCTGAAGGCTTGCTGTAGAAATTGAAGAGAAAAATACTACTACGTAGAGTGTATCATGCCGGGTTTACTTGCTACAATAGAGCCATGATCTAGCTACGCATCGCCCCACCATTCATCCCTTTAACGTAAACAGGAATTCTCATTATGAATGACGATGCATCAACACCTCTCGACAATGCAACACAGGCAGCGGCTAGTGCTATTCAGGATACTGCTGTTGCAGATCTGATTGTTGCCGAAGAACAGCGCCAGCGGGACGGACTTGAGCTTATCCCATCTGAAAACTACGTCAGCCGCGAAGTGCTGGACGCCCTGGGTAGCGTATTCACCAACAAATACTCCGAAGGCTACCCCGGTAGACGCTACTATGGCGGCCAGGAGAATACCGATCCGCTGGAGCGCCTGGCAATTGAGCGCGCTAAGGCGCTGTTTGGCGCCGACCACGCAAATGTACAGCCACACTCCGGGGCGCCGGCAAACATCGCAGTGTACCAGGCCTGGCTTAAGCCAGGTGATACGGTGTTGGCAATGAAGCTGGACCATGGCGGCCACCTGACCCATGGCCATCCGGTAACGTCCAGTGCGAAACTGTACAATTTTGTGCGGTATGGCATAAAGAACGTTGAAACTGGCGAAATTGACTACGAGGAAATGCGCCAGATGGCGCTCAAGCACAAGCCTAAGATTATTCTGGCAGGTTTCAGCGGCTATCCGCGGAGCCTGGACTACGAGAAGATCGCGGCCATCGGCAAAGAAGTAAATGCCGTACTCATGGCTGATATGGCGCATATCGCAGGGCTGATTGCCGGCAAAGCATTACCTAACCCGTTTGATTATGGCTTCCATATTATTACAACTACTACGCACAAGACACTGCGTGGTCCCCGCGGCGGCTTAATTTTAACAAAGGGCACCGTTGGTAACCCTTTGAAACCTGTTGAAAAAACTATTGAAAACCTGCCGACGCTTATTGACCGGGAAATCTTTCCGGGTATGCAGGGTGGCCCGCACATGCACTCTATAGCGGCTAAGGCAGTCGCATTCTATGAAGCCGCACAACCAGATTTTGCAGTATATGCCCAGAATATCCTTCGGAATGCCAAAACTCTGGCGGATGAACTTATGAAGCGCGGGTTTAAACTGGTAACGAACGGTACAGACAACCATATGATTCAGGCTGATATGATGGCTGGTTTTGGCATTGATGGTCGTAAAATGCAGGACGCGCTGGATACGATAGGCCTGAGCGCAAACTGCAACTCTATTCCCAATGACGTGTTGCCGCCATTCCGGCCAAGTGGCTTGCGTCTGGGGACGCCAGCAATGACCACGCGCGGCCTTGCCGAGCAGCATATGGCACAGATTGCTGAGTGGATGTATGTCGTGGCACAAAATCCGGATGACACAAAGCTGCTGGCTTCGCTCAAGAAGGACGTTGTGGCGTTTGCCCGCCAATTCCCGTTGCCAAGCGATCGTTTAGGCAACTAGCTTTCGATGCGGCTGACGCGTATGTTGCCGCCCAGCGCGCCTGCGACACGGCCCAAAAAGCGTCGGATGCCTTGTTTGGTGCGCAACAGGTAACTTTCATTTGAATCACGGCGTAAATCGGTAGATAACAATACGCTGCCATCTGGATTACGGACTACGCGTTGTGTTTTATGGCCGTTTTCATCGGTCTCGAGCGCCATAGTAAGCCCCATGCTTGCAAAAACAGCTTCGCCAACGGTTCGTGGGTCGCGTATAAGTGCGTGCTCATCAATGATTGCGGCAGCTTCGCGTAGCCGTTGCTGACGCGCTGCGTATAGGTCTTGTTCGCGTGATTTTCGCAAGCCGGATAAGACGCGTTCGAGTATTGTTTCTCCGGGCGCTTCTTGTTGGTTGCGCAACTCAGTTATGATACCTTCTGCAGTTGGTTCGGAGCCATGTTCTAGCTGGCCTGCCATTGCAGCAGGCTCGGCAATATCCGATCGGGTGTTTGGGGCTGTGGCAGCACCCATGATGCGGGTTACTAGGGAGGCCGCAGCATCCGGCTTATGGACTTCTGGGGCTGACGGCGCTACAGCTTCTTGCGCGGCTGCTGCCCGAACAAAATGGTAACCTTGGCCCATGGACTCTTGGAAGGCGTGAACGGCTGGTGTTTGAGGCTTTGCCTGCGGCACGTCACCGACCACTTTTCCACGTTCAATAAGGGGTTCAGGGGGTAATGCGCCGACTTCGGGCAGGGAAGCGGTAGTGTCGCGCGTATCGATAGAAAACAGTGCTGAAAGAGTGGCGTCAAAGCGCTCTCGTTGCCCTTTATCGAGCCTGGCAAGGACCTGGCGATTGGTCCCCAGTTCGCCGTTTGGGCTGTCGTAGAAGGCATCAAGTTCTGGTTCGGTGTTTGGAGTTGTGGTGGGTGCTGCCGCAAAAAGAAGTTGCTCGGGAACCGGGTTGTCTGTGTTTAGGGGGTCAGCATAGTAGGCTTTGCTTATAACTTGCTGCTGTGCGCGATGTTCCTGTTCGCGGCGGGCGTGCTCTTCTTCAAATTTTTCAGTGCTCCACGAAGGTGCTCCACGCTGCAATACGGCAACTGGTACGATATTGATGCTTTGGGCTGCTTCGGCTGGTACGATGTTTTGGTCGACACTAGGTTGTACCTGGGTGTCTTGCGGCCAATCGGGTTCAGGGGTACGCCTTATGGCTTCAAAATAGGCGTCGGCTTTGGCTATGGATTCGGCTTCGCGAGATGCGCGGCTCATGGTTTTGTCTCCTGTATGACAATAAAAAACACCCGCTCCCTCTAGAGAAGCCGGTGGCTCCGTGTGTAAAATTTTGCACACATGTTAACTCCTTTTGTATACACCTATTATGTATCAAATGCAAGGTTTTTTGTGATAAATATCACATTTTGTTCGTAATTGACAGGGGTAAAAGCATTAGAAGTATTTTTAACACAATGCTGGCTTTCTTTATGGGGAATTACAAGGTGTCAAAACGCTTATGTTACGCGTATACTAAGGATATGTCCAAAATTACTCAGAATGTCCGGGCTGCTGTGTACCTAGTATTTGAAAAAGGCGATAAGGTTTTGTTGTCACACCGCATAAACAGTGGCTACCATGATGGGGAATACGGTGTACCAACCGGACACATCGACGAGGGTGAGCCGGCGTCTGGCGCCGCTATCCGTAAGGCCCGCGAAGAAACGGGTATACGGCTGCGGATGTCGGAGTTGCGCTTGGCGCACGTTATGCACCGTTCTAGTAATGAAGACAAAACAGCAGACTATATCGATTTTTATTTTCTGGTTATGAATTTTCCTGGCGAGGCTGTAAACAAGGTGCCAAACAAGTGCGATGAGCTACGCTGGACACAGTGGAACAGACTACCTCAGAACACGGTACCTGAAGTCCGTTTTGCGCTAGAGTGCATTCAGCGCGACAAAGTATATTCGGAGTTTGATTTCTTAACGGCGGTCGGGTCACATCCGCAGCATGATTAAAGCGGCAGCAGCTCTGGTTCCTGTTCGAGCGTAATATCGAACTTCTGATGTACCGTGCTGATGATTTTTTGGCGGAATGCAACAAGCTGTGCTGTGCTTTGGGCGCTTTCGTTTACCAGTACTAGCGGCTGTGCGGGCCATGTTCCCATGCCGGTTTCGGCATCATGCATGTCCTTGAACCCGGCTTGTTCTAAGAGCCAGGCTGCGGGGATCTTTACGCGGCCGTCGGGTGTTGGCCAGTGAGGTATTGTGGGGTAGTCGGCTTGGAGTTGTATGAATAAACCCTCATCAATAATTGGGTTTGCAAAAAAAGACCCGTTGTTTGCCACGACGGCAGGGTCTGGCAGCTTGCTTTGCCGGATGGCAATGACGGCGTCACGGATGACCTGGGGTGTGTATTCTGCTGCGGGGTGGTTCACAAAGTATCGTTCCAGTGCTTGATAGAACGGGGGCTGCGGCTTGCCGAGTGTTAGGTGCAGGGTGATGGCCGTGATCATAAACCGGCCGCGGTCGGTGGTTTTGAAACGGCTGGTGCGGTAACCAAACTCGCATTCTACCGCTGGGATGTTCAGGAATTGCTTGAGTGTCAGGTCGTAGGCTTCTACACTTACAAGTACATTGCTAATTTCTTGGCCGTATGCACCGACGTTCTGCACCGGTGTGGCACCAGCGGTGCCGGGGATGAGTGACAAAAACTCAATACCGGTTGCACCTTTGCTGACAGTTTTTTTGACAGTTTCGTCCCAGTTTTCGCCAGCTCCAATGGTAACGTAGTAGTTTTCTTCGTCTTCTTGCAATTCCTCGAACCGTTTGATCCTGTTGATAACGAGCAAACCCGGAAATCCCTCATCTTTCCAGATAATGTTACTGCCGTCGCCAATCATCATAACGGGCAGCTGCCGTTCCTCGGCCCAGGCAACAGCTTCTTCGACTTGCCGCCGGCTAGTAACTTCGGTAGCGAAGGCGGCTGTACCACCTAAGCGCATGGTTGAGTGTTGGCTGAGGGGAACGTTCTGCTGTATATCCATGGTTGCATTATACCGGAATAGCCTCCGGATTTTTGCATTGCTATCTTGGCAAAGTGTTCCAGAGACGATACCATGTATACATGAGTCAGTCTCCCCAAGAACCACCGTTCAAACAATTAGGCAGTACCCTTAAGGATATCCGGCAAAAATTACATGAAACAATGTCTGACGTTTCGGGTGCCGTAGAAATTGACGAATCTGCTTTGGCGCGCATCGAACAGGGCAAAGAGCGCCCGAGTGAAGATATTCTGAACCTGCTTATCAGCCACTTTGGCATGCAAGATGATGATGCCGCCAACCTATGGCATCTGGCTGGCTATGAACAGCCTCGCGAGGATGAGCGTGACCACATACATGACGACATGAGCCAAAACCGTGCAGGTGTTTTGGTTATGGCAATTGATCCGCGCATTATTTACTCGGACAGTATGCATGTCAATGCTAGTCCTACGGGAGTTATCCTGAGTTTTGCCCAGACCGCTGGCGGGCAGCAGCCGCTCGTTACCGCACGTGTTGGTATGAGCCGTGAACAGGCGCGTAGCGTTATCCGCACCCTGCAGGCCGCTTTGGACAAAACAGAGCAACGCCAATTGCCGCAGGGAAAAGGCAGTATTACCGAAGCTGATAGCCCCGACCAAGCCTAGATACTTGCAGAGTAAAAGAAGTAGCTGTTAACGGCTGCTTTTCTTTTGTACGGCAGGCTGTAGTGCCCACAAAACACAGAAGGGAGCTACCAGGCTCCAGAAAAGTCCCAGAAATGACAAAGGCGAGTAAGTGATGGCTACCAGACCCACAAAGGTTAGGGCGCTATAGCGGATATAGCGGCGGATAAATTGCCGCTCAAAACTGTGGAAGTATTTGTCAGCAATGCGCCAGCCTACGAGTCCTGCGCCAAAGTAGGTGCCAAAGATACCAATAATAATGAGCAGGTCAAAAAATAGTCCGCCAACGCTCAGCCATCGCGGGCCAATGTTAGAAATAAACGCATACAAGCTGGCTGTAACAATGCCAAAAATTGCTGACCACAGCCAGCATTTCCAGAAAATGTCAGATTTTGTATGGTGCATATGCCAGGATTGTATCATATTTGACACTACCGAGCACTTACTGGAGTAAGGACAAATCCGTCGCCTCTAGATGCTCTAGGATTAACCGTGCGGCTGCTTGGCGTGCTCCATCCCTATTGGGGCCATGAGTACGCACGGTGTATTCATCTGTGGTGTTGTTGAGCAGGAACCGGACGCCGCTTACGTGGAAATAGTTTTTTCTGTGACGGTCACTCCATTCTTGGCGGTACCCACTGTATATGCTGGCCAGAGCTTTTAGCGGGTCGGGATAAAATATCTTTCCTCGCAGATTGGACTGATAGTGCTCGAGGATCATGGCTCTAACCTGCGTATCGTCGCTCTTGTCAAAGCCGTATTGTCCGCCGTATTGCCTAATGTATGATTCCAATGCTTTGACTGGTGCCAATGGCCGCTCGGTAGGCTCAGGGATGGAATCGGGGTCCACATCGATCATTG
This sequence comes from uncultured Candidatus Saccharibacteria bacterium, assembly GCA_946482285.1. Next base: position 339,738 of record CAMLQK010000001.1, read on the forward strand.
AAAGGTAAGTATTGAAGAACGCAGCATGGAATGTAGACCGCCTACTGGTTCCTGTTGCGGTATGTGTATAGGTCTTATCTTGCCATTGGATATCGACAGTTGCCGAATGGACGTCTTTTCCCATCGGTTTGGCCTTTGTTCGGATTGCTTGCACAAACTGATGTTGCTTTGCCAAGCCAGCACTGAATACGAGGAAGCTAATATTTTTCTTCATGCCAGGCAGCATTGCAAGGCGTAGCTCCTGGCTTGTTGGAAAGTTAAAGCCAACGGCAGCAAATTCACGGGCACTCAGCGCACCCAAAGAGACCTTTGTGTGGAGCTGGGCCTCAAGCTCCGGTGGAATTGGGGCGCCCTTTTTGGCGAGCCGCATGAGCGGAGTTGTGTAGCTACGGGCGCAGACTGCACTTTCTTCAGGAGTGATAATCTCTATATCACCAATATTATTTATCCCGTCGCTAATATCGGGGTGTCCAAACTGACGGGCCGCCGCCGGTATGTTGCCGAGGACCGACGTTGATATGTTCTCTGGCGCGGACAACAGCTGGTTGCCTGGGGTAAAAGGTATTTCTGACATTTGTCACACTATAGCATGCAATATTGTAATAAAGTATTGTATAATCTGGTGGATGTGCACCCGTAGCTCAGCTGGATAGAGCGTTGGTTTCCGGTACCAAAGGCCGGGGGTTCGAATCCCTTCGGGTGTACCAAGCAAAGAGCCTCGCGAATGCGGGGCCTTTTGCTTGGTATTGCACTTGGCAGGAGGGGTGAGATGAAAAGTGAGTAAAAGTTTTGGGAAAACTTTTACTTCTAACAGAAAACGAATCCCTTCGGGTGTACCGCAGTTTTGCTAGTAGTTGGTCTCAATCCACGCGGTGCCATTCCAAAATTTGGCAGGTTTCACAACCCATGATGAGCCGTTCCATACCTTGATTGGCTTGGCCGCCCATGAAACGTCCGATATTTTGACTTGTCCACCTGCGGTGCCGGCTATAAAATCGGCGGCACTTTCGCTATTGTTGCCAAATGGTTCGGGTGTACCAGTGGTTGTGTTGGCCGCCCAGGTTTGCCAGTGGTAGCTTGCCCGGCTTACCAGTCCGCTGGTGCCTACTGCGGCCACCTGGTAGACGGCGGGGTTTTTATTGGTCCAGCTCCAGGAAGCGGGAGGGTCGGTAAAGTTTAACTCGTGCGTATCCCCAAACCATGTTCCGGTCGGGGGTCTACCACAGGCAACCAGGAAGTAATTACCAATTACCATGTAGCCAGCACTGCGCCGAGCTGTCGGCGTGTTGGCTGTAGCTTGAGTTGTCCACGAAGTAAACGAGCTGGTACTGGTGTAGCGGACGGTATCAATAACACTAGTGCCATTAAATCCGCCAAAACATACCAGCCGTTGATTAGTGATGTCGAGGCCTAGCGTGGCACCACGGACTCCTAGACCACCGGTTACGCCGGTGTTTACCCAATTGCAATTAGTGGTGCTGATATCTAAGTAAAATAGCTGGGAGGTGAAGGTTGTACTGCCAGCATCTGTTGCTCCGGCATGGATGTATAGGCGGTTTGCGGCAGAGTCAAAAGCAAAGCATGACTGCCAGGCCGCGGTTGGGGCAGATCCCGTAGGGGAGAGCTGTGTCCAGCTTTCACTGCCTGAGTCCAGGCTGAGCGCCCATACGTCACCGAGTACTCCGGCAGCGCTTTGGCCGCCCCAAATGACCATTCGCTGGTTTGCAGCGTCATAGCACCCGGCCATCAGCCAGCGCTGTGTGGGCAGGCTACCGCCGGGAGCTAATTTTGTGGCGACATACATGCCATGGATATCGGCCTTCAGCTGCCATACGTCGTTGGTGCGCTGGCTTGTTCCGGTAAGGCCTCCAAAATAGATGATCCGGTCGTTTGCGGCATCGTATACACTGATTCCGCCCTCACTTTGCGGCATACTCAGCGGGCCTTTGGCCGCATATCGCCACCTATTGGTGGTGCGGCTGTATGCCCAGATTTCAGAAATATGTTCGCCACGCGAAATGGTAGTGTCATCATCCATAGCGCTATAGCCATTGATAAGCAGCCATTCGTTGCGGACGGGGTTGAATACGTAGCCTGGAGCGTCCCGAGCCCTAAAGAAATCCACAGTGGTCAAACCATATAGTGGTGCGGTGGGAGAGGTATCGTTCATATCAAAGGCGTATACGTACTTGCTGGTACTGTCGTAACCCAGCTGAGTGGCTAGGACCATATAGTTCCGATCGGTGTCAACAGCGGCAGCGCTGCTCGAAAACGCCAGTACACCTTGGTTGTTCAGGTTGTTGGATTTGATTTGAGTCCAGCTTTCACTGCCTGATGCCAAGGAGAGTTGATAGATGTCATTGCGATTACTGGCTGCGGAGCCCTGCCACCCTCCCATCAGTAGTGCCCGTTGGTTGATGATATCGTAGCCAATATTAGGCAACTCTCGGATTGCCGGCGCAGAGCCCCCAGGGCTAAGCTGGGCAAACGTGTTGCTGCCGATGCTGTAATCCCATACGTCGTTTAGATAGGCGGATCCGGAGTAGCCGCAAGTAATTACCAAGCGGTCGTTAGCACTGTCGTATACCATAGCTGTGCCCGATCTGCCGGTTGGGTTTCCAACTGCTCCGTTGGTTTTGAGGGTTGTCCAGGTGACTGCATTTGGCGTGTTGACATCAAAGGTGCAGCGCAGCAGATCGTTGGTGCGCGTTGTACCCCAGCCGCCAAATAGGTATAGGTTAGTTGTACTGGCGCTTACGGGTTTTGCTGCCATATGGTGTGTCAGGTACGAACGTGCTGCCGGGGTGTTTGTCTGCGTAATGCTTGTCCAGCTTTCGCTGCCAGGGGTGCTTATGTCTAGGGCGGCCATGGTGTTTGTGTCACCGGGGATTGCTCCGCCCCAAATAATCAAGTAAGCTTTGTCAGCTGAACCCGAAGTCGTACCGCGTACAAAAGCTGATGCGCCTAGGTTGCGTGCAGTCGGAGCGGTACCAGTCGGGGTTAATTTGTGCCAGCGGCTATATGCGCTGTCTGCCGATAGCTCCCATACCTCGTTATAGCGTGTAGTTCCATCATAGCCGCCAAACAATATAAAACGCTTGTTTTTGGTGTCGTATGCCAAGTTAGCTCCTCGGCGGGAGGTGGGGAGCAGGGGCTCTTTTAGCGGCCGGGCCAAGGTGCTGGCAGTAGCACCGTTGGTAAATGGAACACCAACAGTACGCGCCTCTATAGCAAGACTCGTTTCTGAGGCGGGGGCAGAGCTGTAGATATCAGACTCTAGCCACAACGCATTTGCGACGCCATCGCCGTCGGTATGCCCGCCTATTGCTACAGGTGTAGTTTGATCGCTCCTGTACTGTCCTCGTGCAATGCTGTCTGGGTCACCTGCCATTTAATTTGTATCTATCCAGATATCGCCGACAGAAGGGCTGCTCGGGGCGACAGTGCCGACGGTTATATTAGTAAAGCCTGTTGCCGACGGGACACCCAGGTTTGTCCTGGCAGTAGCCGCGCTAACAACATCGCTGAGGTTATTCGATGCTGTTAGCTTGGAGCTGAGGCTGGTGGTAAGCCCGGCTATTTTACTTTGGGCAATTGCAGCGCTGGCAGCAATGTTGCTGTCGGTTATATTGCTGCCTATTGCGGCTGTAACGGCAGAAGACTGTAGCGTGCCATCGCTGGCATGCGCCTGTGAAAGGAAGTCATTAAGGACATCACCCCATACTCCGTCATCTGAGCCTTGAATCGGTAAACGCGCCATAGTTTCAGCCTTGCTTATATATTGCCTATTGTAGCAAAACGCATATGGTTTGCGAAGACTGACACTATATCGCCCAACAGATGGCAGCTTTAGTTTTTTGTTATAATAAGGGTATGTCTAAGTTCCGAACGAAGTTAGTTACCGTAAATGGATGGACCATAGTTTTACTACCTATAGACGCTAGTACTCAGTTGCCTTCCCGCGGCATGGTGCTGGTGAAGGGTACCTTTAATGGTGCTCCCTTAACGGCTGTACTTGAGCCTGATGGCCGGGGAAGTCACTGGTTCAGGGTGGATCAGCAGATGTTGGACGCTATACATACCAAACCTGGTGATACTGTTGAGGTAGTGATTGAGTCTTCTAACGATTGGCCCGAGCCACGATTGCCCGAAGATGTGGCATCGGCGCTTTTTGCGGATCCCGAAACCCAAGAGCTTTGGAATAGCTTGACTCCAATGGCACGGTGGGACTGGCTGCGGTGGGTACGGGCAACGGCAAGCCAAGATACCCGGGCGCATCGCATAGAGGTTGCAATATCCAAGCTCAAACACGGCGAGCGAAGGCCATGCTGCTTTAACCGGGCAATGTGCACCGAACCATCCGTATCCAAGAGCGGTGTGCTGTTGGCTCCCGCCCAGTAGTCCTCGTATGGCATTGAGGTTTATTGAAAATCTGATATAATATAGACGTATGAATACAAGTAGGAATTATCGCCCAGCACAAGTTGTGGCCCCAGCAGGGGCAGGTTATGGCTGGCCGCAAATCCTATTAGTAATGTCTTAAAATAGCTCGTTTCTGTGCTATCCAGCAAGGGCCAGCCATTCTGGCTGGTTTTTCTTTTGGAGAAGTATATGAAACGAAAACGCAACAAGCGCGGCAGCCAACGGCATGCCGAGCGGCTGATCGCGCGCAAGATCCGCCAAGAACAACACGATGGCTTTAAATGTTCACATTGTAAACGCTGGGTGGTGATCAGCCAGTATATGGGGACTGCCAATCGGAACCATTGCAATATGTGCCTGTGGTCCAAGCACGTCGATATTAAAAAAGGTGATAGAAAAGCAGGCTGCCAGGCTGGTATGAAGCCGATTGGGCTAACATTCCGTATAGAAGATAGTACCCACAGAGGTGAAATTATGCTCATTCACGATTGCATGGGTTGTAGCAAAGTGTCTATTAACCGAGTGGCGGCGGATGACGCCGAGCATCAGATTATGCATGTATATGAAACTTCACTTGCGCTTGGGACAGGGCAGCGCCAGGCGCTACAGACGGCTGGTATATACGTGGCGGCGGAGGCTGACAGACAAGAAATTCAAACCCAACTATTCGGGCTGGATACGTCCGGCGCGTCAAGCTGAGAGTATAATGCAGATATGATAGAGATCCAGCCAGAACTCCAGCCAGCATACGAATCCTTGTGTTATCAAGGGAAGCAATTCCCGGAACCGCATTCTTTGCTCGAGCTTGACGAACCAACATTTACACATCCCGGGCATGGTGAAATGCGTATTGCAGTTGACGTACCTGTCCTTGCCAAGCAGGGCATGACCTATGTGGGAAACTCAGCACTTGCCGCCTCGTTGGAGCTAGAACGTATTCCTGTCGCGTCGACGGCACTGGCGTCGTCCCTTTTGGCGAGGCATTTACAAGATAAAGATGCCCGGGTGTGGGGTTTTTCGGGCTTCGCAACCGGAGGCTTCAACCATGACACGCAGGAGCCATTCGGATACCGGGAAGAGGGCGAAGGTCTCCGCCAGCTGTATGGGCATTTACGGGAGCGGGATCAGCTGCCCAGTCTGGCAATTGACGGTGGTGTTAGCGAGGGGTTTTTGGGTCTGAGCAGTATTGTCGCTAGAAGTGCAGGCGTAGCGACACTTGGTTTTATACCGCGTGAAGGTTTGGGGAGTGTGGGGGTCCGTGACCACATGGTGGTTGCGGGCGATACATACCAAGACCGGGAAGCGTTGGTTAGCACAGCCGACATTTTAGTGTGTGCAGGCGGCTTTAAAGGTACGGTCCGTGAATGCATAGGGGCTGTTCTTGGAGGTGCCGCGGTACTCATGCTGGACCTCAAAGCCTATCCGGCGTTGGCGCTGCCAAACACCTTCCAGGATTACGAAGAATTGCGGAAAGCGCACACCGACAAGCGACTTATCGTATGTAAATCCGCCGATGAAATGGCCGAATGTGTTGATGAGGTTTTGCAAGTCGAGGTACATAATAGCCAACAGCGTAGCCAGGTGGTACGCACTTTCCTCTCCTCGGATGCTGGCCGTTAATTTGCTGGCTTCGTCGGCTCATGCAGACCCCAATTCTGTTACAATGGAACCATAACAAAGGGGGTCATATGTTCCAACCGGTCGCATCATTCAGTGGGATTTCGGTAGACGACATTACAAAGGCTAAGAAGTTTTATGTAGACACATTGGGTTTGCAGCTTCTGAGCGATGAGATGGGTCTGGACATCCAACTGCCCCTTGGCGCCCGGTTGTTCATATACGAAAAACCTGACCATCAGCCAGCGACGTTTACGGTACTTAATTTTGTGGTAGAAGATATTAACGAGGCCCACGACGCACTGCAGGAAAAGGGTGTTGCATTTGAGCGGTATAACCTAGGCAATGGCGCAGAACAGGACGAAATGGACATATTGCGCGGTCTAGCCGCTAAAATGGGTCCAGATATCGCATGGTTCAAAGATCCGGCTGGCAACATCTTGGCTATTGTGCAAGACAGCTAAACCACCACTAGTTAATATTCCCACGCGATACGCTTATGGTATGATAAAGGGAAAGTTGGGAGATTGTAATGGCGCGCTTACCAGTTCCAGGTAGTGATCAAAACCAGTGGGGAACCGTCCTGAACGAGTTTCTTGCGGTCGGGCATAACGCAGATGGCACACACAACCTTACTGGATACGAGCAAACAGCCAACAAGGGCGCGGCTAACGGGTACGCCCCGCTGAATGCAAGCCAGCAAGTACCACTTGTGAACTTGCCAGCGATCCCACAATCGCAAGTTACCGGCCTTGTTACTACGCTGGGCGCCAAGGTTGATGAAGACGCTTTGGTTGTTAATGTCAAAGACCATGGTGCTGTTGGTGATGCCGTGCGGCTGCGCGGCGTGGTTTCCTCTAGCGCAAGCACATCAGTAACGGCTTCTGCGGGGGCTTTTAGCACTGGTGACATTGGCAAAATGGTGGTGGTGTACACCGAAGATGCGGCTGGCACGATTACTACTATTGCTTCGGTGCAATCTGCTACCCAGATAACCTTAACGGCGAACGCAGGCATCACTGTAAACGGCAGCGCTGGTTTTTTGGTGTACGGTACTGACGACTCTACAGCGATTGCCGCCGCTCTAGTGGCAGCTGCCCCTACTGGTACGGATACTACAGTTGGGCCCAACCAGCCAATGGGGGTTGGGCTGAACCGCGTGCTTCTACCGGCTTCTGATGGCAATGGTGGTTACATAATTGGCTCGCAGTTGGAGGTGCCTGCCGGAGTTACACTTGACAGTCCGGGCATGATCTTCGGCATGTTGGCAGACCGCTACGAGCCAGCGGTGTTACTTAATCCATACTCAGCAATCCAGAATATTACTCTCGAGTGTTTATTTGGCACCGGCATACAAGCGGGTATCGCAAACGACCAAGCCCATATCTACATGGGTAATATCCGTTTGTGGCATATTGGATACAGCACGGAAGGCGGCGGTGCGCAACGTACTCAGGATGGCTTAACGTTTGTAGGGTACCATTTTGAGGTTAACAGCCTGTTTGCCAAGGGTGGCGTGCACACCTTTAACCACAAGCCTGGTACCGATGTAATGGTAGATTACGCCTATGCTATTGGTGCGCACACGGCTGTACGGATTACAGGTGGCAACCAAATTGCTTACAACAAGCTTTTTGTGGATACGTGCGGCAAGACTGGCGGCGGTACGAGTGGTATTGTTATTAACGACCAAGCTTCAAATATTTCAATGGACATCCAGGCGTTTGAGGTGACTGGCACAACCCATATCTTGGATAATGTCGTGCAAATTGGCAATGCCAGCACAAATGTAAACAAGGACATCAGGCTGGTTATACAGGCCAATAACACAGGCGGCACGATGCTTGCGATGGCATATGCACAAGAGCTGACGGCGCGGCTGCTGGGGTCGAATGCTCCATTCCCGTCGGGTGCGACACTCCCTATTACAACTGGTGTAGTGTATGGGGCCGGAAATACTGGCATTAACCACATCGAAGGCATGCTGGAAACGTCAATTACCCCTTATACTGGTGTGCTACAGGGAACTTATCGCTATAGCCAGTTGGATGTGGAGCACTTTGCCAACGCCATTACGGTAGCAGGAACTATTGAGGCTACGGGTAATATCACGGCCCCCAATGTTCCATCGACTGATATATATAACGGCAATGCCTTAACAAATGGCGAAGAAATATTGCCGCGTTTGCATACTATTGGCGGCCAGCAAGTAGTTTCTGGCACTGTCCATTTAACGTACTTTACGGCCCGCAAAACAGAGGTTATTAATACAGTGCGCATGCTCAGCGATGCTACGGCAGGCGCCGGTATTACGCTGGCACGGATGGGTATTTATAGTGTTGATGGTGGTGGTAATTTGACACTTGTTGCTTCTACGGCTAACGATGCCACACTATTCGACGACATCTTCAGCCCTTATCCCAAAGCTTTGACAGGGGCTTTTAATAAAGTAAAGGGCAACCGATATGCGTTCGCTGTTTTAGTTATCGGCACCACGATGCCGGCAATTACCGGTCTGACAGTGTCAGGCGCCGACTCATCTTTACCTCCCCGTTTATGCGGTATTTTCCCGGGGCAGGTTGACCTGCCTGCGGCTATTATCGCGGGCAATGTCGACGAAGATTTTCGACTGTTCCAAGCTACCATGACCCCTTAGGCTTACTGCGACATGTCACTAAGCTGTGATAGGACTTTTATGTATGTCTTGAAGTCTTCTGTATCAATATGGGAATATACTGTTTCACGTAGCGTGCGCTGCAAGACAAGTTCAATCTCTTCGCATTGCGGTGTAAAAAGCGGGTTGACTGTTATCAACTTAGACCGATTGTCGCGCTTGTTCTCTATCCGTCGGACCATTTGTTTTGATTCCAGGATGTTTATAGTGGTTGTTAAATAGGGCAAGGTTGTGCCGAGCTTTTCGGCCAACTCGGTAATACGCGCCCCTTTTTTGCCAGCGTCCAGCACCGTACCAATAATCAGCCACTGCATTTTACTGATACCATATTCTTTTAGAACTGCATCACAGTGCTTTTGCAACAGACGGTGGGCAGCTGACTGCATGACGCCTGCTTGGTAGGTGGTTATGCTGCTAAGGTCGCCATCTTCCAAAAATGTATGGATAGGCTTGTTCACCAGAGCAGTATAACATACGCAAACATGTACTTACGTAAGTTAATAAAAAGCTCATAATTTGCCTAGTTTGGTCTGCTACTATAGATGTATGAAAGATCTTGCCACGAATATTGCCCAATGGCGTCTGCGAAGCCAGCGGATAGTTGGCCGGCCGTGCGTGACACCTCAGGAATTAGTGCGATGGTTTGGCGCTATGCAGGCTCAGGATTACGCTGCTGCTCGGTGGGCAATTGGTTTGCGGGTTCCTGGTATTAGCGAGGCTGACGTTGAGCGTGCCATAGACCAAAAACAATTGGTACGGACATGGCCGATGCGCGGTACGATCCACTTTGTGCCTGCAGAAGATGCACATTGGATGCTCGAGCTTATGGCACCTAGGGTAATGAGCAAGTTCAAAGGCATACACCGGCAAGTGGGGGTCGATCAAGCATACTTGGATCACGGTATGCAGATATTGGCGAAGGTTATGCAAGGCGGCAAGCTCATGACGCGCAAAGACGTGTTGCAAGCTTTGGAGCAAGCTGGCATTGATACGGGTGAACAACGTGGCTATCATCTGCTTGTGTATGCTGCGCACAAAGGACTGATTGCCATGACATCACTTGAGGGTAGGCAGCCAACGCTTGTATGGTTCGATGACTGGCTGCCAAAATCTCAACGTAAAACTATGAGCCGTGAAGAAGCGCTGGCTGAAATGGCCCGCCGCTATGTGCGTAGCCACGGCCCAGTGACGGTGTATGACTTTGCGTGGTGGACTGGCTTGACCATCAAGGATGCCCGTGATGCTTTTGCTTCTGTAGCGTGCACTATCCAGCAGTTACCACAAGACGAGTCTTATTGGATGGCTAAAGACCTTGATACAGAAACACTAGTCGAACAAACAGTCACGCTTGTACCGCCCTTTGATGAAACGATTGTTGCACTCAAAGATCGTAGTGCTGTAGTGAGTAGTCAAGCTATGCGGCGCGTCGTGCCATATACTAATGGTGTCTTCAGTCCGGTTGTTTTAGTGAACGGCCAATTCGCCGGCCTGTGGAAGCGCACTGTTAAAAAAGATGGAGTAACGCTGGATATTTCGCTGTTGCGGCCACTGCCAAAGCGCCAAAAAATGCTTTTACACCAGCAGGCAGAGGGTTATGCTGCATTTTTGGGCGTGCCGCTTTTGGCTGTATCGTACGAACAGATGTAGGTTCGCGGAGTTACATCTGTTATTTTACACCAATATCTGGTATAATAAGCAGATACGCACCCGTAGCTCAGCGGATTAGAGCATCTGTCTTCGGAACAGAGGGTCGGGGGTTCGAATCCCTCCGGGTGTACCAAATAAAAGACCGCAGCATTTGCTGGGGTCTTTTATTTTATGTCTCAAAGGAGGGGTGAGATGAAGAATGCGCTACATTGCCTGCGACAATGTAGCTTCCAGCAGAAAAACGAATCCCTCCGAGTTCTCAGCAGGCAGCCTGCGGATTTGCGGACCCGGGGCCGGGAACAGTTTAAGTTTGAGTTATAAGGAGTCAGCGACTCTCGTCTAGTAGCGACAAGTCGGTAGCTCCAAGGTGCTCCAAAACCAACCGTGAAGCGGCTTGCCGTGTCGCATGCTCGTTCGGACCTGTAGTTTTAAAAGTATAGGCGTCTGCCCTTCCGGAGCGCACTGGCGCTTCAATGACTAACTGCGTCGTCCGGTATGCACCGGCTTGGTTTTGTGTTCGCCAGCGAAATTGCCGAAGACCGTACAGGTTACGTAGTGCCGCAACGGGGTCAGGAAAGAAAACCTTGTTCTGTAGATCTTGCTCATATCGGTGGCGCAACAACAGCCGGGCTTCACGGCTGTCTGTAGCGGTTGCCGTGCCACCATACGTATTGCAATATGTTCTCAGGGCCGCAATGGGACCAAGCACTGGCGAAGGTTGTTCGGCGATTGTCTCCGGGTCAATGTCCAGAAGCCAGGTGAGCGCCTCAAGATTGCTCATGGCCAAATTAACACGGACACGCTTATCTCGCCATGTGATTAGTTTTGACCTTCCGGCGGGCATATCTCCTTTTGCTGCATGAAAATGCTTGCTTAAGCCGATAAGGCCGAATTTATGGGCATGATCCAGTGCTGTTGCGAGCTGCTGAGCGTTGTCTTTGATGCAGGCCAAGGCTGGCCGGGTTAAGTCGGCGCCTGATTCGACACCGAATGCCAGCAGGGCAAATTCCCTAACCGTTAGACTGCCGCAAGCAATTTTGACGCGTAAATTGGCGGTTAATTCTGGCGTTAGCGGCTCACCAAGCTCGGTATGGCGCTGCAATTCGGCTGTATATTTTGTGCGGCAAATTTGCTCTTCCTGAGGGGTTTGAATATCAAATGTGGCAATATTTCGTATTCCGTCGCTTATATCGGGGTGGCCAAAACTATTTACTACTGACGCTATGTTTGCTCCGGCGCAGGCTGCCGGACAATCTGGTGCGGTTAGTATCTGAGGGATTTCGATGGCTTGTGCTGTTGAGGCTAGTTCTGGGGCAAAAGGCTGGGACATGTATAAGATTAGACCATAGTAGGCTTAGTAGTGCAAAGAAATAGTAGCCTAGACATCCAGTCGTTTCCTGATATTGTATATAAATGTCTGAAACACTCCCTAACTCTAACGACCAACTACTTCGCGATGCTGCGTATGCCGAAGCGGATGCATTTACGTTACCCGACAACTGGAAGGATGGACGGGTCCGGCTGAATGGCATAGCTATTGACAGTCCAACGACACGTGACCGTGATGATGCTATTTGGCTGGAGCAAAACTCCGATGATACCTATCGCTTGACGGTTGCTATTGCTGATGTTGCCAGCTTTTTGCCGCAGCTACCAGATAGCATGGCATACGCCCAAGAACGTGGCGAAACAAAATACTTGCGGACATCAAACATACCAATGTTCCCGCCACGTATCAGTGAAGACGTCCTTAGTCTGCACCCCTCTACTCTAAAGCCAGTGTTTGCTGTTAATATGGACGTCGATCCTACAGGTTCGGTAGAGAGCGTCTGGCTCAACCATGGACGAATGTGGGGCGAGTCTATGACGTATGCCAAGGTTAACTGGCTTGTAACTAACCCCGATAAGGGCAATGATGACACGATGCTGGAGTATTTCAGGTTTGCAACGAGGCTGATGGAGGCCCGGCAGGAGCGGGGCGCTTTGGCGATCTATGACACCAATCAAGGTGTCATGACGAATGCTGATGGGGAAATCGTGAAGTTTGCACCTGGCTCAACGCGAGCGGCGCAGCTTATTGTGCAAGAATTTATGATATTGGCGAATATCGCTGTTGCTGAATTTATGGCACACGAAAACATCCCTGGATTGTATCGTAACCATGCGATCCGATCGGATGCGCGTATGAAAGATCTTGAGCGTCTAAAACAGGGCGAATTTGATGTTGATAATCTGGGACTCATATACGAGCGGGCGCGCTACTCAACGCAGCTTACTGGTCACGCCGCACTTAATCTGGATGCATATACACACTTCACATCACCACTACGCCGCTTTGCAGACGTCGTAAACCACGCTCAGCTTCGGGCGTTTCTGCAAGACCGCCGATATCCATTTGATCGTAAGCAATTGTCTGCCATTGCAGAGCACCTGAATAACGTGCAGGATGCCAACCGCCAGCCGTCGTTACGTGACAGGGTTGTTAAAAATGCTCAAAAGTCTGACGCTCCAGCGCCTACGGACAAGCAGGGTGAGTCACAACACCCTCCTAAGCCACCAAAGATGCCCTTGCTAAAATTACTTGGAACTTACTCTAGTGGAACGGATTTTGAAGAAGCCATTATGAGTAAGGTTGATCAAAAGGTGACAACTGGGTTGATCACGGCTGGGGAGATTGGTCAGCTGGTCGCAAACTTTTACAATACGATTCCTGCTGGCATCGGCGAACGGTTAATTAAGCTACTAGTGCAAGACCCAGCTCTCGCTACCGCATCGTTGCACGCAGCATTCCAGACGCCACGCTTGCGTGAATTCCGGCAATCTGCAAGTGGTAACCGTGGAACAGTTGAAATTGTCGACTGGGAAGGAATTATTGTGCGCGCCAGCGCCAAAGGCGCAGGTGACCGTAAGAGTGCGATGCAACGGTCTGCAGTCCATTTGATTGCTCAGCTCTGTGAAGTTGAATTACCAGCTGAGGAGCAAGCTCATCAAAAGTCGATCAAGGAGACAATTCCTGTGCCCGAAGATCCGCCATTACCCGAGATACCTGTCAGGCTTGTTCCGCGCGCAAACACAAAATCCTGTCTTCATGACCATTTGAGGGCTCATAGCGAGGAAAAGCCGAGATATTCGACAGAACAACTTAAGGACGACCTACCTCCTTTTGAAGCGACCATCACTTTCATGTTGGATGGCGTAGAGCATAGTTTCAAGGGTCGAGGCATGAACTCAAAAGCTGCTCAAGACATGGCTGCAATGAGTGCTATTGAAGGTATCGGCATTGTGAAGCAGTTGTACGACGAAGACGCACGAAGGACATTTGTGCCGAAGCCACAAACAGATCCACGGCATTATATTGAAATATATTGCGCAAAACGCAATATCAAACCACCACGCTATGATTCAAGGGCAAAACAAGGAGGCTACCACCAGGGTATCTATACGATCGTATTGTTGAACGGCGAGCAACGGACTGTACGCGCAAATGGCGCAACAATACAGCAGGCTCGTAAACGGGCGGCTGAACGTCTCGCTGAGAGTGGATTTATATTTATTCCGGAAGAGCCGGGTCAAGACTAGCTTCTATTTCTGCAAAGAACAGATTGCTTGCGGTATGGCTGTCGAGAAGCTGTTTGATATCCCAGAAGCCGGGCATATAGCCTGCTGCAGGTGCAGGTGGCAATATATGCCATCCCGGACTTGTTTTTTGCGGATTTTCCGAGGATAGAGGGGTGTTGCTGGTCGCGGTTCCGCTGAAAACATGACATAAAATGTTGCTAATGGAGATGCCATCCTTGTCGGTCCGAACATATGCCATGCCGCGATGGGTGAGTCCAATATCTGTGAGGCCGGTTTTTTCACGGAGTTCGCGGGCGGCAGCTTGCTGGATGTGTTCGCCATAGTGCGTGCGACCCTGGGGGAAGCCAAGTAACCCTAAGTAGGGTTGGAAAGAGTGCCGGGACAGGGCTACTTGTCCTGAGCTATTCGTTATGAATAGTGTCGTTACAATATGTGCCTGTTTGCGGACGTCGGTGCTTTGATGGTTGGTCCGGTCGGCAAATGTCAGGCCCTCACTACTCAGTGTATATTTGCGTCCGTGTTTTGTAATGAGGCCGGTTTTTACCAATTGGTCCAGATGATAGGCAAAATGGTTGCTTTCGACATTTTTGGGGCGAAGTTCTGCATAGCCGAGTGACTGGCTGTAAAATAATTGCTGAAGGATTTTGCGCTGTATGTGGTGCACCCCAGTATGGTAGACGTTTGGAGTCAGGTTTGTCAAAGCCATTTGACTCAACTGCACATGCCTCAAAACGAACTGTCTATATTCGTGGGGCCAAGTCAGATATTGTTATTCCAGAAGCGCTTCTGACAATCCAAATAATCGGAGTTATACATGAAAGAATTACTAAACCCTACAACCCAAGGCGAACTGCTGGATATCGTTGATATGTATGGCGAGCCAACTGGCCAAGTGCTTGACAAAAAGACTATCCACGACCAAGGCCTACCGCACCGTGATGTTCACGTTTGGCTAACAAATGGCACTCATTTGTTGCAGCAGCAACGGCGGCTTGATAAATCTATTATGCCCGGGGCATGGGACATATCAGTGGGCGGTCACGTTGGTACAGACGAGAGCTACCTACAGGCCGCAGTCCGCGAAACGCGCGAAGAGCTTGGTCTGGACATCGAAACATCGCGTTTTATCCGCATAGGCCGGGTGGCTACACGGCTGCGATTCCCAGGCTGGAATCATGCTCATAACATTGTAGGCGACAACTTTGTGGTTGTTGAGCGCGATCTGGCAATAACTGACCTGCGTTTGCAGCCCGAAGAGGTGATGGGCGCACGGTGGTATGACATCGACCAACTGGAGCGCGATGTCGCTGATCCGAACCAGAGGATCCATGCGCCACAACCTGAGGTACTGTACGCTTTAGGTATAGCTGGCATGCGTGGTGCGGCTGCATAGCTTTTGCTACTGATAGGACATAAATAACAGGGGTGATGCGAGTCGCCCCTGGTTGTAATTAACCTTTAAATAGTGTATAATATATATCATCATCCAAACGGATGCGTGCTTTGTGTGATATCTGCGCAGTGCGCGATGCGAGTTACTTTGATAGCAAAAGTGGCCGGTATCGCGCACTTCGAGTGAAGTTCCACAGAGATTAATGTTCTCAGTGGTTACCAATCTTTTAATTGGTAATGCGTGCAGTAAAGTCACGAAAGAAGGCCTTCCCATGGCTGTTTCGCTTGGCAAGTCTGGCCAGCCCGGTCCGCGGGAGCCCCGTAACGCCTACGAGGCCTGCCCGCCGGCACCCGCATCTGACCCTGGGGTCCTTGCGGTCAGCGACGTCACTGGCTACATCAACGACGCCGACCTGTTGCGCCGCTCGGCCAGCCAGAACGTCAGCCCGGAGCTCATGGTGCGGATCATGCACCTGTTCGACACGTTCGACGTCCCGCGCCCCACGCTGGACCCGACGCTCGACTTCGAGCACATCCTGGCAGAACTGCTGGCGGCTTTCAACGGCTCTGAGGAGGACGTTCAGTCCTTCCTGTGTTGTTTGCTGGTGATCCTCGCCCCGCTGCCGGCCATGCCGTTCCCGCTCAATTGGGACAGCAAGAGGAACGGTCGCTACGACCTCGCACCGATGGGCCCGGTGTTCGCACCCGGTATGCTGGTGGCTGACGCCGCTGTCAACGTCGACGCCATCTCGGTCCTGCGCAACAAGCCCGGCTCGGTCAAGGCCATGGGCACCTACCTGAGCCCTGGCTTCTCGGCTCTGATCGCGCTTCACGGTGCAGGACCGCTGGTTCACGACGGTTCTTCCGGCACGGAGAACCCGATCCCCGCGAACGACGCCGGCGCCAAGCTGGTCGAGCGCATCACGTCGCACATTCCGCCGTCCCCGGCTTCCGAGGACTTCAACGGCCCCGACACGCCGCCCGCCATCTGACACTCTCGCACAACCAACCACCCCACCCCCACTGAGGACGAGCCGAACAGCTCGTGAAACTGTTCCGGCAGGGACAGAGAAGAGTCATCGCACCAGCGATCCAACTCCCATCTCTGTCCCTGCCGAGCACCACCTTTTGTTTACCCGGATATATCCGGTTTTTTTAATATCCATGCTAATAACTTCACATACAATAAAGGGTGTGCAAGGAGTAGCGTATGAGTTTTAGGAAAATACTTTTACTAAGCACTGTATTTTTGGCGGTTTGCGGAGGGACGCTATATCTGCTTAATCGTCCTGAAACTGCCAAAAAAACGGCAGCGGCACCAGTGTATGTGGCTGGGACAAGGGTTATGGCTGAGGCTTGGATATACCCTGATGACCCGAAATCATTCGAGCAGCTTGAAAAAGTAGGTCCGGTTCAAGCTGTCAAAATTGAATTCTTGCACATTAACGACGACGGTACCGTGCGGCAGATAGACGAGAGCGACGACAGCCCTAATGGCTACTCCCAAAAGAATGTTGATTTTTTAAAACGGCATAGTAACGAGCAATATATTACAGTTTCCGGCTTATATGACGGCACGAACATGGCAATGGACGACCACAAGACAGTTTTTGCCATAGCTAACCTAGCCGACAAAACTGGGTTTAACGTTGAATTGGATTGGGAAGATTATGGCTCATGGACACCTGAATACTACAAGAAATACAAATCATTCATTACGAAATTGCGTACCAAATTGCACGAATCAGGCAAAAAATTAACCATAGACGGCCCTGCGATCAACGACCAAACCAGCCAAGACTGGTACCAGTGGAAGTACGAGGAGCTGGCGCCATTGGTAGACAATGTAGTAATGATGGTTTACGATAGCCAGTTTGACACAGGTGTCGGTGGTGCAGTGGCGCCCAAGCAATGGTCCGCTGACTCCATACAGTGGCTGCACGACAAGGCTGGCGGTAAGGGCATTGTAGGTATCGCATCGCATGGTTACATTGGTGACCGTGCAACAAACCATATTGCGGTGAACAACAGCGAAAGCATTGCCCGGCGCGCACGGGGCTTGGCAATAGAGCGCACGCCCGATGGCGAACTGCAGGCTATGCGTGATGATACGCTATACGTCTATGCCGACGTCCGAACTATGCAGATGCGCTTGCGACAGGTGGAGGCCGCTGGTTTTAACCGCTTGTCGGTATGGAGTATTGGCAGTAACCCATGGTTTAACGACTAATGAAACGCTGCAATGTATCCGTATGCGCCCACCGGCGGGCACCCGGCAAGTGTGCTACAATAAAGGCACTATGGTGAAGTTTTCGTATAAAAAGCTTGTCCGCGACAATGTCGTAGACCAGCATATTGCAAACGGCACAAACCCTCTTTACTGGCACCTTTCCGACGAGGAACATGCCGAACATCTTATTAAAAAAGTCCTTGAGTGTATGCAGCGCGTAAAATCTTCGGCACAGGAAACTATTATTGAAGATATAGCAGAAGCCCAGCAGGCTATTGAGGATTTGCGGGTCAAGCTGGGCGTCAGCCAAGCTGCGGTCGCCGAGGCGCGCACCATTCAGGCGGCGCGGTTTGGCGGGTATCAGAAGGGCTTGTATATTGACCACTTGCGGCTCGATGACGGCCACCGGCTTATTCCTCATTATCGCCAGAACAGCGAACAGTATCCTGAAATAGATTAAAAAAGAGATCGGTGGCTGATCTCTTTTTTAGTTACGCTGAGTCGTTGCTATAATTACGCTGTTGCGATTTTAGGGGATCGCTGCCCGCCAATTTTACCAGCACGGCTAGCCTTTTCGCGGTCGTATGCGAAATTCCCACTGCTGTTTTTGCCTGCGAGGCTAGCTTTTTTACGGTCGCGTGCGAAATTACCGCCGCTGACCTGACCACCTTTCTGTCCTGCGCGAGCGTGGCCTGCGGAATCGCCGTGCCATCCTCTACCTTGACCTGCCATATGACCTCCTTATTAGGTTAATTGGCCTTTTTATCATACCGCGGTGTTGTAGATTGGTCTATGAAATAGTTAACGGACGGTGCGTGGTATATCTAACAGTTTGTGTAATCTTTTAATTAATGCTGGGCGCATTGCTGTTCCATGCGCTCCAACGGCGCATAGTTGTCGGTAAGGATAGTGCCACCTGGCATGGTGTCGATTTCGGGATTGTCTGATGTGAGCCAGCTGAGTGACTTGTTTGTATATACGGCTACGACGTTTTGCTTGGTGGGGCTATTCCAGTCGCCAGTAGCGAACACCCGGCCATGGCTGAATGTTTGACGGTAGGTGGCGTGGATGCTGCCGACAATGGGACTACATGTTTTATCGGGTGAAGCAATGACGTTGGCTATTACTATGCCGCCTGTAGACAGGTGCTTGCTAAGTTGGGCGACGTACTCACTTGTTGTTACCGAAAAAGGTATTGATGAGTCTCCATACACATCGACCATAATGATGTCGTAGCTTTTGGTGGTTTGGTTAAGGTATGACCGGGCGTCTTGGAAGATATGTCCTATATTGTTGCCGGGCTTGTAACCGAAGTGTTCTTTGGCGATGTCAAGAAGCTTGGGGTCTATTTCGACGACATCAATATGGGATGCGGGATACTGCTTGCTAAAATAGTCCGGCAGAGTAAACGTGCCACCACCCAATACAAGGACCGAGGCTTTTTTGGGCGCTTGCCGTACAATGGAGGCGACCTCCTTGGCATACGCAAAGACAAGGCCGTCGCGCTCCAGGTAGATGCCGGACTGGGCAGCATAAGGGCCGGTGGACAGCACTCTGACCGGTTCGCCTTTGTATGTGCCGTCCACAACCTGGTAGTGGGCCGACGGCGTATCAATATCTATACCGTTGGCTTTTGCTTTGGGCGCGTAGGCGTTGATGGCTAGCAAAGCGGCAAGCGCCACCACCAAAAAACGCATTTGCAGGTTCTTTTTGGGCTCGATACACCAGCTAACGCCAATAAGCAACAGGCTCAGGACGCCGACAGTTTCGCGGGCGCCTATGTATCCAAAGAATAAGAAGCCGGCGCAGAACGTACCCATTATGCCGCCAATGGCATTTAGGGCACTGAGTGATGCGACTGAGCGGCCGGTGCTGGCTACCGATACAGTACGCAACCTGACTAGATAGGGGCTGATCATACCCATCAGGAAACTGGCTGGCATAAACAAAATAAGGGAAGCGGTGAGGCCTTGTAGGCGTGCGTCGTAGATATGGTCGGCGATTAATGTCAGAATACTGTCGGCCATAAAAATGGTTGCCAGCATGCAGCAAGCGCCAACAAGCAGTAAGTAGGCAATGTCAACAATCTGTACACGCTTATCGGCCAAGATGCCGCCTACAGTATAGCCCAGGGAGAGTGCGGCAATAATTACGCCAATAACACTCGTCCAAACGTACGTAGAGCTGCCAATTGTGGGAGCTAGCAAGCGTGACGCCACGAGTTCATACGCCATGAGCGCAAAGCCGGTGGCAAAGGCAACGCCATCCAGGATGCCTATCTTTTTGAGTCGAGCCATCATCTTACTTGCTACTATAGCATAGGTTTACCGCTTGCCATACTTATCAATAAACGCCTCGACAAGGGCGCGCGCGGTACGGTCTTCAATTTGCTTGGGCGGGTGCTTTTGGAAGTATGCGGCTGGCTCTATGATTGGTCCGGCCAATTTGTGGTTGAGTGCTAGCTTAAGGCAGCGGATTGAGTCAATGGCAACACCGGCAGAGTTTGGTGAGTCTTCTACCGAAAGCCGCACCTCAATGTTCATGGGTACATCGCCAAAATGCTTGCTCTCGATGCGTAAAAAGCAAATCTTGTTATCTTTTTGCCATGGTACGTAGTCTGATGGGCCTACATGAATATCGTCTGGGTGAATAGTTTGGCCGCGGGCCTCGATTTGTGATTGGACGGCCTCAGTTTTAGAGATCTTCTTACTCTTAAGGCGTTCGCGTTCCAACATATTGAGGAAATCGGTGTTGCCGCCGGTATTTAATTGGTAAGTCCGTTCTATCTTCATACCGCGGTCGAGGAAGAGGTTGGTGAGAGTGCGGTGGGTGATGGTCGCGCCAACCTGGGCCTTGATATCGTCGCCGATAACCGGCAGGCCAGCTTTTTTGAACTTAGCCGCCCATGTTGGGTCGGAAGCAATAAATACCGGGATACAGTTTACAAATCCACAACCAGCGTCGATAGCTGCCTGGGCGTAGAACTTTGTAGCTTCTTCGGATCCGACCGGCAGGTAGTTTATAACGGCTTCGGCACCTGATTCCTTTAAGGCCTTCACGACATCAACTGGTTCTTGCTTGTCGTTTACGGGCACTAGCTCGGCAGTGTATTTGTTTACGCCGTCCAGTCGCGGACCCTTGGACACAGTAACGCCCATGGTGGGTACTTGGGCAAATACGGCCGTATTATTGGGCTCTGCATATATTGCCTCGGCAATATCTTTGCCAACTTTATTACTGTTAACGTCGAACGCTGCCACGACCTCGATGTCTTTAATGTGATATCCGCCAAAGTTGACGTGCATAACGCCAGGTACGAAATCTTTCTCGGACGCATCTTTGTAATAGTGGATGCCCTGAATCAGGGAAGACGCACAGTTACCCACGCCTACAATTGCAACTTTAATAGTGTCTTTTTGAGCCATATAGACCTTTCGCTTACAATACCCATGCTACTGGGCGAGCTATATATAAAACAAATATATAAATCTTATTTTCTGATAACATATTGTTATGGAAGACCGATTACAGAAATTCGCCCATCTGGTAGATGCTGGTAGCTTTACCAAAGCAGCGCGCGATTTGCACATATCACAGCCTGCTTTGTCAATGTCGGTCCAAAAACTTGAGCGGGAGCTCCGTGTTCCGCTTTATGTTCGTGGCAGCCATCCGCTTACTGCAACGCCTGCTGGGCGTGAGGCGTACAAAAGTGCCAAGGAACTTGACGCTAGTTTAAGAAACTTGCGCCTGACGCTTTCTGAAATGGCCGAACAAGAGATTCCATTGTCTATCGGTATGATTGACAGCGTTGCGGACATCATGCTTGCCAATCAAAAAACAGTCCAAACACTCGAATCGCAGGCTAAGGTGTCGCTGGCAATCAATAACTCACGTTATCTACTGCAGACGCTGGAACGTGGCGACGTTGACGTAGCAATTATTGCCGAACAAGCGCGGCCTATGGACTATCCCTTCCACTATCAAAATATTGGTGCTGAACCTCTGGTTTTGGTGGTTCATAAGAGCCAGAAAAATACGGTGGAATCCGAAATTGCTGCGGGTAATGTCCAATCGTTTATAAGCTATGACCAGCCGTCACACACCCATGCTATGATCGAGCAATTCTTTGCAAATAAAGGTGTGTATTTATCTCCCCAATTCTACTCAAGCAGCCCTGATGTTATATACCGGTTGCTGGCCGCCCAAAAGGGTGCAGCGGCCTTGCCCTACCGCAAAGTGCGCAGTGACATTAAAAAAGGATTGCTTATGCCGGTCACGAGCGATGCGGTTATTCCCCGTCGAATAACAGTAGTGACACGCCGCAACTATAAGGCTCCGCACGCTTTGGACGATGCGTTACAGAGCTTACGGATTGACCTGGCAAAACTTATATATCAAGCGGCTAATGACTAGTAGGTTCACATCTTTGATAACCGAATATTTGCTCTTATATTAGCAAGGGCGGCTGGTATCGTATCTATAATGTCTGAGCTAATGATGCCTGGCTCAGTTTTTTCAGCTACTGCAATATCTCCAGCAAGCCCGTGTATGTATACTGCCGATTCTGCGGCGGTAGTGGTCGCGTAACCCTGAGCCAGTAAAGCGCCTATCATCCCCGCCAGGCAATCTCCCGTGCCTGCTGTGGCGAGGCCAGGGTTGCCTGTGGTGTTGTGCTTGATAGTACCGTCAGGATAAAATATTGAGGTCCGATCACCCTTAAGTACTATACTTACGTTGGTTTGCTTGGCGAGCAACGAGACACTTGCCTGGGTGATATCATTAGCCCCGGTTAACTTCTGGTACTCTCCGTGGTGTGGTGTAATGACTATTTTTGAATTTGTGCGTGCAACTTTAGCAAGAAGTTTTGTTTTACCATTGAAAGCCGCTAAGCCGCCCGCATCTAACACAAAGGGCAGCCGAATACGCGTGCACAGCTGCTGGACAAGCAAAGCGTCCATAGGCGGCACACCCGGTCCAAGTACGACTCCAGTGACGTGCCTGCTTTCACAATATTTAATAGTAGTCATCAGCGCATCCTGTGGGTTTGCGGGAAGTGTAAGTGTCAAGGCTTCAGGTAGTTTCCCGATAAGCTCGTGGATAGTTTCAGCATCAGAGGCAATAGTAACAAGACCTGCGCCCATTCGTAAGCTGGCCTTTGCGCTTAACAATGGAGCGCCTGTCATTGAAGGGCTGCCGCCAATAATTAACAAATGGCCAAAGTCGTATTTATTACTGAGGCGAGCGCGATGGAAGAATGATGCTGGCAGATCTATTTCCATAATTGCAGCATATCAAAGTACTGCAATTTTAAAAATAATGCTCATGGTATGCTAGTGGTATGGATACAAAACAACACGAATCTCACAAGTTCTTGCAAAACCACACTCTAGCCGTTCTCTCTACAGTCTCCGAGGAAGGAGCGCCGTGGGGAGCGGCAATATATTATATTGTTGGCGAGCATGATCTGGCCGTATATTTTTTGACTCATGCATCAACCAGGAAGTATAGAAATCTGGCTGATAACTCCAGGGCTGCTATTACAGTTGTTGACAATTACGGCCAAGCAACCGTTCAGATGGAAGGGATTATTCATGAGATTGAATTTGGGGAGGAGCACGATGAGGCTTTCCGCCGTATTGCAGAGGTCCATCCTCCGGGTCAGTTTGCCTGGGTGCCACCTGTGAGTAAAATGCATGATGGCTCCACGGTACTGCTTAAGCTAGTACCCGAAAAAGTGCGTTTTTCACAATTCAATACAAGTGAGAGTGGTGAAGTTAGTATTAATGATGTAATGTAGGGATATCTTGGACACGCACACAAAGATTAAAGACTTTTTTGCCGGATATCCACTACAGCTATGTGAAAAAGGGCACATTTTAGTACAGGCTGGCACTGAAATACCCACTATTTTCTACATAGAAGAAGGGCGCATCAACCAGTACGATATCACCTCTTCCGGCTTGGAAGTGGTGGTGAATGTCTTTAAGCCGGGCGCTTTCTTCCCGATGTCTGCTGCGCTTAACAATACCCCTAACCACTACTTTTTCCAGGCGGCTGTGCCTAGTAGGGTTCGCGTGGTGCCCAAGGCCGATGCCGTGCAATTTCTAAAAGATAACCCAGGTGTAGCGCTGGATTTGCTTGCAAGGGTGTACCGTGGTGTTGACGGGGTTTTGCGCCGTATGGCGCACCTAATGGGTGGGGATGCTCATACACGCTTACTGTTTGAAGTACTTAATGCCGCCTATCGGTTCGGTGAACAACAGTCAGACGGCAGTGTAATTATTCCACTTACAGAGAGTGATCTGGGTAAGACTTCGGGATTGGCCCGCGAGACTGTCAACCGCGAACTCAGGAAGCTTAAGCAGGGTGGTGTCGTACAGGTTGGAACTGCGGGTATTGTTGTGGCCGATCTCACGGCTTTGGAGAAAATGCTCGACACAACTGTTTGACTAAAAGAATCGAAGCACCATAGCGAATGTCAGGACGAGGGCTATGGTTATCCAGCCAAAGATATCGGCACCCTTTGCAATGCCTGCGGCAAGCTTCTGGCGGGCACGTGTGCCGATTGGCAAGATATCGCTATTGATCCGCAGCCAGGCCCAGTTCACCATAAGCAGACCGAGCAGACAGAACAAACAGAAGATGCAAATGGCGCTGATGACGAAGATGCTTTGCCAGATAAACCAAACTGCAAAACAAAGTGTCGCCAGTGATATATACTGAACGCCAAGCCGCATATGCCGGGAGAGCCTTCCGCCTGTTGCCCCAGCAATTGCTGTTGTTGTAAAAATAGTGAATAAAACCAGGCACATTATAGAGTTTGGAAAACCGAAGATGGAGCTTTGCCATGCTTGCAGTACAGAACTACAACTAAAAACGCTATTAAGGTTGCATGCAAGCACCGCATCTTTATTTTCGAGCAATGTAATTTTTTCTAGTGTCTGCAAAAAAGCAGCAAGCATTCCAATGGCCCCACCGGCTGCCATAATACGATATCGTGATAATTGTTCCATAGGGCAATAGTAGCGTAGCCCCACCGGTTGCGCTGTGACGGCAGTCACAGCCAGAAAGCGCATTTTGCATTACGCTGTTGATATGGACTACAGGGAGCAGATCATCGGACTTGATACGCTTGTTGAAACCAATCATGGCAAACGCCCATATATTAATTTTGACAATGCTGCCACTACACCGCCTTGCAAGGAAGCGCTTGATACGCTTGTCACATTAGCGCCACTGTATGCCTCGGCTCACCGCGGATCCGGATTCAAGAGTGATGCAACGACCGCAGCCTACGAGCATGCTAGGCATACAATTGGGTCTTTTGTGGGCGCCCAACCTGGCCAGCATGTGGTAATCTTCTGTAAAAATACGACAGAAGCAATCAACAAACTCGCCTACCGCAGCAGGTTTGCCGCTGACGATGTAGTGCTTGTATCTGGGGCAGAACACCACAGTAACGACCTGCCATGGCGTAGCAAGGCTACGGTATATTACATACGGGTGCTACCCAACGGCGACCTCGATGAGCCGCACTACCTAGCGCTGTTAAGGCAGTTTGGCCGCCGTATTAAGCTTGTCGCCGTTACGGGAGCCTCTAATGTTACGGGTGCAATGCCGGACATACATTGGATGGCTCGGAAGGCACACGAAGTTGGAGCTAAAATATTTGTTGACTGTGCCCAGCTGAGTGCCCATGCGCCTATAAGTATGGGTGATTTAAGAGACCCCGCTCACCTTGATTACATTGCATTGTCGGCGCATAAAATGTACGCTCCATTTGGTAGCGGCGCCCTGGTGGGGAGAAAAGATACCTTTGAGGAGGGTAGTCCAGACCACGCCGGGGGAGGAACAGTCACATTTGTTACACATCAGACGGTTGACTGGGCAGAGACGCCGGCAAAGGATGAGGCTGGTACGCCAAATGTCCTTGGGGTTGTTGCCTTCGCGGCAGCTGTCCAGTTTTTGCAGAGTATTGGTTTTCAGAATATCATTCAAAAGGAACGGGAACTGACACGGTATGCACTAGCGCACCTACATAAGATACCTGGTATTACAGTGTATGGGGATACCAATACACGTCGTTTGGGGCCACGCTCTTGTATTATTCCATTTGCAATAGAAGGGTGGCCCCCATACGCAGTAGCAGAGGTATTGGGTGATGAATATGGTATCGGAGTGCGGAGCGGATGCTTTTGTGCCCAGCCCTATGTTGCCTGCCTATTGGGCGTGCAAGATGACAGCAAGCGCTTGCGGGCCTTGCCTAAAAAGAGTCAAAAGCAGCTGCTTCCGGGGCTTGTGCGTATTAGCTTGGCCTTCTACAACACTACCGATGAAATTGATGAGCTATGTATAGCGCTTGAAAAGATTGCATCGAGAAAATTTGATACTACGCGCAAAGGAATATACTAAAAGTATGCGTGCATTTATTGGAACCTCCGGATGGCTGTACCAAGACTGGGATAAGCGTTTTTACCCAGAAGAGTTGCCTGATGTGGAGAAACTGCCTTATTTTGCGGAGTATTTTAAAACAGTCGAGATAAACAGCACGTTTTACCATTTGCCATTAGAAAAGAGCGTGCGGCATTGGCGGGATGCAACACCCAAAGGCTTCCTATTCTCGGTAAAGATGAGCCAATATGTAACGCATTCGAAACGCTTGATGCCTGATAATGTAACGGCCAGTGCAATAAGGCTTTTTTATGGCCGTATTCGTCTACTTGGCCCTAAGCTGGGGGTTGTACTGATCCAGCTGCCACCCGGCATGGGTGTGGACTTGGAGCGCCTGCAGTTTTTAGTGGAAATCACAAAACAATGCGAGCAGACATATGATATCGCCTTGCCGCTGGCCATTGAGTTCCGGCATGCAAGTTGGTTTACGTCTGAAGTATTTAAGCTGCTTTCCAAGTCAGGAATGATGGTGGTTAACAATGACTCGCCCAACCGCTGGCCAGCCACAACCGAAGTAACAGGCGCTCAGATGTATATTCGATTCCATGGTAGCCGTCAGCTTTATCGCTCCTCGTATACCAACGAAGAACTTGTAGTGTGGGCCAAGCGCATACAGCACCAAAAACCCAAGGCAGTTTTCGCTTACTTTAATAATGATTACAATGCTGTGGCAGTAGAGAACGCCCAGCGATTCAGCTCTATGCTATGATTCCATCCGCCTAAGTATGGCCTGTATGTTGACGCCTTTGCCGATAACCGGCTTCCATAGGTCACCCGTGCGGTTTAGACGGGCCAGGGCGTTTTTGATAGTAAAGTCCTCGGGCTTCAGGCCTTTCTTGACCTCGTCCCAATGGAGTGGCATAGCTACGTTTGCATAGGGGGTGGGGCGGACCGAATATGGCGCAGCCAACGTCTGGCCCTCGCGATTTTGCAAAAAGTCCAGGTATATTTTGTGCTTGCGTTTGTCAGGCATGCGCTCCAGGCTGGTTATTTTGGGCTGCCGTTTATTAACTTCCATCACCAATAGATGTGCAAAGTTTTTAGCTTGTTCATATGTGTACTTTGCGCCCAATGGAATGTAGATATGTATGCCGGTTTTGCCTGACGTTTTGGGGTAGGCGTCAATTTTAAGTTCGGTACACACCTCGTGGACAGTTTTTGCTACATTTATGACGTCTTCAAATGTTACGCCTTCCGGGTCTAGGTCTACCACCAGCCAATCTGGCGTGCCCAGGTGCTGGATGCGGGAATTCCACGGGTTGACCTCTATGCTGCCCAGTTGGACGATATATTGCAAGGTTTCGAGCTTGCCGCCTACAATCCAGTGCAAGTTAGCATTGTTGGATTCCGAAAAAATATCTACCGAAGGCACCCACTGTGGTAAATGCGGGTTATTCTTTTGGAAAAACCCATGGTCAGCCACTCCGCCGGGTTGGCGGAGCAGGGAAAGCGGCCGGTCTTTGAGGTAGGGGAGAATAAAATCGGCGACAGATTCGTAATAATGGATCAAGTCACCTTTTGTATATTTTGGCTTGGGGAAGAAAATTTTGTCGAGGTGCGAAAATTCTACATGTCCAGCAGATTGTTGGTCTGGCTGGGCATGTTTTGGTATTTCACGCTTGACGGCTTTTGGCTTTTTGTCTTCACGCATACCGACAAATTTTGGTTGGCGCATATGCCCCTCCTTGGTCCATTCACTAAAATTCATTTCGCATACTAGTTCGGGTTTCACCCAATGCACTGGCGCATTTGGCTTCGGCTCGGTTGTAAATGGTGATGTTTTGCGCTCTAGTTTATCCAGCTTGGCACGCAGCTCTTTGCGTTTGGCATCGGCAATGCCTCCTCCGGAGTGCCCGATATAATGTAGTTCGCCATTTTTATAGACGCCCACAATAAGTGCGCCCAAGTATTGCCGCGTGCCACGGGGTTCAGTAAAGCCGCCAATGACTACCTCTTGTCGTAAGTGGGTCTTAATTTTTAGCCAGTCGCTGCCACGCACATTCTCGGCATATGCGCTGTTGGCTTGCTTGGCTACGATGCCCTCTAGCCCCTGGCTCTGCATTTGCCTAAATAACGCCTCGCCATGTTCGGTAATGTGGTCGCTATAGCGGATTACGGAGTTTTTGGGGACAATTTGTTGGAGTAGGGCTTTGCGCTCTGCGAGGGGCATGGTACGCACATCGCGGCCGTTACACCACAGTATGTCAAAGACATAATAGTGCAAATTGCCTTCTGGCGTGTGCCTCCAGCTTTGCAGCCATTCAAAGTGTGGCTTGCCGTCATTATCTATCACGACTATTTCGCCGTCTACAATGACGTCATCTTTAAGGTTGCGGAGTGCTTCGGCAACAAGGGGGTAGTGTTCGTGGAAGTCAGTTGCTGCCCGAGAGTATAGCTCTACGCTGCCAGCGTGCTTGCTGCCGATTGCCCGGTAGCCATCCCACTTGACCTCGAATAACCAACCTTGCCTATCAAAAGGTGCTTCAATAAGAGTACAGAGCATTGGCTTGACTGGCCAAGGTTTGGTGATGCGTGGGTAGCCGGACAGGTCTGGCAGTGTATGTTTGCCGCCAAGGTCATCTACTTTGCGGCCGGTTTTAACAGAAGTATCTTCCTGGGTGACATCACGGGTGCTGGCAAACTCGTCATTCTTTTTTACTAGCAGCCAAGCGTCGTCATCTTTGCCGTGCATTTGGATGAGCGCAAACTCACCTTTTAGTTTTTTGCCATGCATAATAAAGGTGATGTGCCCGTCTTTTAACTCTTTGAGCAGCAATTTTTCCGGCTCATCTGTTTCTGCACGTGGTTCATATGTGCCTTCATCCCAAATAATGACGTTACCAGCACCATAGTTGCCTTCGGGGATGACGCCCTCGAATTTCCGATACTCGTACGGGTGATCTTCGACGTGTACGGCTAGGTGGTGTTTGTGCGGGTCAAGGCTGGGCCCTTTGGGGATGGCCCAGCTTTTAAGCACACCATCCATTTCTAGTCGGAAATCATAATGCAGTCGTGAGGCGTGATGCTCCTGTATCACAAAAGCCAATTGCTTCGACCGTTTTTTGCGGAGGGAACCCTTAGGCTCGGGAGTTTTGCTAAAATGCCGCTTGCGGAAATACTTACCCAAGCCCATCGGTTATTTTCCGCTCAGGCTTGCTTTGAGTGCTTCCATGAGGTCGCCAGCCGACGTATCTTTTGGCTTTTTAGTGCCTTTGGCGGAGGGCTTTTTGCCCTTGGCTTTGGCGGCAATGATGTCTTCCAGCTCTTCGGTATAAGTATCGTGGTAATCTTCGGGTATAAAAGGCTTTGTCTCTTGCTGTATCAGTTTGAGCGCCACGTCTATTTCTTTTGTACTAACGTCTTTATCAGAAGGGAATTTGAGGTCACCGGCCTCGCGGATGTCTTTGGGGAAGCGCATCTGGTTTAATACCAAGGCTTTGCCGACCGGTTTCAAAACTGCCAAGTGTTCGCGCTCATGCATGACAAACTTAGCTAGTCCAACTTTTTCTGATTTGTCGAGCGCGGCATGCAGCAGGGCGTAGGCCTTTTCACCACCCTTTACCGGTTCCAGGTAGTAGGGACGTTCAAAGTAGCGAATATCAATTTCGCCTTCTTCTACAAATTGCTGGATGTCGATGGTTTGTGTTTTTTTGGGGTTGGCTTTGTCGAAGTCTGCCTCGGTAAGTACTACGTAATCGCCTTCGCGGTACTCGTAGCCCTTAACGATATGGTCCCACGGCACTTCCTCGCCATCTTTACGGCAAATCCGTGCGTAGCGGATTGGCGCGTGGTCTTCTTTGTGGAGCATGTCCAGGTCCAACCCCTCGCGGGTACGGACTCCACTGAATAGCTTAACGGGGATGTTAACTAAGCCGAAGCTGATCGAACCAGTCCAAATTGGTCTCATGCTTCTTATGCTAGCAGATATATGGTTGTGTGCAAAACGGGCAATAGCAAACAGTCCTTCCTGCTAACGCGCGCAGTTCCGGAGCAGCGCGGCGGGATGTTTGAACACGAGCATGGGAAACTATTAGCAGAGAGGTTTAATATAATTACGCTTACGGTTATAATAAGAGAAATGAACGACGACTTCTCTTCTATCAGCAAATATGTCCGGGCCGCAAACTATCTCACCGCTGCCCAAATCTTCTTGCAAGACAACTTTTTATTACAGCGCCCGCTTCAAGCGGCTGATATTAAACCGCGCCTATTAGGCCACTGGGGTTCAGGGCCTGGTATTAACTTTGTATACGCCCACCTGAGCAGGTTTGCCAAAAAACACAACCAAGAGATGATGTTTGTACTGGGACCCGGCCATGGTTTCCCGGCACTGCAAGCCAACTTATTCTTGGAAGGCACACTAAAAGATTATTACCCAGAAGCCAGTGTGGACGCCCCGGGCATCGGGTATTTGTGTAAAAACTTTAGCTGGCCATACGGTTTTCCGAGCCACAGCAGCCCAGGCTCGCCTGGTGTTATTTTGGAAGGCGGTGAGTTGGGATACTCCCTATCAACAGCTTATGGCGCAGCTTTGGATAACCCAAACTTAATGGTGGCGTGTCTGGTTGGTGACGGTGAAGCTGAAACCGGGCCAACTGCAGCCGCATGGCACCTAAACAAGTTGGTCAATCCCAAAACAAATGGCGTGGTGCTTCCTATCCTGCACCTAAACGGATATAAAATCTCTGGGCCGACAGTGTTTGGCCGTATGAGCAACTATGAACTTATGACGCTATTCAGTGGCTATGGATACCACCCTCGCATCGTAGATGTTACCGATTCCGATAATCCACACAAAGAAATGGCCGAGGCACTGGAGTGGTCGCACCAGATTATCCAAGAAATTCGCAGTGCCCAAGATGGTGTAGCGCCAAAGATGCCGATGATTATCTTCCGTTCGCTTAAGGGGTGGACGGGCATAAAAGAGTTAAACGGCAATAAGATCGAAGGCAACAACCTGTCACACCAAGTTGTGCTTACCGAGGCGAAAACAGATAGCCACCAGCTGCAACTACTACAGCAGTGGCTGGCTTCATACAATTTTGAAGAATTGTTTACGGCTGAACAGGGTTTTGGCAGTTTTGTGGAAGACACACTCCCCGACCCTATAAAAAGGATTGGCGCAAGTCCCTATGCCAGGGGTGGTCCGGAAGTATATGAGCCATTGGTGCTGCCAAACAGCGATCAGTTTGCCGAAGACGCAACTACACCGGGC
This sequence comes from uncultured Candidatus Saccharibacteria bacterium, assembly GCA_946482285.1. The sequence goes on from CAMLQK010000001.1 coordinate 370,965, forward strand.
ACCATTGGATCCAGTAGTATGCGCCGCGCTGGGCTATTTTTGAGCGAAGTATTTAAGCTGAACGCTGAACGCAAGAATTTCCGGCTGATGTCGCCCGACGAGACGTATTCTAACAAGTTGGACGCCGTGTTTACCGAAACGTCCCGCGCTTGGGTGTGGCCATCACGTTCCTGGGATAAGGACATGTCGCCGGATGGCCGGGTTATGGAAATTCTGAGTGAGCATAACTTGCAGGGATTAGCGCAGGGATATATTCTGACCGGTCGTCACGCAGTGTTTGCGTCGTACGAAGCTTTTATCCAAGTTATCGTCAGTATGATGGACCAGTATGCCAAGTTCCTAAACCAAGCATTGCAGGTTCCTTGGCGTGGGCCCGTGCCGTCACTCAACTATATTCTGACAAGCTCCGGCTGGCGCCAGGATCACAATGGCTTCAGCCATCAAAACCCAGGTTTTATCGACGATGCATTGCAGCGCCAAGGTGACTTCGTAAATGTCTACTTCCCAGCAGACGGCAATACCACACTGGCAGTGCTTGAACAGGTGCTTGGCAGCACACAAAAAATCAATATTATTGTTGCGGGTAAAACATTGGAAGCGCGGTGGCTGACTCCGGAGCTGGCTAAAAAGCAGCTCGAATCAGGCCTTATGACATGGGATTTTGCCAGCGACCACGACCCGGACGTTGTATTGGCAGGCGTTGGCGATTACACTATGAAGGAAGTTCTGGCGGCAATTGACCTCGTCAAAAAAGCCGTTCCGCGCGCCAAATTGCGCTGTATCAATATCTCGTCGCTAACCAGCTGCGGACTGGGCCAGGGCGGTACTTGTGTAACGCGCCAGGAATTTGAACGCCAGTTTACTGCCGATAAGCCTGTTATCTGCAACTTCCATGGCTATCCCGAAACCATGAAGGCGATCCTGTTTGACTATATCAACGATCCACGGCGCTTTAAAGTGCATGGTTATATCGAGAGCGGTTCTACCACAACACCATTTGATATGCACATCCGTAACCGCACGAGCCGCTACCATTTGGCGATTGAGGTGTTCCAGCGCCTTGATGAATTAGGGAGGTTATCGCCAAACGAGGCAGATGGCCTGGTTGCCGCATTCCAGCAAAAAATAGCCGAAAACACAGCGTATATCAAGCAGTACGGAATAGACTTGCCAGAAATAGACGAGTGGCGATGGGTGCGAAGCTAACACTGGTTGTAAATCCCGGTAGTTCCAGCCGTAAGTACGCGGTCTTTAAAGACGAGCAACAATTGGCGTCGGTCGCCATTGAGCGTGATGGGCATGAGTTGCGATGTACTGTCCACACTAATCCAGTGGTGCACCACCCGCAGCTGCATTTTTCGGACCTAACACAAAGTACCGAACATATTTTGGGTATTTTGCAGCAGGCGGACGTCGTAGCGGAAAGCGATAGAGTAGTCGAGGTGGTGCTCAGGATAGTCGCTCCTACCGGATACTTCTTGCGCCACCGTATCTTGGACGATACGGGATTAGAACACCTTACCTCTTTGGCCCAAAAGGCACCTTTGCATATAACAGCCGAACTGCAAGAGCTGCATGTTCTTCGACGAGTATTGCCAGAGGCGCGCATTATCGGTATTTCGGACAGCGCCTTTCATGCCAACAAGCCCGAACGCGCCTGGAATTACGGCATTCCCTTGGATGATGCTGATCGGTTTGAGGTGAAGCGTTTTGGGTACCATGGCATATCGGCTTCTGCCGTGGTCCAGGCACTGCACGCCCGGGGCAAGGTGCCTCGCAGGCTCATTGTATGCCACTTGGGCAGCGGCGCTAGCGTAACTGCCATCAACAATGGCAAAAGCATTGATACTACTATGGGGTATACACCACTGGAAGGCCTGGTAATGGCAACCCGTAGCGGCTCCATAGACCCCGGAGCATACGCTGCTCTTAAGCACGAGCTCCATTTGGATGACCAGCATATGCAGCAATATCTGAACAAGCATAGCGGACTTTTGGGTTTGAGCGGTGTTTCGGAAGGGGTAAAAGAAGTCTTAGGGCATAACAGCCACGCTGCACAGCTGGCAATTGAAACCTACATATATGCTATCCAGAAAGCTATTGGCCAGATGTCGGCTGCGCTGCAAGGTGTGGATATGATCGTATTTACAGGCACAGTCGGAGAACGAGCTGCCGTAATTCGCGAGCGGGTTATGCATGCATTCCATTACCTTGATTTTTATATGGACGATGCGTCGAACGCCACTACCACTAATCCACAGGAAATAACGTGCGTTAGTAAACTGGCACGCTCCAAGCCAGTATTTGTTGTTCCGGCACACGAAGATGTCGAAATGTTCCGTCTAAGCCGCAGCGTTGTCGAGTAGTTTTATAAGGATGCGGCGGAAATCCTGGACGTCTTGTTCTGGCAGGGCTTCGGTGATCTTTTTTTCGGTCATTTCGCTTAACATGTCGAGGATGGTGCCATAGACTTGGTTGCCTTTTGCGGTGACAGTTACGAGTTTGACGCGGCGGTCCTTGGGGTGGTCAACGCGCTCTATCAGGCCCAGTGCTGTCAGGCGGTCGACAATGCCGGTTATATTGGATGCGTCACAAAAAAAGGTAGAGGCTAAAGCTCCCATGGGTTGGGGATCTTTTTGCATGTGCAAATAACCTAGCAGGTGGAATTGCTGTGCGGTCAAGGAATGCTGTTCGGCCAGAGCTTGAATCCGAGGCTTAATGATACTTGATAGCTCAAAAATCAACCAAAACGTACTTTGTTCGCTGAATTTACACTTCATACATATTATTATACTTGATAAAGTCAATACTTGACAACATCAAATATCTACGTTTACAATTGCTTATGAACTAAATTAAATGAAAGGGTTGTATGAAAAAACAATCATTCAACTGGGCCTTGCTGGGTATTCTGGCGCTCGCACAGTTCATGGTAGTCCTTGACTCGTCTATCGTGAACGTTGCTTTGCCAGCTATCCAGAAAGCGTTCGAGTTTTCTGCAGCCGACCTGCAATGGGTGATCACCGCCTATACTTTGGCGTTTGGTGGTTTCTTGTTGCTCGGAGGCCGTGCGGCCGACCTGTACGGACGGCGCAAAATGTTTATCGCCGGTATTACCGGTTTTACCATCATGTCGTTGGTGGTTGGGTTTGCCCAAGACACGACGATGATGATCGTAGGACGTGGTTTGCAGGGACTGTTCGCAGCTCTGATGTCACCAGCAGCGCTGTCAATTGTTTTGACTTCGTTTAAAGAAGGTGCTGACCGCAACAAAGCCCTTGGAGTTTGGGGTGGCGTGGCTGCCGGTGGTGCTGCAGCGGGCGTATTGCTCGGCGGTGTACTTACGCAGTACGCAAGCTGGGAGTGGAACTTCTTTGTTAACATCCCTGTCGGTATCTTCGTGATTCTAGCTGCCCTCAAGGTGGTGCCTGCGCACGCTAAAGAAGAGGCGCACAACGACCTCGACTTGCCCGGGGCCGTCTTGGTTACTGGTGGCTTGATGGGGTTGGTATATGCACTTACGAAAGCCCCAGAGTGGGGTTGGACCGATGGCTCAACGTTATTGTGGTTTGCAGGCGTTATTGTGGCATTAGCTGCGTTCGTTTGGAATGAATCAAAGGCTAAACATCCGCTTGTGCCGTTGAACATTTTCCGTAACCGAAACCTGACTGGTACAAACCTGATCATGATGCCGCTTATGGCAGCCATGATGGCAATGTTCTTCTTTGTTTCATTGTATGTCCAGACTGTTATGAACTACTCCCCAGTAATGAGTGGCCTGAGCTTCTTGCCAGTAACCTTTATTATTGGTATTGTTGCAACTAACTTATCGAAGCATGTCGGTAAGATTGGCTACAAGCCTATCTTGGTGATCGCGCCATTGTTTGTGGCTGCAGGACTATTCCTGTTGGGTCAAATTCCTGTTGACGGTTCGTACTGGATCAATGTATTCCCAGGCTTGGCGTTGACAGCTATGGGAATGGGCGCGACTTTCGTGACTGCCACCATTGCCGCTACATCCGGTGTCCCTGGTGATGAAGCTGGTTTGGCGTCTGGTATCTTTAATACCTCCCAACAGATCGGTGGTGCACTCGGCCTGGCAGTTTTGTCTGGTGTTGCTGCATCCCATACAACCAATGCCCTTAAGGAGCTAGGCCACCAGCCATCTATGGCTGAGCTCGCCCAAGCTTTGGTGGGCGGCTGGCACATTGCGTTCTTCGCTGGTCTTGGCTTTGCCGTACTGGCTTCACTTGCTGCTATTGTTATCATCAAGCAGCGTAAAGGTGAAATAGCTGGTGGTGAGCCAACTGCTGCAATGCACTAAATTTACTGCCCCGTGCAATATAAAGACCCTCTTAACTAGGGGGTCTTTTTTAGTATGTACATCCTGAAAATAGATGTATAGTATGTGTATATTTAAGAGGAGGCTGCAATGGGCAGTCTATTGCACATGGAAGATATGCTTGTTACTAATGACACGCCACATGCCATTCATATTGAAGGTTACGACCCCATACCAACGGAACATACATATGAGGACGTGCCGCGGGCAGCAGAAGAATTTCGTAGGCAGGTAGGATATATTGGCTGTTTGGATGCTGCTGTATATGTGGTGCGCTACGGCGATCCAGTACAGTTAGCGCCAAAGGAAGAGGGGGTTGTGCGTATTGTAAGCCAGCTAACCTGGTTAAGCGCATACCAATCTGAACGCGGTGCTGAGGATTTAGTAGTGCCTTACGGCTTCGACCCGCAGCGTAAAGTAGCGCAAGGCGTAGCTATACCACTGCCATTGCGTAGAGGGGACAACCCCTCGTTGGTGGAATCCAATGCTGTGTATAATGCCGCTAACAGTTGTCCGTACCCCGCGAAAGTCTATCCACTAGATTCTCCGCGCTATATCCCCCCGGAAACTACACCGCAATATACATTGGCGCCCGGTGCTGGCTACGAGCAAATGACGGTCCAGTACCGTGAAGAGTCAGTCTTGGATAATGAACTTTCGGCTCGCACGGGTCTGCCTGTATACCGGACGTACGATCCTCATGTTTTATATGCCGGGCAATTTCAGGAAGGCACTATACGGATTGTGGAGCCAAAAGTTGCAGTAGGTGGTTTGGTGATGCACCAAAATGACATGCCGGTTGCGGCTATGATCGGCGACGAGGTGCGGGTCCGGGGCGGGCCGTACCATGGCGGCGTGCTTGGCGGCCGGTCGCTAATAATCCCATGGCTTGACTATTCTATCTAGCGGTGCGCTTTCTTGCGAAAAAAGCAAACAAGGCTATAAAATAGTGCGCTCAGTCCCGTTGTCTAAACACATTCCGGCAATCTCACGCGGCCAATTTTTATTATCGAACAGATTACATGGTGGCGTAGTTGTCTGGTAGGTATATAGTGTCCAGACGTTTTTTTTCAGCTCGGCATAAGCAGTAAAGCCCGGCTGCTTCTTATTTTCTGGTATTTCGTCGCTGTCACAGCTAGCCACGACACGGGCATAGGTGTCTTGGATCTGGGTATTGTAGATGGTATTACGCATAGACTCTTTGCTGATGGGGCCGTCTACGGTTTTTTCGGCATTTGTGCGGAATGTGGAAGTACAAAAATTTGCTACTAGGCTAGCCAAACGCTCTTCGTTCGTACTGTTGGAAGTTGTGTTCGTTTCGGTGGTTTGGGGCTGGTTGTTAGGGCTTGGCCGTAAAATTACCCACGCCGTAAAGCCAACAATGAGCACTGTCAAGAAGGTGAGAATAGTCTTGCTGGTTATGACGCCAGAATCGTGCAATGTGAAACCTTTCATAACTTTAAGTATAGCAGTTTGCAGGCGATATCCATTCTTCATATACTGCCCATATGGCACGGTTTACATCACCTCTTCACGTATATGTTGGCGGCACAATGCTGGCACTGGTTGTTGCCTTGGTGACAGTTGTTTTTATGAACCCACCGCAATGCCCGAGCGACTATACCCAAGCGCAGATTGATGCTAGTAATTGTGTTGTCGGTGCCAACATAGGCCTTGGCCTTATGCTGTTGCTCGCTGGTTGTATTGAGGTGATCTCTATATTGGCTGCAATTGTATTGCTTGTGGTTGGCCGTCGCAACAATAAAAAGCAGTAGCAGCCCCGTTACGCAACTGCGGGGATCTCTACTGTGCGTAGCGTCCATTGGTCGGACGACAATTGCCTGTTTTCCAGGTAGGCGAACGGCATGTAAAAGTCGCCGCCATCGCCCCACTCTACACCCCATGAATTTCGGCAGATGTATACTTTTTTATCAAGATCATAGCCGACAACAAGCACGGCGTGGCCGCCCAGCATACTTTCGCTGGCAGCTGGCATTGGGACGTTGCCCGTTTGTGTTACATCGGCACTTTCAAAGCTTTCGTATACTGCAAAACCAGTTACAAAAGGATAGCCCGTACTGAGGCATAACAGCATATCTTGGGATCGGTTGTTATGCGGCCGGCGTATACGCTGGTATACCAATGCTTGGTTTTTTTCGGCTTCAACATACGCCGCATCGGGTGGTTTGACGGTGAATTTGCTTATGTCATACGGCCATATTTGTTCACGAGGAGTGCCGAGTTTAACGAGTACCTTCACACCGTCACGGATCATGGCTCCGGCGTCGGAATCGACAGTGCCTTCCATGTCGCGTTCGTTCCAGTAAATAAAGAGCCTGCTGGGCAACATAAAGGGCTGGCCTTGCTTTTTGCGGATGAAGTCAAAGGCCGAAGCAAGCGCTTGGGCAGTGCAACTGCCCAGCTGTCCCTGGTCGTATACGGGAGGGCAACCACTGCGTAGGTCTATACGGCGTGGCAACTTATGTGGCGGAAGGATTCGAGGAGGCTCAAAGATGTAGTCGCGCTGGTCGGGTGTGTCTGGAACCCAACCCAAACCATGTTGCTGTGGTGTTACGAAAAACTTCATGCTTCGGCCCTCGTTTACCTATCTTCATCATAGCACCATGGTGGCGTATGTCTACGGGCAAATAAAACGCGGCCATGGGTGTTTGCGGGTAATTTATAATAAAAGGTGATAAGAGGGCATGTGCATGACAATATTGCAATTTGAACAGCCGAAGGCGATGAAACATTCATTTGTGATAGCCAAAGATGGGATAGAGATTGGAAGTGTAACGTACACGAGTATCACGCATCGTAAAGCCCGTGCTACTCTGAACGGTTCGGCGTGGCATTTTACCGAAAAGGGTCTACTAGGTAATAAAGTAGTTATTACCGATGCGGCTACTAACGAAGAGATTGCTCACTACCAAAAACCTTTTTTCAAAAAGGGAATCGTGCATTTGGGCGGCAAACCATATACGTTCCGAGGCCGTTGGCTGAGCATTAAGTCCCGCTACTTTTGGGATGATATAGAGGGTAATCAGCTTGTAGAGTATGCATATAGCGGGCTTATCCGTATCCGGGGTGAAATTATGGTAGACGAAAAACTATTGGACGACCCTTTACTGCGTATACTGGTGGTACTCGGCATGTTCGTGGCGTTTAACGCAGACGAAGATGAGTCTTCCTCTGTGGCTGCCTGACTCTAGGCGCAAATATTGTACTATACAAAATATACTAACAAGGAGGGTTTTATGAAAGCTGCGCAAATAACAGAGTATGGCGATGCGTCAGTAGTTCAGGTTAATGATGTCCCGGTGCCTGTGGTAGCAGCAGGCCAAGTGCTAGTAGAGGTACATGCCTCCAGCCTCAACCCCTTTGACACTACTTTGCGTGCAGGTTATATGAAAGATTCTATGCCGTTACAGCTCCCTGTAACGTTGGGTGGAGACGTAGCGGGGGTTGTTACGAGCCTTGGGGATGGCGTTGATGGCGTGGCAGTTGGTGATGCCGTGTATGGCCAGGCGATAGCCGTGGCGGGAAATAGTGGCGCTTTTGCCGAGTTTGCTGCCACGAAAGCCAGCCAAATCGCAGCCATGCCTGCAACACTGAGTTTTGAAGAGGCAGCTGCGTTGCCGCTTGTTGGCTCTAGTGCTGTCCAAGCTCTGAGGCATCATATCAAACTGCAGTCTGGCCAAAAGATATTCATACATGGCGGAGCGGGCGGCATCGGCAGCCTGGCTATCCAAATCGCAAAACATATCGGAGCTTACGTTGCTGCCACAGCCACAGGTGAGAATGTTGATTTTGTAAAAAGCCTTGGTGCAGACGAAGTTATAGATTATAAAACGCAGGATTTTGCAGAGGTTCTGCAAGGATATGATGCCGTATATGACACTGTCGGCCACGATGATTTTGCAAAATCACTCGATATTTTAAAGCCGGGCGGCATTGCGGTGTCCATGATCGCCCAGCCAGACGAGGCTAAGGCGGCCGAACGCGGTGTGACGGCAATGATGCAATTTACACAGGTTACGACACAGGTACTAGATGAATTGCGAGAGCTGGTGGACGCTGGTGTGGTGCACCCACAGATTAACCAGGTATTTCCACTGGAGCGCATCCAAGAGGCGTTTGTAGCCCGCGAAAATAGCAACGGGCGAGGCAAGGTTGTACTCGGTATAAAAGACTAATACTGGGCTACGCAGCAATCGCTGCTGCAACATGCTGGTAAAAGCCCTGTGGATCATCGACCATCATAAAATGGCCAGTATTACGCATAGCGATGACATTTGCATTATGCAAACGGGGCAATAGGTAGTCCTTTGGCTCCTCGTCTCCGTGAATATAAGTGGCGCGCGGCAATCTGTTAAAACTGTCCAGTAACTCGCCGCTGTCCGACCAGTTAACCAGCGATATTGCGCTGCTGTGGAGCGCAAGCTTGCCCGCTTGCCCGTACCAATCTGCCCACGCCTCGAGGTCTTTTCGGCCAGATTGTTCCAGAGTTTGCCAAAAGTCTGCATAGCCATGGTCCTCGAAATCATGTGGGCTTTGGCTGGCTGTTCGCCGGCTGACAATGCCGGCGTCCTCGGCCACTAAATTACCTTCAACGCTAATAAATGTATCAAGGTTGCGTACATGCGGCGCCATGAGCAGTCCAATGGCCCCGCCCATGCTATGTGCTACCAGGGAAAGTTTATCTGACTCAAAATGTTTGAGTACTGACATTCCGACTGCTGCTTGGTCCGCCATTGAGTACGAGAAATCATTAGGCTTATCTGAATCACCATGGCCTAGCCAGTCGAAGCTCAGCAGGGAGTAGCCAGTCAGCTCAGGAGCTGCGAAGGCGCTGTCAAAGCATGTTCTAGCGCATCCGAGCCCATGTAGAAAGGTAATAAGGTGGCCGCTTGTCTGCCGGTATGTTGTGGCAATTGACAGCGCGGGGTCCTGGGATAGTTCGATAGTTTGTCTTTGGGGTTGGTTTTTAGGCATACGACAATCATAACACTTGCCAAGGGTAGGAGAGCTTTTCATCCTTTCGGAATCGTCAGCATGAATACACATTCATGTAAGCTAATCTATCACTCCAGGCGGTGCACGGGTCACAGGTGGAACCTGCGAAGATGTGCACCGCCGGAGCGACAGACGTCACGCACTGCGTTCAGCGCGTTGGTCGATCAGTTGTTGTCGGTTCAGATGAGTTCGTCTTCGTCGACGAGGGAGGTGGCGACCACCGCCGAGGTGTTGCGGGCCGCGCTGACGCGACTCATCACCTGTACGGCTCGGCGGAATCGCCTGGCCATGTCCTCGGCACTCTCGCCCGGGGCAGCCAGGAAGGCCATGACCTGCTCGCCGTCGATGCCCAGGTCTTGTGTGGCGTAGGCCTCCGGGTTCGGGTTGCCGTACTCCGTCTGGAAGTAGAAGAGCACGTAGCGGACCCGGCTGCGGTCGCGGCCAGTGATGATCTGCCGTACCGGAGCGGCGTCGCGGGGAGGTTCGTTGTTCTCGCCGTCGGTGAGGACGATGATGTCGACGTCGACGTCCATGCCGGTGTCCTGCTGGAGCTTGGCCGCGTAGCTGATCGCTGTGGCCGTGCCGTCCAGGATGGCCTGGTGCAGCGCGGTGCCCCAGCCCTTTGCGGGGTTGAAGTCCGACAGTGTCAGTGGCGGCAGCTGGTCGATGGAGTGGAAGTACGACCCGTCGGTGCCCCTCCAGACCGGCGTGATGTCGCTGCTGAAGGTGTTGCCACCGATCCGCAGCGCACTGATGTCGTCCTCGCGGGCGTTCTTGACGGCCGGCACGAAGTCCTGGTTGAAGCCCTTCATCAGCGCGGCAGCTACCGGCTTCATGGACGGCGAACGGTCGATGATGAAGTACACGACACGCAGGCCGCCACCCATCATGACTTCCTCGTCGGCCAGATCGGTGCCCACGATCATCGGTGCGACGACCTGGGCTGCTGCCAGGACGACGGCGCTGGAGGCGTCGTCGGTGGCGAAGAACGTCCCGATGTTGCTGGTGGGATCGGACATGCTGGTTCCTCCTTTGGGAACTTGCTGTTGGATGGTCAGACGCGGGCCGTGAACGGCTCGTCGTGCTTCACGAAGCGGACGCCCAGGCTGGCTGCCCTGGCGTTGAGGTCCTGGACCTTCTGGCTGTTGGGCACGATGGGGGCGGTGAGGTCCGGGAGGAAGGCCATCTTCGCGAAGAAGTCGGTGCCCTGGAAGGTGTTGATGACTTGATCCTTCGCGTAGAAGTCGCAGAAGTCCTCGGCGACGCCGGCGAACTCCACCCAGCCGCTGACGCGCTCGAACACCTCGATGACCGGACGCTGGAGACCGCCCTGGGGGTGGCTCGTGTCCGGCCGGCATGGCTCGAACGGGCCGAACCAGTCGGTGTGCTTGAGGTGCCCCTTGAACATGGGCAGCGGTTCCATCAGGCGGGCACCCTCGATGAAGGCGAGCGTTTCCTGGAGGAGCGGATGCAGGTTCATACCGTCGGAGCCGATCTTGCAGTGGGTTGCGAACACCCAGATGGGGCCCTGGCCGGTGTCCTGCAGGTGGTGCCAGTAGGACACGGTGTCGGCGCTCTCGATCCGAGATCGCACCAGGCCCAGGTCGACGGGGTTTCCCTGGTCGTCGAAGCCCTTGGCCCGGAAGAGACGCCGTTGCTCGTCCTCCAGTTCCAGGGTGGCGGCTTTGAGCACGCTCAGGTCGAGCGGCTGGCCGTTCGCCACCTGGAGCCAACGGGTGGAGTGGCTGATGTGGTTGGTCGGGTGCGTGTCTTGCGAGAACACCACTCGGGTGTAGTAGTCCGTGCCCAGGAAGCCGTTGAGCAGCCGGACACAGGTGCGCAGGACGACGTTGTCCGTACCGGTTACCGGCAGACGCCCCTTGTCGCGGAAGTCCTGCTGGAGGTCGGTCAGCATCATGAGGTTGCTGATACCGCGCTGCTCCAGCTTGGCTACCGTGTCGAGGCCGTGTCGCCTGCCGAACTCGTACCCCCGGATGGTGGCGGCGTCGAGGTCGGGCATGTAGAACGGTACGTACGCCTTGCGCGGGTCCCAGAAGTCGGGCAGCTCGAACGTCAGCTCGGCGTGCGAGGCCGGGACGACTCCCTGGAGGAGGGACGGGTCGATGGACATGTATTGCTCCTTGTTCGTGGCACTGAGGCCGGGTGGGTGTTACCGGTTGCTCGCCAGCGTGTATACGCCGTTGCGGCGAACAATACCAACCCTTCCGCCGAGACGGAGTAGTTGGTCGTCTATGGCCAGTTGGCCGTCGATGCCCAGCGGCTGCTGCACTTGGTTCGCGAGCGTCTGTTTCACGATGCCGGTAGGCGTTACGTGAAGGATGCTCGGCCCTTGGTACATTTTTCCGCGGAGATTCGTCCACAGCGGGTACGTCTCATCGGACGAGTTGACGATTTGCTCCAGCTGGACCGTGCCGTCAAAGCCGATTTTGGCGTACCGCGCGTAGCTGCGCCCGTGGTGGGACGTCAGCATTGCAAGCAACACCGAGCCACCGCTGAAGTAGACGGCAAAGTCTTCGACCGACTCTCCTGCCCGGAGATGCAGGCCTTGGACATTGTTGCGCTGGTAGCGGCTGCCCTTGGCGTTGCCCAGAACGACGAACCACTGCCAGTCGCGGACGCCGCGGTCGTAGCCGAAGATGACCTCGTGGTCGGTGCCCGGCGTGCGATCGACGGTGAACCAGCTCTGTTGCTTGAACACCTCGGCGATGGGCTGCTCGGATAGCGCGCCACCCAGTCCAAAGGGCTGGCAGCGTACAAGCGCGTTGCCCGCTGTCCGGTACAGGAACCGCGATGAAGTGTCGAACATCGCTGCGCCGCCTTTGAGCACCCCGGTTGAGGTGTCGTTGACGCGGTGCAGGGAGTCGCCTTCGATGCGGTATAGCAGCAGCTGCGCCGGCGCTTCCTGCCGGGGGCTCGGGCAGACCACTAGGTGGCCCTCGAAGAACCGATAGCGGGCGCCCGGCATACTTGGCAGGCTGGCGTCCAGGATGGTTCCCGTTCCGCTTTCCTCGACCCGGGCGACATATGTCTGGTTGCCTTGACGGCAGACCAGATAGAGGTCCGTACCGAGGTACTGGGCGAACAGCACCGTACCGAGCGCTCTGTATAGCTCGGCTACCGAGAAGTTCGCCAGCCCGCCAGCCTGGATGACTGTGGCCTGGTTGCACTTCGGGCAGTTCTTGCGCGAGGCGTGGAAGTCGGCGCCGCAGGTCTTGCAGCTGGTGATCTCCTGGGCGAAGTCGCGCAACAGCGTTGGATCCAGCGGGGCATCAGTGATGCGCTTGAGCCGCCGGACCAGCTCGTGAAGTACGGTGTCGCTCAGGATGTCGGGACTTCCGAGCATCTTGGGGAAGGTGACTCCGGCGTCGAACACCGTAAGTCCGGCGTTGGTCCGGTTTTGCAGCCCCTTGACTGTGGGGTGCGATCCCATTCGGAACGGGTGGGCACCCGGGATTGCCAGGAGTGACAGGGCGATCAGGAGGGAGAACCTGTCGTGGTGCGGTGCGGGTTGAACCCGATTGCCGCTTGCCGACAGATTTCCGTACAGATCCGGGTGGGCGAACATCTCGGTTGTTGCCAAACAAGGGAAATCCTCGTAGCTCCAACTGTCGGTGTCGACCCATGCGCGGCCTTTGCCGGGCTCGAACATGACGCAGCCAAGGTTGAGGTCGCCGATGACAAACCCCGCGCTGTGGATCAGTGCGAGGTCCTCGAAGAGGCAAGCGAACAGCTCCGCGACCATGCGCAGGCCCACCTGGTGACTGGCGCGGAAGTTCGCGTCCAGCAACTTGATGAGCTTCTGATGGCCGGCCGGCAGGCGCTGCATCTGGAAGCCAATGATCTGTCGGCCGGTATCGGCGTCGTAAACTGGCCGTTGTGGCAGGATGAACTGCGGCGGGAGGTGGATGTCTCTCGCACAGATTGCCCTGATCTTACGGCTGCGGTACGCGGCGATCTTCCTGGCGTTGGGGTCGGATGGATCCGCTTCGTGGAACAGCTTGAGGCAGGACCCCGGGTCGCGAGGCGACTCGATAACTACACCTTCGGATCCCCGGCCAAGTGTGGCGTTGGGGTCGGCGGTAAAGACCGAGCCGTCAAGCAGATACCGCATTATGGAGTCACCTCCAGACGTTCCCGTGTGATGACCGAGCAGTCGTCGCCCATCAATTCCGCGTGATTCTTGCGGAGGAGGTTGAGCTTGTACTGCAGGCCCATCGAGTTACCGGCGAGGTGTGTGAACAGTTCGGCCGGCAGCCCCGGGACATTGCTTTCCAGCAATGCCTTCAGGCCGTCGGTGGCCATGGCCAGCTGTCCAACAGACGCCGAGTCGTACACGTGGACGCGGAATGCCCCACTGGGGTTCAGCGCCAGGTAGTCCGGCTCGTTGTTCTGGTCGACAGCAAACACTTGTCCGTCGATGGCCGTGATGCCGTCGTCAGCCCGGAAGACCACCAGCCGTTCACCATCGTCAATGAATCCGGCCAAGGTTGCGGCCAGGTGGTCAACGACGAAGCGCCGGTTGGCGTCCAGGTGGTTGCGGAACTCGTTCTTACCCTTGAAGCTCAGGCCGTAAGGCCAGTGGACGTCGCTGGGCATGGTACGCCACGCGATGTCCTGCATGAAGTCGTAGGCCAGCTGGTAGAGCACGCCCGGAGCTTCGGCGATGCCGATGCCACTGGTGATCAACCGCTGGATACGCCCCAAACAGAACGTTGTCAGCAAATGGGCGCCGACCTCGCTGTGGGTAAGGGCGGGAAGGCCGCTGCATCCGTCGGAGATCACTCCAACGTGATACGTCTTACCGTGCTTGGCGACTTGGAAGCTCTGGGTACGGACGGCGTCCTGGTTGTTCATGTTGTCTCTGATGTGACGAACGCCCTGAACGCTGCCGCTTCTGATATGAAAGTGTGTGGTCAAAACCTCACCTCTTTTTCTCATTGAACCAACTTGTTAACGATCGAGTACTACGTAGGGCCTGCGAATAAAAAAGGGGCAACCCCTCCCTCATGAGTCCAACCACTGTACTAGTGTGGATTGTACAATGAAATAATAATTTTCCAAAGGTTTAGCAGTATCAGTTGGGCCATTATTGAATAAGGTGTTTGTCGAAGCCGCGAGCAACAAGTTCCTTGTATGCCTCCCAAACCTGGGCGGGAATATTTTGTGCGATTTGAAATCCTTGTTTGGGATATTCACGGATGCGCTGCATGTCCCCGACCATAACATTAATAATGTGGTCTTTGGGAATGGTGCCGTTGTTGACATACTCCTCATAGCTAAGCTGGGGCGAGGTAACACTAATGATTGCCTGTTTATCTGGCCACTGTTTCTTGAACGTCGCATAGGTACGGCGCTCCATGTATGGCTTTTGGACGAGTAGCAAGCGGGCTGCTTGTATGTGTTTGCTCTGTAGTGTTTTGAATGTAAAGCGGATATTTTCGCCAGTGTTTGTTGATCTGTCTTCTACGACAATTTTGCTTTTATCAACACCCATAGCCTGCGCAATGCCTGCAAATGTCTCGGCTTCGGAAGTGGCAAACATGCCATTGGTAAGTTTGCCGACGCCGCCGGAAAACACCAGATAGCTGCCATAGCCGTCTAGCATTAGTTGCGCAGCACGTTCGGCAACGCGTGTATCGTGGCTGCACAGGCAGAAAATGACGTCACTTTTAACAGGTTGTTCTTGCAATTGCAGATAATTCCAGAGCGTGCGTGCGAGGTTGTCGGTGGACATTTGCTCGCTCATTGTTGTAACTTCTTTCGGACCCGTTGCAGTAAGCGTTCTACACGCTGGATGGTTGGTTCGGTATCGTTGAACGTATCGCGGCTGCGGATTCTCCAACTTTTCACATGGGAACCTTGGGGAAATTGCTGCCATGTCAGGTCTAGGTGCATAAGCGACCCTTGGATATCAAAAACGTTCCAAAAATGCTTTTCAGTACCGGTCGAGGTTATAACCTCTCCCTCGACAATCTCTGTTAAGGGGAAGTAGTGTTGGATAACGCGTGCGGTCACATAACACTGTCCCAGGGCGGGATTACCGGCTTGTTCTGCGTGGTGATAGGCAGTATCAGGTTGCCAGGACGCCTCTAGCGCCCGTCGTAGTGCAAGCATATCAGGATGTGTCATAAGTCTAATCATAGCAGACAAGTCGCTCGACTCTGCTTATGCTTCAGGTATAATGCCTGGTTATGAGCTATATGCACGAACAACATCCATATTTGATGGGGGATTCAGTGGACTATACGTGGTCTGCACGGTTTGCTGTCGAACCAGGGCTTACTACGGACGATATTGTGGTACGTAAGCTCGGCACATTAGTGGCAGAGTATGCCGACCCGGAATGGCCTATTTCGGGTGCGGTACTTGGCAGCGCTAGCCAAGCTGAAAGAAAATCCGTAGTGCTTGGACTTGATCCAAGCCGGACTTTTGGTACGCCTAGTGTGGAGCGGTGCGAAGAAATTGCCGCTGCCGTTACTGATACGCTGTCCTGGCAACGACTACCTGAGCAGCTGTCGGAAATGCGGATCATTTTAGGTCGCCGGGTGGGCTACAAAGGGGTGGACCACAGCATGGAAACCGTACGCAATCTTGCCGCCCTCCGCAACTGCGGGAGTGTTGCCCTAACGGAGGCAGATTTATTCTCGCTGCGCTTTGTTGGCGGATTGCGCGACTACCAAGAGCCTAGTGTAATTATCGAAGGGCAGGCGGACGATTTGACGGGGGTGTTGCAGGTCGCTGCTGATATGGGACAGGAACGGCTTGTCGCCGAGGTTACCGATACTGTAACGCAGGTTTATTACCATGCAAAGGAGCAGGCATGAGGCAGGTAAACGCCATAACTCACGAACAGACAGTTGATATTTTATCTGGACCACGGGAAATTCCCCGCGACATTACATATCGCGTCGAGCAATTACTGCACGAAGGGACTCCAATTGTTAATGTTGACCAATTTAGCGAATTTATAACAAGCTTGAATGTGGAGCGCCCTGCTGACATCGCCGATGCTATTGAGGCGAACTATCAGCGGGTCGTGGCGCTTGGCGCGTGCTCTTTGGAGATGGCATGGCAACAAGCAGGGGATATCTCTATTCCGCGGCCACGCCGCTTGCACGAGCATAACCAATCGGTGCTGAATACGTTCGACAGAGTATTCGCCTCGGAGTTTACTGACCCCCGCGACAAGCTGCTGCGGCCAATGTTTGCCTTGCAAGACGGCGGCAAAGCCCATTGCGTTGCCCTTGCGGATCCAACAGACCGCAGACGGAGCAGACACCAGGCTATACATAATGCCCGTGTCGCTGATAATGTACTCAACCCATTGCCGTCAGACATCCTTACTAAGGACGAAAAAGCTGTCATAAAGCTGCTTATCCAGCAGTCTTCAATTGGCTCGGCGCTTTATAGGCACAGCGAAAAAGACAGACCTTTAGATGAAGTCGTTGCAGCTGCAGGCGGCGCGCTAGACGAGCTACGGCAACAGTGTCCGCCCACATATCGTGATAGGTTTGATGATTATTTGCTAGTTTCATATTTAACTGACGCTGGAGCTCATACGCAAAAAGCTCGCTACAAAGATGCGGCTACTGGCGAAGTGCTTGCCGACGTGTCGCACGAAAATCGTTTCAATTCGGACGGCACCGAAACAATGCACTCACTGGACCGTCTGTTTTCTGAAGCACCGGAAGACGTTGACACATTAAGGCTATTCCGGCCTAAGCACCTTGCGGTTATGGAGCGATTATTCCCGAATCACTACTTTTAGTTTTTTCTGAGGTCACATGGCAAGTTGCTATAGCCAAATAAAAAACGCCACATGAGTGACGTTCTTTATTTGGAGGGCCACCTGGGACTCGAACCCAGGACATTCTGCTTAAGAGGCAGACGCTCTAACCAGCTGAGCTAGTGGCCCGTTAACAATGTAACGGATGGTATTGTAACAGATTACGGCTGTTTTGGCTAGCCTATTTTTATTCTTGTGAGGCGGCCGTGCAGGTTTAGAGGTAAACGATAAAAAATGTTTACGTAAACCCGCACGGCCAGGCACTCACCTCAGGATGATCACCGCGTCATGGCGAGCAGGCTCCGGTTGCGGTAGTTCTCCGGCAGCATGGCCAGGGGAACTCGCGGGTCCTGTCCGACCTCGGCGTAGTACACCTCCTCTCCATCGATGTAGCGAGCGACGAGCTCGTACTTGACGGTGCCGTCGTTGTAGATGAAGCCGTCGTTGTCCAGCATTGCCGAGGGGAAGGTGTAGCTGAGCTCGAAGACTCCACTGAAGTCCCACTTCTCGACCGGCTCATCGCTGTCGCCTGCGAACTTCAGGACGGTGTAGTCCTCGTGCGCGGCGTCCCAGATTTTCTGGGTGGTCCACGGCTTGGCGACGAACTTGCGGAGGTAGGGACGATCCATGATGGGAATCACGAGCACGCGGTCATGCATCTTGGGGAACTCGTCGATCACCAGCTGGTGACCCACGAACTTCGGCTCGGTTTCGTTCGACAGGCGAACGGGGATCTGGGCGTTGAAGCGCAGGATGAGGGTGCTGTCGTACTCGTTGTGCTTGCCGTTGGCGAAGGCGTAGATGTTGTCCGTGGACTTGGTCTTGACGGCGACGATGTAGAGCGACGCGGGTACGCCCTGTTCCAGCCAGGCGGCACGGGGGACGTTCGGAGTCTGGTCGCTGCTGCTCATGATGCTCCTTCGAGCTGAGAGTGCTGAGGTGGTGCATCAATTCCCGGCGGGAAAAGATAAGTATATTATAACATATAAAATAAATAAAAGCTAATCTTTTGAGGTCTCATTACCCGCACTCCACACCTCTTGTTTCAAGAATGGAGTAAACGAAACATATTTGGCGAAATCAAAGGCATGGTCATGAGCATCCAGGTAGTTAATGCCATAAGTATCGATATCGGTGGCGGGTGATTCTGCCTCAGTAACGACATCATCAAACTCATACCAGCAGTGTGCTGGTAGAGGCGGCTCGATAAGCAGGTTGCTGGCCAGCTTTCTTCTGTGGACAAAAACACGGTTATTGGAAGGATGCACAGAACTGAAGTGGATGCCAATATCCGCCTCATTAGAATTAAGGTCTATTGTCCTGTTCTCGAACGTGATGTGCCGCACAAGAGCGGCGGTGGCCAAGGTACCGGCCGTATCCATACTCCACCTGTGTAAAAAAGGCCGGTCAATGGTTTTGGGTTCCCGGCGCATGGCTTGGGCGCGCAGCTGGCCCCTTCCGCTATCATAAAGTTTTTCAATTACCGCGTAGCTCAACAAGCGCATACCCGCTTCCCGGCGGTGCACTGCTAGTCGCTGCCTATCCCTCCAGATCCGCATCTCGTTACGCAGTACATGGGGTGACGGAACAAAAATGTGGTCGGACGAAAATACAGCGGGATTGGCGTATGTTTCTGGATTGGGCTGTTTGATTCTATCTGGCATATGGCTGTCGCTTCTTTGGTTTCTTGAGAGCATGGTGGCCTGGCATGGCTGAACTAAGTAGGTAGAATAGCGCTAGCCTTTTTGGTGGTATCGAATGGAGGACCGGATCATCCTTGGCTTCAGCCACTGTCTCCCATGCTTCCTTCCTGGCGGCTTCGCTGGCTCCCCAAAAACCGTATGCTTCCTCGCGATTAACGGATGCTGCAATACACAAATCTCCTACAGGGCAGGTTCGGCAGGAATCCATGGCTGTACTATCGCGTTTTTTTCTAGCACTCCCGCGCTCCATGTCGACATAGTAAAACCTGTCAGTTCCGGTTTCTTTGCACGCAGCTTGCAGCTGCCAGTCGAGATTGCTAGCTTCTAGCAATAGATTGCCAAGTTTTTCACTGACGGTTAATTCATTGAGCGTACTAGGTAGGGATTCAATTGACATACAAAGATTACATACTATTTCTTCATCTGTTACAATAGGGGTAATGAAATTACTACATGGTGGCGAACTTGCCGGATTTATAAAAGAACGTCAGGCACGCCAAGTGCGGGCATTGCGCCAAGCGTGGCATGTGCAGCCAAAGCTGGCTATTGTCGTAACCGTCGACAATCCAGTAATTGATGTGTACATGCGTGTCAAACAGCGGTACGGTGCTGATATTTTAATTGATGTTGGCGTGCATCGTATTGCTCAGGACGACGCTGCTGCAACCATTCAACAATTGAATGACGACCCAAGCGTACATGGCATTATCGTCCAACTGCCTTTGGAGCGACCAGAAGAAACAGATGCGATTGTCGATATGGTGGCGCCGCATAAAGATGTAGATGCCTTGGGTAAAAATGCAATTTTTGACCCTGCCACCCCGATGGCTATTTTATGGCTGCTCGCAGGCTACAACATTGACTTTAAAGGCAAGAAAGTACTGCTTATAGGCCGCGGTAAGCTTGTTGGCGCACCGTTGGAACGGATGCTGCAGGCCTCTGGCGTCGACGTGTCGGTCGCCGACCGTGACACAACCGACCTTAAAGCGGTTACCGCCGAAGCTGACATTATTATTACCGCTACAGGCAGCCCCGCCATCTTGTACTCCGACATGATCAAATATGGGGCAGTTGTTGTTGATGCTGGCGTAGCCAGCGAAGGTGGTAAAACAGTCGGCGACGTCGCACCCGAAGTATACGAACGCGAAGATATAAGCATCACGCCAACCAAGGGCGGAGTGGGCCCTCTCACGGTTTGTTCGTTGTTCGAGAACGTTATTCGTGCCGCACGCGAAGCTGCCGATTCAAAAACTGATGATTAAAGTTGGTGTTTTTGACTCTGGAATTGGGGGAAAATCAGTAGCCGAGGCCATTGAACGTGGCTTACCCGACATCGAGGTGATATATGCCAATGATGCGGCTCATATGCCATACGGGGATAAGAAGCCTGCTGAAGTTTTGGGTTTTGTAACACCGATATTGCAAGGGTTAGTGGAACAGGGCTGTACATACATCGTTATTGCCTGCAATACCGTTACCACACACCATATTGGTAAGCTGCGCCAGCGTATATCGGTGCCGCTGATCGGCATCGAGCCCATGGTCAAACCTGCTGCTGCGATTACCAAAACAGGAGTGATTGCGATATGCGCCACGCCAGCCACTCTGGCCAGCGCGCGGTATGCCGAACTGAAACACCTATATGCTGGTGGCAAAACGGTTTTAGAGCCAGATTGTAGCCAATGGGCCTACATGATAGAACATAACCAAGTTAATCATGCTCAGATTTCAGCACAAATTAATGAGGTTTGCGACGAGGGTGCGGATGTGATCGTACTTGGCTGTACACACTACCACTGGATTCAAGATGTCATTCAACGAGTGGCCCGCGGGCGCGCTGTTATCATGCAGCCGGAGCAAGCCATTATCCAGCGCTTACAGACACTTCTCCAGCTACCCTAATATCTATTTTTATGTATACATGCGTTATTGCGCATGATATGATCAATTAACATAAGCGCAAAGAAGGATCTGTATGTTGGAACGGTACCAGGGGTCGCAGAATGAAGGGAAACTCATATTTAACGAGCAGCCGCCCGGCGATGTAGCATATATAGAGATGCCGTTTGATGGCTACGAACTCGAAGGCCGCATCTTATATAATACTGCCCATCAAGATCCTTGGGTGTTGTCTATCCACGGTGCGCGTGCTGACTTCACTAAATCGAATGCGGTGAGTTTTGGCTTGCAGGAGCGCGGTTACTCGCTGCTGGGACTGAATATGTCCGGCCATAGCCAGGCTGGTGTGCTCGACCCGGGTCAGACGACGCTGGCAAATAACATTGCCGAGGCAGAAGCGTTCTTTGCCGAGTTGGATCCAAGCCGGCCTAAAGTAGTGTTCGGCTTTAGCCTCGGCGGAACACCAGCGCTTGAACTGCTAAAAAAGCATGGCAACGATATCGACAAGCTTGTTTTATTTTATCCCGGGGTTTACACCAAAGATTCATATGACAAACATTTTGGTGATGAATTTCGTGCTGTTATCTCGCAGCCTTTTAGCTACCGCAACAACGATACGATCGAACAGCTTCGTTCGTTTAAGGGTGATTTGCTGTTGGTTGTCGGTGAATATGATGGGCTTGATCCGGAGAGTTATGGGAAGCCTGCTGGTACCTCTGTTGGCGAGGTAGATGTCGATGGCAAAAAGTATTACAGCCCAATACCCAAAGAAGTAATTGACATGGTATACGGTGCGATTCCCGAAGAACGCCGCCAGCGTATTACTATTCCCGATTGTGACCACTCGGTCATTCTGTGGATGCGTGAACATCCTACAGAGGCTGATAGGTTATTAGACCAAATCGATACTTTTCTGAAGACGTAGTTAATTAGTTTAAAGGAGTTAACCGACAAACAGTGTGTTTGCCTATTCTTAGTAGTTTTTATTTTTGTAAGGAAAAGATGCAATGATTTTACACAATTCATATCCGGGTGTGGTTACAGCGACAATTGATGAGCAGGAAACACGTGTTATACATGACGCGACAGCAGATCTTGTGTCTCACCTTCCCGCTATGTCTGAAACTGACTTCTTAGACACAATGGCGGAGCGCGCTTCGGTTGTACGCGAGCAATTACCAGAGCTGACCGAATTTTTGGGGAGCGTGTCTACTCACGAAGGCGCCAAAGTGTCCATTATTAGTTTTCCGGAGCGTACGATTGGAAATGTCCGGCCAACGCCCCTCGACCATCTTAAGCCAGGCGAGCAAAATTTGTTTGAGCCTGATGTATATCGGGGAATGGTATTGGGGATGGCTAATTGGTACGGATACGGTTATACAACACAGCAGCATGCAGCCATTCACAATAACATCGTGCAAGTCCAGCGTTTGGCACCAGTTGCGGGTCATAGCGCAAGTGCTACGCATGAGCTTGGGCTGCACGTCGAAGACGCGTCATACAACCTGGGTGACGGGCATGACATTAGCCCAGATTTCTTGACGCTACACTATTTCCGCAATCCCAAAGAAGTACCTACCATCGTTTCTATGCCTAATTGGGAAGAGCTCTCTACGCAGACAAAGGACTTATTAAGCCAAGAATGGTTCTATAACCGTACCAATCCTGCACAGGGAGGGGCGGAGAACAACCCTACACAGCCAGTAGGTGTCATATATGGGCCCACTCATGAGCCGTGGCTGCGACTAAATACGGCTAAATTAGATCTTGAATATTACAGCCCCGAGCAACAGGCTGCTTTAGTCGAAATGCGTGACCATTTGGAATCTCGCCGATTAGAGCTGGCTCTGAAGGCCGGCCAGATAGCAGTTATCGATAACCGTCGTGTATTGCACGGGCGACCAGCGTTCAAACCAGGCCAAGAACCGAGCTACGATGGTACTGATCGCTGGCAACGTCGCTTGACCGTCAGTCTTGATCCAGCCCGCATTCAGCAGCACGAGGCATCGTATCGCGTTGTTGACCCTACTAGCGTCCTATAACAAAAGAGCCCCTTTGGGGCTCTTTTTAAAGTTGGGTAACAACTTGTTTGAACTGATTGCCCCGGTCTTTGTAGTTATCAAAGAGCCCAAATGAGGCACAGCCCGTCGAGAGCAGTATGATATCGCCAGACTGTGCGACGGATTTCGCAGTGGCGACTATTTGTTGCATGGTTGTGCCACCTTCGGTTATGGCAGTGTAGCCTCCGGCACGTAATTCCTCGGCGATAACAGGGCCGGTATCGCCAATGATGATCACGTGGCGTACGTTGTGCTCGCGCACTGTTTTTGCAAGCATATCGAATTGAGCACCTTTGCTTGCCCCACCTAAAATAACGACTTTGGGTTGTTCGAAGGCTTTGATAGCGACAATCGCTGTTTCTGGCGTAGTACCAAATGAGTCGTCATAATATGCGACACCGTCGAGTTCGCGTACAAATTCCAAGCGGTGAGGCAAGCCGGTGAACGTAGTAAGTACTTTGCGTATAGCATCTGGTGACTGTGTAACTTGCCAAACGGCGGTGGCTGCGGCACAAGCATTTTGCCAATTATGTTCACCCAGCAATTTAATGTCGCTAACGCTGCAGATTTCCTGGTTGTCGATAACAATTTTGCCATCCTCTACGTAGGCTCCCGGAGGGGCAAAGTACGTGATTTTGGCGCCAGGGCTGTTGCTGGCAATGGCGTGTGATTCCAGGCTATCAGCAAAATAGATAGCGATGTCATCAGGGTTTTGATGCGCAAACAACTGAGACTTGGCTTGTATGTAGTCGTCCATGTCGGCATGCCAATTGAGGTGCTCTGGTACGACCATTAAGCACATTGCGATATGGGGGCTATGCTTGAGGTCTATTAGCTGGAAACTGGACAACTCGAGAACTACCCATGAACCCGGGGTAATCTGGTTCAGAAAGTCAAACGGCGGTAAACCAATATTGCCGCCCAGAAAAACTTGGTAGCCAGCTGCCTCTAGCATTTTAGTGGTTAGGGTAGAGGTTGTGCCTTTGCCCTTGGTGCCGGTAATGCCAATGATGTTCTTGGTGGGACATACACGCAGGAATTCGTTAATAACGGTAGTTATTTTGTCGGCTACACCTGGGTTTTTTTCCAGAATAACAGATGGTGGAATACCCGCGGAGCGCATAATGACGTCAAAGCGGTCCAAATTATCCAGGTAG
This sequence comes from uncultured Candidatus Saccharibacteria bacterium, assembly GCA_946482285.1. The sequence continues at coordinate 394,949 of CAMLQK010000001.1, forward strand.
TGCTCACCCAGCTGGCTAGCAACGCCAGCCGGTACTTGTATGGATTCGGACTGGTCGCAAATAGTAACGGTGGCCTGCTGCTGTTGCCAATAGGCTAGGGCAGACTGGCCCTCCATGGCAAAACCAATGATAGCAACGTTCATAAGGACTCCTTTTATTCGGCGAGTTTTGCTTTTACGAGTTCGGCAACTTGGCGCGGTGTCATGTTTGCTTTCAGGATAAGGGCCGTTATGTTAAGATCACGGACAACTGGCGGGATTTCTTGTTCACCTCTGTTGGTGAGTACAATAACCTTAATATTTTTACCCCATGCGGTTGCGCGCAGCTTGCCGAGCATTTCTTCGCCGCTCATAACCGGCATCATAAGGTCTAAAAGGATAATGTCGGGACGCATGTTTTTGGCCAGCTCAAGCCCAAGTTTGCCGTTTTCGGCTGTTTCTACGTCATATCCTTCCGCTTCAAACTTGATACGGTACATCTGAGAGATGGCTTGATCGTCTTCGATGATTGCTACTTTTATCATATACCCTCTTTCGTACTGTACTTCTAGTGTATCACTTGCCTTAGGTAGGCTTGCCAAGTATTTCGTGGACAATGCTAATTACTTGGGCGGGTGTGTGATGGGCTTTAACAATATAGCGGTCAACATGTAAAAATCGAAGCGCTTGCGGCGCCTCGTCCTTGCTGATATTGGTCAAAATAACCACCCGGATGCTACTGCCCCAGTCAACAGAACGGAGGTGGGCTAGCATTTCAGCGCCCCCCATAACAGGCATCATAAGATCCAATAAGATAAGGTCTGGTTTGAACTGTTCTATAACCTCCAAACCCTGTTCGCCATTGTTGGCGGTGGCAACGTCAAAGCCTTCACGTTGAAGTTTAAGCTTATACAGATACTGCAAATCCTGATCGTCTTCAATGACGGCTACCTTAAAAGTGGTGGATGACATTTTGCTCCAATATGATTTTTAATTTTCTACCTTAAGTAGTAGCACATTTACCCTGTAGCTAGCAAGCTGCCACTCTGTTTATTGCAATTTTCACACTATTTTTCACAGACAGCCATAGGTTCTAGTTATTAAGATATTAATATAACTTATATGATGTTAGCAATATTAAATTGTCTCATAAGCGAACGTACCAATAGGGTATTCATACCAATATGCGTATAATATACATATCATAATGTGAATAATATCACAGCTATGCTTATTGACTTTTTGGTGTTTTAGTAGTATTATACACCTAGTACCTGTCGAAAGACAGATAGCAGATTAGTAGTCTAGGCAGCACAATTGTACTCTAATAGGTATTGATTGTGCTGCTTATTTTTAAGGTAGAAAATATGGATATTCACGTTGCTTCTAGCACGGGTACTGCATCAACTAAGCTTTCGGCTTTTGATGCGGCACTATACAATGCGGGAATCGCAAACTATAATTTGCTGCTTTTAAGTTCTGTTATACCTCCTCAGTCTGAGATTCACACTCACAAAGCAGCAATACAAGCACCAATGCCCGGTAACTGGGGCGATAGGCTGTACGTAGTTATGGCTCAGCAAATTGTTGATGTCCCTGGCGATCAAGCTTGGGCGGGCATTGGCTGGGTGCAAGACCCACGAACTAAGCAAGGCTTATTTGTGGAACACGAAGGCTCAAATGAGCAATCAGTTCGCCAAGATATCACAAGCAGCCTCGAGTCACTAATGAAGACACGCGGGATAGATTACGGTGAAATCAAGATGCAGGTTACTGGAGTGACTTGTGTTGACGAGCCCGCCTGCGCAATGACGGTGGCGGTATATCAATCAACAGATTGGCTGAACCAGCCACACCTATTTGAGCGAGCATAGTTATGAGAGACCATGAAGAATGTAATGACCCTCTGATGAGCGGTCCTGATTTTGACAACCCAGAAACAGATTTTCAGGCTGGTCAAACGATGTGGGAGCGATTCCGTCAGGTGGGATCGAATGCTCTTAAAGCTACGGTTGTCGCAGCAGAACTACTGCCTGCAAACGAAGCGATCAGATACGGTACCTTCGCTTACGCACAGACTTATTCAAACAACCCAGTGCTAGGTGCGGCGGTGCTGGGTGGCAGCACGTTCGTAGTCGAAGGTGCTGCAGCATGGGCTGCTTCTGACTGGGTCGCCCAAGACAAGGTCAAAGACTTTGCTGACCGAATGCACGATAAGCTCCAGGGTACCAAATTTGCGTTTCTGAGTCCTAAGAGAATTATCCCAGAGAACATCCGAATTACTCCCACCGCTGAGGCTGGCATAGCTATGACGTTCGGATCTGTGGCGGTCTTGGAGGCGAAGCAGCGCGAGAACCCTGAGCGTACTGCTGATCAAAACAAGCGATATGGCCTTTTTACTGCAGGCTGGATGGGCGGGGTCTTTGCCGCTGAAGGAGGTCTCTTGTCAGCTGGGATCGATAACTATCATAATCCAGTGACTGTCGGCACGAGTTTACTCGGATTGGCTGCAATTGGTGCTGCTGTCCGCAAAGTGCGTAAATCCATCACAAAGCAAGAAACTGCTGAAGAAGGGGAGGAATGATGATTTCTTTTGAGAGCAATTTAGAAGAGTTGTCTGAAGTGGCGGTAGTGACTGGCGTCGAAATGACCGATGCCGAAATCGAGCGTACGAGCCAACAATATGAAGCATATCGCGCTGAGGCTGACGGCCCTGTTTTACTTGGAGTATACGGTGAAGACCTGCGGCATACACTTCGCGATCTAGGTTCGGTGGTTGTTAAGAGTCTCGTTACTGATGAATACAGTCCACTCCTTGTTCCTGTGCATGATCTGGAATGGTATAACCTGCCGTATCTACAAGAAGCGTATGGAATTGATACCCCGCTGTATTGTTATGTGCATCCCGAAAACGAAGCCGATCCAGTGTCGCAGATGGCAATTACTGACGCAATCACAAGAGTCCTTGACGACGGAGCTGTCGTCTTGTATGACCAATACCAAGATCAACCAGCGCTTATGGACCTTGGGTTAGATGAGCGTATCGCTATCCCGGGCCAAAAGGGCATAGAGCACGTTATACGCGGTAGCCACACGTATGAATTAGAGAGTCTTGGAGCTCGAAAAGTTACCAAGAAGGACGACATTTTTATTGGTGAGATTACCTTCAATAATGTTGACGAAACTGCTCCCGCTGAACCTATTTTTGAGGTATATGAAAACGCCGTACTCGATGGCGCGATCGAAGTGGATAGGGATAATGGCCCTATTCTTGAGGCAGAGATGTCCGAAGAAGATGCCGAAAGAGTTTGGCAGATATATCGAAAGCCGTTTGAGCGCCTCAGCAAGGGGCACCCAATGCTCGCTGGTTTTGACGAGGAGACGCTCAAGGCGACATTACTGGATCCAAGTGTGGTCAAGGTAGTCAACCGTCAAAACGGGGAGATCACCACGGTAGCTGTATTTACTACTAATTTCGCACATTGTCCATGGTTTAACGAGCGTTATTACCAGGAAAATTACTCAGAATACTACGAAAGTGGCAATATTCTCATGTGCCCTGGCATTGTTTCTGATGAAGAACGCAGAGGGCATACATTTAGCTGGTCGCTGGTAGATACTATGATGAAGACGCTTGCACTCCGCGGATCTAATATCTTACTTACGTTTGAATGCACAGAAATCAGTACCCGTTACATTCCTGAAAAGGTGGTAAAACGGGGTATCGAAGCAAGCGGCGTCGGTACTATAGCAGGAATTGACCAGCCAACAGCGACAATTGATTATAAAGCAATTCGCAAAGTGTAAAATGATTGCTCAATTCCCGGAATTTACACCGATTACCATTGATTCCAAGAATGATATCCAGTCGTTTGTAGGGAATTTCGAGCCTTATTCAGATTTTAATTTTACAAGCATGTTCGCCTGGGGTGATAACACGAGGAGCGGCGTTTCTTTGTCGCATGGCAATCTGATTATGAAGTTGCCCGATTATACATCTGATGCTGTGGTGTATTCTGTGTTAGGTAGTGCCGACCCACATCGCACTCTCGCAGATCTCCGAACGGTTACATCGCAACTAGACCTCGTGCCTGCAATATTTGCAAGCCAACTTGTCAATGTGACTGATGTACTGGAGGCACCTGGAGACTTCGACTACATCTACGATGTTAGCGCCCTAGCAATGCTCGCTGGCGGAAAATATAAAAAGATACGCAATAAAGTACATAGCATAGAGAAGTTGTATGGCGATCGAGTTGCTGTACACTTTTCCTCTAGGCCCGATGTTTATGCGCTGTGCGGAATATTTGAAGAGTGGGCAAGCGCAGCCGGCAGGGAACGGGAAGAAGTCCAGCGTGAGCGTGCTGCAATGTATAAAACGTTAGTTGCCGCCGCCGATATCCAACTAGTTGTTGCTGAGTTGTATGTAGACAGCCAGTTATGCGGCTTCTCGATAAACGAGGTGCTGGAGGACGGCTATGCAGTTTGCCATTTCGAGAAAGTGCTCAAAAAACATCCTCATTTGCCACCATATTTTATCCGAGAGATAGCACGTGAGTTGCAACGGCTAGGCTGCGTTAAAGTTAACTGGGAACAGGATTTGGGGTTAGAAGGCTTGCGACAGGTAAAAATGAATTACCATCCCTGCAAGCTGCTCAAAAAATATTCGGTCATCTTATGATATAGTTTTAATTAACATGACCGATTTGGAAATAAAGATAGTCTCGTATGTGCCAGCCATTGCCGGCGTCATTATTACGGGATTATTTGTTTTATTGAATAACACGCGCAGTGTCCGAAACCGGCTGTTTTTTCTGTTCAATGCGACAATAGCGGCCTGGCTGATCTCGTTGTTCATAGCCGACACGACGACAGTAAATGATACTGCGTTGTGGTTTTTGAGGTTTGGGCTATTCTTTGGGCAGCTGATTTTTGCTTTCTTCTATCTGTTTGCGCTTGAATTTCCTTTTGGATCGCCGCTATCAGCTAAAATGCGCTTCATATGGTCTGTGCCTACTATTTTTCTTGCGTTCGCGTTACTCACGCCATTAGGTGTGGTCGGAATTGAAATCAATAATTACGGTGTACAGCCTACGGAATTAGGCATATTTTATACCTTTTCAGACATCGTAGGTATAGCGTACCTTATTGCAGGCGCTGTAATTCTCTTCCGCAAACGCCGTCGCTCTACACTTCAGCAGCGGAGCCAGATCGACCTTGTTTTATGCGCCGTTGCACTGGTTCTGATTGCTAATGTATTTACAGGAATCATATTAACGCTGCTGCAAATTGATTCACAATTTATATGGATCGGTAGTTTTTCATTGTTTGTATTTTCTTTGATTATTGCCTACGCGATGGTTCGCCATAGGTTCTTTGATATCCGTCCTATCGTGGCGCGCGCATTTGCCTATATTCTGTTAGTGGCCGTGCTGAGCGGCATCTACGCTATAGCTATTTTCGGTGGTATCGGCCTTTTCTTGCAAGGTGATAATGATTCGCTGATTGCCCAATTTGTGTTGATGGGGTCGGCACTTTTGATGGCATTTTCATTCCAGCCGCTCCGGAAGATTATAGACCAATTCTCCAACAAGCTTTTCTATCGTGATGCCTATGATCCTCAAGAATTTTTGAGTGTCTTTAACAAAAGCCTCGTTACGAGCATGCATCCAGCCAAACTTATTGATAGTAGTACTCAAATCATAGGCGCTACATTTAAGCCAGACTTTATGACTGTTTACTTGCACGAAACACCACACGTCCCTGAATTTTTTAATGGTTCTAAGAATCAGGACGGATTGCACAAGGCAGTTAAGCAGCTACATCATTTGACCGAGGACTTTACTGAAAATACTATATCGATTGATACGCTGGCTGACCAACCTAAGCACCACAGGTTAATGGACTTGATGAAGCGGTATAAGATAGCGATGATTATCCGGCTCAGCAATAACTCTAGTGTCCAAAAAAGCGAAGTTGGATTTATGTTCCTAGGCTATAAACGAAGTGGTAGCCCTTTCAGCTCACAAGATATTAAAGTATTTGAGATTGTATCGAATGAACTGGTTATTGCTATCCAAAACGCGTTGCGTTTTGAAGAGATTGAAGCTTTTAGTGAAACATTGCAAAAAGAGGTTGAAGATGCGACCCGCCAATTGCGCCATTCCAACGAAAAACTGAAACAGCTGGATGAAACCAAAGACGACTTCATTAGTATGGCATCGCACCAGCTACGGACGCCGCTCACGAGTATCAAGGGTTACATTAGTATGGTGCTTGATGGCGATGCCGGTAAGATTTCGCCCTTACAGTCCAAATTACTGGGGCAGGCGTTCATTAGTTCGCAGCGGATGGTGTACCTTATCTCTGATTTGCTTAATGTTTCGCGGCTGCGTACTGGCAAATTCATTGTGGAGCCAACAGTTTGCAACTTGGCTGAAATAGTCGAGGAAGAAGTGAAACAGTTGGTGGAAACGGCTAGTGGCCGCAACTTGACGCTGGAATATCACAAGCCAAGCCATTTCCCACTGCTTATGCTGGACGAAACCAAGATGCGCCAGGTGATTATGAACTTCATTGATAACGCTATTTATTACACTCCTGCTGGCGGCACGATAACGGTGGGGCTGAAAGAGCTACCCAAGACAGTTGAATTCACCGTAACTGATACCGGCATTGGTGTGCCTAAGGCTGAACAGCACCACCTGTTCAGCAAGTTCTATCGCGCCCATAATGCAAAACGGGCACGGCCAGATGGCACCGGCTTGGGTTTGTTTATGGCTAGGAAGGTCATACTGTCGCAGGGTGGTGCAACCATCTTCCGCAGCCAAGAGGGTAAGGGCAGTGTATTTGGCTTCACGTTTTCTAAGGCAAAGCTTGAACCCACCGAAGGCGCACCGTCTATCGCTATTGGTAAACCGTTACTACATAAGTAACTTCTCAGAATTACTTCAGTTTTAAATCAGCCGTTCCTCAATGTTGCTGGATAATACGCAAATGTGCCCGGACATCAAGCATATCACCAGTATTTAGGCGGAAACTATAAGTGTCACCTAAATACAAGGGGGAACAACATGAAGTCAATTAAATTACCAGAAGATTACGCGCTTGTTTTGCAGCAAGTCGGCGAGAGCGGCGAAGAGAATTTAGACATGCTGGCAGAGTCGCTGCGTGTTGACCGGCGGCGGTTGGCCCATATTGTGCAATCGCTGCACCACAAGGGATTAATTTACTTTGCAGATACATATCAAGAGCCGTGGATTCGACTGAGCACAAAGGGTAGGCAGCTGGTGCGTTATATTTGGCCCGAGACTGAGCGCGGCTTAGGCATGGCATCGGCGTAGCATTCACAGCGGTTAGATCATTGACCAGAACGCTTATTCATGCTACAATATGTATAAGTTTATCGGTTTTTTATAAACCTGTGGATAAGCGCTAGTCCTAGCAGGTGGCATGTGCTAAGGTAAGGGTAACGAGCAATGACTGACCGCTCTTAATTAAATCCCTTGCCGAGAGACAAGGGATTTCCTTTTTTCATCTGTTATGGTAGAATAAACCAGAGTTTGAGAAAAGCAGCGGCTTGCTTGCAAATTAGGCCCATCTCTTCGAGATGACGACCATCGTCCGCAAGATAAAATTGTGCAAGCACAATTTGTACCTTACTCACTCATGGCCTCATCGTCTAACGGTTAGGACACCGGGTTTTCATCCCGGCAATCGGAGTTCGATTCTCCGTGAGGTCACCAAAAGAGATTATCACCCTGTTCTGGAACACTTAACAGGGAAGAGAGAAACCTCCACATTTTGTGGAGGTTTTTTGTTGTATTTGAGTCACCTCTGTAAAGGTGTTCCAAAATTTATTTTTCGCTTAGGGCTTGAATATTCTCGGGCGCGCTACTTTTGATTTTTCATGTATCTCATGAAAGAATAATAGTAAATATTGAGGGTTTGAAAATGGCATTGCCCGCAAATGAACAGGATATAATATATGACCGATTTGGGGCTGCCCGTCTTCGTGTTTTAAAAGACGGCAGAATCATTACCTGGGCGGGCACACACGTTGGGTTTGTTGCTGGTATTGCCGTATATAACTACGCAGGGGCGCATGTGGGCTGGTTAGAGGGCGGTATATTGCGAGATCTTAACGGTGCAACTGCTGGGTTTGGCATTAGCCCTACGGATACACCTCATCCGTACCTACCATACAGACAGTACCTACCATACCGAGGATATATTCAGTATGCGCCATACATGCCATATAGAGGCTATTTAAGCTATAAACCCCTCAAGCAATATGGCTGGTCTTCCCTCGATCCTGAATCAATATTTAAGGGCACGCAATGACACGCATTCGCATTGCCCTTACTAAAAGTCAAGAAGCGGCTATCAAGACGCCACGTAGTGCGCGTGCATTAGTAGAGGGTATGAATCGTGAAATCGGTTACCAAAAAGAAGAGATCGTGAACCTTCGGGCAAACTATGCAGATATTCAAAATAAATATGAAGATATGCAAGCAAGATACCACAGGCTAGATAAACATGACGGTATATTAGGTGCCTTGCACAAAACGCAGATCTTAACAGAAGTGATTAAATACCTTCTTTCTGCTATAGGTACGGGTGTAGGCATTAATATGGCAACTGGCGGCAATGGCTGGGGGTGGATTGTCGTTGCCGGAAGCGCTGTATGCTACATACTTGTAACTTACGTGCAGAGCAGTTCACAGAAAGACGAAAGCGAGTAGGTAACCTAATCCTCAAAACCGAACCAAGAGCCGTCACGTTGTTAGGTATAGTTCAATGTTTAATCAGAAAGTACTTCCAGGTGGACCACATTAGGAGTTCAGTATATACATAGACAGTAAGAGTAAAGCAAGATGCTTATGCTATGGAATGCACAAAAAAATTAGTGTATACTAAATTTGTGCATGAATAGTGAAAATATAGTAAATCTAGCAGAGCTCGGACTTAGTGGGGATAGAAATGCGCTTGTAAAGTACATTCAAGACCTTGCTGCTGAGAGTGCAAATAAAAACAGAACAAAACTTTACAGCGGCCTACTCGGAGTACTGGAGCGCAATGCCACCCAAACGGTATCCGTTTCGTCGTCAGGTGGACAACAGGCTAATGATGTTGAGGAACTTTGGTTTAGCAACAATATGCGTCGGAGATTAGATAGGGTTCTTGAAACCCTGGCAAGTACAGATTTACCTATGCGCTACAAGCAGCGGTTCAACAAGCTACTTTTATACGGGCCTCCCGGAAGCGGCAAGACGACCATAGGGCACTACATAGCCGCTGAGCTCAATCGGCCAATTGAGTATGTAAAGATATCTGATGTAATCTCGTTTAAATTCGGTGAAACCCTCAAAAACCTTGCAGTTGCATTTGAGAAAAATAGTAACTCAGTGATATTCATTGACGAGTTTGATGCATTCGCAAAGAGCCGTTTTGACTCTAATGATGTTGGTGAGCTTAAGCGGATAGTGAACTCTCTAATACAGACTCTGGATGTGCTTGCAGGTGATCGCATTGTTATCGTAGCGACCAATCTTAAAGACGAAATAGACCCTGCAATTCTTAGAAGATTTCCAGTTAAGCTGAACATACCAGAGCTCAATAAGACAGAGCGCTCAGAATTAATAAAGTTTATGCAGACAAAATCAGGATCGTCAGTAGCCTTTAGTAAAAAGGAAACAGAAATATTTGAAGACCTCCTAGTGGCCCTGAACCTTAAAACTGTCGATGCTATTAAAAACCTTTTTGATGCCACCACAATCCACGCAATGATAAACAAGAAAACTAATGTTGGCTTTATAGATCTTATTGAGACTATGCTCACAGACGGCATTTTAGATAGAGCAGCAGCAAAAAAGATTCAAGACTACGACTCTGGGGCTATGAAGTTTGTTCTAAATACATTAGCTACTAAATACAGCAAAATTGAAATAGCAGGCTTAATGGGAGTACACAGGAACTCAGTGAACAACTATGGACAGTAAAAAGTACAAACACATCAAGTTACCCTCTGCACTTCAAGGCAGCGTTTCAGACTACAATCCGGTGAAGCAAGGACGGGGCGAAGACTTGCCTGGGTTTGATAGCAAAGCTGATTATAAGAAAAGGCTTGCGACTTCATCAAGAGAAGTTAAGATTTTTGCAGATAAGCTTCAGGATAAACGACGCTTTGACAGAGAAAAGAATCTTGTAGACTTCAAACTTAAGGTTCAGGGTCGACTTTACGAGAAAATGTTTACCAAGTATAACCTCAAAGTTTCGGTAAGGTATGATGAGCGAGAGCTTGGCCAAGAGTACTCAAACGACACTATCATTGCTAGGGTTAGTAACGATAAACTTCCACGCCAGAAGCAGTCCGACTTCGAGAGGCTTGAGGCCGATGTAGCAACTTATGTTGAATCCGAAAAGGACAAGCTGAAAAGCTATTTCGGTTTGGTAGAGGAGTTTAGCCCGATTGTTCCTGGTGTAATTATCGATAGCAAAGTACAGGATATCTATGCCAAGTCAAATTCCACAAAAGCTGTTGTAGATATTGTATTTAGCGATGATCAAGCATCTATGCAGGCAAAACTTTCTGATCTTAAGGAGCATTTAGGGAGTGCCTTCTTATCTAGCGTGAATACTGAACTCGTTCATGTTGCGCAAGTGAGAGTAGACGAAGTAAAACTTTCAGAGATTATCTACTCATATGGCGGAATCGTTAGCGTCGAAGAATCCATTAAGCTCGTATTCCAGAGTAGCCCATCTACAGAGCTACAGGATGTCGAGATTGAGGTAGTAGCAGACAATGCTGCTCCAATATTGATTGCGGATCAGCCTGTCAACACTAACCACAATCTCCTTAAGGATGCTTGTATTGATCAAATTGGAGACCCTTATCAAGCTGGAGGAGATGGGCACGGCACCAATGTAGCAAGCCTAGTCGCCTATGGCACCGGATTGAGTCCTGCAGGTACATTAAAAGTAGAGAATAAGATCGCCTCTGTGAATATAGTTAAGCCGATTCCAGGCGTATCTGGTGCATTTACAATTGATACAGATAATATTACTGAGGCGCTGGAGAAGTATCACAAGCCTAACCAAGTGTTAGTAATGAACATATCTTCAAATTTTCGTGAAGATATTTATGAACGAAAGATACCTCACTGGTTTAGTGTGCTATTGGACGAATACGCATTGACCTATAACTGTATATTTGTTGTGTCTGCCGGTAATTTAGGCAACGGTTGGACGCAGGACAGGAAAAACGAAGTATTTGGGCTAGGATTTCCAGAGCACTTTGCCTCCAAGTATTCAATGATAACGCCACCAGCAGATAGCATGAATGCTCTATCAGTAGGGTCAGTAGCGTACGTATCTAATCCCCAGTCGATAAGCAAGCAGTTTGAGCCTACATTAATAACACGACGCGGACTTGTTGGAGTGAAGTCATTTCATCTAGTTAAGCCAGACTTAGTTCACTACGACTCTAACTGGAATAAGCAGTTTATATCAGAAGACAATGGACCTTACATGGCTGCAAATGACTCTGGGGTTATGCGAAGTGCGGGCACTAGCTATGCAGCACCGCTAGTAGCACATCACCTTGGGCTAATGATTCAAGCCTACCCTGATTACACCCTTAACACCCTTAAGGCGCTAATTATACATTTTGCAAAAGAAATAAAGCCGAACTACTCAATTGATCAAGCTGTTACAGATTCATTGGTGGGACACGGCATACCAGACTTAGAACGAACCATGTACTCTCTGGCTAATTCGTCAACACTAATAGTTGAAGATAGCATTAAGGTGAATACAACAAAAACAGTGCGAATACCCGTGCCAGCATCAATAGCAGGCACGGCATCTAAGAGGTTTAAAATCAGCAAGACACTTGTCTACAGCCCGAAAGTCAACAACAAAGACGTTGCTACATATAGCCCCGTTCATCTAACTGCAAGAATAAAAAAGAAAAGTGGCAAGACGGTTGATAGCTCATTCACACAGGATCACCTCGCGGGTGCTCACAAACATTCCAACGTCAAGCATTACAAGTCAGTGACCTTAAACACCAAGAAGGACATGGGTGAGTTTTGGGAGATCGAGATCATGGCTGAACCTTGCGCTAAAGATACTGACAAAAACTACATACAAGACTACTCTATTGTCGTGTCAATGGATGACTTAAAGCCCACTGGTGAAGGCAACATTCATGAAGAAATTCAGCAGATGATTGAGGTTGAAGTCGGCGTTGAAATTGACGTAAGCCTATAGTTCGTGATCAAACACGCCAAGTATAATCAAGCTGTCGTGCAGCAGCTCAAAATCAGGCCAAAACGTGTTCCAAAACTGGCGCGGCAGGTTCACCAAAGAAAGGCACTCAGCGAAAGCTGGGTGTTTTTCTTTGTTTGCATTTAGCACAGAGAATCGACGGAGAATGAGCAAAAGCTCCAGTGAAGCTTTTGCTGCCAGCAGAAAGCGATTCTCCGTGAGGTCATCAAGACATTATCCAGATTAAAAGAGTTCGACAATTTATTCTGCCGAACTCTTTTTGTTGCTCTATCTCAGTAAAATCGAGTTCGATTCTCTCTGGGCATGAACTGGTATAATGGCTTTATGACTACAGTGGGCTTTGAGTACAGAAATAAACGGAAAGAAACCCCTTTCGAGACATTTCTAAGGTATACCGACGAGAAAGAGAAATCAGCCATAAAGCTTGCCGCAATCCTTAAAGAGAATGTACATGAAGGTTCACACATTCTTGATATAGGTACAGGCAATGGTGAATACTTGCAGCTTGCCCTATCAAAATTCAACCTTCCCGAGAATATAACCTTAACATTAGTCGAACCGAGTGATGACCTAGTGGTGCAACTTGAGGGACGGTTCGCACGGCAGCTGCCAGACGTTAATTTAAAGGTTGTTCATTCTGATCTACAAAACTTTGATAGCGATAAGCAATACGATGTTATATTAATGTCTCACTTGTTTTACCACATTCCAAGATCTACCTGGACAGCGCAGCTTGCGAAGGCACTTCTTTGCTTAAGTCTGACGGCTTACTAATCACTGTCCTGCGCGAAAAAGACGACGCATACGATTTTAAAATGTCATTTAAACCGTTCCTGTTCGGTGAATCATTCAAAGCGCTAACCATTGACGATGTGCTTGCTGCATTGCCAAAAGATCCAGCCACCGAGATAAGAAAACACCTAGCTGAGTCAGAGTTGAAGATTCCATTTAAGGAAAGTCATGAAGATACCGTGTCAATTATTGAATTCTATCTAAATAAGCGATGGGAAGAGATGCCAGAATCAATTCAGCAAAGAGTCCTAGAGTTTATCGAGGATAAATACGGAGTATTTAAACAGCGCGACTGCATTGCGGTAATTAAGAAGTTGTAATCACGCAGCATAGGCTACCATTCCATCTACTTAAACTAAGCCCACAGCCTTCAGTTTAGGCTCAATATCCTCTAAAACCTCAAACAAGATTTCGACCTGTTTCGCCGTTGCGCCCCCAGTAAAAGAGTCTCAACGAAAGTTGGGGCTCTTTTACTGTCCGGCTTCCAGAGGGGAATCGATGAATATAAGCAAAGGTGCCAGCGGCACGCTTGCTTATATTCAGCAGGGATGATTAGCAAAGATGAGACTCTTGGAAGTACCTAGCTTCTTACCGCTGCACATGGGACATGCTACCCCATAGGTATTAAAAAAAGCCTCTGTAGAGGCAAATAGTGGCTAGGCAAGTCGGGAATGGCTGAAGGGTTCGTGTGATGCGAACATGCACTTCAGGCCATTGCCCGACCTACCTTACCTGCGTGTGCTACAAGTTTCCAAGCTCCAGATGCGACAACAGCCCTAGGCCGGGCGTGTCATATTCGTTGGGGAAGTCCTCGAAATCGACCTCGTCGGGGTCGGTTCCGAGATAGTTACGAATCGCCTCGATAGGCAGGCTGTAGTTACCGTTGGGCGCTTCGGTGCGGTTGTCGATGAAACCCAGGACACTCTGCGGTGCCCAGGAGTGATCGATGACGTCAGCGTCGTACCTCACAGGAGAAAGATCGACTCCGTGAATACCGAACACGAGTTTGAAGTTCCGATAGACCGCTCCACCAACTTCCGGTACCTTACCATCATGACCATCAAGGCCCGGAACGGTGATGAACTCAGGCTGTCGCGGTACATAGCTGACCACGATGGGGTGTTCCGGCTTGACGTGGTGGTCGAAGCAGGCGAGCACGAATGTGTCGTGCGGGTAGCTGCTCTTGAGGAAGTCAGCCATGGCCCGCAAACGCGGGGTGATTTCAGGACGTCGACTGTCTGGCACAGCGTCGTCTTGCAGTGTTTCGAGGATAGCTCCAGGAGACTGTGAAACCAGGACAGTGTAGGCGCCATATTCTTCCACGGCGACATCGTAACTGCCATCAAGGTAGGTGTCCGCGTAGTCATCGTCGACAGAGAACAAGCCGTGGGTGAGGCGCTCCATCATATGCCTGGTGTGTTGCGGACCGTCGACAAGACGCAGGTCGAAGCCGGCGTAGTTCAGGATCATGCAGTTGGGGCCGGACTTCGACGTAGCTTGATTCTGATAGCCGACGATGTGTCGCTGGACGCCATCAGTGTCAGGCGCGGGTACGTAGCCGTACACCGCAGTGTCGCTGACAAACGCAGATCCGGTGGTAATGCACATACAGCATCGCTCCTTTGGTGAGGTGGCTACTTGGAAGTTTGTTAATGAGCATACGCAGGGGAATTACTATACAATATTTATTTAATTTATACAATTCGCAACAAAAGCGCAGGTCACGATTTATATGATGCTGCAAAATTTATAATTTCAGCATGGGCAGCCAGAACTCCGAAGGAGTTCCTTCATGGACTGTACGCGCAAAAGCTTGCTTTGATGCACAAAACACTCACGAACTGCGAGTGTTTTGTTGATTTGAATCCTAGAGCCGCTTAACGACGTAGTTGTATTCAGGATAAAATTGGTCGATATCGGCGAGACCAAGGCTTTCGATTATAATTGGGGCATCGGTAGCAACTACGTCAATCACGCCATCCTGACGTGTGGTATGGAGTGTGGTGTGGGGTAGTGTGGCATCCCGGAAACCGCTAATGTGATAATGGCCGGGGTTACCCAGCTGGTTATAAAAATCAGGCACAGATGCCAAAGATTTATCATGCGTTAAAACGTGGTTAATGTCAAAAGTCCACCGCGCAGTAGGGTGTTCACGTAGTACTTCGGCCATATCTTCCGGAGTCTGGCCAAACGGCTTGAAGCGATCCATATTTTCAAAAGACGCCAAATCCCCAAAATAATTCGCCAGCCAACCCCAGTGCTCCATGGTGTGCGGGTGGATGGTGATTGCAGCCGCTCCGATACTTTGTGCGAGCGCTTGGTAATGGACAAGCGCTTCTTTATCCTGCGCTGGACTACGCAGGTCTGATGTATGTATGGCCCGGTAATCAAACTGAGCGATTAATCGCAGCAGCGCGGGGTTGTCAAGCCTATCGTATCGTGGTGTATGGAGCTCAACTGCAGAGCAACCAGCATCAAGCATATTTTCAAAAAGTGCCGAATAGAATTGGTTATCACGCTCAGAAGAATAAATTACTGAAAAACCTACATGTTTCATTATGGTATAGTAGCATAGTGGAAAATTCCCCTTTGCTCACCTCTGGAGTTGCTGCCAGGCTGTATGCCGAGTCGCCGTTTAGCCGGTACAGTACAGACCAGCTCCACCAAGGATTGGTGACATACGAAAACGAAGAACTTATTTACGAACATCCGGAACGATGCCCGACCATCGAAATCGTCGATACATGCGCCATAGAGGTCGAGGGTTATCGTATTGATCTGTCTGAGCTGAGGGTGTTTGCGTTGAATGCTCTGCGGCTCAACCAAGGCTTTGCCATGGCATCAGAGGATTTTTATGACCTTGGCTTTAGGGGCGAGGCCAAAACCGTACACTACAGCCTTCAGGGACTCCGGCAGGCCATGGCCCAGGGCAGTGGCGAGACCTTTATAGAACAGGAACGACCCAGTAACGGCAAGGTTCTCTATACACTGGCACCCGAAGTACGCGTGGTGGACCGGCGCAACGAATTACAACTTACAGCAACCGAGCGTCTTCTTGCGGAGTGCGGCGCAATGAACAATGACGGAACGGTACGTATGTGTGAAAATGGCAGCATTGATTTTGCTGCGCCGAGGTTTCGCGCACGAGTCAACCGCTCTATGGTTAACGAGTACAGGGATCAGGCCAGGGCTGACTTGGCGATCGCCCAATTTTTAGACATGCGACTTGGCCGCCGAAGTGCGCAGTCGGCAATACTGCCAGTTGGAAGATATGAACCGCCCTTGCCGGAAGAGGTGTCGCAGCTTTTTGCAGCAAAAGAGCAAGCACTCGCCACCTATCTTATGCTATTGGCGTCGCAGGAAGAGCCTACCGAGCAACAACAGCAGATAGTGGTCGCTGGTGTCCGTGCAGGTTATGAAATTTTCGCCCGGCATATGGACCTTATAGACAAGCATGCGCGTATGTGGGCGAAGCCGTCCATGCCATACCATGAAATATATCAAGAATCTGCCATGATCCTGATGGACGCAGTATTCAACGTTGGCTACGACAGTGGAACGGGGCCGTATATTTTTCGGCATCAGGTAAAAGAAATGATCAAAAGTAATGGGAGATACGGTCTGCACCCGCTGCAACAGTTCTTTAGCCAGCCGGTTAGTTTCCCAAGCAAGTACTACCAGGACAAGGCACGATTTAACGAGGCCAGGGACGAGTTGCGCGATATACGCGGTCATGACCCAAGTGCTGCCGACCTAGCAAAGCACTTGCGGACTACTACTGATAGGGTCTTAGGTATGTGGGCGCTAGCAGCGAAGCCGCGCGAGCTTGATTACTATAGCGAAGAGAACCCTGATTACCTCCCACCTCAACTACACCTTGCCGATCCTGCACACGGGGTTCTGGAAAAGATAGAACAGCGCTTAGCGGTGGAGGGCATCTTTGCAAGCGAGGAACTGACTGTTGCGGAAAAAGTCGTACTAAGCTTACATTACCAGATTTTTCAGCCAAGCTTATGCGGCGTTAACATACAAGATGGCACGGCAGCATACCAGTATCCTGCAACACAGGAGGAATTTACGGCACAGACAGCTAAAATGCGGACGCTCCACTCGTTGGCTGTGGATGTTTTTGGCTTCCATTCCCACTACGCTACTACCAGACATAAGCATGCTTTACGCAAAGCGCGCGCAATCTTACGGTCAATGCCCGCTTTTGACACCCATGGCCGTGATGATACTGCTGAAGCCAGGCAGGCTGACGAGCAGGATGAGGCTGAGCGTCAGCAAATAATTGCAACTGCCTTGGCGGTTAGCCCTAGTGAGCGGCTTGGTAAAGAAGCAATACAGGCACTTTCGAGTGAGGGAAAGATTGATTTTAACGCACACCATATTGTCAGACTCTTCGGCTCATTACCAGACTTTCAGAAAGCATGCGGCTTTGAGCCAGACAAGAGTGTGGTTTTCCGTGATGCCACGCCCGAGGAACTTATACGGCTTGCACTCAGCATCAAGCCAGACGGCCCGCTAAAATTCGTGGAAATAGCTGAGCTTTCAAAACAAGGTGACTTTCCAAGCCAAGCTGTCGTTACACGGCTCTTCGGCTCATTACCAGACTTTCAGAAAGCATGCGGCTTTGAGCCTGTCAGGACGTTCCACTTTCGGAATTTAACCCAAGAGCAGGCTATCGAAATGGCGCAAGCGCTAAAACCAGACGGCCCGCTTACAAGGGCAGAGGTTAACGAGTACGCTAAACAGGGAAAACTCCCGGGCTACTCAGCCATTACACGGCTCTTCGGCTCATTACCAGACTTTCAGAAAGCATGCGGCTTTGAGCCAAATGTCTCCACCAAAAAACCGAAAAAAACTGAAGGGTAACTTTACCTTGTGTATACTGCTTGTATGGACAGGACATTTGAACAGATTGCTGCACCATTTCAAACTGGCGAGATTAGCTTGCCAAAAGGCGTGGGTATAGAGGTTGGTATCATTGCGCATACGTCACCCGAAGAGTTGGAAGGCACTCTTCGTGACTTTGTGGGGGATACTGTTTTAAGTGAGCTGCTTGCTGGCCCCCAACCGGATGAGGGTCAGCTGTTCCAGTCATTCGAAGCCACCCATACCCTAGCAAGTAGCGTAGACAAAACGATTACCCGTTTGGGCCGGCGTCGGCATATAGCAAACTGCATCGCTGGTGTGCTGCTAGGAGCAGCCTTGGGTGTAGGGGCCTATAAGGGCGTAGAGCCTCTTGTATCAAAGGGAATTGAAGCTGCGGCGGGTACACACCAAAAGGAAGTTAAGACGGAGCGTGATAGTGGCCCTATTGCCGAGAACTCTCTTGGTATTGCGAGTGGTATTGGCGGTGTAACTGGAGGAGTGTTCGGCTATGTAATAGGCAGCTTACGCACTACTCGTAACGCCCACAACCGCGCCCAAAAAATCGTAGGCCATACCCGTTAGGTGCAAGTTCCCATATTACACCCATGCAATACTGCGCTATAGTAGTGCATATGAAAACAACATCTATGTCACCCAAGCAAAAAGCAGCTCAAACTATCCTTGTGGTATTGGCAGTGTCGGCAGTCCTTGCAGGCCTTGGCAGTCTGGCCGACCTTCTGGATACTCCAAAAGATACATTAGCAGTCGAAACCTGGCGTACTGTCGGCTTCTTTACCTTTGCGGCACTTTTTAGTCTGCTCGCTAAAAAGCCGGACACCAATCGTGAGTTATGGGGAATTGTATTCGCCAATAAATTGGCTCTAAGCGCTATAGGTATACTGTACCTGGTTAATGGTGGTATTGATGGTGCAAGCGATTTTGTAACGTTTGATGGGGCAATCACAATATTGCTGGTGGTCGCAGGAGTTCTGCAGGGTGTTTGGAAACGAAAGCCTGCACAGTAGCCTTGTTTAAGGGCTTGCATAACACCTTCGTCATCCATGCGCCAGGCCGTAATACACAGGGGTGGCGATTGCGTATCCATAAGCAAATTGATATCGTAATAGTAAGAAGGTCTAGCAAATAATAAATGGATATATAAGAAAGGTACGTTATGGCTCGTCTTCCGGTTCCTGGCGGTGATGATGGCTCGTGGGGGCAAGTCCTCAATGACTTTTTAAGTGTTTCTCATGCAAGTGACGGTACTCTCACAGACAGTGCTGTTACGGACGCTGGAGCAGCTTCTGACACGATGGTTGTCCATAATACTGGGGCAGAAGCCATTGCTGGCACCAAAACATTTAGTGCTTCACCTGTCGTACCCACGCCCTCTTTAGGCAGCCAGGCAGCCAATAAAACGTATGTAGATTCTGTGGCTGGCGCCGGTGCTCCGGATGCTACCACGACAACAAAAGGTATCCTGCAGCTTGCTGGTGACCTTAGCGGCACAGCTAGTTTACCTACTGTGCCGGAATTGGCAAACAAACAGCCACTGGACAGTGACCTCACTGCTATTGCTGGCTTGTCTGCAACCGACAACGATGTCATCCAGCGCAAAGCTGGTTCCTGGGCTAGCCGCACGCCGGCGCAGCTTAAAACTGACCTGTCGTTGACAAAAAATGATGTTGGTCTGAGCAATGTGCCGAATGTTGATGCTACTGACCGTACTAACCATACGGGTACCCAAACAGCAAGCACTATCTCGGACTTTGCTACGGCAGCCCAAACTGCGCTTGCAAGCGATTTAGCTACCAAAGTATCTGTTGCTGATGGCGGTGGCGAAACCTACTTTGATGCTGGTAATACGGGCGCTGCCATAACCCTTAACTTGGCGAATGGTAATGTTCAGAAAATTACCCTAACCGCAAACTGTACCATTACGCTTACAAGTCCCGCTAGCGGTGTTATGCGCTCGCTTACGCTGCTTGTTTTCCAGGATGCCGTCGGCTTGCGTACTATTACCTGGCCCGCCAGTGTCAAATGGGGTACTGCTGGCGCACCCATCCTAACCCTTACAGCTTCTCGAATGGATATGATCTCGTTGTTTACTGTTGATGGTGGTACGAACTGGTACGGGGCACTTGGAGCGAAAGGGTTCTAAAACATGGTTCTTCCTTCATTCCGCGTCTCTGCTATCAGAAGACGCGAACAGCATCCGAACCTTATTGCAGCATGGGGTTTTGATGAGGCAGCTGGCACAACTGCTCGTGATAGTTCGGAACATAGCCTCCCGTTGACGGTTAATGGCGGTAGTAGTTGGGTTAGCGGACACTCTGGCGGTACTGCCATTGCCAACACTGGTACTGGGGGCGCGATCCGGACTAGCTGGACGAGCCTGAGCTCACCAGTAACGATTATGTGCTGGGCCCGCCCCACAGACCTTACTGCTGGCACAAACCGCCCGCTCATTGGTGTATGGGACGGAACCGATGCCTCTGGAGCCACACAAGTCGCAATATGGGCGCAGCGGGGTGATTTCAGTACCCCCAATGTCTTGCAGGGCAACGTCCGCGTGGATGGTGGCCTGGTGGCAGTCAGCCAATCTGCTCTGACTCTTAATACTTGGGTGCATGTGGCGCTATCTTTCGATGGCACTTCATTGCGCCTTTTCCGCGATGGTGCGCAGGTAAGCAGCTTTACGAATACCGGTGGTATCGGTGCCGGTACCTTTAGTTTCCTTGTTGTTCCGAGTGCGGCAAATGCCCAAGTAGATGATGTCCGTGTGTTTAATACTGCACTAAACGCAGCGCAGATCACTGGCTTTATGGGCGACCCTGTGGCCCCGTAGGCGACAATGTCTTCAATATTAGTTGTTATTTTTACCTCATTTATCAGAGGTGGCAGAATATAATCTAAACTGAAATGACACAAATTTGTGTTATTTCAGTTATTTGTGTATACTACGGGTATGAACAACGATAAAATATTGATCTTTGCTGATCACATGGGCCGTTACAACGCCCAGCGCCACGGCTTGCCACCTGTTATGGGGCGGGTTGTTGGTTACTTATCGGTTTGTGAGCCAATGGAACAGTCGATTAACGACATAGCCGATGCATTGCTCACCAGCCGCAGTGCTGTTAATAACGCGCTTAAAATGCTTGAGACACAGAACCTCATTACGCGTTCTCGCCCGGCGGGTACTCGCGCCGACCTGATTAGCCTTAATTCCATTAGTATGCAGAGTGGTTTCAACCCGGAGGAATACCAGGAGCTGGCAAACTTGGCGCGCGAAGGTCTGGAGTTGTTGAAAGATGCTCCGCCGCAGCGGCGTGAAGCGCTGGAGGCTACTGCCTCGCTTGGCGACTTTTTGGCAGAGCGACTGCCAAAATTGTATGAAGAGTGGAACGAGCATTACAAAAAATCTAAGAATACAGGCAAATAAAGGAGATAATATGAACGACTTTTTAAACAAGATTATTGGCGACTTGGAAGGCAAGAAAGAGTGGAAGGCATTGGAGTCCCGCGCCAAGACACTACCCGCTGATTACCAGGTGGTATATAACGAAATGAAGCACTATGTCTGGCAGGGCGGCACAGGTGTGATGGACCCAAGCAATATGTTCAAGCGTGCCGTTGACTTGTTTGAAGAAGGTGCGGCAAGCGGCAAGCATGTACTCGAAGTTACGGGTAACGATATTGCGGCATTCGTAGATAATCTGGTACAGGATGAAAAAACATACACCGATGGCTTGCGTGAAAAATTAAACCGCAGTATTGCGGACAAACTTGGGAAATAGCAGAGACGTATATGAAGTCAGCAATTACCGTACAGGAGCTCACCAAAGGGTTCAAAAAACATTCCGTACTAAAGGGCGTCAGTTTTACGGTTAAGAGTGGTGAAATATTTGCACTGCTTGGATCTAACGGCGCAGGTAAAACAACTACCATCAATATCCTCACAACACTTATGCGGGCAGACAGCGGCAGCGCAACAGTCAATGGCTTTGATGTCGCCAAACAAGCCGGCAATGTCCGCCAGAGTATCAGCTTGACGGGGCAGTTTGCGGCAGTAGACGACATGTTGACGGCACGCGAAAATTTGGAACTGATTGGCGATTTACGGCATGTCGATAATCCTGGCCAGACAGCCGCAGACCTATTGCAACAGTTCGACCTTACGGATGCGGCCGACCGCCGTGTGGCTACGTTCTCGGGCGGTATGCGCCGCCGTCTAGACATTGCCATGAGTCTTATCGGCAATCCGTTTATTATCTTTTTGGACGAGCCAACGACTGGCCTTGACCCAGAGGCTCGCAAAAAAATGTGGGAGGCAATTCGCCTACTTGCCAAGGGCGGTACGACGATCTTCCTTACTACCCAATATCTTGATGAAGCCGATGAGTTGGCTGATACTATTGCTGTATTGCACGAGGGCACTATTGTTGCCAATGGCACTGCTAAGGAGCTAAAAAAACTTGTACCGGGCGGCCTTATTAAGCTGACGTTCCAAGATGAGAAGCAGCGTATAGCAGCAGCGGCCGCCTTGGGTAAACACCATCAAATAAGCCATGCAGCTGGCACGACGCTTTCTGTGGACGCTGGTGTGGGCGCTGCACGTATTGCCGAGTTGTTTACCGACTTGCGTGATGCCAAGATCGAACCAACCGATTTTGCCCACCAAGCGCCAACACTCGACGAAGTATTCTTTAAGCTGACCGGCAAAACCAAGGAGGATAAATAGCATGTATGCCCTTAAAGATACGTGGACGATGGCCAAGCGCAGCCTGCGCCATATTATCCGCAGCTCAGACACTCTTATAACCGTGGTTATTACACCAGTTGCATTGCTATTAATGTTTGTCTACGTTTTGGGCGGTGCCCTCGAGGCTCAAGCTGGCTCGGTAAAGTATATCGACTACATTACGCCCGGGATTATCATATTCACCGTTATTAGCGGGGTGGCATACGCTGCTTTCCGTTTGAATACAGATGTCCAAAAAGGGATAATCAACCGCTTCCGGACCATGCCAATTGCGCCAGCTTCCATCCTGGGCGGCCAGGCGGCATCGTCGGCGCTTTCTAACCTGTTTTCATCACTGATTGTGTTGGGTGTGGCTTTTGCCGCAGGCTTCCGGACTGATGCTGGCATAGCTGAATGGCTGTTGTTTGCCGGGCTGCTGGTGCTGCTGACTATGGCGATGACCTGGATGGCGATTTACTTTGGCATCAAGGCCGCATCGGTTGAAGGTGCTAGCTCGTTTAGCTATCTGCTGATGTTCCTTGTTTTCCTAAGCCCATCATTTGTGCCGACTTCATCCATGACGTCAGTGTTGCGCGGCTTTGCCGACAACCAACCTTTTACGCCTATCATTGAAACAATGCGCTCGCTGCTAACCAATGGTACTGCGGGCAGCAAGGCGGGACTAGCCTTTGCTTGGACTATTGGTATCCTCGTATTGTTCTATGTCCTGTCTGTCCAGGCGTATAAGAAACGGTCGTTGTAGCGTTAAACGCGTATCATACTCCAAAAGAGACCACCCAGGTGGTCTCTTTTTGTAAACACCGCCTGGGTCTTGGACATCAATACGTTTCTTTGAAAACACCGGGAGTGAGTCCGGTAATGCGTTTAAATTCTTTAATAAGGTGGGACTGGTCGGCATAGTACAGGCTGGGATTATTCTGCAGGCTGTTCTGAAATTTGAGTATTCTAATAAAGTCGCTGGGCGACAAAGCTGTCTGGGCTTTGAAAATACGACGGAGTTGGCGTGAGGTGTAGCCGCTAACTTGCTCGAGGTCTTGCACAGTATGCAGCTTGCTTGCGTGCGCTATTATATGGGACATAAGCCAATTCTCTTTGACTGTCTTTTGCTGCATCAGATTGGCTGTGTACTGTTCTAGCTGTGCACGCCGTTGTTGGGCGGTTGAAGCACTGGCAAGCAGGGTACCCAGCGATCGTTCTGCTTGTGTAATCCGAAAGCTACCCTGCAAGACGCCGGGCAGAAGCCGGATGCCGACATAGTGAAAATCCGTGCCCAGCGATATCTGTGTTGCATCTTTGGCGGATGCCATAATAAATACTGCGTCGGTGTTTTGTGGTGCTTTTACATCAAAAATAATATCGGTACAAACATCTGGCAATACTAAATATTCACACCGCTCAGCCAAGTGACGGTTGGTTTTTAGCTCCCAGGTTACAAAGGCAATATGCCGTAGCTCCTCTGGCACTATCCACTCGCGGTAGGTTACAGCGTTTCGGATATGGGCAGGTATGCCAATTTGCCGTGGCTTATACATGGTATGTACTATACCAAAAATGCATTAATGCCAGCGTCCGTTACTGCTGCCTGGCCTTATGTCTGTGATAGGCTTCATCTATTTTGGGAATGAGGTCGGGGTCATCCCATCCTTGGATACGTACAAGGTTTTCCGATTCAGGGTTCCTATTATATGGACGGTCGAAAACCACGTGCTCCCATGTTGCCGTGTGTGCGCCCTTTAGCGGTGCAGGACGATCTTCTATCAGAACAGCTCCTTGCACCTCGTGCTTCTTATCTGAAAAAACTGTATTGGCAACCACTACTTCTCCAAAAAAAGGTACAAAATGCTCACGGATCCAGCCAAGCTTATTTTCAGCACAAAAGGGTGCGAATTGCTGCGGGCGTAATGTTGTACAAAAGCGGGGATCGTATCCTGCTTCTAGCAGCGCTGCCCAGCCTTCTATGACATGGGGCATAAGCGGTAAGCGGCGTTCGTAAGTAGGTTCGTTAATGACAGACCAAATCGTGTCTGCATGCTCGGCTGGATAGTTCTCGTGGATATATAGTGACGGGGGATATTCGTTGGGGTTAAGCCTTTTAATGTGTGGGTGATGCTGCTCTATTGCAGCTAGGATAGGAGCTTCAAAGTCGGCACTGACGCCGTCAATGTCAACAAGTACTGTCCTTTTTTCGTTGATTGCATGTATTTCCATGCCTTTAGTATACCGTTGGCATATGAAAAAAATATGGTACTTGCGGGTGTGGTAGTGGACGGACTTTTAATCCACTACCACACCCCGATCTCCTAGTGCGGGTCAGACAGTTGTCTGGTGCCGTGCGAGGCGCGCAGTTGCCGGGCATAGCATAAGCTGCCGAATGCCAGTACCGTTACGCCAATAACTACCAGCGTGGTGTCGGTTGGTAGGCTTTTTTGCACAAGGCCAATCGGAATAATGGTGATCCCGAAGAGCGCCTTTACCGAGCTGTAGGTCGATTGTGCGGTGGTAGTTTGGTGCTGTGGCACGGCGTCATTGATAGCGTTGGCCATGAGGGCTTGGACTAGCGTGAATTCCATGGCTGTCGCTAGCAGAAGCGCGATGGGTCCGGCCTTGCTGAGGCTGCCTAGGGGTAGTCCGGAAGCCACTGCCGAGCCGCCAACCACGGCAAGCAATAGTAGTTGCGTGCGCATATCCCCCAGCCTCTTGTATAGCGGGGTGCTACACAGCGCTAGGACAGTGCCAACAATGGCGCGGATGAGGTAGAGCCAGCCAAAAACGTTCTTGCCGAAGCCGGCATTGGCCATGTCGGGCTGGATAAGCCAGAGTGTGGCAAGCGCTCCTGTGCTGACGGTCCCCGCCAGCAGCATACGCCAGCGAATGTCGGGTCGTCGCACGAACAGTGTCAGCAGGACGTCACCTAGCAGCTGTCGGCTGGGCATTTGCCGGGTACTGTGCTTGTCCACCAGAAGGACGGCGGCAGCCAGGCCGACAAGGAAGGTCACAGGCTGGGCCTCGAAGACCATATCAATTCCGAACCGGTTA
The DNA here is from genome assembly GCA_946482285.1 of uncultured Candidatus Saccharibacteria bacterium. The sequence continues at coordinate 420,686 of CAMLQK010000001.1, forward strand.
AACAGTACGGCACCGATGACCACACCCGTGATGGCACCAGCGCCACTGTACCGTGGGCTCGTCATATTGAACCTGCTGGTTTCTGCTGCGGCAGATGAAGCCTTGACAATCGAGTTGACTGTGCTGCTCGTCATGCTCCACGAGATGCTGGTGAGTACAGTGGCCGCGGCCATTTCCCAGAAGGTTTTAGCCTGCGAGATTGCCCACGAGCTAAACACCTGAAGGATGAGCCCAGTAACCAGTACACGCTTGTTCCCCTTGCCGTCGGCAGCTAAGCCGAAAGCTATTTCCGAGATGCCGGTGAAGATAGCCAGGATGGCTAAAGTACCGAAGATCTGCAGATAATCGAGGCCAGCTTTCTCGTAGAACGTGGTGGTGTACGAGATTCCGAAGTGCGTTGCCCACATGGTGGTGAGCACGCGGCCGAGCGCACGGTTGCGCCGTCCGTCTTCAGCCCATAAGCAGCTGGGCCAGTTTGTCAAATTACGCACTATGTCCCTTTCGGGCCGTGAAGATAGAGCGGTTGCTCCTTTTTACTCTTATACCATGGATATGAAAAAAATCACATCCTAACACACCGGTAGCATCTGATGCTACAATGCAAGTAAGCATATGTTTTTTATAACGGAGGGACCATGAGCTTGACCATCAAAGAAATTCGACACAATACTACTTGCGCCAGGGCTCTTATGCGGCGCAGCCGGGAACAGGGGTTTGCCGTGGGTGCATTCAATATTGATAACCAAGAGACATTGATTGCGGTGGCGCGTGCCGCCCAAAAACTACAAGCACCAGTGCTTGTAGAGGTGAGTGATGGCGAGGTAAAGGCGCTCGGTTTGCAGAATATCCGTGACATGGTAAATAATTACTGCCAGGAATATGGTGTTGAGATGTATCTGAACCTCGACCATAGCCCAACAGTCGAAGCATGTAAAGCTGCTATCGACGCTGGTTTTGAGTTTATCCATATTGATATTTCGCAGGCCAACCACGATGCGACTACCGATGAGATTATTGCAAAGACAAAAGAAGTAGTTGAATATGCCAAATTTACAGGCGCACTAGTGGAAAGTGAGCCGCACTACTTTGGCGGTTCATCGAACGTTCACACAGAAGATATCGATTACGAAGAGATCAAGAAGACTTTTAGCACACCGGAAAGTACAAAAGCGTTTGTTGACGCGACTGGCATTGATACGTTTGCGGCTGCTATTGGCAACTTGCATGGCAAATATCCTGTGCCAAAGGAGCTTGATTTGGAATTGTTACAGCAGTTGCGTAATGCTGTGGACTGTCAGATAAGCCTGCACGGCGGTAGCGGTACGCCGCTGCATTTTTTTGAGGATGCTGCCAAAATCGGCGTCAGCAAAATCAATATTAACAGCGATATGCGATACGCATTCCGAACAACACTCGAAAAAGTTCTGGCCGACCACCCCGATGAATACGCGGTGGTAAAATTGATGCCCGAGGTATGCCAGGCGGTCCAGGATGTGGTGGAAGAAAAAATCAATGCATTTGGCAGCGCGGGCAAGGCTGTAACGGCGTAGGTGCTGCGAGGGAAGGAGGGGCCACTGGGTGAAAAATCAATCATGGTGGCCGCGCTCCTTCCCATGTGTCACGTGCTCGGTTCGAGCAGGTGGTCGTACGTTGTGCCGAGGTCGGGGAAGGCGTTGCGCCGGAGGCTCTGGGCTAGCAGGGTGAACAGGTCATATACGGTCGAAGACCGAAGCGCCGTTGCCACGACTGCCTTGTCGCCTTTTTGCGCCTTCAGTATGGCCTTGTAGTGCTGGGTGGGATTTTGGTTGAGTTTCTGCACGATAGGCTGAAGGGCTGCGTATGCGACATGCGGGTCGCGGCTGAGCAGCTTCCTGCCTGTGAACTGCGGGTCTTTTTCGATCTCTTCCGACAGGAGAATCCGCAGTAGTCGCGTGAACTTGTGTTCTTCGATTTCTTGCGTGACGTCCAAATGCGGCATGAAGGTCTTCCTGGGCTCGGGAATGTACGGAAGTATGATGTCACATTAAACAGAAATTAACAAATAGCTGCTATACTGCAGAATGTTTGGTATACTTAATGTTGTACGCCTAACCTAAATAGCATTACCTTTTACACCTCTGTTATTCGCCGTACTCCAAACTGTTGCTGCTGCTACGTTAACTGGTGATTAATTATTCGCCGAGTCAACATCCTGCAATATAGACCGATAATGAAGCCCTTCTTGCTGTATTTAATCTTTTTTTAATATTTCAACTGTAACATTCTAAGATAGATGCAGAATTTAATTAGTAAGAAATTATTAATCGTTGAGGATAATTGGCTCCTAGCGGAAACGCTCAAAAAGCACCTTCGCAAGGACTTTATTATCGATATGGCATCAACGGGCGAGGAAGCACTCGATAAAGCGCGCAGTATCCAGTACCGCCTTATCATGCTTGATTTGGGCTTGCCGGACATGAACGGATCCGTTGTCTGTTCCGAGTTGCGCAAATCGGGGATTAAAACGCCGATCCTTATTCTGACTGGCGAAAAACAGTCGTCTAGTATTGTAAAGCTGCTTGAATGTGGTGCCGACGACTACCTGACGAAGCCATTTAACAGTGATGAATTGAAAGCCAGGGTAGCTGCACTGTTGCGGCGGACGCAGTATGTAGAAACCCAGCCAAACCTGGTCGTCAAAGATTTGGTAATTGATGTCAGCCGCCGTCGTGTAACCCGCAGTGGCACCGAGATCAGTTTGCGGCGCAAAGAGTTCGATATCTTGGAATATTTGGTAAGCAACCACGGCCGTGCCGTGAGTCGCTCTATGATATTTAACCATGTGTGGGAGTCCGGTAAGGAGGGATGGAATAACACCGTTGATGTCCACATAAACCACCTTCGTCAGAAGGTAGACCGTCCGTTTAAGACACCGCTTATCAAGACCGCATATGGCATTGGCTATATGGTTGATAGCAACAGTTAAGGAAAGAAAGGGTATAATAGAATGAGTGATACGTTATTCACTGTGTTAACTGATGTTGATAGCCGAGAGGAAGCACAAATTGCAGAGCAACTGTATGCAGAATACAGCGCCGGTGCTCCTTGGTACGACTGATTCCGATAGTTACGCCAAACTAATCCCCAAATTGTATGCCCCCATTTTTGCGAACCCTGTATAAACGACTGATCGAACCTCGGCAACAAGAGGAAAACGCCCGCAACCGCGAGCTTGTATTAAATGTTGTCCTATTGGGTACTATCGCAGTTTCGTTTGCATTGCTGGCACTTTTGGTCGTTAGCTTCTTCCTGAGCAATAACCACTATGTTTTGGCGCGGATGGGAATTGGAGGTGTACTGCTCCTATTCCTTTGTGGCATCTATTATGCCATCCGTAGAAAGGGTTTTAAGTGGGGTGCCCATTTGCTAGTAGTCTTTTATGGACTGCTAGCTTTTTTGGTTGTAGGCCAGTGGGGTATAAACACACCGTTTGGTGTGTTGTTATTTGCGGTGGTTATAATTTTGGCAGGTATTGTTGTGCGGTCATCCTATGCACTATATGCGACAGCGGCAATCTGTCTGTATATCATCGCAGTGCAGTTGAGTATTAAATGTGGTTTTTATTTGCCGGATGAATCATGGTCCGCAAACACGTCCAGCTTTGGTGACGCACTAGGCTACTGTGCCGGCTTTAGCTTGCTGGCGGTAATATCCTGGCTTTTCGGCCGCCAAATGGAGCGCTCCCTGTATCGTATCCAGTTAGCTGAAGCTGCTTTGTTGACTGAAAAAAAGATGCTGAAAGTGCGGATAGCAGAGCGCACTGCTGAGCTGCAAAAAGCCCAGTTCGAAGAGGTTCAACAGTTGTATAATTTTGCCGAGCTAGGCCAGCTGAGTACGGGGTTTATCCACGATATGGCGAACTATTTAACTGTTTTAACTATGGAAATCGAGGGCGTCCATAGCCGTAAACACGCTGATGCTATTGAGCGGGCAAATGCAATTATCGGCTACCTCGACCGCATGGTGGATGATGTTCGCGGCCAGCTCCGGGGCGACATTGTAGACAAGCCCTTTACTCCGTCCAAGAAAGTCCAAGAAATTATAGGACTCCTAAAGCAGAAGGCGGTAGCCGCCGGCGTTGACTTGCAACTAGAGTCAAGTGGCGAAAAAGTCCAGGCAATGGGCGATCCGGCTCGCTTTAGCCAGGTGATATCCATTTTGGTTGGCAATGCTATTGATGCCTGCAAAACCTCCAAGTCCAAAGCTGTTTTGGTAACATACGAGCTACAAGGTGAGGAAGTTGTTATCCGTGTGAGTGACACCGGGCCGGGCATTCCGGCAAGTGAGCGCGAAAAATTGTTCAAACCATTTACAAGTACTAAAAAAACAGGGATGGGCATAGGCTTATTCATCGCAAAAAGGGTTATTGAAACTCATTTTTCAGGTAGTCTTGAGCTTGATTCGGCTACAAAAAAAACGACGTTTGTGTTACGAGTACCCCAGTATGCCACGCCAAAAACTTGATACTACCGCAAGTCGCGCGCTACACGCACTGGAGACGGACCATCAATTACTCCATTCAGTAGAGCAGCGTGCTATTGTCTTGTGGGTTTTGGCTGCAAGTGCGCCAGCTCGCAGGTTATGCGAACGTCTGGCGGAAGCAATTGTAGCTGACCTACGGCATCGGCCTGAGCGGTACGACGACCTATACACATTCGCCTTGTCGCTCAATGCCGTATACGCATTTGACCAGCAGCTTATTGCTGGAGATATCCAGGCAATGCTTGCCGCCCGATTGGTTGGGGCAGAGGTTATGCCCGGAGGGCCATATGCGGGATCAGATGGAACTGTTCGGGATGATGCGAACATGCAGATTGCGTATCTGGCTGCTACTGTTGCACACCCGCTTCCCAATCTTGCGATGTATTATGAGCAAATGCAGCGGTGGTACCAAGTGAATATACAGGGTATCCCTACGACCGACCAGTATATCAAACAGGCCTATGTTGTGCGGAAAAGTTCTGCAGAGCAGGAGGACAGTAGTTCTACTGATAAGAACAAACAATATGTATATGCATCGGCAAACAAAGCAGTTGTACAGGCTGCTCCGTCGCTGCGGCCACGGGTTTTGTCGGCTATTGCGTCATTGAGTACGGTCGACAAAAGCAGCGAGGTCGCACTATTGCCGCTGATGTATGCGCAGTCATTGCAAACTCGGCCGCTAGCAATGACTGATACCCTATGCTGTAACCTTGGTGTTGCTAATATTTTTTGCTGGGTCGCATATACTATTTTTGACGATTTTATAGATGCCGAAGGAATAGCGGCCACCATGCCGGTGGCTGCCTATGCGCAGCGTACGATGCTCGAAATGTATATGAGCCTCAGCCAGAATGCTGATGCGGCCTCACTTATCAGGGACGTATTCAATACCATGGACGAGGCCAATAGCTGGGAATTAAACCACTGTCGTGCTACTGTCGATAAGGGGCAGTTAACGATAACATCAATACCAGATTACGGTAACTTACGTTTTTTGTATGAGCGCTCGCTGGGCCACGCCCTGGGTCCGCTTTTGCTACAGCAGATTACCGACAGCGCTCACGTCGACTTGCTGCGCCAGGCTTTCTGTCATTACTTGATCGCCCGCCAATTAAACGACGATCTACATGACTGGGCGGAAGACTTGGCAACAGGGCAGCTGAGCTACGTTGTTATTTCGGTTTTACGTGATGCTGGTATTGGCATAGGGAAGCATTCGCTGGATGATATAATGCCTGGCTTGCGAAAGGTGTTCTGGCAACAATCAGTTGATATATTGACCGGGCAAATCCTAGACTATTGCGGGCGAGCACGCGTAACATTAGAAGAGGTGGCGCCGCTTCGTCAGAACGCAGCTATTCTCATGTTGGTACAGCGGCTGGAAGACTCTGTTGCCCGCAGTCTGCAGATCCGCGACAATGGGCAGCAATTTATTGAAAAAATACGAAGTAACTGATATTTTTAACCACAAGACGGAATGCAACCACATGGCTGATATCGATAGGGAAAAGTTAATCCAAACACTGAACGAGCAAGTTCGCGACAATGGCAATATCAATGTCCTGTTGGTGCATGCCATTGCCCAGCATGTCCAGCTAAGCGCTTCGGAGTTTGAGTGCGCCAGCCTCATCCGTGACCATGGCCCATTTACGGCAGGTGAGCTGGCTAAGCGTTGCCATATTTCAACTGGAGGTATGACAGGCATGATTGACCGGCTGGAAAGGGCAAAGCTTGTAAAGCGGGTATCAGATCCAAACGACCGCCGCCGCGTTGTTGTGTCGGGGATAGAAAACAAGCAGCTGGAACAAAGGATTACGGAGTTATACCGGCCAATGCAGCAGGCCTTCGATGCTATTTTAGACAGCCGTTCTGATGAAGAGATCTTATTTTTAGTGCAGTTCATGGAGGAAGTGAATCAAATGTTTCACAATGCCATTGCAACACTGCCAGATAAAGAAATTAGGAATTAGGAATTAGGAGTATACTTAGTACCAATATGTTAAGTTTTTTGAAACCTCAAACCGAAAAAGCGTTACAGCCAATTGCGCGCGTCTTCCGTAACGTAAACCCAAACACCATAACATTGTTCGGACTGGTTTTTCCGGTCTTATTTTTTATATGTGTCGTTCAGGGGCAATACTGGCTGGCTTTGGTGGTGTTCATTTTCAATGCCGTAGATTTGTTGGACGGGCTAGTGGCCCGAGCACAGAATAAGGTGACTGCGTTTGGCGGGTTTTTGGACTCCACCATCGACCGTTTTGCTGACTTTACGGTAATTGTCGCTTTTGGTTTTGCCAATATTGTTCCCTGGGAAATCCTGCTGCCATTGGTCATGTTCACATACTTGATTAGTTACATTCGTTCCCGGGTTGAGCTTGCTGCCAAAGGCACCCTTACTGCCAATGTTGGCATTATGGAACGTACCGAACGCCTCGTTGTTATTTTTGTAGGCTTGCTGATATACGCGCTGTTTCCGGATGCAGAGCTGCTTGGCCAGAACCTTATGAGTCTTGCTTGTATAGTCGTATTGGCATTATCGGTAGTTACTGTTGGCCAGCGTGTGGCTTTTGCCTATAAAAAGCTTGGTTAAAAAAGTCCCGCCTGGATGGCGGGACTGACCTGTGCAGCAGGGCTGACTAGTACAGTACTCTTCTGCTCTCTGCCTCGCGTGCGGCGTTGTTTTTGGCGTCCAGTTGCTGTTTGAGCTGGTTTTGCTGTTTCTTGTGGTCTTTCTTCGGCACGTTTCCACTGTAGCGGAGGACATCATGCCCCATGTGCTTCAGTGAATCATGTGCTCGCCATGTACCTTGGGTATTATTGTGCGGGGTGGTAGTAAGGAACGAGTAGCCGTAAATTTTACGTGACTGAGTGTTATAAATGATGCCTACATCATGACGGTTGTTGCCATCTTGATCATCCAAAATTCCAACCTTGTTAGCTAGAATAATATAATCGTTGCCCTCTAATTGGGTGCGTACGCCAAAATCGTCGAAGATATTTGACTGCAAAGCATTACGGATAAAGCTTTCGTATTTGTCTGGCTTGGACAGTAGGCGGTCGAAGATCCACATGGCTTCTTTGCTAGTGGTATTGCCAACGTAAAAACGATTGCCTTCGCCTGCGAGCGGTTGTAGCCTGGTTTCTTTGAGCTGTGGATATTGTGCCAGACGCAGGTTGACTGCTTGTGCGCCGCCCAGCTTGTAGTTGACCAGTGCGCGTACGGCGGTATTACCCGACCGGTTCAGCATGTCGTACAGTAAGTCTTCTACCGTCGCCTCTTTGGGCGCGCCGGCCTGGTCAAACTCGCCATAACCAGCGCGTACGTCGGCATCTTGCCAGGTAACAGTGTCGGCCATGGTAATTTTGTTGTCCCGCAGGTCTTGCAGGATCTGCCACGCGATAGGGATCTTATTGATACTTGCGGCAAAGTGTACCTTACTTTGGTCGTAGTCGAGTATCGGGCGCGCTTCGCGGACATCGTAAATGTTAACGCTCGTGTGAACCCCCTGGCGCTTATTTTCTTCAATTGCCTTCATGATGCGGTGCTTAAGGACGGACGTACGGATGCCATCTGATAGATCGCCACTATATAGTGCCGATTCATTCATATTTTGCACTTGCTGTGTTTGTGCAGGCGCGGCCTGATTATGCTGACTTGGTAACGGTGCTTGCATAGTTCCCCCTATTTTGTTCACGAGCTTAAGCGCTCATGATATTCCTATTAAAACGAATCAGTACTGGCGTTGCAAAAATAATGAAGATAGTATTAAATATCGTCTATGTGTTTGTCCGGCAGCGGATATTACCGGATTTTCCGGGGCACTAAAATCCGTATTCAGAAGAGGTGATGAACTCTTTTTTGCACTCGTTTTTGACAAAGCATGTCTATGTCACGCAGGAGGAAAGCAGTGAATAACACCGTAAACGAGGCGGCAACCGCCGTTCGCGACCGTGCCACTGGCGCGGCCAAGGCTGCCCAGTCGCTGGTGCTGCTGGCCGCAGGCTATGTCGCACAGCCGGCTATCGTTTTGGTCCAGGACCACGTCACCGATCCGCTCAAGCTCAAGCTCGGTGAGGCTGCCAAGACCGAACGCGGCCAGCAGGCCCTCCAGAAGGTGAGCAAGGGCCTGGAGGCCACGGTGGACATCGCCTGCAACCGCAAGGTGCAGATCGGTGCCGGCCTGAGCGTGGCTGTCATTGCCGCCGCTCTGGTGGTGCGCCGCCGCAACACCTGAGTACGGATGTGCGGAACCATATGAACCCCTGACTCTGTCGGGCGTTCGGAGGTCCCCAAAAAAACGTTGCGGACGTGGAAACTCGACAACCATCGGGTTCCGCTACTGCCAACAGGCAGCTCCACGTCCGCAACTCCGTACCACTTTTACAACGCTTATGATTGCATTACTGGCGCTACGAGTGCATAATATGAGCCAACACAAGCAAACCTATTCTTTTTTTGGAGAAAACAATGACATATACGGATAAAGCACCTAACGTATCTTCACGCATTTTTAAGCGCACTAAGATTTTGGCAACAGTTGGCCCCGCAAGTGACAGCTACGACCATGTATTAGCCATGATGCAGAACGGCGCCAATGGCTTCCGCCTGAACTTTAGCCATGGCAACCATGAAGAACACGGCCAGCGTATTGAATGGGTTCGCAAGGCAAGCGCCGAATACGGCAAACCAGTTGCCATCTTGCAGGACTTGCAGGGTCCAAAGATCCGTTTGGGCGACTTCGAGGGCCAGATTGATGTTAAAGCTGGCGAGGCACTACAGTTCAAATTTGGCGCCAACTACGAAGAAACTGGTATTATTCCAATTCAGTATGACCTCAGCACCAAAATGAAGGTTGGTGAGCGCCTATACCTGTTTGATGGTCGCTTGCGTGGTGTTGTTGGTGATATTTCTGACGATGGTGTCTTGACCGTGCAGATCGACAATGACGGTTTTCTGCTGAAGCGCAAAGGGATGAACTTGCCAGACACCGACTTCGGCGGCGACATCCTTACTGAAAAAGACCGCAAAGACATCGACTATGGTGTCACCCAAGACATCGACTACGTTGCCCTTAGCTTTGTGCAATCCGCCCGCGACATCACTAACTTACGTGAAATTTTGCAAAGCAAGGGCTCTGATGCGAAAATTATTGCCAAAATCGAAACCCAAGCCGCTATCGAAGACGATGCGCTCGAAGAAATCGTAAAGGTCAGTGACGGCGTTATGGTTGCTCGGGGTGACCTGGCTGTTGAAGTCAGTCCCGAAGCTGTGCCTGTCGTACAGCGCAATATTCTTGGGTTCTGCCAAAAGTACGGCAAGATCAGCATTGTTGCGACCCAAATGCTTCTAAGTATGACCGACAACCCAGACCCAACCCGCGCCGAGGTTTCCGACGTTGCCAACGCTGTTATTACAGGTGCGGACTGCGTGATGCTTTCCGAGGAGTCTGCAAATGGTAAATATCCAGTTGAAGCTGTTGCGACTATGAAGCGTATTATTTTGTACACCCAAAACAACGCAGCCCTCAACCCAATCTATACAGCAGACCAGCAGACTGACAATTTGCAAGAGGCAATTACTTCTGGCGCGTTGGCGCTTGCCAGACAAATCAAGGCTGCAGCTATTATTGCCCAGACTAAATCCGGCCCGACTGCCCTGAGTATTGCCGCCCGCCGTCCGAACATGCCAATTGTAGTTGTCACTTCGACTCCTCGTGTGGCTACGCAGATGGCTTTGATGTACGCCAGCAAGTCATTCTTGCGTGAAGACGTTGAAAACGTTGGCGCCAACCTTGCTGAATGGCTTAAGGAACAGCATGTTTTTGAGCCTGGAGACCGTGTCGTTATCGTATCCGGACACCAGCCCGGCCTTATTGGTGGTACCGACACTATCAAAGTCCGCGTTCTGCAATAAGATCTGTAGCAGAGATAAAAAGGGCCCTTCCATAGGGCTCTTTTTTGTTTGCTGATATAATCGAAGTAATAGCATAAGGGGTTTCATGCATGTTTACTAAAAAAACGATCAATGATATCGACCTGCAGGACAAGCGCGTATTGCTTCGCGCTGATTATAACGTACCTTTGAACGATGATGGATCTATTGCCGATGATTACCGTATAAAACAATCAGTCGATACAGTAAAAGCATTGCTGGACAAAAATGTTCGTTTGGTTATTTGCTCGCACCTAGGCCGCCCCGACGGCAAGCCGGACGCTAAGTTTAGTTTAAAGCCGGTTGCCGCCCGGCTAGCCCAGCTACTAGGCCAAGATGTGCAGTTCGCTAACGATTGTATTGGCGACGAGACGGCAAAGCAGGTTGAAAATTTACAGCCTCGGCAGATTTTGTTACTCGAAAATGTCCGGTTCCACCCGGAAGAAGAAAAAAATGATGCTGACTTTGCCTGTAAGCTAGCAAAATACGCTGATGTATTCGTCCAGGATGGGTTTGGTGTGGTGCATCGGGCACATGCTACTACTGAAGCTATAACACACCATGTGCCAAGCGTCGCTGGCCTGCTGGTAGCAAAAGAAGTGGATGTAATTACCCGTGTTATTGATACGCCCGAGCGTCCTCTGATGGCTATTATCGGTGGCGCTAAAATATCTGACAAAATTGATGTACTTAACAAGTTTATTGATATAGCCGACTTTATTGCAATAGGTGGCGCTATGGCTAATACGTTCTTGGCGGCCGATGGCATTGATATCGCTAAAAGTAAATACGAAGAGAACGATGTTCCTATTGCCCGCGATATCATTACTAAGGCCCGTGAAAAGTCTAAAAAAGAGCGGTTCATTTTTTATATTCCCCAGGACGGTGTGGTGGCAAGGGCTGCCGACAAAGCTAGCCCCACAAGAATTGTGGACTGGTCGGCGCACATGATTGCTGAAGTCGAAAACTACCCCAAACAGCCACCTGAATCCAGCCGCCTTATTGCTAGCGACGAGATGATCCTAGACGTAGGGCCGTTTACCGGCGCATTTATAGCTGGTGGTATTCAACTGGCAAATACTGTCGTATGGAATGGTACGCTAGGTGTGACAGAAACGCCAAGTTTGCAGGGGCCAGTCGGGCCGTTTGCCAGGGGCACCGAGCTCGTAATCGACGCTATTGTAGGGGACTATGGCCATCGGCCGTATAGCCTGGTCGGCGGCGGCGACACCGTCGGTTATATTGCTGGAAGGAATCTGACCGGGGCGTTTGACCATGTCTCTACGGGCGGTGGTGCTAGCTTGGAGCTTATGGCTGGGCGCACGTTGCCGGGCGTTGGCGCACTACAGGACAAGTAGCAAGACGATCCTATTTTTGTAATTGCTATAGTGCTTGTGCTAAGCTAGAACTAGGATTTATATTCAAAATAATTAGAATGGCACGAAAAATACTGCTTATTGCAAATTGGAAAATGCACCTGAATGTCAGCCAGGCAAGCTTGCTGGTGCATCGCTTGCAAGAGCGCACCCGCATCCACCGTGATATGGAAGTTGTACTATCGCCCAGTATGCTTGCTTTGCAACCTCTGAGCAATCAGATTGATCGCCGTAAGTTCCGGCTTGCCGCCCAGAACGCATATCACAAAGATGAAGGTGCGTTTACTGGTGAGGTGTCGTTTTCAATGCTACGCGACCTTGTGCACTATGTTATTGTAGGGCATTCTGAGCGGCGCATTTACTTTAATGAAGACTTAGCCACGGTCCGCGATAAGGCCCAGGCTGCCATTCGTAATGGAATCACCCCGATTATCTGCGTAGGCGAAACCAAGCATGAACGGGACGACGGCCACACGAAACAGGTTTTGCACGACCAAGTCACCTCGGCATTGCGCAACCTCACAACTGCTGAAGTTGCAAACGTTGTTATCGCATATGAACCGGTGTGGGCTATCAGTACATTCGGCGGTCAGCTGGCCAAGCCAAGTGAAGCAGAAGAGGCGATCACGTATATTAGGCAGCAAGTTGAGCATCTGTATGGCACCCATACTGCCAGTATCATCCGTGTGCTATATGGCGGAAGTGTCGACGAGCACATTGTGCGCGGCTACCTTGAAATAGACGGATGTGACGGGGCGCTTGTGGGTGGTGCCAGCCTGAACCCATATAAGTTTGCCGGTATAATAGATGCCGCCCACCGTTTACAGAAAGGGTTAGACAATGCAGCGTAAAGATATGAACACTTCATCGGCACCAAAAGTATTCGATGTGTCCCGCCCGGGCAAAATGGCTGCCTCGGCTACCTCCCGACCGGTAATTGTTGGCCATAAACCACAAATAAAGGACCCAATGATGTCCAAAGATGAGGAGCGAAGCCTGATGGATAGCAAGCAAAAAGTTTCTGTTGAACCAACGGGTGCACCTGCGGTTCCTAATGCGGTAGAGCCGGCACAAAAGCCTGTCGCGCCGCCTAATGTGACTGACCACATTGAGGCTAAGGCGACCGCACCTATTGTGCCGAACTCTATAAAGGACGAGGAATATCCTACTGACGGCTTAGCATCGGTAGCGACAGGCAGTGTAGTAGGCGCAGGCGATGAGGCGGCTGCCACCAATGAGCCGTCTAAGCCGGACGAGCCAGATCACACGTATAAGGCACCTGAAGCAGATGAGCCGGCCGAACCTGATGTCGCTGCGGTTTTTCCACCGGCAGAACTTGATGATATTGCTGAGGCAGCTAAAACCGACACAGTCCCGGCTATTTCTGGCGCTAACCCAGTAACCGAGGAGTCAGCTGGGCCTGCCACCCAGCCAGTGGGCCAGCAAACTTCAGGAGTCGTTTTTGAAGATGCCCCTACAAACCAGCCCGCAAAGCCTGACCCGAATGCCGAACCACTTCCTGTTTTAAACGAGGAAGATCCAATGCGCGAGATGATTGTGTCGCATCATGACGGCAAGTCCCGAGCTGGAGTGGTTTGGGTCATCCTGGCGCTTTTACTGCTGGGTGTAATTGTCTTTGACGTTTTACTCGATGCAGGCATCTTTGTGATCGATGGCATCCCACATACCGATTTTTTCTAAAAGTTACAACAGCCGTACCCTATGGCCAACTGCTACAATAAGTGCATATGGTTGCTAAGAGGGTAGTATAATGACTGATATTTTTGACCCCTGGGCCGATGAACCGGGCAGTGCTATGGCAGCTGCTCCTGAATCGGAACTTGTCAAAGGGCTGAACGATGAGCAGCGCAGGGCGGTAGAGACAACTGAAGGCCCGTTACTGATTCAAGCCGGAGCGGGTTCTGGCAAAACTAAAACGCTGACACACAGAATCGCTTACCTTATCCAAAGTCGTAAGGCGTCTCCATTTAATATCTTGGCAGTGACGTTTACTAATAAGGCTGCCCGTGAAATGCGCGAACGTGTGGCGGTGTTGCTGGGCGAGGATCCGGACAACCGCAGTTTCATGCCCTATATGGGCACTTTCCACTCTATTTGTGTGCGTATTCTACGCCAGGATGGTGAGCATATTGGCATACCCCGCAGCTTTGTCATCTTTGACGAATCCGACCGTATGGCAGCTGTAAAGCAAGCATGTAAAGAATTGCAAATAGATGAAAAAAGTTTTCCGGCCAAGTTGCTTGCCAGCATGATCAGTAATGCCAAGAACGATCTGATGACTCCTGATGATTTTGTTGGCGCGGAGTCTAGCCCGGCCGAACGGGTGGCTGCCCAGGTTTTTCCATTGTATGAGCGGGCCCTCAAGGAAGCTGCCGCTATGGATTTTGATGACCTTATCGGCAAGACAGTACATTTGATGGCTACACAGGAAGAAGTTCGCAAAAAATGGCAGCGCCGCTTTAAATACATCATGATTGACGAGTACCAGGACACTAACGCGGCCCAATACAAGCTGGTACGGATGATGACCAACAAGAGCAATAATATTGCGGTTGTGGGCGATGACTGGCAGAGTATTTACAGTTGGCGCGGGGCTGATTTCCGTAACATCCTGAATTTTGAAAAAGACTTTCCAAACTGTACTGTTATTAAGCTGGAGCGTAATTATCGGAGTACCAAGGCGATTCTGGACGCTGCCCATGGCATTATTACCAGGAACCGTCAGCGCTCTGACAAGCGCTTATGGACCGATGAAGACTCTGGCTTGCCTGTGCAGATGGTGCAGGTAGCCAACGAGCGTGCTGAGGGCGAGGCTATTGTGCGCCGTATCCGTAATAGTACAGATACTGGTGCCCGAAAATTCAGCCACTATGCTGTGCTATACCGCACAAATGCACAAAGCCGTACAGTGGAAGAGAACTTTATTCACTACGGAATCCCATACCGGATTATTGGCGGTCAGCGTTTTTACGACCGCAAAGAGATTAAAGACCTTATGGCCTACTTACGGCTGGTATACCAACCAGAAGACCGCGTAAGCTTTCAGCGGGTAGTGAACGTGCCTGCCCGTGGCGTGGGAGCTAAGTCGGTAGAGAACTTCTTCCTATGGAAACAGGCTAACCGCATGACGCTGTTCGATGCGCTTACGCAGGTTGCTGAGTGCGAAACGCTTACCGATAAAGCCATCAAGGGCATTAGTGAGTTTGGTGATTTGCTGGCTACCGTCCGCAGCCTTTCGGAAGACACGCCGCCGGGCGGAATTATCGAAAGTATTATCCGGCGCCTGGATTATTATAATTATGTGAATGATGGCACACCTGCCGGCGAATCGAAACAGGAAAACGTCAAAGAATTGCTGAGTGTAGCACAGAACTACCAAGATGAGGGCCTGGACATGTTCCTGGAGGAAGTGAGCTTGGTAAGTGATGTCGACCAAGCTGATACGGAGGGTAATGCAGTGACACTTATGACGCTTCATGCCGCTAAAGGGCTGGAGTTTCCGGTAGTCTTCATGGTGGGTATGGAGGAGTCAGTGTTCCCCACGGCTCGGTCGCTGTACGACGAAGCATCTATGGAGGAGGAGCGCCGCCTTTGCTATGTGGGGATGACTCGCGCCCGTGAGGAGTTATATATGTTGTATACGGTCAGCCGTATGCTGTATGGCCAGGCTCAGCAAAACCCGCCTTCGCGGTTTTTAGGGGAGATTGATGCCAACTTTAAACCTGATGCCGGTATATATGGCGAAATGCTGAACTTTAGCGGCTTCAAGCAAAACCCGCCTCAAGCTGATTCGGAGTTTGACCAAGTTGTACCGGATAATGAGCCACGGTACGTGCCAGACCTCAGTGAAGGTGATGCAGTAAAACACGAGGTGTTTGGTATCGGTCAAGTTATGGAGCTGGACGGCGACAATGCCACCATTTACTTTAAAGGCAAGGGTGCCAAGAAACTAAACATTGGGTTTGCGCCGCTTACAAAGCTTGAATAGGCGAAGCGTTTGCGGAGTGGACGGAAAGGGCAATAGTTGCGCCAGGTGGCGGCAGGCTCTTCGGATCGGTTGACCCGGGAGTCTGCCGCCGTGGCATGCGAACGAACGAGTGGGGCGGGCTGGCCTTCAGTGCCGCAGCGGACTACGGCTTGTCGGCCACTTCATGCAGCCCCACCAGGCAGTTGCAGCGCCGATGCAGAGCGACAGTAGCTGCAGGACTTCCAGTTGGGCATGGGCCGTTGGCCGCACATCGTTCAGAAGCTCCAGCAGAAGAGTCGCCAGCAGGAACGGCATGCCCACGTGCACATGTAGTACGTGCTTGGGTACGTCGTCTTGCTTGCGTCGGATGGCTGCGAGTGTGGTGAAGATGACCGCCGTGAGCGTCAACAGCTGTAGCAGGTAAGCTACCTGCTTGTTGTGGCTGCCGGTTTCCTGCAGAAGGGAGAAGGATACCAGCGGCGTCGCGCAGATGACCAGCAGTCGCTTCTGGATTTCCGGAGCCTTGTTGGCGACCTTGCAGAACAGCATGGTCAGGACGGCGATCAGCTGAAGCCACATGCTGAGGTCGGTATACTTGAGGTTTCCCACGAGCTCTCCTTGGTGTCTTAGGCCTGTTTGCCGGGCCTGTTGCCTTTGCGGGGATGGGTGATGGCCCAGGTGCCGATGGCGACGGTGGCAATGCCGGCACCGCCCAGGATGAGCAGGCCGTATTGCAGCATTGCCAATACATCGATGTACAGTGGCAGTACGCTGCCCACGAGGCCGCACGCCACGCTGGAGCGGATGATGCCGTCGTAGAAGTAGCGTGTCGTGTCGCTCTTGTGGGGCGGGAAGAGCCGCAAGGTCAGGAAATTGACCCGGATGCCAAGCAGCAAGAGGAACGTAACGTCGTCCACTCCGTAGTGCTTGCCCACAAAGGGGACGATGCACGCCAAGACACCGACCACGAGGTCGCTAACGATGCCAGCGCAGAACGATTCGTTGGACGAGTCGCGCTCGAACCAGGGGTTTTTCCTTGTGTGCAGCAGGATGGTGGTACAATAGACCGCCATCACGATGCCGATCAGGAAGGTCAGGATGACCACAGAAGTGCTTCTCTGTCGTGTGGTGCTCTTTCGAGTCCACTCCAATGTAAATGTCCGCTGTCCGTGTGACAGAAGATCATATAATTATACAATAAAAATAGGCAATGTGTCAATTTCAGAGTGGGCAAGTATGCGCGGTGGCCGCGGGGCTGCTGACGGGTGTCCGTCACTGTGGTAGCCCCGCGGCCTGCGCTTCGGTCAGTTGTCGGCGTCGTGCTCGGGCTCCCGGCCGGTGTGGTCGAGGGCGTCACCGTCGCGTCGCTTGCTGTCGGCTTGGAATTCGGCCTGTTCGCGGTTGGAGTGTCGGATCAGCTTGTAGAGCGCCCACGCCGGGAAGGCCAGGAACACGAGGCTGATCCACCACTGGCTGCTCATCTCGGTCACGAGGATGGCCATGTTGGCGAAGGCGATCAGGGCCATCCCGAGTTCGATGAACTTGCGGTACTGGTCACGGAAGCTGTCGGACTCCACTCGCACTCGCACACTGACGATGCCGATGAAGGGCAGCAGGATGAGCAGAGCGCTGAGGTGGGCCGGCTGCGAGTTGATCACGAGGCTGATGATCGTGACCAGTGATGCCATTAGCGTCAGCATGCCGTAGATGACGTCGAATGCGTCCGGCTCAGGGGTGCCATAGGCGTCGATGAGGCGCCAGATGCCCGTGCCGCCCATGAGGCAGGCGCAGGCGATGGCGAAGGCCAGGAATAGCGTGGTGTTCACGACGTTCCAATCTGTGGAAGGGGCGTTTGCCCACTCTGATGTGTCTCCCGCTCCAAGAGCAGTAGATAACATATTTATACCATAAGAATGCCAAATAAGCGAATAATTGCTTGGCCAGGCTACCAAATTTGATACAATGGTTATGACTAATTATGCAGGTTGGGCACATGGGTGCGTTACTTGCCAGTCACCGCTATGACCAGAAAACTAAAGAAACTGAAACGTCAGTATGCAACGACACAGCGAAAGCACGTCAGGCGTATTAGGCGTGTCGCTAAAAAGCCACTGTTTACGGTGCCGTTCCTGACATTTATGATCTTTTTGGTGCTCGGTATGGGTGCGTGGGTTTTACTGGTCCGCAACGATAACTCCTTGGCCGAAAATGACACAAATATCGTGATTGTCGATCATGACAAAGAGCGCCAGACAGTTCCAACTAATGCCAAAACGGTAGGCGAGCTCCTAGATAAAATTGATGTTCGTCTTAATGCCGGTGATGTTGTTGAGCCAAGCCGGGCAACGGAAATTATCGGCGACAATTTCCGTGTTAATGTTTACCGTGCAGTACCGGTGACAGTTATAGATGGTGGGCGTAAAACATACGCATATAGTGCCGCAGCGACGCCTCGCAGCATCGTAAAACAGGCAGGTGTCACGGTATACCCGGAAGATAGGCTTAATCTAGAACCAACAGAGAACTTTTTAACTGACAGTTCAATCGGGGAGCGGGTGATTATAGACCGTGCGACGCCGATTAATCTCAATTTGTATGGTACTGCGGTGCCTATGCGCACCCAGGCCAGTACAGTTGGCGACCTATTAAGAGAAAAGAACATCACACTCAAAGAAGGTGATACGGTGCAGCCTGCACCATCCGAAAAGTTAACTGCCAGCTCCCAGGTTTTTGTGATCCGCAAAGGCAAGCAAGTGGTCAGTCAGGAACAGGAAATCCCAGCACCTAAAGAGGAGGTTGAGGACCCGAACCTCAGCTATGGTACGACTGCAGTACGACAGCAGGGTGTGGCTGGCAAAAAGATAATTACATACGAAATTGAATTGCAGAACGGGCAGGAAATTGGCAGGCGCGTTATCCAGGAGGTTATCAGCCAAGAACCAGTGAAGCAGATTGTGGCCCGGGGTACGTTCTCGGACATTCCAAAAGACCGCACAGCAGTCCTGGTGGCCGCTGGCGTAGCGCGCTCTGACTTCGATGCGGTTAACCTGATCTTTGGCGGCGAGTCCGGCTGGCGCCCGGGTGCCACAAACGCTTCCGGCTGCGCAGGTCTAGGACAAGCGTGTCCTGGCTCTAAACTGGCAGCAGTGTGTCCGAATTGGCGCACTGACCCTGTGTGCCAAACAAAGTTTTTCAGCGGTTATGCAAGCCGGTATGGCGGCTGGCAGGGCGCGGCTGCTGTTTGGCAGCGGCAACACTGGTGGTAAACTGTAGGTTATGAACAACCTCCCAAGTACTAAAAAGTCGCTTGGTCAGCACTGGCTGAACGACGACGATAGCCTGGATGCTATGCTCTCCTCAGTTGAGCTACAGCCGACCGACACTGTGCTCGAAATTGGCCCCGGCCCTGGTGCGCTTACGCAAAAACTTGTCGCTGTGGCTAGCCACGTAATCGCTGTTGAATTTGATAATGACTTGGCGGCTGAATTGCCCATGCGCGTGCCAGCACCCAACTTAACGGTTGTGAATCAAGATATTCTGGGCTTTGACTTTGGTAGTCTGCCTGCTGGGTATAAAGTGGTGGCTAATATCCCCTATTATCTTACGAGTAATTTACTGCGAGTATTATGCGAAAGCCCCAACCACTTTTCCAGGGCGTCGTTACTAATCCAAAAAGAGGTAGCCGAACGGGTGTGCGCCCGTCAAGGTGATATGTCGCTGCTGAGTGTTAGTGTGCAGTTTTATTGCGAGGCAAGCCTGGGCAAACTTGTTCCTGCCGAACTTTTTACGCCGCCGCCCAAAGTTGACTCACGAATTTTGTGCGTGACGTACCGGCAGACCCCATTGTTTCCAGATGTTGATACCAAAAAATTCTTCCGGATTGTAAAAGCTGGGTTCTCGCAGCGCCGCAAAACCTTACTTAACTCGTTAAGTGCAGGTTTGCATTTGTCGCGTCAGGAAACAACAGAGCTTCTAAGCGCGTCAGGTATTGCTCCTACTACCCGGGCGCAAGCACTGAGCCTGGAGCAGTGGTACGGATTGTACCGCAGCATGCACGGCTAGCTTTACTTTCCAATTCTTAACATGTAAAGTAATTCTCGACTATGGATATAGACCACGAGGGTATAAACGCGCTTCTTGCACATATCGGAATTACGGCGGATCAGAAATGTGACCAGCTATTATGGGAGCGGCTGGGGATCGGCTTAGCCCAGTATAGGATACTGTTGGTAGTTGGGGCGGGCCAGTCGCCAACGCAGCGTGTGGTGGCAGACCGCTTGCAGGTAACGGAGGCGGCTGTTAGTCGTCAGGTAAAGCTGCTTATTGATAAAGTATATATTGAACGTGCGGTTAACCCCGGCAACCGCAAAGAGCAGCTGTTACGCACTACAGGCAAGGGTGACCGCATATGCCTCGCTGCCCAAGAACTTATGGCTAACCAATCCCGGAAGATGCTTGACGCCCTAAACTATAGGCAGCAAAAGGCTTTAGTTGTGCATCTTGTTGCAGTCCACGAGGCTGTTTGTATTGACGCGAACTGCGGCCATCGCTACCGGGACTAACTATTGGTGTATACTAAGATTACTTTGGTGACCCCAAGGTGATCATCCCGGCAAGCAGGAAGGCAGATATGCCAGACGTGTTCGATTACGGCGAGCTACGTGCCTCGGTAAAGGGCAGTGAGTTCGAGATTGTCGACGCTGGCTTGGCCAGAATCGCCAACGAAGGTGAGCGGCCAGAGCTGAGCTATGACTACCGCGAAGGGGACGAGGCGTTCCAGGCAGCCGTACGAGTGCTGTTCATTATGGACCTCATCCGCCGCAGCGACAGCACATCACTCTGTATGCGCGCCAGGGCTGATGTCCGCAACAGCTATAGCTTGGACTGCGCGCACGGCACCGACCCAAGGCGGCTGATTGTTGACATGCACAGCCTGGCAGCGGCACTACATCAACAGCAGTCCATTACTGTACAGTGTCCGACAGAACTACTGAACGGTGAAGGGACGGCGCGGGAGACGGTTGAAATACCAGCAGATTTTCGGCTGGTGGCTTCCGCAGGTGGAGTGCGGGTTGTTGTGCGGCATGACTCAAGTCTTACGGGTTTGCTTTCGATGCTGAGCGAGGCACTGGAAGGTCGCCTCGGAAAGGTCGTGGGGCCCTACACTCATGACGATTGAGTGTTGTCGTTCGACGGCAGGCAGCCAGCACAGACAGCCTGCCACGGCAATCTTTACCCCTGTTGCTGCCTGCCTGCTTGTCGTTTTACTCCCGTATACTACTAAATTCATGACGTTTATGGTATAATAGTAGTAATGGGGCTGAATTTTAAGCTCGACATTGGACTTTATCGGTTAGATCAGCAGGTCGCTTGTCAGCGTTATAGGCAAAACCTTTCTAATTGCAAACGCAAAAGAAACCCGCGAAAAACTTGTAGCAGAGCTTACAAACTTGTTTGCTCCTAAGCAAGCTGCTTTCGCAACAGCTGCCTAATTTAGGTAGCAATGCCTGACGTGATGCCAGATAACTGAAAGACATTTTATATCTTCTGGATGCTTGCACAGGACTGTTCCGTCTGCGCACTAAGACCTGGAACTTTAGCAGATCACCTATTTGTTTGTTTTTATGATGATCGCCAAGAACTACTAAACAGACTATGCCTGTAGACGACTAACCAAGATAAACCGATGGACGCGGGGGCGGTACCCGCCAGCTCCACCAAAGAAAATACCCGAGAGAAATTTCGGGTATTTTCTTTTGGCTGGAAATATGAGGCGGGCACTGCCCGGCTATGCTCCTATTGCCGAAGTCCGGTCTAGTTCTTCATGGCTGCAATAACAGCGTTGGCGATAACTTTTTGGCCGGTTGCTGTGGGGTGGAATGGTGCGCTAGCTGCCAGTCCTTGCACCCATGGCTTGCTGGAGCAGACATCATGTCCGGCAAAGCTGACGGGCACATATTCTACAAAGCTATAGTAGCTGCTGGTGTTCTTGATGGTCTGGTTGAGTGCTTTCGCTTCTGCCTCAAGCCAGCTTAGCTCGCTGGCAGTGAGCCTGCTGCTTTGGCAGGCGGCAGACAGCGGGTTGTAGTAGCCGGTTATATATACTGCGGGAGGATTGCCTTTGCTGCGCTTTTCGATACGACTAAAGGCATAGTGCAGCTTAAGCTGCAGGGTAGATAACAGGCCATTCGCGGTGGCGGTGTCGGTTGCCGTTCCACATGTCATGGCATAACACTTTTTGATAAAGTCGTTCCAGTGTGCGTCATTGGCGCCGGCTGTTATGGTCATGACTTTGGGTGTGCCTTTGCCAAATGCATTGGTTAGCTGTGCTGCGGGATCGGGTCCGTCAATACGCTGGCGAGTTATAAGGTCGCCAGCGGTAGCACCACTACATGCAAAAGATGCTGGGGTGGTACCCAAGTATTTTCCAACAGTAAAACTATATGCCCCGGTCGTTTTGCCGCAGGCCGCGCGGCCATACTGGCCGTTCAAACCAATCCCGGCTGCAACCGAGTCGCCTAGCGCCACGTAGGTGTAGCCCGGTTTGTGCTTGGAGCTTGACCCCCCAGTAGCCATCTCGAACCCTTTGTATAGGCCATCCGTAATAGGATCACTGGCCGCAAATGCGCTTGCCGGAATTCCAAAGACCACCAGTAAGCTTAGTGAAACAGATAGAACGAACCGCTTTATTTTCATATTCAGGCTCCTTTACCTTTTAGTTGTATACCAAAAGCGCCCTCAATGGCAAGCTAGCGTGGAATGATGTCGCCAGTTGGCCCCACGTGCTGCACGACCTGACTACCCAAGAGTGCTGCCTTGTGCATGATGGTGAGGTAGTCAATACGTTCGCCTTTGCTTTTTCGGTGAAGGTCGCGGGTGATGCTCCAGGCGACGCTGTCACCAGCGCCGGTTGTATCTTTGACGTCCTGGGCCTTCACGGCGCGTATATGTAGTACTTGCGCACTGGCTCTGTGCCAGCCCTGGCCTATATGTGGCACATTCATGTAAATGCCATCTTGTCCAGCGGTTACGACGACATGCTCGGCAAGGTCGCCGGCGGCACGCGCTAGTTCCGCGGGGTGGTCAGATGCTGCGCCACCGTGTTTTTCTAGGAGTTGTTTGAACTCGGTCTCGTTTCCAAACAAGGCGTTGGGGCGGCGGATGCTAAATGTTTCGTGTAGGTTTTCGGCATGGTCTTTGTAGTCCGAACTCCCTGGTAGCATGGCGACAAATTGCTGGCGGTGGGGTGCCTGGTTCTGCAGGTCTTGGCTGTATGCGGCTTTGGCAAATGCTAGGTATAGTTCCTCTGATTTAACGGACGCTGCAATGGATATGTCAGAGCCGTCTAGCAGCTGTCGCATATCGTGAAGTGAAAGTGTCAAACCCAAGCTTGTGCGCCCTACATTGCGGATATGGCGGTCCTTGCCGGGCTTTTGTTCGATATATGCAGTGCTTGAAACGTGGTCAGGGCTATATGCAGAGCTGTTGGTAATGCGCGTCCATTGGCTGAGGTCGTCACGGATTAGCTTGCTGGCTTCGTCGTCTCCTTCAACGCTTAAGAAGTTAACAGAATATGTGTTGGGTAGCTCTTCGGCGGCGGCGCGGCGTGCCATGTTAGCACCGTTTCCGCCAAAGAATTGCCGAAAGAGCTCGGTTGGCAGCGAGTCGTAGAACTCCAGTGCCTCGGGGGTTATTGCTGTTTTAGCACCTGCTTCGTGGCCGGGTGCGTAGTATGGGGCTGGAACGTACTGGTCGAGTGACCCCGCACCAAGCACAGCAACATTGTAATTGGCTATCTCGGCCATGTAAAAACTCCTTATTGTTCAAGAGAAATAGTTGTCGTGGCTGATAATAGCACGCTCGTATAGGTGTACGCAATGCGTATTTTAAAGATCCGATGAAACCGCAGGCTATGGCGGTATAATAAAAGGCATGGAAGATGAACATGAGCTGCCGTGTGCGCACAAACTGGCGTTTGACACCCAAAAACAGGCGCAAGCGGCTGCAACGGTAGCAGCACACCAGCACGGGACACGGCTGCGTCCGTACCAGTGCCGGCACTGCGGTTTGTGGCATCTGAGCACATCATATTAATAGCGAGGGCAACGGATATGGCACAAAATACGGCAACGTATACGGACTTAAAAGCAGTTATTTTTAACTGCACGCTCAAAAAAGGCCCTGAAAAAAGCAATACCGACGGTCTAGTAGGCGTCAGTAAACAAATTATGGAGAAGCAGGGTGTACAGGTAGATGTTATCCGTGCTATTGACCACGATATTGCCACAGGTGTGTATCCGGACATGCGCGAAAAAGGCTGGGATGCCGACGAGTGGCCGGAACTATTTAAAAAAATTGAGGCTGCTGACATTGTCATTATTGCCGGCCCTATTTGGCTGGGCGACAATAGCTCTGTTACCAAGCGGATCATTGAGCGGCTCTATGCCAATTCGGGTGAGTTTAACGAAAAAGGCCAATATGTATATTACGGCAAAGTGGGCGGCAGTATTATTACGGGCAACGAAGACGGCGGCAAGCACTGTTCTATGGATATTTTGTACAGTCTGCAGCACATTGGGTTTACTATTCCACCGCAGGCCGATGCCTATTGGGTGGGCGAGGCCGGCCCCGGCCCAAGCTACATGGACAAGGACTCGGGCGGTCCGGAAAACGACTTTACCAACCGCAACACGACCTTTATGACGTGGAATCTGTTGCATTTTGCGCGGATGTTGAAAGATGCGGGTGGTGTGCCGGCATACGGTAATATCCGCAAGGAGTGGGACGCTGGCACGCGGTTCGACTTTGAAAATCCCGAATATCGCTAGATACCAGACCGCTGCCATTAAAACAGCAATACACTTGACGCGAATAGCTTTTGTGGCCTAGGCTAATAGTAATTATGTTACACAAAGCCAAACAAATTGCCGAAGAAGGCAAGCACAAACTGCTCCCATTCAAGAAAGTAAAAGAACTGACGCACGACGACGTCCAGATCGCGCGCGACTACATTATGGCCTATTGGCCGAAGCTGGAGCGCTACAACCCCAAAGACCAAGACAGCCTTATCGGTATGCCCAAGCCATATTTGGTGCCATCATATGCCGAAGGCCACGAGTTTGACTACAACGAGCTATATTACTGGGACAGCTATTTTATGATCCAGGGCTTGCTGGATGCAGACCACAAAGAGCTGGTCATGGGCATTTTGGAAAACTTTATCCATGTCTTTAAACGTTTCAAGATTATCCCTAATGGTTCTCAGATGTACTATCTGAGCCGCTCACAGCCGCCATTTTTGAGTAGTTTTATCTTTGACCTGTACACAGCGTACGATTTGGACAAATCGTGGCTCAAGGAAAAAATGGAAGTAGCCAAAACGGAATATGAAACCGTTTGGATGGGTACTCGCAAGCCGAATGCCCGCCAAGTGTACCGGGGTTTAAGCCGATACTACGACTTTAACTATTTGCACGACATTGCTGAAACCGAAAGTGGCTGGGATATGACGCCACGCTTTAACCGCCATGCGCTCAACTACTTACCATGTGACCTGAATGCATTGTTGTACAAGTACGAGACTGACTTTGCTCGTACTGCTCGTATTTTGGATGACAAAAAAGAGGCTGCCAAGTGGGAAGCTGCCGCCGAAGCCCGCAAGAAAACCATGAACGAGCTAATGTGGGACAAGGGTAGGGGCTTGTTTATGGACTTTAACTACGTTAAAGAACGTCGTGCAAGCGTCAACTCACTCGCCGCATTCTATCCTATGTGGGCGGGCATGGTGGATGGTCGCCAGGCACAGGAATTAGTAAAGGCACTGCGCAAATTTGAACAAAAAGGCGGCTTAGCGACTACCGATAGTCTGCCGCTGGGTCAGTACGTACCAGGATCAATGCCAACACAATGGGCATATCCTAACGGGTGGGCGCCGCTGCAGTACTTGGTGGTCAAGGCTTTGCAGCGCTACGGCTACCACGATGATGCCCGACGAATTGCACTAAAATGGATGAATAACAACCTGAATTGGTTTAATGAGCATGGCGAATTCCTGGAAAAGTACAATGTCGTTGCCCCCGAAAAACCGCCAGCCAAAGGTGTATACCCATCACAGACTGGCTTTGGCTGGACGAACGCTGTATTTGAGCGTTTTTGCCAAGAGTTTATTGATGGTGAAATGGCCGGGCGCCACCAATAGCTATAAAATACTTGCAAAATAAAGCAAGTAAGAGTAGTCTGAGGTTTTAAGTAGTACTCTAAGGTTCAAAGTATGGAAGCGATCGCTATTATCGCCGGCATCATTTTTTGCTTCGGCTATCTTTTAATTACGCTTGAGCGTAAATTCAACACTCATAAATCAGCAATTGCGCTTACTCTAGGCGGTGTTTTGTGGCTACTGGCTGCGCTGCATCTAAAGGGTGATGACGACAAGCTCGAACATGCCTTGTCGCACACGGGCAGTGAGATATTTAGTATCGTTGCGTTCTTGCTTGCTGCTTTGGCGCTTATTGAGATACTCGTTCACTACAGGCTGTTTGATCTAATACGTGCTAAGCTGATTAAACTTAAAGTCAAAGACCGCCAGCAATTTCTAGTGATTATGGGCCTGACCTTTGTCTTTTCCGCAGTACTGGATAACATCGCTATTACTATAGCTATGCTGCAAATTGCCCGTCGCTTCTTTACCGGAAAGAATATGCTTATTGCTGCCGCAGGTATTGTTATTGCCGCCAATGCGGGCGGCGCTTGGTCTCCGGTGGGTGACGTCACGACGATTTTGCTTTGGATCGCTGATAAATTTACTGCCACGGAGGTTATTACGTACGCCTTCTTGCCATGCTTAGCGCTTGTTTCTGTGGCAGGTTTTATGCTGTATCGCCAGCTCGATGACACCAATTATCTTAAGCGCGAGAAAGACGACACGTTGACGCTCAGCAAAGGTGAAAAACTTGTCATTGGGTCAGGGCTGTTTAGCTTCACTCTGCCGCTTGCTATGAGTTTTGTAGGTCTTCCACCTTATATGGGATTGCTTCTTGGGCTTGGGTTTACATGGTGTGTTATTGAATATGCCAAGCACGTAAGCCATGGGCGCAACGAAACGCATATGTCTGCCAATATTGATAAGCTTATCCAATCAGTTGACTTGTCGTCTGTTAAATATATTATGGGTATTTTGTTGGCGGTGATGGCCCTATCTTCTTTAGGTGTATTATATTGGCTTTCGCAGGCAGTTGTAGGCACGAACCCATCAGCGGATCACTTGATCCTTACTAACTTTGGACTTGGGTTCTTATCTGGTATCGTCGATAACGCATCCTTAGTAGCAATTGCTATTCAGACCTTGCCAATGAATGACCCAGAGTTATGGTCGTTGACTGCGATTGCCGCAGGCAATGGGGGGTCGCTCATGATCATCGCAAGCGCAGCCGGCGTAGTGGCCATGGGCGGCTACAAGCAACTTACAGTGAGCAATTACTTTAAGATTGCGACTGTACCTGCGCTACTCGGGCTGCTCGCATCATTTAGTGTGTGGTTTATCCAATTTAAGTTATTTTGATAAATATCACAGCATATACGTGGTCTTGTGTTCATACTTGGTGGTATGGAGCAAGAAGAGTATACAGCACAGAGTAAAGACCCTGCTTACAAATCGCTTTATTTTTTGGGATTACTGCTATTTATCGTAGTAGTAGCTTGTGTGAGCCTTGGAGCTTTCGTGGCCTTAGTACTGGCGTAGGTACAAAAATAAGATAGGGATTGAAAAAAAGCCGGTAACAGGGTAAAATAACTCCTGTTACTATGTGATAACACCAATTGATGTGGCTCTTTAGCTCAGTTGGTAGAGCAGAGGCCTGAAGAGCCTTGTGTCCCCAGTTCGAGTCTGGGAGGAGCCACCAAAATTATCCAACAGATACGAAAAAGTTCTAGAATTTATTTTCTAGAACTTTTTCTTTGTGTCACCTCTGTAAATTTAGTTCCAGTCTGGCGGAGCGTGATACTATAAAATAATGAAGACCCATACTTTTCGCTTAAAACCTGGACAAGACCTCAAAACCGAAATTGAACGGTTTGTAACGAAAGCGGGTATTAAAGCAGGATTTATCATCACTTGTGTAGCTGGACTCGAACAGGCGACGCTGCGTATGGCCGGTGCCATGCCTGACAAGCAGGATATTCGAACGTATAAAGGTGACTATGAGCTAACTTCATTGGTAGGGACGGTGAGTACTAACGGTGTGCATTTGCACATGTCTATTTCAGATAAAGAAGGTCAAAGCTTTGGTGGTCACCTCAAAGAAGGCACATCATTCATCCGACAGCAGAAATAGTTATCGGTGAGAATGAATCTACCGTGTATACGCGTGAGCTAGATGAAGAAACGGGTTTTCATGAGCTGAAAGTCTTGAATCGCTAGCCTACTTAATTCATCATTGCCTCAATTGGTTACTTTTCTTTGACACGAGAAGTGGAACACGGCGAAGCCGCCAGTTCGGTGGAGTGAGGACACACGCAACTATTTATATCCAGCATGACAGAACAGAAGAGCGAAGCGATCCGGGAAAGTGCATAACCTGGTAAAATAAGCCCTATGAGTGAAAGCGTATTCCACCTGTATCCGTTTGACCCAAATGCTCAGAGGTTAGCTGAAGAGCTTATAGACAAGATACATGATATTACTCCAGAGCTCGAAGTGCTTTTTATGGGGGCGGTCGCATTAGGCCTGCCTGGCAAGAATGACATCGATCTAGACATTCTATGCGACGCATCCGAAGTGCGCGTGTATACTCAAAAATTAACTCCTTTGCTCGGGCATCCCAAAGAAACTAAAAGCGACCTTACGTCGTGGGAATCTAATCTTGATGGCTTTGAGATAGATTGTATACTTTCAGACCCGAAGACTTCTCATGTCCCACTGCAGCAAAAAAGATTTGAAGCTCTGAAGAGTGACCCGGCTTTGCTTAACGAGTATAGACAGCTAAAAGAGGAATGTGACGGTTTGCCTTTAGCTGAGTATGAAAAGCGTAAGAAAGCTTTCTTTGAGACTAGGGTGCTATCCGATAACAGTTAGCCAAAGAAAATATGAAGTTATCTCCTGAACGTACACTCGTTATTAGAAATGCTGCAAGCTCTCATGCTGATAAAGTCCAGGCTGGTGTTGTAGACCGACTAAAAGAAGACTTGCCAAGCTCCAGTGTCCATGAATTCTGGACACCTAGTGCAGACCGCAATATTACCACCAGCGCGATTGCAGAAGCAATTCGGCCCGGAGATACCATTATTGTTGCTGCGGGCGATGGAACGAGTAATGCGGTGGTGAATGCTTATGTCCAAGCAGGTGCAGAAGCCGCAAAGATTGGCTTTTTGCCGTATGGTAACTTCAACGATATGGCCGCAACGTTTACAGATACAAAAACCAGACGAAACCCCTCATTGATGCTCACGAGTGCAGCTCGGCAAGTTGAGGCATATCCATTACAGGTGTCTGTAAACAGCGAACACTATCGACACGCGATGCTTTATGCGACATTGGGCTGGACAGCAAGGGCTGCATCCTTATTTGATGGCCCAGAGGCAAGGCAGGGGCTTCAACACGGCAGGGCGAATCTGGCAGCGAGCCTGTTTGATATTGCGAGTATGTACTTTAAAACGCGCAAAACCAGTAACCTGCCGGCTTTTCGACGCCAGGGAGGCCCATATACACACAGTTCCATAACAGATATCCTCGCCATTAATGGCCCGATTATGGCCAAAATAATCCGAAGCCAGCAGCCGTTGTATGAAGGCGGGAAATTTCTAAGCACAGATCTTGACGTGTCAGGTTTTCTTAAAAACAGCAGCTTTTTGGGAAGGAGTGCAGTCAATTTTGCGTTGAAGACGCATTTTGACTTGCCAGGTGGCTTGGTAACGAGTGAGCAACTTACGTTTGATGCGGCGAGCTTGCCAGTACAGCTTGATGGAGAATTCTTTCAGCTTGAAGGCGTAGACCAACTGTCTATTTCAAAGGGCCAACCGGGTTCATCAGGTCCGATTACGGTGTTAAAGACATCGAAAGGGCTTATCGGCTGATTGGCTCGCGGCTAGCCGACAGCATTGCTGCAACCCCAAAATTGCCCATACAGTCAAGCTAATCTTTTCTCATTGGTAGTGTTACCTGACCGCCGCATTTACGGTGAGTGTGCCCGCGCTGGCATCCAACGTAGCCATGGTGCCCAGTGGAACAGATTCGGTGTTGTCGCCATGTCCTAGTGGCAGCCCGCCCAGAATAGGCACATTAAGCCGCCTGAGCCTGTCTTGTAGCACGTCGATTGCCGTCCAATTGCCTTGGGTTGTGGCATCTGACCCGCACAGGTGGTAGCGGCTTACGGCGACGCCAAGGATGCCTCGTAAGTGCCCGGCTTTTTCAAGCATAGTTAGCTGGCGGTCAATAAACCCGAGCCGCTTATCTACGTCCTCGAGCAGTAGAATTGCGCCCTCAAGACTTGGCAGCGCCCAGCCAGCTGCGGTTGCTGCCATATCCTGATTGCCACCCATCAGGAAACCACTGGCTTTGCCGCTCGTTGTGAGTGCGGCGGTAGGCTCATCCGGCCGGGCATGTATGGTAACAGAACCGGCGGCCATGAGCATGCTTCGTAGTTTTTCGAGGTTTTGCTGTTGCATGGCCGCTACGCTCCAGCTGCTTATGCCGCCATGGATACTTGTTATTCGGCAGTGTTTCCAGAGCGCAAGCTGGATGATAGTGTTTTCACTGAAACCAACATATAATTTTGGGTTTTGTCGCATGGCTGTAAAGTCGAGACCGTCCGCAATGCGATATGCGCCCTTGCCGCCGCGTGTTGCAAAAATGGCCCGTACACCAGGGTCGCGTATGGCATCGTTCAGGTCGTCTAGGCGGTCTTCGTCTGTGCCGGCCAAATAGCCGTAGCTGTCAAACGCATGGCGGCCTATTTCTGGCTTAAGCCCCCATTGTCGCAAAATGTCCACGCACTGCTCAACACCTTGCTGTGTTGGTGTGCTAGCTGGTGAAACGAGACGTATACGGTCACCAGGCTGTAATGCTGGCGGCAGTAGGGTATCTTTAATATGCTGCCCTTGGTCCATAAGGGATCCTCCTTGTTTTTGTTTTGTGCTGTTCAGCCTCTCATGGCTAGCCATAGCATAGCATCGTAAAACCATAACTACTAACGTCAAATTGACTACGCGGAAGCAGGCCGGGAGCATTTGGAAAATTGAAAACAAGCATAAAATATAGCATAATAATATAGTTTTGGAGACCCCTCCACAAACAGTTCAAGCAGACGAAGCTCCAACCCAGGGAGGCATAAAGTGTCCGAAGTGGACATGAAGCGCACGGACATGACGGGTCGGGTCGACTTCAGTACCTTTCACCTCACAAACATCAAGGAGGACCCGGACCAGCTGTGGACGTTCGGCAACCAGGCCATCATCAAGCTGGCTGCACAGTTCGGCATGCCGGTGGAGGACATCTCGGTTGAGTACCTGTTCAACCTGGTCCGTATGGTCGGAGCCAACAAGGAACTTCAGCTCAACATCACGGCTGCCCAGCGTGAGCTCGGCGATCAGGCCTACGTCATCGCCAGCGACATCCTGGACGGCTCCGGCATCCTGAAGTCGCTCAACCGGTCGTTCGTCGACCCCTGGCGGCCCGTACCCGACGAGTGCAACCTGGTGATCACCGGTGGTGTGGCTGGCTGGATGCTCCGGCGTTCTGCTGTCGCAAGCCGCATCGACTCGGTGACGCACCCCAACGTGTACGTCGCTGCGGGCACCCGCCGGATGCGCATCACGGAACACCAGCGCGTCCACACGCTCAAGGATCTCCTGGGGTACGACCCCTCCGAGCAAGAGTTCGCGGAGCACTTCCTACAGACCAGCCTGGCCCTGGACGCCTTCAACGTCGTGCTGGTGCCCGTCGAAAGCACCAACGGCAACAACGTCCTCAGCGGCCTCTTCGCCGCACACCCGGCGCTTCTGGAGTCCCGGATCATGGTGATCGGCAATGCGCCGAGTGCCATCCAATCCGCTGCCCAGCTGCGCATCGTGGCCCGCGGGATCAATCCCAACTTCGACTCGGACGGCACCCAGCTGTTCGTGCGAAGCGATGCGTGCCCGTTGCTCCCGGAAGGTGCGGACCCGGCCGACGGCCAGCACCCCATCTCCGGACTGGGGGCGCTGGCACGGGCCGCCAAGCTCCTTCTGGAGGCAGCGCTCAGCTGAGACGCCCACGCCTGGCTTCGGACAGGGCAGCACAGGAATGGAGGCGGGAAGTCCGTACCACTGGGCCTCCCGCCCACCTCCGCCCTGTACTAACCGTCTGCTTGAACAACTTCCGCATTTAGCCCTTTTGGGGCTTGATTGTATCCCTGTTTTACGATAGAATACATCTGTTAACAATTGTTACACATATTATGCGGGTCTAGCTCAGTTGTTTAGAGCGCATCCTTGCCAAGGATGAGGCCAGGGGTTAGAGTCCCCTGACCCGCACCACGAACGAAATTTCCATTCTCGACGAACCCTGCCCAGGGTTCGTTTAGTTTATAGGCCACTTTCGACCCCTTAAAAGTGCCATCCTGGACCGGCTCAATAGTGAAGTTAGAGAAGAAAATTCGCAGCAGTGAATCCATAGCCTTCATATCGCGTATTTTGCCTAAAATAACAGGGGTCATCTCTAAAAGTTTGAGGTATTCTTCAAAAGTCGGTATTGCTGCTTTAATATTGTCGCGGCGCTTAATGTTACGCTTGTACTCTGCTTTTAGTTTTTCGATCGCTTTTGCGTACTTATCAAGGTCGTAGTGGTCTTTAAGTTTAAGGTCATCCAGTATGAGTGCCTTGGTCCGCTCGTAAGATTTTTCTTTATTGGCAACAGCGAGCTTTAAACGTGCAATTGCACTATCGAATTCAACGGACTTGCGACTTGCTTCTTTCTCGGCTTCCTTAACGTAGTGCGCATAGTTGCCTTTTGTAACGAACAGATATTGCTCAAAGAATTCTTGCGCGGCACTTATAACAAATCCAGCCCTAGCTGATTTGTTATGCATGGGGCAACCTTCGGTTTCGCATTTGTAGTAGTAGCGCTTTTCTTTGAGAGCGCCTGTCTTTTTATCGTACTTTGGTATGAGCATTGATGTCAGCGTCTTATTGCACTTACCACAGTAGACTGTGCCTCGTAGCAAGTCGGCGTCTATATCGCCGCTACGAGGTCTTTGGATAGCTAGTACCTTTGATGAGTTGAGACTATCAATCCTGTTGATTGTGAGAAAATCTTTAACAGAAATCATTGGCTCGAAGTCTTGCGATTCCGTAAGGTCGGTGATCGTCTTGCCCCATTTAAGGACTCCTGTATAAAGCGGGTCACGCAAGAGCTTGGATACGTCGTCTTTATCCCATTTGTGGGGCTTATATTCGCCACCTGGCAGCTTCTGGACCGTATATCCTTGCTCGTTTATCCAAAGGCGGATGTCTTTCTGTGATTTGCCAGCAAGCGCCATTTCAAACATATGTTTCACTTTGGTGAAGTTATGAGGGTCCGGCTGGAACGCCCGGTTTATATCAACGATGTAGCCGTGCTTGAATTTGCCGATAAACTCTCCGTCTTCAACGGCCCGCTTATTACCTCGTTCTACAGACTCGGCCAAATGCTCTGAATACTGCTTAGCCATCACGAAAGTAATGCCGAGAAGCATCTTTCCGGCAGGAGTATTCTCAAAGGTGAAAGTTGGGAAGCGGAGATCTTTTATCAAACCTCTGTCTACGAGGTCAATAATAGCTCCGGCTTCTTTCATATTGCGAGATAGACGGTCGGGATGCCACGCGATTAGCCCTTCTATATGACCGTTTTCTATCTCGTTAATAAGCTTTTTAAATTCATCACGTGTGTCGGCAATCTTTGCTGAAAAGCTCTCTTGGTAGATTCTGACGACGTTAAGATTGTTAGGAGTGGCTACTTTTTCTAGACATTCCCTGATTTGGTCCTCTATAGAAGAGGCCTGTCGGTCTTCGCTGGTTGTTGATTTTCTTGCGTACAATGCGTAACGAACTGTAGCAGGGTCAATATCGCCTGGTGCTTTAGGCTGTCCAGCTTGTAGTAATTCTAGTAGTCGTTGAGTATCTGAGAGCTCTGCCATAGATTTCTGTATCGTGTATCTAGTAGTTAGAGCTGCTTTAGGCTAAGACTACAAAATGATCTTTATGCCGTCTTTTACGAGGTACGGCTTGGTCTGCGACTCGGCTTCGGCATAGATTGCAAGAATGTTCAGGAGTGATATGACTCCTAAATCGGTGATACTTGGTAGAGAAACGGACATCCCCACGACTCCTCAAAGCGTAACGCTTTAATTAGCCCGCGAATAAGTACCGTTTTTTACCGAGTCCGTTTCTCGTTCACTTACAATCTTACGTAGTATGCCGTGCCGTTCTTTTTAGCGGTTCCGTCTCCGCAGCTCCTACGTAAAATACGGCAAATTGTTAATATTACATTTCTAGTATATCGTATATTTCTTTAGTTGGTAGAATGGGCGATTACCAATTTAACGCTGTCACCGTTTTGTGCTAAATCACCGATAATAAACGCATCGACTGATTGCCGGTCATCGGCCTTGTTGGGGTCGAGTGGCTCAAAGACCTCTGACGCTTTGCCGTTTATATCCGTTAGGGCCTGCTTCTCAAACTCCGCTTCAACATTGTAGCCTTTGCCCTTTAGTTCTTTGTATACTACCAAGCCTTCTTTATCTTTGTAGTCGCCTGCATTGAGCTTTGGTAATGTAGATTGATTAGCTGCTTGCGTTTGGGTGGAATCGTCAGTCTTGGCGGCGTTATTAGCACTATTGCTTGATTGGCCTAATGAGCCAATTGCTCCGAGGATAATGATGACAATTACCCAGAACCACCACTTTTTGAATAGCATTTTAATTTTCATTTGGACCTCCGTTTGATTTGTTATTAGCGGTGTCCAAATAAAAAGGACAGCCACGCTGACTGTCTAGATCCACAACAGGGTTGAACCTATTGCTTTTTTACGTAGCTGCCCATTTCATGGTTCAACTACGCCAAAAATGGCGCTTCTATTGTGGATCTAGACAATACTGATTATACAATTTTTGCTAGAGGAGCACTAGGGGTCGCAAACGCGCAATAAATAACCAAATTTTCCTTGCCCGAAAAAACGTTGGTCATTTCGCCCCCATAAATTTGCCATTCATACTGCGGAGTCTACTTTTTGTGGCAAAAGGGACTACTCCCCCCTGTTGCCGCTGAAAGCTGCGTTTAAGAGAAGTGCGAATTAAAATGCGGGATTTGTATATGAATTTGGGCTATTTACGTGCGTAGTTGTGATGGGATGAAGTCTGTCAAAACGATGTTAAAATAGTCATAAAGATACGACAGCTCTGCCGTCTCTTAATCATTAATCTTTCCCGGAGATCGGTATGTATGTGTCGGAAGTAAGGCTTTGGAATTTTAGAAAATATGGCAATGGTCAGGCTGTTGACCTCGACAGTCCTAATCTTACAGTGAGGTTTAAAGATGGGCTGAATGTATTAATAGGTTCAAATGATTCAGGAAAAACCGCCATCATAGATGCAATCAAAACTGTCCTGAAGACCCATAGCTACGAATGGATCACTATCACCGATAGTGATTTTTTTGAAGACTCCAAAGAACTAAGAATCGAAGTTATATGTAAAGGTATGGCTGATGAAGAGGCGAAGAACTTCACGGAGTGGCTTGGCTGGGAAGGAAGCGGAGCTGATGCCACACCTTTTCTCCGTCTCATATACAGCGTAGGCCGTACAGAGGACAGGATACTGCCGAGTGAAGTTCGTGCTGGTGTTGACGCTACTGGAAAGCTTATGAGTGCCGAGGCAAAAGAATACTTAAAAAGCACCTATCTGAAACCCTTGCGCGATGCAAAGGCAGAGCTTGTTGCGAAACGTAGTTCAAGGCTCTCGCAGATTTTTAGGGGTCATGCTGCATTTAAGGGTAAAAATAAAACGCATCACCTCGTTAATCGATTCGAGGATTTAAACAAAGAAATAAAACAGTACTTTATGGGAAAGAAACCGGACGGTACTGATCATGCTGATCAGCAAGGGAAAATTCTTAAAGACAAAATCGATGAGTTTGTTAAGGCCTTTTGCGGTGATGACGAATTAAGTGACATTACCGCTTCGGGCGGTGATTTGATCAGTATTCTCGAAAGGCTGGAGATCGCCGTGCTCGACAGGGTTAATCCGGGTCTAGGCACTCTTAATCGGCTATTCATGGGTACGGAGCTAGTACACATAAGTAAGGACCCGTGGGCCGGCCTTCGATTAGGACTGGTTGAGGAGTTAGAAGCGCACCTAAGCCCTCAAGCCCAGATGCAGGTTGTAGAAAAGCTACAGTCTCAAGAGGATATGCAACTAATCCTTACTACCCATAGCCCTAATTTGGCATCAAAGGTGAAACTAAAGAATTTGATTATTTGTGTGGGTGATGCTGCTTTTCCGCTTGGGGAAGAATACACCGAGCTTGAAGCTGATGACTATGTGTTCTTGGAAAAATTCCTAGACGTCACGAAATCGAACCTATTTTTCGCTAAAGGTGTAATTTTGGTTGAGGGTTGGGCTGAGGAGATATTGATACCTTCGTTGGCTAAACGATTGGGTTTTGACCTTACGAAGTACGGCGTGTCGGTGGTAAACGTTGGCAATTTAGCCTTTTTACGTTACTCAAGAATATTTCGCAGAAAGACTACTGGCGAAAAGATGGGCGTACCGGTATCAGTAGTTACTGACATTGATGCTGCCGAGTATTTCCGTGAACCTAAAATTGAAAATGGCGCGGCTGTCAAAAGAAACGGCAAAACAGTCTATGAATATGGCAAGAGAGGCCAGGACTTAATTAACGCCGATGCCAGAGCCAGGACCACCAGTGTTAATTCCGATCTAAAAAAAGGTGACGTACTCCCTTTCATGGCTCCGCGCTGGACGCTGGAGTTTAGCATATCCAAATCTACCGCATTAGGTGGTGCATTTGAGGAAGTCGTAAAAAGTATACACACAGGAACCAACTGGGAAGCTGACTTCGAGGCGGTACTCGGAAAGATGTTGCTCACTAAAAGTCTAGATAAGACAGGGATCGCATACCGGTTGGCTAAGAAGTTGGACGATGATGCCGGACAGCAACTTGTAGTAAGCGAGGACGATACACTTGACTATCTTGTAAAGGCGATAAAGCATGCCTGCCGTGTTACAGATAACTAGCGCAGACATTGAATACGCTGAGCGTATATTGCTGCCATCTGGTAAGCGTTTCGATCCGGAACGCGTAGACTATATCAAGAATTTTGAAACTCTTGATTTGCAGGCGGTGCCGGGTAGCGGCAAGACTACGGCTTTGTTGGCTAAGCTTTTGATATTGGAGCGGTACCTGCCATTTGCCGACGGGTCAGGTGTCCTAGTTATATCGCACACTAACGCAGCGGTTGATGAAATTAGGACAAAAATCGAAAAGTATTGTCCGCGGCTTTTTGGCTACCCTAATTTCGTCGGAACAATACAAAGTTTCGTGGATGAGTTTCTGGCTAGACCCTATTACATCCACGCATATCACAATAAGCCTGTACGCATTGATAACGACACGTACCTTTCCCAGTTTTACAGGCAGTGCCCCGTGCGCAGTAAGATCGGGCTCAAGTCACGATATAGAGACAGACTGGACGAACGTTTACTAAC
Organism: uncultured Candidatus Saccharibacteria bacterium; assembly: GCA_946482285.1. Next base: position 458,234 of record CAMLQK010000001.1, read on the forward strand.
AATTTTCGCAATCGATAGTCGTGATTATATTTTTGGGAATTTGGATGATCAGGAAATAAATACTAATTTTTCTAAAACCACGAATACTTACCAAGAGTTACGCAATACAAAGCTAGGGCTTATCCGTGAAGGCTATTTAAGCTTTAACGATGCATATTGTCTTGCAATGCAATACATGGAAGCTTTCCCACAGATAAAAGATATTATGCGTAAACGGTTTAGCCACATTTTTGTAGATGAAATGCAGGATATGGATACGCATCAATACAAGTTGCTCGAGCTTCTATTTATTGATAGCGGGCAGCCGGTCGCATGCTATCAGCGTATCGGCGACAAGAATCAAGCGATATTCAACGGTGACGCCGGCGATAGAAATGTATGGCAGGATAGGGATACTGTATTGCATCTGAGTGGTAGCCATCGCCTATCCGCTTTAACCGCTGGAGCTGTACAAAATTTTGCCCTCTATCCGATTCGGGTTGAGGGCTTACGATGTAATGTGAATGGGTCGGCTATTAATATTAAGCCACGGATTATAGTGTATGATAACGCAACTAAAACGGGAGTTATTGAAGCCTTTGCTGGCATCATAAAACAACTCGATGATGATGGTTTAATGCCGGCATCCGACAACGGGTACTATGCCATATCCTGGAATGCGACGTGGTCCGAAGAAGAGGATGCAAGCAATGCAGATAAGCTTAGATTAGTTGACTACTATCCCGCTTATCTTAAACGCGCCAGAAGCCAACGCAAGGACTGTGATACGCTCGAAGAATACGTCATTCAGTCTAAAGGTAGTCCCGAATTAAAGGTTGCCCAAGATGCGCTTTTACGCTCGATATTAAAAGTGTTTAACCTTGAAGGTATAAAAAATACGGCAGGAAGAAACTACTCAAAGGCAGAGCTACTCAGGTATTTGGCCGACAACTTTGATGATGAGTACAAAATGATCAGAAGCAATCTATATTTGTGGAGCATGGGGATCGTTCGTGACGAAGAGGCATCGGTAATTGCTCAAGTTAAAGCATACTTGCCTCAGCTATTAGGCCTCTTTGGTGCTTCAGTTTCGGCTAAGAGCAGCGCATTCATAAATAATGGTGCGGGCGGTCAGGTTAGTGACTCTGAAGAAGGCCCTGAGTCGCCAGTTAACGCTATAACTGTAAATGACATTAATGTAAACATAGCTACTGTACACTCGGTCAAAGGACAAACACACACGGCAACTCTCTATCTCGAGTCTTTTTACTACGCTGGCTATGAGTCAAGCCGCTTGGCGGGGCAGTTTAGGGGTGAGCCCTTTGCCCGTAACGCTGGAGTAAGAATTAAACAGGCTGCAAAAATGGTCTATGTAGGTCTGTCGCGTCCTACTCATCTTGCATGTTTTGCAGTGCATAGAGATAGGTTTGATGCTTCCGGTTATTCTGACAAGTGGGAAGTCATTGATATCACAGGGAACTAGACCTTCTCGAAGCTGAACCACTTCTCATGCTCAACGTCCTCAGCAAAGTAGTTATATTTTTTTGTAAGGAATTTTCTTAAGCTATTAAAGTTGGGGGTTGACCTTCGAATCTCGAAGCCATAGATTGTCAGCGAAGAAGCGAGATTTAGACTTATCATGAATTCTATTTTTTCTTCGGTAAATTGGTCGGTCGGAACCTCAAGGTCATCTTCCTTCTCGCCGTTATCAAACGTTTTTTTCATATGTTCATGCATTAAGCGAGGGTCACGTATATTAAGCTTCTGAACCCTATAATTGTTAACAATTCCAGCAATTGCCATATAGATAACCCAGTCACCATACCCCTTGTCCTTGAGTTTTTGGAATGTCTTTAGAAATGCTGCATCTTTTTCCAAGTGTTTTATGGTGAAGGGGTATTTGCCGCTCATATTTTTGTAACGATCAAATATAAGCTGCCTTGCTTTTTCTTGTGTGTAGACGGTCTTAGGCATTCAAAAACTCCTCGTAGTCTCTAAGTTTGAAGAAGCCAGAGTAGGGTGATGGGAATGGTAGTTTCGCTGCGAAGTTCTTGAAAAAGCCGTTTTTATCGAGCTGCTTGAGTAGATTCATGACATCATCAGTGTTGTCGATGGTGCATAATTTTAGTAATTCATTCAATAACCCAAGCTCAAACTTGGACACTTTGTCGAAGGGTTTGTCTATAAGCCCGTCGATTGCCTTGTCGCCTATCTCGATCTTTAGCTTAACCTCTGCCGAACCAGGCAATTCCTTTATGGAGAGATCACTAGAATCTTCTATGATGTCAATCTCGATATCTGCTCCGTCGATCCAGTTAACATCCGATCTAAGTATTTCTACCAAGTAGACCTGGACAATGGCTGCCGTATATTCCACCAACATTTTCCCCTCATAGCTTTGACTTGCCTTTATGCTGAAGTTTAAGTCGTCGTATTGCCAATCAATAGTATATGTATCGCTGATTTCATTGATGGGCTCGTGCGCATCGGCGAAACTCGGGAGGTCGCCAGACTTAATAGATTTTCTGATGTACCTTGCCGACTCCTCCGTTTTTGCATCGTACCCTCTTACGATCTTCTCGAATTCTTCATCGGTAGTCGATAACTCCTCATAGAGTTCCATCTCTGGGACGCCGGATTTTTTAAAGAGCTCAAAAAGTTTTTGATGAATTGACTCGGAGAAGGGTCTTATTTTCATAAGCATGAGCATCGTGTGGTTGCCAAATTTGTCTGCAAATTCTTTGTTTTTTGCAAGTTTGAGCTCTGGGTCGTATTTACTGATTACGAGCATAGCCAAATTGCCCCAACAAAGAGCCGTAAAGTAGTTGCCTGCGCCTACATACGTATAGTAGATCTCGATGATGCCATGTGTGAAGAGATCGTTATGTTCGGCAAGCGTATCCTTGTCGATACTTGCTAGGTGAATCATAGCCAGGAGTTCCCCAACAGCAGCATAGTACAGGCCGAGCTCACGATAAATATGGGCTAGGATGCCACACGTCAAAACGCTCCCTCTAAGGGTCTCTGCATCGTACCACTCAATCTTTACTTCATTTAAGTAGTGCACTGCATCCTCTAGGTTGCCGGCTTCGTATAGATACATAGCTCGATCTTTTGTCATTTGCGCGGCATCAAGTCTTTGATTTCTTTGTGCCAGTACTCGCTGAAGATATTTGAAAAGCTTGTCGTACTGCTCATCACCTTCATATAACATGGCGAGCTGGGCAACGACTTTCGACAATTTATGAACGGGATAGAGCGGAACTTGTTTGTACTTTTGGATCTGTGCTCGCCACAATTTTACATGGTTTATTTTGCGTGCCGGCAAATCAATAAAGGTTGTGGCCCATATTTTACTTTCATCGTATTCGGCCCTTATATGGTTCGCCCTATCCGAGACGTCAAAGCTGTCAATTCGTTTGAGTGCGGCCTTGGCAAACATAAATAGATCGATATCAATTACTTCCATGTGCGGCGCTAGATACATTGCCCACGTAAAGATGGTTTTAAATCTTTCAATTAGGCTTGCTCCAATAATGAAGTCGGCATATTCCTGCATCATTATCGCTATAGAATTGAACATCTTTCTTTTTTGCAGGACTTTAAAGTACTCGTAGTAGATCTCTGCAAGTAGCCACGTGTCTTCGATATCTTCCTTGTCGGACAGGGCTAGTTCTAGAAATCTTTGCGCTTGCTCTATATGGTCAATGTAAGGGGCACAAATCTGTGAAGCCTCTAGTAATTCTTTGGCTCTCAGCGCTATATTGCCGTTGTAGTTGGTTTTGAGGGATGTTTTTCCGCTCAGTTCCTTTAGTCTGTTGACTTCGGATAGGGTCATCCCATCATCAAGGAATGAGTAAATTGTCTCGTAGATTTCTTTTATCTTTGGGTCATCATTAGGGGGAAGATCTAGATATCTTACCGCTATATCATAGTCGTCATCAGAGAGGCAGTTTTCCATCCAAGTGCCGTCAAAGATTTCCACTTCAATGCCGAACTCTTCAGAAAGTTCTTTTTGTTTATCTTCGCGTACATTAACTTGAATTATTTGATTAGTAATGAAGCAAACCTTTTGAGCATCATCTATATTTTTCTTTATTTTTTTGACGTCACGCTTAATCTTACTCTCCCAGCTTTTATCGATCGAGAAAGCAAAGATGATTTTCTTTCCAGCCACCTTCTTCTCTTGGCTTTTCCAGAATCTAAAATTCAGAGGCCGCTCTTTTACATCTGTTTCGTGTGTTTTGGCGTCCATGCCTCTATCGCCTGCCGCGGCGGGTCCGCTGGACGGGATTATGTTGGAACATATTCGTCGTTCAGCTAGGGATGCAGCAAGAAACTCAAATTGAGAACCGCCGTTCTCTTCATTAAGCGTGGCCAGTCCAAATTTTACTAATTTACTCATTATTCTAATTGTAATGCAAAAGTGGCGACAAGAGGTAGCTTAAAGGCCGCAGTTTGTTTAATAGATGATATGCTCCCCATCTTTGCTAATAGCCGACATGGTTGGGCTGTTCGACAGCTCGTCATTAATGATAGCTTCAAAAAGTTTAAGTAAATTCTGTAGCTCTGCACCAAATGGGCCTGAACGTCTATCGTTCGGGCTTTTTTGTTGCTTGCTAAGGTGATGAGAGGGCTTATTTCCGGGGTGTAAACTTTTCCGTGTGAATCTAATCTAAATCCGGCTGGAAAAACGATTTGTTTACACCTTTCCCTGTTTTCGTGGGATATTGTCAGAAAATGACGACCCATGTTGTCCACGAAATCGAACGCGAATTTCAGAAACTGCTCATGGTCACTTTTGGCTTGATTCGCTAGCTTATCGAGCTGCTCCTCAAGCTTGATGACCTCCTGCTTCTTCTCGGCTATTTGGTTTATGATGATGTCTTTGATACTAGCGTTGGCAGGGTCGGTGGCTGCGTCCACTTTATGGTCGATGGTTTCATTAATGCTTTTAATACGATGTTTTAGACGGGCAGCTTCCTGTTCTGTTTCGGCTTCTCGCTTCTTCCATACAATGTTCAAGGCCTCGAGGAAATCATCCCTACCTTCTGTGGTTATGGAATGGATTCTGAAGTGTTTATCAACCATCTTATGCATATCGTCGCGCGTCCAATACCTCCCGCATCCACGGCAACGGTACTTTTCGTAGATATTTGAGTTGGGCTTTCCGTTAGTGTGCTTAAAGCCAACAAGGCGGCCGTTACTTTTATCTGTGCAGTTGTCGCATGACACAAGGTTGTTGCATGGATAACGAGGATTTCCATTTTTCCGAGGACCTGACTGATTCTTTGACTTGCCGTTCATGATCTTAAGGATAGTTTCATGCTGTTCAAGCGTAATCAGAGGCTCGTGGAGGCCATTTATGTTTCTGACTGATACTTGTTTGCGTATTTCAACAACGCCAGCATAGAAAGGGTCTGTAGCGATTTTCCGGAACTTGTCCATTTTGTATGGGGCGTGATCCTTCATAAACTCACTATTGTTTAGTTCAATAAGGGCTTGGGTGGGGGTGACGAGATGAGACGCTAGTCGCATGAGTACTTGCTTTAAGGCCGGTCCGCGGGTTGGATGGATTTCTTGTATGCCCCGCTCGTAGCCACGTTTATACCCTGGCTTGGGTGAGAAGGTGTAGCGACCGTCCATAAGCGCCTTAGTCTGGCCGGTTATGGATTTTCGCTGCCTCTCCTCGTTACTGCCTTCAGCCTTAAAGGCTTCCAACATGAGTAGTAAAGTGTTTGTGGCTGTGTCTGTTTTCAGGTTTGGCTGTGAGGCGAAGACAATCTCTACGCCCAGAGTCTTGAAGATTGTAAGAAAGTGACCCATTTCAAGCATTGAACGCATAAAACGATCAACCTCATCAACGATCAGATACCTAACATTCTTATCTCTTCGACACCTGTCGATTATTTCTTGAAGGTCCTTGCGGCTGATGTTCGTCCCTTTTTTGCTCGATACACTACCTGACCACCATCCATCATCCGGGATGGTGAGTCCTCTTTCTTCGGCGGCACGCAATACTGCGTCCCTTTGGCGATTTAGGCTGTTATTCTCGAGTTGCTCAATACTGGAAACCCTGCAGAGTGCAAGAGCGAGAACTTTCTTGGGCATTGTCTTTTGTTCCTGAAATTGTATTGCTTTGTGCTATTTTCTGTTCCACGTAGACGTCATAGATTAATTCAGCTAAAGCGAAAGCATCTTTTTTCTGTGCTTCACGAAGAGCCTTTGTGGGTAGGGGCTTTGTGACCGGCTTGCGTCTTCGCTTGATGCTCATGTGCACTGTTATAGCGAAGCTGTTGAGTAAGCTTGTGTAGGCTATCTACACAAATTGGTCGTAGAGTCTGACTGACTTTGTAGTTACATGCAGTAACCTAGGTATGGCTCCGTTTGTTTCCTTGGAAATACGCTTGTTTACATTGTTGCCTGTATTACGCACAAAGGTATCGCCATCGGCATCATCCGGCTTACTGAGTTCGTGGCTCATTTCACTGTAGGACCAGTCTTGTGTGCGCGTTTCACGATTCTCCAGTATCACCCTAAGCAGGTCATACATGCTCGAATTGACTTGGAACCTAATCGTAAATTCATGCACGGCCAATGTGCCGTTGCTGGGATCAAACTTGGCTGACTTGGTGATATGTTTGCGTTTAGTTGCTGCGCGCTGGCCGTACCTTTTAAGCTCTTTAAATGTTTCATCGAATTTATCCGGTTTCACAGTTAGCTTAATGGTCTGGCCGGCATATAACTGCGCATTGATGCCCACGCAGGATTCGGGCAGGTCGTGGGGCATGTCCTTAATTTCAAAGCTCAGAGCGTCCTTGTCGGCTAACTGCCGCAGTAGCATCAACTGACTAACGTAATTACTACTTGCCTTAAGGTAGGGGAGGTGGGGGTTAAACACGTAGTAGAACGTGCTTTTGTACCCATGCCGCTGCGCATACTGGTTCTCTAGTATGTCGTTCAGGAGCAGATAAAGGTCAGCTGCGTGCTCTTCCCAGGCTTTCATTGCTTAGGCTCAAACGTATGGAAAAGGTCACCAATTGATACCTTCAACGCTTTGGCGATCTTCTCCAGGTTGCTAATGCGCGGCCAGCGCTTACCATTCTCGATGTAAGTTACGGCCATCAGGCTTATGCCTGCCGCATCTGCCAACTGCTGACGGGATAGCTGCTCATTCTTGCGAATAAATGCTATCCATTTACCTAGCTCTGTCAGTAGTTGTTCATCTCGTGTATCTTGGTTCGTCATAGGGCTATAAACAGTTAGTTTAGTCTGATTATAGCCCAATAAACGATCTGTTTATATGGCCGGTTATTTTTTTACCGTACCGAAAAACTATTTTTTATCGTGTTGCAAAAGTCCATCTGTTACGGAGACTTAGAGTAGGGTATCTACCTGGACCTTCATGTCCTTGTAGCCGGCTACATCATCTGTCGTTAGCAGGTTGAATGTCTTGGTCTCGCCAGGTGCTACATCGTTCACGGCACCTGTTGCGGTACCCTTAATTGATCCGTCAGGAGCATAAAAGGTTGCCTTCAGCATTGCGGAATGCTTTTCGCCGGCATTGTTGGTGATCTCGCCGACTACCTGCTGCAGCCCGTCACCATTCTGGTAGACACTGTTCTTGATGGTCATGGTTTCCGGTTTCTTTTGTTGTGCACTCTGTTGCTGTGCGGTGTTGGCATTGCTATTCTGCACCGTCTGAGTGTTGGACTTATTGCCGCTGCTTGCGATAGCTGCGACTACTATTATTCCCCCGACTACGCCAAGGGTTACTTTTACGGCCTTCTTCATGGAAGCCTCCTCCTGTAGGTTAGTTATTGGTAGCGGAGGCTGCCAGATAAAAAAATGGACAGCCGCGCTGGACTGTCTAGGACCCAAACAAGCAGTTATGCCTATTCTTTTTTACGCAGCTGCCCATTTTACGGCACAACTACGCGACTGTGGGTCGCAGTTACTGATTGTTTGAATCCTAGACTCTTATATCATATACGATCAGTTAGATCTTTAAAAGCAGGGCGGCTAGTGTGTTTTATTTGGAAAGTCGAGGGTCATTTTCGATTAGCTTTTCTACTAAGAGGTGTACCCGCGTGCAAGGATTGACGGTGGGTGTTTTGCCCTCGGCTGCTTTAAGTAATTTGTGCGCCCGCTGAATTGCTACATCTCTGAGGTGGAGAATCTCGTGATAGAGGTCTCCTTTTGCTCCTTTTTCATAACGCTGTGAGCGATGTTTTTCTAGCAGCTTGACTAGATCTTTGCGTGTTGTTGCGGCATTTACATCCTGATAGTGGAGTACATACCATAGCTCAAAAGCATCATCTGAATAGGCTACCTCTATGCCATTATCCTGTGCGGACTTTAGCGCAACTTGGAATTGTTGCTCATCGCCATTGTTTGCGACAAATTTATCACGATCCATCACAATCCATGTTTCATGAAAAACTTCGCCTTTTTTGGCCCTGATTTCACGCTCCGCTATAGCTTTTTTCACTAGCAGGCAAGGATCTTTTAGTCGGCGGACAATCCTTATCTTTGGGCCAGTAGTTCCACGGTAGTTTTCGAGGTACGCAGCTTCTGTCTCACCGTTTGTAACAATAAGATATTTTTTGCGAAGGGCAAGAACTTTAAAACGTCTGCCTCTCTTTTGCCTTAATTCCCAGGGTTGTGGTGACGTTTTTGTTTTCTTGCCCATTCTGTTTTGCTCACATTCTAACGCTCAGGAAACCGTGTTACAGGTACGGCACCCAATGTGCCCTCAATGTAGTTTTTTGCAACCTCAAAGTCGCTACGAGTTTTGTACTCGGCAAGCGAGCGCAAAGAACTCTCTTCTTTTTCATTCTTTTCGGTAAACCAAATCTGATCGCGTCTCATATCCGTGTGTCTCGAAAGTAGGTAGGTCTCATGACTGCAAAAGATAAGTTGAGCGTGGCCGGGGTTGGTTTTTTGACACTGAAACAAATTCACAATTTCTTTAGTCAGAAAAGGATGAAGGCTAGCGCCTAATTCATCCAGCACAAAGGTTGCGCCTCTTTCGAGGGCCTCCAGAAGCAAGCATGCTAGAACCAGGAAGCGCTGGGTACCAAGCGACTCATCTTCTTGAAGATTGAACGCGACGAGGTTTTCCTCGCCTTCCTCGTTTTTTCCTTGCAACTTGTGCCCTGTGAAAAACAGATAAGCTTTATCGAAATCGTAGTCGCCAGCGTTCTCCTTCATAAATTTTCTTATTGATAGCGGAACTTTCTTAAAGGCTTCAGCTGGTATGTTTACTTCGTTAATAACAAGATCTCTAATTCCCAGATCTGCCTGTTGCAGGAAGTCGATTACTTTTCTTTTAAATTTTACATCCGTCCGACAACGCTCTAGCGCGCGTTTGAGATTCATCTCTGTGGCACCGTCGTAAATAATGAAGTTGGGCTCCCCCAAAAGAGATACAACTCTCAGAGCGACGGCGCTATTCAGTTGAGCAAATGTCGCTAGCGCAAGTCCGGTCTCAGGTACTTGATCTGCACGTGGACGCAACTCCTTTGACATTAGTCTATGGATGTCGAACTGCTGACCTTCTCTCGTGAATACTGATCTCCTACGACGTTGTACCGCGTCTTTTGATGTAACATCAAGCCACTCACTTACTACTTGTTTCCCGTTTATAGTAAAGCCGTAGCGGTACTCTGATTTATTGTCGTCATCCCATAGAACTATTTGAAAGAACGCAGGTTCTTTTGCGCTAGCTCTGTCCAATAAGAAGGGCCTTAGACGAGAGTCTTGTGTTGTGGGTCTGTTAAGGCTGTCAGTATTGCGGACAGCCCACTGCATGAACATCAAGGCTTTAGTTAGGTTTGATTTACCGCTTGCATTTGGGCCAAAGACCCCAACTGCCGGCAGTAAATTGCCCACATCAGTTTTAATGACATCAACTTTGCTCGAACGGAGGGGCTCAGCCTCGAGCGAAAGTGTGGCCTCTTCCTTAAATGAGCGGAAGTTCTTAACAGTAAACTCAATGATCATAGTTAAATACTAGCAGTTAATAGCTTAATTTGCAAGATTTGCGAGAAAAAATCTCCCAAGTATTGCAATTATGAGCAATATGGCTTATAATATAGGTATCAATCGGACACAGGAAGGAAAAGGCGCCGATTGCTCGGCGCCTGTACATGATTCGACCCACGTACCTACTCCTAGTCTATGCGATAACCAATTAAAAGCCAAGACTAGGAGGGTATCCATGGCAAAACAACTCTTTACAGTACCTTTTCATCACTACAGCCAAGTAGCTGTCTCTAAAATCCGCGAACTCGTGCAGCGGGCGAAGCTAGACGAAATAGAGAGTTTGGCTGAGCAGCTCAAATCAGAGTATACACTCAAGGAGCTTTCACTTGAGTGGGACAGCATGACCGTACTTCCGAAGCCACGTGAAGAAGTCACTTTTGAGCGTGACGTTTTCGGTGACGAAGTACGAATTGCTACACCAGTTTATACTTTTGAAGTCCCTTATTCAGGCAGCTCCGAACTGTTTGATATATGCCCGAGCACAAGTCGGATGGCGCGCATAAGTGCCATCACACATGGGGGCAAGCTGACCTTTGAGGTCCACGGTGCTGACAAGGCGCGTTTGGAGCAGATCAAGGATGCAGTACAGATCAATGTTGCCAATCAATCTAGTGAGGTCAGCGCGCATAATCGAGAAGTTGAGCGCATTGTTGGCGTTGCTATTGAGCAGCGCAAGGAAGAGATCAATAAGCAGGAAGATGGGGTGAACGCCTTCGGTGTAGCTATAAAAGCCGAAAGCGAGCAGCGCCATGAGTGGTAGTGCGGGCGATATTGATCACGACGCAGAGCTCAAGAAACAGCTCGAACAGGGCAACGGTCCACTTATTTTAAGGCTGTTGCTTGCCACTGTGATTGGTGCCACATCAGCTGCAGGTAAGGCTGTAGGCGCTCACGTAGGTGGTCCTGCTGGTGCCGAAGCAGGTGAGCTTGCTGGTAGCATGGCAGGCGGTGCTATAGGTGGTGTTATTGGCTTAAGGTCCGAAAAGGACCAGCAGCGCTTTAATGAAATTGTGCACATGTGGCTCAAAACGCAGGCTGACGAGCTGGAGGAGATCAGCAAAACGATGTTCGAGGTAATGGATAAGCTTGACCTTGAGGATGAACGTATCAGGCAACGCATCGAAAGCCCAGAGTATCTGCGACTCATAAAGAAGTGTTTCAGAGACTGGTCTGCTGCTGAGAGCGAAGAGAAGCGGCAGCTGATCGCTCAACTTTTGGTTAATGCCGCTGGTGCGCATATCACATCTGACGACATTGTTAGTCTCTTCGTCGGATGGATAGACACTTATTCCGAAGGTCATTTCAGGGTTGTTCGTGCGGCGTATAACCACGCCGGCAGTACTCGTAGGGACATTTGGTTGAGGATGAATCCTGGTGCTAGCGCTGGTGCTTTCCCCCGCGAAGATTCATCCGAGGCCGATCTGTTTAAGCTTTATATCCAGGACTTAACTATGGGCCATCTGATTCGTCAGCATAGGCCAACAGACTATATGGGCAACTTTATACCACAGCCCAGAGCGCGTCGCGGAACTGGTAATGGTAACGCTTACACTTCAGCGTTCGATGGCACAAAACAATACGAACTTACTCAATTGGGTGAGCAGTTTGTTCACTACGCTATGTCTGATGCAGTAATGAAAATTGGAGCCGGTGACACAAGACCGACTACCGATGATAAAGCTGAAGAGAATGTGATCTACCCATGAGCAGAAGCACTATACCTCTCGATCTACATCTAAATGTAACGCCTCAACAGCTTGAAGAAGCAGGGATACTCAATGTTATCCTTGGCGTTGATACTAAGCTATTCATTGACCCTAAGCTTATTGATAAAACTGATATTCCGGAGTTTACCGATGCTGGTAAGCTGATCAGTGCATATGCCGATCAGCTGATTAGGATAAACGCTCAGGCTCCTCTTTCGAAGCGTGTCGAGGATATCGCTCTTCGCATGATCGCTATTAAGGAGCCAAAGGGGTTATCTATCGGCTATGGTAATAGCAGGGATAGTGGCACGGCCATACCGCTCACTGTAGCGCAAGCGTCGCTCAATTCATTGCGTGAGATGGTGGAGGTGGGCATCCGTGACCTAGAAGTCATGGAGATGTTGGGTCTTTTCATCAAGAAGTTTGGTGCTGATAGTATCAGCGATCTGATTGCTCATATTATTTATGACCGACTATGCCAATTTACCCAACGAGTGAGTGCCGAGCTGGGAGTAACCACCCAGGAGTTCACACTGACTAATGGTACATACCAACTGCCAAAACATCCTTTTAAGAATCACCAGGTTATTTTTGTACCGTTAAACTTGCTCAGCCCATTGCCACTTGCTACAAGTTGGGAAGAGGTGAAGATTGCGGCCCAGATGAACGAGCGCGTACGCGCTGATTTCAATGCCCTCGTAGGCACTAACGTCAAAGCTTACGCAAAAGGTGTAAGAAGAAACCCTAACCTACTTGTTCATTCTGCGGTAGATATGAGAAAGGTGTTGGACGCCTATAAGGGCGCTGACGTAAAACCTTACGACATCGATCATGACATAAAAAGTTATTACCGCTTAGCAGAGTTTGCATCACAACTACAGCGCAATAGTGAAGTCCAATCGCATGGTATTAACGATGTTGCAGGCATGATCGACTTAATACAAAACGGCATCATTTCGAGCTTCCGCCGCCACATTGAGCAGCTGGGCGCCAACAGTCTTCTCTATCAACGTACTGGCGCTAGGTTAAGGACAGTTGATCCTACTAAGCCAGTCCACGAGGATGCCGTTCAAATTCTATTTCACTTAATCGCAGATGACCTGTGTTCGCAGGATGACGTTATGGTTGCCCGTGAATCCACCACCGGCTCGGCTGGTGCGGTGGACTTTAGTCTTGGCACCGGCTACCAGAATAAGGTACTTGTTGAGATTAAGAAGTCAAACAACCAAAATTTGCTTGATGGTTATAAAAATCAGGTAGGTCGCTATGTCGAGGGCGAAAACGCAGCAGACGCGTTTTATCTGATTGTGGTAGTTAGGGCTAGTGACTTGAGTAATCCTGATTCGCAACTAAATCAGGTAAAAGAGCTTCACGCTCAGCGAATCCGGGACGGTAAACCTACGCCGCGCCTTGAAGTGGTGAACGGCCTGATAACGCCTACTGGCAGCCAGATGCATAGTTAGCAATTTTGCGACTTATGACGCGGATAGATAAACTTTAGGTAGAGGAGAAATATATGTCAGATCAAAACCCAATCATATGGACACCATTCCGGCGCCAATCAGTAATTGATTTTTTAAAGCTTTACACTAAGCAGCTTGAAGGGGCTAAGGACGACCCTGAAAATGGACACGGACTACCCGGCATACAGAGCGGTGTGCTCCACCTTGCCGACCAGGTGCTTCCGTCAGGTATAAAGTACGTTGTAAATCGAGGCCCTGAAGGTTCTATTCTTGATGGCGTGCAAGTTATCTACACAGATGCAGATGCTCAGAAGTTTGAGAACGCACGATCTGGCGAACTTGAGAATAACATAGCCAAGTAACCCACGAAGAGAAGTTTATATGAGTAGCTATGCTGATTTATACGTAGGAGAGCAGCGGGTCTTTTCGTGGCGCAATGATTTAAGCCATGGCATGTTGAGATTCTTTTCAAAAGACAATTTGATAACCGCTTCTGGTAGCGACGCCTTTGATCTAGTAAAGCAGATGAGCCTGAGGGCGTATGAAGACTATGAGGAGGACGGTGATGAGTTCCAAGTAACGCTATTAAAGATTCCTGCTAAAGAGCTGCTGCATAGGCTGTTAGTGTACGGCTATGGTGATAGTTTGTTGAAACAAATGTTTGAGATGAGCGCGGAATATGAACTAGCTAGTGCGCAAGAAATGCATGATGCGAATACCGATAAGCGTATGGCTGACCATTATAAAGAGCGGCTGGAGCATGCGAAGGCACTTAACTATGAGAGCTGGAGGGGCGAGGTGGATGCTGTGCTCGCCGATAAAGAATATGATCTTGTCGCATCGGATGTATCATCACCTTTTAGCGACCTAGCATATATTGATGAAGGCCTTATATTGTACTTGTTTCTTAAGGATGCTCCTGACGACACGAAAATCATTATTGATATAAGTGATTTTGCCTACGATGGATGGTTTGATGACTCGTTCTTGGAGCTCGATAATATTGATTCTTTGGAGGCAAGACTTAGATCTGCGCCCATCCTTATTACTGAAGGTGTTTTTGACAGAAGGGTACTCATGGAGTCTATTGCTTTGCTCTACCCCCACCTCGTACCTTACATTAAATTCTTGGACACCGACTATAAAACAGAAGGTGGCGCGAGTGCGGTAGTAAAGACGCTCAAAAGCTTTGCGGCAGCGGGAATATCAAATCGGATCATTGCGATTTTTGATAACGACACGGCTGCTTCAGAGGCACTGACTGCGTTAAAGGGATTTAAACTGCCAGAATACTTTCGCGTAATGAAGTATCCCGATATTGAGCTGGCACGCGAGTATCCTACCATAGGGCCACAGGGTCAGGTTGAGATGGACGTTAATGGTTTGGCAGGGTCTATTGAGATGTATCTGGGCCGTGATGTTTTGATGGATGACAAAGGTAATATGCTGCCCGTCCAGTGGGCGGGCTATAGCGCCAAGATGAAGGCTTACCAAGGGGAAGTGGTGGATAAGGCAAATATTCAAAGACTGTTTGATACAAAGTTGCGCACCGCAAAAGAGCACCCTGAAATGATCCAAGGACAAGACTGGGAGGGGATAAAGTTAATTGTTGATAAAATTATCATCGAGTTTTCGAAATTCTAAGATAGAGGCCAAAGGGTATGAAGAAAAGACAATCAAAGCATTTGGAGAGCGCGGAGGTAATTGATTTACTGAGGCGAATAAATGAAGGCGCTACTTCCGATAAGACCCCACTAAGTGAAATTCTAAGACTTTGCATGAGGTTGGGTAAGCAGCTGGAAAATGAAGAGTTAGTTAAATGGGCTCGCTCAGAAGCGACCGGTTATGACGAGTGGAAGTCGTTGCCTGACTATAGGGTGCTTGATACTGAAGTGCGGGGTGACTTCTATGGACCATTTGGCAGCGGTCTAAAGAACGCGGGCATACCAACTGCTGTGATCGATAAAGAGCATCGGGACAGTCTTTTTAAGGCACATATGATGCAGCCAGTGGCGGAGCTTGAGAAACTTGCTAATGCGCAAAACGAGAATGGTACTTTGCGATCCAGCTGGTCTGCTGACGCTGTAGCTTATTATCAGCAAAAAGAAATTTACAGTAATGGCCTTGCTCTTGCTTCAGCATGGAGGGTGCTCACTCAATATGCCGTTGCAGGTATTCTGGAAACTATTAGGACCCGTGTACTGGACTTTGTTTTGCAAATTGAAGGTGAACTAGGGGTTAATAGCGCTGCACGCGAAAAACCTGATGAAATCGATAAACCGGAATCACACGCGATAGATCGAATAGTGCACACGACAATTTATGGAGCTCAAAATGTAGCAATTGGAAATACGGGGTCTGTTACGCAGAGCGTAATTAATGTTCAGCCCGGTGATCTTGATAGCTTAAAATCATTTTTACGCGAAGCAGGGCTCACCGATGAACTTATTGACGATTTGGATGAGGCGCTAGAAAAAGATCTGGAGGCGACTAGTCAGCCCGGGCCCGCTACCCAGAGCTGGCTGGGGAAGGTAATGCTGCAAGTAGGAAAAGGTGGCCTATCGCTTGCATCCAACGTTTCGGGTTCCATGATTGCGGAGGCGTTAATGAAGTTCCTTGGTATCGGATAGGGTGATTCAGGACGATATTGTGTGAGTCCCGCGCCTTATGCACTAGATAGGAATTCCTGATAGGGAATGGCCAGAATATCTCTCCATCGCTCGATCTCATCCCTAATAGTGTGAAACTTTTCGCCCAGTAAGTGCACCAAGAAAAGAGTCCTACGAAAGTAGGGCTTTTTTCTTGGTCTGTGTTTAGTGGCTTTGGCGCCTGGCCTCATCTAAAGACAAAAATAGGCCAGGGTAAGCACCCTCTTGGCTAGAGGGTGCTAGAGGACCTGACCCACCAATATCGAAATCACCCCTGTAAAAGGGTTAGAGCCCCGTGACCCCCCGCCTAACGGGACACATATTCCAATCTTTTGCTGATATGATAGAGAGATGCAAATAGGCAAGCTTATATTTAAACCTGTTAATGAAAACTATGATCTTGTTGCGTCATCTGTAAGGAAAGGTGTCGAGACTGACGGTTTATCTCAATTAGTATTTGTTGCTTGTATAGATTCTGAGCTTGCAGACACAGCGTCGTTTTGCAAGAACTACGATATTCCACCCAGCATTGGTACTAACTGTCTTGTGCTTGAGGCCAATAGAGGCGGCAAGACGTGGTATGCAGCTTGTCTTATCCTTGCTCCAGACATGGCAGATATAAATGGTGCTATTCGCAAACAACTGGATGCTCGCAAAGTATCGTTTGCACCCAAAGATGTAGCACTCAGCCTAACATCAATGGAGTATGGTGGTGTTACGCCTATCGGTTTACCAAAAGATTGGCAACTTTTAATTGACGAATCAATTATGCAGCACGAAACGGTGATTGCTGGCGGTGGGATTAGAGGTTCTAAGCTTGCAATAAAAACGAGCTGTTTTAGGCAGTTGCCAAACGCAACAGTCGCGAAAATCACAAAGTCCACGTGACATTAGATTGACGAAAATTAGGATAAAGGCGCACCAATACGTTTATTCCAGCCTTTGCTGGTATGATGGGATTACCGTCAGTTTCCAAAGCTTTTGGAGCTCATGGTCAATCGCTAAGCAAGTTAGTGCGGCACTCAAAGCTGCCCATCCGTACGAGGAAGTTATTGTCGATATCGCGCCCCTAATTAACGAGGAGGAATTATGAGTCAACGTTTTGTCTATATTCATGGTAACAGTACCGAACACTGGTCATTTGCCTGGGCCGCCTGGCTTAAAGCGCAGCTTGAATCGAATGGATACGAGACATTTTTTGAAACAATGCCCGACTCAATCATTGCAAGGTCAAAATATTGGCTTCCATTCCTGAAAGATCACGTCAAAGTAGGTCCAGAAGATGTCATAATCGGCTGGTCTTCTGGGGCTGTTGCTGCTATGCGCTTTGCCGAAGAATATGCACTTAAGGGCTCTATTTTAATCTCTCCTAGCTACACGGACCTAGATGACGAACTCGAGAAGCAAAGCGGCTATTTTGACAATCCATGGCAATGGAATCTAATCAAAGAAAACCAGAACAAGATCGCCTTGTTCCATGGAGACGATGATCCCTATATTCCGCAAGTAGACTTTGATTTTGTTGCGCAAAAGCTCCAGCCCGAAGTGCACAAAATACCAAATGCGGGGCACTTTATAAAGCAGCAAGAATTTCCAGAATTGCTAAATTACATTCTTAAAACTTATCCCAGGTAATTCGTAGACGGTTGGAATAAAGTCTCACCAAGCTAGCAATTACATCCCAACTTCCCAAGGGTTTATATGTCATAATATGAGATTAGGTAATTGTCAAAAATAAGCATATACTTAAGAGTAACAAGCCACCCCAACACTAAATGACTCGTAGGGAGTAAGCGTAAAGATTGTTGTTGGCTCGAACAAGAAAAACCATTTTAAACGAAAGGCATTACTATGTCTGTATTTACTCCCATCAAAACATTTCAACAATCAAAAGTGCACCACTCGCAGTACATTCGTACCGCCAATACACCGGACGAAGAGGACACCAAACCCACTGCACCGGACACGAAGCCGGACGAACCGGAAACTAAATAACAAAAACAGGGAGCTTGCAAATAGTAAGCTCCCTGTTTTCAGAAGGAGTCATTATGTCCAAGGATAAAGGACGCAAAGCAATAAAAAAACCGAAGCAGCCGAAGCAGCCAAAGCCTAAGGCAGTGTATGAAACTTAAGAAACGCGTGTACGCAAAAAGGCGCTCAAGCCTTCAAGGCGTATTTGCTATATAACAGCAAGTTCAAAAAAATGGCCACTGCGCAGCCTTTTAGCGGTTTTACACCAGTGGAGTTTTTTCGTGCTAAACTTCTAAAGAATGCAGCTTCTCAAACTTGTGTTTTTTATTTTTGTCGGCTTTGCCGTTGCCTGGCTTGCAGGTATTCATAACATCCAGGATACGGGCTGGTATGTGTTTGTTGTGGCGTCATTTCTAGCTGTAGGCCTTTACGCAAGTACGTATGGTATCGACCTAAAGGAAGCGCGCCAGCATCTAAAGATAATTTTAAGTGCCGTTACGGTAGGTGTGGTGCTAAAGGCGACTATCATTGGTGGCAGTTTGGCGCTTCTATTCCAGGACCCCTTCTTTTTGATCCTAGGCGTAACAGTCGCACAAATAGACCCTCTTTCTGTAGCTAGTTTAATGAAGGGCAATAGGATGTCGAAGAAGGCAAAGACGATCTTGGCATCCTGGGCCTCGTTCGACGATCCAATTACGGTCATTTTGTCGCTTTACGCCCCACTCCTTGTAATGCAGCTAACCGGTTTAGAGCTTGGCTCGATAACAGGGAATGCTGATACTGGTGTAAATCTCATTTCATACGTGCGCGAGCTAGGGCTCAACTTGCTATTTGCCGGTGGCGCATTAGTTCTTTGGCTGCTTATACGATACTTTGCGAAGAATGCCCGTGCTTGGATTGCTGTAGCTATGGCAGGCGTAGTATACGTGTTGCTGGCCATCTCGTTTTCTATATCTGTCCTGTACTTTATGATGCTTGGCATTGCCCTGATTGGTCTTTTCTTGCGGCCGCCAAATCTCGCTGCACTTATTGACCACGTTGTTGTGTGGGCGCTTCGGGCTGCGGCTGTACTACTTGGTTTATTATTGATCGGTGGCATTAATTTTGGGAAGGGATTAGCACTCGGCATAGCGGCTTACTTTGCTCAGGTTATCGTAGGCTTCCTGCTTACCCGTGGGCTGCCGGGTAAAGACCGCTGGCATATCTCATTCGCACAGCAGAACGGTATAACAGCGATTATTCTAGCTCTGTTGTTTGAACCAATACATCCAGGAACAGTAGCAATTGTCGCCCCGGCAATAATAGTGGTTAATGGGCTGCATGGCATTGCTAATAAGCTGATTGATGCTAAGTTGGCTCGATTCGCCGATAGTGTGTAAGCGCCCCGCCTACCCACTGTTTTTTTGTGGCAAAAGCACCACATTCACTTCTGTAAACGTGCTAAGCCCGAGGCATACCATCTGACGGGACACTTATTTCCCAATTCTCACAGAACTAACCTCTGCTATTATAGGCACATGAAAAGTAGCTACTCTCCACGAGCAATCAAATTATTAGGCCAATTAGAATTTTTATTCGAAAAATACTCCGATGAGCTAAGGGCTACAACCCAGCCATATTATTTACGCAGGGTAAAAAGTACAGTTCCTCAATATGAGTATCACCCGGAAGATATTCTTGTGCGCGAGACACTGATGGAGCACGTCGGCTCTTTGCCAATGGTGGCCACAGCGATGTACCCGAATATTGCAGACTCTAAAGTTAACCTTGGACAGTCACTCATTATGTTGGCAATTCACGATATAGGCGAGCTAATTACCGGCGATGAGATGACGTTCACAAAAAAACCTAGTGCAAAGGACCCAGAACGTGCAGCTGCGCTTTCACTGCTTGATGCGTCGTACCACGAAATATATGAGGACGTAGAGTCACGGGCAAGTGCTTCCGCCAAATTCGCTAAGGCAATTGACAAAATAACGCCAGACATTCTTGACTACCTTACGCCCATAGAGATTACGGTATGGCGCTACAAACATTTTGTCGGCGTAGAGCCCGACGAAATCATTGCTTTGATAGAAAAGCACAAACGTCCATACATGTTGTGGAACCCGTTCATGACTGAGTTTCACACCTTGCTTCTTGAAGAGCTGGCAACTAAGATTGCTGATTATTCTGTTGCCAAATTGGAATAAAGCTTGCCAAGCATACTGTCGAATTAAGTCCTCTGCCGCTCAAGAACCTACATTGCCAGTTGAGCGAATTCTAAAAAGTTGGAATAAGTCGCCTGAACACCGTTGCCTAAGCGACTTATTCCAGACCTTTGCTGGTATGATGGAAGGATGAAAACAGTAGTAACTTCTGCCCGTGATGCTTAAAGATGTTGCGCCCAGCCAATATTCAGAGCTTTTGGATGTGCAGCTAGAAAGTATTCGCGGCCTTGACCATATTTATAGCCAAGAGGAGATTGATATTTGGGTGGGCTACCTTGAGCGCGCCACCTCGAAACGTTTTGCCGAGTTTCAAAATAAGGCATGGGTTAGCGGGCAGGGTAATATTGAGGGCTTTGTTTCGTGGACGGAAGACCAGTCTTTAGGGACGGCTGCAGTAGAATGTCTGTATGTCCGCAGAGCATTAAGGGGTCAGAATATCGGAAGTTTATTGCTACGCGAGGCTGAAGGCAGTCTTGCGCTTAACACTCAGATCACTGTGCGTTCCACGCTTAATGCGCGGGCCTTTTATGAGAAAAATGGCTATACGTTTAAGGAGCGGGGAACGTCGAGGGCAGGATTTGGGATTGCCATACTTGAAAAGACCACCTGATCGTAAGCTGTTTGATTTGTTGTTGCCAGAATGCTGCTCTCACTTAGGCATGCTGGCCAGTTAGCCGCGCAAACCAATCAAAATAATAACTGTTGACTTAATACCCCCAGGGGGTATACAGTAAAGGCATGATTTGCGTCTCAAACAAGAGGCAAAATGGCACATAAACTGCAAACTTTTACGAATTAACGCCACACGGGGAATATAGGGGAATATAATGGACCACGAGAACCACGGGCATCATGCACACCACCATGAACAAAAAATGGTAGCGCAAAAGGGGCACGTAACACATCACGGCCACGATATGCATGCCGACCACACCGGTCACGACAAACATGCCGGCCACGATCCTAGCATGTTCAAACAAAAATTTTGGCTAAGCCTGCTTTTGGCTGTTCCGACGCTGGTGTTTTCGCACACCGTCCAAGGTTGGTTCGGGGTTAGCTGGATGTTCACGGGCAGTGAATACATTCCTGCGATTTTTGGCATTATCATTTTCTTTTATGGCGGCTTGGTGTTCTTAAAAAGCGCCAAGGCTGAAATAAAAAGTCGGCAGCCCGGCATGATGACCCTTATTTCTATGGCAATTACCGTTGCGTTCGGTTACAGCTTGGCTTCTACGCTCAAACTAGTTAGCGGTATGGATTTCTGGTGGGAGCTGGCAACGTTGGTGACTATTATGCTGCTGGGCCACTGGCTGGAAATGGCCTCTGTCCAGAATGCCCAGGGAGCTCTGAAAGAGCTAGCCAAACTGCTGCCGGATGAAGCCGAGCAGATTGGGGTGGATGGCAGTGTACAGAAAGTGCCGGTAGGCAGACTGAGCGTGGGCGATACTGTACTGGTGCGCCCTGGCGGCCAGATACCGGTGGACGGCGAGGTGGCCAAAGGTGAATCTGATGTCAATGAATCAATGCTTACCGGCGAATCCAAACCTGTTAAAAAAACTACCCATGCACAAGTGATAGCCGGGACTATTAACGGCAGCGGATCCCTAACTATTACAGTTACAAAAACTGGCGGTGACACAGCCTTGGCGGGCATCATGAAACTGGTGCAAGAAGCACAAAACAGTAAGTCCAAGACGCAAATCTTGGCCGACAAAGCAGCTTTTTACCTTACATTTGTTGCATTGGCCACGGCGGTTATTACATGGGTCGCATGGGCGATTGCCGGCGAATCTGCTGGCTTCATTTTGGAACGCATTGTGACGGTATTAGTCATCGCTTGTCCTCACGCCCTTGGCTTGGCCATCCCCCTGGTAACCGCTATTTCAACTACGCTCGCTGCCCGCAATGGTCTGCTTATTCGTAAGCGTATGGCGCTCGAAGCCGCCCGTAACCTAGATGTCGTGCTGTTCGATAAAACAGGTACACTTACTAGAGGTGAACAAGGGGTTGTTGACATAGTGGGTGACGGAGACGCCAGCAGCTTACTAGCATTGGCCGCGGCAGTAGAGATGGAGTCAGAACACCCTATAGCGCAGGCTATTGTAGAAGCAGCTAAAACACAAAATCTGAAGCTTCCAGCGGCATCGAGCTTTATGTCGCTTGCCGGCCGCGGCGCAAAAGCTACGGTTGCCAACAAAGTTGTTCATGTGGGTGGTCCTAGCCTTCTGAACGAACTCCAGGCCATAGTGCCCCAGGTAGTTGCACAGTCAGCCGCCCGGGCATCGGAAGAGGGTAAAACGGTTGTATATGTTATTGGTCATGATAAAACTGTGCACGGTGCAATTATGCTGGCCGACGTCATCCGGGAGGAATCTAAAGAAGCCGTGGCGGCCTTGCGCGGCATGGGCAAACGCGTTGCCATGCTAACTGGCGATAGCAAAGGTGTGGCTGCCTGGGTAGCTAAAGAGCTTGGTATCCAGGAATATTTTGCCGAAGTTTTGCCCGAGCACAAGGCTGAAACGGTTAAAAAACTGCAAGCCGATGGGAGCAGGGTGGCCATGGTGGGTGACGGTGTGAATGATGCGCCAGCGCTGACACAGGCAGATATCGGTATCGCCATTGGCGCTGGTACTGATGTGGCTATCGAGTCGGCTGGCATAGTATTGGCATCCAGTGATCCACGGGGCGTGGCGAAGGTTGTTATGCTTTCCCGGGCCACATACCGCAAGATGTTGCAAAACCTGGCGTGGGCAACTGGCTATAATGCCATTGCCATCCCCTTGGCAGCTGGCGCCACTGCTGCACTCGGCTTTGTGCTGTCACCGGCATTTGGTGCGGTTTTGATGTCGCTTTCAACCATTGTTGTCGCTGTTAACGCGCAGTTCCTGCGAAAGCTAAAACTGCAATAAGGAGAGCCTATGCACGACCATAATCATGCTGAACATAAACATGAACACCATCACCACGGCAGCCCAGCTGATCCGACATCAATGAACCCAGACACCCAGGCACTTTGTTTGGTTACTGGCGATATTGTAGACAAACATGAGGCCGAGGCTGCAGGGCATACCCGCGTTGTAGACGGCAAAAAGTACTACTTTTGCTGCGCCACATGCGTCCAGCTTTTTAGCAAAGACCCGCAGCGGTATACAGCACACCACAATCTGGCAATGGGTATCGAGCTGGTCGAAAAACAATACCTTGCAGATAATGTTTGGGCGTTTCGGTTTAAACCAACAACACCGATCAGCTGGGTGGCCGGGCAATTCATTCGCGTCGAAGTGCCTCACGACAATCCTGACACCGAAGGTACTAAACGATGGTTTACGGTTTCATCTGCACCATATGAAGACATTGTGCAAATTACAACCAGGGTTACGGACAGCACCTTCAAGCAGGCTCTGGCGGCACTACCTATCGGTGAACGCTTGCCCTTGCTGGAAAAACCAAATGGCGACTTTGTGTGGGAGGATTCCAGCAGGCCGTTGGTATTTGTTGCTGGCGGGATTGGCGTTACGCCATTCCGAAGTATCCTTAAGCAACGCGCCCACGATAACATGCCCTTGGGTGTAACACTGGTATATGGCAACCGCGATGAGGCTATTGTTTTTAAAGACGAATTTGATGCGTATGCGGCAGCCAATCCACAGTTTAAAGTAAAGTATGTTATCGGCCAGCCACTAACTGCCGACAAGCTGGCCGAAATAGTACCGCAGCTTAATGAATTGTTAGTGTATATTTCCGGCCCGGAGCCAATGATAGAAGCGCTTGGCGACCAGCTGAAGGCTAATGGCCTTCCCCACGCGCAGCTGAAGCAAGACTTCTTCCCGAACTATACCGAGGCCAACTACTAAATTGTAAACATTCCGAAGGAGGTTTTATGAATCGTAAAATGATACTGGTTGTTGCTGTGCTACTGGCGCTTATTGGCGTGGGCGTAGTTATGTTAGCGCGCAATGCTAATGACAAAAATAATCAAAACGTAAGCCAGGATTCTGCGACATACAAACAATTTGCCGAACTGAAGGGGGAAGAGTACGACCGCATGTTTCTGGCGAGTATGATCGCCCACCATCAAGGGGCGGTGGATATGGCAAACCTCGCTCTTAACCAGGCTAAGCATTCGGAACTGCAGGCAATGGCGGGTGATATTGTCGCGGCTCAAACGGATGAAATCAGACATATGGAAAACTGGCAGAAAAGCTGGGGCTATCCGGCATCTTCTGGCGCTGCCATGATGGACCATAGCGCAATGGGTATGGCAGACGATATGACAGCCATGACTGGCCAACTAAAACATTTAACTGGCGATGCTTTCGATAAGAAATTTCTGGTATTAATGGTTGAGCATCACCAATCGGCTATTGATATGTCACGGCCTGCTAGCCATAATGCCCACCACCAGGAAGTAAAAACGCTGGCACAGGATATTATTACTGCCCAGACAAAAGAGATAAGCCGTATGCGTGCTTGGCAACAGGACTGGGGCTACTAGATTAAAGGTCCGTCTAAGACGATTTGTACGCTACTTCGTGGTGGCTGGTCTTGTGCGGCCCAAGGAAAACCTTGGTGTACAGACGTATAGTGCTGACGCCCAATAGCAGATAGGACAAACCGAACAGTGCAATCTGGAAGGCATGGCTTAGTGGGATTAGGCTCAGCATAATATCTTGAGCTAGGAACGACGGGCTAATGGGAAACACCATGAATAGCAAGCAGGCCACAAAGAAGACATGGCCCAGTTTGGGGAAAGCATATAAAGAACCTTGGTAGCTTTGGAGCATGTTTGACTCTCCCTTTGCAGCTAGGTATCGAAGGCAGGCGTGGCCTGCAATAAATGCCACGGCTACGCCCGTGCTGTACGCGGCAAGGAAGTGCCAGTTTCCAGCGGCTAAGGCTAAAAAGGCGGCTCCAAAAAGTTGCCCTAGCATTATCAGGTTCCAGCATGTGCCAGCAGCATTTTTTGTTGCATATGCCCGTATGTAAAAGATGATACTAATAAGAGCAGCGGCAGTAGAGGAGGCAAGTGTGTATCGGGCAGACTGTGTATCGGGCGAGGCGGCCACCATTAGGGTTAGGAAGGCTATTGCGGCACTCATCTGCACGACACCTTTATCCAAGAGGGCAAGCACCCGGCCGACACGTTTAAGCGGCAGCCAAAAATAGTGGTTTGCGGCCGTATTCATGTTCCATTCTTTAATGCCCAAAACATACAGCGTGGCACGAAGTTTGCCCAGGAACGTGTTTTTAATTTTCTGGGCAGGAAGCTTAAAGTAAAAGAACTGGTCGTGCACAAGATATCCGACAACTGACGGGGAAATAAGCAACTGGTATGTGCGAAGCGATGCATTGCTAACAAAGTGCAACAGCGCAAGCCAGTGCACGCCGGCTGCAACCTCAATGAACATAATGCCGATTTGAGTAACAGACGCATAGGCAATCTGTGTTTTGGCAGACGATTGGACACGGGCGATAGATGATGCGACAATTGCTGTCACCAGGCCCAGGGCTGCAATGGTAATACGCAGCCATATGCTATCTTCCCACAATGGATAACTGCGGAGCAGTAGGAATAGGCCCATGTGTACCGAAAGCGCACCATAGAAAATCGCGCTTGATGTTGTGGGCCCTTCCATGGCACGCGGAAGCCAGTACGAGAATGGAAATTGCGCGGATTTAATTAAAGCAGCTGCCAAGAGTAATAAACCTAGCATACCTATGTCGCTTCCATGATGGGCGATAACATCTGAAAGCTCCGAAAAGTGTATGCTTTTCTCGAATATATGGTGTGCATACCAGATTGCTGCCAATAGCAGGGCGTCAGCAATGCGGTATACCGAAAAGACTTTTAGGGCGTTCCGTGCTGGCAAAAATCGGTCGCGGTAAAATGCGATCAGCAATACAGAACTAATACCAATGACTTCCCAACCAAAAAACAGCACCTCAAAATTGCCAGCCAAGATGATAAGCGACAACCCTATAAAAAAGAGGAGGATGGTGGCGTAGAATCGCTTGAACCCTTGTTCTCGGTGCATGTATGTCCGGCTAAATATAGCGACAAGGGTGGTCATGATTGCAGCCATGCCCAAAAATACTGCTGATTTTCCGTCAAAGAACAGGTCAAGTGACAGCGTGTAGCTAGGACTAGAATATAATGTGCCGATGGCCGTTGACGCATGACTAGCGCCAGTACTTAGCCACTGGTATCCAAAAACAAGCAGTAGTAAAAGCTCAAGTACGATAGTTGTGGTGGCTATGGTAAAGATTGCGCGTTCCGCTTTGCGTGGTGTCAAAATACAGCCGATAAAACCGATGATCGGTATAAGAATGAGTGAAGTAAGGATTTGTGCTAACATGGCTATTTAATTATGTGTACCGGTAGGTTTTCTTTTGTGGCGTCTAGGATATGGTTCGTTTCCATCTTGGCGGTTACTTCAACCATGCCGGATATATCGTGCACAGTAGGCAATGACCTGGTAAGTGGCGTATAGGGCACAAATTCCCCATTCTTAAACTCAAATAGTGTTTTTTGCTCGGGGTGGATAACTACCAAATGAATCCACTCATTAGCAAACCACTCGTACAAGCTGGTGTTCGACTGTATGACTTTTTTTACCACTTCGGGGCGGTGTTCGACAATCATAAGCAGGCGTACTGGGTCGTGCACTTCAACCATTTGCAAAGGAAGCCCAGAGCGGAGATCCCCGTCACTACTGTTTGCAACGCCAATCAACCCCATAACATTGTGCGGCAGCTTGGTGCCTGCCCCTAGTTTATAGTTGTCCATCCGCGAGAAAAAGTATTCCAGATTGATGCCGCCGCA
Organism: uncultured Candidatus Saccharibacteria bacterium; assembly: GCA_946482285.1. Next base: position 485,081 of record CAMLQK010000001.1, read on the forward strand.
AACTACTCCAAGGGGCATAAGGACATTTAGTAGCAACGCGCCGTCGGGGTCGCTGGTGTAGTCGTAGGAGTTTAAGAACGCTCGTCGGTCGAGGAACAGTTTTTTAGTAAGATCCCGCCTACCCACAACGCAGAGGGCATTGGTTCCATGCCCTAGTTCGGGACGTGGCTCGTAATACGAAACCGAGCGCTTTTTGATGTCCTTGCGGATGCGCTTGATGGGCTGTTTCGTGCTGATGGACATAAAACGGCGTGACCGTTCTTTGGCATTGTGGTCTAGTGCAGCTTCAAAGAGTGGCTTGTTTGTAGCGTGGAGCGCATGGTTGGCTTCTGTCAGTACTTTTTCGTCGTAAAACTTGATTTCGTCTGAGGCTGTATCGTGTAGCCCGCCTACAAATTGGGTAGAATCTGGTATGCGCAGCCCGCGTGCCTCTAGTAGTTTGCGCACTGGCGGATAGTTCGCCATGAAGGCAAATACTCTGGCATTGACCAGGCCTGGCCGGCCGCTGCATGCGCCGCAGTCATGTGCACCGTGGTGGGGATTATTGGCGCTACTCGACCCATGTCCGATAATGTACACCAGGGGCGAAAAGTTTTGGGTGAGGCCGATGCTCCGCAGCAATTTTTCGACACGATCTGCCATCTCTTGGGGTGTAAAGCCTATTTGCAGGCCTTTTTCTTGGTCGTGCTTGCCGGTGTGTACAATGGTCAGCTCGGCATTAGGGTCCATGTGTGAGAAGGCGTCAGCAATTGCCGGACTCATAGAAGGGTTTACGAGGTTGGCGATAAGCTTACCAAGCGCAGGAATACCCAACAAGTAGGATAGAAAGAGCCCTCTTACCAATTTATGTGAGTGTTTGGTGTACATAATTTCTTTTTTGTGGGCAGGCGGGCCGTCATTGGCAATCTCTTCAATTAGGTATTTTGGAGTAACGGGTGCGGGGCAGAGTTTGTCGTAGAATTGGGCATGGGTGGGGTGGAAGTAGAATTCAACTCCAAAAAATCCGGGTGCTCCAAGTGTTTCGCAGCGGCTGTCTAGGAGTTCCAGGTGGGTGCGCAGGGAGTATTCACGTTCGTCGATACAAAAAACAGCCTGGAAACTTTTTGCACTTGCATCTGTCGCTTGTGTTTTGGGTATTGTAAAGGCTATGCCAGCTAAAACGGTGTCGTAGTAGCTCCACTCAAACGCATCTTGCCAGATTTTAATAACTTCTTGCAGCTCGGTGGCTGGCTCATCGGCGAATATATCAATGGGCGGTTCGGTTAGGTTATTGCCCAGTGGTTGCCAATTGTCTCCCAGAGTGCCTGTAAGCGCATCAATTTCAAGCAACAGTTCAAGAATAATCATATCTTTCAGTGAGATACGTTTGGGATATAGCAGCGAGTCCGGTTTATCTTCTACAGTGGACACGATACCCGACCACCCACGGTGTCCAAATTGCTGGTCATACACGTATTGTTCGAAATACGATTCGTTGCCAACCAGCATTTTTAGTAGTTTGCCAATGGTGCATGATTTGTCGAGCAGCAGGTCGCGGGCTTTTTTTGTAGCAAAAAAGCTTGCCAAGCTGCGCTCTTCCAAGCTCCGTAACGCATGTAGCAAGCCTTTATTTTCAAAGGGGAACGGCGAAATGGCAATGCCTTGGTCAATATAGCTGCAAAGGATGCGGAATAACAATGGCTGTACTGCATTGTCGATGTCTATGGGGTACTGTTGCTTCCACTTGCTCCGCAGCTTACCGATACGCGGTTCGGTAGGCCAATCGTATTCTTTGTATAGGACATTGGAGTGCCACTTATCGAAATCTTTACTGCCTTTGCGCTCTTCTATCACTCTAGCCAGGACTTCTGGCGTTATTCGATGTATGGCATACAGGTCTCTGTATTCGGTAAGCGAGAAGGTGGTTTGGTATCCAAAGATGGCCGACGCTTTATGGATTGCGTCATAAAATTTCATATCCTGGAATGCGTGCAGGGTATTGTGGTGGACAAAGTCCTTGAGCGGGCCTTGGGTGGGGAGGTAATGCTTGAGCACATGCAAAAGGTGCTGTTCATCAAAATGATGGGTGCGTTTTTGGATCATAAACGTAAGACTTATTAATTAAAAGCAATATAATCCCCGTGAACGTTACTTCACGACAATCAATGTAATGGATGACGAACAACGTAAAGCCCTCGATCCTCTCCGGTACTAACGAGGCGCTTTAGTCAAGGTCTGATCACCCTAAAAGACTTATGTATTATACCAAAAAACGGACATTTTGCAATTATTAAAAAATCTGCCAACATGAGGTTTTTGCTGCTTATTTTGATACCATACAGGTAATGCCAAACGAAATAGTACTCTTTGTTTTAGGTGTTATTACTGGCGGGACGGCGGCTGTCGTGGGGTTTGGTATCGGTAGCTTTTTGACGCCCGTGCTGGCGGTGTATTCGGGTTTCACTGTTGCCGTTGCAGCTGTCGGTGTTGCCCACTTTTTTGGATCGTTACTACGGTTCATACTGCTTCGGAAAGATGTGAGCCGGAAGATACTTTTGAGCTTTGGTGTGGTAAGTGCCATTGGCGGGCTGGCTGGCGCGCTATTGCAGGGGTGGGCGGCGAATACTGCCTTGGCAGCTATTTTTGGAGGCCTGATGGTTGTAATGGGGGTGTCGACTCTTGTTGGCTGGCCTGCAAAGCTACGCATCAAAGGCCCTCTGGTATGGCTCGCAGGTGCTGTGAGCGGCTTTTTTGGCGGTTTGGTGGGCAACCAGGGCGGTTTACGGGCAGCGGGGCTTGTTGGCTTCCGGCTCAGTAAAAACCAATTTGTCGCGACAGCGACAGCCGTTGCTTTGGCTGTAGATGTCTTTCGTGTTCCGGTTTATATTGCCACCACAGGAAGCGAGTTAAAACAACTTTTACCGGAGATAGCAATAATGTCGGCTGGAGTTATTGTGGGGACGCTATTGGGCGCGCCGCTACTTCGCCGGCTACCCGAGAAGTACTTTACAGTAGCCCTGTCGGTAGTGCTTATTATTGTGGGCATGCTTATTGCCGCAGGCGCATAGCTGCCTTTTTGGTATACTACGCTTAATGAACAGCGTTTCCCACGATAGTCCGATAGTTGCACAACTTGCCGCCGATTTGCTGCAAGCCCGTAAAGACCGTGATCAGCAGAAAAAAGAAGCGCTGGAATCCGTTCTTACACGTATCACAAACGCCGAGGCTGTTGCTGTACCGAGTGCAGGTGAAAACACCTCTACAGGCATGAGCATTGGTGTTGGATCTACAGAAGTCCAGCGGCGAACACTTTCTGACGCAGAAATCCACGTACTTATTCAGCAAGAAAAAGATGAGCTTGAGCATGCCCTAGAGGGAATGCGGACATACCCAGATCATCCGTATGCAGCCGAGCTCAAACATAAGTCGGCGATATTGGCACAGTATTTATAGGTAGCACTACCGGTTGTGGTATTCTTGGGGGTACAAAGCCAAAACTAAGCAGACAGGGATAGCATGAGTGGACAAAAAGAGCGTTTTAAATTGATACCTGCCGTATATCTTTTGTTGCGTCAAGACGACCAAGTATTGCTGTTGCGCCGGGCAAATACTGGGTACCAAGATGGCAAGTACAGCGTCATTGCCGGACATCTAGACGGTGACGAGTTGGCTACAGAAGCTATGGCGCGTGAAGCTAAAGAAGAGGCGGGTATCACGGTAGATCCCAAGGATCTGCAGCTGGTGCATATCTGCCATCGCCTTACGCGGAATCAGGCAGGCCAAGAACGTCTTGACTTGTTTTTTGAAGCTACACAGTGGCAAGGCGAAGTAACTAATGCCGAGCCCGAAAAATGCGACGGCTTGTCCTGGTTCTCTATCGACTCACTGCCAAGCGACATGCTTCCTTTGGTCGGCCGTGTGCTGAATGACATCCAGCAGGGCGTTAACTATTCTGAATATACCGAAGAACCAGTTTAGTAAGCATCGGCCTAGACCTATCAACGCTCCAGGCAATCTATGTGATGCTCGATTGCCAGCCGGATATCCTAGAATATAAAGATGGCGTACAATAAAAAGGTAACCTAAAAAGGATCTTTTAGTATGCAAAAACTCCATTTTTCTACTACCATTAACGCTCCAGCCGACAAAGTCTGGCACACTATGCTTGACGATAACACCTACCGCCAGTGGACCGAAGTTTTTAGCCCTGGTTCATTCTTTGAGGGCAACTGGGAAAAGGGGTCGAAAATGCGCTTTCTGGGGCCCGACCCAAAGACCGGTGAAGAGGGCGGTATGGTAAGCCGTATAGCCGAAAATAAGCCGTACGAATTTCTTTCTATCCAACATATTGGCATCATTAATAATGGCGTCGAAGACACTACGAGCGAACTCGCACGCAAATGGTCTCCAGCATATGAAAACTATACGTTTACTGAAAAAGATGGTGTGACTGAAGTGTCAGTTGACCTGGATGTTGATGAAGAATCGGCCGGAGAATTTGAGAAAATGTGGCACGACGGGTTGCAGCGGCTGAAGACCCTCGCAGAACAGGAATAGTATGGTACAGAAAGCACTAATAATCCAGATAGCGCTGCTGGCTGTACAGATTGCCTTGGGCGCTCTGCTGCTTAATGAGTATAGCGACAATCTAAAAACAGTCCATGCCGTAGTAGGGGTGCTTATTGCTGTGGGCGCCGCGGTATCCACGTACTGTGTGCTGCGCAGCAAGGCATCCTATGCAGTGAAGGGCATGGTGGCTGGCGCGCTGGTTTTTGTGGGGTTGGCAATTGTCGGCGGTAAAATGGCCGGTACTAATTACGATGATGGGCTCACGCTGATGCGTGTTTCGGCAGTGTCAGCACTTGTATTAAGCCTTGCTAGCTATTACAAAGTAAAGAAAATATTAAAATAGAAGTTGTCGCTTTATCTACATCATAGCCATTTAATGTTCGGTTGGTATCGTTCTGGCTATGAACATAAAGTATATGGTTGCTTTAGTGGGCGTCGCAAGTGTGTTTGTGGCGGCGCCTAGTTCGGCGGCAGCCCAGACATCAGCGCTTAAGAAAAAGCCGGTGACTGCCTATGGCAAAGTTACGAAACACGGCGTGGCAGTAGCGGGTGCTAATATCACAGCTTGGTGCGGAGGGCGCGATGCATTTGGCGGCCGTGATACAACTGACAAGTCCGGCCGTTTTGAAATCCGTACTAATACTGTTGACTGCCCTTTGGGCGCTCACGGATACCTGGAGATCAGCCGTCAGGGTGATCCGATTGGTTTTGCTTACGCAACCATCCTAACGCAGACCATGGTGAATGTTAAGTTAGAAGAAAATAATCTTGCTACTGTTCCCGAATTTGGTCTGTCTGGAGGTATCGCCGCTGTGCTTGGTGCTAGTGCGCTTATTCTGGCGCGCCGGCGCTTCCTGCAGTAGTTTCTACACTCATCGTACACGTACATATTGTGCTATAGCTAATCCGGCACCCATTTAATACTCTCCTAATACTCCTCGGGCATTGTGTTGCTAGGCGTAGCCTGCATTCGTTAATACTTGGAGGATAGTATTATTACGTTTACAAAACATCGTCTTATTTTCGTTGGCCTTGTTGGCTTGGGCGGCTTTGCTTTGGCGGGGCATGCCACAATAGTCAGACAGATGGATGAGTGGAAATTATTGCCACGGCGACAAGGCTTTACAGAGCTCTACTTCACCCACCCGCGGCAACCGGTCGAGCCGAGGGCTGATCTCATACGGCACGTTGATTTTACGATCCGCAATTCCCAGGATCAACTAACCATGTATCGGTACACCTTGAGCGTCACACCAGCTGATGGCCATGCAAAAACAGCTGGCCAGGGTGTGGTGGAGGTGCGTCATGGAAAGTCGCGCCGTATCCAGCAAGACATTGTTCTGCCGGATGCCACAGGCAGGGTGAACTTACAGATTACGATTGACTACCAGGGGATCCACTTTGGTTCAGACACCCCAAGCATGCAGCGTCAGACAATCAGTCATTGGATAAGGCTGCCAGAGCTGCAGCATGACAAGGTGACGCTGTGAAGTGCGCGGGTGGGGATAAAAAGGTTACGGTAGTTATTCCGTGTTACAACGAAGCCCACGGCATTGCCCGTGTTATCGAACGGTTTCCGCACGATGCGTTATTGAAAAATGGCATACAGCTGACGGTGTGCGTGATAGATAATAACTCCACGGACGATACGGCTGCTATTGCCAGGGCGGCTGGCGCTATTGTTGTACATGAACCGAAGAAGGGCAAAGGTAACGCATTGCGTACAGGTTTCCGGAGCGTTCCGGACGACACGGACTATGTTGTTATGCTTGACGGAGATGACACATATAGCCCTGAAGAGATTTTGCGTGTGCTTGAGCCATTGCAAAGCGATTTTTGTGATGCCGTTATAGGGTCGCGCTTAAGCGGCCGTATACAGAATAAAGCGATGAGCCCACGGAACCGTTGGGGCAATAAGCTTTTTACGAGTGCAGTGCGAGTGATGTATCGTGCGAATGTGAGCGATGTTCTGACCGGGTACTTTGCCTGGAAAAAACCTGCGTTGCGTACCTTGGAACCATATATCACCAGTGCGGGTTTTGCGATTGAGATGGAGATGATTACCAAAATGGCTCGTCTGGACTTGCGGTTGGCATCAGTACCTATAAGCTACCACCCAAGGGCTGGCAGCTCCAACCTCCACCCATACCGGGACGGTTACCGGATTTTAATGATGTGTTTGCGCAATCTTTTTTGGCGGCCACGCCGGCAGGCCGTTGAGTCATCTTTTACGCCCCGTAAGATCGTATTTGTAAGCGATGCTGTTTATCCTTATTTTAAAGGCGGTAAAGAAAAACGGCTTTATGAGATTGCAAAGCATCTAGCTTTGATGGGTCACGACGTCCATATCTATACTATGCACTGGTGGGAATCGGCCGATAGGGTTCGGCGTGAATCAGGGGTTTATTTACATGCTATTTGTAAATATCACGACATGTACCGCAACGGCCGGCGTACGGTTAAGGAAGGCATACTCTTTGGTCTAGCTTGCTTTAAGCTGTTTAGCGTGCGGTTTGACATTCTTGACGTCGACCACATGCCGTTTTTTCCGATTTTTAGTACCTGGATCGTATGCGCACTGCGTGGCCGTAAGCTGCATGCTACGTGGCATGAGGCTCTGTCATACAAAGAGTGGGTTGATTACATGGGGCCGAAAGGTATCGTCGCCTCGCTGCTTGAGCGTCTGAGTACGTTACTGCCATACCGTATTACCGCAGCGTCAGGTCACACGCAAGAATTACTGGCGGCTAACCATGGCCGGGTACGTCGCGTAGAGCTAGTTGCTTCCGGGATTGATGCCAAGCTGATGCAAACGCTTCAGCCGGCTGCTACCGCTTGTGACGTGTTGTATGTCGGTCGCCTTGTAAAAGATAAGAACGTTGATAAGCTTATTGCGGCTATCAGTATTGCCGTAAAATCGTACCCGTCTATCCAGTGTCTGATAGTGGGGGAGGGGCCAGAGAAAGTGCGCTTGCAAAAGCAAGCAGCAAGCTTACATTTGAAACAAAACATCACCTTCCTGTCTCATGTTGAGGAATCGGAAGATGTCTATGCGTATATGAAGGCCGCTAAAGTTTTTTGTTCACCGTCGGTACGGGAGGGTTTTGGGATTGTCTCGCTGGAGGCGCTGGGCTGTGGTACGCCGGTAATAACTAGTAATAGCCTGAAGAATGCGGCACGCCATTTGATTAGTGATGGCCAAAATGGAAGTGTGGTGCCGCTGAGCCCAAACGCTTTGGCCGAAGCTATATTACACTGGGTGCTTATAGCCCAAAAGCCGAATACTGCAGGCGATATTGCTCATTATGATTGGCGCCAGCTGGCGGAAAAGCAATCGGAGGTATATTCATTGTGAGGATAATGCATGTCTGCAAGAAGTTTCCGAATGCGCTAGGCGGTGATGCAGTGGTGGTTGCTCATTTGCGTGAACAGCAAAAAATGCTGGGGCATAGTGTCAGTGTTGTAACCTCGAATTGCGACGAGATAGCAAGCCAGCCGCACATATATAAAGTGGGGCTGCGCGATACGGCTACCGGCCTAGACTACATAACACCGCGGCGGATAATGTCGTTATTATTGCTCGGGATACGAATGTTCTGGATCGTGCGCTGCGAGCGGCCAGACGTTATCCATACGCACTCTGTGGATATGGCTTTTTTCGCTTCAGCCGCAGCACGCTGGTATGGTGTCTCCATGGTCCATACGTTCCATATTGTAACGTTTTACGATACAGCCCAGGCTGCGATTCGACGCAAGTCGGAATTGTGGCTGGCTAAAAAATCCCGATTGCGTGCCACCACCGCACCAAATGCCTATGATGTAGGGCGGCTGCAATCTGTTGGTTTGGCTCATGCATCCCTGCTGCCGAATGGTGTAGATACGGAATTTTGGGGTGTACCGAAGCGGGCGGATAAGGTATTTACCTTTGTGGCCATAGGACGCCTAGAGGTGCAAAAAGGGTACGAGTATTTAATCCGGGCAGCTGCGCTGCTGCTGCACAATGCTACCGTGCAATTCCGGGTTGTTATCATGGGTGATGGTTCGCAGCGGAAAGCGCTCCAGACGCTTATAGATTCTTTGCATGTTGAGGCTGTAGTGATGCTTGTTGGCCGTAAAAGTCCGCGGGAAGTCCGCGAGTGGTATGCCCAGGCGGATGTTGCAGTTTTCCCATCGCTATACGAAACAACTCCCATTACTGTCTTGGAAGCCTGGGCGGCGCGTGTAGCAGTTATTGCGACGCGAGTCGGCATTTTGCGCGATGTACCTGCGGACTTTGCCGCTGCTTGCATAGTGCCGACAAAAGATCCGCAAGCATTATGCGATGCGATGCAGCGTAGTATGACGGACGCCCCGTACCGCAATGCCATAGCCGTGCGGGGCCAAGAAGAAGCCAATCGCTATACATGGCCGACTATAGCTCAGGCCGCAGAGGCCTTATATAAGGGCGCGGTATGAGCGGCCCCGAAATAGTGCAGGTGAGCGCATATTATCCTCCCCATCTTGGCGGCCAGGAAAATGTTGTGCAAGAGCTAGCCGGTCAGCTAGCAGCTGCGGGCCATTCGGTTCGTGTGTTGACTTCAAACGCGGGGGCCAAAGAGGCTGGTGTGGCCGTAGAACATGCTGTTGTTGTCCACCGTATGCGGGGATTTGTTTTTGGCCATGCGCCTATCATGCCTCATTTTCCGTTCGCGCTATTCCGCGCCACACATGCCAATAGCGTTGTCCATGTCCATATTGGCCAGGCGTTTACGCCGGAAATGGTTTGGTTGATTTCCAGATTGCGCCGCTTTAAGTATATTGCCGAATTACACATTGATTTTGCACCATCAGGAAGGGCAGGGTTTTTGCTGCCGCTATATAAACGGTTTGTGTTGCGGCATGTTTTGCACTCAGCAGACTCCGTTATTGTGCTGAATGATGCTATGCGCCGTATTGTCCGTACTTCATATGGCTATCCGGGCCACGTTGCTGTTATGCAGAATGGAATTGCCGAAGGTTATTTTACTCTCAAGCGGCGTACGATGCCGCGCCATCCCCCCGGCACAGTGCGGTTACTGTGCGTTAGCCGATTGAGCAAGCAAAAAAATATCCCGGCGTTGTTAACTGCCCTGACGATAACACGCCAGAAGGTCCAGCTTGATATTATCGGCGACGGCGAGGAGCGGCCTGTAATCGAGGAAGCTATTCAGCGGTATGGGCTAAGAAACGTGACAATGCATGGCCGCTTGCCGCGCAAGCAGGTTATGCAGTTTTACGCGACATGCGATGCGCTTGTTATGCCTTCGCTGTACGAAGCCCAGCCACTTGTATTACTGGAAGCCATGGCTGCGCGGATTCCGGTTATTGGCACGAATGTAACAGGGGTGGCAGAGCATATTGGCGACGCAGGTATTATAGTGGAACCTACCGCAGAGGGGTTAGCTGCCGGTATTGAACAGTATGCGGAGCACTATTCGGAGCTGAGCAATATGGTAAGCAAGGCTTACGCAAACGCCGAAAAATATCGTTGGCATAATTCCCTAAAGAGTTACGAGGATTTGTATGAGGCAATATCGGACGCTTAGCCCGCGTAAGGTCAGCCGCATATTATTATATTGGCTTGGCGCCACTAACGTATTGGTGTGGCTCTCATATGCGACAAACTTGTGGCTGTTTAAGGTGGTCTTGTTGGCGGGCCTTTGTTTTTTGCCCGGTGTCGCTCTGCTGCGTCTGATGCGCATCTCGCTGGGCACGGCAACGTCTTTAGTGCTGTATAGTTTTGGGCTCAGTATTCTGGTACTAATGGTGAGCGGCCTGGCAGCAAATCAGGTTTTGCATGTTTTTGGCGTGGAGCGGCCGCTGGAATTGCCCGGCGTGCTTGGCACATGGAACGTGCTGGCTTTGCTATGTATTTGGGGTAATGTGCGTTATGGCCGCAAGGCTGTGCGGCTAAAGCGCATTACCCGCATCCGCTTTTCTGGATACGAGCAAGCTGTGGTGGCGGGGAGCCTGTTGCTGCCGTGCTTGGCGGTGTTTGGTGCGTTTCGCCTCAATAACAATGGTGGCGCGGAAGTTGCTATGGTGGCGCTTTGTTATGCGGCGGCACTTATTGTGTATGTTTTTTTGGCTCGACAGCGCTTATCTGATGGAATTATCGCATGGTTTATTTTTACTTTGGGGTTAAGCGTCCTTTTAATGACATCAATGCGCGGCTGGGATATCGTGGGCCACGATATAGAGCGGGAATTCAGAGTCTATACACTCACCCATACCCACGGGTTTTGGAATATCGCGCTTGATAGAAGCCCCTACAATGCCTGTTTGAGTATTACAATTTTGCCGGAAGTGTTTGCAAAACTAATGCATGTTTCCGGACTCGTTGTGTTTAAGGTTATTCTACAAGTTATATTCGCGGCTTGTCCTGTGGCGCTTTATGTACTCATCCGCCAATATGCCGGCAAGCTTGGTGCGCTTACAGGTGTCCTGCTATTTATTAGCTACCCAACGTTTATTAATGATTCGGCGATGCTGACTCGGCAAGGCGTAGCGTATGTTTTTTTTGCGCTATCACTGCTTATCCTGTCCAATAAAGCCCAGCACCCGCGCTACAAACTACTGTTTATTCTCTGCGCTATGGGGGCGATCTGGTCGCATTACTCGACAGCTTACATGTTTGTCGGCCTATTCACTATTGCTGTTATCTGCAAGCGAAGCATCATGTGGTGGCAGAGCAGGGACGGCGGGCAAATAACAGTGATAACAAATACCGTTCTGTCGCCGCTGTTCGCTACACTGCTGGTGCTTATGACATTTGTTTGGTACAACCAAGTTACCGAGACATCTGGGGGATTGACCAAGACGTTACACGCTTCTGTTGTGAATATTCCCAAGTTGTTTTCGGGGGATACCAACGACAAGTCGTCGGACGTATCAAGTGCATTGCTTTTTTCCGGGAGCAAAACGCAAGTCGATTTGTATACGATGTATCTGGAAAAATCCCGTACTGTTGGTAATGCGGATGATCTTCGCTATACGCCGACGCTTACAAGCGATGACTTGCCCCTGACGCCAGTGGGAAAGGCTGTATATTCGATGGGGTTTAACCCGGCATACATTGCGGTGCTGCGCCAAAATTTTGCCAAAATTTTGCAGTTACTAGCGTTGGCTGGCGTTGTGTTTGTCGTATACCGGGCATGGCGTAAACGCCCGGGGGTGATTGATTTTGACTATATTTGCTTGAACGTCGCTGGTCTGTTTTTGCTGGCGCTTATCGTTGTATTGCCGATCCTTTCTATTAATTATGGGATTCTAAGAGCCTTCCAGCAGTCGCTGATCTTTTTGATATTGCCTATAACACTGTTTCTGGTGTGGCTTGGGCGACGGCTTACCCCCCGTTTGCGGGTGATGTGCGCGACATTTGGAATATCGTCTTTATTTTTGCTGTTTACCGGTTTCTTTGCCCAGGTACTGGGCGGTAATAGCCCGCCGCTCACACTCAATAACAGCGGCTTGTATTATGGCCTATACCACTCGTCACTGGCAGACTCGCAGTCGTTCGCATGGCTTAAGAACTACTTGCCGCCAGCAGGTGATGTGCGTGCCGCAAACTTTAACAGGGCCACCATGCACGACCCAGACTACCCCTTCAAAACACCCGGCATCCTGCCCACCCAGTTAAAAGATGAAAGCTATGTGTACTTGGACGAGGCCCAAGTACAAAAGCACCGGATGTATACCTATTACGATAGCAGCCCGCTTGTCATGACATTTCCTTTGGATTTTTACGATGACACAATGAACCGTATTTACAGCACCGGCACGACAAGGGTGTATAAATGAAAAGCATCTGGCAGATATTACGTGCCGACACATTGATGAAGAATGCCTTCTACTTAATGCTGTCAACTTCAGTGATGGCGGCTACGGGCTTTATATTTTGGATTTTCATAGCACGCAGCTATGACCCTCAGACAGTGGGGCTTGCCACCACTCTCCTATCTGTTTCGGGATTACTTTCGCTTTTGGGTATGGCTGGCTTTGATACTACCTTTGTACGGTTTTTGCCACATTCCGACCGCAAGCAAGAATATATTAATAGCGGGTTTATTGTTGTTGCATTGGTAAGTGCGGCATTATCCATTGCTGCTGCTCTCGTGCTGCCGCTATTCTCATCCCACTTGGTACTTTTGCGGGACGCCGTGCCATTCGCTGCGTTTATATTGTTTACTGTTGTAGCTTCGCTTAATTTGCTTGCGAATACAGTATTTTTGGCCCACAAGCGCGCAAGGGCAATACTTTTTTCTAATATTATTTTCGGTGTCCTTAAAATTGGGTTTGCGCTGTTGGTGGTGCAAGGCAATGCCGTGACAATTTTTGTGCTTATCGGCTTGTCTCAGCTGTGCGCGCTACTAGGCAGTCTGCTTATTATCAGGTTCAGATTGGGCCATATGTTTATGCCGCAGTTACGCCGGGATATATTACGGACAAGCAAGAAATACTCGTTTGCTGTATATATGTCGAGCATTTTGAATCTTTTGCCACCTACGCTCCTGCCGGTAATCATTGTTCGCCAATTAGGGCCCGAACATGCCGCCTACTACTACATGGCCTTTACCATTGCCGGTGCGCTCTACACTATTTCATACGCTTCAATGCAGTCTGCGTTTGCAGAAAGCTCCCACAATGAACCAGCCATACGCAGCCATATTGCAAAAGCCGCTAAGCTCGTTGCATTTTTATTGGTGCCAACGGCGATGGCAACGGCTGTGTTTGGCGCATCCGTTTTGAGGATTTTTGGCGACAGCTATGCTGCCCATGCCAGCTCGCTACTCCAGTTATTCGCGATTGCCGCAATACCAGTCGCTGTGTATTCGGCAATGGGGGCAGTGTTTAAGGTAGTGCAGAATTTACGGGGCATTATCGCAATGAATGCGGCGTATGCCGCCACAATTATATGTTTAAGCTATCTGTTTGTTCCGCGCTTTGGGATTGTGGCTATTGGCTGGAGTTGGTTGGCTGGAAATCTGGGTGCAATCGGAGTTGGGTTAGTTGTCCCTAGAAGAAACGATGAGTAACGTAAAGGAAAAAACATGGCAAGACTACCAGTACCAGGCAGTGACAATGACATATGGGCAGAACTACTAAACGAGTTCCTCAGAGTCTCCCATAACGAAGACGGAACACAAAAAGTAGACAGTATTCCACCCCATTCAGTGGAGCTGGGTGACCTCGACGTAAAGAACCCACCTGACCAGCTAATCCAAAACCTTGTGCTAACGAATGATAGTAAGCGGTTGGTGTGGCGCGGGGTGGGTGAGGTGATTCGCGATACGGTGAAAGTGCCGCTCAATCGGCTGCAAATCAACGTTGTCGACTTTGGCGCCAAGGGTGACGGCGTAACGGATGATACCAACGCAATACAGTCAGCTATCGACTATGCGGCACGGGGAGGAATAGTCCATATCCCAAGGGGGACTTACCGCGTGCGTGCGCTCAAGGTACGTAAGCATGGCATTACTATTACCGGCGAAGCGCGCTATGGGACTAGGTTGGTGCGGCATAGCGGCACCGAACCACTACTGGAATTAAACGGTACGGCTTCGCTTGACGGGCATATCAAGTACTGTTCTATTACGAATATTACGCTGAATGGTAATTACAAGCCAGGTGTTTTGCTGCGATCAGTTTTTGCGGATAATTTCATATATCGCGACGTAAGTTTTGTGAATTGTGATAGCTTATCGGCTGACTTTGTGGAGGTCTGGGACACGCGATTTTATAATTGCAGCTGGGAGGGTTGTGGCTCGGTGGAGGAGCCTGCAACGTTATTCCGCAACAGCATGCCACAGGGCGAATTTGGATATGGCGACGACAATACTAACCAAATCCACTTTTTGGGTTGCCGGTGGGAGAGCTTTAAGAACGGGGCTGTCAAACTCGATGGTGCTGCCAACAATTCCAAGCGACTGCTGAATGGCATTTTCTTTGTATCGTGCAAAATGGAAACCCGTTATGCGGCCGGGCCGGCCTTTCAAATCATGGACGGGACAACTATTGTATTTGTCAACCAAATGTATATTGCTTTGATGGCGGTCAGCCCGGATTTGGCAAAGCCATTAGACGCCATTGAAGATCGTGGTTCCCATATCTTTATGACGGATGTGTACGTGCAGTGGGGTGAGGAGCTGAGTATTGCCCGATCACTAGTGCACGTATACCGGAGTGGTCCGCACATGTACTACAAGCTGGACACCTACTATCCCCTGGAGGATCCAACGGAAGCGGCAATTATCGCTGAGCCGGAGGCTGAAGATGTCATGGTGTCGTGCAATGTCGTTAACCGCGGCAAGACAACGATTGGTGATGTGTCGTCGATTATGGTAGCAAGCCCGAGCAAAGGCGTGACCATACCGCTCGATTCGACAGGTATTTTCAGGATTACATCGAATGCCATCAAAAAAGATATATTCAAGATCGACAACAACACTACCCGGCCTGCTGTACATATGCTGAACGGTATGGATACCGTAGGCTTTTCCGATAGTTATGTTACTGAAAAATGGCGTATCATCGGTGCTTCAGGCGCAGCACGCTTTGCAGGCGGCAAGTTCCAGATTGAAGGAACTAAAGGGTATGTAGGGCTTAATACGGCGCCATTTACAGGTATTGCCATGCTTATCCGTGCTGCCGCAGGTAGCGACCGGGGACTTGCCATAGTCAAACCTTCGAACACAGCATTCAATAGACTGTTGGAATTCCAGGATGAAAAGTACAGCATCCAAGGTATGGCTATTGATGCTAATGGCCGTCCACAGGCCGTCGGTACTCCTGCAAAAGTAAGCAAGGGGGTTCAAGTGAACTATGCAAACCCACGGATCCAGGTGCGCGATATTGCCGGAAATGTCACTGCCGTTGTTCGTCCTAATCCAACTGCGCCAGGTACGGTTGCGACAATTACATTTTCTAAACCGTACGCCGATGTGCCGCTGACCATTTCTATTGACGACCAGTCAACTACGAATGCGGAATTATACGTGTCAGCGCGAAGCGCAAGCAGTTTTACCGTATCTACCCGTATTGCCCTGACACCAGGGATGACCATTAATTTTGATTATTTAGTGATAGCGTAAGTTTAAGACGTAAAGGAAAAAACATGGCAAGACTACCAGTACCAGGCAGTGACAATGACATATGGGCAGAACTACTAAACGAGTTCCTCAGAGTCTCCCATAACGAAGACGGAACACAAAAAGTAGACAGTATTCCACCCCATTCAGTGGAGCTGTGGGACTTGGACGTCAAAAATAATTCGGACCAGCCCATCGACAATCTAGTGTTGACTAATGCCGATAACCGGCTGGTATGGAAGGACCCGGGGGAAGTGCTACGGGCAAAATCCAAGCTGCGCATTAATGTGGCGGATTATGGCGCCAAGGGTGACGGCGTAACGGATGATACAGCGGCTATTCAGAATGCAATTGATGCCGCCGAAAACGGGGGTATTATAGAAATTCCACGTGGCACATACAAAGTGCGCGGGCTTAAAGTACGAAAACACGGCATTACCATTACCGGCGAAGCGCGTTTTGGCACCCGCCTAGCACGGCATAGCGGCACAGAGCCTTTGTTGGACCTGAGCGGCACGGGTTCGCTCGATTACCATTTAAAATTTTGCTCGATTACCAATATTACACTTACGGGAGATTATAAAAATGGCGTCTTGTTGCGGTCATACTTTGCCGACAATTTTGTCTTCCGAGATGTTAGTTTTCGATACTGTGACGGTCTGGCCACTGACTTTGTCGAGGTCTGGGATACTCGGTTTTACAACTGTAGTTGGGAGAATTGTGGCTCCTTGGAAGAACCAGCTTCCTTATTCCGCAACAGCATGCCACAGGGTGAATTTGGCTACGGCAATGATAATACCAACCAAATCCACTTTTTGGGTTGCCGGTGGGAAAGCTTCAAGAACGGGGCAGTCCGCCTTGATGGAGGAGCCAACGGCTCACCGCATTTGTTAAACGGGTTTTTCTTTGTATCCTGCAAAATGGAAACCCGACACGCGTCTGGCCCAGCCTTCCAGATTATGACTGGTTGCACGTTGATATATGTTAACCAGCTATACATAGCCATCATGGCCGCCGAACCGGATATTGTAAAGCCACTCGACGCTATCGACGACTGGGGCAGCCATATTTTCATGACTGATATTTATGTGCAGTGGGGTGCCGAAGTCAATATTGCGAACTCGCTGGTACATGTGCAGCGCAGCGGCCCCCACATGTACTATAAGTTAAGTACGTACTACCCCAGCCAAGATCCTGTCGAGGCAGCGGTAGTCGCCGAGCCAGGCTCATTCGACGTAATTGTGTCGTGTAATATTACAAACAGGGGTGCAGAATCAAAAGGTAACGTTACCGAGGTTATGCTCTCTAATCCGGATAAGGGGCTTACGTTGCCGCTAACGTCAACAGGTATGTTCCGAATTTTGAACCACAATACTAAGCAGGATATTATTAAGCTCGATAATAATACTGTCCGGCCAGCCTTCCAGGTATTGGGCGGCGTAGATACCGTAGGCTTTTCCGATAGTTATGTTACTGAAAAATGGCGTATCATCGGTGCTTCAGGCGCAGCACGCTTTGCAGGCGGCAAGTTCCAGATTGATGGTGCAAAAGGCCATGTGGGACTCAACTCTACGCCCGTTGCTGCTATCGCAATGCTTATCCGTCCAGCTGCAGAGGGCGACCGGGGTATTGCAATTGTTCGCCCATCTAGTACGGCGACAAATCGGCTTATGGAGTTCCAGGACGAGACGTATAACATTCAAGGGATGGCGATTGACTCTAACGGCCGGCCACTGGCCGTGGGGACGCCGCCAAGGGTAACAAAAGGCGACCAAGTAAGCTACGCAAACCCGCTGCCACAGGTGCGCGATGTCGCTGGCATGATCAACGCAGCTGTTAAGCCCAGCCCAACCGCTCCGGGTACGATCGCAACAGTCACATTTTCCCGGCCTTACGCAACAACCCCCTTATCGATTACTATCAACGACCATTCTGCTGTGGACGCTGACTTATACGTGTCAGCGCGAAGCGCAAGCAGCTTTACCGTATCTACCCGTAAAGCGATTCAGGGCGGATCTATCCTAAATTTTGACTATTCTGTTTTGGGTTAACGGTCTTGTTGCTCCGCAGCGTAATGGTCTGCGACAAGGTGGATCGTTTGCTTGGCTTGCGCTATATATTGAGGCAGCCGGCGACGCAACTGCCGGCGATACCTCGCCCTCTCGCCCAGTAACTCATGCATTTTTTTAGTCAATATGGCCGCTGTAACGTCTTCTATGCGGACTACCCAGCGCTTAAGGTGCAGGTCGTGCATTATGCCGCTCGTTTTATGCTCGTATTCTATGGCAAGTACAGGGACGTGCGAGGTGAGCGAAAAAATAACAGAATGGAACCGAGTTCCGATTAGAGCGTCAAGCCCAGCGTACATGGCTTTAATCATGTGATGGTCGGGCGTCTCATGTACGACGGTCGCTATGGTTCGGTTGCGCATCAGTGCATGTACGCGACTGCTGACAATACGGTCGTCGTCGCCTTTGGCTGCAGTAACCTGGGGAATGAAAAGAAAATGTATGTTCAGGGTTCGCCCGAGGTTATCCAGCGCCTGGGCAACCGCTCTTTCATAAGTCTGTTGCGCTGAACCTTCCAGCCACGAACGTACTGTTACGCCTACGACAAGCGTATCGAGTGAAATGGCGTACTTTTTACGCAGGTCCTCCGTATGTAAACTAGTTAGCAAAAATCCGGAGTCAACTGCTCGCATCACATTCTTGGTCACGCCCATCCGTGCTAGCAACTGCTGGGATGTATCTTCGCGCAGTAAAATAAGTGTCATGCGCCTGAGCGTATATGCTACCATGGCTGACTCCAGCCAGCCATGGAACGGGCCTACTGATTGCGAATATAATATCGTTGGTTTACCTAATAGATATCCAAAAAGCAGTGGATGCAACAGTAGCGGGATATTCCAGCGGTTGAGTAACCCTTTACGGCTGCGGATATATCCGCCGCCCACTGGAATGATGAGGTCAGCCTGTGCGTATATTGCGGCAGTTTCCCGCAGGTGCTTAGGCAAGGGCAGGGATGCGTGAGTGCGACGGTGCCATGCTGCCCACAGCATTGTAGAGGGTAACATAAAAAGTGTGTACGCCAGCTTACCAACGGGGTTCGCGTAGTGGTTAAGTGCGTGATGCATAAAGCTCGGCTTTTCGGGTACGCCCTCGAAATACTCAACAGTGCCGCCATGCTCCAGTTTTAATATGATGATTTTTGCTTTGGGAAAAGCACGTTTGATATCTTTAATTAAGACGCTTGTAAGTGCCGCATCACCTTTGTTGTCGCTAGAATACACGTGTGAAATGACAATATTTTGCGGGTCTTTTACCATACTATTCCTCCAGGGTTACTGCGGCTCTTTAATAACGAGGTGACGGTAGGCGGCCCACCAAAAAAAGCCACTGTATATTATAAAGAAGATCATACCGGCATACGTGTGGAACAGGCTGAACGCAATATGAGGATTAATATAGTATCCGGTAATAATCAGACTAAATACACGTACAATATTAAGTCCAAATAACAATAAAAGTGCGAGTGGGAGAACACTAAAGTACCGTTGTTTGCGTAACCGGGGCCAATCCAGCAAGCCAACGACTGCATACAGGCTTGTAAAGAGCGCGATTGATTCAATCCCCGAACAATATTCGGCAATGGTAACGCCAAACTTATCAAAAAGCAATGTGTGCGGCGGCACAATTGCCACCGCTACGCCACTCATTTCGAGTAAGCCATGGACACCGGTGAGGACAACAGACGCAAGGGGTTTCCACAGGGAGTATACGAATGACAAAAAGAGGTAAAATATGCCGGCAAACGCAGTAGCGGTAAGGATCTGCTGCTGGTAGGACTTCCACAGGAGCCTTATGTTGGCTTGTCCGAAACACCCAAGGGCGATGCAGGTAAGCCCGCCGATAATGCCACCATGGGCCAGGGCTAAATTTGCCACAGTTCTTTGATTTGCCAACAGGTTGTCGATGCCCCACCATGATATAGCCCATAATCCCAGGGCAGCGCCGATCCAAAGCAATAGCGGCTTCTGCCACGGAGCCAGCTGTACGCCTACGTCGGTGTGGCGCGCCAGGAGTATGAAAGCGATAAGCCCAAAGATTAGTGCCTTGCCAATGCTGCCATACAGGCTAAACCCATCGCGGAATAAAATGTCACTGCCGATTATTTTGGGCCCAAGCAAGCCAGATACAATAATAAAGAACCCTAAAAAGACCACCACTCGCCCTTGGAGCGGAGTGGTGGTTATGCGTTGGTGTAATCTCATTGGGTTTACAATGCCAGTTGCTGCCGACGACGCAAGTATGCAATCATGCCAAGTCCGGCACCGCTGGCCGCCAATCCTCCGACAAGGCCATATTCAGGCACTTCAACATTCACAATTGCTAGGTTCAGCTTGGTTGTTACGCCTCGCACAGTGCCGCTCGACACTCCGCTCATACCATCTTTTTGGCCAGTTACTTTTACCGTGCTTCCGAATGGACAATCCGTTGCCAAGAAACTAACCAAGTATGAACCATGTGAGTCCGTCATGTCAGTCAATGTTTGGCCATTGCAGAGTACATTCACAGAGGCGTTAGCAAGGGCCATATGCTGGTGTGTCACTACACCTGTTACATCCGTATGGCCGGGCGTTGCCGCGTTTACGTTTGCTGGTCCCAAGACTGATATTGTAAATATTCCGACAGCCAGCCCTATCACTCGTTTTTTTATGTTTCCCATGCCCGAATGTCCCCGCTTAAACTTATATTGTCCTCAATGTAGGTCCGTGGAATTAACTGGATATGAATTCAATATGCTTTTCAAAACCGACTTAATAAGCCCTTAATGATCTCGTTGTATTCTTATCAATAAGAGGATCAGTTTAGTATGAAAATATTGTACATCGATGATAATCGGCTGCTGGTTGATAGTGTAAAAAAGCTCCTAAATACAAACTATGTCGTTGACTTTATGTGTACTGGAAGGGGTGGCATCGAAAAGGCAAGCGCCATACAATATAACTTAATCATGCTGGACTTGGGTTTGCCTGATATGGATGGTTTTGATGTTTGCCGTGAGTTACGGGACGCTAAAATTACCGCTCCTATTTTGGTGCTTACTATCCAAAAAGATCCTGCTATTTCCGTGGAATTGCTTAACTCCGGTGCCGACGACTTTTTGACAAAACCCTTTAATGCTGATGTGCTGAAGGCCCGTGTAGCAGCATTGCTTCGAAGAAGCCAACGTGTCCAGCTGGAGCATATTATTGAAATCAGTGACCTGACAATTAACGTCACCCGTCGTCAGGTGTTGCGCGCTGGCACGCCTATCGAATTGCGCCGCAAAGAATTTGATATTTTAGAGTATTTAGCAACAAACCATGGGCGTGTACTCACGCGGGCCATGATCCTTGACCATGTTTGGGAATCGGGCACCGAGGGCTGGAACAATACAGTTGATGTCCATATTAAGCAGCTTCGGGACAAGGTAGACCGTCCTTTCACGTTTCCTTTGATCAAAACAGCTTATGGTATCGGCTATATGCTCGACGATACCCGGTAGCCGATTGTTCGCTCACATAGTGCGATAGGTATTGGATTAAGGTTCCAGGCTCTGCTACAGGAGGTCACGTGCAACAACAATCAAACCGTGCGCTTCACAACTCTAATGTTGTTAGTAAGGTTGTACTTGATAGCACCTACGTCGTCGTGGTGCTGATGACTCTCTTAATGTTGGTAAGTTTTGACACCTCCCAGCCGTACTCACTCAATAGGTTAGGGGTATGTGTGGCGGCCTTTGCGTACGTTTTTGCCACACACTTCCTGGCCCGAAGGGGGTGTCGTTCGCTTGTCGCCTACGCAATGGTGCTTTTCTACATGCTGCTCGCAACCGGCATATCGTGGTTCTGGGGTATTAATACGCCGCTTGGCGTGCTAATTTTTGGCCTTGCTATTATGGTTGCTGGAATATTATTGGCTGCCAGACATGCTATCTTCGCTGGTGTGATGGCAGCTGCCATAATAATGGGGATACAACTTGCACTGACACTTGAGTGGCACAGTGCCCATGATATGTGGTCTGATAATGTATCTAGCCTTGGTGATGCGATGGCCTATTGCACTGTATTGGGGGCTCTGTCAATCATTTCGTGGCTGTATAACCGCGAAATGGAGCGCTCGCTAACACAAGCAAAGCAGGCCGAACTAGCATTACTGCGTCAGAAGGCGGCGCTGCGCCAACATGTTAAAAGCCGTACATCTGAGCTGCGGAGGGTGCAGCTAGAAGAAATGCAGCAGATGTACCACTTTGCCGAATTGGGCCAATTGGGTGTTACATTGCTGCACGACCTAGCTAACCATTTGTCTGCTTTGAACTTAGAAATAGAGGACTTACGCAAAAAGGAGCGTACTGAGTCGATCATCCGCATACAGCGAATTATTAACTACCTGGAGGGGGTAGTAGACCGTACCCGAG
The DNA here is from genome assembly GCA_946482285.1 of uncultured Candidatus Saccharibacteria bacterium. The sequence continues at coordinate 507,193 of CAMLQK010000001.1, forward strand.
ATCGGTTGCAAGGCAATACGCAAGAGCAGTCGTTTAATATTATCCGTAAAACCACAGAGACAGTGGCCTTCCTGCGTTATAAGGCAGCGAAGTCAGGGGTGATAATCGACTGGCAGCCAGCGGGCCGGTCGTGGAAATACATAGGCGATCCCGACAGCTTTAACCAGATTATCGCAATTATTACGAGTAACGCTATTGATGCCTATGATGGTGTTCCACGGCTGCCTACCGAGGCTCCTCCGCTTGTTACGGTGGCAGTAGGGCGGAACGATACGCACATTATTATAACAATTAGTGACTGGGGCCGAGGTATACCTAAAAGTGACCGCAAGCATTTGTTTAAGCCCTCACATAGTTCCAAGAAATCAGGTCTCGGTCTCGGTCTTTATATTGTTAAACAAATTGTAGAGATGCAGTTTTCTGGGACGATTGGTGTCAGTACTAAAGAGGGGACAGTGTTTACGATCTCACTGCCATTACAAAAACCTGCCGCCAAAACACCTGCATAATTTGGTATAGTTCGGATATGAATACTTACCTTCTCAATAAACTTGTACGTGACAACATTCCAACACACCAACAGCAAACCAACCAAAACCCTGTTTTCCGCCGTCTTTCACCGGAAGAGCACAAGCGCGCACTATTGCAGAAAGTAATAGAAGAAGCCAATGAAATTCCATTAGACGACGCTTTGGAGGCGGCGAAGGAATTGGCCGATGTCCAACAGGCGTTAGATGACTTGGCCGAAGTACTGCAAATTGCTAAAGAGGATATTGCGGCTGCCCAAGCGAAAAAGCAGGAGCGAAACGGTGCCTTCAGGAGCGGGTTGTACGTTGAGTCAGTGTCAGTGGAGCCTGGTAGTGAATGGGACGTATATTACGGTAGTGATCCGGTGCGCTTTCCCAAACGATAGCCTGAGAAACGATAGCCTGAGATAAGCCGGCTGGATGTCAAACTACACGGTTAGGCGGCTTTGCCACCCTTTTGCCACGGTACATTTTGTAAAAATGGTGCAAATAAATCTTCCTCAAGAGGAATAGTAGTTTCGGCTAGCTCTTCGCTGTTGGGCGTGCGGTCTTGGAATTCGACAAAGGACACATCCGTGATGATGGCAAGCGGTGTTTGTTCTGCGCCTTCGCCCATTTGCAAAACGGCAGCCGCTGTTAAGCCTCCCGCAACATCAGCTTGCGAGACACTAAAAGGCTTACCAAATAGGTCGGGTTGGCCAATATAGTTTTTGAGCGCTTTAAACCCGCAGTAGGCAAGGGTGATGCCCATCGTGCCACGACGCATGGGATGGCAGGTGCTATCAGTAATGATGACGCCCACGTTCTGTACGCCAAACCGGGTACGTAGATAATGCCATGCAGCCACGGCAGTCGCTTGGGGATCTTTGGGCCAGAGCACATAGTCGCCGCCTCCGTTCGAGGCATCAATACCAGCGGCTGGAATTAGTGTGTTGTTCGTGATAGTAAAGTGGTGGCCATACTTGCTATGCTCTACGGGCAAGTAATATGAAGATTCCTGCACGATCAGCTGCTCGCGGTCGGCTGTGGCTGCCGGGATAACGCTGCCTTCGCATAGCGAAACAACCTTGGAAGTAATAGCGACAATACTGCCTTCCTCTAGTGTGTTGATTGCCGTATCAAGCAGGTTTGTCAGGCTGGTCGAACCTGCAGTAATTATGTCTGTTCTTACACTGGTGACTATCATATGCCGCTACTATACCATGGGACTCTTTTAATGCGTGACCAAAAAGTGTACAATACTACTGTTAAAGCATTTGGCGCCATGGCGGAGTGGTTACGCAGAGGTCTGCAAAACCTTGTACACCGGTTCGAATCCGGTTGGTGCCTCCATTGTATGTTTTAAAATAGTTCACTCGCAGGGTGGACTATTTTGCTATACTAGAATAGAAAGTTAAACAGTCAGACTCATATGGACCCTCAAAATAACGCTTGGACGCCCAAGCCCTACCAACCAAAAAATGATACGCCGGCAGACCAGCCCGCTGCGCCGTCCAACACGCCTCCAGCCGACCCGTATGCTTGGCAGCGCCCAGAACCACAACAGCAAGTGCTACAGCAGCCTTCGTTTCCACAGCAAAACCAAGCTCAGCAGAATCCGGGGCAGCCATTGCCGCCAGTGCAGCCTCAGCCCTGGAGTCCTCCCACGGCTCCTGTGACTCCTGCTCCGGTGCAGCACACCACCGGCCAGCCGCTTGGGCCAACCCAGCAATTTGGCGGCCAGATGGCCGAATTGCCACCGCTAGGAGGTAACCAGCCACGACATACATCGCATAACCCCGAGAAAAGACAGCGATTAATTCTGTGGATTGTCGTAGCATTGTTGGTTATCCTGCCAGCAATCGGCATTGGCTTGTACCTGTATAGCAGCCTGTCAAAGGACTCCAATAACCAAAAAACAACCCAGCAGCTCGAAAAACTTACCTATAACAACCAGGCTTTGGCAGATTTGGCAAAGGGCACTATTACCCAAGCACAGGTAGATAAGCTCGACAAAAAAGCCACCTTCTTTACCGCTTTCAAAAAAGCCGCCACAACCCAAACCGTCCAAACAAAGTGGGATGTATTCTATACCAAGCAACAAGACGACGAGCGGGGCGACCAGTACACCCTGTATGACACAACCGTCGATTACAAGTCCAAGAAGTACGCATACGCCGAAAACACCTATAGCAACTTGGGCGTTTACCAAACCCGCTGTATAGAGGGCCGCCAATTTAACTTTAACGACAGTAAGTTAACCACCAGCCCAGCATGGCAACCCGCCAGCGACAGCACTGATTGCAAGTTCAATACCGTTACCATGCATATGAACGATGGCATGAACACCGGCGGCTTGTCGGATAAGCAGGCAGATACTTTTATCCGCAAAATCCAAGGCTACAATATGGTTGATGTAAAGTCTGTGGCTGTTGCCGAGCAGGCAGGCAAGCAGTATCTTAAGGTTGACGCTGAAGTTGCCCCGCGCAAACAGAGCGATGGCATTTACTGGGGTATGCAGCTATTTATGAACGCTTTCCAAAGCACTGGCGTGGACGCCGAAAAGCACCCGTATACCTACTTTGGATCGGGTCGTGAAGGTGCGTTGGTTACATACTATATCGACCCAGGCACCCAGTTGCCAGTGTATGCTGTCATGAAATCCACTGCCCCATTGGGCAAGGACGGTAAACCGGAGGCGGTGCAGTCGTGGAGTCATCGGTATATCGAATACGCGTACCCATCGGAAGTAGTCCAGTTTAAGCTGGAAGACAGTAAGTCAATTACGTTTAGTACTTGGCCAACCAACTAAAGTGGCGCTGACCTCTGGTGTTCGCCGACCGACTTTGCTACAATAGTCACATTGCCAATGGCATGGGCGAGTGGCGGAATTGGTATACGCGGCGGACTTAAAATCCGCTGGCTGAATAAGCCTTGAGGGTTCGAGTCCCTCCTCGCCCACCATCTAAAAATGACCTGGATTTCCAGGTCATTTTTAGATCATGCCGAAGATGGGGATGAGAACGAATAATAACAAAGTTGCCAGTGGCAAGTTTGCAATCAAACAGAAACGAGTCCCTCCTCTGTAGCTATACAAGTGGCGGAAGTAACCCGTTATTGTATAATTACTATTGTTTTGTTGAGTTATTCGCTCCAAAGCACATTTACAGACAGCTAGAAGTAGCAAAACGAGAAGTTTGCCCATGCCACGTGGCCAAACTTCTCGTTTTGTGTTCAGGATACACAGCCTAGAAACGAATTTAGGTGGCACGTCACGCCAACGGGAAGAATGAGGAGCCACGTATGTGGGCTGTCATTTTTACAGCGCTGCTGATAGCAGGGGCTGTACTTGGATGTGTGGTGCTTATGCGCCGCACATCCAGCGTCGAAGCTGTTCCGGCGCCTGCACCACTGCCGGTGTCCAGTGTTGACATCGCTGCCCAGGCTACCAAGCTGGCAGTGCATGCCGACAAAATGGTGGTCGTACTGCCACGCTCAATGTCAGACCTCCATTTGCTGCTGCACTTCGTACTCGCCGACATTCTGCGCGAAGGTGCCTTCAAGGACCGGGGAGTTGCGGTATTTGCTCAAATGGACGGCGTGCTATTGCAGCGCATCCAGGTCCTTCGCGCTGCAACGGGCAAGCGAATGGCAGGTGTTATTCAGTATCGTGCATCCGCGTTCCAAGCCATGCAGCATGGTTCGCCCGAAGACCAGGCTCGCGCTACCCGCGAGTTCGTCAGGAGGCTTACGCCGGCTGACGCCCAGCTTTTGCTGTCGGCCTGTGTCGCTGGCTACCAGGTATTTGCGGATGTGCATCAAGCCTATGTACAAGCCGGGCTAGCGCAAGCAGGCAACATGCCGGAGCTGCCGTCGGCAACGATCATTCAGGATTTGTGCCAGCAGGCGAGCTGGAACGAGTTGTCGCTGGCGATATCCCACGACCTGAAGGTTCCGGCACAGGGTTGGCTGCATATGGCCCACTTCATGATGTGCCTGTTCGAGCGTACGTCGGAGCGTATTTTGCTTCCACCACTGCGCCAGGACATGACCCTGACCCTGGGCAACCTAGCCCGTCGTTTTTCTCGTGTTTACAGCGATGCTGAGATGGACGCGGGAAGTTCCTTTGGGGCACTGGTGCATGCGCTGGCGTTCCTGCCGGGCTTCCGGGTGCTGGTATGGAGTCATGCCGACTTCCTGCTGCAAGTGCTGAACCTGGCAATCCGCCAGCATCAGGGCATTGACGAAGAAGTGCGGAATGCCGAAGTCATCATGAGTCTTCTGGAACAGATCTCGGCAGTCCAATACGACGCAACTCATGACTATCGTCCTCAGGGCGATCTCTAACGGAGTCGCTCCCGAGGGACGGACATGTCAGATCGGTACAGAGCCGCACATGCCAGCTCTGCTGTGCTATCTCTGTATCTTCTAGCTGTCCGTCCCACCCCTGTTTTGGTAGTAAAAAACCGCTATATGTCAAAACACAAGCAGTATTGCATTTAGCATTAAAAAGTGATATAATTATAAGGTTTCGTTAGAGTGCAGTTTTAGTACTCCGAAGCACATTTCCAGATAGACAGAAAACTCAAGGTGAGGCATGCTGCCATAACAGATTGTGGCCGCTTTCCTCATCTTGTGTTCAGAATACACAGACACTCAGTTTTTTCGGACATTGTCCGAGAGTGTCGGGGAATCCCTGCAATAAACACGGAGTGCACCATGTTGTCTCCCGATCCCATGATCAACGGGGGAGTACTCGCCTTCTGGGTGGTCTTCCTGCCGCTCGTCGCACTGTACTGCCGGCAGATCTACATCGCCAACCGCAACACACCGGCGCCGACGGAGCCCGAGCAGGTGGACCTGCAGACCGTTCCGCCTATCGCGGACACCCAGCGTGTTCTTGACCACGCCCGGACCATCCGGCTGCCGCTCAGCTGCAAGCAGCAAAGGGAGCTCCTGACCTTCGCCATTGCCCTTTGCGGCATCGGCAAGCTCGCCCAGCACCCCGTCTTCAAGGCGATGCGCAGTACGCACGCCAAGGAGCTCCGCCTCTTCACCGCCGCGTTTTCCGACCGGCTGGTGGCACGTTTCGCCGGCATCCACTTGCCGATCGACTACACCGATGCGGACGGCCGCCTCGACTTCACCACGGAGGATGACCGTACCGCCGGCGTCATCAACAAGGTACTCGACAACCCCGAGCTCACCAAGGTGCTCTGCGGCATCTGCAGCATCTGCAACTGGGAGCTGGTCTCGGTCTACCGCGACTACTGCGAGCAGCCCGGCCGCCCCCAACAGTTCAGCCTGATCGAGACCGGCGTCTTCGACGCGCTCTTCCGGCACGCTGGAGTCCCTGCTGCCTGAATGCAATACCCAACCCACTAAACTGAGGTGGTGACACCCGCGAGCCTGGAGCTCAGATAGATAGAATGGTTATGAACCGTTTCAAGTCTGCCTGGGCATCCGCCTGCGCGTCTTAAACGTATTCTGACCTTCTGTCTATCTGACTCCCTCCATAAACGCATAGTTATGCTGATGAGCTGTGGGACAGCGAAAGGGAATTGGTAAGTATAAACTTTTTGTGGTATAATAATACCTAGTTTCAGTATGGCCAACCCATACTCGAAGCACATTAGCAGACAGAGCAACAGCAATTATGAGGGACCAGTCCATCTTCGGTGGTTTGGTCCCTCATAATTGTGTCAGATACACATTATTCTCTCGTATTGAGAGCGGCATCCTTGCCGGTGAGGAGAACGGAACGCATCCGTGTCCAGTCATTTGTTCGCCCTGATCTTCACCCTTGTTGTGGGCGGAGTGATCCTGTGCTTTGTCGGCCGCCGCCAGCTACGTTTGGACGCGCTGAAGGGTGCGGAGCTGTCGGAAGCCTCTGGCTTCAGCCCGCGCCACGGTTTTACCGTTCCGGACTACGTCCGCCAGAACATCGTCACGAATGTCAGTGAGGCTGAGCGCATCGCGCTCGCTCGCTTCATTCTGGTGTACTGGGGGATGGTGCCGAGCAGCTGGCGTCCGACGCGCTTCTTCCGCGCCCAGCAGATGCAGGTCGAGATCGCAAAGGTCTTCGGCCCCATGACTGGTGCTGATGGAGCAACGCGCTTTGCCGCCGGCCAGCAGATTCGCATCCTCGCCGCTCACCCGGAGTTCCTGGCGTACAGCATCCGCTATGCGGACGTCATCGTCAAGGCCTACCGCCACTTCAACCACTTCCGTCCATTCCGTCTGGGCGCTTCCTGGCTGCCCGAGGACGCCACCATCATTGCCCTGCAGGGCTTCGCCAACGAGTGCGCCGCCGCTTCCAAGCTTCGGGATGAGGTGCACGCCGCGTACGGCACGTCCCACGAAGAGGCAGCCCTGCTGCTTCGCTACACCCTGGTGATGTGCTTCGGCTCGACCCGCGCCATGGCGCCCGTCATGTCCGAACTCTGGACCAAGCAGGTGCAGCACTTGGCATCACAGCTTGCTTGCATCATCGTGCAGCTGTTCGAGGTCAAAGCCTCTCGTTTCACGGCGGACGCGCTTGAACCCCACATCGACCAACTGGCTTACCAGCCGGAGATTGTAGGCCTGCTCATGGAAGCTGCGGACACCATTTCGCACCACTACGACCAGGTCTGTGACATCGCAGACTGGCACAACCTCGACCCGGGCACTGGCCTGATTGGCCGCCTGGTCGCCCACAAGTCGTTGGCCTACATGGGCGGCTGACAGCTGGACGGAGGAAACGAGAGAGGGATGCAGATCAGGCATTTGTGTTGTTGGCGCATGCCACCACATCGTCGTATCTGTGTTGCTCTGTCGCTTTCTCCAAAGCATAAGAAATATAAGGTTCTTGTAACGTTGTCTTTCTACTTCTTTGAGTATTAGCAAAAACCAAGGAAAGTCCGCTATAATTACACCTGTTACACAGAACAATGTATGTTCCGTAGCACATTTCCCAAACAGAACACATTGAGACGAGGTGATGAGAGTGTCTAGTGCCTGGATCCAGCCCGCCCTGACTGTGCTGTATTTCGCACTGGCCATGGGCGGCGTGTTGTTCCTGGCTCGCCTGCGGTCGCGCAAACTTGCTGCAACAGCAAAGCAAGGGAGTGCGCCGGCTACAGACGTACTGATGCCCGCTCCTATCTGGGAATTCGCCGGAAGAGCTGTGGCAGGGTATTGCTCCGTGCTGCAGCAGTTCGGTGCACCCGATGCGTTCGAGCACTATAACGAAGATCGGGCGCCGGAGCTACCGATTTGGGCGACCAGATTGCGGCTTAGCCTGAGTGTTGACGCCCGAATGGCCGTCATTAGTACGCTCTTGGCGACAGCTGGCATCGGCATGCACCGAGACCTGGTGGATCGTACTAAAGCCACCTACGAAGACGGCTTGCATGATCTGACGGTGACCATCCGTAATCTCTACTTCGAGCATGCACCCTGCAAGTACAGCTATGAGTGGCTGTTGCAGGATCCAGCGGCCTTGTTTGGCCTGGTGCGCCATGCGCGCGATTCCGAACTGGGCGACCGAATGGTTGCGGCTGCGGTTTACTACGCCGAGGTCTTCAACCATCTGGTTTTCGAGCAGAGCGAAGCGGGTGACCCTGCAGAGCGATTCCGTATTGTCGGCGAAGAGACGCACGCGTACTTGCTGCTACTCAACAGCATTGCTCGGTCGCCCGACGAGCACGTGTCCGTTCCCCTTGAGGCTTGGCAGCAGCTTGCGCGTTTGACAGCGCAGTTGCAGCCCGTAGCGGATGATGCCGAGACTGGCAGGTTCTGTGCGCGCCGCGACGAGATCGTCTATCTGTACTTCGACGAAGAGCTGCCGGCTGATCGCCAGGAGGAACTGATTGAGCTGCTGACGGCCGACTTGTCTTTTCGGCTGTTGGCCCTGGATCACTTGCGCTGCATCCTGGAAGTCGTCCAAGGCTACCGCGTGGCCTCGAGTGTCGCGTCATATTCGACGCTTCGACCGTTTGTCAGGCAGCTCAGGGATCTGGCAGGAATCCACGATACCTGTCGGTATGCCGTGGGCCTGGCTGAGTACGAGCAAGCCACCCGAACCGCACATGCACACGAGGAACGGTTCGATGCTTGACGTGCAATCGCTGGTGGGTGGGCCGAACAGAGCTTCTAGAGCGGTAGAGGGTCAGTGGCCGCCGCCATTATCTCTTTATTATTCTCTGTGTTCTGTTTGGCCTAACCCCGCTGTTATTTCCGGAAAATTGTTGTATACTATTAGTAATGAAGTACTGCCTACAGCACTCGATAATGCGTATGATGCCCCGGCGGGCATAGTTTTTCTCTTCTAAAATTCTTATAAATTGTAAACATTTCTGATAAACAGGTAGACTATATTTATGAACTATTTTGTTACAACCTCTATTCCGTATGTCAACGGTGAGCCGCATATCGGCCACGCGCTTGAATTTGTGATGGCGGACGTTTTGGCGCGTACGGCACGCGAATCCGGTAAGCCAACAATTTTTAGTACCGGTGCAGATGAGCATGGCTCTAAAATTGCCGAAAAGGCGGCCAGCTTGGGCGTGACGCCGCAGCAGCTTACAAACGAGATGAGCGCCCATTTTCGTAAGCTTGCTGAAAACCTGAACATTAGCAACGACCGTTTTATCCGCACTACCGACAAGCCGCACGAACAGCGCGCACAACTTATTTGGAAGGCCTTGGAACATGATATTTACAAGGCGTCTTATACTGGTTGGTACGACGTCAAAGAAGAGGAGTTTGTGCCCGAGGCCAAGGCCGATAAAGCCCGGATGAATCCCGAGCATCCGCAGGCCTACCAAAAGCTAGAAGAAGAAAATTATTTCTTCAAGCTCAGCAATTACACCGACCAAATCCAGAAAGCCATCGAAACCGGCACATTCCAGATACTGCCGGAATCCCGTAAAAACGAAATCCTATCGGTTATTCGCGAAGGTCTGGAAGACATTAGTATTTCCCGGCCAAAAGACAAGCTGGAATGGGGTATTCCTGTGCCCGGTGACCCCAGCCAGGTAATGTATGTATGGTTCGAGGCGCTCATGAACTACATTACCGTGCTCGGATATCCAGAACATGATGATTTTAAGAAATTCTGGCCTGCGAATGTCCAGGTGATTGGCAAAGACATTTTGCGCTTCCACGCTGCTATTTGGCCTGGTATGCTTTTGTCGCTGAACCTGCCGCTACCCAAAACACTGTATGTCCACGGCTTTATGACTATCAACGGCGAAAAAATGAGCAAATCCATCGGCAACGTGGTGGCCCCATCTGAAGTTATCCAGAAATATGGCACCGATGGCTTGCGCTATTACTTGTTGCGCCACATTCCAAGCTATGATGATGGCGACTTTTCGATGGAAAAAGTGGAAACTGCATACAACAATGAGCTTGCTAACGAGCTGGGTAATGCCGTCCAGCGTACTGCGGCTATGATCCAAAAATACCAGAATGGTATTATTGGCCAGACCCCAGAAGCCTCCCACGATAGCGAGCCGATTGCCCGTGCAGTAGAAGATTGTCGTTTTGACCGTGCTTTGGACGAAATTTGGAACCAAGTACGCGGCCTTAACCAATATATTGATGAAGAAAAGCCATGGACGATTGCCAAAAGCGGCGACGAAGAGCACTTGCGTGAAGTATTAGCCTACCAGGCAAGTTGCTTGCTTGAAATTGCTGATTTGCTTTCTCCGTTTTTGCCCGAGACAGCTCAGAAGATTAAAAACGTTTTTATTGAAGGTGTTATCCGCCCCATTGAAGGTACGTTATTCCCCAAGCAAGAGAGTTTTGTGCCTGCTGACACGGCTAAATAATTATGCAGCTGTTTGATACCCACTGCCATATCCACGAGTCTGCCGTCAGAATTGCCAATGATAACGATGCAACCCGCAGCCGCTGGGCTAAAATTGGCTACCCTGATCCGGATGATTTGATTGCTGACGCCGCCGAGCACGACGTGACGCGCCTGATGTTGGTTGGATGCAGCTTAGCCGACAGCCAGCGTGCCGTAGCATTGGCTGGAAGGCACGACATGGTGTGGGCAAGTATCGGCATTCACCCGCACGAAGCCGAAGAGCACTTGCGGCAGCCGGGTGCACTCCAGGAATTTGCTGCGCTCGCTTCCAGCGGTAATGTAAAAGCGATTGGTGAGTGCGGCCTCGACTTTTACTACAACCACTCGCCAAAGGATGCTCAAATTAAGGTACTACGTTTTCAACTGGAATTAGCTTTGGAACACAATCTCCCGGTTATTTTTCATGTTCGTGACGCTTTTGATGAGTTTTGGCCCATTCTGGACGAATTTAAGGGTGTTAGGGGCGTGATTCACAGTTTTACGTCTACTACACAGGTTTTGGAGCAAATCGTGCAGCGCGGGCTGTATGTGGGTATAAACGGCATTATAACATTTACTAAAGTGCCTGAGCAGCTTGCTATGGCTAAGGCCATTCCTCTCGAGAAATTAGTACTTGAAACCGATGCCCCCTTCTTGACACCAGCACCGTATCGTGGTACTATTTGTCTGCCAAAGCATGTGCGGACAACAGCTGAATTTATGGCTGATTTACGCGGTGAATCACTTACGGCTATCGCCGGCAGTACCACCCGTAACGCACGAATGCTCTTTGATGTTTAGCGAGGTAATATGAACCTATTTGCAAAGACTGGTCGCGAATCGTACAAACCGCAGCAAACTGCTGAGCCATATGCAGCGCGCCGTGCTGTACGGTATGCCGCAGCCGATAACGCCCAAGCTGCCTTGCAACGCCAGTTTCCTGGTATGTCTTTTGTAACGCAACAGGCGGTTTCGCAGCCAGCCGCCCAACAAATGCCACTAGCTGATGCAGGAGACGAAAATGTCGTTGCTCAAGCTGCTTAGTGGCGCAAACGCCCAGGCCGAAGACCGTCTGGAGCAGTATCGGAACATCATCCGCCAAGAAGCCCAAGTTGGCGGCAAATTGTTTGGTCAGGTCAATCCTGGAGGCCGCCGGGAATTCTTTTGCTTGGATGAAAATACGTGGGTATGGCACGAAGAGTGGACCGATGAGCAAGGTTTACGCCACTCGGTAACCACTCGTTACGATGTGCGCCCTAACGGTATCCTAAAAGCCCAGGACAAGCGCCCATATCAGTATATTGGCTACGACGAAGCTCAGCGTTTCTACCAAGCAGTTTCTATGTATAACAAGCAGGTTGATGCCGAATTGTATAGCCTGGCAGCCTAAAAGGGTATACTAAGCGTATGGTTTACTTGGACTACGCTGCTGCAACACCGATGGACGAGTCGGTGTTTTTAGCGATGAAGCCATATTTTACCGAGCGGTTTTTTAACCCGTCAGCAACTTATTTGGACGCCCAGGCAGTTAAAAAAGACCTCGAGACTGCGCGCGCCCGCGTGGCCCATTGGTTTGGCGCACGCCCCAGCGAAATAATCTTTACTGCTGGTACTACAGAGGCTAATAACCTAGTGGTCCAGGGTGTGATGCGCCAGTTCCCGGAGGCGCAATGTACTGTAGGCGCAATCGAACATGATTCTGTATTATTTGCAGCGCGACAGTTTAACCATGCTATCGCCCCCGTTAAACCAAATGGCCTGGTAGATTTGGACGCGCTAAAGGCCTTGATAACCGACACAACAGCCCTGGTGAGTATTATGTATGCCAACAACGAGGTTGGTGTGGTGCAGCCGATCAAACAGATCGGCCAGATTATAGAAACCGTGCGCAAAGACCGTCGTAACCGCGGCGTGCCGCTGCCGCTATATCTGCATACTGATGCTGCGCAAGCGGCGAACTATCTTGATCTACACGCATCGAGGCTGCGGGCTGATTTTATTTCGGTAAATGGCGGTAAGATATATGGCCCAAAGCAAACGGGAGCTTTGTATGTTAATGGGCACGCCCGACTGCAACCACAGATTCTTGGCGGTGGCCAGGAAAAAGGGCTGCGAAGCGGGACGGAAAATGTTGCTGGCAATATCGGCTTAGCTACAGCACTTGATATGGCACAAACAATGCGCCATGAGGAGGCTCGCCGTTTGCAAGGTTTGCAACACCAGTTTTTTGCTCTTATAAAGCAACACATCCCTAGCGCAGTGGTTAATGGCTCCCGTGAGCAGCGTTTGCCGAACAATGTTCATATCACGGTGCCGGGTGCTGACAATGAACGCCTTTTAATGGCCTTGGATGAAGCAGGCATTTTGTGTGCTGCAGGCTCGGCTTGCAGCGCCAGTAACGAAGAGCCGTCGCATGTGTTGCGGGCTATGGGCATCAGTGAAGCTGACGCCCAGGCTAGCCTACGCTTTACTATGGGACGCCAGACTACCCTGGCAGATATCGAAAAAACGGTTACCATACTCGCTTCATTAGTGGTGTAAATTGCACAGCTTTTGCCCACTGCATGGCGGTAACGGAGTCGTGTATACTCTTAGGTAATGGTTAAGCGTAAGCGTTTTTTTGATTATAGTTTTATTGTTTTGGGGCTTATCCTGTTTGTGGGGACCGTTACAAAGGTACTTGCCCAAGATGTTGCTCAAGGATACCTAAGCGACAAGCCAATCCAGCTCGGTATTGTAGTGCAGCAAAAGCCTGGTGATCCAACCCGCGTCCAACCATTGAGCCAGGAAGCCGAAGAAGAAATGTTGGGAGTTGTCGTTGCCCCTAACGATGCTCCTGTTTCGATATCGAACAGTGATGAAAAAGAGCAAGTATATGTTGCAACGTATGGCGAGTATGATGTTTTGGTGAGCAACCAAAACGGGCCAATCGCTGTAGGTGACACTATTGCAATTTCTGCGCTTGATGGCGTGGGTATGAGATCCGACGATGGGCGCGCGTCTATATTAGGCAAGGCTACTGAAGCATTTGATGGTAAAACCAAGATTCAAAGTACTGCCAGACTCAAGAATTCCTTGGGCGGTACCCAAACAGTTACGTTGGCACGCGTTAAAGTCAATGTCAATGTTGCCCACAATCCTGCATACAACCCGCCGGTGGCTGCGCCCGACGGCGTGCCGTCGTTTTTGGCAGAGGCTGCCGATATTGTTACCGACAAGCCGGTTGGCGCACTTCGTATTTATGCCAGCTTGGCCGTACTTTTATTGGCAGTGATCATTAGCGGCGTCTTGCTGTACTCGGGTGTTCGGACCAGCATGATCGCCATTGGCCGCAATCCGCTGGCAAAGAAGTCAATTATGCGGAATCTGTTGCAGGTTATTTTAATAGCGATGATTATTTTAACAATCGGGGTAATTGCGGTATATTTATTACTGAAGATATAACGCTTTAGCTTATATAATGGGGTGGTAACATAACATATGACAATCTGGTGGCTAATCCTCATTCTCGGTTTCATCCTTATGGCGGGGTGTGCGTTCATATACGTTGTGCTAAAGTTGCATGCCGTGCCTGGTGGCCGGGTACAAGGTCTTAGCGAGTCTGCGCTAAAAGCTGCAGAGGAAGATGTTGACCATATTTTTAACGAGGAATTCCGCGAAGAGCTGCGCAACCGCGGCCGTTTGCACTTCGAGAAAATTTTGGGCGAAAATGCTATGTTTTTGCAGCAAGACTTACGTTTGACAACCTCGCAACTCAACGAATACATGAAAGAGGAAATTACACGGGAGCTAAAAGAGGCGTTTGCCAATTACGAAAATGCTATTGGTGACGCCAAGCAGCTGGCAGTGGAATCAATTGAAAAGACAAAAGTTGCTATAGATGAGCAGCGCCAGGCAATGGGGGACCAGCTAGAAAAAGAAATCAGCGAGGAAAAGGCCCGTCGGGTTGAGTTGTTTGAGAATAATATGGCGCAGGTTATCAACCACTATGTTCTGGCCTCTATCGGCAACCAGATCGACCTAAACGACCAGCTGGAATATATCTTAAGCGAGCTGGAATCGAACAAAAAGGCAATTATCGAGGATATAACAAATGGCGCGTAGTGATGCCGAGTTTACGTTGCCAACACTCGTCTTTGGTATGGTGGAGGTGCGTCGTTTACAACACGAGCTTGACCGTCTTGACGAATATTTGCGCCAAATGGCACTGCGTAAAGACGTTACGTTTGAAATGCCGCGCGTCAGTCGCATGTTGGATGCTTTGGCAGCCGAGAACCACTGTGACTTACTTAAGGGCACCGAGCGCACTCTGTTGATTGGGTTTTTAAAACGGATTGCGGCCAGCGCTCCTTCTATCCATATGAGTTTTGCGGCTGACCCTTCGGCGTCATTCATAGCAAAGATTGTGGGCTGGATGCGGGCAAATGTTCACCCGTTGGTGCTATTGCAAATTGGCTTGCAACCCACCATTGCGGCCGGTTGTGTAGTGCGCACCAATAATAAGGTATTTGACCTCAGTTTGCGCCAGCGTTTTAATGCCCAGCATAGCTTGCTCACGAATGCACTGCAAGGGGACAAGCTAAAATGAGCGACAACCGCCATTTCGACCAGCTGATGGCAGGTGGAAAGCCAATCGGCGAGGTTATCGCTGTAGACCGATTTTTAGTGCGTGTAAAGGGCTTGCACCCTGTAACTCTGCACGCACTTGTCCTGTTCGAAGATGGCAGCAAAGGCTATGTCCATCATGTGTACGAAGACTATGTCGTTGTACTTCATTTAGGCACCCAAACGATGCGCGTCGGCACGGTAGTGGTCGTGCAACATGACAAGCTTGTAACTAAGGTCGGCAAAGATTTTATTGGACGGGTTGTATCGGTTACGGGTGAACCTCTGGACGGCAAAGGGCCTATTGCTGCTGATGGCGTATGGCCAGTATTTAATTCGGCACCCTTGCTGTACGAACGTGAATCGCTGGACTCGCAACTAGAAACAGGCATTACCGCTATTGATACGCTCTTTCCCTTAATGCGTGGCCAGCGTATGGCATTATTGGGCGATGGTAAATCAGGCAAAACAACCCTTGCAACCCAGCTGGC
Organism: uncultured Candidatus Saccharibacteria bacterium; assembly: GCA_946482285.1. Next base: position 522,633 of record CAMLQK010000001.1, read on the forward strand.
TCTGCATCAAAAGGATACCGATGTTGTAGTGGTATATGTTCTGATTGCCAAGCGCCGCAGTGATGTTGATACTTTGCTGACCCGGCTGGAGGCCAATGATGCCCTCAAAAAATCTATCGTCATCGTATCTACAATGTCTGATTCGCTCATTATGAGCTATTTGGCACCATATGTAGCATGCTCCATGGCAGAATATCTATGGCAAAAGGCCGACCAAGACGTAATGGTTATTTACGACGACTTGACGGCGCACGCCCATACCTATCGCGAAATCGCACTTCTTTCAGGCATGAGCCCTGGTCGTGACTCATTCCCTGGCGACATGTTTTATGTGCACTCTTCTTTGTTGGAGCGTGCTGGTAAATTGAATCGCAATCACAAAACGCTCACAAGCATTCCGTTGGTGTTTGCTGCTGGTGGTGATATTACTGCATTTTTGCCGACCAACGTTATGTCCATAACCGATGGGCAGTGGATTTTGGATATGGATATTTTCCGCGATACCATGCGTCCGGCAGTTAATGTTGGCCTCAGCGTGTCACGCGTGGGTGGCCGTGGCCAGGACATGCGCCAGAAGTTGCTGAGCGGGCAGATGTTTAAAGCACTTACCACCTATGCTCAGGCACAGGAGTTTGCACACTTTGGAACTGAAATGGCAGTCAGCGCCAAACAAGACCTCATGAAGGGCAATTTGTTGTACAGTATGCTTAACCAAATCCCCGGTGAGCGATACAGTACGCTGCAGCAGACTCTGATGCTTGATATTATTTTGAACCAGCTACAGGAGGGCGAAAAATTAAACATCGAAGCTCTTAAAAAGAATGTCGTTGAGGCTGCTGGGAATGTTAAGGGTGACAAAGACTTTGAACCGGAACGTGACAAATTAAAAGCCAAAAGCCTTGTGGAGCTGAAAAAATGAGCAGGTTAATGGAGGTGGCCGCGCAGCGTAAAGCTATGGGGACTATTGTTAACCTTACGAGTGTGTTTGAAGGTTTAGCCAGTATGCGTATATCGCAAACCAAGAACCAAGTGTTGCAGTCACAAGCTTTCTTTAACGAACTATGGCATATGTACAGCCAGATCCGTGTAGATAACCTATTCCGGTTCGGTCGGACCGAAAGTGAAGAAGCTATTGATAAGCAACTCTACATTGTCATTACCGCCGAAGGTGGTTTTAGTGGTGATATCGACCAAAAACTCATTGCGTGGATGCTGACCCAATTCGATCCAGACAAGCAGGATATTATTGTTATTGGCCATCATGGGGCTATGCAGCTCATCCAAGCGGATATTACGTTCAAAAAATACTTTACATTGCCATCTCGCGATCGCAATATTAATGTGCAGCCGCTTATCAAAGAAGTTCGCCGATACAAGAGCACTGTAGTTTTTTACCAAACGTACGTCTCATTAATGGTCCAGGACATTAAACGTATCGAATTGAACAAGGCTGTGCAGGAAAAGGGCAAGCACGTTAGCAAGGCAGAAGATGTAATTAGCGAGCAGACGTATATCTTTGAGCCGTCAACGCTAGATGTAATGGCACATTTGGAGCGATCGATGATGGAAATTGCACTTAGCCAGGTGATTTTAGACTCAAAATTGGCCCAGTATGCAAGCCGCTTCCGTGCAATGAGCATGGCAAACGATAAAGCAGATGAGTGGCATGGAGACCTAACCAATAAATACAACCGTACCAAACGCCGCTTGCAGGACGAACGGCTTAAGGAAATTATTAACGGATTGAGAACGACGAGGCGGGTATGAACCAGGGATTAATCCAGTCAGTTAAGGACTTGATTGTAACGGTAGCATTTGATGATGTTCTGCCTGACATCCACGAGATCATCGTTGTAGATGAAACCAATACGCCACTGCTAGTTGATAGTCTGCAACCAGGTAATTTGGCGCTTTGCTTGAATATTCAATCTGATTTGACGATCCAGAAGGGTATGCACGCAAAACGCACGCAAAAAAGTATTGAGATACCCGTGGGCGAGGCGATGGTAGGCCGGGTTGTTGATGCGCTTGGCCAACCCCTGGATGGTAAGCCGCCAGTAGATGATTCCAAAATGCAACACCGCACAATTTTTAGGGCACCAGTGCGGGGCACGACATTTAAAGCGTCTGCACCAGAAATTCTGGAAACCGGTATCAAGGTGATCGACTTTTTTGCACCGTTCGTTAAGGGCCGCAAGATTGGTATTGTAGGCGGTGCTGGCGTGGGGAAGACAGTGCTTACAATGGAACTCATCCATAACGTAGCTCAGAGCGGTACTGGCTTGAGTTTCTTTACAGGTATTGGCGAGCGTATCCGGGAAGGCCACGAACTGTATGAGACTCTTGCTGGCCGCGACCTGCTCAAGAACACCTGCATGTTCTTTGGGCAAATGAATGAAAACCCAGTGCGCCGTGCCTTAATAGGCCAAAGCGCAGTGACGTTGGCGGAATATTTTAGGGACGAGCACAAAAAAGATATTCTGTTCTTTGCTGACAACATGTACCGGTATGTGCAAGCCCGTAACGAAGTTGCGACCATGCTTGGCCAGGTTCCTTCCGAGGGCGGCTACGAGCCGACTATCTTCTCTGACGTTAAGATATTGCAGGACCGTCTGAGCTCTACCGAAAAAGGCTCTATTACTGCCGTACAAACCATTTATGTGCCAGCCGATGACATGAGTGATCCGGCAGTGCAGATGATCCAGCATGAATTAGATTCAGTCATTGTCTTAAGCCGCGCTGTTGCAGAGCAGGGTATTCGTCCGGCGGTTGACTTGCTGCACACCACATCTTCGTTATTATCGCCCGAGGTCGTAGGCGACCGCCATTATTTGCTAAGTGTGCAGGTACAATCGTTACTGCAAAAATATGAATCACTCAAATCTATTATCGCGATTATTGGTGAAAACGAACTTTCGCCCATCGACCGTACCGATTATGCAAAGGCGAAAAAGCTAATAGAGTTCTTTTCGCAGGATATGTTTGTTATGGAGGATATGAACGGTAAGAAGGGTGAGTTCGTGTCCCGAGAACAAATGCTAAAGGGTGTCGAAGAGATTATTGTATGACCGCAAAGCGAACCGACGCGTCTACCGGTGAGTTAATTGACGCCCCGGAATCTCATGCTGCAGGACAGCCAGACAAAAACACCCAACCAACCATGCATATAAAGGTCTATTCACCCTTCAAGGTGTATTTTGATGAAGACGGCTACAGTATTTCGGCAGTTAACGCCACTGGGCCTTTTGATATTTTGCCACACCACCATAACTTTTTGACGCTGTTGGATGCTGGCGAGATGCTTATCCGGCCAGTACGCGGCATAGACCAGAAAATACGGATATCAGGCGGCCTTATGCATGTCAAGGCCGACCAAGTCACGGTGTTCCTGGATATTTAGTTCATAATCATGTAATCAAAGCCAAAGGCTTGGCTGGCAGGAGCTGGATTGGTGGTACAGACGCTGAAACTGCTGCTTGAACGGTTGACGTAGAAATTCAAACCAGCAGCCGCAGCGCCAATTGGCGTAGCAATAACGTGCGGCGTGCCATTGTACTGGCGTGCAAAATTGATGGTTACAAAGCAGCCTGCACCCGGCGACCCGCCTGTATTGATTGCTATGGATCCGGAGGTGTCCGATCCGCTGACAGATGCCGTACCGCCTGCTCCCAGGGCAATGCCTTGGCTAAGGCCGGGGATAGGGCCGCCGCCAACAATATGGTTAGTGAGGATCAAGTTCCCATTCAGCTGTAGCGAGCCAGTTGTGATTTGCGTGGCATTAACATTGCCGCTGAAATTGCTATTGCCATTTACACTTAGGCCGTTACGCGCGGTGAGTACGCCGTTTACTGTTGCTGCCCCCGACAAATTAAGTGTCGTAGCTTGGATTTGGTTAAACGAGCTACTGCCCGATACCGTAATACCTGGCAAAGCCAAAGCCCCGTTTACTTTAATGCTTCCAGCAACTTCCAGGTCGTTTCGTACTAATACTGAGCCAGCAAAAATAGCATTTGATTCGATGTTCAGAATTTGCTTCGGGCCGCCGATAGTAGTATCGCTGCTGGCAAGTTGGTCGAGTGTTTCTTCGGTAAGACCTTGGGTGTTGATAGTGTTGGTAATTTCGTCTGTTTTTTGGCGGTCACGGATGGTTAGGAATACTACTACTGCCGTGGCAATAAGCATTACCAATATAAAGAGCAATAAGTAAATGTTGAGTCGTTGCCACGTCCGCTTGATAAAGCCGGGTCCTTTTGGCTGCTTAAGGGGCTGCAACGGTTCTACTGGCTGCCCGCTGCGGAGTGGCGATGTCCCAGCAGGGGGCGGTGTGACACCAGTTGGAATCGGCTGCTGGCCTTGTTCGACAATAGTGTCAGCACCCTCCAAAGAGTGTGCATCGTTATCAGAGTCGCGTTGTAGTGCTGATGGGTCCATAACAATTGTGTATCTTATGTTTATAATACTAAAAAATCCGCAAAAAGCGTAAACGGATTGTCATTGCGGCGCATTTGCCGCACAATACAAGTATGAAACGGCGACTTGGAATACTGCTGGCTACGATTGCTATGTTAGTGTTTGCTGTGTCGCCATTGGCGTATGCCCAGCAATCCCAGTCTACCAACTATCAGGTGAACGAGGTGTTTTTTGGTACTGGCGGTGAGCTGGAATCATGCTCGACCATGTACTGCTCGCGCCAATCTGCTGGCGAAATGGGTGTGGGCAATACGTCTAGCACGAACTATTCGGCACAGGGAGGGTTTAACACTGACCGTGACCCGTTCATTGCCTTTATTGTCACTGGCGGGACGACTGACTTGGGTGTGCTGACTACGGCATCGGCTGCTACCGCCACAGCAACATTCTCGGTAAAAACGTATATGTCCAGCGGATATGTGGTGCAGACAGTATCGGATCCACCCACGAACACGCTCCCAAACAGCCCTATGCTGAACGCACTAGCAACGCCTACCGCTTCGAGTCCGGGGACGGAGCAGTTCGGTATAAACTTGGTTGCAAACACCAGCCCGACGTCCTTTGGCGCCAACCCCATCCAGGTGCCTGACAATACCTTTAGCTTTGGTACCGTTGCCAGTGGCTACAACACTGCTAACTTGTTTAAATATGTCAAAGGCGACACCATTGCCCAGTCCACGCGCAGTACTGGCGAAACAGACTACACCATTTCATACCTATACAACATTTCCAATGTTACTCCTGCTGGTGAGTACCGTTTAGTGCACGACCTTGTTGCTACGGCCACGTACTAAAGTATTGCGGGCTAACCGTAAGCGTGATAGTATTTTCGTATACACTGTGCCTTAATCTAAAAACACTAAGAAAAATAGAAATATATATAGGAGATGCATTTCATGAAATTCATAAGAAAAGGCGAAAAAAGGGCTGTCTACGGCTTTGCTGCGGCTTTTTTATTTGCAGCTACTACATTTGCCTTTCTAAGCCCTGGTACAGTGAGCGCGGCTCAGGTAACGTCGCGTAGTATTCAAATGAGCAGCTCCACGGCGGGCGCTACCGGCACGACATACCAAATTGCCTTTACTACTGCTACTACTGCAGTTATACAGGGTATCGTTGTGGATTTTTGTGACAACACGCCGCTTATTGGTGACGCAACATGTACTGCGCCAACTGGCTTTTCTATTACGGCATCACCTGCCATTGCCAACATGTCACTTTCTGGCACATGGACTGCGGGCCAGCGCAACTCCAACCGCACACTGACCGTCACTAACGCCAGTGGTGCAAGTGTTAACTCTGGTGTTGCAATTAGCTTCGAACTAACGACGGCTACAAACCCAACTACCGACAACCACACATTCTATGCCCGTATCCTGACCTACACTACACCTGGCGGCGCTACAACAACATATGCACCGGGAAGCGAAGGTAGCTACACCGATTACGGTGGTTTGGCAATGAGTACTGGTAAGGTTATCAATATTACTGCCCGTGTCATGGAAAGTTTAGCTTTCTGTGTGTACGACGCTAGCTGTGGCGATGATCCTAGTATGACACTGGGTCACGGTGCAAACATGGTGTTGGACACTACTGCCGTTGATACGGATACAGCTACCTTTAGCCTTTCTACTAACGCCCAAACTGGTGCTGATGTGCGTCTAAAGGGCGGCACCCTTACAAGCGGCGCCAACGACATTGATGCTGCAGGCGCGTCCGCTATTGCATTCTCTGCTGGTACCGAAAAATTTGGCGTCCGGGTGTCTACGTCTGGCACTAACATTACGCCTGACGCACCATATAACGGGGCATCAGGCAACTACGGCTTGGACACCGCTAACACATCCAGCACGTATGGTGATGAAATCGCCGACATGAGCGGCCCTACAAACAGCTCTGTGACAGTTCTGACATACGCTGCTACTGCATCTAACACCACGGCTGCCGGTATTTATACAACAGCCCACCAATTAATCGCAACCGGCCGGTTCTAGCCCTGTAGAAGGACATTATGGCGCACAATGGGGTGGCTATACTCAAGGCTTGCGCACACAAAACAGTACTTTTCTCTGCAATGATCTCACTTCTTATGGGAGTGGGATCATTGTATGTTGGCAGGGCATATGCCGCCCAGCTAACTAATCGCAGCCTTATGCTGAGCTCTAATGCACCCGGTGAACATGATGTCGAATATCGAATTGGCTTCACCCTGCCCACCAGCGGCATCCAGTCATTTAGAATTGAATTTTGTTCAAACTCGGCACTCATAGAAGATACTTGCACCCCGCCTTGGGGATTTGACGCACTCAACGCAACGGTAACTGCCCAAACTGGCACAAGCGGCTTTATGAAATCGCCAGCGTCAGGGGTTAATTCCATAATTCTTACCAATCCCGCACTTGGGTCTGCTAATGCCGGTCCGGTAACGTTTAGCTTCGACACCATTACTAACCCTACCTCTGCCGAATCGTACTACGCAAAGATATTCACCTACTTCAACAATAGCGCCAGCGGCTCGTCTGAGGACTTTGGAGCAGTTGCCTTCCCAATTGTAGACGGATTTAACGTTGACGCAGAAGTACCACCGTACCTCATATTTTGCCAGGGTGTCAGCATTAGCGGCTTTGATTGTAATACAGCCAGTGGCAACCAGGTTGGTTTGGGAGCATTGAGTTCGGCAGTCAGTAGTGTTGGCCAATCGCAATTTATGGCAGCTACAAATGCCGAAAGCGGCTATGCAGTGTTTATGAACGGAGTGACAATGACGTCCGGTAACAATATAATTCCTGCGATTAAAAGCGAGCTGTCTAAGGTGGGTACTAGCCAGTTTGGTGTGAACGTTATATCCAACACCAGTCCCGATATTGGCCAAGATCCAGTTGGGCCGGGCACGGCTGCACCAACTATGCTGTATAGCCAGCTCAATAGATTCAGATTCGTTAATGGCGAACGATTGGCGCTAGCAAGCGGTGTGCAAGACTATAAAAAGTTCACGGTGAGTTATCTCGTGAACGTCAGCCAGGACCAGCCGCCGGGTGTCTATTCTACAACGCTAACTTATACCTGTGTGGCCACATTTTAATTATTTCTGTGCTAGTATTAAGCTTAAGAAGTTTAAAAAGGGGAAGTGATGAGACGAGGCAAAGTATTTGCACGTATCGGTATCGTGCTTAGCTCGTTGGCGATAGTTGCCAGCTCGACTGTTGTAGTATCGGCACAGTCGGCCAATCAAAACGGTACAGGTAACGCACTTAAAGTATCGCCGGTGCGCACAGATGCCGAGATCAAGCCGGGTAGTACACAGACATTTGATGTCTATGTACAAAACCTTACTGGCAAATCAGCGGCATTGCGTGCTATTGTAAACGACTTTGTCGCCAGCAAAGACGAAAGCGGTACGCCAAGTATCATTTTGGATGAAAAACAAGCCGCACCAGTCCGCAGCCTTAAAAGATACGTTGAAAAAATCCCAGACTTTACATTGCAGCCAAACGAGACCAAAAACATAAAAGTAAAAATTAGCATTCCAAAGGATGCTGATGCCGGTGGTTATTTTGGTGCCGTGCGGTTTGCGCCAGCAGGCTCAAATTCCGACAAAACACTTACCTTATCTGCCAGTGTAGGCTCCCTTATTTTGGTCAAAGTCCCTGGTGACCTCAAAGAGCAGGCTACTATCGAAACTCTGGATGTCCGTAAGGATAACGATGCCAGTACGTTCTTTACCAGCGGGAAAGACCTGAACGGTACAGTTCGTATTAAGAATTCGGGCAATGTGCAAGTAGAGCCGTTTGGTAAAGTTGTACTCAAAAAAGGCGGCGAAACACTAGGTTCTTACGAAATCAATAACACTAAGCCGCGGGGCAATGTTTTGCCAGACAGTATCCGTCGCTTTGACTTTGCGCTTGGCGATAAAGTAGGAGCATTTGGCAAATACACCCTAGAGGCTAACTTGGGGTATGGCAGTAAAGGCCAACTAATAACAGCAAGTAACACATTTTATATTGTGCCAGTTCCAGTGCTAGTTGTTGGTGGTGTTGTGCTGCTAGCGATCTTGTTTGCCATCTTCGCGTTGCCCAAGATGATTAAGAGCTATAACCAGCGCGTCATTAGTAAAGCGTCTGGCAAAAAATAAGGCTATACCAACCACATTAAAATGACGGCCTAAATAGCCGTCATTTTTTTCTAAAACTTGCCTAAGCATAAGCATCCACGCTAAAGTAAAAGGAAATGAAATACATTGTGCAGAAAGTGGGTCTTAAGCTTGTTGGCTTATTGCTGGCTGTATTGATGGTTGCCACGCCCTTTGCCGCACAGGCTGCTGCTCCGCCAGCCAATAACCCTCAGAGTGGGTCAACCGGTGTGACGGGTACTATCGGAAGTGCACCACCCACTAGAGGCGCTACTATTACAACGCCAACATCGGGCCAGACATTTACCAGTACGCCTATTCGGGTGGCTGGTCTGTGCCCCACTGGACTGCTCGTGAAGATTTTCAACAACAATGTCTTTATGGGCTCTGTAATGTGCACCAATGGCAGCTACTCGCTGCAGATAGACCTTTTTAGCGGCCGGAACGACCTCGTGGCCCGTGTGTTTGATTCACTAGATCAAGCCGGCCCGGATTCCAATATTGTTACGGTAACATTCAATGACCAACAGTTTAACCCCTCTGGTGGGGCACTGCTGTCCCTCACGAGTGACTTTGCCAGGCGCGGTGCTAATCCTGGTGATACATTGGTGTGGCCAATTATCCTCAGTGGTGGTACAGGGCCGTATGCCGTGAGTGTTGACTGGGGGGACAGTAAGCCGTCAGACCTTATGAGCCGCCAGTTTACCGGTGAATTTGATATAAGCCACGTATACGATCAGGCCGGCATTTACACTATTACTATTAAAGCAACCGACCGGAATGGTCTGACGGCCTATTTGCAGCTAGTAGGGATTGCCAACGGCGCCATAACCTCCAACGCGCCCAGTGACGAGGATGAGCCGTCGATTATAACAGTTACTAAAGTCATATGGTTGCCTGCCGCAATATTGTTGCCGCTGCTTTTAGTGGCGTTCTGGCTTGGCCGCAAGTACGAACTGGCAGCACTTAAAAAGCACCTGGCGCGTCTTAGCGGCTAGGCTTTGCTATATAGTGTATAGCACTAATATTTGCTATAATAAATAAGATATGTCCAAAAAAGTATTTGTTGGTATGAGCGGTGGCGTCGACAGTTCTGTGACAGCGGCGCTCCTAAAAGAGGCTGGTTACGATGTAACAGGCGTATATATGAAGAATTGGAGCCAGGACCTTCCAGGCTTTGATTGTCCATGGAAAGAAGATTATCAGGACGCCAAACGAGTTGCAGTACAGCTTGGCATCCCATTCAAGATGTACGACTTCGAAAAAGAATATCGCCAAAAAGTCGTTGAATACATGCTAGACGAGTACAAAGCGGGCCGCACGCCAAATCCGGATATCATGTGTAACCAAGAAGTTAAATTTAAGCTCTTCTTGAATGCCGCTCTTGATGACGGTGCCGACATGATTGCTACAGGCCATTATGCGCGCAGCAAGGGTGGTAGCCTGCTTACCGGGGTTGATGGCAATAAAGACCAAAGCTACTTCCTGTACCGTGTCACCTCCGATGCTCTTGGTAAGTCACTGATGCCTATCGGCGAATATGAAAAGCCACAGATTCGTGAGCTGGCCAAAAAACTTGGCCTCGCTACCGCCGAAAAAAAGGACAGCCAGGGTATCTGTTTTGTTGGCAAGGTTGGTATTAAGGAATTCTTGCAACAATTTATTCCCGAAACCCAACCAGGCAGAATTATCGAGCAGCATGGCGCGGATGTTGGCGAACACGACGGCGCGTTATTTTATACCATTGGCCAGCGACATGGCCTGAACGTGGGCGGCGGCCTGCCATATTACGTTGTCGGCAAGGATATGGAAAAGAATGAAGTGTATGTTACTACCGATCTCCAAGATGGCCGCTTATGGAGTCGGCAGTTGGCCTTAACTGACCTTCACTGGATTAATGAAGCGCCAGCGGAAGGTGGTAATTACGCGGTGCGCACACGTTACAGAGCACCTTTAGTAGCTATTAGCAGCTTGTCGTACGATGGGAATAAGCTCAAAATTACTTTGGGCGAAGAGGTCCGGGCAATCACCCCTGGCCAGTCGGCCGTCATATACGATGGCGACCGAGTGGTTGGCGGCGGCATCGTTATATAGTTGACGTATAACGTGTGTAGGTATACAATGTAGCCATAATCGCTAAGACCTTTAGCGGGTTTTATTTATCAGTAAAAAGTCTAGTATCTTAGGGTGCTGGGCTTTTTTGTTCCCAGATGGAAATTTATTATGAGAGAATTTGACACAAGGCCTACGGATTTTGATATTTGGCTTCAGGATGGACTGGCTAACGCTACCGAAGAGCAGGCAGCCGAAGATCGCAGCCGTATTGGTGAATTGTTCGGTTTTGAAATCGAGGACGCCGAGGCTTACCGCATGCGGCTTTTAACGGATCGGTTGGCCCAAAAGGCTTATTACGGAGCCGTTTGGAACGCGGCAGCGTTGGAAAACGAACAATACGACAAGGAAACTGTGGATGAAAAAACACGCATCCTGAACGAAAAAGGTCTGCGCCGCTGGGTGACACGCCAATTTCAGATTGCCCCAGATGAAGAAGGTGATCGCCGTTTGTCGAACGTAGAAACACGGGAGAGCCGGGCTGCTGTACTGTTTGGGGATCTGTGTAACTTCAAGCTTATTAATGATGTTTTTGGCCACAGTAATGCCGATGAGCTGTTGCGCGAGGCTGCTAAGCGGCTGCCGCAGCAAATTCGCTTCCGCCAGGTAGAACCACATGCTGTAGCACGTATCCATGGTGACGAATATGTTGCAGTAGTACAAGGTATTGACGCTGATGATGCGCAGCTGATGCTGGAGCGCTTGCAAGCTGTGCAACTTGAAAAATTAGCTTCACCAGAAGCCCAGTTATTTTGGAGTCGCTTGCGCAAGGTTGCAGCCGAAGAGGAGCAACACGAAGCCTTGCTCATCAAAGGGCAGGATGCGGATGGCCTGGAAGAAACTTACCTCAAGCTTGGTGATATTCAGATCACTGCAGATCAGGCCGCTGTCGTTTCACTAGGTATGAGCTACGGCGCTATTAAGTCCCCTTTGGATTTAAAGAACATGAAAGACGCTGCCGACGATACGCAGTCAGCTTCAAAAGAAGCCATTCATGAGGCAATGGGAGGGGCATATCGCTCCCATGAGGCAACTGATTTCCAGGCTGTCCCCGTATCGGCACACAGGTTTGCATTGGGCGGCCTCAAAGCCTGGGCAATGCGCCACCGCAGGCACGGTAAGAACTAGTAGTATCTCCGAGCAAAAACAGCCCTCGGCAGGGGCCGTTTTTTATATATTTGAGTAAAATTGCTAGTTTAGTAATCTTGCGCAAAACATATAAAAAAGTGAGTGTGCGGACAAGCGTCAGAGAACTCAAGTGTCGGGAGAAGCGGAAATGATCCAGAAGATGTCAAAAAAAGAAGGCAGCAATCCATACTGGTCAACGTCGCAATTCTGCAACCGTAACGAGTTCAATCTGGAAATGTCCGCACTAATGCATTAGTCGTGGAGCAAAGCTCGATAACTTCTGTTAGAGCCACCGCTCTACACGATTCTTCAAATTGTATCACACCATATCGTATGTTGTCAAGACCCATACCTCTGTTATAATAGGGATATGAATGCACAACAAATCCGCACAGCTTACCTAGATTTTTTTAAACAACGTGGGCACGCGGTAATCCCACGGGCGTTGCTGGTGCCCCAAAATGACCCAACAACGTTGTTTACCGGGTCTGGCATGCAGCCCATGATCCCTTACTTGCTAGGCGAGGACCACCCTGAAGGCTCCCGGATCGTCGACAGCCAGACTTGTTTGCGAGCCCAAGATATTCTGGAAATTGGAGACAACCGCCATACGACCTTCTTTGAGATGCTTGGGAACTGGAGCTTGGGTGACTACTTTAAAGCCGAGCAAGTGCCATGGATATTTGAATTCCTGACTGAAGTCGTTGGCTTAGATCCAAGCAGACTGTATATTACCTGTTTTATCGGTGCGCCAGAGTACGATATCCCCAAAGACACCGAAGCTGCCGAATTGTGGCAAAAGCTGTTCGAAGCAAAAGGTTTAAGCACTGGTATTGCTGATATTGGCTCGGAAGAAGATGGCTACAAACGTGGCATCAAACCAGGCGAACGAATCTTTTATTACGATGGCAGTAAGAACTGGTGGAGCCGTAACGGCAGTCCTGAAAACACACCTATTGGCGACCCATGCGGCCCAGATAGCGAAATGTTTTATGACTTTGGCACGCCACACAACCCAGAATATGGTGAGCAATGTCACCCAAACTGTGATTGCGGCCGATTTATGGAGATCGGCAACAACGTGTTTATGGCGTACCGCAAAGAAGCCGAAGGCGTATTTGTGCCACTTGAAAAGCCAAGCATCGACCAAGGCTCGGGTTTGGAGCGTATTGCAGCTGCCGTATTGAATGACCCCGATGTGTTTAAAATCAGTCTGATGTGGCCAATTGTAGAAAAGCTGGAAGCAGTTTCAGGCAAGAAGTACGATAGTCACACTAATGACATGCGCGTTATTGCTGACCACCTGCGCGCCGCTGCTTTTTTGGCTGTTGATGGTATTGTGCCAAGCAACAAAGAGCAAGGCTATGTGATGCGCCGTCTGATGCGCCGTGCAATTATGAAATCATTCAACCTGGGTATCGAGCAGAACTTCCTGCAAGAAGTCATTCCAACGATCGCCGATTTATACCACCAAGACTATCCAGAAGTCGCCGCTAAGCGAGACGAAGTCATTGCAGTGCTGGTTAAGGAGGAAAAAGTCTTCCGGCAGACGCTACGCAAAGGTCTGAGCGAACTACAGAAGTACGTCCAGAAGAGTGTTTCAGAGGGCGACGTAGTTGTGCCTGGAGACATGGTATTTACCCTGTACGATACGTATGGGTATCCTATGGAGCTTACCGAAGAAGTTGTGGCTATGATGGAGGGCGCTGTGTTGGCCAGTGATTGGAAGGCTGTATTTGATGCCAAAATGGCCGAGCAACGCCAGCGTTCCAAGGGTGCTGCCAAAGGTGTGTTCAAGGGTGGTTTGGGCGGCCAAACCATGCAACACAAAAAGTACCACACGGCGACCCACCTGATGTATCAGGCGCTACGCGACACACTGGGCAGCCATGTTATCCAGCGTGGCTCTAACATCACAGAAGAACGTTTGCGGTTCGATTTTAGCCACGATGAAAAAATGACGCCTGACCAAATTGAACAGGTTGAGGGCATTGTGAACGCTCAGATCCAAAAAGACCTGCCGGTATTTTGGAAAGAATACCCCACAAAGGAAGCGTTGGCTATGGGCGCCCTTGGCGCTTTTGGTGACCGCTACGGCGAAACTGTTAAGATTTACCAGATGGGCGAAGGCGATGATCGCTTTAGCTTTGAGATTTGTGGTGGCCCACACGTTGACCATACTGGCCAACTTGCCGAAGACGGCAAGCGGTTCAAGATTGTCAAAGAGGAAGCGTCGAGCGCTGGTGTGCGCCGTATAAAAGCTGTTCTGCAATAGTCATTGCTACATAAAAAAACGACCCCAAGAAGGGTCGCTTTTTTAGATTTCATGGGGATGGGCTGGTTACTAGTGTGGCGGCCGGTGGTAGTCGGGGCCTATATCAATATTTTATTAAATAATGCCAGGTTGATAGGGCGTCGGGTGCAGTGGCATAACAGGGATAGATGCGCTGGCTTGCGCAGTATATGTTATGTATGCACCCGACGGACCCGACCGTGGTCAGAGGATCATTGCCGCTCCCATCGTGATGAGCGATAGTCCAGTAGTGGCCAAATAGGCGATGCAGATTGCCATGTTCCAGCGTCGCTTGGCCGTGTTGTAGATGTCTAGTAGGCGGTAGGTATTGTTCGTGAACCATGCACATGCCGATCTGCCTATTACGCAGAGTGCAGTGATGATTGCTCCGGTCGTGATGATGTCACCCAGCGTTCCAACGCTGTTGGAAAGGGGGCTTCCGTCATTGATACATGCGTCGGCGATGGATCGATTGTCGGCGTGCCGAAGGCAGCTGAGCTCGACAAACATCTCCATGCACGGCTTTAGCAACAGGTAGACCACAGCGCCAGTAGCGGCCGACACGCAGAGCAGGAAAACTCCATTCAGCGTATTCAGGCCATAGATGTTGCGGAACCTGTCGAGCCGTGCACCGAGCACGATCGCAGTGCGGGTAGACACGGATAGTTCCTCGTTTGTTTGGAAAAGGTCGGGACTTTTAAATTTTACAACATAACTCAGGGTGGCGAAAGTATTTTTTAATATCTGCATGAAATGTCAAGCTAGCAAGGATAGGATGGATAGTAATTACTGGCGCCGGCTTGTAAGCGTGTTATAATGAATTACGATTATGCTTGATCTTACTAAAGTCAAAAACCTAGGCCATTCAGTGGCGGACAAGCTAGCCAACAAGGCAGCGGAAGTGAATACTAAGGTAGGACAGCGCGCTCCTGCCCAGGACCAATTTATTGTTGGCCTTGATATTGGTACAGAATTTGTAAAGGCGCTCATAGGCAAAGTAACTCCGGACGGAGTTGAAATTATCGGTATGGGCCGCCAGCACCAAAGCCTCAGCGACATGCAGGCTGGTGCTATTGCTGATATTGGGCGGGTCGTGCAAAATTGTGACAAAGCTTTGGCCATGGCCGAACAGCAGGCAGGCGTCAGTGCCCGTACAACGGTCATTGGTATCGCTGGCGAGCTTGTAAAAGGCATGACAACCACAGTTCGCGTTACCCGTAAGGATGCCGAAAAGGCATTGGACCTCGCAGAAGTCGAACGGATTATCAAACTCGTTCAGGAACGTGCACAGGCCAAAGCCAAACGGCAGCTTGCCTGGGAACTTGGCGGCAAAGAAGTTGAAATTCGTTTAGTCAACAGTGCGCTTGTTGGAATCGAAATTGATGGCTATAAAGTTACGAGTCCGGTAGGCTTCCAGGGCAAAGATGTTGTCGTGCAGCTGTATACAGCTTTTGCCCCGCTCATTCATATTGGTGCCCTGGAGCGAACAGCGCAACAGCTCGACCTTGATTTATTAGCGGTGGCTGCCGAACCGTTTGCTGTAGCACGCTCAGTCATCGGCGATGACACCAGCGCTAGCATGAGTGCTATTTTAATGGACATTGGTGGTGGAACAACGGACATTGCTGTTATTAACGACGGCGGCGTGCAGGGTACCAAGATGTTCGGTATTGGTGGTCGTGCATATACCCGCGCTATCGAGCGGGAGCTGGGTGTCGAATTCGAGCAAGCTGAAGAGCTAAAAGTACATCTTGGCTCGCCGCATGTTTCCCAGCCCAAGGCTGCGGCCATCCAAGGCGCCCTGGATAATACGCTCGAAGTTTGGCTCAGTGGCGTTGAAGTAGCCTTGGGCGAATTTACCAAGCTAGATCACCTGCCACACCGAGTGTTGCTATGTGGCGGCGGTTCGAGCCTGGATAGCCTTATGGACACACTGGAGCAAACTGATTGGTACACCCATCTGCCTTTTACCCGAAAACCAATTGTCCAGCATATTCATCCAGAGCAGGTCATTGGCATTACTGACGCAACTGGGGCAGTGAATGACCATACGTTTATTACAGCCATGGGCTTGTTGCGTGTTGGCCTTGATACAATGCAATTTACAGGCAGCGGCCAAAATGGATCGGTGCGCGAGAAACTTGATAGGATGCTGAGAACATGAGTAGTACACCCGCAAAAGATGTTATTTACATTGATGTAGACGACGAAATTACTGCAATAATTGATAAAGTACGTGCTTCGCAAAGTAAGATTGTGGCGCTTGTGCTACCTAAACGGGCAACAATGCTACAGAGCATTGTTAACATGAAGTTGCTCAAGCGCAGTGCCGACGAGCACGGTAAGCATCTTGTTCTGATAACTGCCGAGTCAGGCTTGCTGCCATTGGCTGCTAACGTCGGCATGTATGTTGCCAAAAACCTACAGACAAAGCCCGAAGTTCCCGAAGCTGCCCCAGCCATTTCAGATAGTGGTGATGACCAAGAAGAAGCAATTTCTATGGATGATGCTGCAATGGGGTCACTTGCCAGCAGAAACCCTTTAAACCAGAATGCTCCTGTCGGCGATTTGGCCCGTGGCTCTATGCCGCCATCTATGCCAGATGACGATTCAATTACCCTCGATAACACAACGCCATCTTCCCGGCCTGGCGTATATGGTCCGGCGGCCTCACCAGCTAAGGCAGGGGGCAAAGCACTTAAGCCCAAGAACAGCAAATTGAGCGTACCGAACTTCAACAAGTTCCGAATGTGGATTATTTTGGGTGTCGTAGCTTTGGTTGTGTTGATTTTGCTGTGGATTCTGTGCTTCAAGGTGCTGCCAAAGGCAGATATTTTGGTAAAGACTGATAGCACGGCCATCAGTGCCAACCTTGACCTTACCCTTAACACGAGCGCTTCACAGGTGATGAGCGACGCTGGCGTTGTGCCTGCGCAATCGCAGCAAACCCAAAAAACATACACCCAGCAAGCTGCGGCTTCCGGCCAGAAAAACAATGGCGAAAAAGCCAGTGGCACCATGACCGTCATCAACTGTAACGATAATACTGTTACATTACCTGCGGGAACGGGCTTTAGCGCGGGAGGGTCGACATATGTTAGCTCATCCGCAGTAAAAGTACCGGGCAGCAACTTTAGCAGTGGTGGCGAATGTAAGAAAGATGGCCGTGAAACCGTTAAGGTCGTTGCGCAGAATCCCGGAGCTTCGTTCAATGCAGGTAGTCGCTCGTACTCAATTGCAAATGGCCCATCTGGTGTTACTGCATCTGGCGGCGAAATGGCTGGCGGCACGGATGACATTACAAAGATTGTGCAGCAATCTGATATTGACAGTGCAAAACAGAAGATTGAATCGCAAGACCCCACGGCGGTCAAGCAACAGCTACAGAGTCAGTTAAATAACTTGGGTCTGTACGCTGTGACAGCTACGTTTACCTCGAGCTCCCCAAATGTCAGTTCGAACGTCCAGGCTGGCGATGAAGCGGATAGTGTTACTGTCACCCAGACTGTCACATATACTATGCTCGGTGCTAAACAGTCCGACCTAAAGACGGTCATTAACGACGCGGTTAAGGACAAAATTGATGAAAGCAAAGAAACCATCATTGACTACGGCCTGGGCAAAGCAAGCTTTACGACTCAAAACGCAGGCAGTGGGGCGGTTAGGATGCAGGTAACGGCCATTGCTGGTCCCGACCTTAAGATTGCTGACCTCAAAAAGAAAGTAGCTGGCCAAAAAACCGGTGACGCTAAAAAGATTATCAAAGACAATCCTGGTGTAACAGATGTAACAGTAGAATATAGTCCGTTCTGGGTCACATCAATTCCGGGCGACCAAGGTAAAGTTTCGATTACTATCGACGAGCCGCAAGTTAAAAAGAATGCAGACTAACCTAACAACAGTTATAGCTTTGGACGTTGGCGCACAGCGCATAGGGGTTGCGAGTGCCAACAGCATAGCTCGGATTGCATCACCGCTCGTAACATTACCCAATACAGAGTCTGTCGTACAGGTTATAGCCAAGTTATTGACTGACGAAACGGCGACTACGCTAGTGGTGGGCTTGCCCCGCAACTTGAATGGCGAAGACACCGCCCAAACAGAAACGGTGCGCCAGTTTGTTGAACGACTCAAGCCAGTTGTTTCGGTCCCAGTGGTCTTTCAGGACGAAGCGCTGACATCGCGGAAAGCCGAAGAGGAATTAACTGCCCGTGGCAAGCCATTTGAGAAAGGTGATATCGATGCTTTGGCGGCAACCTACATCCTGGAAGATTATATGCAAGAGAATGATGGAGTATTCGCATGAGATACAGTGAGCATGCACGCCAGCGCCGCTGGCCGCGCCGTTTAACAATCGTGATCCTTATTTTGATTGTACTTGTAGTTGGTACGACTGTTTTAGTTCGCCAGGTGTATTACAACAAGCTTGGGCCTGCTGGCACAAGTCAGACGACCCAGTTATTTACAGTAGAGCAAGGGGCTTCACTAGATGAGATTGCCCAGAATTTGGAAAGTGCCAAACTTATTCAAAGTTCGTGGGCTTTTAAGTTATATGTAAGCAGCAAACAAGTGCGTTCAGATCTGCAAGCTGGCACATACAGCTTTGCCCCCAGCCAGACAGTGGCACAGATTGTCACCCAGCTAACTCATGGCAAAGTGGCAACGAATTCTGTCACTATATTGCCTGGCCTGCGGCTAGACCAGATTCGCACGTCGCTGATAAACCAAGGCTTCGCTGAATCGGAGGTGGATAAGGCATTGGATGTAAATCAATACGCAGGTAATTCTGCATTGGTAGACAAGCCTGCTGCTGCCAATTTGGAGGGTTACCTATATCCTGATACCTTTGAAAAGAATAACAATACGACGGCGCAGGATATTGTAGAGCGTTCGTTGGCTGCTATGCAGGCACAGCTGACACCGGACATCCGGGCTGCATTTGCCAAGCAGGGACTTAGCACGTACCAGGGCATCGTTTTAGCATCATTAGTAGAGAAAGAAGCTTCAAAACAGTCCGACCGGCAAAAAGTTGCCCAAGTATTCTTGCTACGCTTGCAAAAAAATATGTCGCTTGGGTCAGACCCAACCGCTTTTTATGGTGCAATTATTGCTGGCCAGAAGGCAAGTGTGACCTATGATTCGCCATACAATACGCTGTTATACAAAGGATTGCCCCCTACTCCTATTAGTAATGTTAGCAAGGCATCTTTGAGTGCCGTAGCCAATCCTGCCCAAACTGATTGGCTCTATTTTGTCGCCGGCGACGATGGTACAGTGCATTACTCGCATACGCTGGAAGAGCATGAAGCTTTAGCTGATCAATATTGCCACAAATTGTGTGGCCGCCCATAGACTACTAACAGGGGTAGTAAGCCATAAAAAGCTTGCAATGCAAAGCATTATTGGTATACTTGGATGTGAAGTGTGTCGGAATACTGTTTTTCAGTAATTCTAAACACTTCCATGCGTGGACAGCATAACCCTTAGAGGCAAGATCGGTCGAAACTTTCTTGCAAATAATAGTAATAACGTTCACCGTGCAGGCGTTTACGCCAGGAGAAAATTATTAGTCAATCTGTTACACAGACATTGGGCACGGCAAAGGCCAAGCCAAATGTGCGACAACGTCGGTTTGCCCGACTCCAAAAACGGTTCTCACGCTTTAGTAAACAGCGTAAAACTGTCCGATATACCATTATCGCTGGTAATTTTATATTGCTTGCAGGTATTCTTTCATTTGTATTGTACGGCTCCAACAATAGCGGCCAGGCCGCCCAAGCCGCCTTGGCTGCGTCAGACGAAGCTGTTGTTAACCCGCTAGACCAGCTATCGTCTGCTGATATTGCTGCTAACCTCTCTCGGGCTGCCAATATGCCTGAGGCAACTGCGGTGACTAACCAGGCTGACACGGTAAGCGTAGAAATGACGCTTGCCGCAAGTGACAGCCTTGTTACAAAGCCTCAGATTGTGGCAACCGACCTCAAATCACGCCGTGATATCCAGAGCTATCTGGTAAAGGAAGGCGATACTGTCACAAATATTGCGTCTAAATTTAACGTTACATCCGATAGCGTCCGGTGGTCTAATAGCCTTAGCGGCGATACGGTAACTCCTGGTGCGACACTGTCGATTCCCCCGCTAAACGGTATTGTATATACCGTGGTAGCTGGCGACACCCCTCAAAGCTTGGCGGCTAAATACAATGCCAATGCTGATCAGATTATTGCCTTTAACGACGCCGAAATCGGCGGCCTTAAACCGGGCACAAAAATTATCATCCCTAACGGCCAGATACATCAGCCGGTATACGTCTCACGCCCTGCTAGTTCTTCGTACGGTTATTCATTTGGCAGTTCGGCAATTTATGGTTACAACGGTTACGACTGGGGATTCTGTACCTGGTATGTGGCCAACCGTATTGCAGTCCCATCCAACTGGGGTAACGCAAACACTTGGGATAACCTTGCCCCACGCAGTGGCTGGACGGTGAGTAGTACCCCGCGCCAGGGCGCTATTGCCCAGCACAACAGTGGTACATTCGGTCACGTTGCTTATGTTGAAGCTGTATCGCCTGACGGTACAATGATCAAGTATAGCGATATGAACGGTTTAGCTGGATTTGGCCGTGTTGGTTATAGCGGCTGGGTACCTGCCTCTAAATTCCCAAACTACATCTACCGCTAATCCCTGCCAGCTTTTGGCACCGGAACGCTGATCTAGCATTAATTATATAAACATGATATAATTACCTTAAGTATTATGAGTTTTATAGATAAAGCATCAGTAGTTATTCAAGCCGGCGACGGCGGTGACGGCATTGTCAGCTGGCGTCATGAAATTTACGTCGATAAGGGCGGCCCTGACGGCGGCGACGGCGGCGACGGCGGCGACGTGGTATTTGTTGCCAGCCGCAACCAGAACACGCTCGCAAGTTTTCGATACCAGCGTGAACTAAAGGCTAAGCCTGGTGCTAATGGCGGTTCAGCCCGCAAGCACGGCCGTAACGGTGCAGATCTTGAAGTAGCTGTGCCAGTTGGCACGGTAGTGACCGATAGTGAAGGTACGGTTTTAGCCGACCTCGTACAGGATGGCCAGCGTGCAATTATCGCAAATGGAGGTAAGGGTGGATTTGGTAATGCCCATTTTATTAGCTCTGTCCGCCAAACGCCCAAAATTGCCGAAAAAGGCGAACAGGGCGAGCGTATCCAGGCAGAACTTGAACTAAAGATGATCGCAGATGTCGGGCTTGTAGGCTTACCTAACGCAGGCAAGTCAACGTTCTTGAGCGTTGTTAGCAACGCAACTCCGGAAATTGCCAATTATCCATTTACCACAATCAAGCCAAACCTTGGCGTAGCAACTGTGGATAAATCAACACATTTACTACTGGCAGACATTCCTGGGCTCATTGAAGGCGCCGCTGAAGGCAAAGGTCTTGGTGATGAGTTTTTGCGCCACGTTGAGCGTACGGCAGTACTGCTGCACTTGATAGATGTTTACCAAAACGATGTGGTAGAGACTTATACCACCATTCAGCAAGAGCTGGCTGCTTACAGGATTGACCTTTCCAACAAGCCGCAAGTCGTGGCTCTTACCAAAATCGAAGGTCTGGACAAGGATATTGTTGAAGACCAGCTGGCAACTCTCAAAAAGGCCTTGCCGGAGGGCACACCTTTATTTGCAATTTCTGCGCAAAGCCACACTGGCACTACTGAGTTACTACGACAGCTTGGAAGTATGGTTCGTGCAGAGCGTGAACGTTTGGCTGCAAAAGAAGCCGAGCTTACGACCGACGAAGGCGTTCCCGTGCTCAAATTGGCAAACGACGAGCAATTGGCCTGGAACGTTGCCAAGAAGAAGGATTACTTTATGGTAACCGGCCATAAGATAGAGAAATTTGCTGCCCGCACCGATTTTGAAAGCGAAGCTGGCGTTCAGCGCTTACGCGACATTATGAAAAAGATGGGCATTATGCATGAGTTGCGCCGTCAAAAGATTGACGCGGGCGACCGTATCGTATTTGGTAATAAAGGCGAGATTGAATACTAGCACAAAGAGGCACGGTATGTTTGAGGTTCCAGTAACTAAACCTGATTTTGCCGATTCACCCTGTAATGGGTGTACCTCAGCCTGCTGCCGCGCAGGCGTAACACTGCAGCTAACCCGCCGCGAGGCACGGCAAATGGTGCGAGCGGGCGGTGAGCTGAAAAAATTGCCAAGGTCTGAATGGCCAGCAGAGCGGATTCCGCTTGCAGGTGCTATGTATACCTTTATGGAGGATTGCGTAAATCTGGATGCAGAAACGGGCGAATGCGCAAATTATGAAGAGCGCCCCTATGCTTGCCGTGCGTTTACGGCCGAAAACGCCGTCTGTGAAACGATGCGTGAGCGCTTTCAGCAAACTGTCGAGCTTGGTATGCCGAAGCTCCGCGAAGGTGCCTAACGCCTCCGCATCTGTTACACTGGTAGTATATGAATGCTGCCAGTTTTTTCTTTTACGACCTTGAAACAAGTGGGATAAACAGCCGTGAGTCGCGGATTATGCAGTTTGCAGGCCAGCGGACTGATCTGAACCTAAAGCCAATGGGCGATCCAGAGAATATACATATCCGGATGACTCCCGATGTACTGCCCGATCCAGACGCAGTGCTGCTGACCGGCATTACGCCACAGGCCACCTTGACCGAAGGTATTACCGAGGCGGAGTTCCTGAAGTACTTTAGTGAAGAAATTGCCACGCCAGGCACGATATTTTTGGGTTTTAATACAGTGCGCTTTGATGATGAGTTTATGCGCTGTCTGCACTACCGCAACTTTTACGACGCCTATGAATGGCAGTGGCAGGATGGCAAAAGCCGCTGGGACATATTGGATGTGGTGCGTATGACGCGGGCACTCAGACCCGAAGGTATTGAGTGGCCGTTTGATACAAGCGGCAAGCCCACCAACCGTTTGGAATTATTGACAGCTTTGAATAAACTGAGCCATGAGCATGCCCACGATGCTTTAAGTGACGTGTATGCTACTATCGAAGTTGCCCGGCTTGTTCGCAACAAGCAGCCAAAAATGTTCGACTTTTTATGCAGCATGCGTGACAAGCGAAAGGTGTCCGACCTCGTGGGCGCTGGCCAGCCGTTTGTATATACGAGCGGCCGATTCCCGAGCGAGTTCCAGAAAACCGCTGTTGTTGAAAAGCTATTCGACCACCCTAAAAAGCAAGGTGCATTAGTATACGACCTGCGGCTTGATCCGACACAGTTTAAAGATATGTCGGTAGAAAAGCTTGTGGATGCATGGAAATGGAAAAAAGACCGGGCTGAAGACGATATCAAATTGCCAGTTAAAACGCTACAGTACAATAAATGTCCGGCAGTAGCACCACTGGGCGTATTGAACGACAAAGCTTGGGAGCGGCTGGGTATATCACTTGGCGTAGTACAAAAGCATCGCGCAGCACTTAAGGCAATGCCGCAACTAACCAAGAAGATTGCTACCGCCTTGGATATTATCGAAGAGGGTTTTCAGACGACGCTGCTTGCCCGAGAAAAGCATGTGGACGGCATGCTGTATGACGGCTTTTTTGGAAACCAAGATAAACAATCTATGCGTGTGGTCCGCGCCGCAAATTCTGATGAGTTGAGCGACCTTAATTTGCATTTCCAGGATAAACGACTCACCGAAATGCTGCCGCTGTACAAAGCACGCAATTATCCAAAGTCATTAACTACCGAAGAGCGTGAGCAATGGGAAGCATATTGCAAAAAGCAGCTTATGGATGGCGGTGTGCACAGCCGTATGGCGCGTTTTTTGGCGCGACTGCAAGAAATCGCCGCAAAGGGCGATTTGACAGGACACCAAGAATACTTGCTTGAAGAGCTTAAACTGTACGCCGAAAGTATAATACCAGAACCAGAGTACTAAAGCGTTTGGCGCCGCTGGGTTTCAATCATAATACTAGTTGCAATAACCCATGCTTGAAAGAATTTGGCGCGATAATTGGCGCGCATAATAGCGTAAGCAGTAATAAACGACGCAATAACAACCCACACTACAAATGTTATTTGTAGGCTAGTGCCTGGAACGAGGCCAAGCACGATGAACTCAGACATTAAATCACCTCCAATGATTCAATTAACGTTTATATAAGATTTGAGTTCATTGTACTCTTAAGTTTGCAAAAACGTCAAATAAATTGTTTTTAAGCTTAAGCGTATCGCCAGTTGGTTACTTTTTAGGTGCTTCCAGGTCTGAATTTACGTTGGTGTCGGCCTCATTTTTACGCAATTTACGCCATTGTTTTTTGCTGTACGCAATAAGTAATTCAAGCTGGCCAACCAGCCAATCGCGGACTTTTTCGGCAAAGGCGAATTCGGTTGCTAGTATTGCAAAACCCAAGAATATAGCAGCCCAACCGGGGCCTGGGAGTGCTAGCATGGCAATACCCGCCACTACCACTGCAAAGCCAATCATAAAAATAAGCGGCTTTCGAATGCTCGCGGGGATTTTTTTCCACCACTTCTTGAGGGAATTCATAGTACTATTATATCAGATAATACAATGATGCGGGTTGCAACTGCTAAGACGCACGGCTAAAATGGAGCGAGTATGTCAGAAATTATAGGTCAAGTTTCAAATTTGTGTCTTTCACCAAGCGAAGTAGCGATGGGGGGTGTTGAGTCACACCGGCAATTCCTTGACGAGGTTGCTGTAGCCGCTTACGAGGGTGATGCTGGCTACGACGGTGGCTACGAGATCACGCCTACGCGTGCGTTGGCTGCATCAATTCGATTTAACCAGTATACCGAAAGCGAAGCGGTGCGGGGCCTATACTCGTCGGTCCACCAAGGATGGGCAGAGGGCGGAAAATACGCAGTTGCGATGCAACGCACGCACGGGTCACTCAAAACCATAGAACGGCTTGGCCGCGGCCGCATGGACGCGGTAGTGTTTGGGGACGCTCGCCACAAAGGCGAGCCTGTGAACTTTGGTGAGTATGCACTTGGAAGTCGTGGTGTGCAGATATCACCAGAAGTCTTTAGCGACTGGGGGATAGACCCTGTGGCATCCGATTATGATGCGATGGCTGGGCACATGGCTAAGCGTGGCTTGGATAGAATTGTGGTGGATCCGTTCCATTTGTATCGTTCGCACCGTTCCAAACGCATGCGGATTGACCCCGAAAAAGTTTTAGATACTGCCGACAATGCAAAGATTCCCATTGACCGAGTGCACCTGCGTGCGGGCAATGGCGACCTTGGCGACGACGATGACAAGCGGCATACTGCCCAGGACTTAACAGCACTTATTAAAAGCCCTGAAGCTTTGAGTAAAAGCAGGATGGGCGAACTATTACTTGGTGCCTACGATATTTTTCTGCTTAGTAGTGCTGGCCCGGATGCCCGATTCCATTTCGTAACAGAAGTCACCGAGGCTGGCTTACGCCTATATCACGAGCGAGTGCAGGAAGACCGTAAGGCAAACCGCCTGCCAGTACTGCCTTTCACACAGGCTGCCCGTGCCCAATACCATGCTGCAATGGCCTCAAATACTCGCCAGATGTTACGGAACCACGCCTAACTGGATTACTGGCCAATTTTAGCGTATACTATATCTGTTTAAAGGGAGGTCGGCTATGTCGGGCAAAATCGTTGTTAAAGGTGCACGCGAACACAACCTCAAAGATATTGATGTAGAACTGCCACGCGAAAAGCTGGTGGTTATTACTGGTTTGTCCGGCTCTGGCAAGTCAAGCCTTGCGTTTGACACGATTTACGCCGAAGGCCAGCGCCGCTATGTTGAGTCATTGAGCTCGTACGCGCGACAGTTTTTGGGCCTTATGGAAAAGCCTGATGTCGATCAAATTGATGGGCTTTCGCCTGCGATTTCTATCGACCAAAAGTCTACCAGCCGCAACCCTCGCTCCACAGTTGCTACGGTAACTGAAATTTACGACTATCTACGTCTGTTGTTCGCGCGTATCGGCGTGCCACACTGTCCGGTTTGCGGCAAGCCGGTTACACGCCAGACAACGCAGAACATCGTCGACCAGATTGCTGCTATCGACGAAGGTGCCCGGCTGTTGGTTTTAGCGCCAGTCGTAAAGGCTAAAAAAGGTGCGTTCGAGCACATTCCCGAGCAGTACATGCGTGCTGGTTTTGCCCGTGCTCGTGTTGATGGGGTGGTGTACGCTCTGGATGAATTCCCCGAACTCGACAAAAATTATAAGCACACTATTGAAGTAGTTATCGACCGCCTGGTAAATAACGAAGAAAGCCGTACCCGTTTGGCCCAGTCGGTAGAGCAGGCACTGGAAATTGCCGAGGGCAAGATCCGCGTTGTAAATGCTGACAACCAAGAAGAGTTTGATTACAGCCTGATGTACGCCTGTATTGACCATCCGGAAGTTGCCATTCCAGAACTGGAGCCCCGCACATTCAGCTTTAACAGTCCGCAGGGCGCGTGTCCGGTCTGCACCGGACTGGGTTCCCGATTGGAAGTTGACCCCGACCTAGTGATACCTAATGGCCGCCTAACCATTGCAGAGGGCGCCATACGGCCGTTTAACCGTGTAAACGCTGATGCATGGTACATGAAAAAGATGCAGGCAGTAGCCGATGCCTATGGCTTTAGCTTGCACGTGCCAACTGGCGAGCTAAAGGGCGAAGACCTGGAACGGATTTTGTATGGCACCGGCAGCCAGAAATATCGTGTCAGCCTGGGCAGTGGGCGTAGCTTTGAGACAACGTACGAGGGTGTTATTCCCA
This sequence comes from uncultured Candidatus Saccharibacteria bacterium, assembly GCA_946482285.1. The sequence continues at coordinate 549,529 of CAMLQK010000001.1, forward strand.
ACCTCGAACGCCGGCACAAAGAAACCGACAGCGACTTTATGCGCACCGATATTGAGCGGTTTATGCAGGAAAAACCATGTTACAAATGTCATGGCTTGCGCCTGAAGCCTGAAGTACTGGCAATTACCATTGCCAAGCATTCAATTATGGATATTTGTGTGATGTCTATCGACGATGCCGTTGATTATTTTAACGGTCTCAAGCTCAGCGAAAAAGACATGAACATTGCCAAGCTGGTCCTGAAGGAAGTTTGCGCCCGCTTGAGTTTTTTGCAAGATGTGGGCCTGAACTACCTGACTTTGCTGCGTTCAGCAACGACCTTATCCGGTGGCGAGGCCCAGCGTATTCGCTTGGCTACGCAAATTGGTTCTGGCTTGCAAGGCGTGCTGTACGTCCTGGACGAGCCGAGCATTGGGCTGCATCAGCGTGACAACGACCGCCTTATCCGTACGTTGAAGCACTTGCGTGACTTGGGCAATACCGTGCTGGTAGTGGAGCACGACGAAGATACTATCCGCACCGCAGACTATCTTCTGGACATTGGTCCAGGGGCGGGTGTGCATGGCGGCCATGTGGTAGCTGCAGGTACTCCAGCTGAAGTAGAAAAGAACCCCAAGAGCATCACCGGCCAGTATATTTCCGGCAAAAAGAAAATCGAAGCGCCTAAAAAACTACGCAAGGGAAACGGAAAGTCGTTGGTTATCCGTGGCGCCCGCGAAAACAATTTGCGTGACGTAGACGTTGAAATTCCGCTGGGGAAGTTGGTGGTCGTGAGTGGCGTGTCCGGATCCGGCAAATCGTCGCTTATTAATGATATTTTGGCCAAAGAGCTACAGGCCCGTTTACACCGTGCCAACACCGTACCCGGCAAGCACACCGATATCGAAGGCATCAAGGAGCTGGACAAAGCTATTATCATCGACCAGTCGCCCATTGGCCGTACGCCGCGCTCTAATCCGGCCACATATACTGGTTTGTTTACGCCCATTCGCGAGCTGTTCGCCCAAACGCCAGAAGCAAAACTGCGTGGCTATAACCCCGGCCGATTCAGCTTTAATGTAAAAGGCGGCCGCTGCGAAAACTGTGCAGGTGACGGTATTATCAAAATTGAAATGCACTTTTTACCTGACGTGTATGTGCCCTGTGAAGTCTGTCATGGTAAGCGCTACAACCGCGAAGCTTTGGAGATTACCTACAAAGACAAAACCATTAGTGACGTTCTGGAAATGACCACCGAACAGGCACTGGAATTCTTTGGCAATATTCCGGCTATTGCCCGCAAGCTGCAAACAATTGTGGATGTTGGCTTGGGATACATTAGTCTTGGCCAGCCCGCTACACAGCTGTCCGGTGGCGAGGCTCAGCGTATTAAGCTGGCTACAGAGCTTTCCAAGCGCCCTACAGGCCGCACGCTTTATATTTTGGACGAGCCAACCACTGGCTTGCATATGGCAGACGTAGACCGTTTGCTTCAGGTGCTGCACGCACTGGTTGACACCGGCAACAGTATGGTTATTATCGAACACAACCTGGATGTTATTAAGTCCGCTGACTGGATTATTGACATGGGGCCGGAGGGTGGTTCTGGCGGCGGCATGAAAGTTGCCGAAGGAACGCCGGCAGATGTTGCCAAGGTGCCTGGCTCGTACACCGGCCAGTTCCTAAAGAAGATGCTGTAGCGCTGCTTGCTTTTGCGAGTGGCTGGCTTCTGTGGTTTTTAGCTTGTTTGGCAATCACGCGGATAGCAGCATACGTTGGCCTGAATGGAAGAGGAAGGCAACGAGCTAGCCTTGCCTTAAAAATAGCAAATAAGGCTTCTTTAAAAAGATTGAGAATCGTGCTTGCGGGCCATCAATTTTAATAAGATGAGTATGCTGGTGCGGTACGGAGCGCCGTGGACTTTTTACGCCGCGTGCGTATATACTGTAGCCCTTTGCCTCGTAACGAGCTATCGTTTTGGCCATCTGTGTTCTTTCGGTGTCGGTAAAGTCGGAAATCTGTTCTATATGCCGCTTCGGGATTAGCAGCAGATGCTCTGCTACTCTGTGGAGTTCCCAAACGTCATAACTAGGCTTATTGGGGATTATGAAGAAATTAGAAAGGTCCTCTACATGAGTAGAGGTAACATTTTTATTGCAAAAAGGGCAGCCAGTTTGCCTTAGATTTTTGCGGTAAAGACGCATTGTTTTTCGAAAGTGATGCATATGATGTCCAGTTGCTTGCGGAGGTAGTATAGCATATTGTCAGCAGTACATACTTGCATCTTAATACGTACATATGCCATACTGGCCTACACAATTACATATAGGAGGGTATATGAAAAAGTGGCAGGTTCTAAAATCGGTAAAAGTTTACGATCACCCCTTTTTAAAAGTACGCGCAGACCACGTTAAACTACCCAATGGCAAAGAGGTGGATGACTATACTTTATGGGAAAGTCAAAATGTAGCTCAAGTTGTGCCAGTTCGCAGTGATGGCAAATTCTTACTAGTAAGGCAATATAAGCACGGTGCTGGCGGTACTGTTATCGAATTTCCAGGTGGCTTTATTGATGAGGGTGAGAGCCCTGTGGAGGCCGCACGAAGAGAGCTGGGAGAAGAAACCAATCTTACGAGCGGCAACATAGAGGCCTTGACTACAGTGATGCATCATCCTACAAAAGAAACTGGCCGCACGTACTTATTTCTCGCTAGGGATGTTAGGCAGGCTAGGGTACGCCATGATATGGATGAGCTAGAGGATATTGAATTAGTATGGATGACTAAAGATGAGCTATTTGCAAACATTAGAAGCGGCGAAATTTTTCAAACCGGTACTATAGCTGCGGCTTTCTTAGCATGCGAGAGGATGTCGAAATGATTGAGCGTATTGATCATAATGGCGAAGAAGTAGCGACGATTATACGTGCTAATCATATCGTCCACGGTGCTGAGTTTGTAAGTAGCAATGAAGATCCGCTGCAGGTGGGCATGCTTGAGCGCAGAAAAGGCGACGTGGCACAGCCTCATTGGCACCCTTACGAGCCGCAAACCATCAGCGCAATGCATGAAATCATTTTTGTAGTTAGGGGAAGGCTTAGGCTTACAATTTTTGACGAAGCTACAGAGGGTGAGATATATAAAACAGAACTACTACAGGGCGATTTGGTGGTGCATAAGAAGCATGGCCATGGCGTTGAGTTTTTAGAGGATTCACTTATATATGAGGTCAAACAGGGGCCATTTACGGGTGAAAAGTCAAAAGTTTTCTTACAACGGAAATACTAAAGTGCAATATAAGAACATCAATGGGCGCAAAGAGTCGCGTCTTAGTTTGTATAGGGGATTTTAAAAATGAAAAAAGCTCTCATTGTTGGATTGGCTGCGCAGGATGGTTCGTACCTAGCCGACTTATTGCTAGAGAAGGGCTACCACGTGACTGGGACGATCCGACGTACTACCCACCACAACCACCCAAATATACAGCACCTCTATGGCAAAGTTAACATTAGTGTTGCTGATTTAATTGATGGCGAAACTATAGAGAGGGTAATTAAAGAGCAAAAGCCTGATGAGATATATAACATTGCTGCACAGTCCGTTCCGGCGGATAGCTGGTCGCACCCTCTATATACCGGCGAAGTGACTGCCCTGGGGCCAGTAAGAGTCTTTGAGGCTGCCCGAAAATTTTCCCCAAAGGCCAAAATATACCAAGCCACAAGCAGGGAGATACTGGGTAATATCGAAGCCGATACGGCCACTGAGTCAACGCCCATTGACGCAAACAATCCATACGGAATAGCTAAAGCATATGCGCACATGATGGCCGGCTGCTACCGAGACTCATATGACATGTTTGTAGCTCGGGGCATCCTTTTTAACCATGAGAGCCCTCGTCGCTCACTGCATTTTGTTACACGCAAAATAACAGCAGGAGTGGCATGTATCAGGAATGGTGTCAAACATCCTCCGCTAAACGAGGCTGGTGAGCCTCTAATTGATGCAAATGGCAAATTGCACATGGGCGATATTTCAAACACTCGTGACTGGGGGTATGCTAAAGAATATGTAGAGGCTATGTGGTTAATGCTGCAACAGAATGCACCAAAAGACTATGTCATTGGCACGAATACATCACATTCTGTCAAAGATGCGTTACGGGTAGCGTTTGCACATGTGGGCTTAAATTGGGAGGACCATACCATAGTTGACCAAAAATTTATAAGGCCAACCGAAATTAAGGACTTGAAAGGTGACTATACGTTGGCTAAGGAGGACTTGGGGTGGCAACCTAAGACTTACTTTGAAGATCTCATAAAATTGATGGTTGATGCTGACTTGCAGCGCTTTAAAGATTAGCCGCGGAATAAGAAGTACGGCTTTTCCATAAACAGCATAAATTTGTTGCGCTTGCCGTGGATCTTAATAAGGTGTGTATGCTGGTGCACCATTGACCGGCGAGGGCTATTAACACCGCGAGCGTACACATTGAATCCTTGACTTTCGTAGTCTGCCATAGCATCCATAATTTCTAACTTTTCTAGGGGCGTTAACTCTTTGAAATGGCGGACGTGGCGGTTGGGAATAACCATGTAGTGTTCTGATACGTCGTGGCCCTCCCAAGTGTCGTACTGGGTGCGGATGTTTACGATATAAGAATGTTTGTTTTGCTTGACTATCCGAGCACGTGTGTCGGCGTCGAGATCGCAAAAAGAGCACATGGTGGATGGCTCAATCTTGGATTTATACGCCTTATATTTTCTTCTGTAGTGCTGCATATTCAAAAGTACCTAAAAGATAATACAGACAATGCTGCACTTTGTCTAGTATATTTTAACTATTTGTTAATAATTTCAAAGCCGCGTGCAATAGCTGCTACTTCGGGGTCGTCGGCCTGTTTTGTGGGCGTCATAATAGCCTGTAATTCGTCTTGTGCAATCCAAATGTACTCCGAATGGTCCTCGGGATGTAGCGTAATAGCTTCAGGCGGACTTGCCAGCGTAGCGGTGTAAATGATTTCTACCGAGTGTGATTTTTTGACCTCGTTAACGTATGTGAATGCCGCAAACGGCTCTTCAATGTGCACGTCCACCTCAAATTCCTCGCGGATTTCACGCTTAAGGGCAGGGACAAGCTCCTCGCCAAAATCCACATGTCCGCCTGGCAATTCATACACATTTGGCAGGAATTTTTTAGTACTTGCCCTGCGTGGCATGAAGACTTTTTTAACACCGCCAAAAGTGTGGTAAATAAGTGCGCAAACAGTGATTACCTGCTGGCCTTCGGCAAGAGTTTCACTGTCGTGAGAAATTTTTGTCATAGCAAAGCTCCTTAGGCTTATATAGTAGCACTGCCAGGCTGTTCCAGGGTAGGGATCACTATAGAATTAATGATTGCTGGTGATTGTATAATGTAAGTGATACTTTGTATAAATCAAAAAATACCTGTATGATACCTATTTCAAATGTTAAGTACTAGCTTGAAGTCTCTAGAAAAGCCTATCGGTAGGCGCCGTTTGCACAGTATTCTTAACGACCTAAAAAATATAGTAGGCGAAGATTCTAATATTGAAGTGGTGCAAGGTGGCGTGGTGCATCACGTTCTCCATGTTACATCGCCTAAGGGTTCGTTTTTTGCTAAGATCCGTGGAAGATCATTCGCAAAAGTACCACGCATAAAAATAAAGCCAGAAGATATAGCTAGTGAAGCAGGAGCAATTGACATATTGACACCTGCAGCAAGTCGTTATATTCCGCAGTTAATTCATTACAATCAGGAATTGAAATACCTTCTACTATCGGACGTAATGCCAGGGCAAGCTAATCTTGAGGAAGAGTATAATCGGCAAAACGTTTCTGAATCAGACATCCTGCATTTAGGCGGGGCCATTGGTGACATCCATTGTCTAATGAGTAACATTAACCTAAGTATTAGGGGCGAAACAAACGAATTGGACTTTGCAAAGAAAGAGGTTGATTACAGAATTAGGCAAGATGGATCGCCTTTCTTTAAACAGATTGCCGACGAACACGATAAGCGTACGGGACATTTAATACTGGGTGACGTATCACCTAAAAATATCTTCATCAAGGGCCCGGATGTTAAATTCTGTGACTTGGAAACTGTCAGAAAAGGAGCTGTTGAATTTGACCAGGCATGGTTGATTGCACATATAATGCTTCATGCTCCCGATGGATCATCAGCGCAACGACTTATTGAGGTTATGGCTATGGCCTATAGATCGAAATATGGCCTTGACCTGAGCGATCCCTTTCTCCTGGGGACTCTGGAGGCAATTTTAGCTCATCGTTTACGCGCAACACTTATACCGTATCCTCTAAATTTAACTCCTGGCCAGAGAAAGCATGCTGCAAAAAAAATTATCAATAATGCAGGTGTTGACATGAGTATACAAAAGATGGTAGCGTACTTGTTTATATCATAGTAAAATGTTAAAAAGAGCTTTTTTAAAGGAAGCTGCATTCTAAAGGTAGGATCAAGTACAGAGCATGATGGTGCGCATTATTATTTTTGGTGGATCAGGGCATTGGGCCGAACAAAACCACTACCCAGCGATTCTTAAACTGAAATCCCAGGGGGTTGATGTGCGGGTTACCGCTATCTGTGATCCGACTGATCCATACAATACGAGGGAGTCTGATTTTCACGAAGGTCGGGCGAACCTTGGCAAAATATTGGCACTAGACAAACCGGTTTGGATAGATCCAAGTGATGATGTCGACTTACAGATTATTGAGACCATGAGGGCTACTAACGTTGCGATTATTGCTGCTAATCCCGTGTACCACATGAGGTATGCCGAGATTGCTTTAAAGACAGATAATCACATATTATGTGACAAGCCTATCTTAGTCCGACAAGACTCAAGCTGGGACTTGCTGCAGGCACAAGGCATTATTAAAGATTTTAATAAACTTACAGATTTAGTCCGATATAAACGGCATAGTAAAAATTTACTCTTCTCAGTGCCGCTTCGCAGACGTAATCTGCCAGCCTTCAAAGAGATCATTGATGATTTAAGGGATGTTTATAAGTTGCACGGTCAACACATAACTCATTTGAATGCAATTGTGAATGGAGGGATCCATCGCTATCCTAGTGAGTTTCTAAAAGGTGGTGCACATGGCTACCTCGATGGCGTAGGTAGTCTTTCGCATTCATGCTACCATTACATCGACTTTATTGCATGGCTTATCAGTTCCACGCCCGCAGGATTGGATGCAGCCAGTATATCAATCAGCAACATTAAGCGAGTGAGTGATTATTTAAGACAAGCTGAATACACGTCGTTAGCCAAAATTAATAACCATAAGGTGTCTTTATATAAAGAGTTGACTGCTAGCATACTTAATGCAGAGTTAGATTTCCATGTTGATATTAAGCTATATAAAGATAACGCTCAGGTAGGTCAGCTCTATCTTACTATAAACCATACTTCTTTTTCTCCGAGAACAATAGATACCTCAAGCGCTCCAGACCATGCGAATCAAGCTGGAGGCGGCCGAATGTCCCAGTTGATACTTGACGTCCACCAAGGAGCTTTGCAAAGCTGGCAGCTTATAAAAAATGATGCGGTTTTTCATGGTAATAACATTGTAGTTACCCATAGAACGCACCCTGGTTTAGGCCCGGTAGATTACGAGGTTAGGAAATACGCAGATGCATATGCTAGGGATGCAGACAATTCTATCAATCAGGTTGTCAACTTTGTAAAATGTGCCACAGGACTAGATAGGGAAAAAATTATCTCCCAAGATATTGAAGAACAGGTTTTTACCATGAGGTTATTCGCTGCTATGTATGAGAGTATTGCAGCCTCTTTTACGGGCCGGGATAATAAAATTCTACTCGACTTACGCTAGACTACCCTTATAGCGCGTATTATTGTATAATTAATTCTAGTAATCGGAAGGATATTATGCTGGTCCACTTTATTGCGTCTAAATCTAGCTTGAGCAAAGAGATAGAATATTATCGTCGTGTTCTTGCTGTTATCGAAAAGTCTGGTCACTCACTTACAAATAACTGGGTTGAGGAAGCTTACAGCATAGTCTCTACTGATAAGAACTTTGAGGAATTGGATTGGAACTCAATATATGCATCAAATATGGAGTCATTGGCAAAAACGGATTTAGTTATCGCTGATGTTACTGCTCGCAGCTTTGCCGTAGGATTTCAGGTAGCCACAGCTCTTCAGCAGAAAAAACCCACACTCCTTCTTCAGCGTGATGACGAGGAACATAAGGCCTCCTTTTACCCTGCAAGTGCTAAAGATAATCTATTGACGCACAAAATATATAATTCTGAGAATCTTGAGACGATCGTCGAAGCATTTATGAATGAGAACAGGATTGACAATAAAGATCTTCGTTTTAACTTCTTTATTGACCGTCAGATATATAATTACCTGCGGTGGGCTTCGTTTAAAACTGGTAAAACTAAGGCGGAAATCTTACGCGAATTAGTCCAACACGAAATTCAAAAACAGGATATATAAAGCTCAATCCGAATTGTATGTGCTGGGATACATTTGTATGTACGAACAATATGTTCTAATATAAGAGACATATTCTTAGTTGAGGAAACTTTATGTTAGTACACCTTGGTGCTTGGTCGGAAGAGCCAGGCGACGCACTTGCGCAACTTGACGCGATAGTTGATGTGTTGCACGAGAACAATATTGGAATTGCTCGCAACTGGGTAGGGCAATATCAGTACCGTACCTCCAAAGAGGTCTTGGACAATCAGATGGACTGGAGGTATGCAGAAGATGAAAATGAGGCGTCGCTAGCAAGAGCTGACGCGTATATTGCCGAGGTGACCAGCTATAGGCTTTATCATGGTTACGAGCTTGCCAATGCTCTAAGCCAAAATAAACCAGTTTTGTTATTAGCAAATAAACCATTTAAGCAGTTTGCGATTTCTGGAGTTGACAACAGGCTACTACACCTATACGAATATAAATCAATGCAAGACTTGCAGAGCGCAGTGGTTGATTTTATAAATAAAGTAAATGTACCACGGGACAGGAAAGAAGTGACTGTCCCAGTGAGTCAAGAACTGTACCATTATCTTGCTGATAAAAGCCGCCGTTCACACAAAACAGATGGCGAATTAATACAAGACCTCGCTGAAGATGGCTTGAAGCTGCAGAGATTACTGGCACTAAAGTCCGGAGGGGAAGTATGATTATTCACCTAACAGGTGGTATGCGCCACGTTGGCGACGATTTACCATACTTACGCAAGATCAAAGAAGTTATTAATGCTAGCGGAGCCAGCGTAGCTCGCGACTGGGTCGATACGGCTGTTCTATCGTCATCGAGGCTAAATGATGATGAATTTGACTGGGAAGGTGTTTACGAAAAAAGCATGATAGCCCTCCAGCGGTCAGATCTAATTATTATTGAGGTCACAACGTACAGCTTCTTCCAGGGTTTTCACCTTGCGAAGGCCTTGGACCTTGGCATGCCTGCGCTGTTAGTTTTTCGCGAAAATGTCCCAGGATTAATCTTTAACGGTATTCCTAGCCCCCTTATTTCATCGCACAAGTATGCTTCAGAAGAGGAACTTGGAGAAATCGTGAAGGCTTTCATCGAACAACACTCTTCTTACGTTAAAACTAAAGTAGAGGTAGATTTGAGCCTAAAACTCGATAATTTTTTGAAAGACCAACGTGATCTTTCGCACAAAACAGATGGCGAGCTGCTTCGGGACTTGGCGGAAGACGGATTGAAGTATCGCCAGATCATTAAATGCTAGCAATAAGTACACATCAACGGATGATACGTGCTATTTTCGGATCATTGACTCTCTTGTTATAATATAGTTTTAAAGAAGGCAAACTAATGATCATACATCTTACAGGCAGCACTACCAATCTCAAGAAGGATCTCCCATACTTGCGGGCAATCGTCAAAACGATTGCGGAAAATGATTCTGTACTGGCCCGCGATTGGATTGAATCCGCATACCATGCTAAAGAGACTGGCAAACTGGCCGATAAAGACGTCGATTGGCGCCAAGTCATGGACGAAACGATGGATGCTATCCACCGTGCAGACATTACTATTATCGAGAGCACGAACTACACATTCTCGCAGGGTTTTCAGGTTGCTGTTGCATTGCAGCAAAAGAAACCTACGCTGGTTGTTTCACGTAAACCCCTTAATGAGCGTATGATCTCCGGCTACCGCAACAAAATGCTGAGCATGAAGGAATACAAGACCGAAGAAGACTTAGCAGAGATTATCCGCCAGTTTATCCGTGATAACACTATTGCCACTAAAGACCTTCGCTTTAACATGTTCATCGACCGCCCTATTTACAACTACCTGCGCAGTGAATCGTACGAATCCGGTAAGAACAAGTCCGAAATCATTCGCGACCTTATCAACAAAGAAATCGAAAAGAAAAACTAGTCTCAGCGGAGGGCTTAGCAGCCCAACATAACTGCATTAGTTGCAAAAAACTAAACATCTAACCATCGGCGTCGCCTTCTATATCGCTGATGGTTTTTTGTATGATGGCTGTTGTAATGACGGGGCAGTTAAAACGGCATAGAACTAGCCTAAAGCCGCCTACAAACTCTTCGGCAGCTTCGGTGCCGTGCATGACAAAACAGCCACATAGCGCACAGGCGCTGCCGTGCTGCTGGGCGTCGGTTAACCTAGATCGGATTACGTCGTGCCAGCCTCGCCAGTAAACGTCATGCTGTAAAATCGAGTCATCAAAATGATACGCGTACCAGTCGGCGCTGGCATCGTCGAGAACTGAATTGTATTTGCTGTACATAACGCGCTCTATTGGCCAAAAAGTCGTACAAGGTCGTCATGTTGGTTCTTCATGAACTTTTGGACAAGGGCCTCAAATTCAATCCGCGAAGGTTCCGGCATGGAAGGTGGGTATGTAACATCCCACTCGACGGTGGTTTTTCTGTTTTGAGTGGCGATAACCGCCGAAATTCGAACGTCACCCCATTCAGTGGTGATCGGCTCTAGATGTACTATCTTGTGCTGCATGTTCAATTCCCTGAGCCATACTTAATAAACCCGTCAAAATTACGGGACAGAAGTTTAATTTGTAAGTTCGCATCTAGTACATATTACGATGCATGAGCAAGGATATGTAAGTACATAATACATACCTTTACATCCAAGCGTCAAGTATAAAAAACCGGCCACGATGAGCCGGTTAGATAGCTTTGAGCCTTCAGGCCTACTGTTTGTCCTGGCGCTGCAGACGGCGGCCTATGCGTCCCCATTGGTGCCTCAAGAAGGCACGCAGGCGCTCTTCGCGCAGCAAGTGGTACAGGGTTGGGCCAACGGTAATTGCCATGGCGCCAACAATAGCTACCAACAGGTATTTCTCCATTGTGTGCGAATCAATCATGCTGCCCAGCCAATAGCCAAGCATTACGACACTGCCTGTCCAAATGGCTGCACCAACGATGTTATAAAACACAAACTTTTTGCGTTCCATATTACCAACGCCAGCGACTACAGGAGCGAAAGTACGCACTACAGGCACGAAACGGGCGATAATAATAGTTTTGCCGCCATGTTTTTCGTAAAATGTTTCGGCACGGGCAATATATTCCTGCCGGAAAATAATGCCGTCCTTCTTTTTGAATAGTTTGGGGCCGCTTTTTTTGCCAATAGTGTAGCCCACGTTGTCGCCAATAATTGCGGTCAGGAATATCACAGCGAGCACACCCGCCAGCGGCAGATTGCCTTGGGCTGCAAAGAAGCCTGCCGTAAACAGTAACGTGTCTCCTGGCAAGAAGAAGCCAATAAGTAGCCCGGATTCGGCAAAGATTATTGCTCCAATGATGGCCAGGCCGCCGATAACACCTGCGCCTTCAAGCAAACTGGTTGGTTCTAACATATCCCCTTAAGAGTACCGGTAAAGCAGCGATCTTGTCCACTGGTAAATACTAAGCAATTCAGCCAATAGGCAGCAGGCAGTGTATACTGGTAATAGATGGGCAACAATCAAGGAGGATATATGCAGGAAGTAACGCTCGAACTGGAAAAACGTGAAGTACTTGGTAAATCCGTAAAAAACGTTCGTAAAGCAGGCTATGTGCCGGCTGTTATCCACGACCACGGCAAGCCGTCTGTAGTGGTGCAGGCAGAATATCAAGCACTTTTTAAGGCATTTCAGGATGCGGGTAAGCACCATCCGATCAAGTTATCGGCTGGTGGCAAGCACTATACCGCAATGATTAAGACAATTACCTATGACCCACGCTATAATGCTGTGATGCACGTAGTATTCAACGCTATTAAGGCTAACGAAAAGGTAGTTACCGAGGTGCCTATCCGCATTAAACTAGCAGAGGGCAACGAGTCCACGCCAGCCGAGCGCGCCGGCCTGATGGTGTTGCACAACCTTACGACGGTTGAGGTGGAGGCGCCAGCCAGTAAGCTGCCTGATGGCCTTGAGTTCGACGGTGAAAAGCTGGTTGAAGTTGGTGACCATGCCACAGTGGCAGACCTTGTCATTCCGCACGGTGTAGAGGTAAAGACCGATGCCAACCAAACAATTGCCAGTGTCTTTGAGCCAAGCGCCGTTGCTGCTGCGAACGACGCTGCCGGTGGTGACGCCGAAGCTGAAGTTCAGGCTGAGGTTGCCACGGATAACGAAAGTGTTACCGAAGAAGGGGTGCAGCAGGACGAGGCTCGCACCGGTGGAAAACAAGAGAAAGAATAGGGGCGTAAGCTACCAGGCCACTCACTCTTTTGCAATATTTGTAAACAGCGACTCTTCGGAGCCGCTGTTTTTAATAGCCACAACAAGGGTCAATTATTGGAATTTATGGCAAAATATGGTACCGTTTGTTTTATCACTGCCTATAGCAAGGAGAGTGTGCCCTTTTGTAAAACGTGTCAAAAACTAGAACCGACCTAGGCTAGCAAAAATTTAGCCGCCACCCGGAAGGACTTCTGCCGTGTCGCAGACCGCACTCCGTGAAATCACATCGTCTGACAAACTGATCGCCGCCTACCAGGAGCTGGACAACCGGGCTGTCAAAGCCCTCACCACCGGCTATCTGTACACGCGACACTTCATTGCCGCACTGCACACGGCCGTCGATACCATTGACGCAACGCGCGGTGGGGATCGCAGCTCTGTCGGCATCGAATGGGTCAAGCGCAATGTCGAGCGGTTTAGGCTCATCTTTGACGAGCTGAACCGTCTGCCGTTCTTCGCTGGCCATGTGGCCAACCCGCACATCATCGATGTACTGTGCGATGAGAAGCTCGCCGGTCTGTTTACGCAGGTTGAGCTTCGCCAGCTTGCAACCGATATCGCCCAGCGCCACGTCATGCCGAGCATGGGGTGGATCAGGTGTCTGTACCGCATGGGCCTCAACACGGAGCTTCTGGCCGGCTTCGTCTGTCAGCGCATCAACAACCAAGGGTTCAAAGCTGCGCAGACCGACCCGTTCGTCGAAGCCTACCTCATTGAGGGGGCGGGCGAGATTACCCAGGATCCGTTGCGCACCGAAGACGAGAACGGAGATCCCTGTTGGACCCGTGACAACCAAAGCGCTTGGAGCGCTGCCGGAGCTCACCTGCATGGCATCCTGATGTCCTGCGCTGAGCGTCGCCCCGACTTGTTCTTCAAGGACATCGCGGGCCAGCCGTCGATGTACGACAAGCTCTGGGCTTATGCGGTGTGGACCAACCCCGACGCCGTGTTGGAAGCTGCTGCTAACAGCATCACCACGCTGGCCGGCACCAGTATCACGCTGCTGACCGACCTGTCCTCCAAGGCGCGTGACGCATTGGTGCGGAAGATGCTGCCTGGCTCGCTGGAGCTGCTGGTGGACTACCTGTTCAGCCGCGACTACCTGGAGGCCATCGGCATCAGCATCAACGCGGTCAGCTTCACCGACTGGGAGCGTACCGTGCCTACCAACCGCGCTGAATTCTGTGCGGTCTTCCGCCGGCTTCACTGGACAGTCCGCCAGGCTGCGTCTATGGGGTCGGGTTTCCAACGGCACCAGAACGACGGTGCTATTCCACCGGAGTTCGTGATGGAAGCCCTGGTTGCCAAGCTGAACAGCTTCGGCTACGTAATCGGTATGGCCAACGAAGAATATGTCCCGGATAAGGGATACTGCCTCGTGCTCAGCACGCCCAAGGGTAACGGCATCATCAAGTACGTCCATGACGGGACAGGCCCGTCTCTGAACAAGGGCGCGGTGGTCATCATTGACCTTTGCGTGCCTGGCAAGCAGCTCGGTGTTACCTATGGCAAGAATCGTGTGACTGTCGTCGAGACATCCATGGTGTCGGCCTTCTGGGGCTGATACGGCTCAGTGCACGCAAAAGGGCTTCCGGTGGGGAGAGCGCGGACGCAATCGCGTCATCTACACGCATACTCCCTACCGGCAAGACCCCTGAAATTTATGCATGTCAAAGGCAGTAAAAAGATAAGGTAGTCTTACGTTGTCTTTCCTCGGCTTTTGGCTACTCTTCTATGAAGCCACCGGATTGGTGGGCCCATAGCTGGGCATATACGCCTTTTTGGTTTACAAGTTCATTGTGCGAACCTTGTTCCACTATGGCGCCTTTTTCAAGCACTACGATACGATCCATTTTTTGGATAGTACTCAGGCGGTGGGCAATAACAATTGCCGTGCGCTCTTTCATGAGTTCCTGCAGCGCATCCTGAATTAACAATTCGCTTTCAGAATCAAGTGCCGATGTCGCTTCGTCCAAAATGAGGATCGGAGCTTCCTTTAAGATGGCACGGGCAATAACAATCCGCTGGCGTTGGCCGCCGGATAGCTTAACACCTCGTTCGCCCACGAGCGTCTCGTAGCCATGTTCTAGCTTGTCAATAAACTCGGCGGCATTTGCTTTGCGTGCTGCTTCACGGATTTGCTTGTCGCTGGCGTTCGGCATGCCGTAGGCTATGTTTTCGCCAATACTGCGGTGGAATAATAGCGGCTCCTGTGGGACATATGCAATGTGCTTTCGCAGGTCATCCTGGGTGAGGTGTGCAATATTTTGGCCATCGACCAATATTTCACCGCCATCAATATCTGAAAAGCGGAGTAAGATGCGTGTCAGGGTTGTTTTGCCGGATCCGGAATGGCCAACCAGGCCAATCTTTTCCCCCGGTTTAATAACTAAGTTTAATTTTTCAAACAATGCATCCTGCGAACCGTCGTGCGTAAAGATAACATCCTTAAAAGCTATTTCGCCTGCGCTGATCCGCGGTTGTTCCGGTTGTGCCGGATCGGTAACTTCGGGCTGACTATGCAGTATTTCTACCATATCCTTGGCGTCGCCCATTGAACGGTTGTAGTTCCGCATGGTTGCGCCGCTAAAGCTCCACAATTGCTGGCCAATACTTGCCGTGTAATTAAGGATCAGGAACACAGTGGCGATTTCGGCGTTGAATAATACAACGCTTGCTGCGGCGACCGCCAGCGACATTACTTGAATAATACCGGTGACAGTACTAAAGAAGAAGTCATTTTTGGTTGCCTCGCGCATAACGTCGAGAGTTTTATTACGGGTGGCGCTTGTCGCCTGAGCAAACTTTTCGTCTTCACGCTTACTGCTAGAGAAGCTTTTGATGGCCATCACGTTGGTGACTGCATCGGCTAACAAGCCAGTTTGCTTGCTTTGTGCCGTGGCTTCCTCACCATTTAACCGCCGGACCTTGCGAGTAATAAACAGGGCGCTCACCATGTAGATAATAGAAAACGCTAGCAAACCTGCCACATAGATTGGTGCTTTGGGTAGCAAGATAATCGTGGCGAACAACAGTCCGGCAAACAATGGGATCACCTGGAAAATCATGGTGTCGGCCAGGCGAACATATGCGCTGTTCAGCTTGGTCGTCTGCGAAACAAGAGAGCCGCCAAAATGGTTGGCATGGAATGTCGCACTTTGTGAAATAAGATGTGAAAACACGCGCTGCGAAAGGTCACGCTGTACGTTGGCCTCCAACTTCCATACGAAAATCACAATAAGGCGCCATACGATTATTGTACCGATGAGCACCAGACCAGCGTATATAGCAAGGTCTTGCCCAAAGCTGCCGATAAGGTCGTCGGGGTAATAGTCGCCTTTGCTTAACCGGTCCATGACATTTGCCAATACCAGCGGCGGCAAAAACTGGCTGAAGAGCACAGTAAGTGGTGTGCCGACAATCAGTGCTGTAGTGTAGCCTGGATATTTTGTTATGTGGTGCCAAAACAACCGTATTGTTTCGCGTGTGTAGTTCATGACAGCTCCTAACTGCTGCTTAATGTTTTAAATGGTTTCGTTTAGGGAGTTGGCGCTTGCGGCAACAATGGCCGTTTTGCAAAGAATCGCGCGATTGCTCCGGGTGGTAGTTGGAAGAGTAAGCTACGCCACGAAGGCGACAACAGCCGAGCTACGCTGTTTGGTTGTGGGTTTTGATACCATATGTCGCCTTTCCGTTACGTAATAAGTATTCCTACGCAGCATACCATAGGTTTTAGCAAGCGCAAAATAGAAATACTTATGGTTGCCCGTATCACGGATACGACGTGGCTGTAAACGAAGACTATTTTATGGTATAATTAGTAACTGATATGCAGAAAATACTTCTTTACTACAAATTTGCACCGCTTTCAGACCCGGAAAGCGTTCGTTTGTGGCAAAAAACATTGTGTGAAAAGCTAAACCTTAAGGGTCGCATCCTTATATCACCGCATGGTTTGAACGGTACGGTTGGTGGCGACCTGGACGACCTGAAGGCATATGTCAAAGCAACGAAAGAATACGCCCCGTTTAAGGGTACTGCTTTTAAATGGTCAGATGGTAGCCGCGACGATTTTCCAAAATTAAGCGTTAAAGTACGTGATGAAATTGTTAGTTTTGGCGTTGCAGACGAGCTAGAAGTTGACACTCAGGGCGTTGTAGGCGGTGGCAAACACCTCAAGCCCGAGCAAGTGCACGAGCTGGTTGAAAAATACGGCGATGATGTAGTGTTCTTTGATGGCCGCAATGCTTACGAGGCCAAGGTGGGTAAATTTAAGAATGCTATTGTACCCGATACCCGTACTAGCAAAGACTTTGTAAAAGAATTGGAAAGCGACAAGTACGATGCAATCAAGGATAAGCCGGTAGTTACGTACTGTACTGGCGGTATACGCTGCGAAATTTTAAGCTCTATGATGAAAAAACGCGGTTTTACGGACGTTTACCAAATGGATGGCGGTATTGTTAAGTATGGCGAAAAATATGGCGATGAAGGTTTGTGGGAAGGCTCGTTATATGTCTTTGACGACCGAATGAACGTCCGCTTTAGCGACAAGTCGCAAGACATTGGCGAGTGCATACATTGCCAGGCCAAAACCAGCAACTACGAAAACTGTGCCAACAAGGCTTGTAACGATTTAGTGCTGATTTGCGAAAACTGTAAAACAGACACCGATACTTGCTCTAAGACGTGCGCCTCGCTTGTAATGGCCGCCTAAATGCAATAAAAAAGGGCATGAAGAAGCCCGTCCCAGGTGTGTGTTGCCACGAACCCGGGACGGGCTTTTTAGGTTGGGGCAGCGTGGCTGCCTAACCGACCTTCACGCCGCTCCCGTTGGGAGAGACGCGGTGATTTCGCTCGCTACATGAGGTGTACAGGGTGCCTCCACTGGTGTTGTCGAAGGTGAGTTCACTCATGGGGATATCCCCGGATTTGACCTGTGCGACCTTGTAGGGGCGCTTGTAGGCGCCGTGGCTGCGCAGGCAGAACTGTGAGCTTTCGTTGCCGCCGTTGATAACCGAGACCACCAGGTCCTTGCCATCCTGCTGCCGACCCATGATGGGGACGACGATGGTGTTGTACTTGACGGTTCCCAGATTCACGGCACGAGCTTCGCCCAGCCGTACGCCAGAGACGGATTTGTCCTGGTTGCATTCCTGGTGGAACGTGTACACGCCTTGGAAGGCCATCGAGTAGGTGATGGTGCCGGTGCGTGCGCCGTCCTTTTCGCCGCTTACGCTGTAGGTCGTGGGCTTTACTTCGATGGTGCTGCCGCTCTTGACCGTGACACAGGAATCTGTGAAGGGCGCGTCACCATGTCCGGCGAAGCCAGACACTGCGACAGAGACCTTTACCTGGCTGCCAGAGGCCTCGATGCCGGTAATGGCGATGGAAGAGCCCTTGGCATCCGGGTCGCGGGTGCTTCCGGGATTCTTAACCGCCGTGAATGTGCCGCTATGCAGCTTGACTTGGGGTTGTTCGTACCGCGGGCCTTGTGATGGCTGCGGTGCGGCTTCGGCGATATCTGGGATCTGCGGAATTTGTTCCTTGAGATCATCCAGCCACGCCGGGTCATTGGGCTGCAGCATGCCTGCGGTGAAGGCGATTGCCAGCATCACGAGGATCGCAGCAGCCTTGGGCGCGGTGCGCTTGAAGCCGACCCAGCGAGCCCTGCGACGCCTCTTGGCCTCGGCACGTGCCCAGATCCTCATTTCGTTGCGGTAGGTCCGGTTGCGCGCCTCCCAGTCCCTGTTGCTTTCTCCGGGCTTGCGTGACCTGGGGACGGGCTTGAGGGCCTGCATCTTGATGGCGGTCATGTTGGAGTCCACGTCCTGCTTTTTGATGGCGGTTTCGACACCGTCGGGCAGGAAGAGGGTCTTGGGCATGGTTGCCGTCGGTTCATATCCGAGCAGCCGGGGAATGCCGCTGGCCGAAGGCCTGGCGTTCGGGTCGGTGTTCAGGCAAGCCTCGACCAACGGCCGAAACTCCCTTGGGACACCGCTGAGGTCCCGCTTGTTGTTCAGGATGTTGTTGCGGATGGTGTGAGGGCTGTTGTCACCCATGTCGAACGCTGTCCGGCCGGTGAGCATGAATGTCACCAGGTTTCCGAGAGCAAAGATGTCCCAGCTGGGTGACGGGTTGTCCTTGCGCATCTGTTCGACGCACATGTAGGCGGGCGTTCCCACGACCTCGTTGGTGGCCGTCAGGTGCGGGTCGCTGTTGGAATAGGCGATCCCGAAGTCGATGATGCGAACCCCGTCGGGGCTGATCATGACGTTCTGCGGCTTGAGGTCGCGATGGACGATGTTCTCGCGGTGGATGTCTCGCAGTCCGAGCGCCATGAAGTGGATCAGCTTGCGGACAGTCTTGTCCGGCAACCGGCCACCATTCTGGACGACTGCTTGGGCGATGTTGAGGCCAGGGACATACTCCGAGGCATACCACCAGCGGTCATTGCCCAGGTCTTCGGCGATGATCTTGCCGACCCAGGGGCTCCGGACGCGCTTGGCGCTGATGATCTCCTGGCGGAAGCGCTTGCGAGCCTCCTCGCTGCCACTGTGGAGCGGCGCGATGAGCTTGACTGCGGCTGGAGAGCCACTGAAGTCCTTGCAGTAGTACACCACACCCATGCCACCGTGGCCCAAAAGGGCAAGCGGCGTGTAGGGGCCGATGAGGCCGAGGTCGTTGCGCTCAGGCTCTGACAAAATGTGCACCGGGTACTCCTGTACCGTAGTAGCGATGGGAAACTGCAAACCCACGAATGAGTTATGGAGTAATTATACCATATAATTGTATATTATTCAACATTCTCACCTCTGTAAAGCGCTCATGCTTACTGTTGCGCTGGCTACACGCTATAATGTGGGTAATGACAGACGCACTTCAGGAAAAACTAAAAGGTTTGCCAGCTAAACCTGGCGTTTACTTCCATAAGGATAAAGATGGGAACATTATTTATGTTGGCAAGGCTGCGATTCTAAAAAACCGCGTACGCCAGTACTTCCAGGCTTCCCGCCGCCGCGATCCTAAGACTGATGCACTGATCGCGGAAATAGCTGACACCGATTGGGTTACGGTTGAAAGCGAGATGGATGCGTTGTTTGTGGAGGCCGAGCTAGTGCGCCGCTACATGCCGCGCTACAATATTTTGTTGCGGGATGACAAAAGCAGTACCTATGTCCGTATTGATTACCACAGTAATTACCCCAGTATTACGTTTACGCGTCGCCCTCTGGACGACAAGGCAACATATTTTGGGCCGTTTTTTAATGGTGGCGAGGTAAAACGAGCTTTGCGTTATTTGCGGCGTGTGTTTCCGTATTCCACCCATACGGGCATATTGCCAAAAAGGGCATGTTTGCAATATCACCTGGGTCTATGCCCTGGTATCGAGGAACATAAAACATCATTGGCTGACTACCGGGCTAATTTGCGTAAACTCATGCAGTTTTTGCGTGGCGAGCGCGAAAAAGTCATTATCAAAATGGAGGCCGACATGCAAAAGGCGGCCAAAAAGCAAGATTTCGAGAAGGCTGCCGGAATCCGCAACCAGTACTATGCGCTCAAGGCGCTTTCCAAACAAATTGTATTTTCTGACAAAGAATTTATGGATATCAGCAAGGACCGTGGCCTACAGGGCTTGAGCGATATATTAGGGCTCTCTGTGGTGCCACGGCGAATAGAAGGTTTTGATATCAGCCATATGCAGGGCACCGATAACGTTGCCAGCATGGTAGTTTTTACTAATGGTATGCCGGATAAGGCTAACTACCGTAAGTTTAAGATGCGTATCCCGGGCAATGATGATTTTGCGCATATGCACGAGGCGATTTCGCGCCGCTGTAGTGAAAAGAATATCAAGGCATGGGGCCTGCCCGACTTATTTTTGATTGATGGGGGAAAGGGGCAGGTAGCTGCCGCCACCCGTGCTCGCGACGAGCTGGGTATCGACCGCCCTATGGTGGGTTTGGCTAAGCGCGAGGAAGAGATTGTAGTACACATCGAAAAGTCCCGCGTGAATGTATCTAAGATTGAACTGCACAAGCACAATGCCATAGTTGCGGAAAGCGACGATTTTTTGATGATCCTATTGCCTAAGAGCTCTGATATTGTAAAGCTTTTGCAGCGTGTCCGAGATGAATCGCACCGCTTTGCGGTAAGTTACCATTCAGTGCTGAAAGGCAAGCGGCAAGTGGCAAGCGCACTCGACGATATCCCTGGTATTGGGCCGGTAACCCGTAAAAAGCTTATTAAGACCTTTGGATCATTACGTGGTGTCATGGCGGCATCAGAGTCGGAGTTGGAAACAGTTGTGGGATCGGCACGGGCTAAGCTCATCGTGGCTATGCAGCCAGCGCAAAGCGCGGCCTCTAAACCCAAGTAGTAGGGCTACTGGCTGAACCGCTGCATAAGCGCTTCTACTTCGGCTTCACTGGCCGTGTGCATAAAAGCACCCACAATATCGTCGAAGCCTGCCTTTTGGCTGAGCTGTGTCATGCTAAACATGTTCCGCAAAATAAGGCTTAGGTTAATGGGGATTTCAATGCCGGTTTTTTTGAGCTCAATGAGAGTGCTCATCATACCTTTGGCGACATCTTCCTCGTCGTTCAAGCGTGATGCGACAGTACTGGATACTTGTGTTAGTTGGGTGCTTGAAAGATCGGAACGTACGCCTGCAATAATGCTCTCCACGGCTTGCTGCCGGTTGCCGAGGGCAATGTGGGTGATGGCTTTTTCGATGGTATCGCGCAGGCCGTCATCCATTTCTATAAGATTGAAACGGTCAAATACGGCTACGCTTTTATTGTCGGCTGTAACGCGGTAGTTGCCGCCGTGGCCGTCGGAATGGGCGTAGGTACCATTCTGGATCTGGTGTAGCGAGTTGCGCACCAGCAGCGAAACAACATCTTTAAAATCATCGGTATTGATTTTGTTTTGTGACAAATCGGTAGGCTCTTCGCTCACAACCAAATTATTGAGGTTGACGCCCGGCACAAAATCTTCATGCCGTACCCATGTTGTACCTGTGTCATATGCTTGTGGCACGTGAAGATGGTATCTGGACCGTCCTTTTTGGAAACCAGTGCCTACCCGCGTGTCATTTTCCATGCGGAATACTGGGTCCTTGTGCACGAAATCAGTGTCGTTTAACTCGTCACGGATCCAACGGACGGCGTCAACCAGCAGTGTCTCTGCAATCTTAAGATCTACGTTCTCTGGGTCATTTTGGGTTGCCAGTGCTAGTGTTTTTTTCAGGACATCTGCAATTTGGATAACATGGAACTCGGCGTTGGGGTTGCGCACGCCGACCACTCGCTTGCTGCCGTCGCTCATTGTTACAGCGTACACAGTCATGAGCGAGCCGCCACCCAGGCGTTCGCCAAATAGTTTGATGTTGTCTATCAGCTCGACCATTTTAGGGTTGTCCTCGGCTTCGCGCTTCAGCAATTTATAAGCTTGAATGCGCTTTTGGCCTTTCATTGAGTCGTACACTTCGTTAAATTTGGGACGCTCTTCTTCGGGGATATCATAGTATTGTCCGGCTAGCTGCAACATGCGTACACCAAGTGAGCCTGATTTCTTGCCCACCAGCAAAGCAAGTTCAGTCGGGCTTACTTGCTCAAAACTCTCATGGCTTTCAATATCGAACAAATCCAAAAGACTACTATTGTCACTGGATCGCTGGATTTCCTCGAGGTCGGACGAACCGTTCATCAAATAAAAGATCTTATTGCGTACGGAAGGGACTTCGTTGCCCGTAAGGCTACGAGGGTCGACTTTTCTACGCTCTACAAGTCCGTCGATAATTTCTTGGGCACGTGCAGTGGCTAGCTGGGCGTGCGATGAACTTTCTTTTGGCGGCTTCAGTATCAGGTCTTGTAATACCGGGCTGATATATTGGTATACTCGTTCGGCACTTGCACTATTTAGGTATGAATGCAGAATATTGCGTAGAATATTGTCAGCAGTTGATCCTTCTTCGCTCTGAAGCCACGATCCCATAAATGACTCCACGAGTGCTTCCTTGCCGCCTTCTTCCCGTAATATGCCACCCTCACCAAGCATAAGTTTGCGAACGAGCATGAAGCGCACGTTATCGTCTGAAAGGTATAACTTATCTACAATATTCGATAGTGGCTCATAGGTGCCGGCTGGCGGAATCTCTTTGGTCCAATAAGCTAGCCGGGCCTCTTTGCCGCGGTGTCGGTAGGTGAGTATGTCTTCGACTCTAAAGTAATCCTCGGTGCCTTCGTGATAGCGGTTCGCAACCCACCAGCGGTTAAATACGTACGCCTTGATGGCTTCGTCACTTTCGGCTGAGGTCAGCAGGGCGCTTATAAGCGACACAGTATCCGCTGAATATATGCGCTCGCGCATCAGTCCGCTTTCGCGGGTTGTTTCTTTGGTTGATTTGTACGCTTCTACGATAACGGATTCGATAATACTGCCCGCACCAATACCTGCTAGGTGGGCGTCTATGAGATTTTCAAGTCGTCGTCCTAAGCACTTTTCAAGCTCGGCAAATTCTTCTAGCGTTTTTGCTTTTTGTTCTATCAGGATATCGACAGCCTTTGCCTTTACGTAATGAGGGAGGCCATCGTACGTCTCGAATACCAGCTCTATACCCTTTCGGAAGGATCTTTCTTCTACGAGTTTTGCAAACGCGCTACCAGGCACATGCAGATTAATTTCTACGTTATCAGACACAATACCAAGTGCCATAAGCAGCTTTAGGTTCGTTTCGTTATCTGCTAGATTTGGCCGCTGTAATGCTTTTTCGACAGCATTATCCCAGTATTTGCGGCCCAACAACAATACTTCGGGCTCGGAAAAGAGAGTGCTGTCGAGCCGGATAATTGAACCTTCACGAAGCATTGTCAAGAAAGGGCGCGTACTAGTACCTCCTGCATTAAATGCCTCGAGTGCTGCAAGAGTTCGGTAGCCTCGGACAATCCCGGACTTGTTAAATAGGTCCTCCATGAGCGTATTACTATGCTCTGCATCTTCGTCGGTATTTACAAACCCTTCAACTGATTTTTTAATCACCCGCGTAAATGAATCAACAGTTTTCTTAATGGAAAAACGTTCAGTAAAGGCTTTGCTACCAGGCTCATGCATAGATACTGTACGTAATCGATCGGATATTTGTTTCTGGAGTAGTCCTTCGGCCTGCTTTACAAACTCCGGTGACCCTATGCTGAACAAAAGGCCCATGGTTTCAAAATGCATCTCAGGCGTTAAATTGCTTATTGAGTTGCGGTAGTCGAGCCAAAAATGTGCAATATCAATTTTGTCTTCTTTGCTTAGATCGTCGCGCGCCGCTAAAGTATGTCCTAACTCGGTGGGTGTCATGGTAGTGCAGAGTGCGACTATATTGGCCAGCACTCTATCTTTCATCTTGAGCATGCCACCTGGCAAAGCAAACGAGTCGTCAAAATCGTTATACGCAATTTCGTGCATCGGGAGTTCATTAAACAGGTCACGACTATCCGTAAAAGCTGCTCGATACCATACGTGGGCTTCATGTTGCACCTGGGTGTCAAAGGTGCTTTCGGTTAATCCATGGCTTTCAAAAATAGCTTGGTACGTTTGCTTGCTTAGGTAATGCAAAAAATCAACCGGAGACTCAAGGCTGAGTGCGTGATTGTATCGATGCGCGGCAATATCACGGATAACTTCACGAACTGGATCAGCGTCTCTCATGCCATGCTCTACGATCTTTGACCTGAAAGGCTCAATTGGTGCGCCAGTTTCCAGTACTAATGCACGCATTTCGGAACTTCTGGTCAAGTCTTTATGAGTGACGTCGGCTGCCGCTATCGAAATCTCCTGGCGTAAATCGAACGCTTTATCACCTACACTGGCTAGGGCATCATTTGCAACCTCGGTGATTTGGTCATTAGGCTGTCTATTCTTCAAAAATTCGGTAAGCGTTTGTATTGCTAGATCCTTGCGCTCACTGGCAGTATCTCCAACAACTTGCTCAACAGCAGGATGGCGCAACCCCTGCATGACTTCTGCATATTCACCGTATGTTGTAACTTGACCTTGTTTGATGCCGTATTTACGGAGGGCTATCGGGGCAAGTGATTGTGAGTCTAGCAGGGGGTTACTCATTTCCAGTACGTGCTGCTGCATGTGAATAACATCAGCAATGGCCTCTGGTTCTGGCTCGTCCTGTTTTGCTAATTCGCTGGCACGCCGTGCCACGATTGCTTGATGATGGTTGATATCCTGTGAAGAGCTTGCTTCTATCTCGGTAGCACCATATGTTTCTAATTGCATCGGGGTGAGCTTTGCTGGTGAAAGATGCTTGAGGTCGATGAGCCATGCTGCCTGTTCTAGGTTTACTGCTCTTTCGCGAGTAGCCCCATGAGTAGGTGAGGTGTGTTGCCATTCCGGCGTCTCATCAATAGCATCATCGTCTTCTTGGCCATGGTTTTCGTGAGGAGATTGGGCATGCCCTTCCTTTAATTTCAGTGTTTCGGGACTGGCGAGTTTCTCCATCGCGCTAATCATACCCCGCGGATTTATGCCTTTTTGGTCGAGGCGTATCATACCGCGCAGGTCGGATTCGATTTCGTGTATCCGGACCTTGCCGAGTTGAGCTATGCCTTTCAGGTCTTTTGCTCCATGGACGTGTCCTTTGTCAAAATGTACCATTTCATGGCTCAGTATTGCGTCAATTTCTTCGGTGCTATCCATGAGATCAAAAAGTCCGCGGTCTACAACGAGACTGTCGCCAATGACACAGGCGTTCGGCATGGGGGAGTCGCGCACGTATACTGTGGGCAGGTTGTCCTGGTCTTCTGCAAGGTGGGCTACGCGGGCTAGGACGTATTGTGTTATCGGCGCGTCACGCTCAAACAAAGGGTACTCGCTGAGTATTTGGATGCGTTCGCTTTGGATTTGGTGCTCAAAGTGTTCGTGGTGGTCGTGTGTGTGTTCGTAAGAAGTCATTATTGCCCGTTTTCAGATGGTATATTGATGTTCCAATGCCCTAAAAACCCAAATTATAAAACATATGGTACACACCTGCAAATCTAATGCTTCTAGGTTGACAAAACAGCTATTTTTTGCTACAATAACAGGTATGAATGAAGTAAACACATTGCCACGGTTTGAAGCAGTTACACTTAACCAGGAGCAGGCAGATGTTGCTTTCGCTGGCATTGTTGCTTCGATGAACACTGTCCAACTCGACCTCAATAGTATTAAAACCCCGGATCTTGCTGTACAAAAAGACGACAAATTTAACACCCAGCCACTTGATGTAGCGGCAAACAGTTCCGACGCTGTAAAGGGTGGTATGTCTTTCGAGGAAATGCAAGCCCTTAAAGCTGACGCTAATACCAAGTTTGACCGTCCAATGCAGGCACAGAGCCAGTTTGACGAACAACGCGAGCGCCTGATGGTTGACATTCTTGATGCTGAGCAAAATAAGCGTGACGGCAAAAAGAAAAACGATTCCTACTGGAACCTCGCAGCCTAAAAGAATCCCGCTGCAAATTACTCAATAAGCCCTTCGGGGCTTATTTTATATGCAGTTAGCCCGCTCCGTGGTACTGTACATGTATGTTTACCAATGACTTTTTTGTAGGCAACCGCGCCCGCCTGCGCCAACTTTTTACCGGTACCGCGCCAATTGTTATCACCGCCAATGGCTTGCTGCAACGTGGGAGCGACGAGGCGTTTCCGTTTCAGCAGGACAGTAATTTTTGGTATCTTACTGGGATTGATGACCCCGACGTAGTGCTGGTGATGGATAAAGGCAAGGAGTATCTTATCGTTCCGGGGCGTAACGAATCCCGTGAGGCGTTTGATGGCGTTCTTGATACGACCCGTATGGCTGCTGTGTCCGGTATTGATACGATATACCCTCAGAAAGACGGGTGGAAGATGTTAGAGGGTAGGCTAAAGAAAGTGCAGCATGTCGCTACCGTAGCCGCCCCCCCGACGTATATAGATACATGGGGTTTGTATACGAATCCGGCAAGGGCAGCGCTGACAAAGCGCGTCAAGCAAGCCAATGCAGACATAGAGCTACTTGACTTGCGGCCACATTTGGCACGGATGCGGACGGTCAAACAAGAGCCCGAGCTGGCGGCTTTACAACAGGCCATCGACATTACCGTAGCAACTCTAAAAGACGTCACCAATCCAAAACAACTCAAAAAATATGCTTATGAGTACGAAGTAGAAGCAGATATCAGCCGTGGTTTCCGGCGGCGTGGTGCCCGTGGTCATGCTTTTTCGCCAATTGTTGCTGGTGGTAGACGTGCCTGCACGTTACATAATGTCGAAAACAATGGTGCGCTTGCCAGCAGCGAATTGCTTGTCTTGGATGTGGGCGCAGAATACGACCACTATGCGGCGGATATTACCCGCACCGTCATCTCTGGAGCGCCAACTGCGCGCCAGCGGGATGTACATGCGGCTGTTTTGGCCGTCCAGGAGCATGCCTATACGCTGTTAAAGCCTGGCGTAACGTTTCGCGAATATGAAGAAAAAGTCGTTGCTTATATGGGAGAGAAGCTGCGCGAACTGGGGCTGGTTAAAATTATTACAGACGAATCTGTCCGCGCTTACTACCCGCATGCAACGTCCCACTACCTAGGCTTAAACACTCATGACACCGGTGACTATGACCGTCCGCTGGAGCCGGGCGTGGTTATGACAGTGGAGCCTGGTATCTACATTCCGGAAGAAGGTATCGGCATACGTATTGAGGATGACGTGCTCATTACGGCAGACGGGATCCAAGTGATGAGTGCTAAACTGCCTAAAACTATCGGCTAACTTCTGGTATACTGGAATTAAGTAATGAAAAACCAAAGTTTTATATATAGATTTTTGGTGCGTTGGCTTGTTTGTAGCCTGGGCTTATGGATTGCGGCAGCATTTCTGGGATCGCACCTAACATATAGTGGCAGCGGGTGGGTTATTGTGTGGGCCGGTTTCTTTCTGGCTATTATCAACGCGGTATTGCGTCCGATTATCGTTATCTTTTCACTGCCGGCAATTTTAGTGACACTGGGCTTGTTTATGGTTGTCATTAACGGCTTTACGGTCTTCCTGGTAAGTAAGTTCTATTCACCCCTGGAAGTTACGAACTTTTGGGCTGCCATACTTGCGGGTATGATCATTGGCTTGGTAAACTATTTAGTAACTGCAATTTTGGAGAACCGCGAACGATGAACATTTTTAACTACATTACCCTCGGCTCGGCCGTATTAATGATTTTTCTAATCCTTATCCAGACCCGTGGCGCTAGCCTTGGCGCTGGCTTGGGTGGCGGTGGTGAAGTCCATACTGTCCGCCGGGGCACCGACAAATCAATCCACCAATTGACTATTATTACTGCTGTTGTCTTTGCAATGTCACTTATCCTTGGCGTGGTAGTAGACTAAGAATTTAAGGGAAGGATTAGCCACCTATGGTGAGTCGCGCCTTCAAGCTTCGGGTACGCCGACGCTTCCGGTTACGAAAACGACAGGTTGAGAATATTGGTGCCCAGGCCGAAGAGCAGCTTGAGCGCAACCTATTTCGCCGTCTGGAGCGCTTGCGGGATGCACGGCGGTTTATCGCCAGTTGGTTGATGCTGCTTGTTTTACTGGGGGGCAGCATGGTGGTACAGATTCGCGCCCTCGGCGGCTACTACCAGACCCTTACTCCCGTACCGGGGGGCACCATTAACGAGGGTATCGTCGGCTCCTTTACGAACGCTAACCCAATTTACGCTACCTCATCTGTGGATTTGGCAGTTTCACGGCTGCTATTTTCTAGTCTATACACCTACAACGACGACAATCAGCTTGTCGGCAATTTGGCTGAGGGACCCTGGAAGTCCGACGCCGAGGGTATCGTGTATACTGTTAAACTCCGGCCGAATATCACTTGGCATGACGGCAAGCCGCTAACAGCTGACGACGTAGCGTTCACGTATAAGGTCATACAAAATCCAGATGCTAACTCACCCCTGAACGCAAGCTGGCGCGATATTAAAGTGTCTGCGCTTGACAAGCGTACTGTCCAGTTCATACTGCCCAATCCACTTGGTTCGTTCCCATACTCTTTGACCAACGGCATTATTCCGCAACATGTCCTGAAGAACGTCCCCATGACTGGCATGCGGTCTATGGCATTCAATACCAGCAATCCGGTTGGCTCGGGACCATATCGATGGCAGGCCATAGAAGTGACTGGAGGTTCGCCAAAAGATCGTCAAGAGCGCGTGGCGCTACAGCGCTACAGCGAGTATTTTGCGGGCAGTCCGGGTGTTGCGAACTTTATTGTACACTCGTTCCGCGACCAGCAGGATATGGTCGAGAGTTTTAAGGCGCAGCGCATCAGCGCGATGGCTGGACTGTCGGCGTTACCTAATGGCCTCAAGGATGATAAAAGCGTGCGGCAATATAGTATGCCGCTAACAGCCAGTGTCATGTCCTTCTTCAAGACAACAGAAGGTATACTAAAAGATCCTGTCGTCCGCAGAGCTTTAGTGCAGGCCGCTGACAATAAAGCGATAGCCGCCCAGCTTGGATATCCAACTAAACTAGTTAATGAACCGTTTCTGCAGGGGCAGCTTGGCTACGACCCAGCATATGTCCAAGCGCCACACAACAGCGCCAATGCCAAGGCCTTGCTAGACGGGGCTGGCTGGAAGGTTGGCGCTGACGGTATTCGGATTAAAGACAAACAGCCACTGACGTTTACGCTGTATGCTGAAAAAACATCGGAATACAGCAAGGTAGCTCGTATCTTGCAACAGCAATGGAAGGCGGTGGGAGCGGATGTGCGCCTGGAATTGCAGGAAACGGCTGACTTCCAGAGCACGCTGGCATTTCATAGTTACGAAGCATTGTTATATGGCATATCAATCGGCAATGATCCCGATGTGTACGCCTACTGGAGTAGTGCCCAGGCCGATATGCGCGCTTCGAGCCGGCTGAACTTTTCCGAATGGCAGTCCGAAGCTGCTGACACAGCGCTGGAATCTGGCCGCACTCGCATTGACGCTGCGCTCCGGGCGGTAAAATATAAGCCTTTCCTGCAAGCTTGGCAAAAAGATGCTCCTGCGCTTGGCTTGTATCAACCACGTTTCTTGTATATTACGCGGGGGGAGATATTCGGTTTAACCGAGCACTACATGAACACGCCAGCCGACCGCTACAACAATATATACCAGTGGAAGGTGCGGCAGGCCGCAATTTCGCAAGCAGACCAATAACACTTGCAATATCTGGGAATCAGCGGTACAATTACCTCTGTTATTACCATGCGGACGTGGCGGAATTGGTAGACGCGCTAGTTTCAGGTACTAGTGAGGTTACACTCGTGGAGGTTCAAGTCCTCTCGTCCGCACCAAGATAGAACTACAGATATAAAAGTGTTCCACAACTGGAGCACTTTTTGTTTGTATTAACCCGTACATCTGTTTCAAGAGTTCAAGTCCTCTCAGGCTCTGATATAATTGATGCATGCTTATATCACCTGAAAAAATTGCTCCATCACAAGACTTTTTAAAAGAACGCACCGTAAGGTTTATTTTTTCCTGCCTCCGCGACGGAAATACTGAAGAATTGCCGCCCACGCCACTCGTTCGTAAAGATGACGAGGGTAATCTGGTTGCCATTGACGGACATAACCTTATAGCCGCTAGACAATTTCGCGGCGAAGATATTGAAGTGATTGTTGCAGAATCATCTACTGACGGATTGCCGCCGACCACTGAAGCAAACATCACTCGTAACGAAGAGCTGGCCGCTAAATATGATTCCGTGTTGGAGGAACGACAAAAAGTTGCCGCTGAAGGTATAGTAACTTTTGCTGATCTCATCGCACAGTACAAGCCTTTATTTGACGAAGTGTTAGCTGCATAGATCCGTTTAGCTCGTCTCATGAAAATCACTCCTTTCAGTCTCAGGCTCAATGATATGAACCTCTCCGCTGTAATATACCCAGCCTAGGTCGACTAGCTTTTCATGCATCAAAACTAAACTAGGTTCCAGAGTGTTCCACGACAGGTCAATGTGGCGCACCAAAGTAAAAAGACTAGGTTTTCCTAGTCTTTTTACTTTCTTGTCTGGCAATGGAGGACTTGATATGGACGGACTAGAAAAACGCATCGCAAACGATAAATAACGCCACGTCTTGCTCCAACTAAGATTGGTACGCTGCGATAGCGCTGGCTGCAAGTCTGCTATATGAGCGGATAGCGCTGTAGTCAAATTCCGTCTGACCCGGCCGTTTAAAGCCGTGGGTTATGCCAGGAAATACTACGTGTTCGACAGTATTATTTTTTGCTGCGCACTGCTCATACCCGTCCTGGATATTTTTGGGTATCACTGGGCTATCATATTCATAATTTGTAAGCAGCACTTTGTGACTTGTGCTCTGCAAAATATCCCACGCCGGACTGCCCTGATCTTGCCAGGGCTGGCTAATTACTTCTTTAAAGTCCGAGCCATAAGGTATATCGTGGGAAGTTTGCGGGTAAGCAGACGGCGACGCAAGCACAGTCATGCTAATTTGATGTTGCGGGTCTTCAAGTAGAAGCGCGAGCAAATAACCGCCCAAGCTACTTCCGACTAAATTAAAGCGCTCTACATCGTGGCGGTCTGCAATGTATTGCATATATGATTGCAAAAACTCTACTCTGCCGTTGATCGTCAAGTCCCATGCATTGCCTTCTGACCGCGACGTACCAGGCCAATTCAAGATGACTCCAAGGGACGGTGTCTCAGCATGACATGCCAGTTTGGCAGCAATATGTCCAAATGTACTGGGGATAGGCTTCATATTGGGATAGTGCGCTGGATCAGGCGGTATGCCGCCAACATAAAGCGTTGCATCCCCGGTTTCTTGGAGCGGTGTAAAAGTTGTGTATTGCAGTTTTTTACCGTCAAAAACTTCTAAGTGGGTTTGGACTTCTCTGTACTTACACCAATTGACGGTATTTGCCGAGCTGGCAAGATCGGTACTAAATATACTCTCACAAGACATACGAGACAATATACCAAATAGTTCGCGCCGATACAGTTCTTACTTTAAAGGATTAGTTTTCAAACGAAAGTTTTACGCCTGTTTGTTGGGCGATTTTATGGGACCCAGCATTTTATGCGGTCTACCTCGGGCCACAATTAAGCCGTATCCCGTGGCGCACTTTCTACCGTCACGATATACGTGGCACGCTGTGCAAGCAGCATGTGGCCGTTAAAAGACATTTGCTATACTTTCAGTATGATCAAAAACTCAAATTCTGAGCCGATTGAGGCACTCGATGCCATGGTTGCAATTATTGATTCATTGAATAGGCGGTTTCCAGCAGGAAATGATATTTTCCAACGTGTATCTCGGTTAACAGAAGAGACCGGCGAGCTCGCAAAATCAGTTAACCACCGCGAGCGCATGGGTATTAAGAATCAGAAATATGGCGAGCACGATGATCTTGAGCTTGTCAAAGAAGTTCAGGATGTTATTGGTGCAGCGCTTGATATTGCGCTGCACTATGGGTTGCTAGCCGAGCTGCACGAGGCCATCGAAGAGCGGTATAAAAACCATGAAGCTGATAATTTTAACAAATAGCAAACAGTTACAGCAGACTGCTGTAAATTGTGCTATGATTGATGTTAGTGATTTGCAAAAACAGGGGTAACGACACACATGAGTAAAGTAGCGCATTATCTGCAAGAGCATCTGTTGGGCGAAGTAAGCACCTCTTCTGATGCCCGCCGATATTTTGCAACAGATACCAGCGTATTAACATTAACGCCAGCAATGGTGGTGTATCCACGCAACGAGTCCGACGTGCGCAAGACGGCGCGCTTCACATGGCAGCTTGCAGAGCGGGGCCGCGTTATTCCAATAACGGCCCGCGGTGCAGGCACCGACCAAGGCGGTGGCGCACTGGGTGCGGGCATTATTATGGCTTTTCCGGCACATATGAACCGGTTACTGGAATTTGATGACCGCAGTGGCGTTGCTGTTGTGCAGCCTGGACTCAACTACGGTAAAATGCAGCAGGTACTCAAAACCCATGGACGCTTTTTCCCTCCATTCCCATCAAGTATGGAATACTGCACTATTGGCGGCGCAATTGTTAATAATTCGAGCGGTGAAAAGACGTTCAAATATGGCAGTACCCGCGATTTTGTGCGTGGCCTGCGGGTTGTGCTGGCAAATGGCGAAGTCATAGAAACCGGCCGACTATCCAAGCGTGAGCTTGGCAAAAAGTTGGGGCTGACAACGTTTGAGGGTGAGATTTATCGGGCCCTGGACGCTTTGATTGATGAAAATCAGGAACTCATTGCTGGCATGGAGCCCCATGTCACCAAAAACTCGGCCGGCTATTGTTTGGACCGCGTGAAGCAACGTGATGGGTCGTTTGATCTGACACCTCTGTTTTCCGGATCGCAAGGCACGCTCGGCATTGTAACCGAAGCAACTATTGACACTGAACCGTTTAACCCCAACCCAGCTCTTCTAGTAGGCTACTTTGATAGCATTGAACAAGCCCAACAGGCAGTATTAGAGCTTCGTGAGTTACCAGATTCGCCAAGTACCATGGAAATGGTGGACAGCCACCTGCTGGAGCTAGTAGAAAAGATAAATCCCAACCAATTGCTGGACGTTATCGAGAAGCCTTTTCCGCGGGTTGTGTTGTTTGTGGAATTCGATAACCCCGAGCGTGCACAAAAGAAGCTCGTTAAAAAAGCTTCTAAGGTGCTTGAAAAACATGCTGCCAGTGTACAGCTGGAGCTTGACCCCGCTAATCAGGAGAAATTGTGGTCTATTCGCCACAGCTCAGCCGTGGTAGTGGCGCATACCGAAGGTCGCGTCAAGGCGCTGCCGATCATCGAAGACGGTGTGGTACCGCCAGACCGTTTTGGCGAGTATCTGGACGGCGTATATAAATTGTTCGCCCGTAACCACCTGCAATCTGCGGTGTGGGGCCACGCTGGAGATGCCAATCTGCACATGCAGCCCTTCTTGGACTTAAGCCAGGTGGGTGACCGCCAAACTGCAATCCGCTTGTTGGAAGATTATTATGATCTAGTGATTAGCCTTGGCGGCAGCACTAGTGGTGAGCATGGTGACGGCCGCCTGCGCGCACCATTCTTGCCGCGGCTATACGGTGAAGAAGTGTATGGGCTGTTCAAAAAAGTTAAGCAAATCTTTGACCCGTACAATACTTTGAACCCTGGCGTGAAGATTGACGTTACTATTGACGACGTTAAACGCATGCTGCGTACCGAGTATACTATCGAGCACTTGTCTGATCATTTACCCCGGTCATAAAAATAAAGCTACTTGAGTTTTTTGCCAAAAAGTCGTATGATAACAGGGTTATCTACGACACTCATGCGGACGTGGCGGAATTGGTAGACGCGCTACTTTGAGGTGGTAGTGGCCGCAAGGCTGTGGAGGTTCAAGTCCTCTCGTCCGCACCAAAGTAAAAAGACTGACTTTTTGTCAGTCTTTTTACTTTCTCAGGGTGTTGTGCCTAATTGCAACTTTAACTTTTCGTCCTTTTGGAACTCATATGCTTTGCATAGGGGTCGAAATTGTTGCAGTGCTTCCAATTTCACTCATCAGTACGAACTACATTCGTATAAGTTATGCGCCGCACAGGGGAGGAGGAGCGTTGCGCTCAACTCTACTCAGCCCTGTGCGGCCCGCTGTGCCGCCCACGGGGTCGGCAACCTTGCCTTACTTGTGCGACAGAGAGCGTTAGCGTGTGCTACGCCATGCGTTCAGTGCCGCTTGTATCTCACAGCGACCCAATTGTTGGTCAAAATGTGCCCGACCAGTAAGGGTTGCTTGTGACCACTCTCCTTGGATCGTCTTGATCAAAGGAGCGGTGTGTTCCAGAAAGACCTCTTTTCGTTTGTCGAAGATTTGCCTATCGAGTCGCTGCTTCAGTTCGTTTCCACACGCACACGTGGAGTCGTCCCCGACTTCACTCTTGGCGTAGACACTGTCGCAGCTGTTGCAGACGAGCCGGTTTGCCATCCTGCCTTCGAGTACGTCCCACTCGGTGTACTCCATCAGGAATGCAATCCCCTGGATAAAGGGTACTGCTGTCTGTGACGAGAACAGTTGCCGCCTCAGGTGATCGTATTGACTCACCGTCTTCGGATAGCTGTTCAGCACGATCGACTCAGGTCGCTCGGCACGAAAGTGGCTCGTGAGTTCCATCGTGAAGATGGTGCTCACGACCGAGTCCGGCACGAGTCCGGTCTTGAAGCCACCGTAGTAGCCGATCTTGAACGACCAGAGCTTTTGCTCGTTGTTCAGCCCCGAGAGGTATCCCGAGGACGAGATCCGACGGAGGAGCTCGGCGTCATCGACGAGCATTCCATCGACCTCATATTCCGCGAAGAATGTTGACCTCTCGGCCATTTCCGCGGGAGCCGGAAGGGCTGATGCGTAGCGATCGAAGATAGCGCCGAATCTGAAAATACTGGCGCCGGTTTCTTCCGCTACGAGGGCGAGCCTGGAGTCCTTGCCGGATCCGGGCTGGCCGAGTAGAAGGTGGACCGGTACTGCTTTGCCTGACATGGCAACGCACCTCCTATGCGTCACACTTTCTCAACAGCGCTGCTGTTGTCGACGTTGAACTCGCGTGCTCGGATCTCCATCTCCTCAGGCACCCAGGGTGTCTGAATGTAGTAGTAGTCGTAGTCGCCCCACTCCGCGAGGGTGGTGGGAGGCACGAAGCCGTGCTGGATCGCCACCGGATAGAGACGCGTCATCGGGTACGGCGCGTAGATGTGGATCTTGACCTCGTGGCGAGGGTCGACCTTACGGAGCTGCGCACCGAGGTCGAACGTCTCGTCGTAGTGGCTGTCTGCCACGCCGGGGAAGCCGATGATCATGGTGAAGCTCACCGACATGTTGTGCCTGCTCGCCCGTTTGGCGATCTCGACCATGTCGCTGGGGTCGAGCCGCTTGCCCACGAGCTTGAGCACTTCCTCCGAACCGGACTCCGCTCCGATGAGGAGCCGTGAGCAGCCGGACCTCTCGAAGGCCGAGAGCTGCTCCTCCTTCAGAGTGAGGAAGGTGGCCGGGTGGATGGCGCCGCCCCAGCGGATGCCCAGCCCCATGTCGAGCACCAGTTGTGCGTACTCGAGGGAGAGAGCCGGACGAACGAAGAAGTTGGAGTCGTAGAACTTGATGCCGTTGACTCCGAACTTCTCCACCAGCATGGCGACATCGTTGACAGTGCGCTGGGCGGGTGACGAGGACCATTTCCTGTCGAACAGGTTGGTGTCGCTGCAGAAGCCGCAGTCGAACGGGCAGCCCTGGCTCGCCACGTAGTTGAGCGTGCGCGTGCCGATCTTGCCGTCCGGCTTGATGTACGGCTGCGGGTCGACGAGCGTGAAGTCGTACGGCGGCAGCTTGTCCTGGGAGACCACCGGACGATTCGGAGTGCCGAGGACCTCGCCGTTGGTGTCGCGGTAGTTCATGCCCAGGATCGAGCTGAAGTCCGCAGCACCGCTCTCGAGCTGGTCGAGGATCTCGACGAGCGTCATCGCTCCTTGGCCCCGAACGACGTAGTCGAACGCGGCGTGCGTGAGCAGCTCGTGCGGCATCATGGTTGCCATGGCACCGCCGACGACGATCTTGATGTCGGGCCGGTGCTGCTTCACGGCAGATGCGACTTGCATGGCCTCCTTGACCTGGTGGCCGATCATGACGCTGATGCCCAGGACGTCGGCGTCCGCACAGGCCGCGACGATGTCCTGGTGTGTGTCCGACTGGTCGAGGTTGTTGTCGACCATCACCACATTGCTCTGGCTTGTCACTGCCGACCCCACGGACAGGGTGGAGTAGGGCAGCCAGAATGCGCTGTAGTTCTTCTCGTGCAGGGTTCGCGGATGGAACAGTACGGTCTTCACGACACGGCTCCTGTCATCATGGCGACGATCGCCTTCTTCATGGTGGGCAGTACGCCGCCGCTGGTTGAGGGCAGGGTGTACGGGAGGTCTTGCACGTTGAAGTCGTCGCGGATCAGGCACGGCTTGTAGGTGCCGTTCGCGTTGACTCGCAGTGCGAAGACGCCCTCAGCGCAGTACGACTTCTTGGGGCACGCGGTGCACATGGCAGTTTCGAACTTGCCGAGGCCCGGGTTCTTGACCAAGATGGTCGACTCGTCCGCGGTGTAGCGAAGCAGGCTGCTGCCCACTTTGCCCTGGATGAGTTCGGCGAACTCGGCGCGGGCGCTGATCATCTCGACGGCGGTCTGTACAGCGATCGAGTTGATCGCGAAGTACTCCGTGCCGCGGTGCTCGGCGTGGTCGGGCGTGTGGTCGGTCGTCTCCAGGTCGATGACCTTGAGGTCGACGCCCAGCTTGATCGCCTCGTCCAGGACGAACGGCAGGTCCTCCAGGTTCTCCTTGGTGAGGACGTAGTTCAGGATGATCTTGTAGCCCTCGCCGTGGATCGCCTGGATGTTCTTGCGCAGGCGCTGGTAGTTCCAGGCACGACCGAGGAGCCTGAACGCCGCTTCGTCTTCGCGGATGGTGTGCAGGCTGATCTTGAACTGGTCGATGCCGAAGCGGCGGCCAGCCCTGAGCAGCCGGGTGAGTGCCAGGCCGTTCGTCGAGAACGTGAGCTGGTACGGGCGGGTGCCGACAGTGTCCAGCATTTCCAGGATCTTGGGGTGCAGCAGCGGTTCGCCGCCGGTGACGTTGACTTCTTTGCCGCCGATCTCCCCGAACGCGTCGAGCAGGGCGGTGAAGACCCCCGGGTCCATGTAGCGCAGGGTGCCGTGGTCCGGGTTGCCTTCGGTGTGACAGAAGATGCATGCCAGCTGGCATGCAGGCGTCACAGAGATGCGAAGCCTGCCGCTGACGGCGTTGAACGAGCGAATGATCTCGTCCGCGCCGGTGATTCCTACGTCGGTACTCATTGAACATGACCTCCAGGGTCATCGGTTTGCGTGTGCCTTCAGGGGTACGGAAGTACTTCTAGAAACCTTTCTGGTAGATTGTCAAGGTGCCGATAGATTATACCATACACATATTTACATCAAATCAGTTTCTTGATAGAATTGCCTAAATGAACGAACCAAACTATTTTCGAGTTAGTGTCAAAGGGATTGTCGTAGATGATCAAGGTCGTATCTTGTTGTCGCGAGAGGATAATGGCAAGTGGGATATGCTTGGCGGTGGACTCGATCATGAAGAAGACCCTCTGGAAGGATTGAAACGTGAAGTGCTTGAAGAGACCGGTCTCGAAGCCGTATGGATATCACAGACGCCTAAGTATTTCATCACGAGTCCTAGTTTTGGCGGTAAGGGCTACGTCGCAAACGTAGTCTACGAAATAAAGCTAAAAGATCTGAACTTTACACCATCCGAAGAGTCGCAAGAGCTTCGCTTTTTTACAACAGAAGAAGCACAACAGGTAGACCTGTTTCCGACTGCTAAAAAACTAGTTGCAATGTTCGATCACGAGCTGCATGGCTAGTGGGTAGTAGTCCTCTGGATTCTGGCTCAATGATATGGATTTCTTCGTTATTGTAGATCCATCCTAGATGGACTAGTTTTTGATACATCAAAACTAAACTAGGATCCAAAGTGTTCCACGACAGGTCGATGTGGTGCACCAAAGAAAATAACTCTAGGAGTTCCTAGAGTTATTTTCTTTCTTGTTGAAGATAGAGGGCTTGGTAGGAAAATGATGCAAAAGCTCCAGTGAAGCTTTTGCTGCAATCAGAAAACAAGTCCTCTCGTCCGCACCAAATAAGATCAGTATTTGCTGGTCTTTTTATGTGGATGAGAGACGGAGGGCCGCAGCCGAAGGTATCGTAACTTTTGCTGATCTCATTGCGCGCTGCCAGCTGTTGTTTGACGAATTGTCAGCGTCTGCATAACGAGCGCTGTTGGTCGGCGAAACAGCACGGGCGCCGAATACGGGGTATTCCCGGAAAGTGATTTCTTCCATTGTCTCCTCCTGGGGCTGATCCTGCGTGACCAAACTAATAATGACATAATATATGATTTTTGTCTATATCAGCGTATATAATGGCAGAGCAGTCTGAGTTTATTTCTAATGGTCAGACCCTTGCCAAAAGACTACATATGGGGTACAATAATCGAGTAATCAATTAGGGTGATTAGCTCAGTTGGCTAGAGCATCTCGTTTACACCGAGAGGGTCGGGGGTTCGAGTCCCTCATCACCCACCAATAAAAGAGCCCGTCTGCGACGGACTTTTTTATTTTTGAGAAGCTTATGAAACAACGACAAGAATACACCTGGGACGAGCTGGTTGGTAGCTCCGAGTGCATTGAAGTATGGCAGCCGCAAGCGATACCTGACCCATATAAGCTGCCCGGATTTTACCCTGAGGCGGTTCCACCTTACGGTGACCCGCTGAGCAGTCCGGCAGATATGGCTGCCGAGCAGCTGCAGACGGAGATGAACAAGACCAGAGTGCGGATGCTTATTGGTGAGGCTGCGCTCTGGCAGCTGTATGCCGACGACGAACTGTACTCAACTCCTGTGATGGCACGTCAGAAACGGATTGCATCCAATATGACACTGCTGCGATTCCTGGAGCGGGATATGTACAATGCCGAATCCCCTGGTAGTGTCCAGATTTTACCCTGGAAAACACCCGTTAGCCCTAACGGCTTGGTGCCGTTTACAATATATACTCGCAAGGCAGGGCTGCAAGAGGTTATAGCTGTGCAGATTGACCGCCGTGTACACTATTCTACCGACCCAGAACTGATCGAACGAAAGCGAAAGGCGTTGTGGGATATGCGGATCAGCGCTAAAGATGGGATTGATACGCACCAGATTA
Organism: uncultured Candidatus Saccharibacteria bacterium; assembly: GCA_946482285.1. The sequence continues at coordinate 589,099 of CAMLQK010000001.1, forward strand.
TTGCTGAAGCTATAAAGGAACAAGCGCGCGAACTGAAGTAGGGCAGTAACATAAAAAACGAACACAAGCGGTTCGTTTGGGTAAGTGCTAGTAAAGCGGGGCAATTTTGGGTTCGTCACCATAAAATGGTAACCAAGAAGCTTGCCCCACGCAGATTTCTCCACGTTTTTTACTTCTTGTTGGCACGCACCGCAGCCATGCGGGAGAGCGTCGGAGTGCTCGATCTAAGCCGACGTCCTGGCCAGTAGTTGTGACGGGCGTAGTTGTGGATGGTTGGTTGTAGGGAAGGACAGGGGCAGCGTCGAGGCTGAGGCTTGGCGCCGGTCTGTCCAGACATCAGTTGCGACAGGTACCGCTGGAGACGTAACTACCGAGGTATGCTACGGCGGGTGCAAATGACCACCTACGAAGGTGACTTTCTGCCTGTACGACTGCCATGCTGCGTCCGACGGAACGAAGGACGAGATGGCCAACCAAAACTACTGGTGACAACTGGCTGCGTGCGAGTAAGACGTGTGGGCCAGACCACGGCTTCGAGGTATGCGCTACCTGTTTCGAAAGTCGTCCTACTTATGTACTAAGATAGACAACATAAGCGGTATCGTCAAGCGCTTTTTTGCTTTATCTGGATATCGTTGCTCATAAGAAAACACGGCTTTTAGGCCGCGCTGCTCAGCTATGAACGGACTATTAATTACCAGCGAATTAAGCGCCACCAAAACCCTGGTTCGGGTACTTCGCGGTCAGTGAAGAGGGGGATCGCCGTGGAGATACTGCCTGCCTGTAAGTTAACAGATCCGGCAGCACTGTGCTTGGCGCTCGGTGCAGTAATGGGCGAGGCCTTAATATTTACCGGGCTGTAGCTGTTCTGCCACGTTATGCCCGTGCCATCCTGCTGGGCAATAGCGTGGACGGTACTGTTAGTCCATGGGACATAGAAACTGCCAAAGGACTGCCCGGTGCGGACGATATTTTCCACGCTGAATTTGGCCTTGGCAGCTTGGATGAGTGGAACAGCATCCTGGATAGCTTTGTTCACACTTGGCGAGCCTACAATGGCACCGACAATAGTGACTTCCTTGCCGGTTGCTAGTTCGTGTTTTACCGAGAACATCAGGCAGCCACGGGCTTCATCTGAATTACCTGTTTTGATGCCGTTAACACCTTCATATCCCAGTAGGCGGTTGACGTTGGGGATAGTTCCGGCCACGGGTACGGTGGCATTTTTCTGGCCTACAATTTCAGCAATCACGGGGTGCTGCATGGCAATGATACCAAGTTTTACCAGGTCGCTTGCGGTGCTCGTTGTTGTCGGGGAGAGGCCGCTGGCATCGGTGCCAACTGTAGTATGTTCCAGTCCCAGTTGTTTTACGTATTCATTTGCAATTTTTTGGTAGTTATCGAGCGAGCCGAACGCCCAGCGGGCCATGGTGTCGGCCATATTGTTGGATGATGGCAGCAGAATGGACTGGAATGCCTGGTATTGGGTGATTTGTTCACCGGCTGCCACCAGTGATACTGACCCGCCCACGCGCAAATAGTTGGTGTATGAGGCGACGTCGTCATTGGTGAGGGATATGGTTGGGCCTGATCGGCCAAGTTCCAGCGGCTTATCCCTAAGTATGGTGAGGACGGTGATCATTTTGGCGAGGCTGGCGGTGGGGATGGGTGTTTCCTGGATGGTGCTATTGCCAAGCACGCCAAAGCCAACAGCGCCTATCGCCGCGGTGGCATCGGCGGGCCAGGGTAAATCGCTGTTTTGCGTTTTTTGCGGTAATGGTTGCGAGGCAGTGGCGGTCAGTGTGGGCAGGGGGCGGAAGTAGTTGAATAGGCTGGCGCCGACTATCAGGATGAACATCCATGCTATGGCCCGGCTACGCCGGCGTCTTTGCTGCTTTTTTCGTACGCGCATCGTTTCTATTGTATACTTTGCATATCGCCTATGCCACCCTATGGGAAACCTTAAGGTTTGGTATATACTATAGATATAAGAAAAAGGAGCCCTCTAATATGGCATGGATTATTATTGCAGTTGTTGTTGTACTTCTGGTGATTATTTTTGGGGCAATATACAATGGCTTGGTCAAGCTGAACGTACGTGCCCAAGAAGCATGGAGTGATATTACTGTCCAACTCAAGCGCAGGTATGATCTTATTCCAAATCTTGTTAATACCGTACAGGGTTATGCCACGCACGAAAAAAGTGTTTTTGAAGACGTTACTAAGGCGCGCTCTCAGGCATTGAACGCGCAGGGTGTTGAGGAAACTGCCCAAGCGGAAAATATGTTCGAGCAAACACTTAAGAGCCTGTTTGCGGTGGCCGAAGCGTATCCGCAGCTAAAGGCAGACGCTAATTTTAAGGCTTTGCAAGACGAGCTTGTTGATACGGAAGACAAGATCCAGGCTGCCCGCCGCTTTTATAACGGTGTTGTGCGCGACTTCAATACAAAGCGCACCATTTTCCCTATTAATATGTTTGCTGGAATGTTTGGCTTCAAGACAGACAAAGTGTTCTTTGAGCTTGAAGAGTCCGAAATGGCTCAAGCCCAATCCCCAGTGAACGTCAAGTTCTAGTCACGAGGTTTTGAAACATGTACAACCAAATCGCTGCAAACAAGCGTAAGACGTGGTTCATTATGGCGGTATTTGCCGTTATTATTGGTGCTTTAGGGTGGATTATAAGCAATATGTACGGCTCGCCAATGTTTCTATACCTGGCATTTATTGTTGGTGGCTTTTATGCGCTTATTCAGTACTTCTTGGCTGCAAAATTGGCGGTTGGCATGACTGGTGCCAAGCAAATTAAAAAGCAAGATGACCCGCGCCTATATCGTATTGTCGAAAACCTTACCATTGCTACGGGGATGCCAATGCCTAAAGTCTATATTATAGAAGATCAGGCACCAAACGCGTTTGCTACTGGCCGTGACCCGCAGCATGCAATTGTTTGCGCTTCACGCGGCTTGCTGGACATCATGGACGATAGCGAACTCGAGGCAGTTATGGCCCACGAACTTGGCCATGTAAAAAACTACGACATCCGCGTTATGATGATCGTCTTCGGCTTGGTGAGCGCCATTGGGGCTATTGCCGATATGATTATGTACATGATGTGGTTTTCGGGCGGCGACGAAGATAATTCGCCGAACCCGGTCTTTATGGTGTTGGGGATTGTTGCTGCCTTACTGGCGCCGTTTATTGCAATGATGGTGCAACTCGCAGTTTCTCGCCGCCGCGAATATTTGGCCGACAGTACCAGCGCGCTAACAACCCGCTATCCGGATGGCCTGGTCCGGGCACTCGAAAAAATCCGCGACCATGGATCAGTTATGAAACGCCAGAACACGGCTACGGCGCACCTATTTTTTGCCAACCCGTTGCGCGGTAAGTCAGTCGCGCGTTTCTTTAGCACTCACCCTCCTATCGAAGACCGCATAAAGCGCTTGCGTGAAATGGGTAACCACGCTTAGGATAAAGACATGGCAAGAGGGAAAAAACAAACAAGCGAGCAATCTGACGCTCCCAAAAAGCAGCGCAGGGTAGCAAACGGTACGTATAAATCGTTTACCCTACAAAAACGAATTAAGCCCATTGGAGTGGCACTCCCTTCTGGCGGGCAGCTACTGGGCAGCTCACTTAAATTGCTCAAAAAAAACTGGAAACCATTTGCAGGCATTGCCGCTATCTACGGTTTCATCAATATTGCACTTATCCAGACGGTAAACAGCAGTGATGTGGCGAACGCCAAGGATGCGTTTACCGGTGTGTTTTCTGGGACTCTAGGTGAATTAACTGCGGGCGCCGGGTCATTTTTATACTTGCTAGGCCTTTCTGGTAATGTTGCTTCTGCTACTGGGTCGTACCAATTGCTGCTAATGATTGTTAGCAGTTTAGCGATGATCTGGGCGCTCCGGCAGGCATTTGCCGGCAAAAAGGTACGTATCAGGGATGCTTATTACAAAGGTATGTATCCGTTGATACCGTTTATGTTGGTACTCGTTGTTATTGGCCTGCAAGTTATCCCGGTTGTTATTGGCAGCTCGCTGTTGAGCACAGTTATGGGTAATGGCTTGGCGTCACACCCGGCAGAAGTGGTGGCTTGGTCGGCGCTTTTCTTCTTGCTTGCGTTGTTGTCACTATACATGCTGGCTTCGTCTGTTTTGGCGTTGTATGCAGTTGCGCTGCCCGATATGACTCCGCTGGGGGCATTGCGGTCGATGCGCGAAGTTGTGCAGCTTCGCCGCTGGACAGTTATCCGAAGGCTTTTGTATTTGCCGCTCATGCTGCTTATTGCCAGTGCGTTTGTCATGATTCCGCTTATTCTGTTTGCAACATCAGTTGCAGCTTGGATGTTCTATGCTTTGATGGTCGTCTACTTTATCATTATCCACACCTACCTCTATTCGTTATACCGATCATTGCTATAAAGGAGCCGGCATGACAAAACAACAAGCGCAAAAACGTATGATCGAACTCCGCCGGCTCATGGCGCAATATAGCTATGAGTACTATGTCAAAGATGACCCAAGCGTATCGGATGCGGTGTACGATGGCCTCATGCAGGAGTTGAAACAGCTTGAGGCAGCATTCCCGGATTTGATTACACCCGACTCGCCTACCCAGCGTATTGGTGGCGCGCCGTTGTCTGAATTCCAGAAGGTAACCCATTCAGTGCGCATGATTAGTCTAAATGACGTATTTAGCCGGGATGAGGTTGAAGCTTGGGTAGTACGGATGGACAAATTGCTGCCTGGCAGGCAGCATGAATTTTCAGCTGAAATAAAAATGGATGGTTTGGCATGCGCACTTGTTTACCAGGATGGCGTGCTGACGCAGGCGGTTACCCGGGGCGACGGGTATGTGGGCGAAGATGTAACAGCAAACGTGCGGACTATCCAGTCGGTACCGCTTCGTTTGCGCCAGGAAGTCGGGCCTGAGTACCAGAAGTTTCTAAAGGGCCGTACCGAAATCCGCGGCGAAATCATTATGTACAAAAAAGACTTCGAGGCTCTTAACCATGCCCGCGAGCTGGAGGGGCTGCCATTATTTAAAAATCCTCGGAACCTGGCTGCGGGCACTATCCGTCAGTTGGACCCATCGCTTGTGGCGCAGCGCCCTTTGCGCTTTCGGGCATACGATATTCTGCGGGAAGATCCCGCTGATGTCCCGACTTTTATGTTTGCCTACCAGGCTGCCCGTGCGTTGGGAGTTGCCAGTAACGACCAGGCAGAGTTGTGTAAGAACATAGATGCTGTTATGCGCTTTGTGGAGCATTGGGAGGAGAAGCGGCACGACTTGCCATTCAACACTGATGGCATTGTAGTCAAGGTCAACGACCGCCAGCTATATGCTGAATTGGGCTCAACCGGCAAGAATCCACGCGGGGCTGTGGCCTACAAGTACCCGGCAGAAGAAGCGACGACCATCGTAAAAGACATCGTACTGAGCATTGGCCGTACTGGTGCGGCAACACCTGTAGCCGTATTTGACCCTGTATCTGTCGCAGGGACGACAGTCCAGCACGCAAGCCTGCATAATGCCGATGAAATTGAGCGCAAAGATGTGCGCGTTGGCGATACAGTTGTCATTTTTAAAGCAGGTGACATTATTCCCCAGGTTGACCGAGTTTTGACTGAGCTGAGGCCTAAGGGTGCCAAGCCGTTTGATATGGTTGCCGAACTAGCACGCCAATATCCAGAGCTGCAATTTATACGCCCAGAGGGCGAGGCGGTATACCGCGTGAAAGGCGCTAGCGGCCCTCTGCTGCTCAAAAAAGCTCTGGAACATTTCGCCAGCAAAGGTGCGCTTGATATTGATGGTCTGGGTGAAAAAAACGTGGTGGCGCTGGTGGACGCCGGATTGGTAAGAGACCTGGCGGATATATATGCGCTCACGTATGACCAAGTTATCCAACTGGACCGGTTTGCCGAGCTGTCTACCAATAACCTTATAGCGGCAATAGCGGCCGTTAAGCATCCGCCTTTGCCGCGCTTTGTGTATGGCCTGGGTATCCGCCATGTTGGAACCCAGACGGCAATTGACCTGGCAGAGCATTTTGGCTCACTCGAAGCAATTGGCAACGCCACGCTCGACGATTTGTTGGAAGTTGAGGGTATTGGTGATGTAGTGGCTGAATCGGTTATCGCTTGGTTTGCCGACCCGGATAACCAGGCGCTACTGGAGAAATGCAAGCGCTTTGGTGTTGTTCCGCAGTATGTGTCCCATGCCGAAGGCCCATTGCATGGCAAGCGATTTGTTATAACCGGCACACTCGAGACTATGAGTCGTGATATTGCCGCCGATAAAATCCGCGAACTAGGCGGAACGTTCCAGAGTTCGCTAGGTAAAGACACGACATACCTAGTGGTCGGCAAAAACGTAGGTGCAAGCAAGCTGCAGAAGGCCGAAAGGTATGGTACCGAAAGGATAACGGAGCAGGACCTAATAACATTAATAGGAGGGTGATATGGTTGACGGGCTGCAAGCAAGCGTGAGTGAATATCTGGCGGGCTGGTCTAAGCTGGCCCACAGCTGCAATAATGTTGATTATTTTACCAACCTATTACCAACAGCCGCAGGCTGGAAGTTTACTGATCGCGCGGCAGTTATGGAGGCGTTTCACGAATTGCGCGATGACTGCGACCAAATCCATTTTGGATGGATTAATGAACGGTGGGTTATTGCGCTGCATCTAAAAGAACTTGTGTTGCCTGGCGGTATTAAGTTGGTTAAACTTATGGAACGCCGCCCGGGGTCAACCGATAAAACTGGGCTTGACCACGTAGATTTTTATACGCCAAAGGGCGATGCGCTACAACATGTACAAGCAGAGCCAGAGCTAGATTGGAGCAAAGAGATGAATGGCGAGTACTCCAAATGGATTTCGGTATGGTTCGAACAAGGTGAAGCTAAACTGCGCTCAAATACTGTATTTAAAGTATGTGCCGATGAAATGCTGGAATGCGAGCATGCAATAATAGGACAGAAATAATATGGATGATATTGTTTTTATTACTGGCAACCAGGCAAAGGCGGACTATCTAGAAAAGTGGCTGGGGCACCCAGTGTCGCACCAGAAACTCGACTTAGATGAGTTGCAGTCACTTGAGCCGCGTGACGTGATAGCGCACAAGGCAAAAGAAGCTTATAAAATAGTGGGCCGACCTGTATTGGTAGAAGACGTTGCACTCAGCTGCAAGGCCTTTGGCGGCAGGCTGCCCGGTACACTCATCAAATGGTTTCTCGAAGAAATCGGCAATGACGGCATACTAAAAATGCTTGAGGGTTTTGAAGATCGAACTGCCACGGCGTCTATTATTTACGGTATATATGACGGTAATCAGCTGTATAGTTTCGAGGGTCGTACGGCTGGCCGGATAGCAGAGGCGGTGCGTACGAGTGCCAGTGATGGCTGGCATGGCAGCAAGAGCTGGAACGGCATTTTCATCCCTGACGGATCGGATAAAACCTATGCCGAAATGACGGATGAAGAACTCCAGCCGTTCAGCCACCGGTACAAGGCAATTGTAAAACTGCGGGAATATTTGGTTGCACAGGTACCAAATGCTTGACAAAAAATCATAAGCGGTTATGCTTAAAGTAATCGTGCGCTTGCATGGCAGCGCGTGAAACAAACAGCGACCAAACACAAAATTCATACGCTGCCCGGGTGGGCGCGCACGAAAAAATACGGGCCTTACGGCTCGTATTTTTATGCGCTATGCACTTGCTTGCAAGCCCCTGTGTTTGAGGGTGTATTATCCTTTGCTATACTATAAGTAAATGTAACAATGTGCAGCAGGCGCTTGGCTGCCAAACAGAAAAACAGAGGGAAGCGATGATCAAGTACTACTACAAGAGCCTACGAAGCCAGCAAGTCAAAGAGCTTCATGATTATCAGCGTGGCTGCTGGGTATATGCCGAGGCACCAACCGAAGAAGAAATTGCACTTTTGGCCAAAAAGTTCAAGCTGACCGCCGGACACCTAGAAGACGCACTCGACGTCGATGAAATGCCGCGCCTGGAGCGCGAGGGTGAGCAAAGTTATATTTTTGTGCGGTTTGCATACAAAAACGAAGAAGAGGAACTGGTGACCGTGCCGCTGCTGTTTATCTTTGGCGCGGATATTCTAATCACTGTTTCGCAGGTTCAGCTGCCAAGCTTGGACGCCTTTTTGAACGGCCGTATTGACTTTGCAACCACTCAGCGCGCTAAGTTGGTGCTGCAAATCCTGCACCAAATCGGCGAACATTACGAAACCTTTATTAGCCGCACGAGCAAGCAGATCAAACTGATCCGTTCACGCCTGCGCGGCCACGAAATTAGCAACCAGGACTTTATTGATTTTGTGATGATCGAAGACGAGCTGAACGAATTCCTGTCATCGCTGATGCCAACCAACGCAACGCTTCGGCGGTTACTGCTGGGGCGCTATATGCCCCTGTTTGACGAAGACCAAGATATTGTAGAAGACCTGCTGCTTAATAACGAGCAGTCGATAGAGGCGTGTAACTCCAACCTTAAGTCCATTGATAACATCCGCGAGGCTTATTCCTCTATTAGCTCGCACAACCTGAACTACACCATGAAGGTATTAACGGCCGTAACAGTTATGATTACCTTGCCAAACGTCTTCTTTGGAATGTATGGCATGAATATTGCGCTGCCGTTCCAGCACCAGCCATGGGCGTATATTGCGGTAACCGGCTTCACGCTCGTGTTGGTAATACTGATGTTTATTTTTGCACGCAAGAAGCGGCTTATTTAGCGGGCCGGATAGGGATTTTCAAACAGCGTGTAATCTGTTATAATGAATGCGTTGTCCAAACAGCATAGGCTGCTGATGTCGATTGCTCTATTCAGCAGCCGCCTAAGTTTTATACCTGTATATACACCGGTATTCAAACGATCTTGGGGCTGTAGCTCAGTTGGCTAGAGTGCTTCCATGGCATGGAAGAGGTCCAGGGTTCGAGTCCCTGTAGCTCCACCAAAATAAAAAGATCACCAAGTAGGTGGTCTTTTTATTTTCTTGAATTTAGGACGAGATTAAGTGCGGGCCCCTTGCTGGAAACGGTGGGGCTGCGTCATAAAATGCTATTGCATTATTCGCGAATTTCGCTAATAATGCAGCAAACATAACATGAGCGAGAAAACACACATGACAAGAAAATTATCCCAACACGGATTCTCAGCCATCGAACTAGTCATTGCTTTGCTAGTAGTTGCTGCCCTCAGTTTGGGTGGCTTCTTTATATGGCAGAAGACCAAAAGCGAGCCGAGCAAAAATTCCCACAGCAAGACGTCACAGTCCGAAGAGAAGCCAGCTGAGAACTCCGATACGAAAGACCCGACTGAAGCCGGTGAATATTTGGTCGTCAAAGAATGGAGTGTGCGGTTCCCTCTGCCTGAAGATTTGAAGGGAGAAGTTGCATACTCATTGAGTGATCCTGTGGTTGATCCAGATGGAAACACAATACAACAGGCGAAAATTTTGTTAAAAAACAACCCCTCTGCTGGCAATGACTGTGACTTAGTTCAGAATGCGCAAGGCGATTTTGTAGATACTGCTGCTCAGATCTTACGAGTCGAGAGGGGTAAGCCGTTCAATACGCAACGTTATCGCTGGACATTTGAAGAAAACGTCCTATCTGATGACAAGTATGTTTACCATTTGAACTATGTAACGCCCGAGTGTGCTGGTTCGACAACTGCTACTCAAATCGAAGAATTGCAGCAAGCTCTAGTACGCCTAGAGAAAATATAAACAAATAATTAAACGGGTGGGCGAAGGAGTTAACTATGTCCACTCATTTTGAAGCCCCCTCAATAGAGGAGGAATCTTACCTGCAACCTGACATCGAAAAGATGTCGCGTATTCATGAAATTATACTGAGGCCAGTTGTCAGCCGCCAAGATTCCAAACTGTCACACTGTCAGTCGCCATGGGCTAGCGTAGTGACTACGAATGACAAACGACTGATGTAATTATGAGTGAGAAATAGGTTATTGTATTGCATGCGTAGTTTATGGATAATTTAATAATAAGAGTAATATAAGCGAGTTCAGTAATGACAAAAAAGACAAACAGTAGTGGCTTCTCATTCTCTATTGTTCTTGTAGTCGTTGTCGTAATATCCACCCTTGTGCTGGGCGGCTATTTTGTTTGGCAACGTAACAAGGATGACGAGTCTGCCAGCAAAACAAAAGAGACGTCTCAATCCGACAAGAAAAATACAAGCGAGGATGATGCCAAACAAGCCGATCCGTACGGAGACTGGAGGATGTACTCAAGCACTACCTATGGAATTAGCTTTAGATATCCAACTGACTGGAAGGTTGACGAAGGTGTAGCAGACTCTCCAAGCTCGGCTACAAAGCAAGAGTACGCAATCAACCTCAAGCGCAACGACGATATGAAGTACAGCGACACGATCAGTATTGAGGTCCTCGGTCAAGACTTAGCTGCCTCCACTGCTTGGTATGACAGCTCATTTGCCCAGATGGAGGGCGCTACCGTCAGCAAAACTACGAACGAGCTGAAAGGAAAGAGATCAGTTCAATATGCTGTCTCCAATGGTGGTGTTGAGACAAAGGTCTATCTTTTTAGCGTGAATAGTAGGACGTACGTATTCTCAAGCCTCAATGAGGAACTGAATGTGCAAACGGACGGTGAGTACTGGACAAAATTTGACAAACTTTTCAAGTCCTTGCTGATTAGCTAACAACTACAAATTAATAACCGGCCTGGTGGGGGCTGCTCATGAAAGGAATCTATGAGCGCAGAATTTTCCCGACCACCAGTAATGGAGGCTTCATTAGAAGACCCAATTGATGAACCAGGGCTCTTGGATCGTGTTCAAAATGTCGCAGCCGATGCTCGCGTAAAGCTCAGCAGGTTAGCGGGTGCAGGATTGCTTGTTCTCGGAGGTACGACGGCTATAACTGCTGAAGAGTGGTCTGATCCTACCCCCGCACATGCGAGCGCTCCCCAAGTACTCATCGGAATGCCCTTTGGAGGGAGGTGGGCCTTTAATGCAAACGTAAACCCCCATACACAGACTACAACTCAAGCCATCCTGGTGTTCATACTCGTTACGGCTTTGATTGGGCGACCGATATCTACGCGGGGGCAAACACGCCAGTGAAGGTGTATGGTGCGAGTCCAGATGGAGCTGTTACTTTTAGGCGCGCTGGCACTTCAGACACATGCTCTTCTTATGGGTCAAATATCGCAGGCCGTGGCGTAACTTTGGATGTGTTAGTGAATGGCTCTGAGGTTGGCGAGGTCAAGTATGATCACTTAGACTTGACAGACATTGGCTCCAATCCTGTTCCCAGCGGTACACAAATAGGTAAGGTAACGGGCGAGTCGCTTAACTCTTCCTGTTTCCAGACTCGTCATGCACACGTGCAGTTTAGGAACACTAGCGGGAACTATTCTTGTTATGCGGATCATGGGAACCCGGGGACTACCCTTGCAGCTGCTGACAGGCTTGGCGTGATCGGTTCGACGAACTCTGGACCACAGCAGGCTTGCGCGAGTTTTCCCAATTCTTCTCCGCCGCCTCCTCCACCACCAATTGTCACCAACAAGTTCTACCTCAACGACAACTGGGATGCCCAACACGACGTCTACACTACCTACGGGGACTACGGAGTTGGCGCGTTAGCTGGCGACTGGAATGGTGATGGCAAGCGCACTTTGGGCGTACGCTATGGAAATAAGTATTACCTAAATAACGGCTTTGATGCTGGTGCCGAAATCGTCGTAACGTATGGCGATGCTAACATTCCAGTGCTTGCAGGGGATTGGAATGGCGACGGCGTTGACACCCTTGGTATCCGGGAGGGCAACACCTTCTATCTCAATAATTCATTCGATGCAGGCGCAGACATCGTAGCTAGTTATGGCAATTCTGACATGGTTGCCATGGTTGGCGACTGGAATGGCAATGGTGTAGATACACTCGGCGTCCGCGATGGAAATACCTACTATCTTAACGACACGTTTGATACGACCGCTGATCTTGTGATGGCCTATGGCGATGCTGATGACCATTCTTTGGTTGGCGACTGGAATGCTGACGGCACAGACACGCTGGGGATCCGGCAAGTCGATCAGCCCTAGCCTCAATTTACAAACAAAAAACCACCATAACGGTGGCCTAGTAAACATGGGGATGTGACAGGCAGAGTTCAGCAGGTTGTCGGTTGACTGGCGGATGCCGGTCAGCGATTTTCCTGGCTCCACATGCCACATCCCTTGAATCCTCCTAGCTATAGGGGGCGGTTAATGGGTTGGCTGGCGCGGCTGGTTCAGCTGGCGTTGTTCAGGTGCACCTGGAAGCAGCGGTTCAGCCACTCGAAGGCACCCTTGCGCAGCAGGGGGCGGAACGGGAACATCCACCAGGGGCCGACGGACGGGCGTCCGGGCATGTCGATGGAGAGCTTGTTCACCAGAACCAGGTTGACGTACTGCGCCACGACGAAGTTGAAGTCGTGGGGGCGGAGATACGCCAGCTGCAGGTCCCTGCGGCACTGGTCGATGACCTGTTCGGCCTTCTCGATGGTGACGCAGAGGCTGCGGTCGCGGGTGACGACGCCGCCGAGGGTGTCGCTGTGCGTGAAGAGGTGCCCCTCGAAGTACTTGCGGACCAGTTGGTTGCGCACTCCGTCGGTGTCCGCGGCATAGCGCAGGAGCGCGTAGAAGTACACCTGGTACCAGCGCATCAGGAAGCCGTGCTTCTTGATGGTGGTCTCGACGTTTTCGGGCATCCAGTCCTGCGGCTGCTCGACCGGTTCGGTTGCGTCGGCCTCCGTGTCCGTGGCGTCTTCGTCGTCGACGATGTCGATGGGCACGCGGATCACGCCGTCACCATGCGGTGCGGGGTCCATGGTGGGCGGGATGCAGTCGGTGTTGTCGTTGGACTTGGTCGGACCTCCGGCGACGGGCTGCTTGTCGAGGCTGACGCCGGTGTCGTTGCCGACGATGGTCAGTTCGGGCCTTTCGATGCTGCCGGTGTTGTCGTTGTCTTCGCCGTTGGTGCGGGACTGGGCGGGAACGGTGGACATTCGATCCTCTTTCGGTTTCCCATTGGCACGGTTGCCTGAGCGTAGGCTCATTGATCTCCGATGGATGGAACTTGTGGAGTTCAAGATGGGGTGGCAAAACATGCGATATGTTCTTCCATCCCACCTTGATCAGATTTCTGCCTGTCAAAGTGCTTGGAGCTGAAATGGCTCAACAAAGCATGTATTATTTTACTATATTTAAATGTAAAAGTCAATTGTTAACAGAGGTAAAAATAGCGTAAGTCTGATGTCTTTAAAACATTGATACGCATGTCGTTAATTCATATAATAGCGATTACACACACGTTATACATAAGCAAGTTACTTTTAACAGATGAGCATAAACGAGAATTGCCCGGATTTGGCGAAAGCCTTATATTTGTCGGGCTACGACGGCAAAAATGTGGTTGACGCTGGACCTGCAGATGGCCTGACATTTGCAGAGCTGGGCAATCTATACGATCGGCAGCGTGAAGATCCGAATTTTAATCTAGGGGCCTTCGTTGTTACGCATATGAACATGCGGGACCGCTGTGCTGGCGCTGGTTACATTGGCGAACGTGAACGCCTTCTTTCGCATGCCAATCAACTTATCAGAGGAAATGTCTTTTATCAACCCGAGGACAAGGGTACGCTTATCGGCCTTCCTAATATCTCAATACAGCCCTGTCCGGGACGATTCTCGGAGGAGCAATACGAACATGATACAGGCAAGATTATAAAAGGATTATCGGTCGATACGGCTGCGTATGAACTACATGATGATGTGAGCTTGACTGAGGGCGAACGCTGGGATCTTGCCCAGGCACTTGTTGACAATCAGGTTTACCTGCAGCGTCGAAACACTCAGTACGGCCATCGTATACCGACGGCAAATAGGAAGTACTATTTAAGCCGTCACCAAATAAGCTATCATGCTAGCAATATTAACACTTTGGCCGAGCGATATGAACAACTACATCCCGGGCAGGTTACACTCGAGCACCCGTTGCTCAAATATCAACACTCATTATTGACAGAATGGCACTTTTGGAATGGTGCCCGGCGTGATTTTGAGCGTGGTGACGTAGGTAAGGCTATCAAAGGCGTAGTCTTACTTGATAACGCGGGCACATTCGGTGGTTATTACTTGGACGGCGAGCAAGGCCCACGTTTGGAATCGTGGGCAGAAGATATGGCAGCCTTAAAGAAGGCACAACAGCGTGACCCCTCTGTTGATCCTGTGCAATTCTTTGAACATTGGCGCAGTGGTGCTATATCAGCCTGGGACTATTCGTCTGAACGGCATTTTAGAGTGCCAGATGATCCGACGACGATCCAGGCAAGTCACGTTATCCATGTAGACCATACATCAAAACAGATGGAACTCGAAGAGACACTGGCTAAAAGTTACGAGTTGCAAGCTTTTCATTATCGTCAACAGCATAACGAAAGCGCCGAGGTGATCGCTCTTGATATGGCAGCTCGCTGGCAAAGCAGGTCACTTCGTACGGCCGAAATGATACGAAGGTATCATCGTGATCCAGAGACAGGTTACTACTACGATTATAACTATCGAACTGGCGAGCGAACGCGAGCAGTCAGCACCGCTGGAATGTACCCGCTGCTCGTTGGAGCTGTGACTCAGGAAGAGGCAGCACAAGCGGTGCAGTTCTTCGAGGAAGAACTCGTGCGGAGTGGTGGGATCCGAGTGACAAATCAGCGTAGCAGCCAGCAGTGGGATGGTTTGAGCTGGCCCGGCGAGGAGGATGCTGTTGCACAGGCTCTATATCGCTATAAGTTTGCTAGATTGGGTTTTTTGGTTACTGATAACCTTATCAACTCTAATCAGTCGATTCTTGCGCATACTGGTAGCTTGCCAGAGAATTTTGACCCTGACGCGCCGTTAGGCACAGGCTCGGCGCACGATGGCAGCGAAGGAGAGTATGAACGCCAGCAGAACTTTACCTGGAGCGCTACTAGTATACGTGTTGCCCACGTGTTACGCCGACGATTTGCTGATATGCTCGAAGAGTTGCCGATTGCTACTGCCAGGCAGACTGTTGTCGTCCAACCACGGGCCTAGCAGTTGCCCGTAGGGCAGTTTTCGCTTATGCTTAAGGCATATCTATGAGCAAACCAGCTATACAACTGCAGAACGTAACGAAGTACTTTGGACAGATTGCTGCAGTCAGGGGGCTTGACCTAACCGTACGCCAAGGCGAAATTTATGGCTTTTTGGGGCCCAATGGCGCTGGCAAAACCACAACAATCCGCATGTTGCTGGGGCAGATCTTGCCGCAAGATGGTACCGTGACTATCTTTGGCCACGATGCAATCCAGGACAGAGCTAGAGTGCATAAGGATATAGGGTATCTAAGTGGTGATATGGCTCTTGAGGACAATTTGACTGGCAAGCAATTCCTGGCGTACTTGGCACGGCTGCGCGGTGGCGTACACCCCCAGGTTATCAAAGATCTGTCGCATCGGTTAGACTGTGACCTAACAAGAAGAATCGGCACGCTGTCGCGCGGTAACCGTCAGAAAGTTGCGCTCATTGCCGCGCTGATGCACCAACCGGCCCTTCTTATCTTGGATGAGCCGACGACCGGCTTTGACCCGCTTATCCAGGCAGAGTTTAATAAGTTGATACTTGAACACAAAAGACAGGGAAAAACGGTTTTTATTTCGTCGCATATATTGTCCGAAATCCAGCACGTGTGTGACCGGGTGGGATTTATCCGGCAAGGTGAACTTATCCAAAGTGGTGACATGCAGATGATGACCGTTTCTACGCTCAAGCAGGTCCGTGTAACGTTTGCTGACGTAAAAGACGTTGACCATATTAGGGCGATACGGGGTGCAAGGCATGTTATTGCCGATGGGAGTCATGTTGTATTCCAGTTTGGCGGCCATTTGCAGGACTTGCTGCAAAAGCTCGCTGAGCTACGGGTGGTCGACGTATCAGTGACGGACGCCGACCTAGAGGAGTTGTTTATGCGTTATTACCAGAAGGGGAAATAATGTTTGCGATTGTTTGGAAAGTTTTATACGAAAAACGGCTCGGCTTAATTGGCTGGACCCTTGGTGCAGTAGCACTGGCGTGGTTTTCATTGTTATTTTACCCATCTGTTAGCGAAGGCAACACATTCGAGCAGCTATCCCAAAGTTTACCGCCGCAACTACAGTCCTTTATTGGCGATGCAGTTACCTTTAAAACCGTAGGCGGTTATCTGGACACACAAGTGTTTGGCCTGCGGATGCCGATGATTACGGTAACACTGGCTATTCTGCTGGGGCTGTACCTTTCTGCGGGCGATGAAGAAAAAGGTACTATGGCCACGCTGTTGGCACAGCCAGTCTCCCGCACACGGGTAATGTTAGAGAAGTTTACAGCATTAAAACTATATCTGCTGGTGGTCCATGCCGGGCTGGGTATTGGTATTGTTGGTTCGCTATGGATTATTAAAGAGGAGTATGCGTTAACACGGCTGCTGGGACTGGTATTTGGCTGCTACGTCATAAGTCTGTTGTTTGGCACGGTGGCATTTTGTGCAGGGCTGATAACCGGCCGCAAGGCAGTGTCGGCAGGAATCGTGGCTTCATTGGCTCTTGGTAGTTACATTATCACATCAATGGCATCCACGGTTACTGCTTTGCAGACGGCACAAAAGTTTCTGCCGTTTTATTACTATGTTCATCCTCGCACCGGCTTGAACGGTATCGATTGGTCAGCTATCGGCGTGCAGGTCGTGATGATAGTCGCATTGCTAGCAATTGCATGGGCGGTATATAGGCATCGGGATATCCAGTCGGCATAGCCTATTCTCAGCACAGGCTGGTACAATACAACAATGCATACCACACTTGAAGAACTCTCGCACAAACGGTCAACATATGCCTGGGTGTATATTGGCGGTTCGGTACTGGTGCTTATCTCTATTATATTGTGGTGGACGCGGGTATCTGTGCAGCCAGAACGCGTATTTTGGAGCACAGTTAGCAACAGCCTTGCCAGTAGGGGTGTAACTTTGTCTATCCATAATGCCGCGAATGGCACTGATGACATGCAAAAGATACAATTTGCTCTCGGTACAACCAATACAGTGCATGCAGTACGAACAGTAAAGCAGGCTGGGACGGTTGTTAATACGGAATCAGTGGGCGACACAAAGCGCTCGTTCACCCGCTATACAGATGTTTCGACAGCCAAGAAAAATGCTGATGGTAAAGTGCCCGATTTGTCTAACGTTATAGGTGTATGGGCGGAGTCGTCGTCGGCAACGCAGTCACCCTTGCTACAGCAAGTGGCGCTGGGCACTGCATTGCCGCTGGGAGCCGTGCCGATGCCAATCGGGATGCTGCAGCCAGAGGCCCGCAAAGAGCTAATTGGACAAATGAAGAGTCGTGCGCTATACCAAACGCAATTTGACAAGATTAAGCGCCAACAAAAAGCTGGCCGGCTACTATATACTTACGACATAACAATGCAGCCAGTCCTATACCTGAGTGTTATGAAATCCTTCGCCCAGAGTGCGGGTTTGAAAGACCTGGACAACCTAGACCCAGATCGTTACGAGAATGCGGCCAGTATAGCGGTCTCCGTTACGGTAGATGCACATGCTAAGCAGATTGTGCAAGTGAGCTCAAAGCAGACAGGTTACTCGGAAACATTTAGTGGCCATGGCGTTGCTCCAACAGTGACGCTGCCAAAGACATCTATCCCAATGGCCGAGCTGCAGCATCGCTTGTCTGAGCTTGAATAAGGCTTGGGAATGTTTTCTGCCTTATGTATAATCAGGTTACAGATAAATATAACTCGGAAGCGCGCATATGGAACCTCACGATGACACCAAACAACGTAAGCCAGCGGACGGTGGCACTGCAACGCTGACATCTTCCAAAAGGGCAGCTCAGACAGTACCAGATGAGTTAAAACAGGGCGGGCATACTATAGAGGAACCGCCAGTAGCAGGAGCGATTGTTGACCCTGCCGAGGTAATACCGCCAGTCGTCCCAGCACGTCGGGCATCGTCCAGGAAGTGGGCTTTAGCGGCAGTGCTTGCCGTTTGCGTTGTTGCGGTTGTTGTGCTCGTGATGGTGTATGGAGGGTAGTGGTATGCGGGGGGCGGTAAGCTTGTATGGTTGGCGCTATCCGCTGGTGCTTGTAGCGCTGTTGCAGCATCACCGTTACCAGATAACGCCATTTTTGCAGGAGTTCTGGAGTACGAGTGACTTTTATGCGCTGTCACAGCGGGTAACCTTGCAGCCTTCCTTGCCTGCGCGGCTTCTGGCGCTATTTGTATACGCCGGCAGTATCACACAGGCTGTGGTGGGGCTGGCAATGGTTTGGCAGTGGTATGACGCTGGTACTGCTGGTTGGTGGGCGTTCGGGTTGGCACTTGTGGTTTCGTATCCTGTCGTATGGGCCCAGTTATTGGCACTGCCTGTTTGGCTTTCGTACGTCGCCCGGCCAAAGTACGTTGGCCGTCGTATATTGACCCGTATTTTTGTTGCCCAGGTACTACGGCTGCGTGCAAAGCATGACTTTAAAATTGTGGCAATTGTGGGCAGCCTGGGCAAGACATCTACCAAGGTTGCTGTTGCTAAAACATTGGGCGCTTCTAAGCGTGTGCTATGGCAGGAAGGGAATTATAACGCCGATCTTACTGTCCCACTTGTTCTGTTTAGCCAGCCGCTACCCAGCCTATTCAACCTTGTTGCCTGGGCTAGGATTTGGCTGCAAAACCAACGGACCATACGAAAGCCCTACCCCTACGATGTCGTAGTGCTCGAGCTAGGCACCGATGCTCCGGGTCAAATTGCCGACTTTGCGTATCTGCAACCCGAAGTTGCCGTAGTAACTGCCGTTGCGCCCGAGCACATGGAATTCTTTGGTACTATGGATGAAGTTGCCAGGGAAGAGCTTGCTGTGCTGGACTACGCGCAGACTGTCCTTATAAATATTGACGATACAGACCGCCAATATATTGCGGACCGTACATTTGTTTCGTACGGCTTAAGCCGAAAGGCAACGTACTACGCTGCTAAACGGCGCGAAAAGGGTTTGGCAGGGCAACGGGCAACATTTTACTTAGACAAAGGCCATTCGTTTACGGCAGACATCCCAATGCTCGGCGCAACCGGTGCCAAGGTTGCAACAGCAGCGGTTGCTGTTGCCCACATATTGGGCGAGTCTTATGAAAGTATCGAGCAAGGCTTGGCTAGTGTGACCGCCTTTGCGGGCCGGATGCGCGTATTTCCAGGCATAAAAAACAGTACACTGCTGGACGACACATATAATGCGGCGCCAAAATCAGTCAAGGCAGCCCTCGATGCCATATATAAAACTGATGCGCCGCAACGCATTGCTATTTTGGGCAGTATGAATGAGCTTGGTGCGTATGCCCAGGATGCACACACAGAGGTTGGTGCTTATTGTGACCCTGCAAAATTAGCGATGGTCGTGACTATTGGCCAGCTGGCAAAAGACTATCTAGCGCCAGCTGCCAAAGAGCGTGGCTGTACGGTGCACTCATTTGACAGTCCGTACGCTGCTGGGGAATTTGTGAAAAAGAAGTTAAAAAAAGGTGCGTTAGTGTTGGCAAAAGGTTCCCAGAACCGTGTTTTTGCCGAAGAGGCGCTTAAAATAGTACTAGCCAATAAGGCAGATACCGTGGATATGGTCCGCCAGTCGGACTACTGGCTATCTGTCAAGCGGCAGCAATTTACCGATTTTCACTAATGTTTCGTATGCCAAACAGCCACAATTTTTTACGGTTACTCCGCCTACCAGCTATCGCTGTACTTTGCAGTGTCCTGATGCTGTGTGTCTTGGGAGTTTCGCAGACGGGGGTGACTATGGCAAGCGTGCGGTCGGTGCTGTTTCAGCCCGCCTCTCAAGCTTCTCAGCCAACGATCCAGCCCCACTTTTCGCAGTATGCTCTAGCTCAACCTCCTCCCTCTAAAGTAGACTGTACAAAAACTGCGTGTCTGGCGTTGACATTCGATGACGGCCCAAACTCAACAACAACGCCAATTATTTTAGATGCGCTAGCACGGCACCAGGCCCGCGCTAGCTTTTTTGTGGTTGGCTCCCGTGTTGCGGGACACGAGCAATTACTACGCCAAATGTTCTACGCTGGCCACGAAATTGGCAACCATAGCTGGAGCCACAAGGACTTTACGGAAATATCACCAGCACAGATACAAAACGAAATAAATAGCACGCAAGCCGCAATAGCCAGTGCAGGGGTTCCGACACCTACGCTATTCCGTCCGCCCTATGGTGCGGTGAACGAAACAGTGCGGTCAAACGTGCCACTGACAATTGCGTTATGGAATGTTGACCCATTGGACTGGAAAGCTCAAGATGTAGAGCAGTTTAAGGCGCTGCTGCTACAGCAGGCTCGCCCTGGCGGGGTGCTTGATCTGCACGACATCTACGACGTGACGGCACACGCAGTGGATTCAGTGATTACCGAACTGCAAAAACATTACACTTTGGTCACATTCAGCGAGCTTCTGAATTTACAGCCCGGCCAACCCGGCCAGTTTTACGGCCGTTAGGGTAATATGGTATAATGTGGCAATGACTCAGGTTGCAGTGCTTCAGCTCCAACTTCTTCTCGCCCCCTAGGGCGTATTTTTCATTTCTCAGGTATAATTACAGATAAAGACAGACGAAGGAGTTTTTTAGTGATGCAACGCTATAACCCAAAAGATATAGAACCCAAGTGGCAGCAGGCTTGGGCAGAGACAAAAATCTACGAAGCAGACGATAATTCAGACAAGCCCAAGAAGTTTATCCTGGAGTATTTTCCGTATCCAAGTGGTGCCGCAATGCATGTCGGCCATGTGCGTAACTATGCTATTGGTGACGCTATGAGCCGGTTTGCCCGTATGCGCGGCTATAATGTATTGCACCCTATGGGATGGGATGCCTTTGGGTTGCCTGCCGAAAACTACGCTATTAAAACTGGCATTAGCCCACGGCAAGCTATCGACCAAAATACGGGCCGCTTTAAACAGCAGCTGACCCAAATGGGTTTTGGGTATGATTGGTCACGCGAAATTGACAGTACCGACCCAGCATATTACAAGTGGACCCAGTGGTTCTTCCTGATGTTATTCAAAAAAGGTCTTGCTTATCAAAAGGAGAGCTTGCAGTGGTGGTGTCCGGTTGATAAGACCGTGCTTGCAAACGAGCAGGTCGAGGCTGGTCGCTGTTGGCGTTGTGGTTCTGAAGTGGAAAAGAAAGCACTGAAACAATGGTTTTTTAAGATTACTGATTACGCCGACCGTTTGGAAAAAGACCTGGATGACGTTAACTGGTCGGAATCAATCAAGGCTATGCAGCGCAACTGGATTGGCCGCAGCCAAGGTGCGCGTGTGACATTTGCCGTGGAAGGCGGAGGCCATGCGATAGATGTATTTACTACCCGGCCAGACACGCTTTTTGGGGCAACCTTTTTGGTTTTGGCACCCGAACATGAGCTGGTCAAAGAAATTACCGCTTCCGACCACCGTCAGCAGGTAGAAAACTACCAGCAAAAGGCACGGAGCAAGTCTGATATCGAACGGCAAGAAACGAACCGCGAAAAAACAGGTGTTTTTACCGGTGCTTACGCAACAAACCCTGCTAACGGAAAAAAACTTCCAATTTGGATTGCCGATTATGTATTAACAGGATACGGAACGGGTGCAATTATGGCAGTCCCGGCGCATGATGAGCGTGACAATGCTTTTGCCCGCAAGTTTGGCCTGGAAATCCTGCCCGTCGTAGCTCCAAGCTTTAACGGATATACTAGCGAAGTTAAAGACCGACCAGTAGCGATTGTATTGCTTCACGACCCTAAAACTGACACGTACTGTGTGTTACGTTGGCATCCTGGTGCGGAACGAAAGCGTGTTGGCATTGATTTGCCGGGTGGCGGCATTGACGACGGCGAGACCATTGAACAGGCAGCAATTCGCGAAGTCGCTGAAGAGGCAGGCTACACCGATATCACCATTAAGAAAGTCTTGCCAGCTGCCGTTGGCGTGTACTATTACAGCACGAACGATAAACGTGATAAGCGGGCTGTAAAGAATGTTGTATTGGCCCAGCTCAACTCGCAGGCACATAATAATTTTGAGCAAGCTGAAGCGTACGAGAAAGACGCCTATGACGTATTATGGATGAGCAAAGAAGAGCTGTTGGCACAGGATGCTGAGCCGTCTATCCGTACTATCTTGGAACTGGCGTTTAACGACACTATCCACGTAGGCGAAGGCGCACTGATTAACTCTGGTGAGTACACGAATATGCTAACCTCGGATGCACGTGAAAAAATCGTCGCAGACCTCAGCCAAAAAGGTGTTGCCGAGGAACGGGTAAACTATCGTATGCGCGACTGGCTTATCAGCCGTCAGCGCTACTGGGGCGCACCAATCCCTATTATCCACTGTGAAGCTTGTGGTCAGGTTGCTGTGCCGGACGACCAGCTGCCGGTTCGCTTGCCTGAAATGTCAAGCTTTGAACCATCAGATGATGGGCGCAGTCCGCTCGCTCGCGACGAGTCATTTGCCAACACAACTTGCCCGCAATGTGGCGGTGCGGCAACCCGCGAAACCGACACTATGGATGGGTTCGCGTGTTCTAGCTGGTACTTCTTGCGTTACGCAGATCCACATAATGCGGACAAGCCATTTGACGAATCGTTAGCGAAGTATTGGTTACCTGTCGATGATTACATCGGTGGCGCCGAGCATGCCGTCATGCACCTGCTGTACGCCCGATTCTGGACGAAAGTTATGCAAGACGAAGGCCTGGTCACATTTAGTGAGCCATTTACCACGCTACGTAACCAAGGGATGATCCTGGCTCCTGACGGTCAGAAAATGAGTAAATCAAAAGGCAATACTATCCAGCCTGATGACCTGATTGAACAAGGTTATGGTGCTGACAGCATCCGTATCATGGAGCTCTTTATTGGCCCATGGAATCAGATGGCCAATTGGAGTGTCGAAGGCATGGGCGGAAGCTTTAGGTTCTTGCAACGCAGTTGGAACCTGGCTCAGGCCTACATTGACGCTGGCGCTACCGAAAATACTGCTGACACCAAAGAACTGAAGCGCGTCATGCACAAAGCCATCAAGAAGGTCAGCAGTGATTTAGACGATTTGGGATTCAACACTGCTATTGCAGCTCTGATGGAGACAATCAACGACCTCTACAAGCTAAAAGTCACTATTCCATTTGGCCAGGCGGCGGATGATTGGCGCTGGGCTATCCAGACGTTTATGCAATTGTTGGCACCATTTGCTCCGCATATTACAGAGGAGGTATGGAGCCAGCTGGGCAACCAAGGCTCGATTCACACCAGTGATTGGCCGGTACACGACGAAGCCTACCTGGTGAGTGACGCCGTTGTCATTGTGGTACAGGTGAACGGCAAGGTCCGCGCACAGCTGTCTGTTCCTGCTGATGCCGCGAAGGATGATATCCTGGCCATGGCCAAGGCCGAGTCAAACGTTGCGACACACCTTGGAGGCAAAGATATACGCAAGGAAATTTTTGTACCTGGCAAGCTCGTAAATTTCGTAGTCTAGCAATGCTGTAGCTGGGGCAGCTTGAGATTCTGCAACAGATACGGTATAATGGTCGCAAGCATTAATTTGTAACATTTTATAAGAAGGAGTAGTTTACTCATGGGTAAACCAAAGAAACGAACATCACCACGCCGTACTGGTGCCCGCCGCAGCCACCTGGTACTTGAGCTGGCCCGAAAAGTTAACGGCACATCACCAGTTAAAGCTTTTACCACTCGCCGCGAATCAGGCAAGGTGTTGACTGCCAAGGTTACCGGCAAGCAACTTGAGGTTAAGACCGTAAAAGTCGCCAAGAAGCCTGCTACTAAGAAAACCGTCGAAAAAGCTGCTTAATATTCAGCTTACGCGCTATACTAAAAGCATAATCGGAAGGCTTATTCATGGCATCTAATCGTCACCTTGGTCGCATCATAGCTCTACAAACGCTGTACGAGCAGGATTTTCGTCATGCTTCAGCCGACGCTGGTTTTGACTTGCAAGAAGTTTTAAAGCGGAATATTGCCCGCTATGAAGCTACCGTCGAAGACAAAGGCTTTATTGAACGCTTGGTAAATGGCGTTAATAAAGAACAGCAAGCGCTTGATGACATGCTCCAGCCGATTGCGCCCGAATGGCCAATCGACCAAATCGCCCGTATGGACCGCGTAGTATTGCGTATTGGAGCTTATGAGCTAACACATGATGACGGAGTGCCGCCCAAGGTGGTTATCAATGAAGCCGTTGAGTTGGCCAAAGCATTCGGTAGCACAAATTCATCGAAATTTATCAATGGAGTGCTTGGCACCTTACTGCGTCGTCAAAATGGCGAGCCAGATCCCGAAAAGGCTGTTGCTCCCCCGAGTGATGATACGGCGGATGATGCAGCCGCTGATGATGTTAGCAAAGCAGCCGATTCCGAGACAGAGACAAAGGAAACCCCATGAAGCGACCAAAGCCATTTCAGGGCATAAAGCGATTCGTTAACAATCGCCGGCCGTCCATCGAAGAAGTGGTGCGCGAAACAACTTCCGGCGGTATCATCTTTCGCCGGAGTAAAAATGACAATTCACTCGAAATTTTGCTTATCCAGGATGCTAAGAATCGCTGGACTATCCCCAAAGGCCACGTAGAAGAAGGCGAAGAGCCAAAACAGACGGCAGAGCGCGAAATCCGCGAGGAAACTGGCCTGCAGGAAATGAAGGTTATGAATTGGCTTGGCAAGGTCAACTTTAGGTACCGCCGCGGCCACACACTGGTGCTTATGACGATGCACATTTATTTGGTACACGGCTTGGGTGATACAGACCGATTGAGCGGTGAAGATTGGCTGAGCGATATCAAATGGTTGCCTGCGCAGGATGCGATGGATAAAATTGCTTATGAAGACATTGGCAAACTGATCCTGTTGGGCATGAAGAAAATCCGTGAAGCACGGCTATAAGACAAGGAAATAAACATGCAAGACTATGCTGCTTACCAGACGTTCGCAAAAGAAAAACTCGATGTGACCTTCGACAACATCGAACTCTTGGTGACGGCTTTTACGCATCGGTCGTATGTGAACGAGCATAAAAAAACTGCGCGTGAACACAACGAACGCCTGGAATTCTTGGGTGATGCTGTGCTGGAGCTGGTTGTAACGGAATACCTGTTTGGTAACTTTACTGAGCCCGAAGGTATATTGACGAACTGGCGCAGTGCCCTGGTTCGCACCGAAAGTATTGGCGCTGCTGCTGCAAAATTTGGCTTTGAGCCCATGCTGCGCTTGAGCCGTGGCGAGAAGCGGGGCACTGACCGCGCCCGTGCCCAAATCCTTGCAAACAGCTTTGAGGCTGTCGTGGGCGCAGTGTACCTCGACAAGGGCTATGAGGCAGCTAAAGCTTTCATCACCAAGAGTATTTTGGTCACATTCAAGGAAATCCTGGCTACTGGTTCATGGATGGACCCGAAGTCGCACTTACAGGAGGTTGCCCAAAGCCAAGATGGCTTTACGCCCATATACAAAGTGCTAAATGAAGAAGGTCCTGACCACGACAAAACCTTCACTGTGGGCGTTTTTGTGAACGGTGTGCTAAAAGGCAAGGGTGTTGGCCCAAGCAAGCAAGCTGGGCAGCAAAAAGCTGCAGAGGCAGCACTTGAGCAATATAAATCATAGCCGTATTATTGAAGCCCCAGATTTCTTTTGGGAGCAACCGCCAGAGGCTGCGGATTATATTAGTACGTATAGCACGCTTTCTGATTACCAAGTATCTGCCTCAGAGCATGCTGACCATCCGTATTATGAAACAGTAAAAGAAGCAAGGCGCAACCAGCCGCCGGAGCGTGTCAGGCAATTTTGCGAGTCACTTATTACTTTGTTAGCTGATGAGGGCGAGACGGTTATGCCGAATACACAATCTCAAGCTCATATCCGCCGGCTGGCTCTGGAGGCGGAAGCCCAGAACGGGCATCTTCTACGGGTAGAGCTGAGCCGTTGGCTCCGGGCTGAGCTCGGTGAAGACTGGACAGGGCCGCGCAAGCAGCTGTCATTTGAGCAGCAGCTGAGGCGCGACCGCCATGCCCGTGAGCGGGGATTGCGTTCTGATGAAGTACTTGCTGAGGTACGGGTGTTTACTGATGATATGAGTATGGGGGAGTGGACACGGGTGCGGGGCTCGGACGGGTGGCCATGCTTTGCCAAAGCACAATTACGAACTGCTGAGGTATCCCTGAGCGGCGTGTATGCCGGTTTTAGGCACCATGCCTCGCTGAGTGTGCCTGCAACCGTGGGGCGAATCACTGCATTGGAAGCATATGTTGGAGAGCTAGCTGCCCATGAATAAATCGCGAATAATTGAAACAGGGTTGACAACAGGGGCGCTTATCTGTAAAATAAGACAAGATTTTAGGTAATCTTTAAAGAGAACGAAAGAGAGAATTATTTAGATATGTTAGCTATTCGCATGCAACGCACTGGTCGCAAGGGTCACGCCATGTTCCGCCTGGTCGTTCAGGAATCACGGTTGACTCCTACCAGTGGTAAAGTTGTTGTTACTTTGGGTAGCTACGACCCACACGCCAAGGTTGCGACTATCGACAAAGAGAAAGCTGCTTTCTATCTTGGCAACGGTGCACAGCCATCCGACCGTGCAGCGCGCCTCTTAAAGGCCGAAGGCGTCGAACTGCCATCTTGGGTAAAACTACCTGCAGACAAAAAGCGCTCAATCCGTAACGCCGACAAGCTGCGCCGTAACCAACCCAAAGAAGAAGCCCCAGCCGAAGAAGCAGCTGCCTAAACGCTGTAATTTAAGGCGATTTTAATCGGTCTGCTAACGTAGGCCGATTTTTATTGGTATAATAGTATATGTACCAGTAAGCGGAGGAGTCCTCATCTCATGAGTAGTATTGACCAGCAATTTGTAGAATTCATTGTAAAGTCCCTGGTTAGTAACCCAGACGCCGTTCAAGTAACGCGCCGGATCGATGAGAAAGGAGTGTTGCTAGAACTTACCGTAGACCCAGAAGACCTTGGCCGTGTCATTGGTAAGCGTGGTGCGACAGCACAAAGCCTACGAACGCTTTTGCGGGCGCTCGGCACGAAGAATGACGCACGCTACAACCTTAAGATTGTAGATAATGGCATACAGCCTGCCAGCCAAAGTTATAGCGATAATAGCGCCAGCGATGACACTGCTGCATCCAGTGATTCAGAAGATACCCACAGTACTGTTGTAAGTAAGACTCGCCAAGAGCTTGAAGAGCTTGACGACCTGGACGTGTAACGTATATAGTTAAGTCTAGTCGAAAGCGACGACCCTTTAAAACAAACAACAGGTAAGCTCATGCGAGCCATTTCACCTAAGTGATCTGGGAGCTTTATGTGGCTAAAAGAACCTCTTTCAAAGAGGTTCTTTTTGTATTTTAGGGCAAAAAATTATATAGTACTAACAGATGAATGAACTGCAAACACTATTACAATTTGCCGTAAATATCGCACATGAAGCAGGTGATATTATGCGACAGTACTACAACAGCCCCGAAAAGGGCGTCCAAACCAAGTACGACTCAAGCCCGGTAACAATAGCCGACACTCAGATTAACCAGTTATTGATAGATAAAGTGTCTGCAGCTTTTCCAACCCATGGCGTTTTAGGCGAAGAAGCGTCTACTGCAACCCACGAACATTCTGATGTATGGGTGTGTGATCCAATTGATGGTACGGCACCATTTATTTTTGGCCTGCCAACTGCAATGTTTTCGCTGGCTTTCGTGCGCGACGGTGTGCCACTCTTGGGGGTTGCCTACGACCCATTTATGGACAGGTTGTTTACGGCAATTAAGGGTGAACGGGCATTCTGCAATGGCAATCCGATAATGGTAGAGGCGCATAGCGCCGAAGGTGCCCGTGTGGCTGGGCCCAGCTACGTCGAAGGGCTATTAAGGGCACGTGATTTATACGACGACCTGGCTGGACGTGGTATGCATATTCCCATGTTTCCGGGTAATGTATATAAGTGCACCTTGCTAGCGGAGGGACGCATCCACGGCCGTATTTTTGGTGGGTCTGGTGCGCATGATATTGCGGCTATTAAAGTCATTGTGGAGGCGGCAGGGGGTCGTGTAACCGACCTTGAAGGCAGTGAACAGCGGTACGACCGGCCACTTCGCGGCGCAATTATTTCAAATGGCACAATCCACCAAGACCTACTCGACGCCGTGCAGCGTTTTGGTGGCGCCGAAAAAGTGATGAGCGTATGAAGATCCAGGTCATAACATTATTCCCTGAAATGTTTGACGGTGTGCTGAATAATAGTATGCTCTGGAAAGCGCAAGACCGTGGTGCATTGGAATTCTCGTGTATTAACTTGCGCGGGTTTGGCCTTGGGTCACGCCAGCAAGTCGACGATACGCCCTATGGCGGCGGTGACGGCATGCTATTGAAGCCAGAGCCACTAGTGGCAGCAATCGAGCACGCTAAGCAGCAAGATCCCCAGGCGCTTGTGCTGCTGCCGACTCCACGAGGAGAATTGTATAAGCAGTCAAAAGCCAAAGAATTGGCTGCCGGCGGAAAAGGCTTGATTATTATTTGCCCCCGTTACGAGGGATATGATGAACGTGTCGTTGCCTATGTCGACCACCTATTTTGTATTGGGAACTATGTGCTTACTGGCGGCGAACTGCCTGCCATGGTAGTTATAGACAGCGTTACACGGCTTTTGCCGGGTGTCCTTGGCGGTGAGTCCAGCGTTGAAGTCGAGTCATTCCAACAGGATGACGAGAATATTGAATTTCCGCAATATACTCGCCCAGAGGAATTCCGGGGCGCGCGTGTGCCCGACGTTTTGTTGAGCGGCCACCATGCCGAAATCCAGAAATGGCGCACATCCGAATCCCGTAAAGCTTAGCGAACGTCAGTAAATACAAGTGTCAAGTACGGCACGACGTAAACCGCTTATATTACTGTATCGGTGTTTGCTATACTGGATAGGTAAGAGGGTATATTCTATGAAAATTCCATTTGTAAAACAGGTTTATGCGCACTGCGACTTGCCATGTGGTGTGTATGACCCGGCACAGGCCCGTATCGAGGCTCAAAGTGTGCATGAGATTATGAAAAAGTATGATGGGCTGGATGAAGAGGGTAAGATCCGCGCTATCTTCATCAAAGAGCAGCGTGCTGAACTAGTAAAGCATCATTTGTGGGTGCTATGGACAGATTACTTTAAGCCGCCACATCTTGAGCAATATCCTGACCTGCATGAAAAATTCTGGCTTGCAACAAAACAAGCTGGTGAATGCAAGCACCATACCGACCCTGCTGACGGGCAAAAACTGCTTGATATGATCGATGAAATCGCAGAGATCTTTTGGGCAACCAAAAAAGCTTAGCGTCCTTGGTTTACGACAAACGTCTGGCTGGAGCATGTCCCCGACAATCCGGCCCGGACAGCTGATTGTTGCGACGGGGCTTTTTAAGGATGTCCATGTCGGCGACATTATTATTTTTGTTCATCATGGCAAGGAAAAAATAAAGCGGATCAAGCACGTTGATCCGCTTAAGGGCGTGTTTGTTGTTGGGGACAACGCACATTATAGTACTGATAGCCGTAGCTTTGGTTGGATTGACTTTACGGAGGTAGTCGGCAAGGTTATATGGCCGCTGGGTAAAGGCTAGCTGCTTGCGGTAAGTTTTGCCCGTGACTGCTGCATTTCCTCGGCCCAGAATACGAGCTGTTCCAGCATACCAGAAGCTTTTTTAGCTTGCTGGTCAGTGAACTTGTAGTTTCCTTTGTCATCGAGGCTAAGGTAGTATTCGGGCATAATAATATGCTCGGCAATATGGAATACTTTTACCCACGACAGGATGTTCCGAAGGTGTTCGATGGCACGTGCCCCGCCAGCGTCTGCACCGTAGGCAACTAGGGCGGCGGGCTTGTAATTCCATTCCTTGTACAGAAAATCTATAGCATTCTTCAGTGATGCCGGAACAGAGTGGTTGTACTCGCTTGTGACAAATACGAATCCATCTGCCGGGCCAATAATACTAGCCCAGGCTTTGGTGTGGTCACCGGCATATTCTTGCACTGTCGACGGTGGGGCGGGCTCGTCCAGGAACGGCAAGCCAATCTCTTTGAGGTCGACTATCTCGAAACTCGCTTTGTCGGTGTAACGTGCCGAAAGCTGTTTAATCCACTCTGCTGGCTGGACGCCAAAGCGGTTTGGCCGGGTTGATCCGAGGATAATTTTAATGTGTACCATGGCAGGCTCCTTACTTAATACTATACAAAGTATAGTATTGTATAATGTAGAAAGTAAAGCCTAAAGTGAGTTTTTATGTCTGAACATGTTGCAATTGCCCAAGACCAAACTAAAAACCGTGGTTGTATTGCTGCAGCCGCTACTATTATAGGTGCCAAATGGACACCCCAGATACTGTATGCGTTGTGTCAAGAAGAAGTCGGCCGTTTTTGTGAGCTGCAAAAGGCGGTAGGTGGCATAAACCCCCGTACACTTTCGGCACGCCTGGATGAGCTGGAACAGGCTGGGATTGTCCAGAAGACAGCATATGCTGAGATGCCGCCCCGTATTGAGTATGCGCTGACTCCTAAGGGCCAGGACCTACTGCCTATCTTAGAGACTATGGTTGCCTGGGGTGATAAATACCCGTCCAATGGCGAGTGCTAGCCCTAGAAATCTGCGTTTAATGCCGGGATAGTGCCTTGGCTATATAACATAAGACCATCGTTGTTCTTTTGCCATTCATTTAGAATGGGCTGGATAATGCCCCATGCAGCCAACACCTCTTCGCTTGTTGCAAACAATAAGCGGTCGCCGCGCATGGCGTCGGCAATCACTCGTTCGTAGGCTTCTAGCCCCGGCAGCTGCTGGGCAAACCCGCTTGCATAGTCAAAGTGCATCTTAACTTGCTCGGTCTTGCTGCTGAGTCCCGGCTGCTTGGCGTTAAATTGCATGCTAATACCTTCGGCTGGCTGGATGTTAAAGGTAAGGGTATTGGTGCAGTTTGCCCCATCAGGGTCATCAAACGTTACCGTGATATCAATGGTTTTGGCGGCCATTGCTTTGCCTGTTTCCAGTATTAGTGGGACGCCACGCCACAGGGTATCGGTGCTGAACAGTTTGACGGCGGCGTATGTTTCGGTTGCCGATCGCAGATTTTCGACTTCTGCTGTGTACCCAATGTATTGGCCGCGTTTCGTGTGGCTTGCCACATTGTTTGGATGCACTGGTTGAATGGCATGGAGCGCAACGGTTTTATTGCGGTGGATAGCTTCGTTGCTTTCAGGATCCGGCTCTTCCATGATAATAAGCGCCAGCATTTGAAGAAGGTGGCTTTGTATAAGGTCGCGTAACGCCCCAGTTTGTTCGTAGAAGTGGCCGCGACCCTCTATGCCAATCTGTTCGTGTGCACGAATTGTAACCGATGAAATATGGTGGTTGTTCCATGTTTTGCGGAACAGGGCATTTTTAAAGCGGAATGTAAGGATATTCTGGACTGTTTCTTTGGCAAGATAATGGTCGATGCGGAACGTTTGTTCCTCTGTAAAAATGGGAGTAATGAGATCAATGAGTTCTTTCGCTGACTCTAGGTCATACCCAAAGGGCTTTTCTATGAGTAACCGGCTTTTTTGCCCATGCCGACAGCCGTTCTGCAGTGACGCTTTGCCAAGGTGTTGGATGATAGGAAAGTAGGTCTGAGCTGGAATAGCCAGATAGAACAGCCGTTGAAGACAGATGCCTGCCATTGCCTCGACTGCATCCAGTTGCTGGCCGAGACGGACGTAATCGGCATGACTTAACAGGTCCATCTGCACGAGTGTCGTTCTGGCTTGCAGCCAGGCTGTGATGGTGGAGTCAAGGTGCGGGTGTCTTTTGCCGAATTGGATAAATAGGCTATGAGCGCTCACGTCTTTACGGGTTACACCGACAAGCCGGAAGTTATCGGGCAGATAGCCATGCTGTGCCAAGTTATGCAATGCTGAGAGTAATTTACGCTGCGAAAGATCACCTGTTATACCAAAAATAACAAGACATGTTGGAGGAAGCACTGATTTCATGGCTCCAGTATGCGCTTAAACTAGTTTTTTTACTAGCTACGCTTTGTCAGCTGGTTGTTCGAGGTCTTGCTGTGCCCGAACTTTGGGGTTGGGTGATTCCATCGCCGAAGGGTCGTTTTTGGAATTGTCAATAAGGTCTTTGTCTATGACAGCAAAGGTAGCCGTACGGCCAATACCAGCTACTTCGGCGGCTGGACTGATAATAAAGCGCTCAATGATCGCATCGTTATACCGGAACCGGCCCATATTGTCGCCAATGTCTTCTTCTCGCAAGAAGCCCGCCAGGGTATACAGCCCACGGCCTTTTTCTTGGACTCCACGCGTGTCGTCTTCTTTGCGTTGCTTAGGACGGCTCGAAACGTTAATGGCTGTTATGACCAACTTTGCTATGTCGGGGAAGTACTGCGCCTCACAGCGGCCGGCGATGCCCTTTATGCCTTCGCCATGAATACTGGTATTAGCACATAGCTCCGACAGGGCAAGCTGGGCTATGTGCCTTGCGTGGTCGTTAAATCCGAGCTCCTTAAGGCGGCCGTCCAGGACATCACGGGCATATTGAGTG
Source organism: uncultured Candidatus Saccharibacteria bacterium (assembly GCA_946482285.1). Next base: position 621,838 of record CAMLQK010000001.1, read on the forward strand.
CCGAAATTTTCGTTATGGGGAAGGCCTTCTTTTTCTGCGCGTTTGTGTGCTTCAACCCTCCGGTTGCGCTCGCGTGTAGTGAGAATGTTATCTGATAACACGACAATGCCGTCATTAAACCTAAAGCCATCAAACGGTAGCCGTCGTTCAAGGTCTGCAAAAGTAAAACGGTGCTCCTCGTCAACCCTAAGCACATCTTTTTGCATGGCCTGCCGGACATTCTCGGTTAGACTGAACAGTAAAGCATCGCTTTCTGCGGCTTTGTCCCTTGCCTCTTCCGCAGTTAGCGCAGGGGCGCTCACTGCCGAGTCCTCGAGCATAGGAAAGTCTTTTAATAATTCATCGAGTGCGTCACCGGTAAACCGTGACTCAGGATCTTGTCCTGCCATGTTTTCTATCTGAATCCTTTCTGGGTGCGCCAGTGTCATATATAACTCCTTTGAGTCAAAGCCAACAAAGCCGCATCAGCGATCTTGGCTTAATATGTGTATATTATACACCTATTCGTCAATATCCCGCTAGTAGCAAGCTTAAATTCTAATAAAAACAGATCAATTTTGAACAAAGAGAGGGTTGTATGCAGGGCAACCAAGAAACTTATGAACAATTGGCGGCAAATCATAAAACTAATATTAAAATTATATCATTTGCCGTCGATATTAGCTAGTTGACTGCCGCAATGTGTGCTCGTATGATGATATGCAATGGAATACGAACCACGTACAGTCGGCAGAGAGATCGAGTACGGAGTTCGTGCGGGCCGGAACGGTGTTATGTACATGGCTGATGAGGCCAGGAGCCACCTATGCGACATAGCTGGTTCTGTCCTTAGACGTTTTCGCCCACCTGAAATTAGCGAAAATAAGGAATTTCTGGGCAATGGGGGCAGAATGTATATTGATGTTGGAGCCCACCCCGAATACAGTGGCGCAGAAACCACATCGCTGCTAGAACTCGCAGCTGGAGGGGTCGCAGGGGATATAATCATGTTCCAGACTTTCCGTAACGCCTCTACTGACGATTTTTATCCGGGCCAGCCCAAATATTTGGAACGTTTCAACTTGTTCAAAAACGTTCGTGCCGGAGGTAATTCGTGGGGGTGCCATGAAAATTACGAGGTATCGCGGGCAATTGCTGGTTTCGATGAAGGCCGCATCAGCCCGGCAGGGCTTGGGTGTGCTGTCGGATTTATGGCTATAAGGCCATTGGTGGCTGGCATAGGTTATATTGATACGTCAGAAGGGCAGTTTTTGCTGGCACAGAAGGCGTCGGTAGTAAACGCGGATACGCATAGTGATACCCAGATTGCCAAGCCGCTGATTAATTTGCGCAATAGGTCATTCGGCGATGACCAAAAAATAGCCCGGCTTCATGTTACAAGCTGCGATCCAACATCTCCTCACGTCACCGTTCGCTCCATGGGCGTAACTTCGCTTATGCTTCGTCTTATGGAATTCGACGCCCTTGACGCAAAAGGAGCGTACTGGCAGCCGTTATCTCCGCAATGGCGGGCTATCCAGGGTTGGCATAGTGTGGCGCGCGGCGTTGCGGCAGATCTGTCGTTGCGCCAGGCATACTCTATTGTGCTTGATGGCCAAGCGAAATCAATGACAGCGTTAGATATGCACGAACTGGCTGCCGACAAAATGTCGTATCTTACAGAACAGGGATTGGCGAGTTCTGAAGAACGTTGGGCATACGATGACTATGTGTCAGTTATTGGGGTGCTGCGCTCAATTGTAGAAACAAGCAAAACATACCGTAGCATTCAGGAGCGGACGCTGTACCGAACTGAGGCATACGCCGGATTGCGGACACGATTGGATTGGGCGGATCGGCTACATGTCGTAATGACTGACCAACAAAAAAAGCCAGAACAGTACGCCCAGGCTCCAAACCCATTGCAATCGGAACGTGCCCGCAAGGTTAACGAAGTCTACGATATGCTAGGCTCTCAGGACGGGCCGGGTCTGCCGCTTAAGCGTGCTGCCCGTCCAGAGGCAGTACAGTGGGCGCCTTTGGGGCTAGTGGAACAGAGAATGACGACCGCTCCTGAGGGCCGCGCCCGGCTCCGGGGTGATTTTGTGCGGCTTCTGGAGGGCTATCCCACTGCCAGCACGACATGGTGCAGTTTACGCTTTAGCATGCCTGCAACCGAGGCTGGTCAATCGGCAGACTCCTATTATATGCCGCTGAAAGACTCAAAAGCGGGTGCTGATGTAGCCTATGACGAGTTTATGCGGGTTGCGGGTATTGCGGCGCATCAACTCAGACGAAGCGCGTAAGGCACTATAACTCAACAAGACTTTTGAAATTAATTTCCAGGACTGTCAGGCGCGGATTACGTATTATATGCTCCTTTTGCAGCTCCTTCATGACCATAGTGGTGCTTTCGCGGGTCACGCCAACCATGTCTGCAAGCAGTTGGTGGCTGATAGGAAAGACTACCCGGCGCCAGCCATTTTTGCGTCCGTCGCTATGGTGTACGCCTAGGAACTTTAAGGCAGCGGTAACCTTGTCACGGGTGTTTGTTTTTTCTAGGCTACTGAGCCGCACGAGGACTTCGTGGATCTCTTTGGAGAACCAGCGCATCATATAAAGGGATAATTCGCCATCTGCCTTCATCTGTTCTTCTACCACACTAGTGGGAATGACGTAGATTTCGGCGTCGGTAATTGTGGTGTAAAACGAGCGCGACAGACTGTTAATCCCCAGAGAGAAAACCATGGGAAACATTGCCGGAGTTTTAATGATATGTAATATTTTTTCGTTACCTTGGTCGTCGATATCGTAGATCTTGATGACGCCGCTTTTGATTATGTAAAGGTCGGTAGGCGCATCGCCTTCATAAAGGATGATTTGCCCCTTGGGGTAATGACGCAATTTTGCGTGCGGCATAAGGCTGGAAATTGGGGTGTCTGTGAAATAATCCACAACTATATTGTACTTTATTGTCGTTCCTATTAGTGAATTCTAGCACAGCATTCCAACCAAAACTTTTACTGAGCATTAAAAACGAAGGCTTTATGATGTATTATGACGCGTCGCTAGCAGAGCTGCGTGCACATAACAGGGGGTTCCAATGAACAAGTACGGCGAAAAAGCTCAGAAAAAAGTGCACAAGGTCATGAAGGAATACAAATCAGGTGAACTGAAATCAGGGAGTGGCAAAAAGGTAACCAGTAAAAAACAGGCTGTTGCCATTGGCTTGTCAGAGGCTCGCAAAGAGGGTGGCAAAGTGCCCAAAAAGAAGTAGCGACAAGGGACTATTTTTGGATGGCTTCTGCAAGGTCGCGTGCGGCCTTGAGGAGTCTTTTTTCACGGAAGCGGATAAAGAGTAGCTTGTCGTGCAGCAGGTCTTTGCCCTGTGGTTTGACTAGGACGGTGTACATGCCGGCTTTATTGCCGCCTGCAACATCAAAGATTGCCTTGTCGCCGATCATGACGACCTCGCTTGGATCGGCATCAAGCTCCTGCAGTATTCGTTCAAAGTAGCGGATATTTGGCTTACGGACGATTGTTCCTTTACGGTAGAACGGCTGGAACACCCGTGCGCCAAGCGGCTTACTGAATTGGTCAAGGCTGCTGCGCATGTTGTTTGTGGCCAAATTAAGGCTGCCGATAATGCCTTCTTCGTGTAGGCCTACGAGGTAGGCTATGATGTCTGCTTCAATTTCTTTGGCACGGGTACGCCTGATTGTGAGGTCTAGGTCGAACAGGACGTGTTTAACACCCAGGCTTTTTAGCTTTGCAAAGTCAATGTCAAGCACACTATCTGCCGAGAAGTCTGGCAGGTGCAAAGGGGCTGCGGACTTGTCGTTGAAGTAGTGGTGGGCTTCTGCTTTCATAGATAAAAGTATATAGGGGCTTAGGCTTTTTGGCGAACCCGTACGGCACGTCTAAAGCGTTTCTCGGCAGTTTTATCTGCGAAGCGGACGAGCGGGCCGTATACAATTACATGGTCTTTCTTGCCTTTGTCGGCGTCCTTAAGTGCTTCTACCACAAATTTTTCGATCAGCCACTCACGGCCAGGAGCGGTTTGCCCCATTATAGTGATGCGCCATAGCCCTTTGGTGATTTCTTCTTCGCTCGCAACGACTAACGGACTGGCGAGCATCGTCGGTGATGTTGGTAATGTCTTGGATATGTCGCTTACGAGCGCCAGGCCAGCTTTGTGGTTGCGCACAAAGATGTCAATGGCTAAGGTGCGGATACCGCGTGGGGTGATTTTGACACCTTGGATATATTGGTTGTGCAGCCACACGACTTCACCGTTAATGTCACGGAGTTTAGTGGAGCGAAGGGTGACACGCTCGACCACGCCGCCGACGTCGGCAAATGGTTCGACCCGTATAAAGTCACCCACTGAAAACCAGCGTTCAATAATCATGGTAACACCAGATGTGATATCGCGGAGTAGCGGGGCAATTGTAGCGTTTGCGAACACGACAAAGAAAGTACCGGCACCGATAGTAGTAATCAGGGCACCGCGTTGCGGCATTAACAGCTTGGCAGCTACATATACGGCAATAGCATATACGAGGGCACGTACGAAGGCGATCAGGACACTGAGATAGGTCTCTATGCGCCGTAATTGGATCTGGCGTTCTTCGTCGGACGTTGTATCAGACCGTAGGGCAATTGACTTGGCAACAATAATAATGGACTTGGCGATGATCTGCGTGGCTAAGTAGGCAACAACAAAGACACCGATGATGGTTAGGATGGCCTCGAACGAGGTTATTTTGCTTACGATGTCACGTACAACGTCATTGATAACAGACAAGTCTTGCATAGCGTAACTTATATTATAAAGCGGTTATGGATAGCACACAATGGGATTATATTCAGTAAGTAGCGGGCATTCCCGTGCTATAATCCAGGTAGTTCAAATAAGGCAAAAAACAAATGGCTTTACGCAAAAAACGATCTACTTCTGCTCCTCGTGCAACACAAGAGAATATGCTGAATATGGCATTGCCAAACCCAGCCTACCAGCCAACGCTCAAGACGGTTCGCGACACTCAGCGCGATGCTGAGTTGCGCCAGCGCTTGCGCCGCAAAAAAATCAGAAAACGCATCATTGTTGTTGTGTGCGCCATTTTCCTGCTGGCCGGCTTATGGACGGGCTGGAAATTTTTATCCAACAGCGCCAAAATTTTTGGCTGGGACGATTTGCTAGGCTTGTTTTCTAATACTAAGCTGAAGGGCGAAGATGAAGGTCATGTGAATATATTGCTCGCCGGAAATTCTGCTGATGATGCCGGGCACGGCGGTGCCGAGCTAACTGACTCCATAATGATTCTCAGTATCAATACAAAAGAAAACACAGCCTTCATGCTGAGCGTGCCGCGGGATTTATACGTTGACATACCGGACTACGGCTATGCAAAAATCAATGAAACCTACCAAGACGGCGAGGCGGACAAATTTAGTGAATCTGGTTATGCGGAAGGCGGTATGGGGCTTCTGGAAAAGGTTATTTCGCAGAAGTTTGGCTTGGACCTGCATTACTACGCACTTGTGAATTATGCTGCATTACGTGATGCTGTGAACGCTGTTGGTGGAATTACTATTAACGTCCAAAGCTCTGATCCACGTGGACTTTATGATCCCAGCCGTGACCTAACGAATGGCAAGGCTTTAGTGGACCTGTCAAATGGCATGCAGAAACTTGATGGCCAGCAGGCACTAAACCTGGCTCGTGCTCGTGGCAATGCCTATGGGTCATATGGTTTTGCCCGAAGCGACTTTGACCGTACGAAACACCAGCAACAAATTTTGGTGGCGCTCAAAGACAAGGCTGTTAGCGCTGGCACACTATCCAATCCCGTTAAAGTTGGCCAGTTGTTTGACTCATTGGGCAACAATGTAAAAACGGATCTGGAGCTTGCCGAGGTAAAGCGTCTTTACAAACTGACCCAGGATATTCCGAGTGCAGATATTGCGTCGGCCAGCCTCGACAACGGTTCTGATATTGAACTGCTGCAAAGCTATCGTACCCGCCATGGCCAATCAGCACTGGTACCCTCGGCGGGGATTGATGATTACAGCGCTATCCAGGCATACGTACAAGTATTAATGGACAAGCAGTCAACATCACCTAAAAAGCAATAAGCCTAAGCTTTGCGGCTAATCATGGCTGCAATGAGCAGGGTAATGGCGGCCAAGACAATGGCACCGCCTGCGGCTACGCCTGCGTAAAAAGCAAACAATAGGCCAGCCACCACTGAAGCAAGAGCGCACAAAACGGAAAGTGAAATGTTTTGGGCAAACCCTTTGCTGAACTGACTGGCGGCCACCACTGGTATCACTAAGAGCGCACTTATAAGCAGGCCGCCAACTATTCGCAGACTGAGTACGACAACCAGAGCCGTAATAGCAACAAGTATATAGTTCAGAAGGGTCACGCGCAGGCCGTTAATGCGTGCGGAGTCTTCGTCGAAGGCAATATGCAAGAAGGATCGGTAATTGATACCGACGACAAAAAGAGCAAGCACCGCTGCACACACCAGAATTATAAGGTCGGTTTGCGTAGTAGTTGTGATACTACCAAATAGGTACGAGGTAAAGTCTACGCTGCTTTGTCCGGCTAGATTTGCCAATACAACTGCCAGTGCCAAGCCGGTACTCATGACAATCGCCAGGCTTATTTCGCCGCTTATTCGCTTGCCCTGGCGCAACCACTCTAAAACAATGCCGCCTACAATAGCTGCAGGTACTGCTATATATAACGGAGAAGACCCAAATAATAAACCGGCACCCACGCCCGCTAGGCTGACGTGTGCCAGGCTATCTGCAATCAATGAATATCGCCGGGCAACTAAAAAGTTGCCAAGTACCGGGAGCGTTACTGCGATGATCAACCCACCAATAAATGCCCGGACCATAAAGTCGTACTCAAAAATCTCAAGCATGTTGTCCTCCATGATGGTGGTGTAGTATGCGGTGCCGTGTCTTGAAGCTTTGCGGCAAGTATTTCTCGGCCTCAAAACTGTCTGGGCTGCCGTCGTATAGTATTGTTTTATTAAGACAAATAACACGCGTGACTAGATTGAGGACCGCATCAATATCATGGGACACAATAACGACGGTGAGGCCTTGTTGCTGCAATTTTTGCAGAATGGTGTAGAACTCATGTTGGCTGGCTTCGTCGATGCCAGTTGTCGGCTCGTCTAACAATAGGATTGAAGGGTTGCTGGCTAGGGCTTTTGCGATTACTACACGTTGTTGCTGTCCACCGGACAATTCAGTAAATGGTTTGTGGGCAAGTGTAAGCATTTCAACTTGCTGTAATGCTTCTTCGGCAACATTGAGCGAGCCATTGGCGCCAAGGCGCACAACTTCCAAGACGCTTAGGGGTATGATGCCGCTGTAGACGTTGCCGCGTTGAGGCACATAACTCAGAGTGTGTTTACTTGTATTAACAGTTCCTTGCGTGGGTTTTTGTAGGCCAAGCAGCACTCGGAGCAGTGTGGTTTTGCCAGCGCCATTTGGTCCAATGAGGCCGATGAACTCACCTTGGTGAATGCAGAGTGAAATGTCTTGGAGTATAGTGTCGGCTCCAATACGGGCTATAAGATTGTCGGCATCAAGCAGTAGCTCCTTACTGGCATGCGAGGGCAGCTCGGAGGGTTGCGAGGTTTTCCCGCTGGACACTGAGGTATGTTTTTCCTGCTTCTTGGTCTTCATTAGTTAATCCTTCTAGTGGGTCAAATACGGCGGTTTCTGCACCGGTCTCTTGAGCTATAGTATCAGCAAGTCGCGGGCTAACCAAGGTCTCGAACAGAATATATTGTAGGTGCTTGGCACGCACAAGGTCGCTTATTTCTGCCATTTTACCAGCACTTGGTTCCTGCTCAGGAGATAGCCCAGCAATCGCCTCTATGTGGAATCCGTATCGCTCTGCCAGATAGCCAGCGGCATCATGCGATGTAACAATAGTATCATGTGAGCAGCGGGTTAGCTGATCTTTGAAGTCGGCATCTAATTGTTTGAGTTGTTTAATATAGGCGTCGGCATTTTTGACATATATAGGCTTGTGCTCAGGGTCAGCCTTAGTAAGGCTGTCACGAATAGCAGCTACCATAGTCTGCGCCATGACGGGGTCAAGCCAATAATGAGGGTCATGCGCATGGCTTTCGTGGCCACCCGCTTCTTCGGCTTCGTTACTATGGGTTTCTGGCATCACTACATTGCTCATTTTGAGTGCGATGTGTTTGTAACTGGACGCAAACTTGTCGGTCCATGGCTCGAAGTTCCCGCCATTGTATATAAAGACGTCGGACTTTTGGGCGTTAGCAAGCGACTTGGGCGAAGGTTCGTAGTCGTGTGGTTCGGCACCTGCAGGGGTGATATTAGTAGCTTCAACATGTTGCCCGCCAACTGCTTTTGTAAAGTCGTACAAAGGGTAGAAACTGGCAGTTACCGATACTTTATCCGAGGTATTGGAAGACGGCTGTGCTCTATTGATGAGTAGGGCGGCACCGCCCAAGATACAGAGTAGAAATAAAAAGGCTAAAAATTTTCGTAGTCGCATAGTTTTTATCGCATTTAATTGTATTTTTATCGTAGACGACAATGTATATAACTGCAATTTTGTTGCAAATATCCAATAAAAATGCCTAATTTTTGCGATTCTATTGCAAAAATAGTATGATTGATGCATGAAAGACAAAGACAGGCAGCTCTTGCAAAAGGTTCTTAAGGATGCTGGATACAGTGTTACCCACGCCCGGCTTTTTGTGTGTGAACTGTTGTGGGAGCGCGAACCGCAATCTATGCATGAGCTTGGCGCGCGTCTTGACGGCACCATCGACCGTGCAAGCCTTTACCGCACAATTAGCCTATTCGAGAAGCTTGGCATTGTTCATCGTATTTACATGGGGTGGAAGTACAAAGTGGAATTGAGCGACATTTTTGCCCATCATCACCATCATATTAGCTGCACCGAATGCGGCAAAATCGTAGCCTTGCGTGAAGTGGAGCAGCTAGAACGGATGTTGGGCACCCTGGCGCGTAGGTATAATTTTGAGGCTCAAAGCCACCAGTTGGAGATTCAGGGTATCTGTGAACGGTGCCAGGCAAAACATTTGTCTGCTCTTTAGATGGCTTAATAAATGCCTTTGTTGCATTTAGCGGGTTGCCGAGATAGTTTTGTTACTTTCAGCAGCTGGCGCTGATACGGTAATACGGCCGTCAGAGCTTTTCATAATTTTATAGCCAGTACCGTTTGTTGCGCAGGTTGCGCTGCATTGCGGGTCTTTGGGAATTGAGGTTATGTACTGTTCGCTTGAAGTAACAGTACTAAGGTCTATTAAGTTTGCGCAACTTGCCGCACCTGTGGCACAGATTTCTGTAGAAGTTGTGGTTACACCTGACGGTAAGGCGCCATTGTTATCGAGGGAGTACTGGTAAACGCCGTTAAGTATTGTCGTGACGTCCGCTTGGCGTTGTGCGTTACGGCTGTCACCTAATTGTTTGCCCGGGTTAACTGCAATAATCACAATGCCCGCTAGAATTGCCAGAATAGCGAGGACCAGGAGCACCTCTAGAAGTGTAAAGCCGCGTTGTTTCTTAAAGATTGATGTAACCATAATGCCCAAACCCTTTCTTAAATAGTATGGATGGCTAAGCCTGACGTGCTCCTTGCTATGAGGATATGCTTATGGTATTAACTGTACCACGCGTATGCGTACACGCTCAATTAGGGATTACATTTGTTTAATGTCTATTACACAGTGGTTAACGCCGGTTTTTGGGGTGTTTTTTCAGCGTAAGCGGTGCAATTCCGAACACCAATATTAAGGCGTAGATAACGGCAAAACCGCACATAACACTAGGGATTCCGCGTATTGTTTCAGGGTGGATGGCGTTGACAATGCCAGTGGGTAGCAAGAAGCTTAAGTACCCTACGGCTTGCAGTAGGAGTGCTTTACGAATGCGTACGGTCGCTGTCGCACTGATATAGATGCTGGCGACAATGCCCAGGGTAAGCCAGAAATAGTAGTAGGCGAAGTATAGCCCGCCAATACCAGATTGTAGCTGGAAGACAGCGTAGTTTCCGGCGCAAACATGGCCCTGGAATGCGCTTTCACTGAACCCAAATACGAGCGCAAATGCTATCCCTGACCCATATGCTGCCCATACCGTCCATGCGGGGATCCTTTTTGAGATTGTATAAATCAAGTGGATACCAAGTGGCGGCAGCAGCGTTATGGCAATATAGCCGATGCGAGACCATAAGTTTACTGTAGTGGCATTTGCCCCACAGACAATAAATTCGCTTGCCTGGAACAGCGCTAGTAGTCCCAGGGTGGCTAGCACAATTCTAGTTAACGGAGTCAGCTTATAGCGATACACAGTGTAGACGAGCAATGCGATTTCGATAATACATGTCGCAATCATAACAGGCGGGGAAAAACAGTAAAAAGTTGTTTGTTTTCGTTTCATATAGCTTAAGCTTATATGAAAATTGCTATGCCTGTCTATATAATAATGCGCAGAATTTGGCTTACTAGCAGAGTACCGGTGGCAATACTGCCGACCCATGGCATAAAAGCAGGTGATATGCGTATGGGGCGGCCGGTAGATTTCCGGCGGATAACAATGAGTGATGCGTTAATGGCTAGGAATACAATAAGCAAGAGCAAGCTGGTGCCTTGGGCCAGGTGTTCGATTGGTAGCCATAATGCTGCAATGATAGCTACAAGGCTTACAAGTATTAGGCTGCGCGCGGGAACGTAATGCTTAGATAGTTTGCCAAACCACTCGGGAATCCATTCCCGACGGCTAAGCCCATATAAAAAGCGGGATCCCATAATGAGATTTGCCAGCACACCGTTAAGGGTGGCTACCATACTGATGACTATAATGATACCAGCCTCTTTATTTGTAGCTTGCTCAAACGCGTCAGCGAGGGGTGCTTTACTGGCGGCTAGGGTGGCTGGGTCAACTACGGCTAGCGCCGCCACGGCAACTAGCACATAAAGAACGGTCACGAAGCCCATGCTAGCTATAATGGCAGTCGGGAAGGCCTTGTGCGGTTCTTTGACTTCTTCGGCAATATTGACCATGTCTTCAAAACCGACGAATGCATAGAATGCTATGAAGGCTGCGCTGATAACGCCCGAAAATGCAGCGAGGTCGAATGCGCTTATGCTTTGCGTGAAGTGCTGGTTAAAGTCGGCTAGTGCCGAAGGTGTACTGATAAATATACTGCCCACTAAAAACAGGAGCCCACATATTTCTATAATGGTAAAGAAAGCTGCAAATCCGACAGATTCTTTGATGCCGCGCAGCATGACAACTAACAGTAGCAGACCAGCGCCTATGATGGCTAGGCTGGGTGTTATTGGCACAAACTGGTGGAAGTATCCCGCAAAGCCCTTTAAGAGTGTTGCGGAGGATACGGCACCTGCAATAACGAGGCAAATGCCGATGATAACCGACAGGCGCTTTGCTTTAAACGCTTCGTGCAAATATACGGCAGCGCCGGCGCTGACAGGGAAGCGCGCTGCCAGCTCGGCATAGCTCAGCGCAGAACAGAAAGCGACGACGGCGGCAATAAGAAAGGCTATGATTGAAAGATAGCCTGCTGGTTCGGCGATTTTGCCAACAAGGACGTATACACCAGCTCCTACAATATTGCCTATTCCATATAAGGCAAGCAGACGAGTGTCGACGGTGCGCTTAAGGGTGCTCGAAGCCATACTTCCAGTATAACCGCCTATTGCAAGGACGCTATAATGTCGAGCAGGTCGTTTAATTCAATTTCAGCTTTTACCACGTAACCGTCCATATCGTGCCGCACGCTGGGTGTTACTTTACTGGCGTCACCGAGGTTAGTCAGCAGCACGATTTTAACGTTTGTACAGCCATACTCCGCTTCATGTCGCAGCTTCTTTAGCACCTGGAATCCGTCGAGTTTTGGCATCATAACATCAAGGAATATGAGGTCGGGCTTGAATGTTTTGGCTTTTTCCAAGCCATCTTCTCCGTCAATAGCAGTGCCAATTTTGTAGCCATGTTCCGTCAAGAACAGTTCGTATAAATTGCGTAGCTCCGGATTATCCTCAACGAGCAATATTTTTTGTAACCCAGCCACGATGCCTCCTCATTACTGCTTCATTGGATTGTTCTGATTGTAGCGCAGCAAGCCGCTTCTCGTCGAGTACTGGGATGGAAAAAGTGAATGTCGACCCTTTGCCTTCTTCGGATTCAACAGATATAGAGCCATTATGGCGTTCGATAATTGATTTTGATATGAATAATCCCAGGCCGGTGCCAGTGCTGCCACTGTCCAAGCCGCCATGCACGCGGTAAAATTTGGTAAATAAGTGTGGCAGAGCTTGCTTGGGGATGCCCAGCCCGGTATCTTTGACATGAACGACGTACATGTCATCTTCGCGCTCTATTGAAATTGCGACACTGCCATTTGGCTGGGTATATTTGACGGCATTTGTAAGCAGGTTATTGATAACTTCACGGATAGCAAGATGGTCGGCAATTGCTTGAAGGCCTGATGGCGGCCCGCTGTATGTGACGGCTATATTCTTTTCTTTAGCACTAAAACTTAGGTCTTTGACTGCGTCGCTAATTGCAGCAGCTATGTCTGTTTTTTCCATAGTTAATGTCAGGGTGCCACGCTCAATCCTCGTGACATCAAGCAGGTTATTGATTAGTCCGCCAAGCTCAGTCGCGCTCTTGAGCGATTGCTTGATGTAGCCATCAACTTCGGTATCGGGATTAGGGTGCCTGCTGGTCTTAAAGGCTATGAGTTCAAGGTAGCCCCGTATGGCCGCCAATGGTGTCCGTAGTTCGTGGGCTGCCATGGAAACAAAGTCAATTTTCATATCCTCCAGCTCGCGGCTTTTGGTTTCATCGTGGATGGTAATGATGGTTTGGGCAGCGTTTTCGTCTTGCGTTTTGCTGGCGACGCGGGCAACAATAAGCTTTACAAAGTGTACTGTCCCCACTGAGTCTACGTACTGTAAGTTCGGGTACACACTTGTTTCTGGCACTTCATATGGGACTTCAAAGGGCTGGTCGTCGTGCTTCCAATTGAATAGGTCGCTTATTTGTTTGCCAACGATGTCTGTTAGGCTGTGCTGTGTGAGCTCGCTAGTGGCTTGGTTGGCTATGATGACCGTGCCGCTCCGGTCGATAGCTAAGATACTCTCGGTAGTACTGTCTAAGATAATCTGTAGTCTGTTTCTTTGGGTTTCGACGCGTCCAATAAAGCCTTTTAGACTTTGGCCCATTGAATTGACACTGTCTGCAAGGGTGCCAATTTCATCACTGCGGTGGATGTCAACATGTGCCGATAGGTCGCCACGCCCAATTTGCTGTGCAATTCTGGCGACTGTAACAATTGGTCGGGCAATGAAACGCCCAAGATATAAGGCAATAACGGTAATAATTACAGATGATATGATAACGATAGTGATCAGGCTGTTGCGCAACTGTGCAATTGGTTCAAACGCTTCTTTTTCATCTATTTTGGTTCCTATGGTCCAGTTTGCAAATCCAATTGACCGCGAAGAAGTGAGCACGCGCTGCTTGCGGTAATCGGTGGCAACACCGTAGGTGCTGTTGTTCTGCAAGTTCAACGAGTTTAATTTTGTTTTGAGCGCGGCATCCGTATTGAAGCGCAGCGGGAAGAGTGAAACCGCATTGCCTTTGGCATCGTTTTGGGTAATGACCGTCTCACCAGTCTCTCCCAGGCCGGTATAATCTTGTATGGCGGCCACTATGTCATCCGTCCGGAAAACGACGGCAAGGGTTGCCGCATCCTTCTTGTTCACACTTACACTGGTAGTAACATACAGTTTGTTTAACCCGTCACGAGTATCTTCTTGGATAGTGATGTCCTGGGTTGGCAGCGCAACAGTTGTAGTACCGTTTTGCTGCGCGAGAGTTGATGCAAGGACCTTGCCCTGGGCATTGGCAAGAGTTATAGCCTGGATATCGGGCACTTCAATTTTTTTAGCCTCCAGAATGCTTACGATAGTCGCTTTGTCTGCTTCCCGGTTAGATGCTATATATTGGGCTAGGGCAACCTGGAAATCAAAACGATTAGAAAGCTTCGTAACCTCTTCTTGCTTACGCTGTAGCAGTGAGCTTATTTTCTGTTCCTGTTTAATAGCGATACTTGTCAGCTGGTCGGTTGTGGTTTTCTCGAGCTGGTTGCTGATGGTGATGTACGCTACTGCACTCACAGTCAGGGTTGGCACCAACCCAATAAGTAGCAACAGTCCGACTAATTTCTGTCCAAGCTTCATGTTGCTATTCTAGTTCGATGAATGTTCCGCCCTTAACCTGGAACAAATCATATTTATAGGATGGATCGGATATTTCACCATTTTGGTCAAATTTGATTTTTCCTGAAACACCGTCGTATGAGAGTGACGGAAGCATTTGCTTGATCTCTTCTCCGGTCTTGGCGCCCTTTTGGACCGCCATATAAATGGCATGGAATGCGTCGTAGGCTTGTGGTGCAGCGTATAGCTGTTCCGTCACTTGGTACTCGTTTAAAAGTGCCTGCTTGAACGATTTGGTGCCGGTAGGAAAGGAGCTGATAGTAAGGCCTTCTGCTGCTGCAGGGGCATTGGTGATGATAGTTTTGTCGTACATAATATCTGCCCCAAACATAGGCGCGGTGATGCCCGCTTGGCGTGCCAGGTTAAGCACTGCAGTTGCAGACACAACAGAGTTAGGTGCGATAAACAGAGCTTGTGGATTTTTGTCTTTCAACATTTTCATTTGGGTTTGCAGATCAATAACGTCAGGCTCGCCATTGGCGGTAGCAACAACGGTGCCTCCCAGCGCCTCAAACTTTTCCTGGAAGACTTTGTTCATGCCTGTACCGTAAGGTTCATTAGTGTAAAAGACCGCCACATTGCGGAGTCCGCGGTCGTAGATGGCCTGTGCCATATAGGCACCCTGCAAGGTGTCTGACGGGACAACCCGGAAGAAGTAATCATCAGGGATGCTCAGTGTGGGGCTGGACGCTGAAGGGCTGATCATAACAGTTTTACTGTTATTTGCGGCAGGCAAGGCAGCAACAGAAGCACTTGAACAGCCTTCGCCAATAATCGCTACTACTTTTTGCTCTATAAGCTTTTTAATTGCCTCAGCAGCAGACTTGGGGTCGCACTTGGAGTCGGCTTGGACTACCTCGATATTGTTTGCCCCAAGCTGCTTTTTGGCCAACTGAATGCCTTTGTTTGCACCGTAGCCCATACTACTGGATCCACCGCTAAAGGCCATCATGA
Source organism: uncultured Candidatus Saccharibacteria bacterium (assembly GCA_946482285.1). Next base: position 637,113 of record CAMLQK010000001.1, read on the forward strand.
CACCTACTTTTACGCGTGCTGGCTCATCGTCGGTATCTTTACTAAAAAGCATCAATAGAATAGTACTCGCAATTCCCAGGACGGCCAGAGCGACTAATACGCCCAATATAACTTTGCGCCTACCCGGTTTTTCAGGTTCCGGTGACGTTGGTGGCAGCGTTGGCATTTCGGCCAAAGGTTCTAGGGTAGTTTTAATTGGCTGCTGCTGTGCAGCTGGCGCAGGTGGCGTTGGTGCTGCTGCTGGTGTAACGGATGTGGTGGCGGGCGGTGGCGTGGTGCTGACCGGTGTATTAACCGTAGTGGCCGGCGTAGTAGGTTGCGGTTCTTGCGGAATAGAGTTAGGTTGTTGATTTTCAGGCGCCCAAGGTTGTGATTCTGGTTTTTGATCCATCATAATGCTCGCGCTTAGTTGTTACACCAATAATCCTTGATGTTCAGTATGTTTGTCAAGCAAATTAACAGGAATGAAGAGTCTGTTTTAATTGACAATATACTGCCGCTCTGTAACCATAAGCGTAGTATGGAAATCACAACACTCGCACAGGAAGCCGGCAAGTCACTTGACGCTATTGGTATTTTTATCATCCTTGGTGGTGTCGTTTTGTCGACTATTGCAGCAGTTACGTCGTTATTTAAGAGCCGTTCCGTGCATCAACTATACCGGGCGTATCGCCATAATTTGGCACGCAGTATTTTGTTGGGCTTAGAATTGCTTGTAGCCGGAGACATTATTCGCTCTGTAGCCGGAGACCTTAGCTTTGACACCGTGATTGTACTTGCAATCATTGTCGCTATTCGATCGCTTATTAGCATCGAGTTCGAAATGGAAATCGAAGGTCGCTGGCCATGGAAGCGTCCTCATAAGGAGTCACTATAGCTTCTTTGTCGGTTCTTTGAGCGCTGTGATTTTTTTTGAAGACCCGGCCACTATTAGGCTGAATAAGGCAATGTTTATACATAATATATAGACAGGGAAGGCGGTATTCATAAAATGCCACGATTGCAGGCTCAAGAGTGTCGCAGCCATACTTAGTATGCTCAGAAAATAGGGGAGTGCATGCTCGGTGTGTGGCGCTGAATATGATTTGCGCAGTGTTGGTACGCCGCCTGCTATGTCGGCCATAATGCCGAACACCAATGCAACCATTGGATTGTCAGTAATCTGCCACAGTACAATGCCGATACCCGCTAAGACGCCGCAGGCAAGATCAAAGATAGTGACCTTCCAACGTTTGTGTTTCTCTTTACACATTGCGGCTATAAAAATAGCGAGCGGGCCGATAGCGAGTACTAGAGTAACCCATGCAGAGGGTTCAAACCCGTCCTGTATCTGTGCGACAAACGCAATCAAAGGAGCGAGGCCCCAAAAGAGCCAGGTAACGGGATTAGGCTGGACTTTGCCGGTGCAGGTGGCTATAAAGTAGTGCGCGCCAGCTAAAAGGCGTAGTCCGATGGCTGTGAAAATCAGTGCTATTTCCAGCATAGGATGCCTTCCGCGTGCATAGTAGCGCATGTTGGCTTTGAATACTAGCTGAAAAATAAAAGTTACTATTAGCTTGCTAACTAAGATAAATATAAGGTATTATTTTAAGGATAACCGTAGATATAGGATAAAATGTGAAACGATTACTGCGTATATATAAGAAAGATGGCCAGGACAAGCTCCTGCCCCGTATGAGCCTGGCAATTTTTGACCGGTCCCGCACTGCCGCTATTATTTGGCTCTGTCTGACGGTTTTTGGCATATTTAGCTATACGACCTTCCTGAAGCGCGAGGGCTTCCCAAGCATTAACATGCCTTATACCATGGTGAGTGGTACATACTTTGTGGACGATGCCGCTAAAGTTGATCGGGAAGTTGCCGAGCCGCTCTCCGAACTTATCGCTAAAGATCCGCGCGTTAAGCATGTGCAAACTTTGTCCCAGAGCTCGTTCTATAATGTGACAATCCAGTACGACGAAGGTACTGACGCAGAACAGGCAAGTAGGGATATCAACCAGCGTATTAAAGACGCAAATGTCCTACCCAAGGGTGCTGATGCTAAGGCCGAAGCGCCAAAGCTTGGGTTTACGGCCCGTGGCGACAACGCTGTGGTTTCCCTGTATAGCAAGCAAAAAGGTCTGACGCAGCAACAGCTTGTTGATGAAGCCGACAAGCTTACAAGCTACATCCAATCAAAAGACCTTCCTGGCCTAGAGAGCGTTTCAGTCGTTGATCCATTTACCAAAGGTACTGACCCTGTCACTGGCCAGCCAGTGAGCAGCCAGACTAAGTTCGACCGCTACGGTGAGCGTTCTGGTGGCAAAAATGTGTACTACGACGCCGTATCTGTGGGTATCATGCAGACAAAAGGCACCGACGTCATTAAGCTCGACGACGAATTGCAGAAAGCAATCGACGAGTACAATGCCCGCAATAAGAATACTGCCTTCGAGGCTCGCGTAAGTGCTACCTACGCACATGACATAAAAGACCAGATTAGTGAGCTGCAAAAGTCACTGCTCGAAGGTTTACTTGCTGTCTTGGTGATCGGTTCACTGGTAATTGCTATCCGTGCCTCGATTATCACGGTAATTGCCATGGTAACAGTGCTAGCCTTGACGCTTGGCGTACTGTTTGTCGCTGGGTACACGCTCAACACCATCACGCTCTTCTCGCTGATCCTGTGTCTCGGGCTTATTGTTGACGACACCATTATTATGGTAGAGGCTATTGATGCCCAGCGCCGGAAACGCAAAGACCCTCGCGAAACAGTCCGGGTCGCAACCAAGAAAGTCAGCCGTGCAATGGTGGCTGCAACATCTACCGCTGCCATTAGCTTTGCGCCACTGTTATTTGTTGGCGGCATCCTAGGCAGCTTTATCCGCGCTATTCCCGTAACTGTTATTACGAGCCTGGTTATTAGCCTGCTCGTTGCCCTCATCTTTATCCCGCTATTTGCGCGTTACCTCTTGTTGGGCAAGAAGCAGATGGGCGCGGAAAATGTAAACGAGCCAGTAGCTAAAGTAGAATCAAAGATTGCTAATTTTATTGGTAAGCCTATGTTGTGGGCGCAAGGTTCCCGTAAAAAACTTATGGGTGTTGGCCTGACGGCAGTGCTCATTGGGTTTACGTTTATTGGCGCTGGCGGTTTCTTGTTCCAAAAAGTAACGTTCAATATTTTCCCGCCAAGCAAAGACTCCAACGCCTTGTCGGTATCTATGAACTTCCCAGAGGGAACTACTATACAGGCAGCTGAAAAGACGGCTGACGCTGTAAATAAAGTTGTTGCCGAAAAATTAGGCGATAACTTTAGGACGGCCGCATATTATGCAAATGCAGGTGACCGTACTGCTGCCATGACGGTTAACATTACTCCGTACGGTCAGCGTGATATCACTGCACCGCAGCTTCAAAAAGAATTAAACGATAGCTTCAAACAGTTTAAGAGCGCTAAGGTGAAAGTGGCACAGCTTGACGCTGGTCCGCCGCCATCTGGTTTTAGTGTACGTATCAAGGCCGAAGACCGCCCTCAGGCGTTGCGTTTGGCTAAGGATGTCAATGCCTTCCTTATGGATAAGGAATTGACCCGGCCAAGTGGCGAGAAAGCCACTATAGTTGAAACATCAATTTCGGACACCTCGGCGTTCACCCGCAACGATGGCGAGCCATACATTGACGTTACGGCAAACTTTGACGCTACGGATACAACAACTCTGGTAACACTTGCCCAAACAGCCGTCAAAGACGAGTTTACGACTAGTACATTGCAAAGCAAATACGACCTGGACAAAGATGCACTGAACTTTGACCTCGGCCAGGAAGAAGAAAACCAGGAGTCATTCGCAACGTTAGCCCTGGCATTTCCAGCCTTGTTGTTTGTTATTTATCTGCTGCTTGCCATACAATTCCGATCATTGGCGCAGCCGTTGCTGATCTTTATGGCAATTCCATTTAGCCTGTTTGGTATTACACTTGGCCTGTACCTTACAGATAATGCCTTCAGCTTCTTTGCAATGCTTGGCTTCTTTGCGCTTATTGGCCTGAGCATCAAGAACACCATCTTACTAACAGATTACGCTAACCAGTTGCGACGCACAGGCGCAAGTTCTGTTGAAGCTGCTGTAGGGGCTTTGGGTGAACGCTTCCGGCCGCTTATCGCTACTAGTTTGACGGCTGTAGTGTCGTTGATCCCGCTGATGCTTTCCAGCCCATTCTGGGAAGGTTTGGCTGTTGTGCTGATATTCGGCTTGCTCTCGAGTACGCTACTGGTACTGACTGTATTCCCATACTACTATTTGGGTGCAGAGTTCGTCCGTTTGCGGATTAGCCGCACGGCGTGTCTACTGTGGCTCGCAATTACCATCGGGGCTATCGTTGTCTTGTCTAAAGCTGGAATGCCTGCAGCAATACCACTGACACCATTTGTTGTGGCACTAGTAGAGTTTGTATTCATTAAAGCTAAGGCGCGCCGAAAGCGTAAGGCAGCTGCCTAAAAAGCAAGAGTAGTAACCTTACTTACTGATTAAAACGCCCGGTCTTTGTGCCGGGCGTTTTGTTTATCGGGTGAGTAGGAGTGTGGTGGGTGTCCGGAACTTATAGTCCGGCCCGTCGTACTCATGTGGGTCAGCAGATGCTAACTGAAGATCTGGTAGCCTGCTGCTCATTTGCTGGAATAGTTCACTTAGTTCTAATTTTGCAAGCCCGGCACCAACGCAATAATGGCTGTCGCTGCCTTTGGTGCCAAACGTTAGCTGGTTGTGGCTTTTTGGCTGATCAATACTTATGGTGTGGCGTAGGTCGCCGAAAATCCCAGGGTCACGGTTGGCGGCGCCTAGCAGAATCAGAATGCGGCTGCGGGCTGGGATAGTTTCTTTAGTGTTCAATACTATAGGCTGCTCTGCATAACGTTCCCAGCCAATAAGGGCGGTTTCCACTCGTGTTACCTCGTTTACTACTTGCTCGGCTATGTCATGGTTTTCCATGTGCTGCCAGTACATGCGCCCAACGTCGTTGCCAAGCAGGCGTTTGATGCCATTCAATGCTGTACCATAAGTAGTAGAATAGCCAGCTGCAATCAGGTTCATACCCGCAGCCGCAGCAAGCTGAACATCGAGTGGCTGCTCTGGCGGGTGTGTAAGCATATTTGCCATAAGGGTGCGCGGACAACTTCGCATACTAAGCTCCTGCTTGGTCTGGCGGGCAAGTTCCAAATTTGAGCGTGATAGGTTTGCTAAGCCCTTGAGGCCTGCTATTTGTTCGTGGCGGTCTAGCTTGCGGCCTAGTAAGTTGGTTTGGGCGTCGGCCCACGCTTTTATATCTTGAGTTGTTTCAAATCCGAGGATTTTTCCAATAATACCGGCAGAGATGCGTTGCATTCGTGGTGCAAAATCAGCGATGCCACTTTGGCTCAACTCGGCGGTAAGGCCATCGATTTCTTCGGTGATAGTTGAGCGCACAACCGATCCGTATCGCTGCCGGACAGGCATAGAGCCCAAGCTTAGTGCGTCTTCGCCGCGTATGATGGCCTGACGGACAATTTTGTGGTTATCACTGGCGTTTGCATTGGCAGTTGCTCGCGGCACACGCAGTAAATGGGCCAAACTTGTCCATGTGCCAGGGTTTAGTGCGAACCTCCACTGTTCAGTCAGGCTATCGAGCGTGGTCCGATTGCTGATCGCGTCAGACTCTGCCTCTAAAAAAGTTTGGACTGTTTTGTACTGCCATATGGCATGCAGACCGGTCCTCTCATCGAACAGCAACTCATCACCACTGTCAAAAAGCGTGTCGTAGTAGCCTGCAAGCTCTTGGTCGCCCATAGCGGCGGTATTGTAAAACGGCAAGGTGTGTTCACCCACTTAAGCACCTCCGGATTTGTTAGGGGTTATTTGGACGCGTGGCGTCGGAAGAGATACGCAGCTAGCGGAATGGACACTATCAGGATGCCAACACTCCACGCAGCAGCTAGCCAACCGTAGTTGCCGAGCGGTGTGCCTACTAGTAGCGCCCGGATGGCTTCAATAACCTGGGTCACTGGCTGGTTTTCGGCGAAGGCGCGCAGCCAGCCGGGCATGCCATCAGTTGGCACAAAGGCGCTGCTTGCAAAAGTAAGAGGAAAAATAGCTACAAAACTGATCCATTGAACGGCTTCAATACTTTTTGCCAGCAGACCCAGGATGGCGGAAAGCCACGAGAACGCAAAAGTAAATAGCAAAAGGATGCCTAGCGCCATAACCCATTCCTGGGCGTTCGCATCAGGGCGAAAACCAACTAACAGCGCTACGCCAATCATGATGATGCTGGAGACCGTGTTTCGAACAAGGTCGGATACGGTGTGTCCGATGAGAACTGCTGAGCTACGCATTGGCAGCGATTTAAACCGGTCAATAATGCCGCGTTGCAAGTCGGTTGCTACGCCAATGGCAGTGTACGTTGAGCCGAAAGCGGCAGTTTGCACCAAAATACCAGCAACCAAGAAGTTAACATAGGTGGTGCCGCCTGTTTCAATGGCCCCACCAAATACGTAGCGGAATAGCAACATGAACATAATTGGCTGGAATGCCACTGATAGTAGTTGGTCCATGTTTTTTACAATGTGCATGATACTGCGCTTAATCAAAACTAGTGCGTCACTGATTGCCCAAGCAAGCTTGCTGCGTTTTTCTGGTTGGACACTATCAATGTCGTATGTCATGGTCTGTGCCATTATTTATCCTCCTTTTTGTCGGTATTGGCAGTATCGTCGGAAGTAGCGTGGCCGGTAAGCTTCAGGAACACATCATCCAAGGTTGGTTTGTGCAACGACAGGCTCTCTACGGTAATACCGGCATCTTCAATTTTTTGCAGGATTTCCTTTAGTTTCTTGGTTCCCGCATCATTAGCAATGCTTAGACTATAGTTCTTGTGGTCCTGTTGGGCTTCTTCGCCGACTGCCACAATGGCGGCCTGTAAGTCTTTTTCAGAGTTGAAGCTTAGTTCGATACGCTCTTTTCCGACCATGTCCTTCAGCTGGTCGGCGGTGCCTTCGGCGATCACTTTACCGCCGTCAATAACCGCAATACTGTCAGCCAATTGGTCGGCTTCTTCAAGGTATTGTGTTGTGAGCAGAATAGTCGAGCCGTGCTCAACGAGTTGCTTAATGATGTCCCACATGGCAATGCGGCTGCGCGGGTCAAGTCCGGTGGTTGGTTCGTCCAAAAAGATAATGGGCGGCGCGGCGATGAGGCTGGCGGCAAGGTCGAGCCGGCGTCGCATTCCGCCTGAGTATGTCTTTGCTGCGCGGTCAGATGCTTCCACGAGGTCGAACTGTTCGAGCAGCTCCTCGCAGCGACGAGCTGCGTCTGCCTTGCTGAGGTGGTATAGGCGCCCAATCATTTTTAGGTTTTCACGCCCTGTCAAATATTCGTCTACGGCTGCGTACTGGCCTGTTAGGCCGATAACGCCCCGCACCCCGTCGGCATCTTTAAAAACGTCGTGGCCATTAACGATGGCGGTACCGCCATCAGCCGAGAGTAGAGTGGATAAAATGCGGACTGTGGTTGTTTTGCCAGCGCCGTTTGGGCCAAGCAAGGCAAGGATGGTGCCGCGTTTAACCTTTAGGTCAACGCCATCAAGTACCTGGAGTTTGCCGTAGGACTTTTTGATCCCTTCGGCGATAATTGCGTATTCTTCTGTGCTCATCATGCATTAAGTATAGCAAAGACTGATGATTTGCTTCGTACTTTCCGCGAGTTTTATAGTTGTTCGGCGGTGTGGGTGCCAACGTCGTAGGCTATAGTTATGCCAAGGTCAGGCGCTTCAATTTGTGTCCATGACCCATTCAGTATATATGGGGCATCGGGGCGCAGCGGGTTTGCACGGAATAAAGGGAACCGTGGCCGTGCCACTACAATATCGGTGCCGGTTGCAGCATAGTTGGACACTGCAAAGCAGTCGCCATCAAGTCGGAATACACGAGCCATTGCTTCACAAACACTTCGGTAGGAGTCGATCGTGCTGTCTGACTGTCCGGTATGTACGAATATATTGACCGAGAAGATGCGCAGCCCAATGCTATCGCGGTAAGACCGGGCTTTGTCGCCGCGGGTTTTGATATCCGAAAAGGTTGCGTAAAAAGGGCTCGCATAGGCGTCGCTGTTGCAGACCCATGATTCCAGCAATAAAACATCGCTGCTGTTAGCTGTTGTCGGTGTGCCGCTAGGGTTGTAGGTGGCGTCAACGGCGCTACTCAATACTTCATCAGGATTGAAAACATTCAAAATAGCGCCGACACCTTTGCTGTGGATATAGTCGATGATCTCGTTCTGGCGGCTGCGCGGAACTAGGTAGGCATAGCCAATAACGTCACAGAAGATTCCGGTAGCGCCAATTGCAATCCATTGATCGATGTGGGTTTTAAGCGTATTGATAGGGATGTTGCCTGTACTGACGCCACAGTCGATATAGCCCCATACTACGGTATCTGGATTAAGGGCTGCCAGTTTTTGTATGACAGCGGTTGTGTTGGCATAGTCCGGGCTGCTGGGATCCTGCAGGCCAGTGCCGAGTACGACGTCGTCGTAGCGGGCTAAAATACCCGCGGCATAGTCATTATCGAACCGTGAGTTAACGTTGGCGGGCGGCGCGTAGAAGATATGTACCGACCGCAACCCATCGGCGCGAGTGGCATCGCTCGCCAATTTGCTGGCAGTAACGGCTCCGTCGGCCAGTTTCATGGTTGTGACAGCACTGTTTTGTAGCTTGGCGGTAGAGATACTGTTATCTGCAATTTTAGGATTGGTAACGGCGCTTGCGGCAAGCTGGATACTATTGACACTATTGGCTTTGAGCCCGCCCGTGGCGTCATGTGTCGTTAAAATAAACTCGTTAAGGATGTCACCCCAGTCACCCTCGTCTGCTTGCGGAATTGGAAGCCGTACCATTATGCAGCCCATTATATATTCAAATAACAATAAGCGCTATACTGAAGGTATGACAAAAAGGTATTTTATTTCGAGTATCCGTATCGCACTCGCAATCCTCACATTGGCTGCGGTTGGCTACCAGCTACTGTATAATGCATCGGGTGCTACCTTTAACCCTGTGAATTTCTTTAGCTTCTTCACTATCCAAAGTAATATTCTGGCGGCCGCTATTCTGATAGTTGCGGGTGTGTGGGGTAGAGGTGGCAGTTCTAACGCCTTGTTTGACGCGCTACGGGGCGCTGCAACGCTGTTTATGGTGATGACTGGTGTTATATACGTTCTTTTGCTGTCGAACAACCAGGTGGCAGTACAGACTACCATTCCCTGGGTAAATCTTGTGCTACATTATGTAATGCCCGTTGCAGTATTTGCGGATTGGCTGGTAAATCCGCCGGCCAAGATGCGGGTTGCCACCGCAGCCTCATGGCTGCTATATCCAGTGCTGTATGTGGCCTATAGTTTTACAAGGGGTGCGGCTATCGGGTGGTATCCATATCCTTTTTTGGATGTCGCAGAACTAGGCTATGCGGAAGCGCTTGCTAACTGTGCGTTTATTAGCGTGGGCGTGCTGGGCTTATGGTGGGTAATATATCGCCTGGGATTAATGCAGCGCAAGTACACGAAAGTATAAGAAAACCACCCCGATGAAGGGGTGGTTTCTAATGGCGGATAGCCGGATGCCGAGGGATTAGCCCTTGCGGTTTTTGAACAGGCGGTGGGCGCTTGCACCAGCAAGGGTCACACCACTTACCAAACCGATCACACTTGCAGGACCAGTTTTTGGAAGCTCGGTAGGAGCTGGGGCTTCAGGGGTTGTAGTGACGGTAGTTACCGGTGTTTCCGGGGTTTTTGGCGCCTCAGGCTTTTCAGGGGTCTTAGGTGTTTCTGGCTTAACAGGTGTTGCCTTAACGGCGTTGGCACAGTCAACCATAACAGCAAAGTCCATCTGGCCGTTCTGCATATGTACGATTACCTTGGCAGAACTGTTTTCAAAAGAAGTAGTAGTTTTACGGGCATATACGTTACCGGTAACGTGGGTAAAGCCAGCACCGTTTGTAAAACGAGCGCTAACCCAGGCGTTTGTAGCTACAACTTTGCCGTCTACGACGATGCGGCCATCTTTGTATAGAGTACCAACCGCAGTGTTGGCAGCGTTCATGCCAGCAACATCAGCTTCGGATGCACCAGCCCAAGCCATAACGGCTTTAATGTCGGTGTAATCCTTTTTAACAGTAGGTGATGCGGCATGGCCTGACTTGTTTGCAGTGTAGTAGTTCTTGAAAGAGCTTAGGTAGCTTGCTTCGTTATTGCCAGTAAGGCCACAATAAGCTATGTTTACCTTGTCACAACTAGCAGCGTATGCATTATTAGTGCCGATTACGCCAGCAGTTGATGCGCCCATAACACCTACAAAGAGGCTGGTCGCGAGTACGTATTTACCTTTAGTAAGTAATGTCTTAATCATAATTGGCTATCCTTCCATTAATGATGAGTATCATTATATACTAATGGTTACTTATTGTCAATATGCTTACGCTTTTGCAGGGGTAAATCTTTGATTTATTTAATAAAAAATGATATTATATCCTAAATTTGCCGGGAAGCAGGCCAATGCCGTTCGCTGTGAGCTTTTTATGATACGAAGGCCGACAGGGGATGATATCCTTTCTCCCTGGCTCCCGTGGCTACACGTGAGTGTTCCTTAACAGCACTATTTTGAGAGGAGGTCTTATACCACTATAAGATCTCAGCAAACCTAAGGATTTTTCACTACTCTCCTGGAAGGGAGATGACATGCGAAAAGGCTCTGCACATCGCCGACTGCCCAGCGTGGTGGTTGCAACAGCGGTTGTGATGAGTGTCGTAACCGGCTGCGCCGATTATGGCGAGGAGACCATCGACGGTTACGTCTACTGTGTCGACAAGGACACGGGCGAGATCGTCGATGAAGACTACTGCGACAGCAGTGGCTCGACCGTCATGACCTACTGGTTCTGGACGACCACGGATCAGCACCGTCCCGGCTACCGTGTCCCGGCCAAGTACCACAAGTCCTTCATCAACCCCGCAGACCCCAAGGCGCGTGCCAAGGCCGGAATCCCCAAGACCGGCACGGTCCGCTCCGGACAGAAGATCAAGTCCGGCGGCTTCGGCAACGGCGCCAAGGTTACCCCCGGCAAGGGCGGCGGAGGCGGCTTCTTCGGAGGCGGCAAGAGCGGAAGTGGTGGCGGATGAGACTCGTTGCACTGCCCGAGACGATCTCTGGTTACCCCCAGAAGATCATCGACAACGGTCTGAAGTACAACGTGACCGAACTGCCCGACGGCAGCGAGATCTCGTACTTCGACCACACGCACTACATCGAGTACACCATGGCGGAGCTCAAGGCCCTTGGCCACGCTTCGGCACGGATGTTCTGGGCGTGTGTTGCCGTTGGTGACTACATGATCGCCAACAACTGGTTCGGCCGAATGAAAATTCCGGACTTCGCGATCCCGGCCATCGTTTCCTCGTGGAACGACGACCCACGGAATCCGAACATCTTCGGACGCTTCGACTGGGTCCACGAGCTCGATCCGAAGACCAACGAAGTCGTCGGAAACAAGCTGCTGGAGTTCAACGCCGACACGCCCACCGGCGTGCCGGAGACCATCCGGATCATGCCCGCGTGGCTGGAGGACGCGTTCCCCCAGTATGCCGGCCTTCCGGATAGCCAGTGGCCTATCGGCCAGTGGTCCGAGGAGTACATCGACCTGATGGTCGAGGTGTGGGTTCGCAAGATCACCGAATACCGTGAGGCCACCGGCCGCGCGGTCGACCTGGTGGTCTTCGCCTGTACCAGCGAGGGCTACGACGAGAACGACCCGTCCACCACCGAAGACCTGCTCAACACGCAGGCTATGCAGGAGATCGCCGAGATGGCGTCTGCTGCACTGCAAGAGAAGGGGCTGCCCGGCTTCAGGACCGAGCTGACCTTCGTCGAGACGATTGAGGCCGTGGGAACCGTGGTGATTGACGAGCCGGACACTTCGGCCGCCAACCCCGCGGATTTCTCTGTCCTGCCGAACCACCAGACCGCTCAGCGGAACCTGGAGGTCAAGGACGGCCAGATCAGCCTCGTCAAGGAGCACAGCGGCGAGCGGATCACGGACATCGAGGCGTTCTACCTCACCCACCCCAACCCGGAAACGGGCAAACCGGAGACCGGCGAACGGATCGAGATGATCTGGGCGCTCTACCCGTGGGAGTGGCTGTTCAACGACACGTTCGGCGTTGGTGCCATGCAGAACATGCAGCGCGCCGACGGCGTCACCTGGATCGAACCGCCCTATAAGGCGCTGTGGTCGAACAAGGCCCTCTTGGTGGCACTGTGGGAGCTCTTCGGAGACCCGACGCAGGTGTACGCCAAGATGGCCGCTGCCGGGATGGATCCGAAGGACTACCAGAAGCGGGAGCCGTCGTACGACGATCCGCGTCTGGGTGACCCGACGACCATCTGTCAGTACCTGCTGCCGGCATACTTCGCGGACGACCCGCGGGTGGCCGAGCTCAACGGTAACTACGCCATGCAGCCGCTCCTGGGCAGGGAAGGTGCAGACACCACTCTGTACATGGGCGACAAGGAACTGGCGGCCGGCGAGAAGAAGGGTTACGGCGTCGAAGGCAACGTGTGCCAAGAGCTGTGCCTGCTGCCGCTGTTCCAGCGCGAGGGCGAGAACTGCTTCGTGGTCACCGGCGTCTACATGGCCGACGACACCGCAGCAGCCCTCATCAACCGCGGAAGCACCGATCCGGTCACTGGTGACCTGGCCCGGTGCATCCCGCACGTCATTATCGGACTCAACGAGAACAAGGGAGTGTGACGTAGTCATGCAGACCGGAGAAATCTCGCAGTACGTGCCCGGCCTCGCCGACTTCGGTATCGGAGTGGCGAAAATCCTGGTGTTCGGCGCCTTCCTGGCCATCGCCTGGGTCGCGTTCAACTGGCTCACCAAGACCATCAAGGACGAGCGCGAGATGCTGGAGAACGGCAACACGCCGTTCACGGTCATCCGCGCCTGCGTCCTGAACGCCCAGGCTCTGGCCATGGTGCCCCTCATGAGTACCACGACGGCCAACCAGTCCTCGCAGGACCTGATCTGGCTCGCCATCGGCGGTGTCTGGGTCATCACGACCTTCGCAGGCGCCCGGCTCTTTATCGAGCGACTGGTCGGCGGCAACACACGGGCGGACATCAACAACCTGCACAACCTGGGGCTGGCTCCGGCCATCGCCCAGAGCGGATTCTACGTGGCTGTCGGTCTGATCATCGGCAGTACGTTTGTCGGTGCTGCGCCTACCGTGTGGATCGCCGGCGGCTCGATCGCGCTCTTCAGCGGGCTCGGTCTGCTGGCACTGGTGATGCTCTACGTGATCTTCGCCAAGCGGGCGAGCCTGCACGAGCAGATCAACGAGCACGACAACGCCGCTGCCGCCATCGCCGCCGCCGCGCTGCTGGTGACCTTCGCGCTCGCCATCGCCGGCGGCATCGAGGGGGACTGGAACGGGCTGATCCCCGGTCTGGTCGGCTTCGCCGTCGCGCTGCTGTTCGCGGTCGTCGCGCTGCTGGGGCTGTACTACGCCATCAACAAGTGGCTGGTCGGCTCGTCCATCAGCACCGGCGTGCAGCAGTACATCGCCAGCAAGAACACGTGGCAGCACGGTGCCATTACCAACCTGATCGCAACCCCGAAGACGGACGCGGAGTTGGAGGCCAAGCTGCGGGTGAGCTGCGAACTCAACAAGATGCTGCTCCGCGGCGCGTTCCTGCTGGCGGCTGCCCTCGGCATCGGTTCGATCATCCTGTGATCCTGCTGGCCGGCGGCTTCGCCTGGCAGTGATGTACCTGGCTCCGGCCACCTCTCAACAAACAGTGCGGTCAAGTGACGCGCTCATATGAACATGGTGAGCTGCCGCTCCGTCCTCAACCGACACCCTTCACGGGAGTCAACGAGACGGAGCGGCAATCACTACTATACAATCGCTAGTACTTAACACGTTAAGTAATGACGATCAGATAGTAGTGGGGTAAGTAGGCAGCGGAGCGGCTGGTGGAGGCTGGGCGAGTCGATTGACTCTGTGTGCCCAGCCTCCGGCCGGTGTTCCTGATGATTGGTTGTCAGGCGCTGGTGTTGTGGTGCGGACTGGCTTCGATGCCGAGTTGCTGCTTGATGGCTGCGAGGTCGTCCATGATCTGTTGCTGGTTGGCCATGGCTTTGCGCTGGTTCCGCAGAATGCACCGTAGCAGCTGGATGATCCGGCCGAGCGTGCTCCGATTCTCTTTTTGCTCCGCATCGGTGTACTCGTGCTCGTCCCGCAGGTAGCGGACGATGATGTTCACCTGGAGTAGCTGCAAGAACAGCCAGAAGATGCTCATGGTGGCGATGCCGAGGACCTTGCCAGGAGCGCTGCTGGGATACATGTCGCCATAGCCGACGGTGTAAGCGGTGACTGATGTCCACCAGGCTGCATTGAAGAACGTCTCGTTCTCGATCCAGCTGTACAGGACGACGATTACCACGTAGCTGAGGATGCTGTATCCCACGATCTTGGCGAGGGAGTTGACGAGGTCTGTGATGACCTGGTCGCTCTTAGTACGCAGCTTGCCGGGGTTTGCGCGCTTCAACACGTGTTTCTCCGTTGCCTACTTGGTTCTTCGAGGGCGGGATTGCCCGGGAATGGGAGTATATTATCACAAATAGCAAAATTATGATATAATTAGCTTAATACTAAGCGGTGAGGCAGCGCGTGCGGCGTTTTACGTTTTCAATCAACCAAAAGATAGCACTCTGGATAGTGGGGTTCGTACTGCTGTGGCGTGGCCTGACCGACCCTTTTGTAATAGAGGCTATTCTTACTTTTGGCCTGACCGGCCGCATACCTGGCACGTCTATTGTGCTCTCGCCCGATACTGTTATTCTGCTGTCTGCTGGCCTGGTTATTACGGTAGCTTGGGTAGTTTTGGCTCGCCGCAAGCGGGGTCTGGCAAACATAGCGAATGCGACGCACACTAGACCTATGGCTACAAGTCACCAGGCAGTTACGCCAAGACTATATGATTACGACACTACACCGCAATCTATTACAGCTATGCCGCCTGTGCGGCACTACACATGGATAGGACGTATTTGTAGCCAGCTATTGCTGCAAATACGGCAATTAGCTATGGCTTTGTGGGCCTGGATGGCGCCATACTTATGGAAGTTTGACGCATGGCTCGGAGCTTGGTTCCATTATTTTCTGCGCAGAACACAACAGAAGATGCAGGCTAATGCCACGACAAGCGTGATGATCGATTTTATACGTCTCGGCAAGCGTAACCTTCAAGGCATTGCCAACCGCTACCGTCGCAATTAACAGCAATATCATATTTTTTTGTTGGCTCAAATACTGTACACTGGATGTCATAATTAGCTGGACTGGCTATTGGGGTATATGAGCGAAGTGAATTCTGAATTTGCTGACATCAGCCAGGCTGATGTCTTTGAAATAGAGCAGCGTTTGGGGCTGCGTATTTTAGAGGGAGAAGACGCTTCTTTTATGGCTGACCATATTATTGAAGGCGAAGAAGAGCGCATGGACGTGCGCAAGGTACTTTTTGCAGCTGGAAGTATGGCGTTGCAGGCCGGAGCCACGGTGGCAGACATCCAAAATGACCCTGCTTTTAGGACTATCCGCTGGCTGCAATCGCAGACTAGAGTTGCCCATAACTTAACAGCCGCTGGCTTTGGCCAGCAACCACTTGGCCTTTCGCGCCAGGACCGGCGGGAGCATTTTCAGGGACGACTAATGCATGGTATATACCAGCACACACAGACTCTGCCGGTCTCCTACATGAACGCAATACAGGAGGGTGAAGACGTCCGTACGTCCGATAACTTGCTGGTGGTTGCGCCCACCGGCACCGGTAAGACAGTTGTTGAGGCTAAACTGCTGCATGACGCTGGCATAGGCCTGCATGGTATGCGGGGACTGGTTGTGGTTCCAGACCAGGCTCTGCACCGGCAATACCGCGGTGTTACTGGTGATGATACTTTCAGGCGTTGGCTTGGGAAGGATGTCAAGATTTCAGCCTATTGGCAATATGACAAACAGCAGGGCGGCGACATGCAAATTATTACAAAGCAGTCGTTAGAGGCGGCTGTAGAAGCGAATGTGCTTGATGCTAGTAATATTGACATGGTTGTTGTAGACGAGGGGCACATTGGTTTGGAACCGAAGCTGATGCAGCGTTTGAATGACTTTGCTCGCGTATATTATTTTACAGCGACGCCTGCCTATAGCTTGAACCGGGACTTGCGTAACTTTTTCCGGCACGTTGAAGTCGGTACGATAACTGACTGTATTTACGAAGGCATTGTGAATGACGTAGAGCTGTATACATTTCGTGCTAAAACTCGGCAGGAGGCTGAAGCACTAGCAGCCCAGCTTGCCTTTGATGATATTAAATTGGGTCGGCAGGCCGTGGTGTATTGTCAGCCGGGCGGCAGGGCAAAGCAGGCAAAGGATGTAGCCGGGCTTATAAATGATTTGCATGCCAAAGATAGTGGCGCTGACGCGCAGGATATACCACCCATTGCGCGTCGGGTAAGTGGCTATGACAACCAAAACGAGGGTGTTATCAAACAGTATGAAGGGGGCGACCTTAATGCGATTACCACTGTTGGGATGATGGGCCAGGGCTATAACGGCAATATTAACACGGCAATTATTTTGGGCCCTAAAACCTCAACACTACAATTGGTGCAGCGGATTGGCCGTGCCCTGCGGCCAAACGACCAGTTCCGCACTCGGCTTATAGAGATCCTATATGGCAATAAGGATACGATAACTATTTGGAATGCACTAGGGCTGGATGAAATTGAACAGGGGCGTATTCTGTCGGTCCGGGATAGCGGGGAACTTGAGATTGGCATCGACAAAACCGAACGGAACGAAGAGCCTTTGATTTCGCGTATGTCCCAAGATATGCACGAGGCGTTAGCCCCGAACCAACCAGTTAGCAAAATAGAGATGAGCAAAAGTGCTTATGAAGCAATGGTGGCTATAGAAGAAGGGTTTGTTTCTGCTGCGGGCTTGGCACAAGAAGGTGGGGTTGCGGTTGGCAGGGTCCACGCTGTATTAGATAAAGAGGGCTTTCACTATGTGGGCGTATGGACGCCGGACGAAGAGGGTACCAATAAGTATGAGCGCTGGTATGAGCCATCAGCTGTTGCTTATCTAGCGGAGAATCCCATACCCAGTGATTTCCGCGACGGGGAACAAACCATATATGGCATTATGGAAGCGAACGATGTTAGTAAAGATACTGTTGAACTTGTTATTAAGAAATTAGGCATTGTCCCAGTAGAACGCATAGGCAGGAACAATAAGAGGTCGAGCTATTATACCCCAGAAGACGTTCAAAGGATTGGTGAAAGTATAAAAGCCGTGCCGTTGGCCGATGAATCTGACGTAACGGTGGGCACACTAAAGGTGGAGCTAGGCGAGAAGTTTATCTTGCGTTGCTTTAATGATCCGGAGCAGTTCGGGGCGCCTACATACAAGCGGCGTTTTCCGGGGCATGGCTTTAAGGGTTTTGATTATCATTTGACGCTGGCAGAGGCCACTGCTATCCGCAAAGCTTTTGCAGAAGCTCAGGCTACTGATGCGGACATATCATTTTTGGAAATAGCGGCGCTGGCAGGTGTAGTGAGCGCTGTTATAGACAAAGGTGTAACGGACGAGGAAAGGAAGCAGGTGACCCTTAAGCGCGCGACGCCAACTTCACGGCATGGGTACCATTTGCCACGGGAGGTAGGCTTAAAGGTTGCAGAGCGGTATATGATACGACCGTTGCCAGCACACCTCGTACCACTAAAGGTGGCATTTGTGCGGGTGCCAATTTCAGACTATCTGATACGTAAGGCTGCCAAGGCGGAGATACAGAAGCCTGATTCTGGCATCGAAGTCATTAACCTTGGCGGTACGAACGTACCAAGCACTTGTGTGCCGTGGGCGTTTTTGCAGAAGCTCGAGCAACAGTACGGTTTGAAAGAAGAAGCCGAGGCAATTGATTATGCGCGCGTGGCACCTAACGCGAATGTCACGTTTGAACAGTGGAGGTATAGTACGTATATCCAGGGAAAATATATAGATACTGCCAAGCTTTCAATGCCACCCGCCAAGCAATGGCAGCGTGACATTGATGTTGCCCGAGCGCTGCGTTGCACGCAGGAGGCCCTGAGAGTATTGGCGGTGCTTGCAGGTGTGACCGAAGAGCATATCGCAGCAGAAGGAACGCTTTTCCATGCTGAATTCATTCGCCGCTTGGAAGTTGTGCGCAACCGGCAATATGTCAGGCACGAGGACTGGCGTAGTTTGAACCGGGCATTTGCAGGCAGCGAGTTTTCCTCGGAAGAAGTAAGGCAGGCCGCCTTACATTTGGCAGGCATAGGTCCTGATGACCGCCGATTGGGGCTGGATAGTGACGGGATTTTAGATGTCTGCTATAAGCATGCTGCTATAAAAAGGATCCAGCAGGTATTGACCGTCGCCCGCAGGCGGGCTGGCAAGGGCTAACGGAAAACGCCGGTATTAAAGAGGCCTTCGAGTACGCCCGCGGCGACAGGTCTGCGTGCGAAATAGAGCCTGTGCGGTTGTAACGTTTGGGCTGCCCATTGCTTAAGCTCGGCATTGGCATTGGCAGGAAGAATTGCAATGTCGGCGATGCTTAACATTTCACGGTCATTCATAGAATCGCCTGCGACAACAAGCTTAGGCCGCTCGTGATCGAACAAGTCTTTTGCAACTCTTTTAACAGCAGCACCTTTATGAATTCCAAGGGGCAAAAGATCGAGGAAAGTGTTGCTTGAAAAAATTACTTGCGCCATTATACCCGCCTGACCTAGGAGTTGGCGAATGGTTTCGGGATAGTGGAGCTCGGAATGCGCCCGCACCTCGAAACTTACTTTATATGGTGTTTGGGATAGGGCACCTTGCAGATGAAGCTCGGGCCGGTCAATGAGCGTTTTGTGGACTTGCGCAGCGTCCCAGTCACGGACATACGGCCACTCTTCGTGCTCATCAAAACCTTGTCCGCTACGATAGTATATTTCGGTTCCAACACCGGTGATTGCAAAGTCCATAGCAGTGAGGATTGTGGTAAAGCCCGGAACGGGTAGATAGCGATCGAGCGCAGCTGCGGTGTTGCCGGTAGCGCATCCTAGATGCATTTTTCGGTATGGCTGACGCTTATTGCGCTCAATTTGCTCCGCAATACTGGTAATTGCAAGGAGATTTTGTTGTTGTAGTATAGTGTCGGCATTTTTGCCCGGTAGTAATGTGCCGTCAAGGTCGCAGGCGATAATGCAGGGCGCAGTATCTGGATAGACGTTGGGGTAAGGGTTCGGTACGTTGGGAATGTGATTGCCTCGTTTATTTTAACGCTTGGCATTATCACATATGGTGTTAAAATTTTTGTTAAACTAACAGCAACGAGGCCTGTACACCTACTCATAGCGGCCATGGTCGCGGGTATGTTTCCGTTTGTGCTTTGGTTGCCATCCATGTCGCTTGAAAGTATGGTGCGAGCGGTGCTGTCGTTGCTGGAGGGCTTGGGTATATCGCTCCCCGAGGTGTGTTTCCAGCTTGGTTAGCTTGCTTAGTTCAATGCGTTGCTTTTTGGAAAGTTCAGCAAGTGTTAACGCGCCGGGTGCAATATGCCGGATCTGATTTTGAATTTGCTTTACGGGAATTTCGGGGATGCGTGGCCGGGCAAAACGGATTGAATGCCGTTCTTTTTCGAGCTGGTCGTGTATCCATTTGCCATATAGCACAACAAAGAGCTTTTGGTTCTCGGCGGTACGGTCCAGCACGGGTGTGCCTGCGGTTTCAATGGTTTTTCCATTGGTAGTAATTAGGACGCGGTTTACGAGCATTCCCATGTGGCTGTCAAAGTATTTTTTGCCGAGCCGTACGCTAAATGTGCGCGGGTCAAGGCTTTCTAGCCATAACGGATCAACGACAGTAGCTTCGTTTACAAGGTGGAGGACTTGCAGGCCGCCGCGGTCCATTGGCACTTCCAGATCGAATGGCGTGCCGCATATCAACCCGCCACGGCGAACGACACTGCTGCTGGAAAGCTCTCGTACCTGTCCGGTAAGGATATGCGTTGCTTCGCCCCAGGGCTCGATGGACCATATCTGATGTAATTGGCCTGCAACAATGCACCGGAGAATTTCCGGGATGTCAGCTGCGGCAATTGGCGTAAGGGCCACATCGCCGAGTCCCAAGTCGTGGTTAAGCCGTTCGTTCACTTCCTGCGCCTTGACGACGTTTTTTTCGATGATACCCAGGTCTTCGTACAGAAGAGGATCGACAGTCGGCAATGCTAATAGTACGTCGTATTGGGCCAGCAAATCTGAATCGGTTTGCTTGGTGAATGTTTGCCAGCCAGATTGCCGGGGGCTATTTTTGACAATACCACCTACCTCTTGGATGGCTATGGTGCTCGCCAATTGTGCCTGAACGGTTGGCGACGAATGCTCTGCCTCGACTAGCATGCGAGCATAGCTGGACTCTACTGGAAAGCGCTCCATGTGGGTCCCGGTAGTGGTAATAGAACCATCGGCCGTAAGCGCTCCCAGGCTAACAAGCGTTTGTTTGGCCAGGCGGATGGTTTTGTGCTTGGGCGAATGGTAGAATTCCAGATTTTCTATATCTATGCCGATTGCTGCGAGCCGCAAAACAAGCCGGTCAATGTGTTTGCGCATAATTTCCGGAATGCCGTAGGCCGGACGGTCTTCGAGAGGGGAGCAGGGTAGCTGCCCCAATTGAGCCAGTATGTACAATCCCTCTTTCGTACGCCCTGCCCGCCCTGCTCGTTGCAAGCAGTCGGCCTGCGATATTTCAGCAATAAACAAGCCCTCCACGCCGCTTCGTACTTCGGCGCGGCGTTCCAGGCCGCTGTCGATGACGAGGTCGATGTCATCTATGGTGATGCTGGTTTGGGCAACGTTGGTGGCGAGGACGACTTTACCTTGTGGGTAATGGGCGAATGCTTGTTGCTGTGCTTCGGGGCTGAGCTGGCTGTGCAGGGGGATGACCGGAACGTTTCCGGCATCTTGGGCAATGGCTTGGGCTACTGCTTCGATTTCGGATTTACCTGGCAGAAAAACTAACATGTTGCTGGTTTTGCTTTGCAGCTGGGTTACGATATCGCTGATTACATCTTTGCCATACCGTTTTTCGACATTGTAGGTGCGTCCGGGGACGGTAATGGAGGCCGCACTGCCGAAATAGGTAATAAGATTTTCGGTTTCGATCGTAGCGCTCATGAGCACAACTTTAAAGTGTGGATCTTCCTGGCAGCGTTTTTTAGCCCAGGCAATCAGAACTTCCATGTTTTCATTCCACTCATGTATTTCGTCGAGTACTAGTACCTGCTTGCTTTGCGTACCGCTGCCTGTCAGCTCACGTACTAACTGGAGGCCATCGGTACAATACAGAATGACATCACGAGGGTCGTCATCGCGTTCGTGCGCTGTACGGTATCCAATGGTGGCACTTTGGTCTGTCCGCGTGCGCCACGAGTACTCTTGCCGCACGCGCATGCATAAATTGCGTGCCGCCAAAATACGGGGCTGTGTAACGATTATCTTTTGATAGCCGTGTTCTGCCAAGTATTGGGGTATTTGTGTGCTTTTGCCCGCACCTGTTTCGGCAGTAATGATAGTGACCTGGTTGTTATCGACAGCTGCTATTATTTCTTCCCGACGCTCGTATACCGGGAGCTCATACACCGAATCAAACTGGTCAGTATCCATGGCCTTATTGTACCGTATAACTTCCGAATTGGTTGTGGTTTGCCTGCTGCCGGACGTATACTGGGAGTATGAAAAAGCGCATAAGCATAGGAATTATAGTTGCAGTATTATTAGTATGTATTTTAGCACTGGTGTCGCCCTGGAAGGCGAATGCGCCAGAAAACGGTGGCAAGGAGACGAGTCAAACGCTCACTGGCAAGGTGGTGTGCCTGCCAAAACCTGGCGATGGGCCGCACACCTTGGAGTGTGCGCTCGGCTTGCAAGCCTCAAACGGTAAGTATTATGCACTCAAAAACAACCCGCAGGGCAACTTACCGGTTAACCAACAGATTAGAGTGACGGGTAAGGTTATCCCTCCTTCTTCTAATGAAACCTATGATATTGTTGGTACGGTGGACGTTGAGTCGCTTGAAAACATTGAATAATTAAAGTTGGAAAGTAGGGTACTGCAAAATGGGCAAAAAAGAAATGATCAACCAAAATGGTCCAATGGGTTCTGTGCTGTTTGTGGCGTGGTTTGGTGCGCTCGTATACTTTATTAACCATGCCGACGGCTTCTGGGAAGTTGTTTTTGCATTTATTCAGGCATGTATTTGGCCAGGTATTGTCTTGTACAAAGTACTAGAGATACTTGCAGCCTGAGTAATGCAATGCCGGCTGCGATTGAGTCCGCCCGATTGAGTGTTGTGCGATAATTAGCATGTAATGGGAGTAAGTGATGCGTAACAGACAGGAATTAATTGATTCGTTTGCCGATAGGGGCACTTCTGAAACGCCGGTGGGTCTGGCTTTCTTGCAGGCTGAGGGTACGGCAGAGAGGTACACAGAGTATATTGCAGACGCTGTGCCAACTTTTTTGCAGCTGCCCGAACTTTCAGCTGCGTATATGCGAGGTTTTTTTGGCGATAGGATAAGCGATGATCAGATAGACTACGGTATTGAAGCGCGCCGTATACGCACTGAGGACGCGGCACAGCGGAAGAATACACTGTATATCACCGAAGAAAGCTTGGCTATGGATAGCTTGTTTACTTTGCCAGGCAACCCGGGACTTGGGTTATCCGAAGCTTTTCGTGCCCGTCAAATTACCCACATTATAGAAAAAGCCCAGGAGCCGCACATTGACCTTTATTTTGTAGGCAAAGGCGACCACGCTTTTGTTGGCATTACTAACGCTATGCTTATGGAAGGGCCTGATGGCACCAAAGCAGTATTCCAAGAAGAGGACAGCGGTCTGCGCGGACCTATAAACGACCAAGCCAGAGCAACTTCTATTATCCAGAATTTAGCAGTATTGTCATACTTTGCCATAGGGGCCGAACGCAGCCTCAATGCTATACGAAACTTTGAATAGACCCGACTTCTTTGCGGAATTTAGCTGGCACCGCTAATCAACTTTTCAACGAGTTGCTGGTAGGAGTAGCCGTCGGCCTCCCACAACTTGGGGTACATGCTGATGTTTGTAAAACCAGGCATAGTGTTCACTTCGTTCAAATACAGTATTCCGTCATTGCCGAGTAGGAAATCTACTCGGGCGAGCCCTCTGCAGCGCAGTATGCTAAATGCTTTGCGTGCCATTGCTTGGGCTTTGGCGGCTTGGGCTGGGGTGATTACTGCCGGTATACGGATTTCGGATGTTGAGGCACTATCGTATTTAGATTCGTAGTCATAAAAGTCGCGGTCGGGGATTACCTCGCCGGCACCGCTTACTTCTGGGCTGTCAGTGGGGCCAAGCACGGCAATTTCAATTTCCCGCGCCTTATCTACGGCCGCCTCAATAAGTATCTCCGAATCGTAGCGTAGTGCCAGCTCTATGGCTGCCGAAAACTCTGCCGCTGACCGAACTTTGCTAACACCCACAGATGAGCCTTGCCGGGCTGGCTTTACGAATAGCACAGGGCCTAGTTTTTGGGTCAACACCGTAAAGTTGGGCAGCGTGGCTTTAGCCTGGTATATCTGAAATGGCACGACGGGTATATGTGCCGCTGCAAGCAATTGCTTGGCCAGCGCTTTATCCATGCAGATGGCCGAGCCATCTATGCCGCAGCCGACAATCGGTGTGTGCAGCAGGCGTGCGAGTCCTTGTACTGTGCCGTCCTCTCCATTTGTGCCATGCAGCACAGGGAATATAACGTCGATGGGCATATATATGCCGCCAACCTTTACTGCCGAAGCGCCGGGGATGGGGATAATTGCTTCTGTAGTGTTTTGTGCGCTGATGGACGTTGTGTGCCACCAGCTACCGTGCCGGTCTATATAACACAGTAGCGGCTCTATGCGATCCATGTTAAGAGCATTATAAATATTTTGTGCCGATATAAGCGACACGTCATGTTCGTGCGATTCGCCGCCAAAAAGCAGCAGAACCCTTTTCTTACGGGTGGATTTGTCCATACTGTCTATTATATTGCTAATATATCTCATTCCAAAAAGTATGGAAATCGTGTAATATAATGCACCCCTGTTATTTAACTAGTCAATATATTTTGTCTAATACTATTAGATTTTACATGTGCGAGGGTATATACTGTGGGCATGGATAGGAAGTTAGCCAACAGTCTCGCGCAACTGGGGTGCAGTGACAAGCATACCCGCTTTTACATTGCCAATTTGCGGTTAGGCTCGGCACCACTTTCGGATATTGTTAAACAGGCCCGATTGCAACGGTCAACGGGCTATATTATCGCTGCTGAAATGCTGGCGCTTGGCCTAGTCGAGGAAGATCATCGTACATATAAAAAACGCTATGTCGTTGCCGAACCTGATGTTTTGTTACGGAAGCTAGAAGCCAAGTACCGTAGTCTGGGCCGCAACATTAATGCATTCAAAGAAATCCTTCCTAGTTTGAGGGCGGAGCACCACGCGACTGCTACTCGGCCGCGTGTCCGTACGTTCGAAGACCAGAGCGGACTTATTGCTGTTTGGCGTGATATTCTGCAGGAAAAGCAAGAAATTTTGCTATGGTCCAACCAGGGTACCGAGCAGCTTGTTTTTGATAACGATATGCACGAGCTGTTTATTAAAGAACGTGCAGCCAAGCACATCCCCATACGGGTGCTGGCAGTTAACAATGAGCGCGGGCGGCAGCTGGCAGCCTCCGACGGTGTTAGCCTGCGCCAAACACGGGTATTGCCGGATGATATACAATTTACTGGCGAAACGTACATTTACGGCAACAAGGTCGCAGTGCTGGATTTTGGCAGCAGAATATTTGGCGTCATTACCGAAAATGAGCATATCGCAAAATCACACCGGGCGATTTTTGAACATACTTGGCACCAATTGGGTGAAGAGCAGCCACACTTGCTGCCATGATGTGAAAAAACATCTTGCTTGGTACAATAGCCACATAAGCAAGCACTATCAAAGCAAAGGGGATATGTATGTGCCGCAATATTAAGACACTTTTTAATTTTGATCCACCAGCTACCAACGAAGAAATCCAGGCTGCCGCTCTGCAGTACGTCCGCAAAGTTTCAGGCTCCCACACTCCTTCCAGGGCAAATGAAGAGGCTTTTAATCGTGCTATAGAGGAAGTCGCAGCAACGACAGCAGAGCTGCTAGCTTCATTGACTACAGACGCAGCCCCGCACAATCGCGAAGAGGAGGCTGCTAAGGCCCACGCCCGCGCACTCAAACGGTTTGGTGGCAAGTAGGCCGGCCCGCTATGCGGGCGATAGTGCTTATGCTATTATTAGGTGTAATTAACAACAGGGAGTGTATGCTATGGATGAAGGAACCCAACAGCTGCAACCGGAAACTGCAAAAGATCCTGTGCAGCAACCGGTACGGCGCAGCCGCAAAAAAGTACTAGTATGGTTGTTGATACTTATATTGTTGGCCTCGAATATCCTGTTTGCATTCCTGTGGTACCGCGCCAACCAAAAAAATACCGACTACAAAAAGGAAACCACCAAGCTGCATAAGCAAATTGATGCCTTAGAAAAGAAGGTGGCGGAAAATGACATGAATGAAGATGAAGCGCCATCTGATGGCGACGAAGCCGCTGAAGCCTGTAAGGACGTAGCAAGCGCTAGTTTGAAGGCGAACATAAAAGCTGCCCTCGACACAAAAAATACTGCTGCTTTTGCCACGTACACAACCAACCCTGTCCACTACGTATTGGCCGCATCAGAATATGGTGGTGATGTTAGCTCTGCAGAAGCCGCAACATCGTTGGAGTATACCCATTCCGCCACTGGCCCCTGGGACTTTAATTTGCCAGCCGCAACCATAGCTGCATATGACGCTGGGTTCTATACGAATTATTTTAATAGCAATACCTATGTTGGACGTGCGGCAAGCGGCATGGTGGTAGCGTTTGATTTTAATTGCAGTGACAAGATAAAAAATATCTTTGTAGCTGCTGATGAAGATTTGTTGTAGGAAGCATGAAACATAGAACATATTGAGGGTATCGTTCCCGCATGCGTCACTCCGTTCAATGAAGACCATTCGGCTAACTACGAGATGGTTGAGCCACTCGTTGACCATTTTGCAGCAGCAGGGGTTTGCGGCTGAGTAAATTAAGTTTGTCTGAAGCATGAGAAAACACACAGAAATGTTGCGCGACCCTCGCGCCTATATGGAATCTATTGGAAAAGAAGATGGTGGCCGCCGGCGAATGTTTGACGCCCTACAAGATGATGGCCGCGACGCTGTAGTGCGCGTTTGTTTTAGTGTGCCCGACCGCCATCCGCCGTTGCGGGCGCTCGGATATTTTGCAGCGGCTGCACATGTGGCACAGAAATACCTGCCACAGGCACAGCTCCAGTTTGTAGCAACTGTCCATGCCAATGCGCGCATCAATAATGTGCCACTTGACCAAGCCAAAAAAGGCGCTTGGTTGTTGTTCGACATGGCCTCACGCTTTACGGGAATCACCCCAAACGATGTAGATGTAGTATACGGCTTTGACACGGCAGCTCCGCCAGAAGTCCCGATGCACCGTATTATACCGATCATGCGCAACGAGACGATTTCCAAGCATCTTGCCCGGAGCGCGTCGCGTCGTAAGGCGCACTATGCGGAATACTTGGGCGCCCATCTGGTGCTGCATGATGTGGTTAATGTCGTTGATCCAGTATTGCGCAGTTCACCCGTTGCCGAAGCAAAAACGCTTATAAGCATTGGCGCCCAGTCTGAGCGTGCATTCTACACGGCCAGGCATATATGCCGAAGCGCTCCTTCCTTTGATATCCCTGGTATGGTCGAATCCACGGCGCAGCTGTTCACGCGGCACGTCTATCCACCATACGCTTATTTGCGCCACGGAGTTGAAGGTGGGTATGACCCTCCACTTATAACACGCGACTCTGTGCGGCAGCTTGAGGTAGCGGCTCCCGATCCGTTTTCTCCGACCGCAAGTATCCTGCGGGATTTGCTGTACGTGCAAGACTGTCTTCAGGGGTCGGAGGAGAGAGGGTTCCTTCTAGCATAGGCGATCGATCTGGGATTGTCTCTTACCACTCTTGTGTGAAAAATGGCATATGTTGCTTGTAGCGCGCAAGTGTACTATCTGCCTTGGACTGGTATTCGGCATGACCTTTTATAATTTTTGCTTTGTAGCCGATATATTGGTAGAGAATACGGCTTAAAAAGAACAAGGGAAGGCCTTGCTTTTCGACGGCTGTCAGTTTGCGTATAGTCTGGTAAGACTCCAGGAAGACTGGCACAGTATCGCCGTTTTCGCCAAAGATACTGTGCCGTGGCGATTCAAAGGCAAACAATAGGGATTTGGCAATATCTTCAATGTAATAGCTTTCGCGGCAGTCACCGAAATCAAAAATTCCGCTTAGCTTGCCATCCTTGAATTTCATGTTTTCCCACATGATATCACCGTGGATAACGCCGCGAGGCAGGGCCGTGAGGTTGCACTGTGCAAGGAGAGCCTGGTATAGGTTGGCGGCTTCAATGATGTCGGCATCGGGTGTTCCAAATTCACCAGCCTCAAACCGACGGATACGCTCATTTGTCATGTCGAGTATTGTACCCGGCCACGACCGGGGTTTAGGGAAGGTAAAACCTGTAACCATAAGGTGCATATGTGCCATTGTTTGGGCAATTTGCGTAGCCATGACTTCTGTAAAAAACTGCGGCGAATTACCATCCACATAGTCCATTACCGTATAATATTGGCCCTCTGGTGATTTTTCGTATAACCTATTTGACTTCGAACGAAATAGCTTTGGCACGGGGATATTGTTGTTGTAGCAAAAGCTCATAAACGCTATTTCGTCGGCTATATCATCTTTGGAATGTGCACCCATGTAGCCATGGGTGTCGCCCCATATCCGTACTATGACTTTATTGCTTGGCATGGTAACCAAGGCTGTGATGTTTTCTTTACCCTGAGTCATGAGTTTAAAGGAATTTACCCTGGGAGTATCGAAGAAATTGCCAAGAAGAACAGTTATAGTCTCAATTGTCATGTAGACACTATACTACGGTTGTATGGTGTGATAAAGGTTCGCGGACTAGCAGCAAAGGATGTATACAAAGCTGCCAAAACTTCCCATTACCTTAAGACGGACTTTAACCTGTCTGCATATGGTTTCCGTTCTTTCGAACTGACAAACTTTTTATGATCGTGGTTTTGATAGAGTTTGTCGTTTTTATAACGAGGGTAGATAGTGTACCAATTCTGGCGACTAGAACGAGACTATGACATAACCTATAATTAAAAGTGACAATGGAAATACTCAAAAACAGCAATTATCTTATACTTTTCTTCGTTGAAATCGCAATGTTGTACAACTTCGCCGTCTGGGGCTTTACGCTCAAAGCGCCAATTGCCGTGCGCTTTCTTGCCGGACTAGGCGTACCTTGTGCGGTAATTGCGCTATGGGCGATGTTCTTTTCGCCCGACCCAGCCCTGAACCTGCCGCAGCCCTGGAATGCAATAGGGGAGTATACCTTATTTAGTTTATCGGCCCTCGCCGTCGCCAGCGCCGGCCGCACAAAATGGGCAAGCGTATTCCTGCTGGCGGCAATTGCGTCCGAAACAATTGCTCTTATATGGAAGTAACCCCAGGGTGAGTAGCTAGAAAGTTGCCTATTCATCACAACAAAGCCGCAATTGAGAAATGCGAAATAATTCAAGAGAGCGCTATAATATAGGGCATGAAGTCTCTACTTATAGCCTTATCTGGTCTACCTTTTTCTGGAAAGTCAACACTGGCAAAATATCTAGCAGCATCACTTGACCTTCCCGTTGTAAGCTACGATAACGATATCTACGCAAAGCATAAACACGAAGTTCCAGCAGGCACATCGCCAGCCGAGGAGTTTGAAATGGTGCAGGCGATTGCTCGACAGCTCATCGCCAAAAAGCTCACAGCAGGTCAATCTTTCATTTATGATGACCTGGGCCTTCAGAAGGAGGAGCGAGAAAGTATCCGTAAGGTTGCTGAGGATTGCGGCGCTCGCTATGTCTTACTCTTTCTCGACACTCCGCTAAGTACCATAGAACAACGGCGCAAAAATAATAATCATTCCAACATACGCGGTCATATTAAAGACGAAAAAATGGCGCTCAATATTTCTTTGCTTGAAAAACCAGACTCAGATGAGCAGGCGATTATAGTTCGCCCAGAGATGTCGCTGGATCACATTATTACCGTAATACGTTCACAAAAGTAATATGGATTCTACGTTTAAAGCATTCCTTCAAGATAGTATTGGTGAGCTTATCCAATCAATTACACCCATAAAGGGTGGCGAGGTAAATCAAACATTCCTCATAGCCACTGCTGCACATAAGTACGTAGTCCGAATAAATTCTATCGATGAGCTTCCACGATTCCAAAAAGAGCAATGGTGTATAGAAAAAGCCATAAAGCTCGGGGTAAAAAGTTCACCTGTTTTAGCAATCGGCAGCTTTAACGATACTGCTTTCATGCTTATCGAATTTATTCCCGGTAAACGCGGAGACCAATTAAAAACCGACGCTCAGACTATATGGCACACGCTAGGATCATACGCGCAAAAGATTCATTCTATCGGGTCGTCAAGAGGTTTTGGCGAGAAGCTTGAAGATATCCAACACGGAGGACTAGAGGCCTGGCGGCAATATCTTGCATATAATATCTCGAGCCTTGGTAACAACGATCAGCTGATCCATAAAAGTATCCTCACTCTAGAGCAGTCTAAAAGACTAAGAATTTATTTTGAGGAATTGCAGCAAACAAGACTGGAATTTGGCCTAAGCCACGGTGACATATCACTCCTCAATGCAATTGTGGCAAATGACGGGCTGCATCTAATAGATTGGGGCTCGGCCGAGAACCATGTCGTTCCTCATTATGACCTTGGGGTTATATTGACCGACAGCCTTTATGAAGATTCCGAAGATTTTAAGGCCGTCCTGGCTGGCTACGGTCTAACGATGAACGCTTACGATGGGATCAAGAAAGAAGTTAAATCGTTAATGTTGCTCATTGCAACCGACAAAGTGCGATGGGCTATCGATCGCAACCCTGCAAGATTAGAGTCTGCTGTTACGCATTTTAATAAAGTGTATAGATGGAAAACGGAAGATGTTTCGCCTCTTACGCCCTAAAATTTTGGACTTCCTACCTATCTTATATAGCATTCCAAACTACAAAAAACCGCCTCATTACGGAGGTGGTTTTTGTACGATAATTTCATGGCTGGGGATGAGGGATTCGAACCCCCGATCATGGGACCAGAACCCACTGCCTTACCACTTGGCCAATCCCCAATAACAGATGCATTATAGCAAAGTTTTGGGGCTTTTTCCAGTCTTTGTGTGCTAATTGCTATTCACTCCAGGCGTGGCCATATTTTTCGCTACGCAACAATTCCTCTATGTCAGCCTTTAGCTCACGAATATCGCCATCGTTAAGCGGCTTGAAATTGTCATAAAACCCTGTTTCGCGATGGGGTAGCTGTACGGCGTCGCCATATTTTTGGATGATTGCGGTGGTTGCTCTTCCATAGATGTGCATGTGCATACTTGGCCCCTCGGGCTTAAGTACGCTCCAGTTACCCATGTCCTGGTAATTTATAAGGCCTACGTCAACGCCACGGCGCTTCATCGCTGATTGCAATGCGCTGCCTGCAACCATTGACAGCTTGATGTACTCAATGGCCAGTGGTGGCGACAATTGTGTGCGGTCACGTACTGGTACTTTGGGAAATAGGTATAGATGCCCGCCTTCGCTGCGGTCAACGTAGGGCCGACGGGCAGCTTGGATGTAAAAGTTGTTGGTTTCAAAAACTGGCAGTTGTTGTTTCATTCCAGCAGTATACCAGATGCGGCTGTGCGCAAGGTGTGGTATCATCGGTGAATGAAACCACGACTTATTGTTGAACAAAAAATCACCCCTTTTGTAAATAAATATACTGTTTTCCAGGCAGATAAGGCAGGCAGCAAGGGCGACTTGCTGGCCTTGGCACAGCAAAAGCGCATTGCCATAAAGGAAAAGGTTATATTTTACACAGACGAATCAAAGTCTGCTGTTGCCTTTGGCTTTAGAGCGGAAAAGGTTATGGATGTCCATGGGCGGTATTTTGTGGAAGATGCCGACGGCAAACAGATTGGAGCATTCAAAAAAGACTTTAAGCGCTCGCTGCTTAGCAGTACGTGGCACATATTGGACGCTAGCGGCCAACCCGTTATCAAGGTTTCTGAAAGCAGCAAAGTACTGGCTGCGATGCGTCGCTTCGGCGGCCTTATACCTTTTGTGGGTGATGTTATCGAAATTATTACACTATTTTTGCGCTACCACTTTGTGTTCAGCGATGCACAAACGGGCGAAGAGATTGGACGCTACCAAAAGACCACTCTGTTCCGTGACCACTATGTTCTGTCAGTTACCGACGAGGCGTACAGCAAGCAGGATTGGCGGGTGCTTGCTGCGATGGCAGTAGGGCTTGATGCACTGCAAAGCCGTTAGCGGCAGGCATGGGCATAGGCGCTATAGCTTAACTGCGGTGCTGGTAAGCGAATATCCAATTGCCAAGTTGCTGCCGGTCAATTAATATGCACCTGTTGCTGTCGGCTAGCTGCCGTGCAGCACCGGTGAACTGGCTGTTGGACACCACCATTGCCCGGGTGCACTTGTAGTGATTGAGGGCGGTGACTGCCTGGCGTACTGATTCTGCCTTGGTCTTGCCACGGTTGCGCTTGATTTGGATGCCCCATTTTTCGCCGTCTTTGTCGGCTATGGCGTCGATACCAAGGTCGTATTTTTCAGTAAGCTTAACATTATGGAACCCCTGGTGCTTCAATAGCTCTGCTACATATTTTTCAAAAACAAAGCCGTCCATAACGTCGACGCCAGATAACTGGATGGCCCGCAGTTTCTGGTTCTTGCGGAGTGCTAAAACGCTAATAATTGCCACGCTGGTAGCGACAATCAGCACAAGGGCAGTGGCCAGTACTGGCAGTACTTGGTCGGACACTTTCATGGCACTGGCGACTAACGCAAAAACACCAATAACCAGCACTGTTAAAAAGAGCTCGTTATTGGTGGTTTGGCGTTTGCGGTGGTTGTGGTGTTTGGGCCGTCGGCGCTGATGATATTGCTGTGACATGGCTTGATTGTAGCAGATTATGTTTGTGACGGTTGGCGCAGCAAGGGTGGTTCTTGTATGCATGGCATAATGCCGTGCTCCCTTGCTGCGCCGTCCTGCTGCGGTTTTGTCGCGTTAGCTTCCGCAGCCACTTCCTTCTTGCTCAGAGCGTTCTATCGAACGGATGATGTTCTCTCCGAGTTCCTCCCACCTGATCTTGTAGGTCATGCCTTTGACGGGCATGGGGTTGGTGACGATCTTGGTATGACCTCCGCCTCCACCTCCGTAGCCGCCTTTGGGGCCGCTGCCCTTGCCGCCACCAGAGCTGCCGCTTCCACTGACGTGGACATAGTGCTTGATGTCCTGGATGAATGGGCCGTCAGGTGTGTCGATGACGTATGTCTGCCGTGTTTTGACGACGTTGCAGACGGTAATGGTGCTGGTGTGGATTGGGCCAGGGCCGGGTAGCTCGTCGCTGCCAGTGACGTGGAGGATGAAAGCGACCGCGGCACCGATCCCAACGATAAAGCAGAGGGTCCCAGTTATAGCCAGGCTGCCTTTGCCGACGTTGAGCAGGTCAACCTTGATAACTTTCGGTTCACGGGGCTTTTTGGGTGCCCGCGGAGTCATGGCCTGGTACGCCTTGAGGATGTCTTTCTCGCTGCTGAGCTTGCCCTCCGACCATTGACTGATCAGAAAGTAGCCCTTGCTGAGCTCCCCGAAGTCGACGACACCAACGATGAGGTGCTCGTCGCCGAGGGTCGACCAGATTTCGATGTTTGAGCGTTCAGCAGGCGATCCCTTGCTCGTCGTAGGGGCGAATGCCAGGCTGTTGGCGGCGCTGAGCCGGTCGTTGCTGGCGAGCTCCGGCAACTGGTGCGGGAACTCGATGGCGCGGACGGTTTGGCTGAACACGGCACGGTATGCGGGATAGCGGTCGCTGTCCAAGTGCTCGAAGGCACCAGAGATTTCAGCGATGCGGCGCTCCCGGAACAGGTGTTGTGCCTGGATGTCGTAACCAGCGGTTCGGTTGTGTTCAATCTGCTCCCGCTGGCTGGTGAGGCCGATGGTCAGGGACTCCAGGGCTGCGTTACCGCGGATGAAGGAACGGTAGTTGGACATGGGAAGGACCTTCCGCTGAACTGAAGGGGCGTGGACCTATATATTCTAACATTTTTATAGGTTTTTTGCAAATAGTAGCAGAGAGGGGAGGTGCGGACAGGAAGAGGGAAATATCTGGTTTGGTGGCCAGCCCTGTCCGCACTGATGCAGGCATTGCAGCCGGCATATCCCACCCACATCAAAGAACCTCAACTTTGGGTCGTTTCTAGGCCAACAAGTAGCCCGAGGAGGCTGAGGGTCCAGATGGCAGGCACAAGTACAGTGGCCAGCTTGACCAAGTCGCCGACACGAGCGCTGCGCATGCCTGGAAGAATCCTGTCTCGGTATACAAGGGTCAGCAGAACTGCAACCAGCCAACAGGCCATGCACAGTGCTGCGGCACTCAGCAGTGACTCGATGTCTCCTGCATAGGCGCCAATAACCGGCGCGGCCAAAGCTGCGGCGGCCAACAGCAACGCGATGTAACCCATGAGGGTCCCGATGGCCCTCGAAATGTTGTGGGAGAGCTTGTTCTTGCGGTGCGGTGCCATGGGGACTCCAGGATTTTGGGGTGGATGGAACGTATGTATTATATACGCATAACGCTTATGGTCAAATTAAATTATTCTAAAATATGCATCTGATAAAATAAACATAAGCATTATGAATACATTGAAACCGCTTTACACGCTTGATATCGAGCATGTCCTCCGTGAGTTCAAGACGACTCGCAGCGGTTTGTCGGAAGCTGCTGTAAAAGCACGTCATCAACAATATGGCCTGAACGAATTAAAAGGTAAGACGATTCCATTATGGAAGCGGCTCATTGAGCCGTTCCGGAGCGTATTTGTAGTTGTTTTGCTTGTGGCGCTCATGCTCAGTATTCTAGAACGCAAAGCCGCTGATGCTATTGTTATTGGCGTTATAGTTGTGGTAAACGCCATTATTTACTACATCCAGCAAGTATCTGTTACGCGAGTGCTTAAAACCCTTCGTCAGCAAGATATTGCCTTGATAGACGTAGTCCGGGCCGGCCACACTGTCCGCCTACCCAGCGAGCAATTAACTTTTGGTGACATTGTCCATGTTGCGGAAGGTGTTAAAGTCCCGGCCGACGGCAGGCTAATTGAGGCAAATCAGTTACAGGTGGACGAAGCGGTTTTGACTGGCGAGTCGCTGCCAGTGCGAAAGCACGCTGCCGCGCTTGCTGGCGAAC
This sequence comes from uncultured Candidatus Saccharibacteria bacterium, assembly GCA_946482285.1. Next base: position 671,757 of record CAMLQK010000001.1, read on the forward strand.
ATCCACTGTACGAACAAAAAAATATGGTATTTAAAGGCAGCTATATCAAAGGCGGTACTGGCCTTATGGTAGTGACGGCTATTGGTGACAGTACCGAACTGGGAAGTATTAATAAACTTGCGAGCAGTGTGGAAGTTACGCAATCGCCTATAGAAGAAAAAATAGACAGTTTCACTCGCAAGCTTATGCTGGCGATTGTTATATGTGCGGCTATCGCAGTGGCGCTGGCAGTTTTGCGCGGGACAACACTGGAGGAAGCATTTCGCTTTAGCCTGACGCTCGTTGTTTCAGCGGTGCCAGAAGGGTTGCCGGTGGCTCTTACTATTGTATTGCTATTGAGCGCCCGGCGGATGGCGCGGGTCAATGCGTTGGTCAAAAAGATATCAAGTATAGAGACTATGGGCGCAGTTACGCTGATAGCCACCGACAAAACAGGCACTATAACCAAGAACAAACTTAGTATTGCCGGACGTATGACCACCCATCGCCGAGAAGGTAGCTTTGATGAAGTCATACGAGCAAGCCTTAATAGTTCTGGTGACCACGCGAATGATCCGCTTGACGATATACTAGACGACGCTGTGGGACATGTTCAACTACCCCCAAGCTGGCATAAGATAAAAGACTTCCCCTTTAACCAGCAGCTTCGCCTGAGCGGGGTACTGTGGCGGCACGGCCAGGGTTACACGTTATATATAAAGGGTGCCCCGGAACAAGTAATAAGCCACTGTAGTCCGCACAGCCACCGTGTGGAGCGCGATGTTGCGCTACAGGATTTTACAAGCAAGGGCTATCGCACTATCGCATTTGCCCATAAAGACTTTTCAGTTGCCCCGCAGCATATGGACCAAACTACCTTATCCGGCATGTCATTTGACGGGTTTGTCGGGATGGCAGACGAATTACGGTCCGACATTGCAGCTGCCGTAGCGCAGGCGCAAGGGGCCGGTATCAAGGTGGTAATGCTTACTGGCGACCATGTGGCCACGGCAAGCCATATTGCACAGTCAGTCGGCATTGCCGATGGCCGCCATCAGGTGCAGGACAGCGCTATTCTGGCCAACGGCAACCCTGATGACATTCGTGAAGCACTTAAATCTGCTCGGGTATTCGGCAGAGTTTTACCTGAACATAAATATGCTTTGCTCAAGGCGGTCAAAGGGTATGAAATTACCGCTATGACTGGCGACGGGGTAAACGATATTCCAGCGCTCGTACAGGCTAATACTGGCTTGGCGATGGGTAGCGGTACCGACGCAGCCAAAGACGCCAGTGATATTGTGTTGCTGGACGATAACTTTAGTACGATTGTGGCGGCTATCCGTTCTGGCCGGACAGTGCTGGCAAATATCCGCAAGATGCTCGTGTATTTGTTGTCTACAAGCAGTGGTGAGGTATTAACAATGTTGAGCGCCCTCGTGCTGGGCTTGCCGCTGCCGGTTACAGCAATCCAGATTTTGTGGGTTAACTTGGTAACGGATAGTGTTACCGTGATTCCATTGGGATTGAGCCCTGAAGAGCCGCATGCAATGCAGGAAAAACCGCGTAATCCTCGTGCGCCATTGTTGAACCGCCGCATGGTGTTGCGCATTATCCTCATGAGCCTGTCGATTTGTGTTACGGTATTGTTCGTTTTCAAACTCAACCTCTCAAAAGGTCTGGAGACGGCACAATCCTTAGCCTTTTTGAGCCTTGTGGTTATCCAGTGGGCTAACGCCTTAACGGCGAACTTTGAGTACAAGTCCTGGATCAATAACATTACCCGTCCGAATAAAAAGCTATTGTTGGCAATTTTAGGTTCGGTAGTACTGCAAACAATTGTATATACTACACCGCTTGGGTCATTCTTGGGCTTGGTACCACTTAAGATCACTGACGTTGCCGTAGCCGTTGTTGTACCTGTCGCCGTGGCTTTTGTGATGAGCGATGTCCACCGTATTATTGCGAATTTGCTGGAGAAACGAAAAACAAAAGCTAGTTAATACCATGACACCATGCTAAGCTGAGGAAGCTTAACAAATTAAATATACAGAGTGCAGCGAGAGACCTAGCTCGTCGACCTGCCAGCAACCTACCTTGTACAAAGGTGTTGGTGCTCCATCTAGCCCGCCAAAGACGCGGGGAAGATATGACACTTTTGGAATATCCTTTCTTGCTCTTATGGCAGAAAGGATATTTTTATGTCACAAGTAACTCAATTTGCCAGTGAGTCTGTATGTGCAGGGCATCCCGACAAAATAGCCGACCACATCAGCGACGCTATTGTAGATGCTATTTTGGCCCAGGATCCCAACGGTCGTACCGGAGTTGAGGTGCTGGTTGCGGCAGACCGTGTTGTTCTGGCAGGTGAGGTCAAAACTACGGCTAAGGTTGATTTTGTTTCAATTGCCCGGGAGCAAATCCGGCGGCTTGGTTACACCAATCCGGATTGGGCTTTTAGTGATGCCTCACAAATTGACAATTACGTCCATCAACAATCGTTGGAAATCGCTGTTGGCGTTGACAACGACGGGGCGGGCGACCAAGGTATGATGTTCGGCTACGCTACCAATGAAACGCCAGAATACCTGCCACTGCCTATCACTCTGGCCCACGCGCTAGCCAAAGGCTTGGACGAGGCGCGCGGATCAGGTAAGTTGGGGTATCTGCGCCCAGACGGCAAGGCCCAAGTTGTGGTGAATTATCTGGACGGTAAGCCAGTGGGTATTGAGCACGTAACGATTGCCATCCCGCACGGCGAGGATGTACGGCTTGAAGAGGTCAGAAGTGACGTGTACCGCCATATTATTGTGCCAGCCCTCGAAGAGCGCGGATACTCAGTGCCCATAGAAAAGGTGGTGGTTAATGGTACCGGTATTTGGCACACGCCTGGGCCGACTTCCGACGCTGGCCTTACCGGCCGTAAGATTGTTGTCGACGGCTACGGGGGTTTTGCCCGAGTGGGCGGCGGTGCTTTCAGCGGCAAAGACCCAAGTAAGGTCGATCGCTCCGGGGCATACGCTGCGCGGTATATTGCCAAGAATATTGTTGCGGCTGGCTTGGCCGATGAGGCAGAGGTCGCGCTTGCCTACTATATTGGTGCCAAAGAGCCCGTATCGTTCACGATCAATACCTTTGGCACCGCCAAAAAACCAGAATCGGAACTATATACTTATGCCAAAGAACTACTGGTGCCTTCGGTAAAGAATATCGTAGAACAGCTTGATTTGCGCCGCCCGATCTATTTGCAGACGGCCGCATATGGCCACTTTGGCAAACCTGGTCTTCCCTGGGAGGAGATTAGCACGCCATAACAGCATGTTTCTGCGGCGATTTTTTATATTCAGCGTCAGCGTACGCAACGCTGAATGCTAGTATGGTCGATACTTGTACGCTTGTGAGATTGGGCGGACTCAGCTGTGAATGTGGAATATCAAGTGGCAGATGATTGCCGTCTATTACTGCAATGTCGCGCATAATATCAAGTAAATGGCCAAGTCGCTGCTGCCTTTTGGGGTCATTGACTACGATAGGATCTTTGCTTGGGCGCATGCCTTGGCAATTTCCCAAGATACCTCTGGCATAGTAGTTTCGATGCCAAGTATCATTAAAAGCTAAGATGCCCAAGCCAGTCGCTTTGGGTATTGCTCGAAAGATTTGATTGGAGTACTTCACTACAGAGTTCCGACTTAACATATGCGCGGGCCAGAACGGCAGGGCAGCTCCAAGGGTGAGCTTGTTTATATTCGCAAAGAGTACAGGAAATAAAGCGTCCTGTGGATAGCCAGCCTTAGATAACGTATGTTCAACGTCAATAATACTACTGACAGCAAACTCTGCGGCAGTCGACATAGAATTTCCAAGTGATGTATGGAGCTGCGTGGGCTTACGTGTTTTTAATAATAGATGGCGGTCGTAGCGACGTAATGGTTTGCCGTCTAATTCGAGTGGCTCAAGCCTGGTTACGGATTCCCAATCTAACGACCGCCAGCCCTCGCCCAGCCGCAAATCCAGCGTACGGCTAGCCAGATCCCGAACGCGTAGCGATGTGTCTTCAAATGCAGACTCAGTACGACATCTGTCGAAGGCAAAGGGTACTAAAACGCTTTCGCATACACGGCGCACTTGTCGATCGACCTCATCAACAAGTGCTGCATCCTGCCAGTGATAGATGCGCCCACGGCTCATTTCTTTAGAAATGCGCCTATTGCCCAAGAAGCGACGGCCAACTTGGGCGAAGTTATCTATTGACCACGCTGCTAGGGATGAGACGGCCATGTCGCCAATGCCTCTTAAAATCCCTCGGCGCAACGACTCCTCGGTGATACGCATTGCGTCGAGGTAGCGGGCTGGTGTCGCATCCTCCGAAGGTTTTCCATGATGCTTCAGTACTTGTTCCTGCATGAGCGGCCGGTAATAATCTATTAATCCCACGGTATCAAGTGGAAAGAGGGCAATGTCGGCCGCAATACTATGTTGTAGATTTTCAACGCCCTCGCCAGCTAAGAATGTATGCTTTTCGGGGCACTGGGGAAATCTACCTTCCCTAAGCGCGTCGTGCATTTGTACTGCATAGTGCTCCATTGGTATCAATGATAGCAGATTTGAAGTAAATTATAGTTTAGATTCTGGCGTAGGCTACTTAAAAAGACCACCTCATTACGAAGTGGTCTTTTGATGCCGAGGGCGGTCAGTCTAATTATTCGCCGCGGCGACCCGAGAACAGGCGGTGGGCAGCAGCACCAGCAAGGGTGATGCCGGCGAAGAGGCCGACAACGCTGGCTGGGCCTGTCTTTGGAAGCTCAGCAGGTGTTTCAGGAACTTCTGGTGTCTCTGGAGGAGTTACAGGAGTCTCTTCACAGTCTTTGCTGCCTACTGGCACACCTGGCCTACATTCTTCAACAGGAACAGTTACTTTTTTAACACATTCAGGACCAGTAACGGTAGTAGTCTTGCCCTGGGCGGTTACCTTAGCGCTAGCCTTTACGGTATAATCACCGGCTTTAGCGTAGGTGTGGTCGATAGAAGGTGCAGCACCAGTGTAGGCTGCAGAGCCATCACCGAAGTCTACAGTGTAGCTGTCGATGGTTGCGTTCTTAACGTATACCTGGACAACAAAGCTAAATTGCTTTTTGTTGTTAGAGAAGGTTAAGCCTTCACAGCGCATCTCAGGTGTTACAGGAACATCCTTACAGCGTTCGTCGCCAACGGGGATACCAGGCTTACATTCTTCAACAGGGATAGTGACCTTTACGGCACACTTGGCTGAAGTTACTCCATTCTTTGCCTTGCTGTTAACTGCTACGAAAGCAGTGTATGTGCCAGGCTTGTCATACTTGTGTGTTGCGTTAGCGGTAGTGGCGCCAGTGGCAACATTTTGAGTCTTACCGTCACCGTAGTTAAAGGTGTAGCCAGTAATAGTCGTGTCTTTTACGCTAGCCTTAGCGACAAACGTGTATTCATTCTTGTTTGCAGTTTTTGCAAAGGTTAGTTGTTCACAAGTAACAACAGGAGTTGGCTTTGGTGGTTCCGGTGGTTTTGGAGTGGTTTTAGGTGTGGCCTTAACTGCGTTACCACAGTCAACCATCACTGCAAAAACCATCTTACCATCCTTCATGTATACAATAACCTTGGCGGAACTTTGTGAAAATGAAGTAGTAGTCTTGCGTGCGTAAATATTACTTGTCACGTGCTTAAAGCCGTTGCCGTTAAAACGGGCAGTTACCCAAGCGTCGGTAGCAATAGTTTTGCCATCAACGGTAATGTTACCGTTTTTGTATAGGGTACCAACTTTAGTATTAGCGGTGGACATGCCGCTGACGGTAGTCTTGCTGGCACCAGCCCAGTTGTATAGGGCTTGGATGTCGGTGTAGTCTTTCTTCACCGAAGGGGAGCTGGCGTGGCCAGACTTGTTGGCGTTGTATTTACTCTTGAAAGAGTTAATGTAGCCAGAAGCACTGTTGCCATCGAGGCCACAGTACATGATGTTTACTTTGTCACAGGCAGCTGCGGCAGCTGCTTGCTGGGTGCTGACAATACTGGTAGCGGCAACTGCAAGCATGCTGAAACACATAACTGCGGCAATAGCCAGCGTCTGACCCTTCTTAAACAGGTTACGAACCATAGGTTTATTCCTCCTCACCAATATGGATATGAGTATCATTCTATACTAAAAAGGCAAGAATGTCAACTCCCTTATGTTATAAGTACTTCTAAGGCACCATAGCATTAACTGCTTGGTCCGTTCAAGCTTAAAATAAGGTTAAGAGCCTAATTTTGGGCAGTTTTGACTGTGTGTGCAGGCGCTGAGGCTGCTGATTTGTCTGTTTTGCTGAGCGCAAAGATGGTAAGTGAAATAAGTGAAATAAGAAAAACCGTCTGGATAATTCGCTTCATACTGGTGCTAGTATACGCCTAAGATAACCATTATTACTATACTTTTCCTGATTTAGTCTTTAAAAATTACAATATCGGCGATTCCCTGGGGCAAAAACCCCTTGTCGTGCTGGAAATCAGCCTCCCATTTGTATCCTTGCTGGTAGCCCAGATCTTTCATGAGCTTGGTTGGGGCATTGCGCAAATGGAGTGGCACTGGTAGGTCGGGGTACTGCCGGGCAGCTGCTTGTGCTGCGTACATGGCATTAGTAGTGGCGCGGGATTTCTTGGCTTTGGCCAAAACGGCCGCACAATGATGTAGTACATACTGGCATTCAGGCATGCCAATCCGTTCAACAGCCTGGTAAGTCGAGACTGCCAGGGTGAGTGCCGCGGGTGCGGCGAGCCCTATGTCTTCTGAAGCGAATACGATCATGCGTCGCGCAATAAACTTGGGGTCTTCACCGGCCTGTAATATGCGAGCCATATAATACAGCGAAGCATCAACATTTGATCCGCGCATTGATTTTATAAAAGCGCTAATGAGGTTGTAGTGGTTCTCACCGTTTTTGTCGTAGCCAGGCACTCGCTTTTGGGCTGCGGTTTCTACGACAGACTTTGTAATAGGTTTTTTTCCGGCCAGCTGCATAGCTAGTTCCAGGTTACCCAGGGCTATGCGGGCATCACCGCCAGATAACTCTGCAAGCAAGCCGATACTGTCGGCGGGCAGTTGTTTTTTGGTAAGCTTTTCTTGCTTAGCGGCCCGGTTAAGAATTTCGGTAATATCTGCTTTGCTGAGCGGCTCAAGTACTAGTACACGGCTACGACTAAGGAGCGGGGTGATGACCTCGAAGCTTGGATTTTCGGTGGTTGCACCGATTAGTACGATAGTCCCGTCCTCGACATGCGGCAAGAACGCATCTTGCTGTGCTTTGTTGAACCGGTGGATTTCGTCTACGAATAGTATTGTGCGCATTCCCAGCCGCCGATTTTGTTTGGCATGTTCAATAACTTTGGTCACATCGGCTTTTCCAGAAGTAACGGCGCTGAGTTCTATGAATTCTGCGTCTGTTTCACGGGCAATAATACGCGCTAAAGTAGTTTTGCCGCTGCCTGGCGGACCCCACAAAATAAGACTCACTGGCTGTTTGTTGGCGATTATTTCGCGGATAATCTTACCATCTGCAATTAAATGCTCCTGGCCAATAACGCTTTCCAGCGTTTCGGGTCGTAATCGTTCGGCTAAGGGTCGGTTGTTCATTCTTAACTAGTATACCGCGGTTGTCTAGCGAATGATGAGTGGTGCGGCTGCTACTTGGCGCATCGCGGCTACAGATAATGCCTCCATGGCCAGTTGTTCGGCGGATGATTGCACAAAAGGAGTCAGGGCATCCCGTGTGATTAGCAGGGCCGCACTATCGAGTATTGTTATATCTTTTGGTTGCAAAAGATATGCGTCACTTCTGGACTGCGGTGGTATCGCTGCTTTGTCGAGTGTACGTTTCAGCAATGCGTCCATGCTCAGTGTCACGACGGGATGGTCAGCTGATTTATTATCTTTGCTCTTGCTGGCCTTAATGCTGAAGGCTCGTTTGCCCAACCCGTCTATAACGATACTGTCATGGTTGTACCGCGGATATGGGCTACATTCTTCCCGCGGGGCGGCAGAGCAGGCCGCAACGGTACCTCCTCTGTTAACAAGTGCCATAAATATGAGTTCGGCCAAGGTGCCATTACGGTTTCCGGCGTCTAGACGCTGGGTGGCTTGTGTTTCGATAATAGCTCCAGCCAGCGAGAGATATGCATTGCGGATATGGCAAGGGTCGGCTTGTCCGTACATCGCACGGTCCACTAAAATTTGACTTGTAGCAATGGTTCCTAGGTCGCGAATGCGGCTACGTAGCATTACTTCGGTGCTCAGAGTATCGACGGCTTGCCGGGCGGCTTCTGGCTGCTGTTGTGAAATCGCAATCTCCAAGTCATTCCAAGCTACATGGTATCGACTATTGACGGATTCTGTTATTAGTACGTCCGGACTAATGTCTTCTGCTCTTCGGAGTGGTGATATGGGATGCTGTGTCGCTTCGTCTAGCGTGGCTTCTTTGATTCGGAAAAGCATGTCAAAATATTAAAAAGATAATAACAATTAAAGATACAGGTTCATACTTGATTGTTCAAGCCGTGCTCATCTAAAATAAAAGCAATATGAGGAGGGCAAGATGAAACGACTAAAATGGCTGGTAGTGGCGGTCTTCACGTTGGCGATATCGGGTGTAGGCTGGCTGGGTGTGGCACAAGCGCAGTCTATGGCAACGCATGTGGGCAAGCATAAGGTAGTTGACGGATCGGTGTATAGTGCTGGCCGCACGATAAAAATCGAAGGAACAGTGAATGGTGATGTGCATTGTGCTGGTGACACAGTGTATATTTCCGGAATAGTTAAGGGCGATGTCTTATGCGCCGGCCGAGTTGTTAAGATTACCGGCTCAGTTGACGGTAGTGTCCGAGTTGCTGGCCAGGAGGTGGTTCTTGCTGGCCATATAGGCCATGCTGCCTCTGTGGCGGGTGAAACGGTGACTGTTCAAAAAGATGCTCATATCGTACAGGACGCAACACTTGCAGGTAGCGCAGTGCGTTTGACTGGCACTGTAGGCCGTGATGTAACAGCCGGTAGTACAACCTTGGATGTCGAGGGCACTGTTGGGCGTACTCTAATGTATAACGGCTCCCGTATAGATATCAGCAAGGGCGCATCAGTATTGGGTGGTATCGTATACCAGAGCGACAGCTCCATTACTATCGACGACAGCGCTACGGTGAAAGGTGCCGTGGAACGCAAAGCCAACGAAGACAGCGGCTTTAACGTTGTGTATGCCCTTACGCTATTCCTGGCTATGATGCTGTTCGCATTGTCGCTCGTGCTTTTGTGGCCCAAGGCAATACATAAGACAAGTGATATCGCGGTACGCAACCTAGGCAAGACAATCCTTGTAGGATTTGTCGCGTCATTGGCCGTGCCGGCCGGCATTATCTTGCTATTTATCTCACAAGTAGGTATTCCACTCGCTATATTGGCATTACTAATAGGGCTTGTTGTGGCGATGCTTAGCTGGCCTATTGCCGCCTATTACTTCGGTAGTATGCTGATGGCTAAATCCAAGAACCCCATTGCCATTATGGCGGTTGGCGCTGCCGTGCTGTTGGTGGCAGGCTTGCTGCCGTTGCCAATCCTGACTTTCCTTGTTATGGCGGCCTCATACCTTATCGGAACCGGGGCTATCCTGACCAAGATCAGACGGAATATTCCAAAACCTGTGTATCGCGTTGAGTAATCAAGAAGGGTTTACAGGCTTCGATGAAGCTACTCATGGGCAGTGGCAAAAGCTTGGGACGCTGGAAATTCCGCGGTTAACGGAAAAGCTTGAAGCACCGCTTATCGACCTGTTGCGTTTCGGGGAAACATATGAAGTCCGTACTGAGGGAGCGAAATTTATTAGTGCAGCTATATATTCAGGCGTCGTAACCATGGAGCATCTTGTGCTGGTGGGGGCTGAGCCTATTAGCGAGGCAATGGGCCCGACTTGCAAAGGTGGGGCAGGCCTAGCAGTTTTTAAAGAAATGCTGCTGCGCTTTTGGCCTACGATGGCGCTGCCGGAAATGCCTTCTCCATGGATTGCGGCAATGTTATTCGACCATCCACGGAAAATACGTACGTTTCCTTGGATAATTGACTATATAGACGACGTGTCGATAGGCAGCGGGACCACAGGCGGGCGTGCCCCAATGCGTGAAATGTACTGGAGCCTGGAGCTTTTGCTTGGCGCGGACGAAAAGATAGTGCGCAGCGTGTTTGAACTGCGTCCTGGCAGGGCTAGCGCCATACTCGATTACTACAATGAGTACGAGGCATTGTTCCATAAAGCGCGCGCCCAGCTTATATAGTTGTCCACGCACGTCTTTCATGGTATAATTATACCTAAGTATATTAGCATTTTAGTACCGGCAGGGACCGGGTTATAGCATGACACAACACACACAAGACCCGAGCAAAATCCGTAATATTGCCATTATTGCACACGTTGACCATGGCAAGACTACATTAGTGGACGGCCTACTTAAACAGTCCAAGACATTCCGCGACAACCAGGCAGAGATGAGTCAGAGCCTGATTATGGACAGTGGTGACCAAGAAGGCGAGCGTGGCATTACCATTACAGCCAAGGTAACTGCTGTGCAGCATGACGAATACCGGATTAACATTGTGGATACTCCCGGTCACGCCGACTTTTCGGGCGAAGTAGAGCGGACACTAAACATGGCTGACGGCTGCTTGTTGATTGTTGACGCCCAGGAAGGCCCGATGCCACAAACCAAGTTTGTGCTTGGTAAGGCTCTTGCCGCTGGCTTAAAGCCAATTGTAATTATCAATAAGATTGATAAGCCTGGCAGTCGTATCGAAGAAGTGGAAAACGAGCTGGCTGACTTGTTTTTGGAGCTTGCAGTGCACGAAGATCAACTGCATTACCCTGTGTATTATGCTATTGGACGTGCTGGTAAGGCATGGAAGACACCACCAGCCGACCCTGAGTCTGATGCTAGCCTAGATGTTATTTTTGACGCTATTATCAACGATATTCCAGCCCCAGACGTAGAGTTGGACAAACCCTTCCAGATGCTTGTAACAGGTCTGTCCTGGGATTCATTTAAAGGTAAGTACTCCATCGGCCGCATTACTCGTGGCCGTATTAAGGCGGGTGACCCGGTGTCTTTGTGCAAAAAAGACGGTACTATTACCAAGGCAAAAGTCGAGCTCGTGTTCATGAGCCATGGTGTGACAAAATTTGAGGTCCCGGAAGGTGTCGCTGGTGACATCGTGCAACTTACCGGTGTTGCTGACGCTAAAATCGGTGAAACTATTGCCGATGCAGTTGAACCCGAAGCCTTACCTGTTATGGAAGTTGAGGCGCCGACATTGCGTATTTACTTGGGTCCCAACACTAGTCCGTTCAAGGGCCAAGAGGGTGAATTCACTACCTCACGCCAAATTGGCGACCGTCTAAACAAAGAGCTTGAAACAAACGTGGGCTTACGTGTAGAAGAAGACGGAATCGGCTTTACTGTTGCCGGCCGCGGCGAGCTGCATCTCTCTGTGCTTATTGAAACCATGCGCCGCGAAGGCTTTGAATTTGAGGTTGGCCGCCCGCAAGTAGTGACTAAAGAAGAAAATGGCCAGGTTATGGAACCATTGGAGGAGCTTATCGTTGAAGTTCCTGCAGAGCATGTGGGTACTGTCCAAATGGAGCTGGGCCAGCGCCGGGCTACGCTGAAAGAGCAGTTTGCCAGCCCTAAAGGTGTGACAAAATTGGTATACGAAATGCCTACCCGCGCCATGTTGGGTTTGCGTAACATTATGCTTACCAGCACGAAGGGTACGATTATCATGAACAGTTTGACCATTGGCTACCAGCCTCAAGGTCCTGCGCTCCAGCAACTTCGCAATGGCGTGCTGATTGCATTTGAAACTGGTGCAACCACTCCGTATGCACTGCAAAACGCCGAAGCCCGTGGCACGACATTTGTTGGCCCAGCCGAAAAGGTATACGCAGGTCAGATAGTAGGTCTGAATACCCGCCAAGAAGATATGGAAATTAACGTCTGCAAAACCAAGCACCTTACCAATATGCGCAGCTCGAGCAGTGACGGTGTTGTGCAGTTAACTCCTCCAACTATTTTTAGCCTGGAGCAGTGCCTGGACTTTATAGAAAATGACGAGCTTTTGGAGGTGACGCCAAAGGCCCTACGCTTGCGCAAGCGCGAACTTGACCCTAACAAGCGAAAGCGTAACAAGTAAGGCTGCTATGTCTGAAACAGTCCCTTCCTATGATGCTCGCGCTGCACATAGGGGGCTTATGGCTGTTTTGGACAAAGCAATACACGGCGGTCTTGAAAACGGCACGGCCGAGACGATGTGGACGCTGGGCGGCAGCAATCGTTCGGTATACGTTTTGGGTGGAACGGCGCTATATAGTATTGCCGAACAGAACTACACCGATGACATTGCAATCGTGTACGACCCATTTGCCGACAACAACACCCATATTTACGATTTTCACGTATTTGGCCAGCACGGCGAATGGTACCAACTGACGAGTCGTATGCCCAATAACCAGCCTCAAAAAGATTTGTCTGAGCAGCCATTTGAACTCATCGGTGGTGCTGTGACATACGAGCAGGCAGTGAATTACAGCGCCATTGTTAGCGATTGCACTACATTCAGTGCAGAACGCACGGCTTTGGCGGTGCGGGTTATGGAAGACCAGAAGCTATATACCACGCACATGCCCGACACATTTGGCGACATGTTGCTGCTCGAACGCCCTAGTCGCTAATGAGTGCTCGCCTAGACTTGTTTATCTCTTGGGCTTGCCCGAAAAGGCGCGCAAAATTGCAATTAATATCAATGCTCCGATAACGGCGACCAGCAGACTCCATATATTAAAACCGGTAACGCCGGATCCGCCCAAAAGGTCAAACACAAAGCCGCCGAGCATTGCGCCCACCATGCCTACAACAATATTGGCCACCCAGCCTTGCTGCTCGTCTGTGCCAGCTATTTTGGAAGCAATCCAACCGGCAAGCCCGCCCAACACGATCCATGCGATAATACCCATACAATACTCCTTATGCTATACATGTAAGTATCGGAGATTGCCTTATAGAAAGCTGTGAAAAAACTTACAACTATACTAGGCAAATCTAAAGGAAAGTGCGCTATACTTTGTATATGATTGATTTATCTGACGAACAATTTGCAGCGTTGATTGCTGATGCAATTGACGCTATGCCCGAAGAGCATGCTAAAGCAATGCAGAATATTGCAGTAGTGTATGCCGATGAGCCGAGTCTTGAACAACGCCATCAGCAACAATTGGATGACAGTCAGACATTATTTGGGCTGTACGAAGGCGTACCGCTAGCCGCCCGCAATGGCGGCAACGGGTACGGTCCCGACAAAATAACTATCTTCAAGCTGCCGATACTGGCACAATCGGACTCTATTGAAGCTGTTCGCGAGCATGTGAACCATACTGTTTGGCATGAATTTGCCCACTATTTTGGGTTAAATCATGATCAAATTCGTGCCCTAGAGTAATAGATTGCTTGCCCTATTTGGGTTATTCGTCTCGAGTCTTGGCGTCTTTTTTTGGGGTGTGGTATTTGGCTTCTGGTGTTCCGGTGGAGCCGGGCGGCACACAGCGAGTGCTGTTGATGCGTGCCGCCCGGCATCACCCTAATAGAAGATCGCGATGAAGTTCAGGAAGGCTCCGAGCCACCATCCGCTGCACACGAACATGAACTGCCAGAACCGGCGCCAGAATTTCGTCATGGCATGGCTTCCGTGGCCCTTGTTGTAGGTCATCATGGCCGGACCGGCGACGAAGGCGATGGGGGACAGGATCCACCACCAGAAGTAGACGGGTAGCCACCATCCGCTGACGTTGGTGTCGATACCCTTGATCCAGTCATGTGTCAGAAAGACCAGACTGAGTCCGAATACGAGCATCCAGAGCGCCCAGAAGCCCAGGTGACGCAGGACGATGTCGGACTTGCCCGACCAGTTGTTGCTCTGCGCCTTGCGGAGCTGGGCGACAAACATCCAGATCGCGTAGACGATGTACAGCAGGATGAGTGCGGGCTTGACGACGCCGTCTGCGAGGGTGTCGAGGGGCTGGGGCTCGGTGTTGGCGGCCAGAGTGGCGGCAAATGCGAGCGTGTGCATGTGTTTCCTCCGTAGGAAAGAGCTAGTCCGAAGACTCGAGACGCTTATATTATAACATATTTTAAAATAATTTTCAATGAATGCTACAATGCAACAGATGAGACAGGATCAAGACTGGTCATTTTTGGAAAGCGACGTGGTGACGGTGGCCCAGCGCTTGTTGGGGTGTTCGCTTTTGTATACGGCAGAAGGCTGTACGGTGCGCATGAGAATTGTTGAAACAGAGGCATACCATCAATCTGACGCAGCCAGCCATAGCTATAAGGGTCGGACGCCGCGTACAGATGTTATGTTTGGGCCGACAGGACGCCTATACGTATATTTTACCTATGGTATGCATTATTGTATGAACGTGGTTACTGGGCCGGCCGGGGAGGGTTCGGCGGTGTTGATACGAGCGGTTGAGCCGTTGTCTGGCTTGGACCTATTGCGCCGGAACCGTTCAGGTGTAGCCGACAAACAGCTGGTTAATGGTCCGGCAAAGATCTGTAAAGCGCTTGGCATAACAAAGGTGTACAATGGCCATGATCTGCGCCAGCTGCCGCTGCAATTACAGGTGGAGCCTGAAGTGCCTCGTGCTGATATTGTACAGACAACAAGGGTAGGCATTAGCCAGGCCAAGGACAAGCATTGGCGTTTTTACATTCGTGAAAACCCATATATTTCACGCCCATAAAGCGTGGTATACTTTTAAACAATGAAAGCACAAGCATATCACGACCAAGGCAAACACCGCAGGTGGTATATGTGGGGTACTATACTGGCTGCTGCTGGCATAGCAGTCACTACAGTTATGGCTTTGGAGTCACGCCATCATCTGCCAGGCTGGGAAACAGATATCTTCCGGAGTATAAACAACTGGCCGGAATCACTGTATATTGTTGGCCTGGTGGTTACTGTTGTGTGTGGAAGCGTATGGATGGCGCTTGCAAGTGTCATGATCGCCACTGTTGCAAAAATGTATCGCTTGGCATGGCGGCTCTCGGCTGCAATCATCGCTGGCTATGGCATTGATTTTGTATTAAAGGAATCAATTGAGCGCGGACGTCCCGTGGAATTTATTACGGAACTACATAAGCGTTCGGTAGAGACTGGCGCTGGCTTTCCTTCGGGCCACACGACGGTAGCAACGATAGTAGCTTTGACGCTACTGCCGTACCTGCCCAAAAAATGGCGCTGGATTGTTATCGTGTGGATTTTGCTAGCGGCCGTCTCCCGACTGTTTCTAGGTGTGCATCTTCCGCTGGATGTTATTGGTGCCATGTTCGTGGGCATATTTGTAGTTTGCTTTATGCGGGTTATGCCCCAAAAGCTAAAGACACTGTTGCGGCTTGACTGATATTTTTTGTGCAAAAAACGCTTGTGCTTTGCTGTTTCCGGCGTATAGTTAAAGGCAGGAAGTGTGAGGCTTCCACGAAAACCCGGGACTTCCCCGGGTTTTTAAGGAACCACTAGCTAAAGGAGTACAATACATCTATGACATCTGTAATTTTGGCGCTTTGCTTGCTAAACCTTGTCGGCCTGGTAGCTGTCATAATGCTTTTGAGGCGCAGCTCCAACGCAAATAAGGCTGATTCTGTTTTGCGCGAAGAGTTTGCGCTGAGCCGCCGTGAGTTTGCTGAGGCCAACAAGGATCTGCGTCAAGAAGTGGCTGGCGGCATTTCGCAAACACGTGAATCACTAGACAAACGCCTCGAGCAGCTGCGTGACAAGAACGATGAAAAGCTGGAGCATATTCGTAAAACCGTAGAGGGCAGGCTCGAGACGCTCCAAAAAGACAACGCCGACAAGTTGGAGAAAATGCGCGCCACAGTAGACGAAAAACTGCAAAGTACATTGGAAAAACGACTTGGCCAAAGCTTTAAACTGGTAAGTGAACGCCTAGAGCAAGTGCAACGTGGCCTGGGCGAAATGCAGGGACTGGCCAGCGATGTCAGTGATTTTAAGCGCGTACTTACCAATGTTAAGACCCGTGGTACGTGGGGCGAAGTCCAGCTAGAGAACTTACTTGAGCAAATCTTTATTAAAGACCACTACGACAAGCAGGTGTTGGTTAACGAGAATAGTCGCGATGCTGTGGATTTTGCTATTAAATTGCCCGACAAAAGCTCTAAGCACGGATTCATTTATTTGCCGATAGACGCTAAATTCCCCATAGAAGATTACCAGCGTTTGGTTGCAGCCGAAGAAAAGGGTGATACTACTGAGGCAGCCGCCGCACATAAATCCCTCATCAACCGGATTAAGTTAGAGGCCAAGAGTATCAAGGAAAAGTACATAGCGCCGCCTAAAACTACAGACTTTGCCGTTCTGTATGTGCCGACCGAGAGTTTGTATGCCGAGGTGCTGCGTACGCCGGGCTTGTTCGAGCAGTTGCAGTCAATGTACCGTGTGACAGTGGCGGGACCGACAACGATTGCAGCGATCCTTAATAGCTACCAACTGGGCTTTAGGACTTTGGCAATTGCCGAGCAAACCAGTCAGGTCTGGGAATTGCTAACTGTTATTAAGGGTGAATTCGGCAAATTTGGCGACCTGCTGGAAAAGACGCGTGATAAGTTGGTGCAAGCTACGAATACTATTGATACTGCTAGCCGTAAGTCACGGACAATAGAGGGGAAATTGGGCAAGGTACAGAAACTTGCCGATAAGACTGCCGAGTCCGCCGAAACGGTGCAATTACTTGACCCAGCTGAGTAAGCAGACTTAGGTATATGTCTATTTTTTGAGCCAATCGATGGCAACTGCAGCCGTCCAGCTAAAGTTTGGCGCACCCAATGGCGTCCCGCTCAATGGGTTGAAGTATTCATTAAAGTGACCAGCTTTTACCAGCTCCAGAGAACCTTCTATTAGGGCTTCGGCATGGTGCTTGTAGCCATAGCGCCGCAGGCCTTCAACAACGAGCCAGTTTGTATTGAACCAAGTAGGGCCTTGCCAGTAGCGCTCGGGGTTAAACCAAGGAGAGCTGAGGGGAACGGAGGGAACAGGATACGGTGGGCCAAAAATATGCTCGTTTTCCAGCATTTTTACAATAATTTCGGCACGCTCTTTGGGTATCGTACCAGCATATAGTGGCAACAATGCGGCCACGCTAGGTATGGTGATCAGACGATGCGTTACAAAATCCCTCGAGTAATATTGCTGTGTGTATGGGTCCCATAATTCATCGAGTGTTTTACGGGTGAGGCTGATGGATTTGAGCAATTCTGGCGGGACTTCCTTGCGAATGCTCTTAGCGATTTCCAGCAAGTGTTCGTTGGCACGGATGAGGATGCAATTAAACGTTAAGTCTTCGATGCTGAAGAGGGAGTGGTCGAGGATTTTATCAATATCGTAGGCTTTGCGGCGCAATCGACGCTGCACATCGTACAAGGCAAGTGCATCGGTGTTGGTAAACCGTTGCGATGCAGGTACGTAGTGGGTGTCGCGCCGGAACCACCCTGTAACAGTTTCTAGATGCGTTTTGCGTAATATGCGAATCCACCATGGCAGTAGGTGGCCATGCAATTCACTCATCCAGGGAGGGCTGTTGTCGAGCCCAGTTTCCCATGGGTGTATCTGTAGTGTCAGGCCTTCGCCGTGCGGGTCACGGTCTTGGTAGAGCCAGGTGTGATAGCTAAGGAGCGCAGGGTAAACCTGCCGATACCATGCCCGCCGTTCTAGCAGTGGTAGTTTTGCGCCAATTTGCACAACTGCCTCGGCAAGCATTGGTGGTTGGGTGATACCGCTGGTGAATACGCCGTCCGCCGCAAATGGGCTGACCCAGCTGCGCCATATATTGTGGTCACGCTGGTAAAGTCGACCAGGCGTAAAGATCATATGGGGGATCATACCGTTTTTCCATTGGCCACGCAGCAGACTTAAAATTTCCATCTTGGCTCGTTCAATATCTATATGGCGCCATCCAAGTGCTGTAAAACAGCTATCCCATAGCCACTGGTGGGGGTACAAGCCGTGTGCCGGGATGGTATATAATCCGCGGTCGTTTTGCCTGAGGACTGCAGTTGCTTGTTCCAGGAGGGTTTTGGTATCGCTCATGCTAATAGCTAGTATACTGTAAGCTTTTGGCAGTGTATACTGGAAGATCATGGCAGAAACAAAGCCTTCACAATCCCAGGAACAGCCCGAAGGACCATTGGGCCAGAGGTGGTGATGCGCCATATGCCTGAGTCGGATATGATGCCCGCGGCTAGCCTGGGGATATCCTGACAATTGCCAATACTACCGCCGCGGAATATGCTCGTACAAATCCTGATTTTATGGTGCGTATCGGCCGGACCGCCGCTAGCCAGGTGGCCTCGCCGGAGTTGACGCCCGAGTTGCCGGTAGAGGATGCGGTTGATTACAGCGTGCACGGCGAACTGCTGCGCTCGCCGCACTTAACCACACGACAGCGCGAGATTGCTGCAAATATTGCCGCAATGGTGGTGCTTTTCGAGCCGGAATTTACAAGAAGTGACTTTTTAAGGTGCTTTAAAACAACAGCGGGCATTATTGATCCGATACTTTCTATGTTAACCGGCCAACGTAATGAGCACACACCGCGCTTTGCAAAGATTTCACCGGATAATGCGCTGATCGTTGCTTTGCCAAGCGTTGAACGCCCGCCAATGTATGGTGCGACGTTGGCTTTGCATTGGTTGGCGGCTGACGAAGAGCGCTCACCGGAGTTACACCAGGCAATCGGCTCTATCGAGCGGCAGCTTAGCGATAATTCGTAAAGTCCAGCGGGAAATCAAAATCTTTGGCGCGCAAAGCTTGGATAACGGCTTGCAGGTCATTTTTGCTGGATGATGTAACGCGAACTGCGTCGCCTTGGATCTGGGCTTTAACTTTTGGAAACTCGTCGCGGAGCATTTTGGTAATCTGCTTTGCTTTGTCTTGGTCCAGACCTTGCTTGAACGGTACTTCTTGAGTTGTCTTAAGATTAGACGTTATTGGTTCTTTACTGGTATCCAGCACTTTTTGGCTTTGACCGCGTGCTGCTAGTTTTTTGCGGATAATATCAAGGATAGTATCTACTTGCCAATCACCATCACCGGTAACCTTGAGACCAGTTTTGTCGCTATTGAGCCAGTCAAGAGCGGCTGAAGTACCCTTAAAGTCATACCGGTTGTTAATTTCGCGCAGCGATTGGTCGAAAACGTTGTTCATTTCCGCTTTGTCGTACTCGGAAACAATATCAAAAGAAAAATTAGCCATATCTGTATTATAATGAATAACAAGATGAACTACCAGAACCAACGTATTGCAGAGGTTGCCGACGTTTTGAAAACGCGGCTCGCCGAACTCGATAACAAAGCCGAGATTTTAAAGGCTGTAGAATTACGTGCTTTGTATGCCGAAATTCCTACATTGCCCGCCCAAGAGCGCGGTGGTTTCGGCAAAGAGATCAATGAATTGAAGCAAGAGCTTGAACGTATCATTGCCGAACACCAAGAAAAAGCCACCGCGCTACCACCAATTGATGTAACTGCCCCGTTTGATGTAAACGTTCCAATTGCGGATCGTCCGCGTCTGCTTGGCCCTAGTGAGGGCAGTAAGCATCCGCTTATGTCTGAACTAGAAACAGTTTTGGATATCTTTTATCGGATGGGCTTTACGGCAATTGAGTCGCGCCAAATTGACGACGACACTCATATGTTTGAGATGTTGAACTTTCCGGAAGGTCATCCGGCTCGCGATGATTACGATACGTTTATGACTGAGCAGACTGACGCCAAAGGTAAACAGTTGATCGCGCCTGCCCACACCAGCACCATGCAGAACCGTGTGCTGCAAACGTATAAAGCTAATTTAGAGCAGGGTAGGCCCATAGCTGCGGTTATTCCGGGGCGCGTATTTCGCAACGAAGATCTTGACGCTCGTCATGAGCACACGTTTTACCAACTTGAGGGTGTGTACGTCGATAAAAATGTTAATGCAGGTCATCTTATTGCAACCCTTAAAACCTTCTTGCAAGAGTACTACCAAAAAGAGCTTGAAGTTAAAACGCAGCCATTCTACTTTCCATTTACTGAGCCATCCTTTGAATTCGCGCTCAGCTGTCCGTTTTGCGACAAACAAGGTTGCTCAATTTGCGGCTATGCGGGCTGGATCGAGCTTTTGGGCTGTGGCATGATCAACCCAAATGTCTTGCGTATGGCAGGCATTGATCCAGAGGTGTATACCGGATTCGCATGGGGTGGTGGTATCGAACGTTTAGTAATGATGAAGCATGACATCGAAGATATTCGTCACTTTGAGTCAGGTAAGTTAGATTTCTTGAGGCAATTCTAAATGGCTGGACAAACATTATTCGACAAAATTGTTGCTCGTGAGATTCCTGCGTATATCGTATGGGAAGACGCCGAGTATTGTGCTTTTTTAACGCCGTTTGCAAACACTCCCGGTGTAACTGTTGTGGTACCAAAGAATAACCCGGGTGACGATGTATTTGAACTTTTGGCCGAGCAAGTAAACGGGCTTATGGCCGCAGTCCAGACGGTTGGACGGAAGCTCAAGCTGGCGCTTGCCGCTGAGCGGATTGCCCTGGTATTTGAGGGCGAGGCAGTGCCTCATGTTCACGCAAAACTATACCCAATGCACGGTTTGAGCGAGCCTCGTGAACATCCTGCTGAAGCTTTTTTTGAGAACTATCCCGGATTTATTACTACTCAAGAAGGCCCCAGGATGGATGATGCGCAATTACAGGAAATTCAAGCGAAGATAAAGGCAACTAACGATGAAAATTAGTCTCAACGATATCCGATATTATCAACAGCACTACAGTTGGGCTGCCGACCCTGCACCTAATGGAGTCGCCGAATTAGTCGAAAAGGTTGGCGCACAACTTGGTGCCGTCGAAGAGACAATTGACTTTGGCTCACGATATGAAGGTGTGATTATTGCCCGTATCGCTTCTTGCGTTGATCATGAAAATTCAGATCACTTGCACGTGTGTAAGCTGGATGACGGCAACAAAGCTGAGGGTATTGAACGTGACGAGAACGGCTATGTGCAGGTGGTGTGTGGCGCTCCTAATGCGCGTGAGGGTATTTTGGTTGCATGGCTGCCCCCAGGATCAACGGTGCCAGAGACAGCTGATAGCGATGATCCGTTTGTGCTTTCGGCACGCCCACTTCGTGGCGTGGTAAGCAATGGTATGCTTGCGAGCCCGCGGGAGTTGGCTCTGGGTGATGGCCATGACGGCATCCTTGAAATCATTGAGGATATTGTTCCAGGCACGTCATTTGCCGATGCTTTTAATCTCCGTGGCGATACGATTATTGATATCGAAAACAAGATGTTCACGCACCGCCCTGATTGCTTTGGTTTGATGGGTGTTGCTCGCGAAATTGCCGGCATCTATCATCAGCCCTTTACTAGCCCATCCTGGTATCGTATCGATGCTCCGATTCCCCAAGTAGAAGCTGATGCATTGCCACTCGAACTCCGCAACGAGCTGCCTGCTGACGTACCTCGTTTTACAGCAATTACTCTTCGCGATGTGTCGGTTGGCCAGAGTCCGCTTTGGTTGCAGATTTTCTTGGCTAAAATTGGCATTAAGTCGATTAATAATATCGTAGATTACACCAATTACTATATGGCGCTTACCGGACAGCCGTTACATGCCTATGACTACGATAAAGTCATGGCTCAAGACGCTGGCGCAGACCACGCTACTCTTGTGATTCGCCAGCCAAAACAGGGCGAGAAAATTAGATTGCTGAATGGCAAAGAAATTGAACCGCGCAGCGAAGCCATTATGATTGCTACCAACGAAAAATTAATTGGTGTTGGTGGTGTTATGGGCGGCGCCGATACGGAAGTAGACGATAACACGAAGAATATTATTTTAGAGTGTGCAACGTTTGATATGTACTCCATTCGTCGTACTAGTATGGCGCACGGCTTGTTTACGGATGCCGTAACACGAAATAACAAGGGTCAAAGCCCACTGCAAAATAAGGCGGTCATTGCCAAGCTGATCGATGAAATGCGCACCAGTGCCGGTGGCAAGGTTGCCAGCGAATTACTAGATGACAACCATGTTGACGCTGTAGCTATGCAGCGTGGTTCTTTGTTCGAGCCGGTAAAACTATCCAAGGAATTTATTAATGTGCGTCTTGGGCTGCAGCTGACCACGCAAGAAATGCAAATGCTTCTGCAAAACGTGGAGTTTGAGGTCCTTGTAGAGGGTGATGACCTTATTGTTACTGCCCCATTTTGGAGGACCGATATTGAAATACCAGAAGATATCGTGGAGGAAGTCGGCCGTTTGTACGGGTTTGACAAATTACAAGTTGAGCTGCCAAAACGCGAGATTACGCCCGCTCCTCGCAATGCTTTGCTGGAGTTGAAGCAAACAGTACGCTCTATTCTATGTAGTGCCGGTGCGAACGAAGCGCTGACATATAGCTTTGTCCACAGCAAGCTACTACAAAAGGCTGGCCAAAACCCCGAACAAGCCTTCAAGTTGTCTAATGCCATTAGCCCTGACTTGCAGTATTACCGTATGAGCCTGACTCCTAGCTTACTGGATAAGGTCCATGGCAATATAAAGTCCGGGTATGATCGTTTTGCATTATTCGAGATGAACAAAGTCCATAACTTGCTACATGCCAGTGATGACCACGGATTACCAGCTGAATTCAACATGCTATCTCTTGTTTTTGCTGCTAACGACAAAAAGGTGGGTGCGAACGAAGGTGCTGCGTTGTACCAGGCTCGCACGTATTTGGATGAACTTGCTGCAAAGCTGGGCATTACCCTTCAATACGAGATGGTCAAGGAGCAGGCTAGTGTGCCTGTGGCGCAACCGTTTGACCACACTCGGTCCGCCTATGTGAGTGACCAGGCAAGTGGTACTTTTTTGGGTATGATCGGTGAGTATACCCCAGACGTCCGCAAACAATTCAAGCTGCCCGTGTATACTGCGGGATTTGAAATAAGTTTGTCCCAGCTGCGCGATGTAATGGGCCGAGGCTCACAATACGTAATGCAATCGCGATACCCCAAAATAGAACAAGACGTTTGCTTGCGTGTACCTGTGTCCTTGGGCTACCAGCAGCTTGCTGACTTTGTTGCGGTAACGTTAGGCCAGATGCACGATGAAGATAGTACAGTGCTGGTAGGTCCGCTTGATATTTACCAGGCGAATGACCAACATGATTACAAGCAGATAACATTCCGCATTACTGCAACACATTACAATAAAACAATGCAGGCAGCTGAGCTAAGCAACATGCTTGATGAGGTTGCCAAAGCGGCGCATGTCGCATTTGGCGCCGAAGTCGTATAGCATCAAATTCGTTACAGGAGGGATGACATGAAAGACATTTGGCGGATTATCCGTTTTACTAAAAGCTTGCGAAAATACTACGCAGTTATCTCGGTTAGCACTATTGCCCTGGCTGTGATGACGCAACTTCAGCCAATATTTACTAAAATTGCAATCGATGAAATAACAAAAATCGTTGGCGGTGGCACAGCGAGCGTTACGATAGTTGCCTGGATGGCGGCATTGATCTTCTTGACTGATGTAGCACAGACACTGATCAGTAACTATGGTGGTTACTGGGGTGATATTATGTCTGCCAAGATGCAAAAATACCTGAGTGAGCGGTACTATGAACACTTGCTGGGCTTGCCGCAGCGATATTTCGACCAAGAGCTATCCGGCAAAATCATTAACCGGATGAACCGTGGAATCTCACAAATCAGCCAGTTTATGCAGATGCTCAGTAATAACTTTTTGCAATTCTTGTTCAGCACTGTACTGTCTTTGGCGGTCGTAGCGTACTATAGCTGGCAAGTGGCGCTGATGCTGTTGGCGCTATATCCTATTTTTATCTTCCTGACCACACGTACAAGCTCAAAGTGGCAAGACTACCAGGCTACGATAAACCAGGAACAGGACATCGCAAGCGGTCGTTTTGCGGAATCTATTGGCCAGGTGCGGGTGGTCAAAAGTTTTTTGCAGGAGGCCCGCGAGCTTACCTTTTTCAAAGACCGTTACAATACGGTTATCTCCACGACCCATCCGCAAAGCCGTTACTGGCACATGCAAGATGTTAAGCGCCGCTTGGTTTTGAACGGCATATTCTTTGGCGTCTTTGCGTATATTTTTGTGCAGGCGGCCAATGGCGTGTATGGCATTGGCACGGCGGTGTTGCTGATGCAATACGCTATGCTTATCCGAATTCCAATTTTTACAATTAGCTTCCTGGTGGACAACACGCAGCGTGCCATAAGCAATTCTAAAGACTATTTTGAGGCTATGGATATTACACCAGATGTACGTGATCGCGATGGGGCTCCCGATCTGCAGGTAACTAAAGGGGAAGTGTCGTTCAAGAACATACAATTTGGTTACGATGAGGCGCTGGTGCTTAAGGACGTAACTTTTTCAGCTAGTTCGGGTACCAAAGTGGCACTGGTAGGCGAGAGCGGCCAGGGCAAGACTACGCTTACGAACTTGCTTTTGCGCTTGTATGACGTGAACGGCGGCGCGATTACCATTGATGGCCAGAACATAGCACAGGTGACGCAACAAAGCTTGCGTGAACACATTGGCGTGGTGTTTCAGGAGCCGGCATTATTTAGCGGTACCATCCGTGAAAATATTGCCTATGCTAATCCTGATGCCGATGACACTGCAATTGCAGAAGCGGCTAAGGCTGCAAATGCTCATGAGTTTATCGAAAAGCTAGAACACGGCTACGATACCGAAATAGGTGAGCGCGGCCTAAAACTAAGCGGTGGCCAAAAACAACGGATTGCAATTGCCCGGGCGCTATTAAAAGACGCCCCAATCCTTATTTTGGACGAGGCAACGAGTAGCCTTGATAGTAAGAGCGAGCACATGGTGCAGGAAGCACTGGAACGGCTTATGAAGCACCGGACGACACTTATTATTGCCCACCGCTTGAGTACCATCCAAAATGTGGACCAAATAGTAACGCTGCAGGATGGCTTGGTCGCAGAGGTTGGCTCTCCGAAGGAGCTCGCACAAAGCGGGGGTGTATATACCCAGTTATTGCGCCTGCAAGGCAGCCATACTGAGGCGACAAAGAAAAAACTGAAGGCATTTGAAATAGCCTCGTAAGCAATTTTTAAGGGGGAACATGTTGGGGAGGTCTAGGCAAAAGAACTATGCCAGTAAAGGTCCGAAGTTTAGTATGTACGATAATTTCGGACCGTATCTTGTGTCGAGATATAGCGGTGATGGTATTGCCATTGCTCATTTGACAGAGGCGGAGCAAACTCGCTTGGAGAAAGAGACAGAGCTGCGTATTGGCCGAGACCATCTTTATTCCGCCGGGCCTTATGCTACCGCAGCGGCAATTTATTTGGGTGCTGCTTCAAGTTTGCCTTTATGGGCAGCGGCGACAGGCTATTTTGGCTCTTGGGCTGCGGGTATGGGTTTGCAGGCAAGAAGTGCTGTTGCAAATAAAGTTAACCGCCGGGCTCAGCGGAAGGTTGCCGACACGATATCAGTGACTCCTGAGCGGTATATGTACTTTTCAAAGGAGAACATCAAATTTGACTTGCCATCTTCGGTGCTTGATACCATGATTGAATTTGAGTCTGAAACTGGCCGTACAGAACGATCGGTTAAGAGCCTCGCCGAGAGTGCTAAGGGCGATTTATTTGGTATTAAGCTCAGTACGGACGGGCGGGAGTATATCGAAGGCTCGATATCCCCGGGCAATCTTTTGGCGACTGCCCTGTGCGCTTTTCCTCGCGACCGTAAAGGAGCATTTTTGACCTCGTCGATCGAATCGATTGAACGCATACACGGGGCTGCCCAAGGGCTCCCTCGGTATTTGCCTAGTTTGGAAGATCTTCCTGAGGGCATGCGTATACTCAACGAGCGGCATAAGACTAATTTGCTTGTTGGCGCGCTTGGCGTGTACGGAGTGTTACGTGCACAATTCGGTGTGGCCGTGTCGGAGCGGATTAATGAGGCTTATGGGATGCACGGCAATGCTGATTTAGGTGAAGACCCATTGTTGCGTGATGCAATGCGCTTTGCAACTCCGACTGAAGAAGACTTGACATGGCGCCAAATCACCCGTACAAGTTCATATCTTAGCAGTATCGGGATCCAGGATATGTAAAAGACTGGCTAAAATACATCCCGGGGGGCTATAATACAAATACTATGAGACAGGCAGTACGGGCAGTTGTTGTACGGAATGGTTACTTGCTGGTTATGCACCGCAATAAGTTTGGCCAGGAATACTACACGCTTCCAGGCGGCGGAATAGACCCGGGGGAGCAGCCAGAGCATGCGCTATTGCGGCAGATGCACGAAGAAACAGGCGTGCAGACTATAAATTCCCGGCTGGTCGTAGTAGAAGATGCTGGTGACCCGTTCGGGACACAATATATATACCTGTGCCAATATGCAAGCGGTGAACCAGCGCTGAACCCAGAGTCGGAAGAGGCACAGATAAACAAACTGGGCAAAAACCTTTATAGTCCCCAGTGGCTGCCACTCCATTCGTTGGCGAGCGTGCCATTCCGGTCTGAAACACTGAAGCAAGTTTTACTAAAGGGGCTGTCGAAAGGGTTCGACCAACAGCCTCTGGCAATAAGTTCAAAACAAGAGCAATAAAAGGGGAGTTATGACACGGAAACGCGACCGCGCATTTGCATTATTTGGAGCAATATTATTTTTTCTGACATCCATTGCATTGACCGTCAGTATTGTTATCCAAATGACACGTGACAGCAAAACAAATAATGCGGCAAATTCGACACAGAGCAATACAGCCAAAAAGGAGGGCGACATGTTAGCAGGTACAAAATTAGAGGGCTATGAGCCAGTCCAATCAGTAACAGAGCTACGCACTGAAGATGCTGTTGAAGGTACCGGTGCAGAAGTTAAGGCGGGAGCGACTGTGTCCGTGGACTACACCGGCGCCCTTGCAAAAACAGGTGTAATATTTGAATCGTCCAAGGATACTGGTAGCCCCGTAAGCTTGGGCTTGAACCAAGTTATTGATGGCTGGAAAGAAGGCATTCCGGGCATGAAAGTGGGTGGTACCCGCCGACTGTATATCCCTGCCGCTATGGCATATGGCGCTCGGGAGGCCGGTAGTATCCCTGCCAATTCCGATCTTGTGTTTGATGTTACAGTACACTCTGCAGAATAAGTCAAACAACGTAAAAAACACAATATATAGCGCTATTGCTTAAGGCTTTAGCGCTATATATAATATTCGGAGTAAGCCATAATTCTGTGAGGGGAAATCAAAAATGGTCAAAAATATTACTATTTTCACTACTAATACCTGCGCCTACTGCGTAATGGTCAAAAAATACCTGCAATCTAAAGGTCTTGGCTTTGATGAAGTTAACCTGGACCAGTCACCTGAGCGCCAGGCTGAGGCGCTGCAGCTTAGTGGTGCGCTCACTGTGCCCGTAACTGTTATTACAAAAGAAGACGACACACGAGAAGTTGTTGTTGGCTACAATCTGGCAAAATTAGCGCCAGCAGTGGCTTAGGGGACTATATGGCAGATACTGCAGCTACTGACCACGTATATGATGTTTTGATGATCGGCGCTGGCCCAGCGGCGTTGTCGGCGGCAATCTATACCACACGCGAAGATCTTGACACGCTGCTTATTGAACGTGGTGTCGTGGGCGGGCTGGCTGCCGTGACTGACTGGGTGGATAATTATCCTGGTTTCCCGGAAGGCTTGCAGGGTTTGGACCTTGCCGAAGGTATGCGTAAGCAAGCTGAACGGTTTGGAGCTGTTATTGATTTGGGCGAAGTAACGGAGATTATTGATGAAGGCGACGTAAAGCGCCTTAAAACGACCGATGGTGATAAGCTTGCTAGGACGGTGCTGATTGCAACAGGTAGTGACTACAAAAAGATTGGCATTCCAGGCGAGCAGAAATTTTATGCCCGTGGTGTACATTACTGCGCAACTTGTGACGGTGCTTTTTACCGTGAAAAACGCCTTGTCGTGGTTGGCGGCGGTAACTCTGCGGTACAAGAGGCAATGTTCCTGACGCGTTTCGCATCACACATCGATTTGCTAGTACGGAGCGACCACTTTAGGGCTTCAGAAGTGTTGCAACATGCCCTCGAAAAGTATAAGGATAAGATTACCGTTCACTTTAACACTACAACCGATGAAATAGTGGGAGAAGACAACAAAGTTGTAAAAGTTGTCGGTACCGACAAGACTACTGGTAACAAAGTTGAATTTCCTACCGATGGTGTGTTTGTTTTCGTGGGTCTCAAGCCAAATACAGAATTTTTGAAGGGTTCAAAAATTGAACTCGATGATGTTGGCTTTATCAAGTCAACAGAGCGGCTGGAGACGGCCATTCCTGGCGTGTTTGTCGCTGGTGATGTCCGCAGCAATTCAACAATGCAGATTGCAACAGCTACAGGCGAGGGTGCGAGCGCCGCATTGTACATTCGGCAATATCTGGAGCGGCTCGAGCACAATTCATAGGCTTGCATAGCATTTCATGCGCGATGTTACAATATGAGTAGCTAAGTATTGGTATCCGCATGAAACACCGTAGGTTAGGCATAGCGATCATTTGCATAGGCTGTATAGCTGCTATATTGATGTTCGCCATGATTTTCTTGCGTAATGACGTGGCTGCGCCCTCTGAGGTAAAACAGGCTGACCGTTTCGCCTCAATCCAGCCAATACGGACTAATAAAGTCACTATTCAGGACTACACATTCAGTCCAACGGTAGTAGCAATTAAAAAGGGTGCGTCCGTTATTTGGACGAACCTGGATGCCACAAGTCACTCGATAAGTGGTACTGGCGCTATGGCAGATATGCAAAGCACCCCATTGGCTGCAGGTAGTACGTTTAGTTATAGTTTTGATGAACCTGGCGAGTATATTTACCGGTGCCGGGAACATTCAAACATGTTTGGGAAGATTATTGTTACGGATTAGCTATGCGTTAGCACCTAAGAACGGGTCATTAACGATGTTGATGGCCGGGATTCCGGAGTCGAGCAGGCCTTGCCGTAATATCTGCACAGCGTGCTCTGGGCCAGCTAGATAAAACAGTGTGTCGGATTCTTGGTCGGCTGTGTTGACGATATCTTGCGCAGTAAGGCGCCCACTCATACCTGTCCATTCCCGTATCGGTTTACTGAGGATGGGCATAGTGGCAACGGGTAGCGTAAGTATGTCTTCGGACGCTTTGGCAATCTGGAATAACCTGAACGGGCGGTTGCTTTTGGAGTGGCTGAGATGGCTGGCGATGCTCATAAATGGAGTGATGCCGCTACCGAGGGCGACGCCAACAACTGGTACTGATTCTAATTTGGGCAATACAAAATCGCCGATGGGTTCGCTGATGTGTATGGTATTGCCAGGCCGTAACTGTAGGAGGGCCTGCTTGAAGCTGCTGGGACACGCTGTTGGAATATGCACGGTGAAACCCAGTAAGGGCTCGTGCGGACCAGAGGCAATACTAAATTTGCGGTGTTCTCCACGGTTGTCTGCATTTTGATGCGGCAAATAGGTCTCTACGTACTCACCGGCAGTAAATAAAAAGCCGGCAGGTTTCGTAAACCAAAAAGTTGTCATGTGCGCTGCGACTGGCTGTTTGCGCAAGAATTCTATACGCATCACTTTTTACGGTAGAGTTGGGGATCGTCGGTTATTACCCCGTGCAGCCCTAGCTTAGCCAGGCGTATGGCTTTTTTGGGGTTATTCAGCGTATATGTGTAGACTTCGTAATCCTTGCGGCGCAAATTGGCTAGGATGGTGAACCACAAGAAGTAGTGATGGAGGCTAATCTTTTTGGCATCGACTTGGCGTGCGCGGTAGAGGGCGTAGGCACCTGAAAACCGTTCGATAACAACGGCTTGAATTTCGGGCAATGCTTCATGTAGTTCGCGCAAAGTGCGCTGACTGAACGACCCCAGCATAAAATCAGATGACTCCCAGCCGTCTGCCAAGAATTTTTCGATAATGGCCACGATTGGTGCTGTCGGCTCGCCTCGCTTGACCTCAATCATGAGGGGCACCGCGCGATTTACAGTACGGATAACTTCGGCCAACGTGGTTATGTCGGGCTTATAGGTGCGAAGCTCTTCTAGAGTATTGGCTTTGGTGGCGAAAGTTTGACCATCCTTGGTGCGGATAATCGGATTATGGTTTAAAATAACGTGTCCGTCCTTTGTGACACGCACGTCAATTTCAATCTCATCTACCGAGAGTTCAAGAGCTTTTTGAATAGCAGCTAATGTGTTTTCTGGGGCAATATGCCGCACGCCCCGGTGGCCAACAATTTTCATACGTAGTCTTTTTAACTGATAATAGTGTACAATAGCCTGAGTAATACAGCTAGCTGTAAAGAGGTAAGGAGTACTATAATGGCTGACTTTAACCAAGTGTTAACCCCCGGTGATTACCAGAACGGCACCGTCAATATTGTTATCGAAATTCCCCAAGGTTCAATTCTGAAGATTGAATGGGACCGCGGACGTGCAGCGTTTATGCTGGACCGTGTAGAGCCAGGTATTTTTGCTAAGCCAGTCAACTATGGCTTTATCCCACAGACGCTCGACGAAGACGGCGACGAGTTGGATGTCCTGCTCGTGTGTGACGAACCAGTTCCGACAGGTGTTTGGATGGAAGCAAAAATCATCGGTATTCTAAACTTTGAAGACGATGGTGAAATGGACCACAAGGTCGTGGTTGTACCTGCGGATGACCGCCACACCGGCAACCGTATTAACAACCTGGATGATTTGGGCGAACGCTGGAAGCAACAAATTGAGCATCACTTTAGCCACTATAAAGACCTCAAGAAACCGGGTACCACTATTGTCCAGGGATGGGGTGACATAGAGGACGCTAAAAAGATGATTACTGAATCTATTGAACGCTGGAACAATAAATAGGCGTACGTAATAATATAAAAACTAAAAATGCCCGGTATATCCGGGCATTTTTAGACTAATGCTTTGGTGTGTCTTGGGTGGAAAGCAGAAAAAGATAGCTTCCCACCCAGGGAACGGCAGCCATTATGTGGCTATCTTCGAGAGTCAGTCCAGCATCATGCCGCCCAGCGACAGCCAGTCCAGCGTGGGTTGATCTTCTGTGAGCTCGACGACTGCCAGCTTGCCGTTATGAACGATGCAGCCGTCCTGCTCTGCGTAGAAGACTTTGCTGAAGACGCCGACAGTGCTGGTGGCTGCGGCTTGCTCCCAGAACTCCGGGGCAAGGTCACGCAGGAACGGTGAATGCAGCTGGATGCAGGCGTCGATGACTGCGTTGTCGGCCAGTTGTCGACAGACCAGGCCCAGATTGCAGGTTACTGCCATGGCAGTGTCTACGGCGGTTGTTGCGAGCTTCGCGTGGAAGAACGGCGTCAGGCCGAAGTACTTCCTCAGGCGTCGGGGGATGCGGCCGTTACGACGGTCATTGCGGATTGCTCGTTGGACGTCACGCTCGCTGAAGTCCAGCCATGAGTCCTGAAGGATGACTCGCTTATAGGGCTTTGACGGTCCGAACATGGTGCTCCTGTTCTCGAGGTTGTTCCTCGCGGCTATTATTACATTATATTTTTAAATGTCAAAGCACTTGTGCTAGCTATAGGACAAGTTTTTGCTTGCGCAGTAGCCCACCTGTCAATACAATAGAACCATAAGCTTTTTTCTAAATGGTAGGTAAGGGGAAACATGAAGACAAGAATTGCAATTAATGGCTTCGGACGAATAGGCCGCAATGCTTTTAAGATTGCGTTTGACCGCAATGACGTAGAAATTGCAGCGATTAATGATTTGACGGATACCCGAACACTAGCACACTTGCTGAAGCACGACAGTAATTACGGTGCCTATACGCATGATGTTAGCTATGACGAGCAGAATATAATCGTGAATGGCCAAAAAATTAAAGTGCTTGCAGAGCGTGAGCCTGGTGCGTTGCCATGGAAGGATTTAAATATTGACGTGGTTATCGAATCGACTGGCTTCTTTGTTGATCCGGCTAAGGCCCGTGCACATATTGATGCTGGCGCTAAGAAGGTAGTTATTAGCGCGCCTGCTAAGGGCGAGGGCGCTACAACAGTGGTACTTGGCGTTAATGAAGATAAGCTAGAAGACTCAAGCGACGTAATAAGTAATGCGTCGTGTACGACTAACTGTATTACACCCGTAGCAGCTGTTATAGAAAGCAATTTTGGTATCGAAAAGGCTATGATGACGACAGTCCACAGCTACACGGCAAGCCAAAAATTACAGGATGCACCTGCCAAGGATTTGCGCGAAGCCCGTAATGCCGCAGAAAATATCGTACCAACAACAACTGGCGCTTCGATTGCGGCAGCTAAGGCGCTGCCAGCATTAGCGGGAATTTTTGGCGGTTTAAGCGTACGCGTTCCGACCCCGGTCGTTTCGTTGAGCGATTTTGTTATTATTACCAAGCGTAACGTCACGGTTGAAGAGGTTAACGAAGCATTCCGCAAAGCTGCTGCAGAACCATATTACCAGGGCATCCTTGAAGTAACCGATGAAGAGCTGGTCAGCAGCGACTTCATTGGCAATAGCCACTCCTGCATTATCGACAGTAAGCTAACGGCTGTTGTAAGTGGTAACATGCTAAAGGTGGTTGCCTGGTATGACAACGAGTGGGGCTATAGCAACCGATTGGTTGAGGTTGTCGCGGATACAGGCCGCATTTTACACAAAAACGATAACCAAGCTGCCTAGTATGACGATCTATATTGGAGCCGACCATAATGGTTACGATATGAAAGCGGCGCTTACTGCCGTTTTACGGCAGGCGGGGCATATAGTGCACGACGAGGGCGACGTAGAGCATGATCCTGACGATGATTTTCCGCAGTTCGCTAGCAAAGTTGTGCAAGCAATGAAAGCTGATGGTGGCAATGACGTCCGGGGGATTCTCATCTGTGGCAGCGGCCAGGGTATGTGTATGGCGGCTAATCGGTACCGTGGTATCCGGGCGAGCCTTGTTTGGAATGCACACGAAGCACACGCGGCGAGAAACGACGACGACAGCAATGTGCTCTGCTTGCCCGCACGCTCAATTACAGACGCAGAGGCGGCTGCTATTGCTGAGACATGGCTTAAGACGGCATTTGCTGCAGCGCCCCGTTTTAAACGGCGCATTGCGGAGCTTGACCAGCTGCCATAAAAACTACACAAAGCAATTGCCATAGAATAACCTTTAGCGATATGCTATATGCATGAAGCCAAGTATTTGCCCGGCCATATTAGCAACAACGCCGGAAGACTTTCAGCAACAAATAGAGCGGGTTACGCATGAGGCAGCACGGCTCCATATAGACCTGACCGATAATGACTTTGCCAAGACGCAAACGATAGGTATAGACGAAGTGTGGTGGCCGGGCGGCATGCAGGCGGACTTGCATGTTATGTACCGGCGCCCTTTTGAGCACGCGGCTTTGCTGCTAGATTTGCGTCCGCAGCTTATTATCATCCATGCAGAGGCAGAGGGGGATTTTATTGCCTTTGCCCGCCAAGCCCACGCAAAGGGCATAGAAGTGGGTGTAGCGCTGCAGCCAGAAACTGACCCAACGGTCTTGCGCCCCGCGATTGGCCACGTTGATCACGTTCTGATCTTCTCGGGCCACTTGGGGCATTTTGGGGGTGAGGCCGACTTGAGCTTACTCCGCAAGGTAAAAATACTTATGGATATGAAGTCATCGTTGGAAATTGGGTGGGACGGTGGTATAAACGCCTCCAATGCCTACGACCTTGTTAAAGGGGGTATACAGGTTCTTAACAGCGGTGGTTTTATACAAAAAGCGGCTAATCCGCACGATGCCTTTTATGCGCTTGCTAGTGCCGCAGCCCGTGCGGCCGAGTAGACATCTGGAGCAACGCTGCTATAATCGTAAGCGTAATGCAAACACACTCACTTGAAAAACTGGAATTGATAGCCAATGATATCCGTCAGGACATTATTAAGATGCTGGAGCATGCTGGCAGTGGCCACTCGGCAGGCTCTTTGGGGCAGACAGAGATTTTTACTGCCCTGTACTTCGAGATTCTAAGACATGATCCTAAAAAGCCGAATTGGCCGGAGCGTGACATCCTCATTCAGAGCAATGGTCACACAGTGCCTGTGCGGTATGCTACTATGGCACACGCTGGTTACTTTGACCGCAAAGAGTTGATGACGTTGCGGAAGCTGGGGTCCCGTCTGCAGGGGCACCCGGAGCGGCTTAAATTGCCTGCGCTTGAAACTACTAGCGGCCCGTTGGGCTGTGGTCTGAGCCAAGCGGCTGGCATAGCACTTGCCATGCGCATGAACGGTGAAAAACACCGCCGCGTGTATGTCACACTTGGTGACGGTGAGCTGAATGAGGGCAACATATGGGAAGCTGCGATGCTTGTGGGCAAAGAGAAGCTAAACAACCTCGTAGCTATTATTGACCGCAATAATATTCAAATTGACGGGCCGACTGAAGTTGTAATGCCTCTGGAGGATCTCCGGGCTAAATGGGAAGCCTTCGGATGGCATGTTTTGGAGATAGATGGTAATGATGTCGAGGCAGTGATCGACGCATGCAACATGGCTAAGGCTATTGTGGAAAAACCAGTTATTATTCTGGCGCACACCATTCCGGGCAAGGGCGTTGATTTTATGGAGTACGATTTCCACTGGCACGGTGCACCACCAAATGCCGAGCAGGCAAAAATTGCCCTTAAGGAACTCCGAACGTTACGTGGAAAAATAAAGAGCGAGGCCGAATAATGTCCCACATGCACCTTGTACCTAATTTACGGGCAAAAGATATTATGCAAGAGCCTATTCGTGCTGGTTTTGGCCGAGGTTTAGTGACCGCAGGTCAAAATAACACTGATGTTGTAGCGGCTTGCGCTGACTTGACTGACAGCACTAAAATGGGCGACTTCGCCAAAACATTTCCGGAAAGGTTTATCGAAATCGGCATTGGCGAGCAGAACCTTGTAACCATTGGAGCAGGCCTGGCTGCCGGAGGTAAAATTCCCTTCGTCAGCAGTTATGCAGCGTTTAGCCCAGGGCGTAACTGGGAGCAAATACGTACCACTATTTGCCTGAACGACCGACCTGTAAAAATTATCGGGTCGCATGCAGGAGTGAGTGTGGGGCCGGATGGCGCAACCCACCAAATGCTGGAGGACATTGCGTTGATGCGCGTGTTGCCAAACATGGTTGTGTTGGCTCCATGTGATAGTGTTGAAGCGGAAAAAGCTACCCTTGCTATGGCTGCCGACAAACGCCCGAATTATATGCGCTTAGCGCGCGAAAAAACACCGGTACTGACAACAAAGGCCACGCCTTTTGAAATCGGGCCAGCCTATGTATTCCACCAGGGATCAGATGTGACTATTATTGCGACTGGTACCATGACTTACCAGGCAATGGTTGCAGCAGAAGTACTCAAGAAAGATGGCATCTCAGCCGAGGTGGTCCATGTGCCGACGATCAAGCCGCTTGATATCAAGACCATTTTAGCAAGCGTGGAAAAGACCGGCGCTGTCGTAACGGCCGAAGAAGCGCAAGTAAATGGTGGCTTGGGCGGGGCGATTGCCGAGTTGCTGAGCGAAGAATTGCCGACGCCGCTTATCCGCATTGGCATGCGGGACCGTTTTGGTGAGTCGGGTATGCCAACTGAACTGATTGAACACTTTGGCTTGACGAGTACTCATATTGCTATGGCTGCCCACCAACTAATGGAGACACTGCCAGCAAAAACCTGAACACGTTGCTAATATATGGCAAGGTATGGCACAATACTATACAGAAAAGCATAAGCAGGAAGCCCAGGAAAAGCATGCAACAGTTTTTTGATGTTTTAAGCATTGGCGACATCGTAACAGACGCCTTTATCAAGCTTTTTGAAGACCAGGCGCAAGTTTATAAGAACGAGCATGGCACCTGGCTGGCTATGGAGTTTGGAACTAAGCTGCCATACGATCGTGTAGACGAAGTCCAGGCCGTAGGTAATGCTTCAAACGCTGCTGTGGCGTTTGCTCGGCTCGGCCTAAAGAGTGGTTTTTCTACTAATGTTGGCGGCGACCAGGCTGGGCGCGATATGATCCATGCGCTACACGAAAATGGTGTTGATACACGCTTAGTGCGCATCAACCCCGACAAAAAAAGCAACTACCACTATGTCTTGTCGTACAAAGAGGAGCGCACCATCCTTATTAAACACGAAGAGTACGACTATCACTGGCCGCACTTGCGCCCTAATGAGGTGCCTCGATGGGTATACTTCAGTTCAATTAGCGAACATGCCCTAGATTACCATGACGAAGTTGCCAAATGGCTCCACGACCATCCGAATGTCAAGCTTGCTTTCCAACCAGGCACATTTCAAATGAAGGCAGGCGCAGAGCGGCTTAGCGCTATTTATCAGCGTACCGAAGTACTTGTGTTGAACCGTGAAGAAGCAGTAAAGGTTGGTGGTGGTAATTATGATGACCTCCACGATTTGTTTAACCATCTCCATGCACTCGGCCCGAGGATTGTGGTTATTACTGACGGCCCAGCTGGCGCATATGCAAGTGACGGCCAGAACCGCTACAAGATGCCGCTTTATCCTGACCCTGCACCACCAGCGGAACGTACTGGCGCAGGTGACGCTTTTGCGTCGACCTTTGTGGCTGCATTAGTGAAGGGGAAGGGCATCGAGGAGGCTTTGCGGTGGGCGCCAATCAACTCTATGAGCGTTGTCCAGAAAGTTGGGGCACAGGCAGGGCTGGTAAACGAAGAACAGATGTTGGATTATCTGGCTAAAGCTCCAGACTGGTATCATGTAGATCGGATATAGGTGCACTTGGCAGATCCAAGGGCACGACTGGCTGGTCGTGTCCTTCTATTTCGTCCTGTAGTTCGTGTACTAACGCTATACCGCTTGCAATAGCAAGGCCTGTACTTATGCCGATGCCAGCGAGCGCTGCTGTCTCTTGGCGCTGTCCGCACTCTTTGCTCGAGCACGTCAATGTATAAGCGGTCAATGCGGCTAGGGTAATACTGGTTTTGAGCCGTCCCAGCTGTCGGGCACTTGTGTTGATGCCACGCTCCTGAGCTTGTTTGCGCATGTTAGTGACGATAGCATCGCGCCCAAATTGTATTACTTCGTTTGTCGCCAAAAAGGCAGCTTTACCCGCTGAGCCTTCTTTTGCTGACCGTACGATAAATCCACCCAATATCCCATGCACGAATGCTTTGTCTGCCATTTGGTCGAGCCATGCGCCACGTGGCTTTTTTTGGGATGGGTCAATGGCGTGGGCTTTTTTGGCGAGCCTGCCGTCTAGGAAGTCAGTTGTCGAAATTATCGCAATCGCACCTGCTACTGGTTTTTTTCTGAAGTTACGACGTGTGGAAATATAATAGCCCAATGCAGGGCCGGCAATTGCCCTGAAAATGCTGAGGCCATCGGCTGTCCTGCGCATCCACAGGGCTTTTCGTTTTTGAATAGGGTCAATTGTTTCTGGGGTCATGGTATATAAGTATTATGCATATGCGGGCAGAAGTAAAAACTTATGCTTTGCGGGCACAACTGGCTTATGCTAATCTTGATACAAGATGACACGATATTTATCGTCAGCATTGGGGGCGGAGGAACCAGTATTCTCGCAGAGTGTTCAGCAACTGGAACGTGCGAGCGGCTTTCCGAGTGCTGACATTCGTTTGACTGCCGATATACAGGCGCGTTTGCGCCAAAAGATTGCCGAACTCGGCCTTGACCCGGCAGATACGACTGGGCCGGAACTGTATAGCGCACTCCATGAGCGCTTGCGACATGATGAAGCCGTTGTCCGGTCGGTTCTTTCTATAAAGCGCCAGGCAACGCCACATGAAGTTTTGCAGCAAGTCGTTAGTGTGGTTTCGGGTGCCCAGATTCCAAAGCAAAGCTTTACGGTCAAGCAGAGCGTCGCCAAGCGGATGTTTAAAAAGAAGCAGCCGAAGCAGCTTATGAAAAAACTGGGGTACCGCTCACTTGACTCGATGCTTAAACACGAACCAGTAGCATGTTTGTATGCCGCAGCTGTCATGTGTGAGTCAAAGTCGTGGCTCGCGGCATTCTACGAACAATATCGGCAATTGGCACCGAGTGACTTTGAAATGCGCGACATAGCCGTGTATATTCCCGAGGGAAAGAAGTGGCAGTCGTTGGCTGACGAATTTACTGCTTCTGCTAAGCAAAATATGCTAACCTTCCGTGAACTGGGAGCTGTTGTGGTGCTACCGCAAGCACAAGCCAGCGACGGTATTGCATTGACGCACTTTGTTTTGCTGCTGCATGCCATGAATGAAGTGCGTGCATTTAGCTCCTACGCTAAGCTACAACAAGTAAAGCCCGACTTTGGAGCCCATTTGGCAGCCGTTGTGGCTTCAGAACCCGCATTAAATGCGCAGATCGCAGGCAAACAGGTGCCATGGCGAACAATCCATCGCTTTTACGCAGCTGAGGGCATAACGCATCCTGAAATATTTGAGCCGCATGTCCAGCACGATGACTTGCTCTGGGTACAGCCAGAAGATATTCTGGCGAAACTAGAACCAGCACTGGCCTTCTGGCGGGATACGCAAAGCATTGTCATGATACACAATGGCCAACCAGTATCATGCAATTTGCAAGATGTTGCTATCAGCTACTACAACAGACTGAGCTTTAAGGACCGTATTGTCCACTTTGTGCGCGACTCATTGTGGCATGATGTCATGGGCCGCTATTTAAACACGGATAACCTCGAGACAGTATTGGGAAGGCAGCTTTCCTATGAATTAGCTGAAGATTTACCATTAGCAGAATCGTAAAAAATTAGGTACACTAAATAGCAATGACAAACGATCTCCACGACCTAAAATATTTACGTTATTCAATCTGTGTTTCTGGCGCTGCGGCTGGGAAAACAGTAAAAGACTCCAGCAAATTAGCAGAGCGTGTCGGGACGGCGATTGCCAAGGAGGGGCATATCCTTACTACAGGAGCCACGGTAGGGCTGCCATATTACGCTGCATATGGTGCCAAGAAAGAAGGCGGCACTAGTGTTGGTTTTTCTCCGGCTAGCTCTTTGCGCGAGCATCTTCGCAAGTACCGCTTGCCACATGACGTCTTTGACTTCATTAACTTTACTGGATTGAACTATGTGGGGCGCGACTTGTACCTTGTCCAATCCAGCGATGCTGTTATTACGGTTGGCGGCCGGTTTGGTAGCCTGCATGAATTTACGTCAGCACTCGAGGCCCGTAAGCCATGCGGTGTGCTGCTGGGCAGCGGCGGTACGGCAGATCTTATTCCTAGTCTTATGGAGCTTGATCCGTCGTATAGTGATATGGTTATTTACGACGACGATCCGGAGAGGCTTATTAAACGGATGGTCGAATTGTTAGACCACAAATACAAAGACATCCATGAACAGTTAAAGAACCATGATGAGCACTGGTACTTGCACCGCGAGTCAGAACAAAAGCCATCGCCACGAGCAGGTTAACATATTAAAATAGGCGGGACGACTACAGAGTGCGCAAGCTGAATCAGCAGGGGATAAGTATTTTTGAAATAAGTATCATCATTCTAATTTTGATACTTGTGGTTGCTAGCTACTGGATTACCGTGAAGCGGATTACTTCTTCTAATAAAGAAAACTATGACAAGACTCAGATATTGGATAGGAAGTATGAATAGAAGGTTATGGGGTGAGCAGTATGGCTTTGGTGTCTTGGGTGTTCTGATCCTTGTGGGTGTCGTAGGAGCCATAGGTATTATTGGCTTGTTTGTGTGGCAGATGTCTGGGGATAAAGCAAAAGACAAGCAAACCGGCACTTCTAACCAGCAAACCGGTAATACAGGCGGCACCACGTCTTGGATCGCAAGTGACTATGTGTCGAAAGCTGGTGCTTTTGCCATGAAATATCCGCAGAGCTGGATTGTCCGTGGCAGCAAGGCGGGTCAGCAAGTGGCGCAGTTGGATGGTACCGAAGACACTATAACGCTCCAGGTGGCTAGCGATGACGTTAAACTTAATAATTTCAAAGGCACGCTCAAGGTAATGCCGACAGCACCAGGGGACGAGACTTGGCCGCTGTATCCAAACGGCACTGTTGTCAATGAATTCAAGAACGGTATAGGCGTTTGGCGCGACAACCAAACACAAATATTGCAAAAGGGGCAAGTTGAGAACCTCTGCCCTAGCTTGCGCATTGCCAGTGAAGACGCATTTGGCATGAAGCTCAAAAACGGCATGTATGTCAGCTTTATTGGCTCGTTCTGCACTGTAGCCGGCAGTAAAACCTCGTATTCATATGGCCAGCAAATTTCCAGCCAGGAATTCGAGTATGTCATGGACATGCTGGAATCTATCAAACAGCAATAAAAACTTGCTACAATAAGGTGATGAGTAAATTTGTGCTTAAAAGCGATTATAAGCCAATGGGTGACCAGCCGGCTGCTATTGAGCAGCTGGTAGAAGGTCTCAAAAATGGTGAAAAGAGCCAAACGCTACTAGGCGTAACTGGTTCTGGCAAAACATTTACCATGGCGAATATTATTGAGCGCGTCCAGCGGCCTACTCTAATTCTCAGTCATAACAAGACATTGGCTGCCCAGCTGTATGAAGAATTTAGAAGATTCTTCCCCGACAACGCTGTACATTATTTTGTCAGCTACTTTGATTACTACCAGCCAGAGGCGTATATTCCACGGTCTGATACCTACATCGAAAAAGACAGTCAAATAAACGAAGAAATTGATCGGCTCCGGCACGCTGCAACCGACTCACTGCTGTCTCGCAAGGACGTTATTATTGTGGCCAGTGTGAGCTGTATTTATGGTATTGGATCGGTCGAAGATTATGATGGTCTTAGTATACGGTTGAAAGTAGGCGAGCGCCGGGTACGTGATAAGCTATTACGCCATTTAACAGACATTCAATACACGCGCAATGACATCGATTTTCACAGGAGCACGTTCCGCGTCCGAGGTGATGTCGTAGATGTCTTCCCGGCTAGTGAAGAAGTTGCGTACCGCATTGAATTTTTTGGCGACGAAATTGACCGCATTATTAAGATTGACCCGTTAACTGGCGAAATCCTGGGTAAGCCAGAGACACTGACGATTTACCCAGGCAGCCACTATGTGACACCGTTCGATAAGCTTAAGCTGGCTTTGGGAAAGATTGAAGCTGAGCTGGAACAACGATTGCGTCAATTTCGCAGCGAGGGGAAACTACTGGAAGCTCAGCGGCTAGAACAGCGCACTCGGTTTGACTTGGAAATGCTGGAAGAAACAGGCTTTGTAAAAGGTATCGAAAATTACAGCCGATACCTGACTAATCGTGAGCCTGGCGATCAGCCAGCCACACTGCTCGATTACTTCCCAGATGATTATTTAATGCTGGTCGACGAATCGCACATGAGTGTTTCACAGGTCCGTGGGATGTATAATGGCGACCGAGCGCGCAAAGAAGTTCTTGTGGAGCATGGCTTCCGCCTTCCAAGCGCACTCGACAACCGGCCGCTTACTTTTATTGAGTTTGAAAAACACCTTAACCAGACGATTTACGTCAGTGCTACGCCAGCAGAATATGAACTAAGCCGCAGTCCAAAGCCAGCGCAGCAGGTGATACGTCCAACAGGCTTGCTGGACCCCCCAATTGAGGTGCGGCCAATTGATGGCCAGATTGATGATTTGATAGATGAAATCCGCAAAACAATTGCCAAGCGCCAGCGTGTGTTGGTTACGACACTTACGAAGCGGATGGCAGAAGACCTTACAGAGTATCTGAAAGAAGTGGACATTAAGGTGGCATATTTGCACAGTGATGTGGATACGCTTGACCGCACCGATATTCTGCGGGACCTGCGCCTTGGGGTATATGACGTACTTATTGGCATCAACTTGTTACGTGAAGGCTTGGACCTGCCCGAGGTTTCATTAGTCGCTATATTAGATGCCGACAAAGAAGGTTTTTTGCGTAGTGCTCCGGCACTTATCCAGACAGTTGGTCGTGCAGCACGCCATGTAGAGGGCCATGTTATTATGTACGCCGACCGTATCACTGACAGCATGAGGCAAACAATGGATGAAACCAAGCGCCGCCGCGCTATTCAGGAGGCTTACAACATAGAGCACGGCATAACGCCAACAGGTGTTAGCAAGGCTATTGAGAAAGGTATGCGTCCAGATTTGCCTGAAGAGGCTAAAAGAGCCAAGTTGGACCTCAAGAAAATACCAAAAGATGAGTACGGCACATTGCTGCGGGACTTATCGGGCCAAATGGAATTGGCGGCTGCAAACTTGGAGTTTGAAAAAGCCGCTGAACTACGTGATATTATCAACGACATAAAGTCTAAGATGTAATTTGCGGCCAAAAATTGCGATATATTAGCGAAGCAATTGCCAGATTGATATACTAACCGTAAGCAGTATGAATACTATAGATCACCGTCGGTTTGCAAAGTCGGCGTCCAAACGCCGTGGCGCTTATAAGAAACGCCTATTTCAGGCAATTGGTGCAATGCTGGTGCTTTTTATTTTGGCAAATCTTATTGTCGCCGTTGCATATCGTAATAAAGCGCTGCCAAATACCTCTATTGGGATGACAGACGTTGGGGGTAAGAGCTACTCCGACATAGAGACACTTATTAAACGATCCATGCTGCCGCAAGCAATCGCGATTACCTATAAAGATAAAAAAACCGAAGTTCCGGTACGTGCACTTGGTGTTACTATTAACCAGACTAAAACTATGGACGCTATTACATCAAAGCCGCTAGTGCCGCTGTGGTCTTTCGTTCACAGACAAACAATACCTGTTGAGCTGGACGTTAACGAGTCAAAATTAAACGCCGTGCTTGACAGTTCTAAGGCTGTATTTTCGCTTGCGCCACGTAACAAGCACGTTATGTTTAAGGAGGCGGCTTTTACGACTGCAGACGCATCCGAAGGCTATGAGCTCAACACGGCTAAAACAAAGACCGAAGTTTTGCGTAGTTTAGCAAGGTTTAACACCTCGGCTACGGCAATAGTGAACAGCTTGCCTGCCGGTGATAACAATAAAGACCTGAGCAAAGAGTTAGCCGGACTTCAAAAATACCTACAAACACCCATCACTTTTACCTATGGCGGCCAGAAAATTACACCGTCTAAAGCGGATAAAGGTAGTTGGTTTGTAGAGAATGGAGACACTATGGTGTTATCTGCGGAAAAAATCAATGGGTACCTTTCGGATATGGGCAAAAAGCAAGGGATCACTGTCGCCAATCAGTCGGACTTGCTGCTTGCCGTACAATACGCCATGCCTAGGCAGTTAACGGCTAACCTACGTGTATCAGCTGCGGCCACTAGCAAAGTCCGTACCTACTGTGTAGCGGCAAAAGGTGTCTCTACAGATGGTTTGGCTGACCTGCGCGGCAAACTGGCCCTGACGTATGCTGACTTACAGGGTTGGAACGCCGATGGAGCACTCGCCTTTAAGCACGTAGATGCGGGCTGTTCCTATACCGTTTGGCTGACGGCACCTGCGCTTATGACAAGTTTTGGCGCGATTTGTGACGATTTTTATAATTGCCAAGTAGGCACCAATGTCATCGTTAATAACGACAGATGGCTACACGCCACAGAGCCATGGCTGAAGACAGGACAAGACATAGAGACGTATCGTTTGCTGATAATTAACCACGAAACAGGCCATCGTATCGGCT
The DNA here is from genome assembly GCA_946482285.1 of uncultured Candidatus Saccharibacteria bacterium. The sequence goes on from CAMLQK010000001.1 coordinate 715,577, forward strand.
TTCGTGATAACAATGTCTGTCCTGGTGCTGGACAGCCTGCGCCGGTTATGATGCAACAATCCATAGACCTTAAGGGCTGTGTATTTAATGTTTGGCCGCTCCCAAGTGAATTGGCCAATCTAAAATCTATGCTATAATTTTGACCTATAAGGAGAAAAAGGCACGCTAGAAACTACATAGCGTTGCTGCTATACTAAAGCTAATGACTACATTAACTCGCGAAGATGTCTTAAAATTGGCTCGGCTTTCGCGACTATCCCTCACCCCAGAGGAAGTTGACGAATTCCTAGCTGAACTAACTGAGGTACTGCAATATGTCGAACAATTGGGCGACGTAGACGTAGAGGACCTGCAGCCGACTACGCAGGTCACTGGTTTGCAGAATGTATTCCGCGAAGATCAGGTGGTTGATTATGGTGTATCGCACGAGAAGCTGCTTGCACTCGCCCCAAAAACACAAGATGGGCAGATTAAAGTTAAGAGGATGATTGGATGAGCCAGTGGCTTCCTATTGAAGATATTGCTGCAAAAGTCCGGGCTGGCGAATTGCTTGCAAGTGACCTTGTAGAGCAAGCTTTACGTACAATTGCCGAAAAAGAAGCGTTTAAGGCCATTATCGCGACAACAGCAGAACGGGCACGCGAGCGTGCCGCTGCTATTGATGCAGCAGCCAAGAATGGCACCGAAAAAGGTCGTTTGGCAGGCGTGCCATTCATTGCCAAAGACAACTTCTTAGTGTTTGGCGCGGATACTACCGCGGCTAGCAACATCTTGAAGGGCTTCGACGCACCCTACCAGTCAACTGCAATTGAAAAGCTAGAAGCAGAAGGGGCAATTTGCGTCGCCAAGGCCAACTTGGACGCCTTTGCTCACGGCTCTAGCACCGAAAACAGCGATTTTATGACCACCAAGAATCCGCACGACGAAACCAAAGTTCCAGGCGGGTCTTCCGGTGGCTCTGCAGCTGCAGTGGTGCTTGATATGGCACCGTTTGCATTGGGTACGGATACCGGCGGTTCCATCCGCTTACCTGCCAGCTTTTGCGGTGCTGTTGGCCTGAAGCCTACATATGGCCTGGTTTCCCGCAATGGAGTTGTGGCCATGGCTAGCAGCCTGGACGTCATCGGGCCGTTAACCCGAACTGTGAAAGATGCTGCTATCGTCCTCGACGTAATGGCCGGCCGGGACGAGTTGGACGGAACAACTATCGAGCGCGATTCTGCCTCGTATACTACGCTGGACACTTCTGTCGCAGGCAAGAAAGTCGGTATTATTAAAGAATACATGTCTGAGGGTTTGGACGAAGGTGTGCGTAAGCAGGTCGAACAGAAGATTGAAGCCCTCAAAGCCGCTGGCGCGGAAATCATGGAAGTCAGCTTGCCTTCGCTGCCACTTGCTCTGGCCGTATATTATATTATCTGCCCCGCAGAGGTCAGCAGTAACCTCAGCCGATACGACGGTCAGCGCTATGCCTTCACTGATGAGTCGGCACAGAACCTCGATGAAAGCTACAGCAAGACTCGCCAAATCGGTTTTGGCAAGGAAGCAAAGCGTCGTGTCATGATTGGCACATATGTGTTGAGCAGTGGTTATTACGACGCATATTACCGTAAAGCCCAAACTGTCCGCACCAAACTTGTTAAGGAATTTGAGCGAGCGTTTGAGCAGGTCGACTTTTTGGTCGGCCCAACGGCACCATCGACCGCTTTTGGCATTGGCGAGAACGCCCATGACCCGCTACAGATGTATTTGACGGATATTATGACGGTGGCTGTAAACTTGGTCGGAATTCCAGCAATAAGCATTCCGGCCGGCTCCTTAAACGGTTTGCCTGTTGGTGTGCAACTTATGGCTCCACAAGGACACGATCGCACATTATTGAGCTTGGCCCAGTCAATTGAAGAGGTAGAGAAGTAAATATGGAACTCATTGTTATTGCGGTGGTAGCTATTAGTGTTATTGGCACGGGGGCATACGCCATATGGCGTCGTCGCCAACCCCTCAACACAGAGCGTTTTCAGGAAAAATGGCGGCAGCTACAGCAACTATGCCGCAACAAAGAAGATTGGCCACAAGCTATTGCTGACGCAGACACACTGCTTGATGAGGCACTGCGCAAAAAACGCATTAGCGGCAAGACCATGGGTGAGCGCATGGTGAAGGCTCAGCGTATCTTTACCGATAACGACAGTGTTTGGTTCGGCCACAAGCTGCGCAGCAAAATAGAAAGTGACCCGGGGGTGAAACTCAAAGAAGACGACGTAAAGACCGCTTTGGTTGGTATCCGTCAGGCTTTGAAGGATTTAGGAGCTTTGCCAAAATGATAACCCAAGCTATCAAAGATACATATCAAGCGACAATTGGTATTGAATGCCATGTCCAGCTTAAGACCGCTACCAAGTTATTTGCTGCAGTTGGCAACGACGCACGCGATGCCACACCTAATACACTCGTGAGCCACATCTGCTTCGGCATGCCCGGTGCACTGCCGGTGCTCAACCGGGAAGCCGTTCATTTGGGGATGCGTGCCGCATTTGCACTGGGCACTGAGCCGCAAGCCTATAGTACATTCGACCGCAAGCATTATTTTTACCCCGATTTACCCAAGGGCTATCAGATTACGCAATTCGAACACCCAATTGTCCTAGATGGTTCAATTGCTGTTGAGATTAATGGCCAGACAAAGCAAATTGGTATCACCCGTGCCCACCTGGAAGAAGACGCTGGTAAAAGCACACACCCTGCAGGCACCGACTATAGTTTGGTAGACCTGAACCGTGCTGGTACTCCATTGTTGGAAATTGTGTCAGAGCCTGATATGCATACGGCCGAAGAAGCAAAGGCCTACGCCAAAGAACTGTACCTGCGTATGAAATATGCCGACGTATCCGATGCAAATCTGTACTACGGCAACATGCGTTTTGACGTCAACGTAAGTGTCAGCAAACAGCCGGGTGTATTGGGCACGCGTACCGAAACAAAGAACCTTAACTCATTCCGCTCTATCGAAAAGGCTATCGAATATGAAATCAATCGGCAGATTGAGCAGCTTGAAAAAGGCAACGAGATAATACAGGAAACTCGTGGCTGGGATGACGCCAAGCAGAAGACGTTCAGTCAGCGAACCAAAGAGGACGCTCATGATTATCGTTACTTCCCAGATCCGGACATTCCGCCCATCCAACTTGATCAAAGCCTGATAGACACTGTCCGCGCAGAAATGCCGGTGATGCCAGATGTATGGCGTGACCGTTTGCAGGGTTTGGGTCTCGACCATGCCCAAACAGCAACATTGCTTGAAGCCGAAGTAGAAGAGCCTACGGTGAGCTATCTGGAGCTGATCCAGGAGGTTATTGATGACGCGCCGTTTGCCAAAGCACTCGCCAACTGGTTTGTGAACCTAGAATTACCACTACGTCACGACGAATCAGCCGTATGTAACTCCGAACTGACAAATCAAGGCCGCTTGGAACTCTACCGCACCGTTAACGAGTTGGTCTCCAGCAATAAGCTCAGCTCCTCTAATGCCAAAACCCTTATCACAAAAGTCCTAACTGCCCACGGGCAGGTCAAGGATATCGAAGCCTACGCTAAGCAACATGGCCTGATCCAGGTTTCCGACGAAGGTGCTATTGCTAAGGTCGTCGCTGAAGTGCTTGAAGCTAATCCGAAAGCCGCCGAAGACGTTAAGAATGGCGAGATGAAGGCAATTGGCTTTTTGGTGGGCCAAGTCATGAAGCAATCCCAAGGCCGGGCCAACCCGCAAATGGCACAAGCCCTTATCAAGCAACAGCTTGGCCTGTAAACCTTACGCTATTCAACAGACACGCCATATATACTATCTGAAGACGCACACATAGTGCGTTTGGATCACAGAGGATATTATGGAACATCTTGAGTGGAAACTACGTGGAACAGAAACGACTCATGTTGGGCGGCGGACAATTGTAAGTAAAGAATTTGAGCTTCCAGATGGACGGATAGCACATTTTGACACTAAGGACGATGTCGGCAGCAGGGCTGTGGCGGTCATTGGCTTGACTATTGCGAAAAAAGCACTTGTGGTTAAGCTATACCGCCCCGGTCCTGAAAAAGTAATGTGGGAAATTCCAGGTGGTGGCGTGGAAAGTGGCGAAGAGCTAGAGGCGGCCGCCCGTCGGGAATTTAGCGAAGAAACCGGTCATAGTATCGGATCTATGCGGTATCTTGGGCAGTGTTACTATGATGCATATACAAATACAGAACGCCATTATTTCTTTGCAGAAAACTGTACGCCTTCCGGGGAGGGTCAAAAATTAGACCCCGAAGAGCAATTGGACGTTGCTGAAATTAGTATTAGCCAGTTGATGGCGAATGCTCTACAGGGTCGCATGACTGATCCTGGCGCTGTATTGATGGCTTACGACGAATTGCGTGCGCTTCAATAGGACCGTAGCAGCATGAAGCCAAAGCTTATTATTGTCCGTGGGATGTCCGGGACTGGTAAAACAACAATCGCGCAGCGCTTAGCGCAGGATCTTGCTGTGCCCTGCCTTAGCAAGGATCACCTCAAGGAATTCTTGATGGATAGCTTTGGACTCGGCGACGAAAAATGGAAGAGTGTTCTGGGTTTTTCGGCAGCACAAATGTATTTTCTATTTGGTGGCGAACTTCTGAATAAAGGATACTCGGTGATTATAGAGAGTCCCATTGTCGTTGGCCCGGCCGTGGACGACGTTAAGCGCTTATGCGCGCAGCATAACCCCGACGTTTTAGAAATTCTATGTACTACCCAGGAGCATGTGCGCTTACAGCGTATGCATGACCGAATTGCTACAGGCGGACGCCATAAAGGGCATCAGGAGCAGGACAGGGCATTTATAAGTGGTGCCAAAAACCAAGAGCAGAGTGCATACAAAGGACTTATCAGCATTGGCCAGGCAATAGAAATTGATACAACTGCATTTTCCGAAGATGACTACCAGGGTCTATTGGCAAAAGCACGCTCATTTCTTGAACTCCCGGGTAAATAAGGCCATAATGGCTAAGGTGATACTGAGCGCATCAGTATAAAGCTAAATAAGGGGAATATAATGCAAGTACGTAAAGCGGTTATCGCTGCTGCTGGCTTTGGGACTCGATTCTTGCCACAAACTAAGGCAATGCCCAAAGAAATGCTGCCACTCGTAGATAAACCTATTATCCAATATGTCGTAGAAGAATTGGTTGCTGCGGGTATCCAGGACATTATTATCGTCAGTAACTACAGCAAGCGCACCATTGAAGACCATTTTGATATTCCAAGCGCTGAACTTGTGGCAACCTTAGAGGGTGGCGGAAAACACGAGCAGTTGGAGGGGATCCGCCGAATTTCCGACATGGCAAACTTTGTATATGTGCGCCAGAAGCACCCCATGGGGAATATTGCGCCACTGCTGTACGCTGGCCATTTGATTGACGACAACGAGCCATTTATTTACACCTTTGCTGATGACTTCTTTAAGGCATCGCCAACAAGGTTTGAGCAAATGATCCAAATATACCAAGAGACGCAAGGCTCTGTTTTGTCATGTATTAGGCTTGACCAAGATGAACAATATGACCGATACGGTGTTGTCGCCGGCGAAGAAATCCGCCCCGGCCTTATTAAAATGAGCACTATCATAGAAAAACCAGGCAAACAGAACGCTCCATCGGACCTCGCCAGCGTAAGCGCCTATTTGCTACAGCCGCACATTTTGCCATATGTTGAAAAAGTCACGGCCAGCTACGAAGGAAAAGAGCTGAAAATCCAGGACGCTATGCAGGCTATGATTAATGATGGGCATGAGTACTACGCATTTGAAGTAGCAAACGGCAAATACTACGATGCGGGTAACAAGCTGGAATACATGAAGACGATTGTGGACTTCGCTTTGACTCGTGATGATATTGGCGCTGATTTTAAGGCCTATCTTAAGGAACGAGTATCGTAAACGAGGCCATACGTGTATACTGACAGTATGAACACAGCAGAACAGATTATCCTCATTATATTGGCTGCAGCACTGGCTATCTTCTTGATATTGTCGATTGTTGTTGTGGCTAACGTTATCCGTTTGGTTAAGGCGCTGCGCGAGATCGCTGAACGTGCCGATCGCGTTATGGGCTCAGCCGAGAGTGTAGCGGAGCTATTTAAAAAGGCGTCTGGCCCAATGACAATCCTGCACTTCGTGCGCAGTATTGCCGATACTGTAATGAGCCATAAAGACTCACGTCATAAATAAGGAGACTATAATGGGTAAAGCAAAGAAATTCGCAATTGGAACACTGTTCGCAGCTGCTGCAGGCTATTTGGCTGGCATTTTGACCGCGCCAAAGAGCGGTAAAGAGACTCGCCAGGATCTTAAGGATGCGACCGCCAAAGGCATTGCTGAGGCGGAGAAGCAGCTCAAAAAGCTACACACAGAAATAAATACCGTAATCAACAAGGCTAAGAGCGAAGCCGATACGCTTAAAGGCAAGGCGCGCGAAGATCTGGATGCCGCAATCGCCAAGGCTTTTGCTGTTAAGGAAAAGGCCCGTGAAGTGTTGAGCGCGGTGCACGAGGGTGGTGCCGACGACAAAGAGCTAAAAAAGGCCATTGAAGACGCTACCAAATCTATTGAACACCTCAAAAAGTACCTCAAAAAGTAATTTTTGGGTATTGCCAGAAAACGAAGCGCCAGTAATGGCGCTTTTTGGTATACTGAGCAAGCATATAAAAATAAACGGGGATATGTGCTATGCGGAATGCTGAATTTGTTCTGTCCGAAAAAACTAAGGCCGACATTCCAGGCGCCAGCAGGCATTGGCGTGGCCGGACGGCTATGCTAGCTGCAGGCTTGACACTCGCAGGCGTACTCGCTGCTGGCTGTAGCGGTAACGCCGAAGATAACCCTACGCCTTCTGCAAGCAGCACAACTGAAACATTTAGCACTACGCCAACTGCGCCAGCGAGCATGACTCCTACGGAAAGCCTTTCTCCAACTCCCACTAATACGAGTTATCCAGCAGGCAGCAGGGGCTGTGTGGAAAACGGAAGCTGGACACAGAGCCAGGAAGTTGTGTGGCTCAGCGGACTCGTAGAGTATGGTTCGTCTACCGATGACTTTACAATTGCTTCAGCAACCGAGAAATATGCCAACAGTGCTGCATTGTGCGAGCCTGTACGCGCCACAGCGTTCTTTTGGCATACTGAAAACGACAGCCCTATCCAGTTGTACCCCGGTGAGCAACAACATGTTTCAGTAGACGGGTCGCGCGAAGTGACAATCGAAAATAATGCTCCCTCTGATGCTCCCTCATGGGGGGTGCCGCCTACGGCCTATTCGTGTGAGGGGTCTGCGCGGGCACTGTATGTTGGCTGGGGCGCCATAGATGAAGGCGACATTCCCCCGACCGTATCTGTGACCGGCGGCTCCGGCACTTTGTACGCATCACATTTTCAGCAGGCAAGTGACCGGGCTGTCGATGGCTCACTGTCTTGCTATGGCGCTGACCCGAACAGTAACTACTACTGGCCGACTCCGGATTATTCGTATAGCTACCCAACGCCGGACTACTCGTTTGACTGGGATCGACTGGCCCGCTAAACTGGCGCCGAAATATGTTGTAAAATGCCTCAAAGAGCCTCGCTTGCGCGGCGCTGCTTTTGCTATAATTAGTGTAAAGACGTAAGGGGGATATCACTAAATGGCGGATGCCGCTGTTTCTTCGGAATTAAAACCGAGTGACTATGTGCACTTGCACAACCACACGCAGTTTAGCTTGTTGGACGGTCTGACACGCATTCCGGACCTCATTAACTTTGTCAAAGAAACAGGTATGGAAGCGGTTGCTATGACCGACCACGGCACGTTGTCGGGTGCTATTGAATTCTATAAAGAAGCTACCGCCCAGGGAATAAAACCGATTATCGGTATCGAGACCTACGTTGCATCACGCAAGCATACCGACAAAGACCCGCAAAAAGACAAGCAGCGTTTTCACTTGATTATCCACGCTATGAATGAGCAGGGCCTGCGTAACTTGTTTAAGCTAAGCACTATCGCCAACCTCGACGGGTACTACTACTATCCGCGTATCGACCATGACTTGCTAGAGAAATACAACGAAGGCTTGATTGTAACGAGCGCTTGTATGGGTGGTGAAGTTGGCACTGCTGTTCGTGACGGCGATATGGATAAAGCACGCGAAATTGCTAGCTGGTATAAGAGTATATTTGGCGACCGGTACTATCTGGAAATCCAAGACCACGGCCACCCGGAAAACCCTATTTATAACGAAGAGCAGGGCAAAATGAACCAGGGCGTAATGCAGCTCGGCAAAGAGTTGGGCATTAAAGTGGTGGTGACCTGCGACGCCCACTATTTAAAGCATGAAGACCAAGATGCGCATGAGATCTTGTTGTGCATTGGTACCGGATCTTTCTTGAGTGACGAAAAGCGCATGTCCCTTAAGGATTACCCTTTGCATGTCGAAGATCCCAAAGAAATTATTAGCCGGTGGGGTAAAGACCACCCCGAAGTAGTTGCTAATACAAGAGAAATCGCCGACAGAGTACAACTGGAGATCGAGCTCGGCAAAATTTTGATTCCAAAATTCCCAGTGCCCGAAGGCGAGACCGAAGAGAGCTACTTGCGTAAAATGGTATTCCGTGGCCTTGCTTGGCGCTATGGCGGCAAAACAGAAGTCGAGACCGCGAACATGACTATTGAAGAGGCCAGGGAATTTATTCCTGAAGCACCTTTGAAGCGTGCAGAATACGAGCTGAGTATTGTGGCGCAGATGGGCTTTAACGGATACTTCTTGATTGTCTCCGACTTTATTAGCTGGGGCAAGAATCAAGGTATTATTTTTGGGCCTGGCCGAGGTAGCGCTGCCGGGTCAATCATTGCTTACACGGTTAAGATCACAGACCTCGATCCACTTAAATATGATTTGCTGTTCGAGCGGTTTTTGAACCCTGACCGCATTAGCATGCCCGACGTTGATATTGATATCCAAGACTCGCGCCGCGACGAGGTTATTCAATACTGTTCCGATAAGTATGGCCCGGAACGTGTGTCTAATATTGTTACTTTTGGCCGGATGTTTGCTCGTAACGCTGTGCGTGATGTTGCGCGCGTGCTCCAGGTTCCGTATGCCGATGCCGACCGTTTGGCCAAGCTGATCCCGGCGCCGGTGCAGGGGCGGCACATTCCACTATCAGTTTCCATCGAAAAAGACCCTGATTTGCGGCGTGAGTACCAAACTAACGATGTTTCCAAACGCGTCATCGACCAGGCGATGATTTTGGAGGGAACTGTCCGGAGCCATGGTGTACACGCCTGCGGCGTGATTATTGCACCAGACGACTTGGTAAAGTTTGTGCCTCTTGAAATGGCGCAAAAAGGTGTGGTAACTGCGCAGTTCCCAATGGGAACAGTGGAGGAACTGGGGTTGCTCAAGATGGACTTCTTGGGCTTGTCCAACCTGACAATCATTAATAATGCCCTGCGTATCATTAAGCGCGTATACAATCGCGACATCGACCTATCCGATATCCCGCTAGATAACAAAGCGGCATACGACTTGCTGGGAAGCGGCGATACCACCGGTGTATTCCAGCTTGAATCTGCGGGCATGAAGCGTTACCTTAAGGAACTTAAACCAACGGTATTTGAAGATATTATTGCAATGGTGGCACTATACCGCCCCGGTCCGATGCAGTTTATTGACGACTTTATTTCCCGCAAGCACGGTCTTAAGAAGATCACCTATCCGCATCCGAGCATGGAAAACGCCCTTAAGAACACCTACGGTGTCTTGGTGTACCAGGAGCAGGTGATGCAGATTTCCAAAGAGGTCTGTGGCTTTACTGGCGGCGAAGCGGATACACTCCGCAAGGCCATTGGCAAGAAAAAAATGGACCTGATGGCCAAAATGAAGGACAAGATGATCGACGGTGCCGAAAAAAATTCAGGCATTCCCAGAGACCTCATGGAGCGCTTCTGGAAACAGCTTGAAGATTTCGCGGCCTACTGTTTTAACAAGTCACATGCGGCATGTTATGGCCTGATCGCCTACTGGACAGCATATTTGAAGGCGCACTATCCCGCTGCTTTTATGGCTGCTGTTATGACCAGTGACTACGATGATACCGATCGCCTGGCTATTGAAATCGCTGAGTGTAAGCACATGGGTATTGCCGTGCTGCCACCAGATGTCAATGAGTCCTTCTTGGAGTTTGCCGTGGTGCCCGACCCAGATAACCCCGATAACCGCAAAGCTCCAATCCGCTTCGGCATGAACGCTATTAAGAATGTCGGGACTGGTGCCGTAGAAGAAATCATCCGTGCTCGTGAAATTGATGGCAAGTTTGCTAGCCTGGAAGACTACTTGGCTAAAGTCAATCCTCGTGTCGTAAACCGCAAAAACGTAGAAAGCTTGATTAAGGCGGGCGCCTTTGATCGTTGGGGCAATCGTTCTGACCTGTTACACAACCTGGACATGATGCTGGCATATTCCAACCGCTTGCATCGCGAAGCTAATAGCGGCCAAACCGACCTGTTTGGCAATTTGGTTAATGATGCGTCTGCTGCGACCGCTCGCCCACAGTTGGCGCTCGAAAAAGCCGCCGAGATTTTTAGCCAGCGCGAACAACTTATTTGGGAACGGGAATTGCTTGGCTTGTACCTAAGCCAGCATCCGCTGGCAGCATTTGAAGTAATCTTAGGCGAGCAGACCATGCCCATGGCAGATCTTCGCCCCGAACATGAGGGTCGTGGCGTGGTAGTAGGAGGCGCAATTAGCGACGTTCGTGAAATTACTACTAGGAATGGCCAAAAGATGGCGTTTGTTAAGTTGGAAGATAGAAATACCGAACTTGAGCTCATCTTGTTTCCCGGATCCTATCAGCAGACTGCTGGTTTGTGGGAGCGCGACAGGGTTGTTATTTGCCGCGGCAAGATATCTGCCAAAGACAAAGAAGGCAACTTAGGCCAAGAGGTAAAGGTGCTCATTGATGATGCCCGTGAACTTACCCCCGCCCAGGCGGCAGGCTACCAGGCGACGGGGAAAAAAATGCACGCTCCTGGCAGTAAACGTTCTGCAGCTGCATCGGTAACGGCTACAAAAGATCGTACTGTTGTCGCAGCTGCTCAAAAACCTCAGCAACAAACTGAAGCTGATATTACTGCCCAGCCCAAAAAGGTAGAGCGAATATACATCCGCCTTGTTGACAGTCATAACCAGGAATTACTGATGTCCTTAAAGCAAACGATTGATGCTGCGAAGGGTAGTACCGATGTGATATTAGTGCTTGGGCCTGCTGAAAGTAAGCAGATCATTAAACTGCCGGCAGGTATGGAAAATTCAGAGCAACATATCCAGATGCTGCGGGCTATCGTGGGCGATGCAAACGTCAAAGTCCAATAGTCAGTAGGAGACCGATAGTCGCTATAACTGGCAGGTAGGGCCAGTAGGTTTTGACATAGTGTTTGCCGTGACTTTTGTGTTGGCCAGTTCGTTTTTTGTGGTGTATTGTTTGTCGTGGTTTGGGTTTTGCTGCAATTACCATAATAAGTATAGTATACTCTTTAAGTTGCAAATAATACAGCGCTATTTAGCAAAGCGGCAGTGATACAACGCCATGGCGGCTGCCTGCACCACATTAAACGATTCCTTTTGGCCAAACATAGGGATTTCCAGGGCTCCTTCGCACAATGCTAGAATTTCCGGTTCGACACCTTCAACTTCGCGGCCCACAAGCAGAGCGACTTTGGAAGGGGGATGAAAGTCTGGAAGAGCAACGGAGCGATCGGTTTGCTCGACAGCGAACAATGTGTAGCCATCATTGCGCAGTGCGGCAACAACCGAGTCTATGGTGCGGTGATACTCCCAAGGCACCTGCTGTTCGGCGCCAAGCGCTGTTTTGCGGATTTGCTTATCTAGTTTGGTAGCTTCGTGTGGCAAGCGCTGGTCGTTTGGCGCTCCCATTGGGAACGGTGTATATCCCACAAGGTACACCCGGGTAGCCCCCATTCCTTCCGCGGTGCGCAGTAAAGAGCCGACATTGTGGCAGCTCCGTAAGTTGTGTGCAATAAGGATGATGTCTCGCATCAGTTTATTATAACGGTAGCAGATAGCCTTTTACATACCTCTTGTTCATCAAAATGTTCAGCCCCGATCATTATCGACAAAAAATAGATGCCCCTAAAACTGCTCATGCTATAATAAGGATAATATGAGTCAGGATGCCCGATACGACGAAGAAGTCGCAACGCAGCGCCGAGCTGCGATTCTTAATTTAAATTATGTCGATACTTCGGCATTGCCCGAAAAACCACTGTACAAAGATCTGTTAACAGTCGAGGAAATGTATCAAAAGCGTGTTATACCGGTGCAGGCCGATGACAGCAATATTTTGTTTGGTATAACAACGACTACTTCCCAGCAAACTATAAATGAATTGCAGAACCGTTTTAACGAGCGGCGGGTAGCATTTGCGATTGTTTCTGGCGCGGGCTACCGGGAGTACATGCGTTTGTATGACCCACCGAAGAAAATATCATACCAGGATATATCGTTTGCCGAGACCGCTGGTAACGACCTTTTCTCCATTGTTTCCAAAACACTGGAGCAAGTTCGCTCTGACGACATCCTGGCATACCTTGTGCAGCAGGCCTATCGGCTAAAAGCTTCGGACTTACACCTGGAAAACCAGGAGAATGGTGTGCGCATTCGTTTTCGTGTCGATGGCGTACTGCATCCAATAGCGTTCCTCAATGCAGACAAATACCGCAGTGTGCTCTCTTCTATCGCTGTTGCAGCCAATGTTTCAACTGGTGTCGACGAAGCTCAAACAGGTCATATTAACCGCAAGTACCGTATGGCTACCGGTGAAGAAGTAACTGTTAACTTGCGTGTCGAAACCGTGCCTACGGCTTATGGCCAGGATGTGGTAATGCGCTTGTTTACAGTAAAGATGGAGCTATTGAAGTTGGACAATCTTGGCCTGTCGCAGCGCGAGCGCGAAGTCGTAGACGACGTCATTCGCCATCCGACAGGCATGGTCTTGGTTGTTGGTCCAACCGGCTCTGGTAAAACGACGACGCTTTACTCACTGATTAACACACTCAACAGCGACGAACGTAAGATTATCACTCTTGAAGATCCAGTGGAGTACTTCATGCCTGGTGTAGTGCAGATTCCTGTGCATGGCGACACAAATGCTTCCGGCTTTGCAGAAAAGCTCCGAGCTGTCTTGCGCCTGGACCCTGACATTGTCATGGTGGGTGAGATTCGCGACCAAGACACCGCCAGGACGTCGTTGCAGGCGGCTCTGACTGGGCATTTGGTCCTTAGCACATTCCACGCCGGAAGTTCGGCGGCGGCCCTAACCCGCATGCTGGACTTTATTGGCGTCAATCCCCTATTTGCTTCTGCTATCCACCTGATTATGGCACAGCGTTTGGTGCGTCGGCTTGATGACACGACGAAACAGGCATACCAACCAGACGATGCGCTCAAGGCGCAGCTCCAAAGTGTTATAGATACCTTGCCTCCCGGCGTTGAGCGCCCCGACGTGAATACTATTACTTTATATAAAGCGGGCTCTTCTGCGGACAACCCGTTTGGCTACTCTGGCCAAATAGCTATTCGCGAGCAACTGCGGATGACGCCCGGGATCCAACAATTGCTTCGCCAGCCGCCAAATCAAATTACGACAGACATGCTACAGGAACGTGCAATACAAGACGGTATGCTAACGATGCAGCAGGATGGCGTCCTGAAAGCCATTCAGGGTATTACAACCATAGAAGAAGTATATCGAGTCGTAGCGTAGGCTTTTTAGCAATGTGGCAGGCTGCTCGTATCGAAGTAGCCGGGATTAACGTAGTCAACGCTGTTTGCCATAACAATCTGGATGCGCGGTCCGGCTATGCACTGGGCATCAAAAGCCATGCCACGCGTAAGCGGAAAACTCTCGTTGCCAGTAGCCTCGTCGTAGGCGATGGCATCCCCGCACTCTCCCACAGTTACCGTTGCGCCATTCATTTCCCATTGGCATATGTCATTGGATGGAGACGCCTCGGCTGTTTTAGTGGCTGATGCTGACGCCGATGGTGTTGTAGCCGTTGGTGATGTGCTGGGTGAAGGTGGCGTAGTGCTTTTGCTAGGGCTTGGTGTGGGTGAAACGGATTTCTTCGCTGCCTGCACCTTTGTTGGTTGGGGTGATGTGGGTTCTTCGGACGTGGGTGGCGCTGATGGTTCGGCTGTAGTTGGGTCTGATGATGGCGCAGTAGTGGTTTCTGCAGCGTTTGCTTCGGTTTTTTCGCGATTTTCAATAGTGAGCACCGAAACGGTACCTAGTGCTGCTAACCCGATAAGGCCTACACTAGCCAGGGCTAAGGGAACGCGGCCTGCCTTACGGTTGCCCGTGCGAGGCTCACTATCTTCCTCATTTCTGGTGGGGATAAGCGGTTCGATGGTTTGCATCTGCTGGGTTTGGTCTATTCGAGGTATATGGCTTGTGTGTGCCATATCAGCCAGGTTCACAGCACGAATAGCCTGTGTTTCTGCGTGGGGGTCTATGCGTGGTGTTTGTTCCGGCGTCCAACCTCCATCAGCGTACAGGTGGGCGGTATCAACATTGTTATATCGTTCGTTCATCTAGAATCCTACGTTCAACGAAAGTATATTATGCTAGATGGTTGATTAAATGACAAGTAACTTTTACTTAATACTACTTGCAACTGCTTCAAGAATACCGTCGTCAAAAGGTCCGGGGATAATCATGTCAGGACGTGGGTCAGTGACGAGCGTAGCAATAGCTTCTGCCGCAGCAATTTTATGAGCGTCAGTAATTTGTGTAATATTGTTGTCGAGCGCCCCACGGAAGATACCGGGGAAGGCTAATGAATTGTTGACCTGATTTGGAAAGTCGCTGCGTCCGGTGGCCACAACGGCAGCGCCTGCGTCATGTGCTTCGTCTGGCATGATTTCTGGTACAGGGTTTGCCATAGCAAAAATAATTGGGTCATTTGCCATTGTCCGCACCATGTCGCCGGTTAGTATGCCTGGCTGGGAAACTCCGATAAAGATATCAGCGCCCTTGATAGCATCCTCCAGGGTGCCTGGCCGAGGATCCTTATTAAATGATAAAAGCGTCTGTTTTTCTGGAGTTATACTTTCACGGTCGCTGCTAATAATGCCTTTGCTATCGACACTGATGATATTAGTACCAGCATAAAGGTGGATTAATTTCGCAATAGCTACGCCTGCTGCCCCGGCTCCCGACAATACGATTGTACTGTCGGACAAGCTACGGCCAGTAATCTTTGTGGCATTAATGAGGCCCGCAAGAGTCACGATTGCAGTCCCATGCTGGTCGTCGTGCATTACCGGGATGCTGAGCTCGGCCTTTAGGCGTTCCTCAACTTCAAAACAGATAGGCGCGGCGATATCTTCCAAGTTGATCCCGCCAAAGCTTGGGGCGATCGCCTTTACGGCGGCTACAATTTCGTCGGCAGTGTGCACATCAAGCACAATTGGCACCGCGTCAACCCGGCCAAACTGCTTGAATAACATTGCTTTGCCCTCCATGACAGGAAGCGCGCCCAGCGGGCCAATGTTGCCAAGGCCAAGTACGGCTGAGCCGTCACTAACTACGGCGACAGTGTTGTTAATCCATGTGTAGTCGCGGGCTTCTTTGGGGTGCTCGGCAATGTAAGAGCTAACGGCGCCTACTCCAGGCGTGTAGTATATGCTCAGTTTTTCACGAGTGTCAGCGGTGTCTTTAGGCTGTAGGGCGATCTTACCCTTAAGTTCTTTGTGTTTCTGTAATGCAAGTTTTCCGTAATCCATACATGCTATTGTACAGCACCGCGGCTATAGGTGTGGCTGGTTTTATACGGGAATGCCTAGGGCGAGCTTGCCCAAATTGTATATCCGATGCTTGGCAGATACCGGCACATTGTCGCCATACCGCTGTTCCATGGTGTCAGTCCATTCCTGCCACTTTGCTTGGGCGTTAGTCTCTGCGCCAGCAGTGCGCCGTTCGGCTGTACGGAGCGAGTCTTTGTGGCCAAAGCCGGTAACTTCTTCTGACCACGCATCGTACGGCATGTAACCTAGCGCCATGGACTCGATAAGTCTTCGGGAGCTGGTTGTTACGCGCGCTTGCGGCGCCAAAACTTCGTACTGCTTCTGCGAGCCACTGCGATAATTGCGGATAGTATGTACGAGCTCAAGCATCTCCGCCATTTCCGTACCCCGCTTAAAGCCTCCAGCGGCGTAATAAGTGGCGAGCGAAAGCCCAGTATTCGCATCCCACACGGTAGGGTGGGGGTTGTATACGTTGGCAATCTCGTCGATATACATTTGATAGCGCAGCATTTTGTTAGCCATGGCGCCTTCTGGAAGAGTATCGATAAGTTCCCAATCTAGCCCGCCTGCAATAATGTCCGCTCCGCTTTGCTCATATGCTTCCACCATATTCCCAATATAGTCCGGACTTGTGCCGCATGTGTCGGCGTCGTTGGAAATAAGCAAAATATCTGTTTGGCGCCCGCGGTTGTAAAGGTCTTGGGCAATGGCATTGAATAAATCAGCACGGATAGTTGCAATCGAAGGAGCATTGGTTTCGTAACGTGTTCCAAATTGCCGTATGGTAATTTCCGGATTGCCCTGCTGGAACCGGGTAATTTCCGCAAGAGTTATGTCGTACTGTTCGCGTACTTCAGCGTCGTTTTGCCCTTCTTCAACGAAAAAATTATTGTGGACCACGATTTCAAACTCATGAGGTTGAAGCTTGCTTTCCTGCGTGTAGTTAGCGAGTGTTTGATAAATATTTTTGGCTTCCTGAAGGCTGGCATTTGGAATTGCTACTACCGCCCGTAGGCTGTGTACGTTTAGGGGTGACGGCTCTAGCACTGCTTGTTCCGGATTGCCTAGGGGCAGTGTGCCGTTGAGTGCCCGCTCAATTTCAGAACGTAAATCGGGTGTAAAATCCGGGTTTCTGGCAAATTCTGGGTTTGCGCTTACGCGCTGCGCATGAATTTGCTGGCCAATAAGCCAGGTCATGTATGTACGAAGCGCGTATTTGAGCGATCCTGGGCGGCCAAGCCAATCCAACGGGCTTGCATCCGTGTCTTCATCATCCAGGAGTTCATCAACGACTACTGTGAAATCATAAGATTTTGTCGTGACCTCATCGAGTATTGAGGCCTTTGTTTGTTCGGCTGGCGTAGCCTGCTCCAAGTATTGTTGGACAGCCACAATATCAACTTGGCCTGTTGTTGCGTAGAGTCCTTGCGCGTCTTCGTCAACTTCAAAAGCAGGAACTTCTTCGTGATTCATGAAATTGATGTAACCACAATATTGAATGACTGACAAATAAATCGTTATAAATGCTGTACAATATATTTGCCATTGGTTTCCATGTGCGACATCAGAGGAGTTTGGATGGCTGATACGCCCAGGCTGGTTCTTTCGCTGCCTGAAATGACAGTCGGCGGTCTGTACCAGCTGGAATGTGACTCAGGATCGTTCACGATCGCCGTTGAGGATTTCAGCGATGGCGTGGTGGAAGGTATCCTTACTACACAGGACAACCGCGAAGAGCATCTGATCTTCGACGGCCACTCTTGCCGGGTCTTCATCTTGGGATGGGTGCCGACACAGCAGGGCTTCCTGGACGGCTTGCGGCCGATGCGCGACCAGATGTTCATGGGTGGGCACTGCTTGCAGATGATGTCCTACGTGTTTGGGGAATTCCAGCACGAGAGCCTTGGTCCTAACTGCCGGATCACGCAAGTGGGCTGACCCAGGTATGTGCCTGACTGGTGCGAGCGCTTTAGCGTATCGTCGGTCCATCCGCATATGGACAGTTGTCGGGCGATGGCGCGGGATCCCAAAAGTCTCTTCAGACTCCCGCGCCATCATCACTGCATTGATTCCTTTCAACAGATGTGGTATACTTGATTTAAAGTTATTATTAGTGTAAAGTAGGTCAGGTTATGCAATCTGTTATTCAAAAGATCAATGAAAAGTTCATGAAGTCAGCTGTTGTTGACGTCAAAAGTGGTGACACAGTAAAAGTTCACCAGAAAATTAAAGAAGGCAACAAAGAGCGCGTACAGATCTTCCAGGGTCTCGTAATCCGTACCGACCGTAAGGGCAGCCACACTAGCCGTATTACCGTCCGCCGCATTGCCAGCGGTATTGGTGTTGAAAAGAGTTTCTTACTCCACAGCCCACTGGTATTGAAGGTTGAAGTTACCAAGCGTAGCAAAGTTCGCCGCAACTACCTTACCTACATGCGCGAGCGCACTGGTAAGGCTGCACGTTTGACTGGTGTTGCTTTCGACAGCAAAGCAGTTAACGACATCCATGACAAAGCTGCCGAGGCAGAAGAAGCTAAGCTGCACGACGCAGCAGCAGAAGCTCACGAAGCTCCAGCAAAAGAAGCCAAGTAAGCATCTCAGTCTTAAAAGCCCCTCATATGGAGGGGCTTTTTTGTTTGCTGGCAGTTACTGGTATACTACAACGATGATAGTTGGGATTGATGAAGTCGGACGCGGGTGCATGGCGGGGCCATTGGTTGCCGGTGCAGTAGTGCTGGGCAAGCCAATTCGCGGCTTGAAAGACTCCAAAAAACTAACCCGTGAACAGCGAACAGTATTAGACATAAAAATACGCGATAGGGCCCTGGCGTATGGTCTGGGTTGGGTGATGCACGATGAGCTTGACCGTGTGGGCATGACCCACGCAATTAGGCTTGCTATGGAACGCGCGCTACAGGCGGTGCAAGTAGAGTATGAACGCATAATTATTGATGGGAACTACAACTTCTTAAAACATATTTCTCGGACTGAAACGCTTATTAAGGCGGATGACACGATACCCGCCGTGAGTGCTGCTAGCATTTTGGCAAAGGTGGCTCGTGATAACTGGATGGTTGCGGCTGCCCAAGCTTATCCAGGCTATGGCTTTGAATCCCACGTTGGATATTGCACGCCTCAGCATCGCTCGGCCGTGCTTAGCCTGGGGGTATGCGACTTGCATCGCAAAACGTTTGCACCGGTCAAATTAGCGCTTGGCATTGATCCGGAGCCAGCGCTGTGACGACATTTGACACGGGTAGGAAAGCAGAGGCGGCTGCGGCCGCTTTTTTAGTGCGTAAAGGTTGTCAGCTTGTTGCGCAGAATTGGCGTACCCGAATGTGCGAAGTTGATATTATTGCCGTACGAGAAGGGATAGTATATTTTTGTGAAGTTAAGTACCGCAGTACAGATAGGCAGGGAACAGGGATAGAGTACATTACGCCGCGGAAAATACGTCAAATGCGCTTTGCGGCTGAAAGTTGGGTCTACTGTCATGGCTGGAGAGGTGAGTATCAGCTATGTGCCATAGAGGTGAGCGGGCCAGCCTTCGTGATTACTAACATCGTAAAAGATATCGAGTAACTACTTTTTAAAGTGAGAAGGAATGTGGCCGCCCCAAACACCTGAGGTGACTGTTTCTTGTCCGGCAGTGGCTAAATCGTAACACTGTTGTTGTACGGGACAATCGTTGCAAATATTGTATTCTTGTCTGCTGGACGCACCTGTTCGCGGCCTTACTACCGCCTTGAATCCCTTCACAAAACACGAAGCTTGTGTTTGCCATTCAAAACGTGGAATGCTAGATGCCAACCCGTAATATGGGTGTCGCATGAGTGAACGCACGCGCTTGGCTGCTTTGGTTACGGTGGTGCGAGGCACGTCATAGTGCGAGGCTATTTCATCATGCGATAGATCGAGTACGCCTAAGCTAGACGCAAGAATTGCTTGCTCGTGCCCTTTTAAGTCGCCTAAAAGGCGCATTGCTGCCTCAGGCAAAACGGACAGGACATTGTCGGTAGTTGTATCTGAGATGATATCGTGCAGTGTGCCTTCTTTTTTAATAGCAGGGCTTGTGATGGGTTTGTCTAGGAGGACTTTGTTCACGTGTGGCCGACAGGCCATCTGAGCATTTACGACGCGGCGGATGGGTATGTCTGCAAAGAGAGCCAGCTCTGCCGCATTTGGATGGCGCCCTGTCTGGCGCTTGTATTCGTGGAGGTGGTACTGCAAAGGGGGAAGTAACCAGAACAGGTGTTCTGGTACGTCTGCTACGCCAGCCGCCTCTCGCATGATATTATTCTTTGCCGCCATAAAAGCGTAGGTGCTGAACTTGAAATTCTTAGTAGGGTCAAAACCTCGGGCTGCGTGATTGATTCCAATAAGCGCAGCTTGAAGTCTGTCGTCGAAAGTCAAGAAGGCACGGGCAAATGGAACCTCATGTGTTGCCTTGAGGGCGAGCCGGATATTATGGCTGACAAGCATCGAAGTCGCTGTATATTTTTCTTCTGCTGAAGACTGCGGGTCCTGAATGATGGTCCCTAGCTCAAGCTCTTCTTCGTGCGAAAGTATGCGATGGTGACGAACTGCTTTGAGCCACGATGCATCAGCAGGGGCGCGTTCTTTATCGAATACCGAGCTAACCGAGAAAGCGTTTTCAGGTAGGGGTGTAAAGTACTCTAGCTCTTTTTCTCTTGTCGGTGCAAGACATGTAGTGTCTACGGCGGCCAGGTCTGGTGCCCCACGCAGTTCAAGCCGCTGCTGGGCGAAGCCATTGTGCGAGACTTCACTGACAGCAACGCCAGGCGCGTGGTTGACACACGAAGCCACAAGCGCTTCGGACACCTTTTGGCACTGAGCAATCACTGACAATCCGATACTAGTTTGCTCGCCTTTTAGCGCCTGTTTGGTTAGTGCGCATGATATACAGGCCTTAACTCTTTCGATTTTTTGTTGATGCCGAATGAAAGCGTCAATTGTTGCCTGACCCTTTTCGGTTATAGTAACTGTATATCTAGCGTGAGACCCCTGGCCGCCTACATTCTGCCGGGTCAGATAGCCAAGTTCTTCTAAGCGCTGAAGCGCTGATTTGGCGGTTCCGGCATGTATGCCGGATTCGGAGCCCAGCAGATGCTGTGGGATGGTGTTTCCTTCGGCTGCTTTTGCAAGCCTGTCCAGGGTCGATAGTAATGACTGCTGAGCTGAAGCCAGCATGGCATAGGAGTCTATAGGTTCAATGTCTGACACCAGGCAACTGGCCCTTTCAGGGGGTGCTGGCAAAAATTTGCTGCCCTTTTCGGTTGGGGTAAACTGTTTTGGGTTCTGCCACCCTTTGCCTCGGTGTTTAACACTTGCATCGATTTTTTGCAGGGCACCGACTTCAACAAATCTTTTTAGGGTAGTGTTGATTTGCGTTGGAGAGCGCTGGTTGCAGCTTGCTATATCGCCAGTACGAGGTTCTTTACCTTGGGATACCAGACAACTAATGCATCGAAGGAAACTGCGCTGCATGGGTGTCGCACCTCTGTAGGGGTTTTGTTGTGCTTCTATCTCTTCTTTGCACGGCTCCCATCCTTCTCGTAGGAGTGCAGTGCCCGCCTCTGTTATAGTGTGCTCGTTTGTTGAAGGGCGTTTAGTCCCAACTGGCGAAGACGAAACTCTGGCGCGGACTTCTGCGTAGCCATGGTTGACGTAGGTGTTCATGATTTCACGTACAGTACCTTTAAGTAACCCAGTGCACTGCTGGATAGAGCGTATGGCGTCAGGGGTAAACGTTTCGCCTTGGCTCGTTTTACATGCAAGGCACCCCAACACATCAAGACGTTTTTCAGTCAGGGTTATCTCAGTGTGGGGTGCGGTGTCAGCAACAAATCCAGAATCAATAGGTACGTGTTCCACAATGCTCTGTTTAAAACGGTTTGCTAGATGGAGTTCTATGAATTATGGAAAAATTGCTTGATTGCGTCAAGGTCTCGCTTGCGCCATTCTGATTGCCATTCGATCATTTCGATACCTTGCTTGATGGACCGCTCAAGTGCGGGCTCGCTGACAGATTCGAAAAACTTTGTGTAAACGGGAAGGAAGTCTGCATCACTGAAAGAGCGGGCGGCATAGACAGGCATGCGGTAATAGGCCAGGTCGCTGCCAAGGTTTTTGGCAATCCAGTCCCAGTTTTGCACCAGCCAGTCCCAGGTTTTTGTGCGGGCGTGACGATTGCCGAAGCTGTAGGCAACCCAGTACATAACATCTTGCAAGCGCACGGTATCGGTAGTGATGAGTCCAAGCGCACGTTCGATAAGTTCTGGCTGGCGGAAGTCGGTAAGTGCCATGGCAAGAGTCACCCGTTCTTCGCTAGAGCTAGTTTCGTTGTGTAGCTTGAGCAGTTTTTCAAACGTTGCTTCATTGCCCAGGCGTGCTGCCGTTGTGTAAATAATACCCCGGAGGTCGGGTTCAATATCTTCAGGTTTTGCCATTGCATCGAACTGGCGTAGCGCTTCTTTCACAACAGCCTCATCATCGGCAATCGCCGCCATGCCAATAATGAGCGGCCGGAGTAACTTGTCGAAGTGCGTGTCGGTTTCTTGTTTTTTCCATCCTAAGCGGTCGAATTGCTTGCGCACGAGATTTCGGGTGTATGGCTTCATTGCTTCGCGTAATTCGTCATCGTTCATAGTGCTGCGGATGGCACTGATGTTGGCAACAATAATGTCCCACACAACACTGTTGTCTTCAGCTTTGTAAGATGACAGTAAATCGAGCGCATCCGTAGTCGGACTATAACCGGCTTTGGCGCTTTCAAAGGCATCGCCAAGCAAGCCGAGTCTATCTAAGGGGCTTAGGCTTCCGTTCTCAACAAGGGCAGCCAGGCGGCTGACATGCTCCTTGTTGTAGACAACCCGGTAAAAGCCACTTCGTTCATGGTTCAGATGGAATGTGTCAACTTCTCCAGTGATAGCGCTCTCCATCGAGGCTTTTTGCATAACATCATGCTGCTTTTCGCCGTCACGCAGTGGGATTGGCCACAAGGTTTTCTTGTCTGCTGCTTTATTGAGCGGATTTATGAGGAAGGGCTTTTGCGTAAGTGATAGTTTTTTGCCGTTAACTGCTGCTTGGACAATCGGGTAGCCAGCTTCGCCGGTCCAACTACCCATAAAACTTCTAACAGGCTTTTTAGACACTGCTTCAAGGGCTTCCCACAGGTCAACTGTATCGGTATTGCCGTACTGGTGCTGTTTTAGGTAGTGGCGAAGGCCATCGCGAAATGCGTCAGCCCCGAGGTGCTGGTATAGCATGTGAATAACACTAGAGCCCTTGCTGTAACTAATGGCGTCAAATATGGTGCGGATTTCGTCTGGATGGTGAATAGGCGCTTCTATGGGGTGGGTATTTTCGAGCGAGTCAAGTTTAAGCGCGCCTTGCTGTTCGTCGACAATAAACTGTGTCCACATATTCCATTCCGGGAAGTTGTAGTCGGTAGCTAGGTATTCAATCCAGCTCGCAAAGCCTTCGTTCAGCCATAAGTCGGTCCACCAGCGCATCGTCACGAGGTTGCCAAACCATTGGTGGGCAAGCTCATGCGCTACAACCATCGCAACATACTGCTTGGTTGAAAGGCTTGTGTTGGCCGGGTCTACAATCAGGCAGTGTTCGCGGAAAGTAATGCAGCCCCAGTTTTCCATGGCGCCGCTTGCAAAGTCGGGCAAAGCTAGTAAGTCGCATTTTGCGAGCGGGTAAGGGATGTCAAAGTATTCGGTAAAGAAGTCTAGCGTCTTGACAGCTACATCAAGCGCAAAGTCGGTGTGCGCCACATTGTCTGGGGTGGCGTAAGTGCGTATGGTGACACCATGCCGAGTAGTTGCTTCTTTATATCCCATTTCACCGTATACGAATGCCAAAAGGTATGTTGACATCTTGGGCGTGGTCTCGAAGGCGGTTATGATGCTCTCGCCGTCCTCTGTTTGCGTTTTGATGGGCGTGTTGGCTACGACAGGTTCGCCTTTGGGGCTGGTTAGGATCAGGTCGAACGTTGCTTTCGCTTCGGGTTCGTCAATGCAAGGGAATGCTTCGCGGGCGTGATGGCTCTCGAATTGCGTTGCGATAAGCTGCTTTTCTTTGCCGTCATGCATGAAGGTACAAGGGTATACGCCCTCCATTTGCCGGGTGATGACCCCTTTGAATTCCATGGTGACTGTGTAGTCGCCGGGATATAGCTGTTCGGTTGTGTGTAATCGGATTTCATCGAGCTTGCGCTGGTGGTTGATCCGCTCAATGTCAACTGGCTGGCTGGCTTTCTTATCGTGCTTTACAACAGTTGCTTTGGTAATGGTAAGCCCATTCTGATGGAATGTTAGCCGCTGACTTGGCCGCCCAACTTTTTTGCCGCGGACTGTAACTGTACCAGACAGTTGCATTGTGTCGCGGTTGGGATGTAGCGAAACTTCATAATGTTCTGGATGAAAACCCTCAAAGAGACGTGTGACTTTTTTGCTCATTGTTCCATTCTAGCATAGGTCAGGCGTGACGGGCTGTTTTTAACGGAGTAATTTCTGGTGCAGGGCGGCTTTAAAAAATTCAGCCAATACTGTAGACGCCATCCGAGTGATAGTGTGTGTGCCCGGGAAGATGTAATGCTCGAACGTAGTATGCGGATTGCGGTTTTGCGCCATGGCGACGGTATCCCGCATGTCATGTATGTCGTTAAGGGCGCTGTGTTCGGGCGAAAGAACTACAACCCGCCCAACGTTTCGCAAGTTGCGGAGATCGCGGCCTAAATGTGGGCGCGCCATTGCGGCTACTTCTCCGTGGTAAAAGTCATAAGCAGCCAACGGGTCGCGTCGCACAAAAGCTTTAATGTATGGCAGGCTTGTGCGTGACGGTGCGTTATCCATAACGTGTACATGTTGTGCATCCAAGGAGTTGGCGCGGTATTGGTCGCCATGCTGCTTTTCGGTGATCCTAAAACGTTGCTTAAATGTTTTTACCCCAAGGTCGCTGCTGCCCGGTGGGTCAAATAAGATGAGGTTGCCTACCTTTTTGCCCAAATGAGCGGCCAGCGAGATTGCTGACCGTGCACCAGTACTTGTGCCGAGTACGTCAATGGTTTCTGCTGTCTTCACGAACGGATGCGCATGCATGAGTGATGCTAGATGCTGCCCTGCTTTCGTAAAACTACCCGTTTTGAGCATTTGCATACGCACAGCCATTGGCCATCTGCTTGACGGCTTTTCAGTACCATGCCCGGGCATTGTCAGGCTAGTGATTGTGTGGTCAGGCAGGGCTTGGGCTATGCGATGGGCTTCATGGCGGGTGACCTGGTTCTCGATTGTGCCACCCCACGCTTGGGCGTGGATAACTAGTTTATTGGTGTCACGCACTATGCTGTGGCTGGCGAGTGACCCATAGCGGCTATCTGTTAACTTGGCTGATGTGAAAGGCGCAAGCGTTTCTGGAAGCGGCGCAGGGTTAAAGGCAGCGGCTGGTATGTGCAGGGTTTGCTCTATAGCTGTCCAGGCTCCGTCTGGAGCTAGGATGTGGCGCTGGATAGGTAGATAACCTTGGTTTGCAAATGAATATGGTACGCTGTTTTCCATACCGTCAGCATAAGCAATATCGCCCTGTTTGCAAATACGCCAGGGTGGCTATTAATACTTTTTTAATGTGTGTCGAGCGGGTTTGACATTTAGAACTAACTCAGCTATGATTAAGGGGATTGGTCGGCCGCGGTGGTCGACTTTTTTCGTATAAACAGCCCATAAATCGAAAGGATGATTATAATGGACTTTGACATGAAACAGCTGGCTTTGGCACTCAAAGCTATTGCCGAAGAAAAGAACCTCCCAGAAGATACTGTCCAGGAAGTTGTAGAGCAAGCACTTGCCGCTGCTTACCGCCGTGACTACGGCGACCGCGAGCAAGAAGTCCGCGTCACAATGAACCTTAACACTGGTGACGTAGATGCGTACGTTACGAAAGAGGTTGTTGAGCGCGTTGGCGACCCAGCCTACGAAATCAGTCTCGCAGACGCACAAGTGATGCAAAAAAATATCCAAATTGGCGAAACCGTGGAAGTACACGAACAGGTTAAGAACTTTGGCCGTGTTGCAGCGCAGACCGCTAAGCAGGTTATTCTACAGCGTTTGCGCGAAGCTGAGCGCGAGATCGTAATGAACGAGTACGAAGACAAGATCGGTACCGTCATTAACGCATTGGTCAGCCGCGTCGAAGGCAATATTGTCCGTGTCGACCTCGGTAAGGCCCAGGGCATTATGCCCCGCTCAGAACAAATTCAGGGCGAACGCTACTACCCAGGCCAGCGCCTTAAGGTATTTCTGAAGGACGTTGAGCGTGGTATGCGTGGCCCGCAGTTAATTGTTTCCCGCGGTTCAACTCAATTTATTGAGTGGCTATTCCGTGCAGAAGTTCCAGAAATGGAATCAGGTGCAGTTGAAATCAAGAGTATTGCCCGCGAAGCTGGTATCCGTACTAAGCTTGCCGTACACAGTACTGTTCCTGGCGTAGATCCTGTTGGTACTTTTGTGGGCGGCCATGGTACTCGTGTGAACGCCGTAATGAGCGAAATTGGTGAGCAGGAAAAGATTGACATCATTGTTTGGGATGATGACACCGTCGCATACATCACCAATGCGCTGAGCCCAACGAAGGTTGCTAAGGTAACGCTTGTAGCTGGTGAGCAAAAGAAGGCTGTTGTAAGCGTTCCGGAAGACCAGTTGAGCATTGCTATCGGCAAGGGCGGCCAGAACGTACGCCTAGCAAGTAAGTTAACGGGCTATGAACTTGATATCGAAGCTGAAAAACAGCCAGCAAGCGTTGCTAAAGATGTTGAACCAACCGTTAACGTCACAAAGCCTGCAGCTCCAAAGCTGAAAAAGAAGACTGAACTAGAAAATAGCCTGCTTGAAGCTATCGAAGAGCACGGCGAATAATCCGCGCTGGACATCTAGGTTATGATGCCGCATGAATTTTTGGGGGCAGGCGACGGCATGCTCTCTATAATGAATGATATACAGAATGACGGTGACGAGATACTGGCCGCAGGTTATACGGCCTTTCCGGAGCACTCAATTGATTTTCCAGAAGGCGACAAGCAAATTGGGATAATCGTTTGGAGTGAAAAATCCTTTCTGCAAGCTATGGTATTTGAGGCAGGAATGCAGTACTGTCCAAACGGTAATTACGACGACAAAACTATCCAAGTTTCGGCAGTGCCGGATAGCATTGGGGATGTCACAGAGGTAGTGCTCGAAGGTTCACGCCGACAGTTTCCTGGCCCACATTATAAAGTTACAGTCCCGCATAACTTCGAGGGTGTAACACCCAATGAATACTACGTATGGAAGCCGGATAAGCCCGTGACACATCCGTTGGGCCACCTGGCCGTTGCTTCTGAACAATAGCGCCTAAAGTGTAGCTGAAAACATTGTAATTAGCACTCTTGACTGGGGAGTGCTAATTACGTATTATGGAAATAATGACGATTGACTCGCAATGTAATGTACGCAAAACAGTGCCAGGAGGGCAGCAATAATGCCAGAATCAGCAGACTTTCAAGACTTTTTAAACCACCTTACAACAAATGCTTTGCATAGCCTAAAGCACGCCGATGCTATCGCGCGCAGCTTTGGCAGTGCCTATGTCGGCACCGAGCATTTGCTGCTTGGCGTGTTGGCTCAAGATGAAAGTATTGGCGCAAAAATTCTTGAAGGCGCGGGTATCACACTGGACCGCGCACGGATGGCGCTCAACCTCACGCCAAAGACAATGGTTGCTAACGCGGGTGCCAAAGGTCTGAGTGAAACTGCTAAGCTAACACTCAAGATGGCTTATGACACCGCACAGGACTACAACCAAGAGTTCTGCGGTACAGAGCACATTTTATATAGTATCGTAAGCCAAAAAAATGCCCGTGCAACTGTATTGCTGCGTGACATGAATATTGATGTCGATACAATTATGGGCGAGCTTGAACAGTTGCTAAATCGCCAGCAATATGACGACAACGAAAATACCGACACCAGGCGGCGCACCAACCGTAAAGGTGGGCGCAAAACAGCCTTGGACTTTTACGGTACCGACCTGACTGCGCAAGCCCGATCAGGCAAGCTTGACCCTGTGGTTGGCCGCGAACCACAAATCCGCCGTGTAGTAACAATCTTGAATCGGCGCACCAAAAACAACCCAGTACTGATTGGCGAGCCTGGGGTGGGCAAGACGGCAATTGTCGAGGGCCTGGCACAGAGGATTATCGCAGAAGACGTGCCGGACAGCCTGCTGGACAAGCGCATTGTGATGCTTGACCTTGCCGGCATGATCGCAGGTACTAAGTACCGTGGTGAATTTGAAGAACGCCTGAAAAAGGTTATGGCGGAACTGGAACAAGACGCCAAGACAATCGTGTTTATTGATGAAATGCATTTGCTGGTCGGCGCAGGCGCTGCCGAAGGTGCAATGGACGCTGGCAATATCCTGAAGCCAGCATTGGCGCGCGGTAAAATCCAAATGATTGGCGCAACCACGACTGACGAATACACAAAGCACATCGAAAAAGATGCGGCTTTGGAGCGTCGGTTCCAGCCAGTGCAAGTACCCGAGGCAACAGTTCCAGAGACGTTAGCCATCCTTAAGGGGCTGCGAAAGCATTATGAAGAATTCCATGGCGTGGAAGTAGGCGACGATGTTCTTGACAACATTGTACAACTTGCAAAACGCTATATAAATGACCGCTTTATGCCTGACAAAGCAATTGATTTGCTTGACGAAACTGCGGCACACCTCCGCGTGGACAAAGGTAAGACATCGCCTGAAGTGCGTAAGCTACAGAAAGAGCTGAAGCTAACGAACAGCCGGATTGACGAAGCCGTGGACGCAGAAGATTATGAAAAAGCAGCCCAGCACAAGACCCGTGCCAGCCAAATTAATGAAGAACTGAAAAAACTGGAGGCTACTGATAAGTCAGCACGCAGGATTAATGTTACTGATGAAGATGTTGCCGACGTTGTCGCACGCATTACCGGCGTGCCGGTTAAAAAGGTTATTCGCTCTGAGGCTAAGTATCTTCTGAATCTCGAGAAAAATCTTGGCAAGCATGTGATTGGCCAATCGGAAGCAGTTGAGGCTGTGGCGCGTGCTGTCCGCCGTAACCGTTCGGGGATTGGCTCCGCCACCCGGCCAATCGGCTCGTTTATTTTTCTTGGCCCTACCGGAGTTGGTAAAACCGAGCTTGCCCGTGTACTTGCCCGTGAATTCTTTGGTTCCGACGATGCCATGATTAAAATTGACATGAGTGAATTCGGTGAACACCATAATGTGTCACGTTTGGTGGGCGCGCCAGCTGGCTACGTCGGATATGACGAAGGCGGCCAACTGACCGACAAGATTCGCCGCCATCCTTACAGCTTGGTGTTATTTGACGAAATTGAGAAAGCTCACCCGGACACATTCAATATGCTCTTGCAAATTCTGGAAGATGGTGTCCTTACCGATGCTAAAGGCCGGAAAATCGACTTTACGAATACTATTGTTATAATGACCAGCAATATTGGAGCTGATAAATTACAAAAAGAGGCGGCGTTTGGCTTTAGCGCTGTCCGCACCACTGACTTTGAAGACCTCGATGCTCTTCACAACTTGAATAAAGACAAAGTTATGGATACGCTCAAAAAACAGATGCGCCCAGAGCTACTGAACCGTATTGATAAGACGATTGTGTTTCGCGCACTTACCAAGAAAGACATCTATCGCATTATTGATTTGCAGATTAAGGAGCTAAACCAGCGCTTGCAGAAACATGGCTTGGCCACGCACCTGACTACCGCGGCTAAGCAGTATTTGCTGGAAAAAGGCTATGACGCCAAAAACGGTGTCCGTCCGCTACGCCGATTGATTCAGGACACAATCGAAGACCATATAGCCATTCAACTACTGCAGGAAAGCTACGCTCGCGGCACTATTTTGCAGGTAAGTGTTAAAAGTGGCGAGTTAACCTATTCGGTGACTAATGAATAGTAAAAACTATATGCAATAACGTACACTGGAGTTATGGACTTTATTCGTCGCGCATCCACTTGGATCCTACTGCTCTTGCTAGCCGTCCTAGGTGTATTGCTTATTCAACGCGAGCAATTTTTTGACTGGCTTGCACTGCGTAACTATACGCCGCCAAGTGCTATTGTCAGCTTTGCTGAAAAAACAACCATGACTGACCGTGCGAAGCACCTACTGTATATTAACCGTCCTCTACTCGACGGACGGTCTGCTTTTAACGAGCACTGCGCAAACCAAGCCGAACAATCGGTGGTGCTTGGCTGCTACTTAGGTAACAGGAACGGCATATTCATATACAATGTGACGGATCCCGAGCTGGCAGGCGTACGGGAGGTGACAACTGCTCACGAAATGTTACATCAGGCATACGACCGTCTTTCCGCAAGCGAGCGCAGCAGGGTTGATGCTCTGCTAAAAGACTACAACGACAACCATTTGGCAGATGAGGCAATCAAAAAACAAGTAGCTCTGTATCAAAAAACTGAACCAGATGCGCTAATGAATGAACTGCATTCATTATTTGGGACCCAAGTAGGGGATCTGCCGAATGAACTCGAGCAGTATTACAAGCAATATTTTTCTGAACGGGCTAGTGTCGTTGAGCTCTATCAGGATTACCAATCGGCATTTGCCATACGCAAGGCTCAGATTGCCGACTATGATGCTCAACTCGCCCAGCAGAAGCCAGTAATAGAGTCTATGCAGGCTTCCCTCGAGGCACAGCTGGCCGGGTTGGATAGTACGAAGGCTACTATGGAGTCCCGAAAGTCTGCGGGTGATATCGACGGGTACAATGCGCTCGTGCCTGTATACAACAGCAACGTCAACCGCTACAATGCTGAACTGGCAGTCCTCAAGAGCCGTATTGAAACCTACAACAGCATTGTCGAGGCACGCAATGCTATCGCTGACCAAGAAAAGGCATTGCAGCGCAGCCTTTCAAGTAAATCACTGCCCGATACAACCCAAGAGTGATACAATAAACCGATATGGCAAAAAGACAAACTTCCCGTTTCGTTTGTGGCAACTGCGGAAACGTCAGCCAAAGCTGGTCGGGCAAATGCCCGCAGTGCGGCGAGTGGAACACATTTCAGGAAGAAGCGATTATTGACAGCGGCATTCAAGGTGGCGGCATAGGTGGCGGCCATATATTAACGCCGGCTTCGGTTGAGACGCTTATTTCACATGACCAAAAACGCCTTAAAACTGGCATAGATGACGTTGATATCGTAACTGGCGGTGGCATTGTCGCGGGCAGTGTCAACCTGATTGCAGGGCAGCCTGGCATTGGTAAGAGCACGCTGTTACTACAACTGGCAAACGCCATTGCCAAGGCGCACAGCGTTCTGTACGTCAGTGGTGAGGAATCTGGACACCAGATTGGCTTGCGTGCCCAGCGTTTGGGTGTTGACGCTTCTGCGTTGCAGCTTGCCACAACAACCAGTGCCGACGATATTGCTGCAACCATCGCAACCAAGCAATACGAGCTGGTTGTTGTTGACTCCATCCAGACAGTTGTAGCGGGCGCTGTCAGTTCGGCAGCGGGCAGTGTGTCGCAGATCACCAACAGTACCCACTTGATATTAAACGCTGCTAAACAGAGTGGTACAGCAGTTGTATTGGTCGGGCATGTTACCAAAGAGGGATCTATAGCCGGACCAAAGGTGCTGGAACACGTAGTAGATGTCGTGTTGCAGCTGGAGGGTGACAGGTATGGCGGTTTCAAGGTATTGCGGGCAGTAAAAAACCGCTTTGGTCCCACCAGTGAGGCTGGTATTTTTGAAATGGTTGGCCAAGGCTTACAACCAGTAGTTAATCCATCTGCTGCACTATTGGCAGAGCGTCAGATAAGCGACGGATCAGTTGTGCTAGCTACTATGGAGGGTACCCGGCCATTGCTTGTTGAGGTGCAGGCACTTGTAAACAAAACCAGTTACGGGTATCCTAAACGAGCTGCCAGTGGCATCGACCTTAACCGTGTCAACCTGCTAATTGCTATGCTGGAGCGCCGGACAAAATTGCGGCTTGGCGAACAGGATATTTATGTTAATATTGTTGGCGGTATGAAGATAACCGAACCAGCAGCTGACTTAGCTGTTTGTATGGCTATCGGTTCTGCAAGTAAAGGTCTGCAACTCAAAACAAATGCGGTAGTTTTTGGTGAGGTAGGCCTGAGCGGCGAAGTCCGACATGTACCCCATGTTGACAAGCGCATTGCCGAGGCAAAGAAAATGGGATTTGATGCGGCTATTGGTCCGCACCAAAAACCAGATAAAAAGCAATCATTATTACAATCGGTGCCCGACGTGAGGTCGGCGCTGAACCAATTCTTAGAAAAGGATTCATAAAAAGATATATTATGGGAACGTTTATTCAAATTATTCTCTTACTGTTTATTGCAGGGTACCTTGTATTCCAGCACAAGGGCGGGCTCGGCGATATGTTGGGCCGCAAGCGCCGTATTATTTTGGACAGTTGTGCGCTGATTGACGGCCGCATTGTGGAGCTGGTTAAAAACGGCTTTGTTGCCGACCAACTAGTTATTCCGCAATTTGTACTTAACGAGCTACAACTACTTGCAGATGGCAATGATAGCCACAAGCGTGAGCGCGCGCGTTTTGGCCTGGATATTGCTCATGAACTGCAAGACGCCGCGTTCAATGCCAATGTAATTATTGAGCGTACAGCATTTTCAGAGATCCATGCAACCGACGACAAGCTTATCGCCTTAGCTAAAAAGATGGAAGCATACCTGTACACCACTGATTACAATTTGTCGAAGGTCGCGGCTATTGAGGCTGTTGGCGTACTGAATGTAAACGAGTTATCGCAGGCTATTCGCCCTATTGCGCTTCCTGGCGAAAAGTTGAATATCAAGATAGTACAAAAGGGAAGCAACCCAAACCAGGGTGTTGGCTACCTCGAAGACGGTACTATGATTGTAGTTGAAGGCGCGGCGCGCTTTGCTGGTAAGCTTGTGGAGGTTACGGTTACGCGTATGCACCAGACAGTCGCAGGTAAGATGGTCTTTGGTCAGGTGAGCGAATCGTCGCGGACATCAGCTCCAACGACAAGCCAGGCCAGCCGCAGCAACGCTGTTGCGGACAAGCAAAAGGCGCAGGAACGTCTTCGTGCTTCGCAACCGGCTGCAGCAGCAATCTCACAGCCTGCGACTGCTGTTGCATCACCGCATCCACCCAAGAGCCGTTTACTTACCCAGCGCAAGGTGCGTCAGGAAGGTGCTCACCAGGGGCAGTCGGTTTTACAGCGCCTTAAGGCAGAGCCGCAACAAAAGCAGACCCGTAACCGGCGTGCCCCTAAGATAATGTAGCAGCTACATTATGTTCAATAAAAGGCCGCCCGCATACGGCGGTCTTTTTATGTACCAAAGTATTATCCATAGGTGAGAAAGCCTA
The DNA here is from genome assembly GCA_946482285.1 of uncultured Candidatus Saccharibacteria bacterium. Next base: position 748,920 of record CAMLQK010000001.1, read on the forward strand.
GCTTGTTTATGGTTTGATGCAATAAAAAAGAAGCCTCGTAAAGGGGCTTCTTTTTTGGTTTGCTACTGTCTGTTGCGGTTTAACCAACCCCTTCAGTTGGGATCATCGCCGCTAATTGGTGTTTCCCCATCGTCTGCACCGTTATCACCGCCTTGGCTATTGCCTTGTGTAAACGTAACGCTGGCATCAGTGGTTGAGCTGTACAAGACACTGTCAATTACTTCGGCCTTCAGAGTGGCTGCGCCAGTGCCTGTCGGTGTGTAGCTGAAAGTGATAGTGCTTGGTGAGCTGCTTACGCCTTGTGATTGGACTTTGGCCCCATTGACATATAGGTTAACAGTGCCCGGGAATTGCTGGCTTGATAGCTCGTGGGTACCTCTGGTGACAGTTACAGTAACCGTACACGGTGACCCTACCGAACATCGCGGTGGTGCTGTTAGGGTGATGGACGGCTTGGTGTCGTCACACTTATGGATATCATCGGTTGATGTAACGGCGCTACTGTTGCCACCGTCAACAAAGATGTCTGCCGAGAATATGTTGGCGTTCGCACCACCAACTGTCTTCTTTGCGGCCTCAGGGGTACATGAGGTGGCGAGTTTGTTCGAGACTTGGTCGATAGTTTGCGATGAGCTGCCCGTTTTTTGCTTGTACCACGATGGGAAGAGGTCAGTTGAACTGCTTGGTTCCTGCGAGCCAAGGCCAACATGCTGGCGAACAACGTAGGCTGGCATAGATTTCACGGTAGTGGGCTGTGTCCAGTTGACGGGCTTTGTATTTAGCGCATCGTGAGCATACTGCATCATGCCACGGGTTAACGGGCCGGTCACACGTTCCATGCCGGTGCTCAGTTCCTTGTTGCGGGTGTGGTAGCCCACCCAACTGACAACAGAGTATTGGGTTGAGTAGCTGGTCATCAGACCATCATAGTTATCGTTGGTAGTACCGGTTTTAATGGCAAACTTCCAACCTTTGTAGTTATGGAATTTGTTAACGCCGCTTAGGTAGCTGGCCCTCGGATCGCTTAAGACGTCGTTAATGATATAAGCGGCGTCTTCACGAATAACCTGCTTACCCTTGGGTTGGGTCCATTGGTAGACCGTCTTATTTCCGGAATCAGTAATTTTTGTGATATATGTTTGCGAAATCGCGTTGCCCAAACGGGATAGCGAAGCTAATCCGTTCGCATGAGCGTCAAGATGTAGATAGGCACCGTCACCAATGGCGGATGAGCCATAACATGGGGCTTCTTTCGTTAGTGCTTCATCATAGTAGCAGTTGTAGGCGTTGTTTGTTGCCATTAAGTCTTCGGCCATTTTTATAGTCTTATCCGTACCGACTGTTAACATTGCCTTAACAGCTGGGACGTTGCGGGAGCCACCAAGCGCGTAGCGCAATGTTACTGCGCCAGGATAACGGAAGTCGTAATCCCACAGACAGTTACCGTTGTTTTTCGGGCGTTGCTTATTGGTACATGGATAGCCTGGAAGGGCACCTTGAGTGTCGTAAATGACGGAACCGGCACCTGTGTTGGTGGTGTAGTTGATCATTGCAGCGTAGTCATACGGCTTGAAACTGGATCCGGGCGGAATTTTGGTCTGGGCATAGTTGATTTGGCCATATTCTGGATTGTTGAAGTCTACGCCACCAACTAGCGCTGCCATTTGGCCAGTCTTAACTTCTTCTACTACGAGTGCCTGCTGGTCGCCACCCTGGCGCTGAACATTCTTCTGATTGTCCGCTACAAGCTTCTCGGCTTTAGCTTGCAAATCCATGTTGAGGGTTGTCGTAACTTTCCATCCACCACGGTTTACTGTTTCGGCACCATATTGTTTTTCTAGCTGCTGTTTGGCTGCCAATACAAAGTAAGGGGCTTTGATGCCTGAGTATTTTTGCTGCAATGGCTTTATCTGAGCCAGAATATCAGTTTTCTTGGCTTCTTCGGCTTGTTGCTTGCTGATGTAGTTTTCTTTAACCATTTGATCTAGGATGTAATGCTGACGCGCTAACAAATCTTCCCGGCCAAACGCATCTGCAGCCGCAGAAGGGTTAAACTGTGGCGAGCTGTATGGCGAGTAATACGACGGTGACTGCGGGATGGCTGCCAGCATAGTTGCCTGAGCAAGCGTTAGGTCCTTGGCGGTTGTACCAAAGTAGTCACGCGCGGCACTTTCTACACCGTACTCAATACCACCATAAGGGGCTATGTTAAGGTACCCGGTAAGAATGTCATCCTTGGAGTATTCGCGCTCCAGGTTAACGGCTAGTATCAGCTCTTTAATTTTGCGGGTAATAGTGCGGTCTTGAGTCCAGTCCTGGTTTAGCTTAACAAGCTGCTGGGTAATAGTAGATCCACCTTCAGCCGGTCCGCTGCCACCGCCGGTAATGTTCTTGAATGCGGCACGGGTAATGCCGCGGATACTAAAGGCGCCTTCGTTATAGAAGTCCTTGTCCTCGATAGCAATAGTGGCCTGCTTCATGTATTTGGAGATCTGGTCGCCAGGTACTGGAATGCGCTTTACGGCATTGTAATCTTGCCACAACACGGTTTGGCCTGTGCGGTCATAGTAGGTGATGCTTCCGCCGATTTTGTCGCCAGAGATGTCTTTGATGTTGGGAAGGTCCTTGCGGAAGTAGGCAAAGACGCCAACCAAAAGAATGAATCCAATGACAATACTGATGCCCAAGATTTTAAGCGCCATAATAGCGCCTTCGCGGCTAAACCAGTATTTAGCAACACGCTTTGGGTGCAAGCGGTATAAAATGCGCTTCCAGCGCTCTTGCGGCAATGTATTTAAGTAGGCTGCCCTCCGGCGGGCTTTGTCATCGCGCCGTGCACGAATACGGTCGCTCATACTATGGTTGAGCTTGATGGTGTTACCGCTCTTGGTGGTAAACGTGTTGCCGCCAGGGCGTCGCCGACCCGGACCTTTTCTGGGAGTGTTCATCCGATTTTTCTGCTCCTAGTTTCGAATTTATCTTCACGTATTATAGCAAAGAAAGCGTATGCGAAAAACAGAATATCTTATAAGATATGCAGGAATTCTCCAGATACGGTATACTGGTAGCTATGACAATTATCGACCCAATACATCATCAGTTCTTATATCGTTCTTAAAACCTTTTACGAACGTTATTTTGATGATTATAGGAGTTTATTATGACAATTTCAGAAGATTTAAAGTGGCGCGGCCTTATTAAGGACCGGACGTTTGAGAATCTTGAGTGGCTTAACACCCCACGAACATTTTACCTTGGCGTAGACTGCAACTCAGCTGACAGTATGACGGTAGGCAATCTGGCGGTCTTTATGCTGGCCAGGCGACTGCGTGCTGCTGGTTGGAAGACAGTACTTTTAGTGGGCGGCGCCACGAGTCTTATCGGTGATCCGGGCGGAAAAAATGAAGAACGAGACCTTAAGACGCGCGAAGAAATCCAGCATAATGTTGCGGGTATCAAAGCGCAAGTAGAGCGATTGTTTGAGGGCGAAGATTTTATTCTGGTTGATAACTATGACTGGTTCAAGGATATTGGGTTCCTTGAATTCTTACGGGAAGTCGGCAAAAACTACAGCATGACCGAACTTATTCAGCGTGACTTCATTTCTTCGCGTATGGGTGAAGGTGGAACAGGAATTAGCTACGCAGAGTTCAGCTACAGCCTTATCCAAGGATATGACTACTGGCATTTGTTTAAAAAACACGGCGTTGAATTGCAGATTGGTGGTTCTGACCAGTGGGGTAACATGCTGTCCGGCGCACCCTTGATCCGCAAAAAAGAAGGCAAAGAGGCCCACGCTATGAGCATGCCGCTAGTTATCAATAAAGCTACTGGCAAAAAATTTGGCAAAAGCGAAGAAGGTGCCGTGTGGCTTGACCCCAAGCGCACTTCGCCAACTCAGTTTTACCAATTTTGGATTAATGTTGACGATGAAGGCGCTGAAGACTACTTAAAAGTGTACACAAGCCTTCCTAGGGAAGAGATCGAGGCTATTGCGGCTCAGCAAAAGGCTGATCCACGGTCGCGGATTGCCCAAATCAGGTTGGCAGAGGAAGTAACCCGGCTACTCCATGGCGAGGAAGAATTAGCGATTGCCCGCCAGGTCACTGAAGTGCTGACCGGGAAGGCATCTATAGGGGATATGCCGGGGGCTGCCGTGGCGGCAGTGCGGCAGGAAATCCCAAGTATGGCAGTGGAAGCGGGTGCTAATCTTCTGGATGTGCTTGTATCGGTGGGCCTGGCTGCATCTAAGTCGGAGGCTCGCCGGTTGCTCGCTGGCAACGCTATAGCTGTTAACGGAATAAAGACTACTAAGGAAAAGCTTGAGGCCGACGATTTCACTAACGGCCGCTTGCTAATCCGTAAGGGTAAGGCGTTTAAGGATTCTGCCCTTATCGAACAAAAGTAATGGTATACTGGTGCTAATATGACTACTAATCAAAAGACTCAACCTACAAAAACTAAGCGCAAATCAGACCAGTATAACGACCCGAAGCACAACTATCTGCGCTACTGGGACGGCCGAGACTATGAACACGCAGCCGAAGAAATGGCACTGCGCCGCCTGTTAAACGGCAAGCACTTCCGCAGCGCCGCGGACATTGGCGGGGGGTATGGGCGCCTGTGCGTTTTTCTGGAGCAATTTGCTGATAAAGTTACATTGGCCGAACCCAGCCAACAGCAGCTTGATATAGCCAAGGACTTCTTAAAAGATCACCCAGAAGTCGACCGTAAGCTCATGCAGGCGGACGACCTGACCTTTAAGGATGGTGAACTCGACCTCATCACCATGATCCGTGTTATGCACCACTTGCCAGACCCCATGAACGAATTTAGTGAAATTGCCCGTGTCCTATCAGACGATGGCTACGCTATTATCGAGGTTGCCAACTACGCCCATGGCCGTAACCGCTTAAAGTTTGCCCTGAAAGGCAAAAAGCTACCCCAAGAGCCAGTTGACATCCGTTCTGAGGCATACAAGAAGGACGAAAACGAAATCCCCTTCGTTAACCACAACCCGCATACCGTTATTAAGCAACTTGCACATGCAGGCCTTAAGGTAGATCGCATACTATCTGTTTCAAACCTACGCAGCCCTGGCCTTAAGAAAATTATGCCCAAAAAGGCAATGCTCGCAATCGAAGGCATCTTACAGCCAACGCTGGCCAATAGTTTCTTTGGTCCTAGCGTATTCTTCATGGTCCGCAAGGCGAAGTAGCGCCTTATGCTGGATATGCAGCAGCCAATTACCCAGATTAAAGGGGTCGGTCCCGAACTTGCTAAAAAGTTTGGGATTCTTGGTATTACAACATTAGCCGATTTAGCATACAATTTCCCGCGGCGTTACGAAGACTATTCCAATGTTACGACAATAGCAGAACTGGCTCCTGGGGCGGCAACAATAAAGGCAACCATCAAGAGCGCCAAAGGGCGGTATGTTCGCCGAGGCATGCATATTACGGAGGCTGTAGCGACGGATAATACCGAGAGCGTCCGCCTGATTTGGTTCAACCAGCCCTACAGGGCAGCGGCGCTAAAAGCCGGGGAAACGTACTACATATCTGGCAACTATGAACTTAGCCACAACCGGTTTGCTATTATCAGCCCGAGTACGGAACTGGTTAGCAGTTTTCCGGTTAGTACGGCACGTATCATTCCTGTTTACCGGGAAACAAAGGGGTTGACGAGCAACCAAATCCGCAAATTGGTCCGCGAAATCTTGCCTGTTCTTTCCGCTAATGATGAGTATTTACCTGAGTGGTTGGTGAAGGACCAGGCGCTTATTAGTCGCTCACAGGCCGTAAAGACTATGCATTTTCCAGAATCCCAACAGGCTCTGATGCAGGCCCGTGAACGCCTAGGCTTTGAAGAAGTATATGCTCTGACGCTTGCTAGTTTGCTTAACAAGTATGAGCTATTGCAGGACACCAGTTTGGCAATACCATTTAAAACTGCGTTGGCGAAGCAGTTTGTAGATAGCCTACCTTTTACACTTACCGACGCCCAGCGTACAGTGGTGTGGCATATCTACCAGGATATGGCCAAGACCCAGCCTATGAACAGATTGGTTGAAGGTGACGTCGGGTCGGGGAAGACAGTAGTAGCAGCAATGGCTGCTCTCATGCCGATTACCGAAGGCTATCAGGTGGCGTTTATGGCGCCGACAGAGCTGTTGGCGCGCCAGCATGCCGAGACAGTTTTTAAATTGCTGAATCCACTCGGGCTTCATGATTCGGTGGCGCTGCTTGTAGGCGGTATGTCTGCTGCCGAAAAACAGGCAGTTTATAGTAAAATTGCCGACGGCACTGTGCGCTGTATCATAGGCACACATGCTTTAATCCAGGAAAAAGTGGATATGCACAATCTTGGCCTGGTAATTATCGATGAACAACACCGGTTTGGCGTTGAGCAGCGTAAAAAGCTCATGGCCAAAGCTGGGCACATGCCACACTTGCTAAGTTTGACTGCCACTCCTATTCCGCGCAGCCTTGCCCTTACGCTGTATGGGGAGCTGGACATTTCTATAATTGGCACTAAGCCAGCTGGTCGCCAGCCTATTATTACGGAGATCGCTTCGCCCAATTCGCGCAAGCAGCTTTACCAGGCAATTGATACAGAGCTTGAGGCTGGTCGCCAAATGTTTGTTGTTTGCCCGCTGATAAGCGAGTCGTCTACGATGCAGGCTGTTTCGGCCGAAGAAGTGTTCGAATCTTTGAGTAAAAAAGACTTCAAGCACCGGCGCGTGGGTTTGTTGCACGGCAAGATGAAGCCCCAGGAAAAGAACGATATTATGGACCGCTTTGCGCGCCATGAGCTTGATATATTGGTGTCGACAACGGTTATAGAGGTTGGTGTTGATATCCCTAACGCAAGCGTCATGCTGATAGAGGCGGCAGACAGGTTTGGCCTTGCCCAAATTCACCAGTTGCGGGGCCGTGTAGGGCGAGGGCAACACCAGGGGTATTGCTACCTTATGATGAGCGATTCCAGCGCGCCACCTAAGCGTCTAGAGGCACTTGAACGTTCTTCGGATGGATTTAAGCTGGCCGAACTTGACTTAGAGCTTCGTGGGCCAGGGGCTATTTATGGCACAATGCAACATGGCCAGCTCGACCTCCGCGTGGCCAAGCTTTCGGATGTAAAGCTTATTGCCGCTGCCCGCCAAGCAGCCCAGAAAACTATCGACTTACAGGAAAACCTGCTACAATATCCAGAGTTACATGAGCGCGTCAGCGCGCTGCGGACAGTTACAAACCTAAACTAATGTACTCCGGAACCACACTTACTCCACTGTCGGGCACCGTGCTTGGTGCCCATCAAAAGATTGACCGTCTTGCGCGGTCTGCCTTGATGCGCTCACAGCCTCATATTGGCTTTCCATCTGCCCGCCAAATATTGCACTTCGAGGGCAATAATGGCCCGGATGCTATTAAGCGCAAAAGTCCGGCCCGTGATGAGCCATGGCATTACTATGCGCCATTTGATGAATCAGATACGCAGCTTATCAGCCTTATCGCAGATCACCACGCACTACTGGCAAAGGCGCTAAAAGGTAAAGACCACGTGCGGGCTGCTTTTGAAGCAGCATGGCTGGCACATGCCATTGTCGATGGCCTTACCCCTGCACATCACTATCCCTATGAAGAGGAGCTAACACAACTTCGTGGCGGTGAAGGCATAGAAAGCCGTACCACTATAAAAGCAAAATTGGTTATGCCCGGCGAAAACCGCCGTAAACAAGTGCACAATAATTGGAAAATGTGGGGTCCAAAAGGCTTGCTTACAACGCACGGGCTTTTTGAGTGGGGCATCGCTGCTATCATTGTCCCTCTTTCCGGCAATAACAAGCGGTTTGAGCTTAAGCAAACGGATATTGACGAACTGCATGAGCATGGTTTCGTTGGCTTATTCAAGCGCAAAGCCCGCGAAGTAGCAGCGTTGAATATGTATGAAACTTATTATCAGAACGGCTGGACGCCGCAGCTGGCGCGTCAGGTTCGCCGTCAGCTGGCCCCTATCATTGTCCAAATGGTTGCTTTGGCATGGTATTCTGCTGCCGAGGAGGCTGAAGTGGCATCAGCACAAGCTGCATGAGAGTCATAGCTGGCGCGCTTGGCGGGCGAACATTCAATGCTCCCCATGGGCATCGTACCCACCCCATGAGCGACAAGATCCGGGGTGCGCTTTTTAATGCACTTGGTGATATTGAGGGACTTACGGTATTAGACGCTTTTGCTGGGTCGGGCGCAATTAGTTTTGAAGCTGTCAGCAGGGGCGCTGTCAGCAGCGTGGCAATAGAAAACGACCGTTTGGCCCAGCGCACAATAAGCGAGAATATCACAAGCCTTGGCGTACAGAAAGCAGTTACGCTTATTCAGGCTTCCGCACAAGCTTGGCGCGAAACAAACCCAACAAGAACGTTTGATATTGTGGTGCTTGACCCGCCATACGACAATGTGCAGCTTACTGCTGTGCAGCGGCTCTTTTCATGCGCAGCCAATAATGGCATCGTTGTGTTATCGTGGCCAGGCGACCAATTATTGCCAGAGGTTAAAGAATTTCAGATCGTTGCCCAAAAAGCCTATGGTGATGCCCAGCTTGGTTTTTACAAACGTTCGTAATCCTTAGCTTTTATCCCTTTGTCAGAGCAGCTTGTTGTTCGGTTATTGCCTGTTGAATTCGCAGATACAGTATAGCTGGAGCGCAAGCATACAGCACGCCCGGAATCCACCCCGCAATCCAGCCAAAGAACGGAATGGCACAAATAATCCCAAGGAGCGCTTGGGTAATTACGAGTCCCCAAACGGCTTTGGAGTAGTACCTAGAGTCTGAAGCGCTTTGTCTCATTGCTTCTGAAATACTAACGTCTTGGCCGAGCAGATAAAATGGGGCAAGTACGTACCGGCGTAGCATGAAGAAAAACGGAATGATAAAACACGCGATGGCCACTATGTATATCATGGCTAGCAGTATGACCAGCCCAAACCAGCGCCAAAAAAATGGCGCTGCAAGGCGGTAAGCTTCACGTGGTGAGATTGTTTTTTCACGCGCGCTTTGCAGCTGTGTCATGGCGAGCGTTGGCGCGCTCAAAAAGCTCAGAACAATGCCGCTTATTAGTAAGACAGTGGTTATGATTGCACCTGCCGCCCTGATGAGGCTATTGCCCGGAGCGGTAACTATTTGGAACACAATAGAAGTGGCAATAAGAAGAAAAGGCAAGCTACCAACCACCACAAATGTGATAAAGTTGCGTTTAAACGCAGCTATGCTTGGCCCGAATAAGGAAAGCGCAGATAGGGGTTCGTGCGAATTGGGGCTAGCTGGGGACATTTTTGGGATTGTGTGCATACTATGCATGTAGACTATCTGGCATCCTTATGTAAAGTCAAGGTGACAAATAGCAGAAAATAGCATATAATATACCAGTACCATTCCTGGGGATGTGGTGGAATTGGTAGACACGCTAGTCTTAGGAACTAGTGCTTTACGGCGTGAAGGTTCAAGTCCTTTCATCCCCACCAAAGAAAAGAGATCGGCATGTGCTGGTCTCTTTTCCTTTTTGTCGGCTACAAAGGACTTGGCGAATAATCGGCAAAGTTGCCAGCAACAATTTTGCTGCTGCCAGAAAACAAGTCCTTTCATCCCCACCACGAAGCGAGCCGACTGTATGTCGGCTTTTTTCGTGGCTACAGATACTCCAAAATGTAAAACACCGCAGTACAAAAGATAAACATTCAGATCTGCATCGATACTATGCATTCCAAGTTCTTGCGCGTATAATGCATACGTAATAGACATGTCAAATATAGCAGGGTGGAATACGATATAATGAACACGCGCCGATCCACATTTAATCGCATTATATGCGGTTTTCTTGCTGCTTTAGTCATGCTACTACCTATCGTGGCATTAATGCCAGCACGCGTATTAGCGGCAGGTGAAACCTGGAAGTGGAAGGACAACCAGGTCGTTACCGTAAGCGGCGGTGATATTAAGAACAGTGAATTGCGTGTTAATTCTCAGTGGCAGGAAACCGTTTTATGGGGTATGGTAACGTACCAGAATAAATGTGTAATGAACTTCCAGCTAAAAACCTCGGAAGATGGCACGTATGGTATCGTGTATGCTACTGGAGTAACAGAAGCATCGGATGTGAATGTAGCGGAAACCCCATCTTGTACCGCAGTTGATCCTGATGGCAACGAACGTTTCCCTGGGGTGCTGCAGCAATACCAGAATAAAGTAGTGACTCTTGGTGATCGGCCTGTCGACGCTGACGAAACAGAAAATCAAAAAACAGTCACCGTCACTGTAAACTCGCCAAACCCTGCCTCCGACTCGCCTGGCTCCGTTACTATTACTATGAAGGATGATAAAGGCAAGAATGTCGAGCCACCTAATGAGGTGCCGCAGCAAACACCTTCCTGGGAGGGTGAAGGTGTTCCAGAGGGCCAGCGTGCTGTTGAGTATGTTGCGACATATAAGTTAGAACCTGGAAATTATGAGGTCTGCGAAACGGGTATCCATAACAGTTGCCAAACCTTTACAAAAGAGAAATTTAAAACTAGGGCCATTACTTTTGGTGAAAGCTTTGTTGATCGCGACATAGCCGTAGCTATAGAGATCAATTACTTCGAGCCAGTTAACTCGCGCCGTATTCTGGGGCCTGCCGATGTAACGCTAGAAAAAGCAGATGGCAGCGGTAGTACAAAAACTATCAAGACCGATAGTTTTGCCCGTGTCCCCACAGACGAGCAAGCTGATTCAGATGCTTACGGCGAAATGTCGACTACGCTTCGCGGCACGTTTAAAAATATTGCGCCCGGGCAGTACAAAATTTGCGTACCTATCATAAACGAATGCCAAACAGTCACTAAAAAAGAGGGCGATAGTCTGGCAGTTGTATTTAAGACGCGCAAAGCCGAACAGCTAACCCAAGGCTACAGCAAAGACCCTGATGATGGTTGTCCTGCAATTGTCAAAGGCTGGAGCATGTCAAAGGTGTTTTGCCCTCTGGTAACTGCTTCCGACAAAGCGGTGCAGGGTATCGAGGAGTATTTTGTTAAGCGCATTGTGCTTAATACCGAGGATATATTTGGCACGAGTTCAGAAGATGGAGTTTCGCAGTCAGAAAACGCAAAGGCCTACTATGCCGCATGGAACAGCTTCCGCATCATTGCTATTGCTATCATTATTATTGCTGGCACACTGATGGTATTTTCAGAAGCGCTCGGCATGCAGTTCATGGATGCCTACACTATTCGCAAAGTATTACCTCGCTTGCTGATAGCAGTCATTATCATATCCATTTCGTGGTGGGTTCTGCAGTATGTGGTACAGCTGTTTAATAACATTACTGTTTGGACCGCGGGCGCTATAAATTATCCGTTCCAGTCTATTCCAGATAGGAATGCTTCGGCGTGGACTGCTGCAGCGCAAGCTGGGGCTACCACGGGATTATTGGCTGTGCTCGGGCCGCTCGTTGTTATTTCGTATGCCGGAACTGTATTCTTGGCAATGCTTATCGCTACATTCGTCCTTATTGTGCGGGAGATTCTGATACTACTAGCAGTTATTATGGCTCCACTCTTTATTGTGATGCTTGCTGTACCAAACCTTGAAAAGATGTGGGTTTTTTGGCGGAACGGCCTCATAGGGCTCCTTATTATGGGTCCCATATTCATTGCGGTCGCCGAAAGCGGCTATGTGTTTGCCAAGCTGGTGGGGCAGAAGGATCCGACCGGCGTATTCGTGGCGGTTTCCATCATTGCGCCACTACTTGCTATACCGTACCTGTTCTTGAAGATTGGTGGCGGCGTAGGGGCTCTGCTGGGCTTTGTAGACGATAAGCGCAAGGGCGGTTTTGACAGGCTTAAAAACTATCGGACATCAGAACTGCAAAGTCGCAAGGAACGGGCAAAACGCGGCGAACTTTACCAAGGTGCTGTTAGCCGACGGCTGGGTATGGGCGGAGTTTCAAGAAGAATGAACGCCATCACCATGGCGGCATCCAGCGGCGGCTTCAAGAGAGGTATTCCAATCACCCGGCGCGGGCGATTACAAGCTCAGGCTGCCGCTATGCAGCGTGACATTATCTTGAGTGCCCAACATGCTAAGAGTGACGAGGCACAGGCAGGCCAGTTTAACGACCTGATGCTGCAGATGCAAACATACTCAAGCGAGGAAGAAGCGCTACAGCATGCAGTTGCTGATTTTGGCATTTACCAACGAAATGCGAACGGTGAGATTGTACGTAATGCCGATGGCGAAGCAGTTGCCGACATGGATGCTGTGCGGACTGGTATTGCTGCCGCAAAGGCAAACGGTGGCTTTGGGCGTGCACGTCAAACGTATGCTGCCGTCCAACTTGCGAACACTGGTACAGGCTATGCAAATATGGAGCAGGTCGCCCAGACAATGGCACGCGTGTCACATGGTAATGAGCAAACTGTTGATAGTCTGGCATTCCAGATCAATAAAGCAACCAAAGGCGCTAAACGCTTTGACTTGACGCCTGGTAGCGGAGGCTTAGGCAGGCTGGCGTTGGCAGAGTTGCATGCCGCCCAGGGTACTGGTACTGCGCCAACAGACCAAGATTACCACCAAGCATCGCTTACAGCGCTCCGTGGTGTTGACATGATGAGCCTCAGCCGTAACGAAGTGCAAGGTGTTCAGAATTTCTCGCAAACTATTCGCACCGAAATGGAGCAGGCGCAAGTCCAGTACGATGCGGCTGTGCGTAACGGTAGTACTTCAGAAATCCAGGAGGCCGAAAACCGTTTGAGCGAAATTGTTGCACTTGCTAGAAATGTTGAAGACAGCGGCTTGTACGCGCCCGCCCGAAATATTGCTGCATACAATGAAGCAGTCGCCGAGCCAGACCGGATTGCTGGCAGCCCATTGTCGAATATTCGTGAGCGTACTGAGCAGCGCCTCCGTGACATTCCTGCCGAACGGCCAGAAACCCGAATCGTACCCGAAGTTGACCCTGTTACCGGCGAAACCATCTTGAGACAGCAAGTAGTTAGTGTGCCGAACCCGGCAGCGACGCCACCCCGGAATAACCAACCTGCGCGCGACATATACAACGCCTTGCGGCACCAAAGCCGATACGACCAGACAGATAACGTCAGCACGACACCTCCTGGAGGTCCGGGCGGCCCCGGCGTACCTCCTGGCCCGGGTACACCGTAACGCTGTTAAATCCACACTGGATGTGGTATAATCGAAAAGTAATGATAATTGCTTGGAGTCCATCTTATTGCCATATCCTGCCGGTGTAGTGCGGTATGTTAATGATGAGACCCTTAAACGCCGCACACCCGGCGTTTTTATATTTGCAAAAAGCTTATGCCTCATCCGTAAATGCAGTAAAATAGGAAAGATATGAAACTATCCACCCAACCATATAAAGGTGCGCGTGATTTTTACCCAGAAGACAAGCGGATCCAGAAATACATGTTTAACACCATGCGCAAAGTAGTCGAACGGTACGGCTATGAAGAATATGATGCACCGATTCTTGAGCCAATCGAAATGTACTTGGCTAAATCTGGCGAGGAAATTGTTCACGAGCAGACGTATGTTTTTGAAGACAGAGGTGGCCGGACAGTAACTATACGTCCCGAAATGACTCCTACGGTATCCCGCATGGTTGCCGCCAAACGCCAAGAGTTGGCATATCCGTTGCGCTGGTACTCAATTCCAAATTTGTGGCGGTACGAGCGACCACAGCGTGGCAGGCTCCGTGAGCACTGGCAACTGAACGTTGATATTTTTGGGCTCAGCGACCTGACCACCGAAGCGGAGGTTATTCAAATAGCTGACAGTATACTTAGAGAGTTTGGGGCAACCCACGACATGTACAGTATCAGGATTAATAGCCGCAAATTGATTGATTATATTATGCACGGCTACCTTGGGCTTAGTGAGACCCAAGCGCACACAATATCCAAACTCATCGATCGTATGCACAAGATGCCTGCTGAAACATTTGCAGTCGAAGCCGAAGCAATACTGACACCGTCGCAACGCGATGAAGGTACCCACAATAAACTTCTGGGTTTGCTAAAGATAAAGCAAATAGAACACCTACCCGAGGTCATTCGCAACCACCATTCCGTATCAGAGATTAAGCAACTGATGAAAACACTCGAAGATGCACGAATCACGAACGCTGTATTCGATATAACTTTGATGCGTGGCTTTGACTACTACACGGATATTGTATTTGAAGTGTTTGACAAGCACCCTGACAACAACCGGTCTATGTTTGGCGGCGGCCGGTATGACGGTCTTGTGGGGCTTTTTGGGGTCGAACCTGTGCCGACCGTTGGTTTTGGTATGGGCGACGTTACGCTGCAGAACTTCTTAGAGATGCACGAATTGTTGCCAAAGCTTCGCCCCGAAACTGATGTCTACGTAATCCTGATCGGCGATGTGTACCAGAAAGCCCAACGGGTCATTGCTGAGCTTCGTGATATGGGCGCAAACGTGGCAGTTGACATGTCTAACCGCAAGCCTGACAAACAAATTAAGGCTGCCGTTAAAAAAGGTATCCACTATGCGATGTTTATCGGCGAGAAAGAGCTCAGCGAAGAACAATACATGATTCGCAACCTTAAAACCAGCGTTGAAGAGCGCCACGGTACGTCACGTATTGTGAGTATTGTGAAAGATTATCGCGACGAAGACCTGTAAGTCTGCCCGGAGTGACCCAAGACATAGGCTCGCATCCATACACCGGAGCGGGTGGTCTAGTCTCGCGTGCAGCGAACTCTAGGCAAAGCCGCGGTTATCTGTTACAGTAACTAACTATGCAAGTGACTCAAAAAAATCTATCTGAAACCAAAGTACAGCTAACTATTGTTGCTGACGCCGAAACATTAGCTGCAGCCAAGAAAGAGGCTGTTGCGCATGTTGCCAAAGGGCTTAAGTTACAGGGCTTTCGTGAAGGCAAAGCTCCTGCAAGTCTCGTAGAGAAGAGTGCAGACCCTACGGCACTGCAATCTGAATTCCTTGATATTGCCATGAACCGTTTGTATGTGCACGCACTGGACGAAAACAAGCTTCGCCCAGTAGCACAGCCACAAGTGAGTGTTAAGAAGTTTGTCCCATTTGACACACTGGAAATGGAAATTGAAGTTGAAGTTGTCGGCGCCGTTAAGCTTGCTGACTACAAGAAGGTCAAGCTCGAAAAGCCTGCTGTCAAAGTAGTCGCCAAGGAAATTGATGAAGTTGTTGACAATCTTATGACCCGTGAAGCTGAGAAGAAGGATGTCGACCGTGCGGCCAAAAAAGGCGATGAAGTCACAATCGACTTCAAGGGCGTAGACACAAAGACCAAAGAAGCAATTCAAGGCGCAGACGGCAAGGCCTACCCACTGGTCTTGGGCAGTAATACATTTATCCCAGGCTTTGAACCTGAGGTTATTGGCCTCAAAAAAGGTGACGAAAAGACTTTTGACATTACCTTTCCTAAGGACTATGGTGTAAGCGCACTGCAAAACAAGGGTGTGACATTTACCATCACCGTCCAAGCTGTTAAAGAAGTTGTAGCACCGAAGCTTGACGATGAGTTTGCCGCTAAGGTTGGTCCATTCAAGTCTGTACAGGAAATGAAGGACGACATTAAGAAGCAGCTGGAGACTGAAAAAGAATACCAAGCTGACCGGGAATTCTCCGACAAGCTTATCTTGAAGATTGCAGAAGACTCGGCAGTTGCAATCCCTGAAGTCCTGATCGAAGAGCAGATCGACCGCATGGAGCAAGAAGAGCGCCAGAATATCATGTACAGAGGCCAGACATGGCAAGAACACCTTAAGGCGGAAGGCGTCACCGAAAAAGAACACCGTGCCCGTATGAAAAAAGACGCCGAGCTGCGTGTTAAAGCTGGTTTGGTGTTGTCGGAAGTCGCCGAGGCCGAAAAGCTGACCGTAACACCAGAAGAAGTCGAAATTCGTATGCAGCTTTTGAAGGGCCAATATCCGGATCCACAGATGCAGGCAGAGCTTGACAAGCCGGAAAATCGCCGCGACATCGTATCCCGCATACTGAGTGAAAAGACTATTGCGAAGTTGCGCGACTACGCTACGGCCAAGCCAAAGGCCGCTTCCAAGAAGTAAGTCAGCTAGCGACAGTAAGCAAACGCAGGCCCATGTGGCCTGCGTTTTAATTGGCACTCTTGACGTCCGAGTGCCAATGGCGGTATGATACATACTGAAAAGGGTGATGATAAAGGAGTAGTTATGCCATTAGTCCCAACGGTAATTGAAACAGACGGCCGCATCGAGCGCGCGTATGATATTTACAGCCGCCTGCTCAAGGATAGGATCGTCTTTTTGGGCGAAGATGTTAATCCGCACACTGCCAATCTTGTTGTTGCCCAATTACTATTCTTGCAGGCAGAAGACGCCAAGAAAGACATTTTCTTTTATATCAATAGTCCAGGCGGCCATGTATATGATGCTTTGGCTATCTACGACACGATGCAGTTTATTACTAACGACGTTCAGACTGTGGGTATTGGCATGCAGGCCTCTGCCGCGTCCTTCTTGTTGAGCTCCGGCACCCCTGGTAAGCGCTTCTTGCTGCCACACTCGACAGTTATGATCCACCAGCCTTCCAGCGGCACGCGCGGTAAAGTAACCGACCAAGAAATTGATCTGCAGGAAAGCCTGCGGCTGAAGTACTTGCTGCGTGACCTGATGGCAAAGAACACTGGCCAGAAGAAAGAGCGCATCCACGAAGACATGGAGCGCGACCGGTGGTTCTCGGCCGACGAAGCAGTAAAATACGGCCTTGCCGACAAGATTATCTCCGTCCCTCCAAAAACCAAGTAATGTCCATTTGCGCTTATATTTGAGCGTCCTGCCCTGGAAACGCAACCGATGTATTCATCCAATTGCATATAATGCTTGTGTTTTAGGCTGGTTACCGCTATATATACCGTATGGAAGCACATCAACTTAGCTCAGTACAGTCGATTCATGAATTCGGCGTTTACAGAAATTCAGACTTTGCCGCTGGCGAAACAGTATACTTTAATGAAATAAGGTTAGAGGGCGAGCTCCCTCAGAACTTGGTTGTCGGGAATTTGGCATTTTTTTTGTTTGAGAATATTGGCCCAGACGCAGGTGATGATGAAATGGTGAGCCGTGAGCAGCGGCTGATCGACACATGGTCGCGTCACTTTGTGGCATCTGAGTGCCAAGTACCACGCATCGGTAAAATATATGGCCACGTCGCCTCTTTATATGACAAAGACCAATTATGGCTTTCCCGGGCTGTCCTGGCCGGCGGCAACAACTGGCAGCCAGAGAGTAAAGATCATGTTGGCTACCAAAGGACTGCTGCTCGATTGATACATGCGGCCGTGTGCGGTGTGACCGTTACAAGGGGCGTGCATAGTGTCTTGAGCCCGGGCGCTACCCGCTACGAGCGAGCTTTTTATGAGCGTATTGGAATGGAGGTCGTGGATTACGGCAATAATGTTGTTGGGGCGACAGCCAGTTCAGCCTCAGCGCTCCGTAACGAGATTAGCAGCCGGTTTAACCTTTCTGAAGGCTTGTACTAAATTATATTGTTGACATTTGACTGTTATTTACGCATAATTCTATCTTAAGAAGTAGTGTAAGTTTGTATAGGGCAGATTTTTGTTGAGACTGTTTGCTCCAAAAACACCAAACTTAGGGAACCTTCGCGCGCAAAAATTAACATACTAATTAGTAACCTTTGATGCTTATCAAAGGTGTTTGTGGGCTCTTTTAGAGTATGCAAACGTAAATGTAGAAGGGGCAGTATTGCAAGGCATGGCAAAGGGCAAGACTCTATCCAATGACGGCGCACGCGTATTTTTCACGCAGCGTGACGACGCTGTTGATCTTGAAGATCTCGGCGGGCATCAAAATAAATCTTTCCAATGGTTTATCACCGAAGGTTTAGGCGAACTTCTGGCCGAAGTAAGCCCAATAGACGATTACACCGGTACTAAACTATCACTTCGCTTCAAGGGCTATCACTTTGAAGATCCTAAGATGACCGAGACTGAAGCTCGCGAGAACAATGTTTCTTACGAAGCTCCTTTGAAGGCGGTTGTCGAACTGACTAACAAAGTTACTGGTGAAGTCAAAGAACAAGAAATTTACCTAGGTGACTACCCGTGGATGACAAAGCGTGGCACATTTGTTATCAATGGTGCTGAGCGTGTTGTTGTTTCGCAGCTAATCCGCTCAAGTGGTGTGTTCTTCACATCTGAACCTCATGGTGCAACCAGCCTGTATGGCGCTAAGGTTATTCCTGGCCGTGGTGCATGGCTTGAATTTGAAACTGCTGCAAGTGGCGCTTTGTTTGTTAAGATCGACCGCAAGCGCAAAATTCCTGTAACTACCTTACTACGCGCGCTCGGCATGACCGAAAACGCTATGAAAGAAGCTTTCAAAACTGTCGATACTGGTAGCTCCAGCCACCTTCAGGCTACTTTGGACAAAGACACGACACGTGGTCAGAGCGACGCGCTTATCGAAGTGTACCGTCGTTTGCGTCCTGGCGACTTGGCAACCGTAGACAACGCAAAGAGCCTTGTAGAAAACATGTTCTACAACTTCAAACGTTTTGACTTTAGCCGTGTTGGCCGTTACAAGATTAACAAGCGCCTCAACCTTGATGTGCCAAACACCACTGAAAACCGTGTTATGCGCATCGAAGACCTTACTGCGATTATTTCTGAGCTTATCCGTCTCAACAACTCTCAGGAACCAGCAGATGACATCGACTCATTGGCTAACCGCCGTGTGAAATTGGTTGGCGAACTTGTCCAGCGCCAGTTCCGCATTGGTTTGCTTCGCATGGAGCGCAACACTAAAGACCGTATGTCTATGAGCGAAATCGAATCAGTAACACCTGGTCAGCTCATTAACGCCCGCCCAATTGTCGCTGCAGTACGCGAGTTCTTTGCAAGCTCCCAGCTTTCACAGTTTATGGACCAGATTAACCCGTTGTCAGAGCTTGCCCACAAGCGCCGTCTGAGTTCTATGGGTCCTGGTGGCCTTAGCCGCGAACGTGCTGGTTTGGACGTACGCGACGCTCATGCGACCCACTATGGCCGTATTTGCGCCGTGGAAACTCCTGAAGGTGCCAACATTGGTTTGGTGCTGAACCTTGCCAACTACGCGCGTATTAACGAGTACGGTTTTATCGAGGCCCCTTACCGCAAGGTAGTCGATGGCAAAGTCACCAACGAAGTTATTTACCTTGATGCCTTCGAGGAAGAGCACGCAGTTATTGCTGGTGCCGGTACTGAGCTGAAGGAAGATGGCTCATTTGCCCATGAGCGGGTTAGTGCCCGCACCCGCCTAAAGTCAAGCGAGGTAGACGCTGACTCTATTACACACATGGACGCTGCACGTAACCAGATTATTGGTTCGTCTGCAGGTCTGATTCCATTCATCGAGAAAAACTACGTGTACCGTTCGTTGATGGGTAGTAACCAGCAGCGTCAAGCTGTGCCGCTTATCCAGCCAAAGAGCCCAATTGTGGGTACTGGTCTTGAGGTAGCAGCCGCTCGTAACACCGGCCAGGTTATTTTGGCTGAGGCAGAGGGAGAAGTTGTTAAAGCTAGCGGTAGTGAAGTTGTCGTTAAGTACGCTGAAGGTAGCGTAAGCTACGAGCCGCAACACTTTATTCGTTCTAACGAAGGTACGTCAATCAACCAAAAAGTTGTTGTTAATACTGGCGACAAGGTAAAGAAGGGCGACGTGCTTATTGAAGGTATGTCTATCCAAAACGGCGAACTTGCTCTCGGTAAAGACCTTATCGCTGCATTTATGCCTTGGAGCGGCTACAACTTTGAAGACGCGATCATCATTAGCCGCCGTTTAGTAGAAGATGACACACTTACCTCAGTACACATCGTCGACTTCATGATTGAAGTCCGTGAAACCAAGCTTGGCCCAGAAATTGTAACCCGCGACATTCCTAACGTATCCGAAGATGCTCTGCGCCACTTGGATGACGACGGTATCGTCCGTATTGGCGCCGAAGTGCACCCTGGTGACATTCTTGTAGGTAAGATCACTCCTAAGGGCGAGCAGGAGCTTTCGAGTGAAGAGCGTTTGCTTCGTGCAATCTTTGGTGAGAAGGCCAAGGAAGTACGCGACACCTCGCAGCGTATGTCGAACGGTAAGCATGGTAAAGTTGTCGGCGTAAAGGTATTCTCACGCGAAAACGGCCATGAATTGAAGGCTGGTGTCCTTATGCAGATCCAGGTCTTCGTAGCTCAGATGCGCAAGATTTCTGTAGGTGACAAATTGGGTGGTCGTCACGGTAACAAGGGTGTTATCGCTCGCATTCTCCCTGTCGAAGACATGCCATTCATGGAAGACGGTACTCCAGTGGACATCATTTTGAACCCACTTGGTGTGCCATCGCGCATGAACCTTGGCCAGTTGTTTGAAACTCACTTAGGTATGGCTGCCCGTGCCCTTGGCATTAAGGTTGCAAGCCCATCATTTAACGGCGTTCCAGTAGAAAAGATTCAAGATCTCTTGAAAGAAGCTGGTTTCCCAGAGGATGGTAAGCAGCAGTTATTCGACGGTCGTACAGGTGAAGCATTCAAAGAACGCACTACCGTCGGTAGCATGTACATGATTAAGCTTAACCACATGGTTGCCGACAAGATCCACGCCCGTTCTACCGGTCCGTACACTATGGTTACACAGCAGCCACTTGGTGGTAAGGCGCAAAATGGTGGTCAGCGCTTTGGTGAAATGGAGGTGTGGGCACTTGAGGCATATGGTGCAGCAGCAACGTTGCAAGAAATGCTTACTATTAAGTCCGACGATGTTTACGGCCGTTCAAAGGCTTACGAGTCTATCATTAAGAAGACTGAAATTGTTGGTCCTAAGGTACCTGAATCCTTCAACGTGCTTGTTAAGGAATTGCAGGGTCTTGGCCTTAAGGTTGACCTCGTCCACTCAGACAAAGTTGTTGATGCCGAACAAGTATTGGCGACAAACGTCCGAGAGGAGGGTGAAAACCAATCACAAGTTGATGTTCCTGCTCCAAGTGCATCGGATGTAGATGTCACTGAAAGCGCAGAAGTTGACGAATTTATGGTAATGGAAGATGTCAGCGATGACATGGCGGGGGTCACTGTCACCAGTGACGACGCCAATGATGAAAACGATGAGAAGGAGGTGGCGTAATGCGACGATATAGTTCTAGCATGAGTATTTCGCACTTTGACGCAGTGCGTTTGGCTGTTGCGAACGCATCTGACATCCTTGACTGGAGTCACGGTGAAGTAACAAAGCCAGAGACAATTAACTACCGTACTCAAAAACCTGAGCGTGATGGTTTGTTCTGTGAGCGTATTTTTGGCCCGGTTAAGGATATTAACCCACACGACGCTAAGTACAAGGGTGTCCGCTCCCGCGAAGCTGCCGTTGATAAAAATGGTGAACTTGTTACAAAGAGCATTGTTCGTCGTGAACGTATGGGTCACATTAGCTTGGCTGTGCCTGTTGCGCACATTTGGTTCCTGCGCGGCACTCCATCTGCAATTGGTTTGCTTTTGGGTGTCACTGTCAAAAACCTGGAGCGTGTCGCTTACTTTGCAAGTTACATCATCAAGGGTGTAGACGTCGAAAAGCGCGACAAGATCCGCGCAGACAAAGAAGCGGAATTTGCGGCTGCAAAAGAGGCAATTAAGCTTCGCTTTGAAAAAGAATCAGAAGCCCAGGACGCTAACATTAAAGCTTTGGCAGAAATGCAGACTAAAGAACTCGCTGAAGTCGATAAAGAGTTTGAGCAGCTCAAAGCACAACTTGATAGCCTTGAAAAACTTGCACTTATCGGCGAAGTTGAGTACCGAAACCTACCAGACGAACTACGCGAAATCATTAGTGTCGGTATGGGTGGAGCTGCACTTAAAGAACTGCTTGATGAAATTGACCTCAAGAAACTTATTGCAGAACTCGCTGCAGAGTCAGACGAGGCTAAGGGTCAGCGCAAGAAGAAGCTTATGAAGCGACTTCGCTTGCTGGAAAGCATGGAGCGTGCTGGCATTGAATCTGGCTCAATGTGTGTCAGTGTCTTGCCAGTTATCCCTCCGGACCTGCGTCCAATGGTGCAGCTGACTGGTGGTCGTTTTGCGACATCAGATCTTAATGACTTGTACCGCCGTGTTATCAACCGCAACAACCGTCTTAAGAAGCTCATCGAGCTAAACGCCCCAGAAGTTATCCGCCGCAACGAGCAGCGTATGCTTCAGGAGGCCGTTGACGCTTTGATTGACAACAACAGCGCCCGTTCTGGCCGCGCTGTGGCTGCTACTGGCCAGCGCCGTCGCCTGAAGAGCTTGAGCGACATGCTCAAGGGTAAGCAGGGTCGTTTCCGCCAGAACCTTCTTGGTAAGCGTGTTGACTACTCTGGCCGTTCAGTAATTGTTGCCGGTCCAGAACTTAAGATTAACCAGTGTGGTCTGCCTAAGATGATGGCATTGGAGCTCTTTAAGCCATTTGTCATTGGCGAATTGATTGCTCGCGAACAGGCTCACAACATCCGTTCTGCAACCCGTATGATTGAGACTGGCGAAACTGCTGTTTGGGACGCCCTGGACGAGGTAATTAAGGGTAAGTACGTTCTACTTAACCGTGCTCCGTCACTGCACCGCCTTTCAATTCAGGCTTTCCAGCCCGTATTGATTGAAGGCCGCGCGATTCAGCTACACCCGCTTGTATGTAAAGGTTTCAACGCCGACTTCGACGGTGACCAGATGGCTGTCCACTTGCCATTGTCCGACGAAGCCCAGGCCGAAGCCCGTGACATCATGGCTGCAAACATGAACTTGTTGAAGCCAGCCGACGGTACTCCAATCCTGCACATTGAACAGGACATGGTGCTTGGCTGTTACTACTTAACGTACGACCGCCCAAGTATTTCCAAGGAAGCACATGTATTCTCTAGCCTCGAAGAAGCCCTTATGGCCTACGATGCTGGCGGCATTAAGTTGCAGAACTACGTTCGCGTACCATTCCGCGGTGAAATCCGTGAAACAACGCTTGGCCGCATCCTGTTTAATGAAACATTCCCAGAAGACTTCCCATTCCAGGATGAACCAATGACCAAGAAGAAGCTGCAAAAGGTTATGGCGGCTATTTACGGCACGTACGGCCAGGCAATGACTGCCCGTATCGCCGACGAGCTGAAAGACCTTGGTTTCCACTACGCTACCCAGTCTGGTATCTCAATGGGTATGGGCGACTTTGCCAACATTGACGGCATGGAAGGCGTAATCGACGAAGGTGAAGACCGCGCAGCTGCTATTTCCGAGCAGTACGAACAGGGCTTTATTACCGAAGACGAGCGCTACCGCCTGACCGTAGAAAACTGGACCAAGATCGACAACCGCGTCCAAGAGCTGTTGGCAACTCAGATGGTTGGCCAGGAAAGCTCTATGGCTGTTGCCATCACCTCTGGTGCCCGTGGTAACATCTCCCAGATGAAAATGTGCGTTGGCATGCTTGGTGTATTCTCTGACGCTTCAGGGCACGCTATCGAGCTGCCAATCAAATCTGGCTACATCGAAGGTTTGAACCCGCTTGAGTACTTTACCGGTACCCGTGGTACTCGTAAGGCGCTTATCGACATCGCTCTTAAAACGGCGGATGCTGGTTATCTGACTCGTCGTCTGGTCGATGTCTCGCAAGATGTGTTTACTATCGAAGCAGAAGACACTGAAGACCTGGATCCAGGTTTCACTATGCTTCGTGCAGATGCTAATGAAATTGGTGTTTCCTATGCATCACGCCTTGAGGGCCGTTTTGCAGCAGCCGATGTTGCCGGCTATATCAAGCGCGGTGAACTCTTTACTAAAGAGACCGCAGAAGCAATTGAGGCTAAAGAAGACATTGATGGTGTCAAGATAATGTCTGTCCTGAGCGCAACATCCGTACACGGTGTTCCTCAGAAGTCATACGGCGTTGACCCAGCTACCGGTATTATGGTTGCCGGACATCACCCGATTGGTGTTATTGCCGCTCAGTCTATCGGTGAGCCTGGCACTCAGCTGTCACTTGACTCCAAGCACCGTTCCGGCGCTGTATTGGCTGACGACACCGCACAGGGCCTTAGCCGTATTGAAGAGCTTTTCGAAGTTCGTTCGCCAAAGGGTATTGCATACCTCACCGACATCGCTGGTGTTGTGAACACCTGGGAAGAGGGCGACCACTACGTAGTACAAGTCACCGCCCAGAACCAGGAAAGCGTAGCTTTCGAGCTGAACGAGCGCAAAGCAAAGGTTAAGACTGGCACCGAAGTAGCTATTGGCGATGTTATTGCTGAGCGCGAAGACAAATCCGAGCCTTTGGTCGCACCAATGGCTGGCAAGGTTGACGTATCTGACAAAGCAATTGTTATTACGCCTGCTGGCCAGAGTGTCGTACGCTACGAAATCCCAGGCTTCAAGCAGTTGCACATCCAGGATGGCGACACTGTTGTTGCCGGCCAACGCCTGACCAACGGTTCCATCAACCTCCAGGAGCTTATGCGCTTGCAAGGTGTTGAATCCACCCAGCGTTACATCATGAACGAAATCCTGCGTATCTTTGCAGGCCAGGGCCAGAACGTTTCTGACAAGCACCTTGAAATTATTGTGCGCCAGATGTTTAGCCGTGTTCAGATCGAAGATGCTGGCGACTCAGAGTTCGTTACCGGTGACGTTGTGAGTAAGCTTGCGGTTGCTGAAGCAAACGAAGCGTTGATTGCTGCTGGCAAAGAGCCGGCTGTATACAACCAGCTGCTCCTTGGTATCACCAAGGCAAGCTTGAGCACCGACTCATTCTTGAGTGCTGCATCCTTCCAGGACACCACCCGGGTTCTGATTTCTGCGGCAACCAGCGGCCGTATCGACAAACTGCACGGACTTAAGGAAAACGTTATCCTGGGCCGCAAGATTCCTGTTGGTACCGGTTACAAGAGTGCTGACGAACAAGACGCTGACGATTTCCAGGCTGAAGTCGACTTTGCCGCCCAGGCAGAAGTTGCAGCAAAAGCTTAAATCTGTTACAGTAAGTACGTTATAAACCAGGTGGTCCGAGCTAAGCGGGTATTGGAAGGACAGAGTTGGCACTCGTTCTTCCACGCTTAATGCGAGTAGACTTGCCATAAGGAGAATACATGCCAACAATCAACCAATTGGTTCGTAAGCCCCGTGCAAAGGCAGGTGCAAAATCAAAGTCACCAGCTTTGCAGCGCGTGGTAAACAACCTCAAAACTAAAAACTACGAGAAAGCTTCGCCATTCAAGCGTGGTGTTTGTATCAAGGTTACGACCAAGACACCAAAGAAGCCTAACTCAGCTTTGCGTAAGGTAGCCCGCGTACGCCTGACCAACGGTCAGGAAGTATGGGCTTACATTGGCGGTGAAGGCCACAACTTACAGGAGCACGCCGTTGTCTTGGTACGCGGCGGCCGCGTAAAGGACCTTCCAGGTGTGCGCTACCACATTGTTCGTGGTGCACTCGACCTCCAAGGTGTAGCTAACCGTAAGCAGGGCCGTTCTAAGTACGGTGCGAAGAAGGAGAGCAAGTAATGCCACGTAAAAAAACTAAAGCATTAGTCCGTGACATCCAACCAGACCGCCAGTACAACAGTGTTCAGGTCCAGCGAGTTATCAACCGTGTTATGCGTGATGGTAAAAAGCAACTTGCAGAGCGCCTTGTATATAGTGGTATGCAAAAGGCAGCAGATAAGCTGAAGGTTCAAAATCCGCTTGAGGTTTTTGAACAGGCTATCAAAAACATCCAGCCACATCTCGAGACTCGTTCTCGCCGTGTCGGTGGCGCAAACTACCAGATTCCTTTCGAGGTTAAGGGCCAACGCCAGAACCACCTGACTACCATGTGGTTTGTACAGGCAGCTCGTAGCCGCAAAGGCATGGGTATGGACGATCGCCTGGCGCTCGAACTCGTTGACGCCTACAACGGTCAGGGCACAGCAGTCAAAAAGAAAGAAGACACACACAAGATGGCAGAAGCCAACCGTGCCTTCGCACACTTTGCTCGCGGCTAATAATAGCCAACGAAGCAACAAAACCGGTCACTATTGGCCGGTTTTGTTTTATGAAAATGGAGGATATGTGGAACAGCGACAGCTTGAAGACGACGAACCAAAGATGCCTTGCGCGGAGCATTGTCCGTATCTTCTATACGGCGAACGCCAAGAGCGGCACCTCGCAGCCAGCACTATCGGCAGTTTATGTGTTACTGATGCAGACTTGGAATATAATTTGCGGGCGTACCAAGCGCGCGACTGTGAGGGCGCGGAACAATGGGATGAAGAAGGGGGTGCAATATATTGCAGTACCCGCAGCCAGGTTTTTGGACAAGATGGCGAACCTGGGTTGCAATTCAGATCAGAGACCAAAGAGTTGGAGTTACTACAACGCCACCATGCAAGCCGCTGGGAGCTGGCAAAACAGGAAGCTACGCGGCGATTTAAGAGTATGGTTTTAGGACACATCCGTGATGTTGCGGCCGGCATGTATTCCCAGGATGAAATTGCACTAGCCCGAATTAAGATACACCATGAACCGTTTGCGACACAGCGGAGTCACCCCGACCTTTCAAGCGAGGAACGTAGCGCTATCTCCGAAAAGATGAAGCGTATTAAGAGTGCTTCAGACGCCGTTATGTATTACGACCGGTATTGGGAGCTGGCGAGACAAGGTAAAAAGCAATCCGAGATAGCCGATGGTATACTTGCAGAAAACGAAGAACAGATATTGCGGAATGCTACCGTAGCATTCCGGTTTGAGTTATATGAATTATGTAAAGAATGGTTTTAAGTTTTTGTAATTTGTAGGAGAATATATGTAATAGCTATGATGCGTAGATCCAATCCTGCTTGCGAACAAGAGTGCCCATACTTAACATCTGCAGAAAAGCAGATTAGCCAAGCTACGGCGGCGGCTGCCGACGTGACTGGCGTATGTTCGAGTGCTGGTCTCGGGATTATATACTTGTGGAGGTCAATGCGTGCCCGGGGTTGCGAAGGGCCGACGGAAATGCCACCCCAGCCTTCACTTGGATCGACGACATACTGCTCGCATCTTGGCAGGGCTTTGCTACAGGACGGCCGTCCGGCCTACAAGAAGGTTGACCTGTCAGACCAGTCAACGCAGCACCCCCACACCCGTAATCCTGAGCGCTGGCAGCAATTATACTGGCGCTGTTGGCATATTGAGCGTGAAGCTGTTGTGGGTCGTTTAACAATGCTGGACAATGATGCATATCCGCAAGAAGAGCTGGCACAGGCGGAGTCTTTGAGCCTCGAGGAGTTGTATGCTGCATATGGCCGTGATAGCAGCGGGACGCTAGTGGGCTCTGAAACGAAGGGCCAAGCCCAGGAGTTTCAAACAGTCATGTACATCCGTGGTGCACTCATCGAAGCCCAGACGGTTGCTGGGTATATGACACAATGCGGCATGGGCTATGATGATGCGATTGATGCAGTCGTTGACAGCCATGCTGAGGCCGTCAAAGGCCATGCCACCGACTTGATGGTGCGTGAGCTGGGTGGGCAAACACTGTAACACTGGTACAATAGCGCTTTATCTGATACAATAAGTCAAAAGCTGTGTCCACTGGGCTGCTTTTTGTTGTCCAGCAACATAGCCTAATAATAATCAAAGGAACTATAACACCTATGGCAGGTAAAAAAATCTCAATTCAAGATTTACGTAACATCGGTATTATCGCGCACATCGACGCAGGTAAGACTACTACAACTGAAGGCATCTTGTACCGGACCGGCTTGAAGCACAAAATTGGTGCAGTTCACGAAGGTGAAACTACTACCGACTGGATGGCGCAAGAGCGTGAGCGTGGTATCACCATCGTATCTGCGGCTGTTACGTGCATGTGGACCAATAAAAAGACTAAGCAAGAAGTCCAGATCAACATTATCGACACTCCTGGCCACATTGACTTCACTGTTGAAGTTGAGCGTTCTTTGCGCGTGCTTGACGGCGCTATTGTTGTGTTTGACGGTAAGATGGGTGTGGAATCGCAGTCTGAAACTGTTTGGCGCCAGGCCAACAAGTACGGCGTGCCTCGTATCTGTTTCATTAACAAGATCAACCAGACTGGTGGCGACTTCTACAAATCGCTCGAGTCTATTCACAACCGCTTGAGCAAGCGTGCGTTCCCAATCCACCTGCCAATTGGATTCGAACAAAGCATCAATGGTGTCATTGACCTTGTAAGCATGAAAGCTTACACCTACAAAGAGTTTACTGACCACGAGTTGGTAGAGGGTGAAATCCCTGCAGACATGCTTGACAAGGCGAAGCGCTACCGCAGCATGTTGATCGAGAATGCTGTCGCCGAAGACGAAGCTCTGCTCGAGAAATTCTTTGAAGTTGGCGAGGAAGGCCTTACCAACGAAGAAATTACTCAGGCTATCCGTACTGCGGTGCTTTCTGGAAACTTCTATGCTGTAACTGGTGGCGATGGCCGCGGTGTTATCGTAGAAAAGCTTTTGGACCTTGTAACAGAACTTATGCCATCTCCAATGGACCGTGGCTCAAACTGGGGTACCCATCCTAAAACTGGCGACGAGATTGAGCGCAAACCATCAGAAACCGAACCATTCAGTGCTTTAGCATTCAAGATTGCTACAGATCCTTTTGTTGGTAAGCTTGCGTACTTCCGCGTATACTCTGGTAAAGTTTCTGCCGGTTCATATGTCCTTAACTCATCAACAGGTGAAAAAGAGCGCGTTGGCCGTATCGTGCGTATGCACGGTGACAAGCGCGAAGACGTAGCAGAAGTTTCTGCAGGTGACATTGCAGCTATCGTTGGTCTTAAGGGTACTACCACTGGTAACACTCTCGCAGACCCCAACAACCCAATCATCCTTGAATCTATTGACTTCCCAGAGCCACCAGTTTCTATCGCTATCGAGCCAAAGACTAAGAGCGACCAGGAAAAGATGGGTATTGCTTTGCAGCGTCTGGCAGAAGAAGACCCAACATTCCGCGTTAAGGTAGACGAAGAAACCGGCCAGACCATTATTTCTGGTATGGGTGAGCTCCACCTTGATATTATCGTCGACCGCATGAAGCGCGAATTCAATGTTGAAGCCAACATCGGCCAGCCACAGGTTGCTTACCGCGAAACTATTCGCAAGGATGCGGTTGAAATCGAAGGTAAATTCGTACGCCAATCTGGTGGCCGCGGTCAATACGGTCACGTATGGCTACGCCTTAGCCAGAACGAAAAGGGTGCAGGCTTCGAGTTCATCAACTCAATCAAGGGTGGCGTTGTTCCAACCGAGTATATCAAGCCTGTTGAGCAGGGTATTATCGAAGCTATGAACAACGGTGTCATCGCTGGTTACCCAGTAGTTGACATCAAGGCTGAATTGTACGATGGCTCCTACCACGATGTTGACTCCAACGAAATGGCCTTCAAGATTGCCGGTTCAATGGCCCTTCAGGATGGCGTTAAAAAGGCTAACCCTGTTCTGCTCGAACCGATCATGAAAGTAGTTGTTGTTACTCCAGAAGAGTTCATGGGTGACGTTATTGGCGACCTTAACTCTAAGCGTGGCCGCATCGAATCCATGGAAGACCTTCCTGGCGGCATCAAGGAAATTACAGCATTTGTACCTCTTGGCGAAATGTTTGGCTACACAACAAATCTGCGTTCTATGACTCAGGGTCGCGCAAGTTCAAGTATGGAGCTTGACCATTACGCTGACGTACCTGGACACGTTACCGACGCAATTGTTGCCAAGAATACCAAGTAGTTCTAGGCAGTGTTTCAAAAAACCACCCGGATATAAGACCCGGGTGGTTTTTATATGAGGGATTGTTCTAGCGCGTAGAGTATCCCTTCCAGACGTTGAGCACCCTGGTGTTTTGCTCTCCTGACTTGTTATTATTGCTATTTGCGGCTTTTTGGTGGTACGCCAGGGGTGGTGCCAAACCCTCGGCAGCACGACGCAAGGCCAGGGCGGCGACCTTTGTTTTGATGTTGCAGTCGGCATTGACCCATTCGCTACCAAGGCGTTGCAAGAGCTCCGAGGTTATATTGCTTCCTGTCGTAGTCGTAACGTTATATGACGCTGGCTCTGTCGCGCCAAGGTGGTCAATGTCGTGCAGTAAGCCACCTAACGACAGGGCGCCTGCCAGTTCCGGCGCACGGCCGCCACGGGCATTAATTAGCTGGCCACAGGCTTGGATGAGGTACTCTTTGGAGATGACGCGTACACCATTTGTATGTTCACGGATTATGGGCAGCGTATTCTGGCCAGCTCGCAAGGTAGCTGTTCCGTCGCAATCCGTATCCAACGTATTTGGACCATCAGGCATGTACGGGGCAGACGCGACAAGCCCTGGCCGCTCATGAAGCGCCCGGGAAATTGAATCATTGTGCTCTACTTCCACGCCAATAAGCTCGGATGCGTCACTCAGCACACCCCATTCTCGCAATCTTGACCATGCGTATGCGGTACCAGCAAGATACCCGCCACCGCCAACGGGCACATATCGTCGGAAGGTAGCGCTTCGCAAGTCTATCCCCCGTGCCTTGAGCATAGCAAACGTCTCGAACTCAATTGTTGCTTGGCCAGCCATAGTTAATGGGTCATCGAAAGGGTGGATCAGGGCGTAGTTAGTATCCTTGTCACTTACGTTTTGTGCGGCGTCCATGGCGTCTTCTAGCGTTTCGTAATGCGCGAATATTCTGGCTCCGAGGGCTTTGAGTCGGTCTTTCTTTGCAGCCGATATGTTTTCGCGGCAGTAAATGTGGGCTTCCCGCTGTAATGTAGGGTTAAGCTGGGAATTTACCTGGTTTACTGCAGCCGCTACGCTAATGCCATGGTTGCCAGCCGAAGCTGTTGCCATTATGCGAGCCTCCGGCTGCATATTAAGCGTATGCAAAACAGCAAAACGGGCACCATGTATTTTGTAGTTATGGCCAGGAAGATGTAGATCTTCACGCTTGTCAAAAGTCGTACCAGCACCCGCTATGTCTAGCAGCTCCAACGGTGCTGGCACTACACCATTTACCTTGCTGTAGAAAACTGGTTCGAAGGCCCTCAGCTTTGCAAACGGCAGGCGTTGTTCGTATGCTTCAAATACCGGCGTTTCCGAAGGTTTTCGCAGTGCATTACTAAAGCCATCCAGATCGAATGACTCATGTAGGTAATAATCAATGGTATCGAGTGTCTCACTGGCTTTTGCACGCTCTTGTGCTAATTCATAAGGGTTTGGCATAGTAGGTCCTTTCTAAACAAAAAGCCCGGAAGTATTTCCGGGCATCTGTATCGTCGATTATTATCTGTTAAAAAATAGCACAACGCATTACAGACCCCAATGGGGCTCAATAATGATAATGCGTCGCAAAGTTTTAACCATAATAGGGAGTATGCCAGGTCATTCTGCAGAAATCAACCAGGTTGTTGTGATATTGTAGTAATATGGACATGCATCAGGCTGGGCATGAAGCAGAGTGGGCGGGCATTAAAGCGGGCCAGCTAACTTTTTGGCAGCGTATTGCCAGGCATACAAATGGCTATATTACCCCGGGGAACATAATAAGTCTTATGGGGCTTTGTCTGGTGCTATATGGGCTACTTGTATTTACGCAGCAGCAATATGCGTATAGTTTTGTTTTGGTTGGTCTCGGCAGACTCGCTGATGTCCTTGATGGTATGGTGGCGCATCGCACAGGCACTAAAAGTCCTCTCGGAGAAGCACTTGACGCAGGCATCGACAAAATAGAGCTTGTTGCAGCGGTGGCAGCATTGGCTGCTGCGCAAGCGATTCCCCTGGGACTGCTGGCCGTAGTTGTGGCCATTAACGTATGTATTGCACTTGTGAGCACCCTAGCACGGCTGCGCCGCGTAGCATTGCATCCTGTGCGCACAGGCAAATTGGCAACGTTTATGCTATGGATATCATTAGGGTTATATATAGGTTACGCGGCCTTCAATGTTCGTATAATGGAAATCGTTGGGGGCGTGTGTTTGCTGGCGGCGGCCTTAATGAGTGTGGTGGCTTTGTGTAAGTACTCGCGCCACAGTTTTTCTATGCCAACCGCCCAGGAAAATAACGAGTGACTGCTGGCGCGAACTATATACTCGTTTCGTCATATTTCAATAGTTCATACTTTACAGTGGTACGTATTTGATATACAATAACTGGGTCACTCGTGTGAACTTTTTTATTAGGTCACGCAGAACAAAACAGTAATTAATAAGGAGTCATCTCTACATGGCAGATACATTTGACCGTACCAAGCCGCACCTTAATGTTGGTACGATGGGTCACGTTGACCACGGTAAGACTACATTGACCGCAGCTATTACTGCTGTGCTCGCTAAGAAACTTCCTAGCGCAGTTAACAAGCCGATCGCTTACGACCAGATCGACAACGCTCCAGAAGAGCGCCAACGTGGTATTACTATCGCAACTTCCCACCAGGAGTACGAAAGTGAAAAGCGTCACTACGCTCACGTCGACATGCCTGGTCACGCCGACTACGTTAAGAACATGATCACCGGTGCCGCTCAGGTTGATGGTGCTATCCTTGTTGTGTCTGCAGCCGACGGCCCTATGCCACAAACCCGCGAGCACGTTCTTCTTGCTAAGCAGGTTGGTGTGCCAAAGATCGTTGTCTTCCTCAACAAGATGGACCTCGCCGACGAAGAACTCGTTGACCTTATCCAAGAAGAAGTTAAAGAACTTCTTGAAAAGAACGGCTTCGACCCTAACTGCCCAATCATTCGTGGTTCAGCTGCCAAGGCTCTCGAAGGCGACGCAGCCAACGAAGATGCTGTTATGGAACTTGTTAAAGCTATGGACGAGTACATTCCACAGCCAGAGCGCGATCTTGACAAGCCATTCCTGATGCCTATTGAGGATGTATTCTCAATCAAGGGTCGTGGTACTGTTGCTACCGGTCGTGTTGAGCAAGGTGTTGTTAAGATTAACGACCCAGTTGAAATCGTCGGTGTTCGCGACACTAAGTCTTCAGTTGTAACTGGTATCGAAGCTTTCAAGAAGCAGCTCGATCAAGGTCAAGCTGGCGACAACGCAGGTGTACTGCTTCGCGGTATCGAGCGCGACGACATTGAGCGCGGTCAGGTTCTTGCCAAGCCGGGTTCAGTAACACCACACACTGAGTTCGAATCTGAGGTTTACATCCTTAGCAAGGACGAGGGTGGTCGTCACACTCCTTTCTTCAAGGGTTACAAGCCACAGTTCTACTTCCGTACAACTGACGTAACCGGTGAAGTTGAATTGCCAGCTGACAAGGAAATGGTCATGCCTGGCGACACTGTAACCTTCAAGGTTAAGTTGCTTGCACCAATCGCTATGGACCAAGGTCTTCGCTTCGCTATCCGCGAAGGTGGCCGTACCGTAGGCGCCGGTGTTGTTACTAAGATCATCAAATAATTGATCTAACAACAAACCTCTTAATACCCGGGAGTTATCCCGGGTATTTTTTTATTGTGGATTTACCTTTCGAACGGTATGCTAATGACATGATTAATTTTGCTGAGTCTAGCAGCCTACCCGCTGATCATGTAGAACACCTCATGGATCTTGAATATGAGTATGGGCTTCGTATTCCCGGGGGGATCCTTTCGGTCACGACAGGAGCGCACGATTTTTATGAATTCTCTCCTGTAGTTGATGTTGTGCCCTGCGGGCTCCCGCGTAAAGAATATAGAGACCAAAGAAGTCCTGTGGCTCACGTAGTATTAGTGTCACCCGAGGAAGCACTGTTCGAAGATCTGCCACACGAAAAAACGCACTATGCGCGTAAGCTGGGGAAGCTATCTTTGTGGGTTGCCCATCCAGAGCGGCCAGAGGAATATGGCAAGGACGCATTTGCTAAGTCTGCAGCTGCATGCAGGGGACTCGACCCAAGATTTAGTGCAATGGATGACAGTGAGGTCGTCGAGCATATGCTTGGAGTAGAGGACGCACGCGCCGTAAAAGCGGATCTTCCGGCCAGACAGCTTGGCGATATGATTAATTCGCTCGAGCCTGTTGCTTTTAACCAGGTTATACGTATGCGCGAGACCTCATATGCTATGACAAAAGAACGGCGCGCACTACTCCGCTCCTCGGCTGCTACACATGTCCAAATCAGAGACGGAGCCATGGGCTTCACACATGAAATTATTACCACGCCTGCAGTACGCGACTATGCTTTGCGGCGAACACAGGCTCTGGGCGAGGCCATTTTTGGCACCTACTTTCAAGGAGGGTTCTCTCGCCTGCGGACATTTAGGGCATACACAAGAGAGGGAGAACTGTAAGCTACATGGAAGAATATAATAATATGCCGATACTATTTTTCCAGACTCCTAAGGATTGGGAGGACTGGCTGAGCAAGAATGAACAATCGAATGGCGTATGGGTAAAATTCGCCAAAAAAGCTTCAGGCATTCAGTCCCTGACGTATGCCCAGGCACTCGAGCCTGCACTATGCTATGGTTGGATTGACGGCCAAGCAAAGACAGTAGATGAAACGTACTACATGCAAAAATTTACACCCAGACGGCCAAAGAGTATATGGTCCAAACGTAATATCGGGATCGTAGAACGTCTTATCGCAGAGGGCAAGATGAGGCCCGCCGGCCAAGCTGCAATTGATGCCGCAAAGGCAGACGGCAGGTGGGACCAGGCGTATGATTCACCTAGTAACATGCAAATCCCAGAAGATTTCCAGGCATTACTTGACGCTCACCCCAAAGCTAAAGCGTTTTACGGCACGCTCAATAAAACTAACACGTTCGCTATACTGTGGCGCATCCAAACTGCGAAAAAACCTGAGACACGTAGCGCGCGTATAGAGAAGTTAGTCGCAATGCTTGAGCGTGGCGAAAAGATCCACTAAAGCAGTTCTTGCTTATGCTAGAATGAATGGATGATTAATGCCGAATTCGTACACCAGCTTACACCAGAGCAAATAGAATACTTTGACCAGCTAGAGCCAGCGTACAGCATAGCACTCGATAGGTCGAGCGAGTTAATTGTCACACCAGAAGCACATGACTTTTATGGCTTTACGCCTCGCGTTGATACTACGCCGGGCCGTCTGGCGTTAGCTGAAACTACGCAGCCATTGGCGCATATAGTTTTTGCCGCTCCTACAGAATTCGGGCCAACAAAGCTGTTGCTAAAGGATCTGTTTTACGATGTCTCTCCTCCGGCATGTCGCTTTGCGCTTACTGTACCGCAGACCCCCGAAGAATACATGCAGCTGGGCCACGCAGATTACTGCAAAGCAATGAGAGCAAGCGATTGGCGCAGCCGAAGCGACCAGCAAATCCTAGCAGATATGGAGCCAGCTG
Source organism: uncultured Candidatus Saccharibacteria bacterium (assembly GCA_946482285.1). Next base: position 784,295 of record CAMLQK010000001.1, read on the forward strand.
TGCGTACTGCCATGGATGCAGAGCTACGTGCCGGACAAATTGCTGACTTTGTGCATATGCTCGCTCCACAGCTTGGACCGCGTCTGGTACAGCTGCGCGAGCAGTCATTCGCGAAGAACCCGGGCAGACAGCAGTTGCTTGATAGGCAGGGCATGGCACTGACAGTCATCAATAGCGGTGGGGCAGAAACGTTTGAGGCGATGCCTAAGGCAGTAAAATACGGCATGAAGCGGGCAGAGGATATATGTCGACAGGTATTTAGGGTATTCTGTGGTAGCGAACATGACTTCTTGCTAAAGCTATAGCCCTGGGCCACTGTCCTTGAAATAACAACACATCTGTTATATAATGCCAAGCATATCAATAATTATGTCGAGAACTCGGTTGTCCATATAGAGTCAGCAGAGGTTACGGCATCGCACATAGGAGTTTTTACCAATGGTAGACGCAAAAAAAGATCAGAAACAGCGGATTCGTATCCGTCTTAAGGCATATGACCACAAGGTTATTGACCAAGCTGCAAAGCAGATTGTAGACACTGCCCTTCGTACCGGCGCCACTATTGCTGGCCCAATCCCATTGCCAACAGACCGCAGTACTTTTACGGTTATCAAGAGCCCTCACGTATACAAAAAAGGTCGTGAGCAATTTGAAATGCGCGTTCACAAGCGCCTTATCGACGTAACAGAGCCAACTCCAAAGACTATCGACTCACTGATGAACTTATCTTTGCCAGCAGGCTGCGACGTCGAAATCAAGATGTAGTCAGCCATTTTGAATAAAAAAATATCGTCTGATACAGGCGATATTTTTTTAGGAGTATTATGAGAATTACTGAAGTAACTACAACTGAATTTACACCTGAGGAATGGCAGACTCTAACTCCAGTCAATATGCATAGGATTGTGCGTGCAACTACGGATCTGCTTGAACTGGCCGAGATGCCTCGCGAACTTGCTGTGTATAGTGATTCGTATGACAAGGTGATTCCTGGGGACGAGACACTCGCACAGAGTGTTACGTTTACTAAAAATACATCGAGTCCGGAGCAGGAATATGCGTGTAGATCCAGGCTTCATACCGACCTGAGTTTTATCGATGAAGTATCTTATGACTTATGGAAACCCGAACGTGAGGGCTTTTGCACGTCGTGGGCAATTGCAATTCGTGGCATAAAGAGTACTTTCTGGCCAAATGGGGCAGTGCAGCTTGTACCGGCTACTCGGTTTTGCCATACAACGCCTATTAACCGCACCGCTGCAATGATTCAAAAGATGGCGATTGGTCAAAAAACACATGGCATTGTACGTGAGCAGAAGTGGGTACGTGATGGCAGGGAGTGGGCGCCACCGCTTCCCGAGGAGTATTAAATCGACCTTAACACACTATATGTGTAGAAAATTGACGGGTCTGCAACTAAGGCCTATTATTGTTCAGGACTACAAAATCCACTTGTAACTTATGAGCACAGAAGCAGCCGTCCTATCTGTGGTAGGGCGGTTTTTAGTGCGGAGAAATATGATGAAAAATTTAGAAGTAGCATCTGATTGCCGAAACCAACGCATTACGCGTTCGGACGTTTTGAATGCTGTTAACGCAAATAACCCCGACGCCGATGAATTAGGCGCTGCATACTTGCGGCAACAATTTCCGCCCAGAAGTACGAGTCAAGCATACTTCGCTCTGTTGCACGCGGCTTCCGGCATTGACTACGGCAAAAAGCACGAAGCGGTAGTCGATTTTGATAGGACAGTAGTAGACATTACGGTTGAAGAGCAGCGTGAAGCATATGAACAAGCAGTATACGAGCTTGATCTGGCTGCCAAGGGTGTTTACTTGTCAAGTAATTTGTCGGCATAATTTCGCTTGTAAATCACAGCGTAAGCATTTACTATTTACCTAATGCCAAAGAAAAACAAACAAAAAACGTCAGATCAGGATGGAGTTTTTCTGCTTAAGCTGATGCTGTACGCCTTGCTTGGCTCGCTCTGGCTCAAAACATCTTACGGAACATTGAGCGTACCAATCCCATTTGGCCTTGTCGTGGGCTTACTATTTGCCTTGCACGAGCATTTTCAAATCGACCGAAAGATAGAGATTGCCGTACTTGTTGTTGCTATGCTTATTGGCTATGTTGCTCCGTTTGGCCTGTATATCAGCTTCTAGGCCAGGCGCTGTACCTGCCTGTCTGCAGCGCGCTTAAGACTAATAATGAGTCTACCAAATTCCCACAACAGATCCATGTGTGACAGGCTCTGCTCAATTGGAGCTCCGGCGGCATCCAGGCGGATTTGTTTTGTGGTAGGTGGTTTGCCAAGTAAGATATCGTGCCAACTGCGGTAAGTATGCGGATTACTTGTGATAAGTAGGGCAGATGCTTGGTATGACTCTGGTAGCTGTGCTTCCCAATCGTTATAGCAGCTGCTGCCAGTAGGACGGGCATTCTGCAGGGGCAGTTCTGCGCCTAAGTAGCGGCGTATTATTGCGGGTGAGTCGAGCACCTTAAAAACCTGGCCGCCGACCTCGAAGAGTTCGTACTGTGTTGTGACTGCTGGAAGTTTGGGATGTAGGCTGACTGCTTCTGGGCGCTGTTGCGTGCCATAGTGTTCTAGGCGATCTCCATATCGGTCCAGTAACGCCAGGACGCCTACATGGTGTTCAGTAGCAAAGCTGCCCTTAAAGGGCGCATGCGAGTTTTCCTTGGCAAGCTCTGCCGTTACCCAATCGCGGCCCCAGCTATTGAGTCTGGGCAGTGCCTCCTGTGCAATCTGCTCCAGCCTGCCTGCCTCATCATCTTGTGGTTTGCGGAAGCGCTGGCCGCCGAACAAAACTACTTCACCAAATGATATGCCTTGGTTTTGCATGTCCTCCAGGTAGGACAACCGGTAGTCATATACCTTCTTTATGCCACCATCGACAAGTGCGTGCATGTATTGGTCAGATTTTGGCGGGACTTCATTAATAAGCCCGATACTTGCAAATGTCTCCACGGATGCAGCATCTTTGTACGATTCCTCTGCCAGGCTCGGGTCAATAGCATTAAGCTCGTGGAGCCAATGGTTTAGTGCGTATTCTGCTGCCGAGTCAAGTACTCGGTCTGCCTCAAGCGGAATGCCTATGTCCTTAAAAGTATCATAGAATGCGTCTTGGTCGAGTATTGGCAGTTGGTTATGGGGTGAGTGGTGCGGTTTTGTAAACATTTGACCAGTATAAAATGCTTCGTCTGCTTAGCAAAGACATCATATAACGCACATGCTTGCTTTCGAGAGGCCACAACGCGGCCAAGTGCTCGGGAGCGCTATGTGGTGTAGAATAGTCTACATATTGACAGTAGTAGCAGTTTAATGGTACACTGTAACGGTATCAATAAATTCCTGTACTTGGTTATTTGGGAAGGTCTGCTCTATAACAAGGGTGGAAACCGCTCGGAGCCGAGCGTTTTTATGCTTCTGGCATAGGAACGAACGAGGCGGCAGGTAAGTAGGTGGAGCGACCAAGCGCTTACCCGGAGAAACTATGAAAGCACTCATCACCCGAAAGGTTGGTATGACCAGTACTATCGCCGACGATGGTACCGTTCAGGCTATCACCTTGCTTTCCACTAGTCCTTGCGTCATTACGCAAGTCAAGACCGACGACACAGACGGCTACAAAGCTGTTCAGGTCGGTTTTGAGGAAGCTAAAGAACAAAACGTGGCCAAAGCACAGCAAGGTCACTTTAAAGCCGCCGGCACAATGCCAAAGATTATTCGTGAGTTCCGCGTGGACGAGATCACTGAAGACCTCAAGGTTGGTGAAACCATCAATCCAGAGGTCTTTTCAGTTGGCGATGAAATCGATGTGACTGGTACGAGCAAAGGTAAGGGTTGGGCTGGTACTATTAAGCGCCACAACTTCCACCGCGGTCGCAAGACCCATGGTGGCCGTTCTTACCGCCGTCCAGGTTCTATCGGTTCTATGTACCCACAGCGCATCTTCAAGGGTAAGAAAATGGCAGGCCAAATGGGTCACGAACAGGTAACTGTTAAGAACCTGAAGGTTGCTTTGGTCGACACAGAAAACGGCGTTATCGGCGTTACTGGTGCTGTACCTGGTCCGCGCAAGGGCATCGTCATCATCAAGGAGGCGAAATAATGGCAAGCGTACCAACATTCACTAAGAGTGGCGCAAAAGCTACGGCTGCTGCAAAACTCGACCAAACTGTTTTCGGAGTCATGCCTGAAAACCATGAGCTTTTGAAGCTCGCATACGTTGCCTACCTGGCTAATGGCCGCGAAAACCTCGCAGTTGTTAAGACTCGTGGCCTCGTAAGCGGTGGTGGTAAGAAGCCTTGGAAGCAAAAGGGTACCGGCCGCGCCCGCTTCGGCTCCAGCCGTAACCCAATCTGGCGTGGCGGTGGTATTGTTTTTGGCCCAACTGGCGAAGAGAACTACACCAAAAAGATGCACGTAGGTGCTAAGCGTTTGGCTATCCGCCAGGCCCTCAGCCTTGCTGCTTCTGAAAGCCGTATCAATGTTGTTGAAGACTTTGCTTTTGACGGCAAGGTTAAGACAACTACCGACTTCCTGAACAAGATCGGTGCAAAGGGTTCAGTACTTATTGTCACTGACGCTAAAGACGACAAGTCGGACCGCGCGACCCGCAACATTAGCAACCTCAAAGTTGTGCACGCTCAGTACCTGAACGTATATGACATCCTTAACAGCGACGTTATTGTAGTAAGCAAACCAGCGCTTGACTTGGTAAACAAGTGGCTTGGTGCTGCTGCAAAGCCAGCAACTAAGGAGGAGAAATAATGGATAAGCAAGTAATCCTGAAGCCTCGCCTCAGCGAAAAAACCTACGGTCTCAGCCTTGCTGGCAACACTTACACCTTTGAGGTTCCTGGTGACGCTAACAAGCACACTGTAGCTCGTGCTGTCGCAGCACAATTCGATGTTACCGTCGAAACAGTTAACATCGTAAACGTTAAAGGCAAAGTAAAGCGTACTGTCCGCAAGGGTGGCCGCGCTGTCACTGGCCAACGTTCTGACGTTAAAAAAGCGTATGTAACCATCAAAGAAGGTCAAACATTGCCTATCTTTGATGCACCTGAAGAAGATAAAAAGGCTGACAAGAAAGCCGGAAAGGAGACTAAGTAATGGCTGTTAAACAGTACAAACCTACTACTCCTGGCCGCCGTGGTATGACCAGCCAAGACCTGACTGCTATTACTACTAAAAAGCCTTTGCGCTCTTTGTTGGTAGCCAAGCGCCGTACTAACGGCCGCAACAACCAGGGTCGCATTACAACTCGCCACCGTGGTGGTGGTGCCCGCAAGTTCTACCGCTTGGTAGACTTCAAAATGGAAGCTGGCCTTACAGCTGTCATCGAGCACATCGAATACGACCCAAACCGTTCTGCGCGTATTGCACGTATCAAGGACAACAACAACGTTTACCACTACATTCTTGCAAGTCAAGGTATGCAGGTTGGCCAGACTATCACCAGCGGTGAAGAAGCGCCAATCGAGAACGGTAACCGCTTGCCACTCAAGAGCATTCCAGTAGGTAGCACCATCCACGCAATTGAATTGCAACCTGGCCGTGGTGCTCAGATGGTTCGCTCAGCTGGTAACAGCGCTCAGCTTATGGCCAAAGAGGGTGATTACGCTCAGGTACGCCTCCCATCAGGCGAAGTACGTTTGATTAACCTCGAATGTACAGCAAGTCTTGGCACTATCGGTAACGAGCAGCACCAGAACATCAAGATCGGTAAAGCTGGCCGCAACCGCCACAAGGGTAAGCGCCCAGGCGTACGCGGTGTCGTAATGAACGCCGTAGACCACCCACACGGTGGTGGTGACGGTGGTCGTCACCGTATGGCGAAGGCGCCTCGTACTCCATGGGGTCAGAAGACTCTTGGTTACAAGACTCGTCGTCGCAAGAGCACCAGTCAGTTTATTGTAAGAAGCCGTCACGCGGCCAAGAGAAAGTAAGGTAGGTTAAAATGAGTCGTTCACTGAAAAAAGGACCATTTATCGACCCTAAGCTAACCAAGAAGGTTTCAGCTTTGGGTGCAGAGGACCGCACCATCATCAAAACTTGGGCTCGTGCGAGCACTATCGCTCCTGAGTTCGTTGGCCGCACATTTGCTGTGCACAACGGCAAAGTCCACGTCCCAGTATTTGTTACTGAAAACATGGTCGGTCACAAACTAGGCGAATTTGCTCCAACCCGCAAGTTCCGCTCACACGGTGGTAAATTAGCAAAGGGTAAGAAGTAGGTACGTCATGGCAGTAAAAGCAATTGCAAAAGGAGTCCGCATCAGCCCACGTAAAGTTGGCGTTGTTGCCGCACTAGTTCGCGGCCGCACCGTTGCTGACGCGTTGACCATCCTTGAACACACACCACGTCGCGCTGCTGTGCCTGTACGTAAGGCAATTCAGAGCGCCAAGGCTAACGCCGACCACAACCATGGCATCAAGCCAGACACCCTGAACATCGTAGCTATTACTGTTACGCCAGGACCACGTCTAAAGCGCTACCGCCCAGCATCACACGGACGTGCGCTGCCGTTTATGCGTCGCACATCGCACATCACCGTTATCGTTGATGGTGAAGCTCGTCCGGCTAAGCCAGCTGCTGCAAAGAAGGAGGCTAAATAATATGGGACAAAAAGTTAATCCAATTAGCATGCGCCTCCAAGTCAACAAGGACTGGCGCAGCAAATGGTTTGTTAGCAAGCGCGAGTATGCAAAATACTTGGCTGACGACCTTAAAGTACGCCGCATGATCCAAACTAAACTTGGCACGCGCGCTGCTATTAACAAAGTTGACATTGAGCGTTCCCCAAACCTCGTAACCGTTACTATCGCTACTGCTAAGGCTGGTGTGGTAATTGGTCGTGGTGGTTCTGGTGCTCAAGAGCTGAAGGCTGCTATCGAAAAGATTTACGGCACGCAGACTCGTGTTAACATCGAAGAAATCAAGAAGCCAGAGCTATATGCTAAGTTGGTTGCCGAAAACATCGCCCACCAACTTGAGCGTCGCATGAACTTCCGCCGTGCTATTAAATCAAGTGCAGCAAACACCATGCGTGCAGGCGCCAAAGGTATCCGTATTGAGGTAGCTGGCCGTTTGAACGGTGCTGAAATGTCTCGCCGCGAAAAAGAAGTCGCAGGTTCAGTGCCATTGCACACGCTCCGCGCAGACATTGATTATGCACAGATCCCTGCCAAGACTACCGCTGGTATCATCGGCGTTAAGGTATGGATCTACAAAGGGGAGGCTAACTAATGTTAATTCCAAACCGAACTAAGTTCCGCAAGGTACGCAAAGGTAAGATTCGTGGTGTCGCTACTAGCGGTAACTACATCGCCTTCGGTGAGTTTGCCCTACAGGCTCAGGGTCACGAACGTATTACCTCCCGCCAAATCGAGTCCGCTCGTCAGGCGATGACCCGCTACATTAAGCGTGGTGGTAAAATTTGGATCCGCATCTTCCCACACACTCCTGTGACCCGTAAGCCACAAGACGTAAAGATGGGTAGTGGTAAAGGTAGTCCTGAGTTCTTCGTTGCTAAGGTTAAGCCTGGTACTATCCTGTTTGAAATGCAGGGTGTTAACGAAGAAACAGCTCGCGAAGCTATGCGCTTGGCAGCACACAAACTACCTGTTAAGACCAAATTCTTGGTAAAGGAGGAGGCGTAATATGAAAATCGCTGACATCCGTAAACTTTCAACCGCTGAGTTGACTACTGAAAGTACTAAACTACGCGAAGAAATCGCTGAACTTAAGCGCCGTTTAACCACTGGTGAAGTCCAGAACGTACGCGTTATCCGCGCACGCCGCAAGGACTTGGCACGTATGTTGACCGTCTTAGGCGAACAACTTACGAAGGAGACTAAATAATGGCTAAAACGATCATCGGTACTGTATCGAGCAACAAAGCCGACAAGACTATTGTTGTGACCGTTCAGACCCGTAAGACCCACCCGCTGTATCGCAAGCAATACACGATCAGCAAGAAGTTTATGGCACACGATGAGAAGAACGAAGCTCAGGAAGGCGACAAAGTTGCTATTACCGAGACTCGTCCTTTGAGCGCCCGCAAGCGTTACACGCTTGACCGCATCATCGAAACTGCTGCCATCCGCCACACTGAAGCTGCCGCTCCAGCCGCAGCTAAGGAGGAGAAGCGCTAATGGTACAACAAGAATCACGCCTCGTTGTCTGCGACAACAGTGGCGCTAAAGAAATCCTGTGTATCCGCGTTCTTGGCGGTACACGCCGACGCTATGCACGCGTAGGTGACATCATTGTAGCTACTGTTAAAGAAGCTGCCCCTAACGGCACCGTTAAGAAGAAGTCTGTTGTAAAAGCTGTTGTTGTCCGTTCACAGGAAAAGATCCGCCGTAAGGATGGTTCAACAATCAAGTTCGACGACAACGCTGCTGTTATTATCGGTGACGACAAGAATCCACGCGCAACCCGTATCTTCGGACCAGTGCCACGCGAGCTTCGCGACCTTGGCTACTCCAAGATCATAAGCCTTGCACCGGAGGTACTATAATGGAAAAAATCTATAAGATCCGCCTAAAGAAGGGTGACAACGTTATTGTCACTACTGGCAAATACAAGGGCCAAACTGGCACTGTACAAGCAACTCACCCACGTGAGAATAAAGTAACTGTAGAGGGCGTCAACATCGTTAAGAAGCACGTCAAGCCTAACCGCGCTTACCCACAAGGCGGCATCATTGAAATGACCAAGCCTATCGACGTAAGTAAGGTAGCTATCGTTGACCCATCAACTAAGAAGGCAAGCCGCATCGGCTACACCTTTGACAAAGATGGCAAAAAAGTCCGTGTTTACAAGAGCAGCGGCAAGGAGATCAAGTAATGGCTGACAAAAAAATCGCTACAACTGCCCGCCTTCGTGAAGCCTATAACACGAAGTATGCTGCTGAACTCATGAAAGAGCTTGGCCTTGCAAATGCGCACCAGATTCCAAAACTTGAGAAGATCACTGTTAACATTGGTCTCGGTCGTGCTAAAGACGACAAGAAAATCATGGAAGTCGCTACCAACACCCTTCGAAAAGTGACTGGCCAAGAGCCAATCCAGACGGTCGCCAAAAAGTCTATCGCCGGCTTCAAGCTTCGCGATGGCAACAAGATCGGCCTTAAAGTTACCCTTCGTGGTGACAAGATGTACGAATTCTTGGACCGCCTGGTTACTGTCGTACTGCCACGCCTTCGTGACTTCCACGGTGTACCGCTGAAAGCTTTTGACCGCCAGGGCAACTACAGCCTTGGCTTGACCGACCAATCAGTATTCCCTGAACTAACCTTTGAAGAAACTACCACTCCACATGGTTTGCAGGCTGTGTTTACCGTTAAGGCCCAAAGCCCTGAACACTCTCAAGCTCTGCTGACTAAGTTTGGTATGCCATTCGAGAAAAAGGAGACTAAATAATGGCTAAGAAATCAATCGTTGCACGCGACGCAAAGCGCCAGAAGATGATTCAGAAATACGCTGCAAAGCGCGCCGAGCTTAAATCACTAGGCGACCAAGATGGTCTTGCTAAGCTCCCTCGCAACAGCAGCCCTACTCGCTGGAAGAATCGCTGTGTTGAAACTGGCCGCCCACACGGTTACATGCGCCAATTCGGTCTTTCTCGTATTTCATTCCGTGAACACGCGAGCAAGGGTGAGATCCCAGGCGTAACTAAGGCAAGTTGGTAGAAAGGAAAGGAAGAAGAATATGGTTTCAACAGATCCAATCGCCGACATGCTAACACGCATCCGCAATGCAATTGCAGTACGCAAGAGCGAAGTTGTAATGCCTCACTCAAACGTAAAGCAAGCTGTTGCAGAGCTTCTGAAGCAAGCTGGCTTTGTCGCTGACGTTAAAGTTACCGATGCGACTATCGGCAAAAGCCTCCGCATCGTAATTAACAGCGAAAGTGAAAACGCACGTATTACCGAGATTGCCCGCTTAAGCAAGCCAGGCCGTCGCGCATACGTTGGCGCAAGTGAAATCCCAACCGTCAAAGGCGGCCGCGGTATCGTTATCATCTCTACCTCTAAGGGTATGATGATCGGTAGCGAAGCCAAGAAGCTTGGTGTCGGTGGTGAGCTTATTTGTAAGGTTTACTAAAATAGTTAGATAGGAAAAATCGATGAGTCGTATAGGAAAACTACCCATCAGCATCCCAAGCGGTGTGACAATCACTGTCGACCCCGATTTCGTAACCGTTGCAGGCCCTAAAGGCACCTTGAAACAGTTTACGATGCCAGGGGTAACCGTTGAGGTGCGTGACAACGAAGTTGTTGTCACTCGTGAAAACGATGAACCAAAAAACCGAGCTAAACACGGTTTGATGCGTGCATTGGTAAACAACATGGTTGCAGGCGTAAGCCAGGGCTTCAGCAAGAAGCTTGAAATCAATGGTGTAGGTTTTCGCGTTGCTTTGCAAGGCACAGACCTTAAATTCAACCTTGGTTTCTCGCACGATGTAATCTACAAGCTGCCCCAGGGTATTACTGCAACTATTGAGCAGAACACGGTTACGGTTACTGGTACCGACAAACAACAAGTCGGTCAAGTAGCTGCTGAGATCCGTGCACTCAAGAAACCCGAACCATACAAGGGCAAGGGTATTAAATATGCCGACGAGCGTATTATCCGCAAGAGTGGTAAATCAGGTAAGGACAAGTAGGTATAGTCATGGACAAACTTGCACATAAACTACAGAACCGCGTTCTTCGTAAGAAGCGCGTTCGCGCAAAGGTTTCAGGCACTGCAGAGCGCCCACGCCTAAGTGTTTATATCAGTAACCGCCACATTACTGCCCAAATTATTGACGACACTGCCCACAATACCATTGCCTACGTTTCCACCGTGGGTGCTAAAGCTGGTACTGGCAGTATGGTTGAGCGTGCAGACTGGGTCGGCACAGAAATTGCCAAGAAGGCAAAAGCAGCCAAAGTTAAAACCGTTGTCTTTGACCGCGGTAGCCGCTTGTACCATGGCCGGATGCAGGCGTTGGCAGATGCTGCACGTAAAGCAGGATTGGAGTTCTAATTATGGCCGAAACTACGAACACACAAGCTCCTCGCAGCAACGACAACCGTGGCCCACGCAACGACCGTAAAGGTCCGCGTCGCCAAGACGTTGCTCCAGAGGAAAAACAATTTGATGAACGCGTTGTTCACATTGACCGCGTAGCCCGCGTTGTAAAGGGCGGCCGTCGCTTCCGTTTCCGCGCACTCGTTGTTGTTGGTGATCGCAAGCACAAGGTTGGCATCGGCCTGGCCAAGGGCGCAGATGTTACTGCGGCCGTTACTAAGGCAACCGAAGTTGCCAAAAAGCACATGGTACTCGTTCCAGTTAACAAGGGTACTATCCCTCACGAAGCAGAAGCTAAGGTGAGCGGCGCGCGCATCCTTGTTAAGCCAGCTGCTGCTGGTACTGGTCTGATCGCCGGTGGTGTTGTACGTACCGTTCTTGAAGTAGCCGGTATCAGCAACGCGCTTTCTAAATCGCTTGGTTCTACTAACAAAGCGAACACTGCATACGCAACTATCGCTGCCTTGCAGAGCATTGCCCCAAGCAACACTTGGGTAACTACTAAGGCTAAAAAAGCTGCCGAAAAGCCAGCTAAGAGTGAGGCCAAATAATGAAGTATCACGAACTTAAAACCAATACTCCTAAGAGCGCTAAACGCGTTGGTCGTGGTATTGCTGCTGGTCAGGGTAAAACTGCCGGTCGTGGTACCAAGGGTCAGATGTCCCGTACAGGCGCTAAAAAGCGCCCGGGCTTTGAAGGTGGTCAGAATCCACTTTCCCAGCGCTTGCCTAAACTGCAGGGTTTCCGTTCATTCAAGCCTAAGGCTGAGAACGTATACACTGGTCAGCTCGACCAGTTCGCAGGTAAGACCGTTGACACGTTCGTGCTTGCAGAAGCAGGCCTGATCTCGAACCCATTCGTTCGCGTGAAGTTGATCAGCAAGGGTGACGTCACCAAGAAAGTTACTGTCAAGCTTCAGGCTGCATCAGCGACTGCTGTTGACGCAATCCAGAAGGCTGGCGGCAGCTTCGAAAAAGTTGGCCGTGTTGGCCGTCCTGCAACAAAGCAAGACGACAAATAGCCAATTTCGTAATAAGAGCTGGAGCTTCACCGCACCAGCTCTTTTACACTAAATATGGTGTGATCGTTGGCAATCAACGGCACAATTATATATACTGAGGCTAGCAAATAGCCGAGAGGGTAAAAAATAAGATATGAATTGGAAAGTTATTGGACGCTCCCTAAAGAACAAGGATATGCGCAAGCGCATCTTTGTTGTGTTAGGGATTTTAATTGTCTTCCGTATTTTGGCACACATTCCAGTACCGCTAGGTGACCCGCAAACGTTGCAGCAAGTGCTGCAGGGTGCGTTCGAGTCATCGTCATCATCCCAGTTCTTAAGCCTTGTTAACGTGCTTTCTGGTGGCGCTCTGGCGAATTTCTCGATCATGATTGCTGGGTTGGGGCCATACATTAACGCCTCAATCATCATGCAGTTGCTTACGAAAGCCATACCGCGCTTAGAAGCACTGCGAAAAGAGGGTGAGTACGGGCAGAAGAAAATCAACCAGATGACTCGCTTGCTGACATTGCCATTGGCGATTATCCAGTCAATTGGTGCGATTTACCTAGTACGTCAAACGGCGCAGAGTGTAGCTGGCGACATTACCGCCAATACGTCACTGTTGCAATGGGTACTGATGGTGGCGGCCTTGACCGGAGGCTCAATGCTTCTTATGTGGCTGGGTGAGCTTGTGACCGAACAGAGCATCGGTAACGGCATCTCACTGCTTATAACCGTTGGTATCGTAAGTGGCTTGCCGAGTATGATCAGTGGTATAGTTAGCTCAGTATTCAGCTCTGGCAGTAAATGGGAAGTCTTCAACTGGCAGCTGCCAGTAAGCAAGAGTGCATTGATATATGGACTCATACTACTGTTCTCGGTAATCGCCTGTACATGGCTGGTGGTTAAGCTAAACGAAGCAGCTCGGCGTATTACAGTGAATTACGCAAAACGCGTACAAGGTAACCGCACATACGGCGGCGTAACCACCACTTTGCCTATTAAGCTGATCACAGCAGGTGTCGTTCCGATCATCTTCGCTGTCGCATTCCTAAGCGTACCTAGTTTCGTTGGCCAATTGATGGTTGGCGCAGAAAGTGCTCGCCTGCAGGAAATTGGCGCAAACCTGAACCTTTGGTTCGCTACACCTTCGCCAACAACCTTCGCAACCAATGGCTGGGAAGCATACATCTATCCTGTGACGTACTTTTTCCTAGTATTCTTGTTTACGTTCTTCTACACTAGCATTACGTTTAACAGCAAGGAAATTTCCGAAAACTTACAGAAACAAGGTGGGTTTATCGAAGGCGTTCGTTCTGGTCTCCAGACCGAAAAATATCTCAGCAAAGTCGTTGGCCGCCTGACGCTCTTTGGGGCATTGAGCCTTGGCCTGTTGGCGGTCGTGCCAATCGTAGCCCAGGCGTTCATGAGCTCCGAGATTGCGCTTGGCGGTACGAGTATCCTCATCTTGGTAGCAGTTTCGCTGGAAACCTTGCGCGCCGTAGAATCGCGCGCCCTAATGGTAACCTACGACCAGTATGCCCAGCCGGACTTCTTCCATGATGATCCAGAGGAGCTGGTAAGCCCAAAGAAACGTCGTTTTAGTTTGCTGCGCCGCAAGTAGCCGCATACGACACAATGGAAAAAGGGCTCGTTGCCAATGAAACTGCTCAGGATTTACCTGAGCAGTTTTCAATTGTAGGGAGTGGTGCTCAGTATGCAGTGGCCATGCTGACCGGGCCCGAAATCGCCCATCAAGAAATTGTTACTAAGCCTCATGATCCAGCACCCCGTGTTATAAAAATTCCACTGTCAACAAATCAGGTGGCTCTTGCAGTAGATAGACTGGATATTCCCGAAGATCAACACGCCGCGAAGGTAGAGATGTTGGTCCGGTCTCGGGTGGCACTTGGCCTCCGTGCTCTTGATCTAGCTGCTCAAGATCCTTTCGTATACTTGTCGTTTGGGAGACCTCATGGAGTATTGACCGATTATCGGCAACCAGACATCAATAGACAATACGAGCTATATGTGATGGAGCAGGCCAGAGCCATACGAGTTCATACTGAAATGCCCTTGTATTCCCAAGACTATGCCCCCTCTATTGACCGGTATATTTCAAGCGAACCATGCAGCAGAGAGGGCCGTGTCCTTAGGTGCCTTATTGATCGGTATGCGCTACTTCAAACACGTTTAATAAAACACGGCTTTCTTGATGACATTTTTAAGCTAAGTAATTACGGCTGGCGCAACAACGAACTGAGAGTAAATGACTTCAGTGAACTTCAGCTAAAGCCGCATCACACAGCAGAGGCTATACGCCAAAGAAAGTGGGAGGACGTAGTCAGTAATAAGGATTACACGCAAATGCATCCTACACAACAGGACTATTTTAACGATACATTGCAGAGAACTTTGCCGCCACGGATAATAGATACTTGGGGTACTGAGTTGCCTAATATCCTACAAAGCAGCTCGGTACTCTTTGCTCAGGATATTGTTGAACGCCGATACATTGAACGTATCATGAAATCTTTTGGGGATTTTCAAGGGTAATAGTGTTGTAATCTAATACCAAACCTGATATAATCTAATCTAGTTATATTTATGGCCAATAAAGAAGTAATCGAGTTGACGGGAACAATTATTGAGACCTTACCGGGTACTCAGTTTCGTGTTGAGCTTGAAAATGGCCATCAAATCATAGCTCATGTTGCTGGTAAAATGCGGAAGCACTACATTCGCATCGTACCCGGCGACAGCGTGACGGTTGAGTTGACCCCTTATGATCTCACTAAGGGCAGAATCACCTATCGCAAATCGTAACAATATTTTAAGCAGTGTGTCATACACCTGAGAGAAGGAGCATGATCCGCATGAAAGTGCGTGCAAGTGTCAAAAAGATCAGTCCTGGTGACATTATCGTTCGGCGCAAAAACCGAAGCGGTACTGGCCCGGGTCGAGTCCGTGTTATTAACAAGCTGAAAAAGCGTAACAACCAACGTCAAGGAGCAGCAAGGTAATGGCACGTATTTCTGGAGTTACGATTCCGAGCGACAAGCAAGTGCAGATTGCACTGACCTACGTTTACGGAATTGGTCCTAAGACAGCTGGCGACATTCTAGTTGCCGCCAAGGTCGAACCTACCGTTCGCGTAAAAGACCTTACCGATGCAGAAATTTCTCGCATCCAAGACTACATTAACGAAAACTACACCGTAGAAGGTGAGTTGCAGCGTGTTGTTGCAGGCAACATTAAGCGCCTGAAAGACATCAACGCATATCGTGGTCTGCGTCACAAGATGAATTTGCCATCTCGTGGTCAACGTACTAAAACCAATGCCCGCACACGCCGTGGTCGCAAGTCGACTGTAGGTGGTACGGCCAAGAAAGTCCCATCAAAGACATAGGATAGGTTAAGGATATGGCAGATACTACACAGACCAAGAAGAAAAAGACTAAGCGAACCGTTACTCACGGCCAGGTACATATTTTAGCTACCTTCAACAACACCATCATCACTTTCACTGATGACAAGGGTGGTGCGTTGACTCAGGCAAGCGCCGGCGGCTGTGGCTTCCGCGGTTCTAAGAAGGGTACTGCATATGCAGCCCAAGTTGCTTCAGAAAAAGCTGGTTTGGCTGCAAAGCAGTTGCACGGTTTTTCTAAAGCAGATGTCTACGTTAAGGGTGTTGGCCTTGGCCGCGACGCAGCCGTTCGCGCCCTCTCTGGCCTCGACATCCAAGTAGAAAGTATTAAAGACGTTACTGGCGTACCACATGGTGGTGTTCGTCCTAAGAAGGCACGTCGCATCTAAGGCGCAAGAGGATAGAAAGATATGGCACGTGATACCCAATCAATCGTAAAAATGTCCCGCCGCGAAGGCTACGCCCTGCACCCTAAGGCGCACAAAGCCCTCGTAAAGCGAACTACAGCACCTGGACAAGCTGCAAACAGCCGCATGCGCAACAAGCCAAGCCAATACAGCTTGCAGTTGCGCGAAAAGCAAAAAGTAAAGCGCCTATACGGGCTGCTTGAAAAGCAATTTAGTAACCTAATGAAGGAAGCCTCACGCAAACAAGGCCAGTCGGGCGAAGTATTGCTCCAGTTTCTGGAACAACGCCTCGACAACGCCGTATACCGTGCTGGTTTCGCACCAAGCCGCCGCGCTGCCCGCCAGCTCGTTAGCCACGGTCACTTCATGATGAACGGCCGCCGTGTTGATGTTCCATCAATCCGCGTTAAAATTGGCGACGAATTTACTGTACGCGACCACAGTAAGCAGACTGAATACTTCAAAAAGCTTGATGACGTCAGCCCAGCACCATCAACTTCACCAGCATGGCTGAAGGCTAACCGCAAGAGTCTCACTTTTACCATTACCGGCATCCCAGCTCGCGATGACGCTGAACCAGAAATCAAAGAGCAATTAATTGTGGAATACTACTCACGCTAAGGGAGGAAAGAGCGAGATGTCAAAAATGATTCACACCCCAGGCATCGTCACCGTAGACGACCACAGTGCAGCTAGCAGTACATTTGTTGTAGAGCCATTGCACAGCGGTTACGGCATGACACTGGGTAACAGCCTTCGCCGAGTTCTGCTTTCAAGCATTGCCGGCGCTGCTGTAACCAGCTTCAAAATTGAAGGTGCTACGCATGAATTTACTACCGTCCCTGGCGTTAAAGAAGATGTCGTTGACATTATGATGAACCTGAAGGGTATTCGTTTCCGTGTATACGGTGACGACACCCAGAGCCTTCGCATTGTTAAGAAGGGCAAGGGCGTTGTAACTGCCAAAGATATCCAACTGAACGCTGATGTCGAAGTGGTCAACCCAGACCACGTTATCGCAACTGTTGACGATGACAAAGCCGAGTTCATTATGGACTTGGTGGTTGAGACTGGCCGTGGTTACCGCACTATCGACGAAGTCGCTGCTAAAAAGCAAAGCGACCATGTTGCAGTCGATGCAATTTTCAGCCCGGTACTTCGCGTACGTTACAAGGTTGAGAACACCCGTGTCGGCCAGATGACAGACCTCGACAAGTTACTTATCACAGTCGAAACCGACGGTACTATTACCCCTCGTGATGCTTTCGAAGAAGCTTCTGCGATTTTGGTAAACCAGTACACTGCACTTGCAGGCAAGACAAGCGTTGAATCAGGTGAACAACTTGTTTCAAGCTCACCAACTGCTGGCCACATCGGCCACGAAGGTGGTGACGAGCCTGCTGCACTGAACACTTCAATCGAAGATTTGAATCTCAGTGCACGCACAACCAACGCGCTCATCAATAACGACATCCACACGATAAAGGACCTGTTTAGTTTGAGCGACGCTGAGCTCCGTGACCTTAAGGGTTTTGGTAGCAAAGCATTAGATGAAGTTAAAGAAAAGCTAGCGGAGATGGAGCTCTAAGATGCATCGTCACGGATACAAAGGCCGAAAACTGCACCGCGAGCGCGACCAACGTGAAGCGCTTATCAAGGGATTGGCAGATTCACTCGTAAAATACGAGTCAATTGAAACAACCCTCCCTAAGGCCAAAGAAGTGGTGCCTTATGTTGAAAAATTAATTACCAAGGCCAAGAAAGGCGACTTACACAACCGCCGCCAGGTTATCAGCAGCTTGCAGACTATTGAAAGCGCACACAAGCTGGTAGACGAAATTGCGCCTAAGCTCAAGGGCCGTGTAAGCGGACACTTGCGCATTACTCGCACTCGTTTGCGACGCGGCGATAACGCACAGCTTGCGCGAGTCAGCTTTGTTGATGACCTTACAAGTGCCCCTGTCGCCAAGCCTAAAGCCGAAGAAAAGCCAAAAGCTGCTACCAAAAAGCCGGCAGCCAAGGCCGACAAGGAGGCTAAATAATGAAGACTTTTAGTGCAAAGCCAACCGATGTCACGCGCAAGTGGTACATCGTAGACGCCTCACAGGCTCCTATGGGCCGCGTTGCTACCCAAGTTGCCACTTTGCTGACTGGCAAGGGCAAGCCTACATTCACTAAGCACATCGACACTGGTGACTACGTTATCGTGATCAACGCCAAAGACATCCAAGTTACCGGCGACAAGATGATCAAGAAAATGTACTACCGCCACAGTCATTTTCCAGGTGGCCTTAAAGAAGCCAGCCTGAAAGACAAAATGGAATCAGACCCAACGTTTGCGCTTCACCACGCAATCCGCGGCATGCTTCCGGTCAACAAGCTTCGTGATGGCCGCTTGGACCGCCTCAAGATCTACGCAGATGCTGAGCACAAGCACGAGGCCCAGAAGCCCGAAGTTATTTCTGTAAAGGAAGGTAAGTAAAATGGCAGCCAACCAATACTTCTACGCATTGGGCCGCCGTAAGAGTGCTACTGCCCGTGTTCGTCTGCAAGGCGGCAAAGGTGTTATCACTGTTAATGGCAAGCCTGCTGAAGAATACTTCGCTGACAGCAAGTTCCTTTTGAACGAGCTGAGCCAACCATTTGTTGCTTTGCAGCAAGAGAACAAGTACGACATTTCCGTACGTGTTACTGGTGGTGGTCACGCTGGTCAAGTTGATGCAATCCGCCTCGGCATCGCCAAAGCGCTTGCAGCAATGAACGAAGATCTTAAGGCAACCCTTAAGCGTGCTGACCTGCTTAGCCGCGACCCACGTGAGCGCGAACGCAAGAAGTTCGGCCTCAAGGGCGCCCGCAAGCAACGCCAGTTTACCAAGCGTTAATCTGCTTAACCAAGAAAAACATCCACTCGGAAACGGGTGGATGTTTTATTATAGGACGACTAAAGATGCGATTATCCTAACATCGCTATGCACAATAAGCTACGACCGTAGTATTATGGATAGATGCAAAGACTAGAAACACATTCTTCAATTGCGCTTGAAACCATGTCGTACGATTTAGACGACGGTGCCCGCCTGCAACTCGCAGAAAAGCTGAGTTATTTTATGGTTGGCGTACAGAGCTTTTATGAACACGACCTTGGTCTGGAATACATAGATAGCGATCCGCGGCCAGGCACCAGCGCCGAACTACCACTTCGACTTGGTTACTTGGAAAAGGCCCAGGAACGAGGCCGGACATATCACCTAGCTCAGCGTTTGCATCATGGTAAACCCTCACAATCTGTCGATTCCATACGAGGGCTACTCATAACAAATGATCTAGGAGAACTGGTAGGCGGCAACAAGGGCGTTGAAATCTTTGAATTCGATGTCGCACAATCTGATCGAGGCACTGGTCTCGGCAAGGCGCTACTTCGATATGCCTTCGCGGATGTACATCCGTCAACGACGCTCGCGCTAAATGTCGCAGAAACAAATTATGTGGCACTGGGAATATACACTAAATACGGATTTGAAATAGCCGGCGAGCCAGAGCATCACGGAATCTTTGACGTTGCGCATGTTCCAATGGCAACAAAAGCAGGAATACTGCAGCGCAATCTTGGCCTTAGCTACCAGGAATGATACAATCAACAGTAATGAACATACTTGCAAACACACAAGCCTACTGGTTTACCGGCACTCCTCGTGACGGTTTGTTCCGTATGTTTGCATAAATATACAATCAAAAATACAGAAGAGACCGCCACACGCGGTCTTTTTTTACGTCTAATAATTCAAGGAGAAAATATGTTCGGAGAAACATTCACCATCAACCCAGAAGAAATCGAAAGTGCAGGCATCCGCGGCCGCATTCAGCGGATTGCAGCAGATACGCTACGGGCAGCAAGAGTACACTTTGGTGAAGACGACCGCCAGCCCTTTGATATCCTCGCAGCAATGCCAGACATTGAAGGCACGGATGACGCCAAGGTCCGCATGATAGCCGCTATAGCGGGCTTTGAAGACTCTGTTGCCGAAATGCTAATACAGCCTGATCACTAAAGATAAGGTATAATGAGAGGTAATATGAGCAAACCTATTATTTTGACTGGCATCCGTGCCAATAATGACCTTCACATTGGCAATTATTTTGGTGCACTACTGCCAATGGTCGACATGGCAACAGCAAAATCGAGCGAGTACCAGATCAATCTATTCGTGCCCGACCTGCATAGCTTTACGACACCCATCAACCACCGAACCTTACATGACCAAATCATGCACAATATCAAAATTTTTGTTGCCGCTGGTTTGCCGCTGGATAATCCCGACATCCACATTTACCGTCAAAGCTACATTCCTGCCCACTCAGAATTAACCTGGATACTAGACTGTTTTACCGGCTTCGGTGAAATGAGCCGTATGACTCAGTTCAAGGATAAATCCGCAGGGTTAGGCGATGATCGTATTAGTGTGGGATTATTTAACTACCCGGTGTTAATGGCGGCAGACATTTTACTGTACGGCGCATCGTACGTGCCAGTGGGTGATGACCAGACCCAGCATCTGGAGTTCACACGCGACATCGCAGAACGAATGAACAACAAATTCCATGATGTATTTCCGGACGGCCTTTTTACAGTGCCACTTCCTGTCCCAAAGCAGCATGCGTTCTTTGGCAAGGACCAAGGCCTGCGTATTAAAGACCTTGTAGATCCGACCAAAAAAATGAGCAAGAGCGACGAGACAGGTAAGGGTGTTGTATTTTTGGGCGACGACCCAGCTGTTGCTGCCAAAAAAATCATGGGCGCTACAACCGATTCTATCGGCAGTATTCATTATGACAAAGTTAACCAGCCAGGCGTATCCAACTTACTTGAGATGCTGGCGCTGTTAACACATCAACCCATCCAAGAGGTTGCGCAGGAGTGGGAGGGCAACGGACGGTACGGCGATCTGAAGAAAGCTGTCGCATCTCATATGCAGGATTTCTTGGTGGAATTCCAGCAAAACTTGGCAAATGTTACGGACGAGAGCGTTCTGGGCAAGCTCCAAGTATCCGAAAAAACCATGCAAGAGCAGGCTAAAGCTACGCTGTTGCGGACTCAACAGGCAATTGGCTTGAGGGCGCTATAATGCAGCAGTTTATTGTTGATGAGCTGTCCGCCAAAGAGCGCCTTGACGTCTTCGTGACTAAAAACATGCCCCGTCTGAGCCGTGCATTTGTCCAGAAGTTAGCTGACAATGCCAAAATTACCGTGGCAGGCAAAACACAAAAAGCAGGATACAAGATGCGCGAAGGGGATCTGGTGGCTATTGATTACGACATAGCTGAGTTAGACGCAATACCTAGCATAGACCTGCCCATTTTATACGAAGATGATGATTGTATTGTAATCAACAAGCCTGCTGGCGTGCTAACACATGCCCAAGGGGCACTCAGTAATGAGGCAACGGTAGCAACCTTTATCCGTGACCACTTGCAGGACTTGGAAGGTACTCGCGGTGGCATTGTGCATCGCCTTGACCGCGCGACAAGCGGCATAATCATATGCGCTAAGAACCAAGCTGCACTCAGTTTCCTTCAGAAGCAGTTTTCACAGCGCAAAGCCAAAAAAACATATATGGCCATAGTGGAAGGGCACTTAAAAGTTAAGGAAGCTGTTATTGACATGCCTATTGAGCGCAATCCAAAAGCACCAGCAACGTTTAGGGTTGGCGCCAACGGCAAGCCTTCAACAACTAAATATGAAGTAGTGCAGGAGGGTGCCGAGTACAGCTTAGTCGAAATGAAGCCGACCACAGGTCGAACCCACCAGCTCCGCGTGCACATGGCCCAACAAGGCCATCCAATTGTGGGCGATCCCTTGTACGGTAAAGGAGCATTCGGCGACCGTCTATATTTGCATGCTCTCAGCCTGGAAATTACCTCGCCAAACAGAGAGCGCCAAACATTTACCGCCCCACTACCAGATGAATTTGCCAAAATCCTAAAAGGCTAGTATTGCAATGCTCGTTATGCATTCAGCCACCCAAAAAGCGATACGCGCTTATGGCAGCAATCCGAACCATGCGGTACTTTTGCTGGGGAGTGATGGTATTGGCAAGGGTAGTGTCGCTGCCGTACTTGTACGCGCTGTGCTTGCGCTGCCCGAAAGTACGGACATCACGACGCTCCCTGCGGTAAAATTTGTAGCACCTGATGAAAAGAATACTGTTTCTATTGAATCAATCCGGAAAATCCAAGCATTTGTGCGGCTCAAAACGACTGGCACTGCAGCCATTAGACGGGCAATTGTTATTGAGCACGCCAACCGCATGACAACAGAGGCGCAAAACGCGTTACTAAAACTACTCGAAGAACCGCCAGCCGATACGGTCATCATATTAACAGCAAGTCAGCTGCATGACCTGCTGCCCACTATTCGGTCACGCGTACAAATCATGCATGTCAGGCCGCCCGCAAAACAACAGCTGCTAGACTTTTTTGGCAAAGATTACGATGCAACAGCGATAACACAATCTTACTTTTTGAGCGGAGGCCTGCCTGGGCTTATGACAGCCTTACTGACAGGCGACAAAGACCACCCATTGGCACAAAGCGTTACACTCGCCAAGGGCCTGCTGCAAGGACAATTATTCGAAAAGCTAGCGTATATTGAAGGTGTTGCTAAGCAGCGTGATGCGGCTATATCGCTATGTGAAGCGCTTGCACGCATTGCGCAAGCCGGTCTCATGCAGTCCGCTGGCAAAGTTGACGCAGCACGCATGAAGCAATGGAAGACAATTCTAGCGCAAGCATCAGAGGCCAAAGGCCATTTGCAGGCCAATGCCAATATAAAGCTTGTGCTGACTCATTTAGTATTACAACTTTAGCCTAAAACTTTGCTATAATAAATCTACTATGTTTGAACTGGTCCTTGTAGCAGCATTTGGCCTGCTTGCGTTTCACAACACAAAAGTCCACGATGACGAATTCGCCGCCGGATCGCGCAAGATTGGTGACAGACTCGGCAAATTGTGGGATATTGCCCACCAAGGCATGCGCGAAAACCGCTTTTTGCGGGCGGAAAAAGCCTTGCTAACTATTCTAAAGATCGACGAACGCAACGCAGCGGCTTATAACCGCCTCGGAATTTTGTACGCCAAACAAAAAGAATATCGCGACGCTATTGATTGTTTTGAAATTGCCAGCAGTATCGAAGCGACGCCTTCGAGCTTGCACAACCTCGGCCTTATCTATTACGAGACTGAAAACTACGAAAAAGCAGCGATTGCATTTGAACAAGCGCTCAAACTGGAATCTAATCTGGCAGCGCGGCATGTAGCGTACGCCAAAGTACAAGAAAAACTCGGCAACGAAAAGCTATTCTTCCAGTCATTAGAGAAAGCTGTAGAACTGGAACCGAATAAAGAAAGTTTGACGCTACTGCATAAAGCCTATTTGGACCGCGGAATGGAATCGCAGGCCGACATGATAGAACAAAAACTTAAAAAAATGATCGTACCTGATGGCAAGCCGAAACGCATGATGCGTCCTCGCCGCGCCGCCGTACAATAAGATTTACGCACGAAATATATTGCCGAGAAGCAAAATATTTGCTACACTTACATCTGTTAGGGGTTACGTTAACTTCTTGCGCCACCTTAGCTCAGCTGGTTAGAGCATCGGTTTTGTAAACCGAGGGTCGTCGGTTCGAATCCGACAGGTGGCTCCAAACCTGAAATATCAGGCACTACGCAGGGTTAGTGAAGCGGTCAAACACAGCTGACTGTAAATCAGCCCTCTCCGAGTTCGGGGGTTCGAATCCCTCACCCTGCACCAAGTAAAGGACGTCTGCGCTAGCAGGCGTTTTTTACTACATACCATAAAAGAGAAACTATGCACACGCACGAAGTACTGGACATTATTGACAAACCCTGGTCCGCGGAAGGCCTAGAGTACCACAACAGTAACACGCAGTTTGTGGCCCCTTTATTGCAAGCGTGCGTTACTGATGCACTTGAATTTATGCCGTCATCAGGGGTAGTGGTCGAGATAGGTGCCGGTGACGGCTACCTGGCCGCCCATGTCGCAGATGAACATCGCCAGCGATACGTTCAGACTGAACTGGGCCTGGCAAACTCTCACAGCGCACGAGCAAGGAATCCTGATGTAAAAACAGCATGCGCCCGAGCGCAGGAACTTCCTTTCCAGTCCGAAAGCGTAGGCGGTGTCATCGCTCGTAATGTTTTTGACATGGTAGATACAAAAAGCGTAATTCACGAGCTTGGTAGGATTGTAAGGCCAGGCGGTACCATTGTGCATTTGCGCGATCACCGGCCAAGCCTAACATGGATAGGCAAGAACTTTGGCGTTGGCCGTACAATGCGCCTAATCCCGCACTTTAACGAGGTTGGCGAGTTCATGCGATACCAGGTGGTCAAGCAGAAAACCCTAGCAAAGCTGGCGCCTGGCCATGAGCAACTAATGCAAGCCATTTGCAATCCTGTGTTCCAGGATTACTTAACGGGAGGCGACCAGGCCGACAGAGGAGTTATCGCGGCAAAGTTATTCTGCGAAAAGGCTGCCCAGCACCGAGTACGTCTATCACCTCTATTTACAGAAATTATGGACAAAAAACTCCACAATTGGCTACAGGATACGGGTTTTGAAACACGTATTAGTGCATTCCGAGCTGAGGCAGACTATCCCGAAAGTTATGCGCGGTCAATGGGGTGGCCTCAGGATAGCAACCATGTGGAGAAACACTCGAACGGGTACACGTCAACACTCAGCAGCCCAGGCATACCCAAGGGTACTGTGCGGTATGGCTACGCAGTTGATATGCTTGTTGCCACTAAGCAATAACAACACTAAAAAAACCACCCGCAAAGGGTGGTTTATATACAGTTTGGAGCCACGACTGGGATTTGAACCCAGGACCCCTTCCTTACCATGGAAGTGCTCTACCACTGAGCTATCGCGGCATTGCTGCCCGTAACAGGGTTTATTTTACCTCTTTTGCTTGGATTTTTCAAGAGGTCACAAACGAGCATTCGTATAATATTGCCGTATGGCCTTGGCTGCGCCATCTCGTGATCGCAGCGCTTTCATTGCGACACGTGCTGGAAGGCGCTGGCCGCTGTAGGCAGGATTAGCTTCCCAGAAGCGTAGCACGGCTTGCGCAATAAGCTCGATCCGCGCGGGTGCCGTTTTTACGTTATTCGTGCAAAAATCGGTGACAACTCCGGGTGCAAATATGGCAGCGTATTGCCGCTGGTATCGGACAATGGATTCTGCTATCTCTACTGCACCCTCGGCACCAACATTATTATCTGCCAGGCGATTAATGGCAGTATTGGGCAGACTGTAGCGACCAACCGCAATACTGATTTCGCGTCTCCTTGTCACGAGTCTGCTTAAATATGGCATAGGATTACGCGAGGAGGCAAATGCCCTCCGTATGTCCCCCGGTGAAACGCCTTTATCGGCAGCATAGCTTGTTAGACGCTGATACACATCTGGCGCATATAGCCGGGCAACTGTCCCGGGGCGGGGTTGCTTCCACTCTTCATACTGTGTGGCAGCACTACAGTATAGCCGGGCAATATCTGCAAAATGCCACGCCATACGGTTGCGTGTATAGCTGTATAGATCCATAAGGGTCTGGCCCCAGATTTTATCATTACGAATAGCTGCGCTTGGCATATCACCGTCTAAGTCTATGGCAAGCTTCGCGATAAGGAGGTGTTGTTTTGAGTAGTCAGTGGGCTCGATCTTGCCCGCCCATGCGTCCCGCTGGAAAAGCTTAAACATAACTTTCGGGTCTTTTACATACAACTGGCGACGCTCGGCTTCAAAAAGCGCAGGATGGAGGTGTGGCAGCAGTACTGTGTTCGTAGTATCCCAGGGGTCAGTTATATGCCGCAGTAATTCATCGGGGCCAATATCCGAAGGAATTGCATCGCCTAAGCCGTACGCGCTGCCGATTGCCGCTCGCTCTATAGGGTCAAAATCCAGCACCATGGAGCTGTCTGTCACTGCCAAATTGTCGTCAACAGACAATACACCATATTTGCAGAGTCGCAGCACAACCCGCGCTATTTTTGCCTCCTCTCCAGTGTCTATATCCTGGGCTTTATACTGCAGGCGTTTCTGGCGCTTGCCAGCCACGCTGCGGCTCCTCGCTGCCTTCTGCGCTTTTTCCTTTTGAGCTGCTTCTAGTACTGCGTGCACACGGTTGGAGGCTTTACTGCGTAGAATATAATCAGGGACACCTTGCCGGCGGCCTTCTTTGAAGTATGACACATAAAAAGAAGGGGAGTGATATATAGCCCTATCTGGCGGCAAACCCATGTTTTTGATCTGCTGAGCCTCTTGTATGAATTCCCACATAACACCAACGTAGTCCATAGGGTCAAAACCGGCGAAGCGCTCCTCAGGCTTTGCCCGGCCTCCGCGCGGCAGAGGCTTGGCGGCTGCGGAAATGATTGCGTTAGATATAACGTCCAGGACTTCGGGGTGACCACTCGCAAAAGCATGCAAACGGGAGTCACGCATTAGATAGTCCATGTAGCGTCGTGTAATATCCGAAAAAGGGTGTCTGGATATAGGGCGGTGGTACATACGTCCGCTGCGGCGCGCTTGCTGGAGAGCACGCAAACCCCGTACACCATATGTTGGCAGTGGCCTGACGTTAAATTCAAAACTTGTTTCGCCATGTTCAAGGATATGGCCAATATATGTCACAACAGGGCGCAATGTCATAATCTCACCTCCGACTATCTGCCTGGATATTCCCCGCGATGCTATCAATGTTGCAATAGGGTTGCTTTGGCGACTGCAGAAAGGCAATTGTATACAGCTGCGGCATAAGTTCACAGCAGTCTCGTCCAGCATGGAGTTGTTCGTGTCAAATAACTCCGGCTGCTCAAGGCATTTCCCCATAAATATAAAATCGCTGCGCAGTGTAGGCATGGGCTCTGGGGTTTGTGGCCGAATCTGGAAATGCGTGCGTAGCGCTTCGGCCTCTGCACCTGGTTCGCAACGCAAAACTAATGCGCTGGCTTTTCTGCTGAGTGGCAGTGTGACGCGCATATCGTAGGTGTTCTGTTCCTTAAACGCCTTCACTGCCACAGCTTTGTCTTCGAGTACGGCATCGTCAACCCGCAAGCGATGCATGTAGAGGTCATGTATAGTGCCTTTGGTGAAAATGTTTCCGAACTCCTTTTTAGACTGCTCTATCCGCACTAGCGTAGCCTTGGCCCGCGCCTCGTCCATGCCTCGCCGGGCAAAAGATTCTATATCCGATGGCCGTGCCGTGGTATTAGCAAGTCTGACCTGTAAATACCAATAGCGATTGCGGTAATTAAGCGCGGCCCGCAAGGGATGGTGGCGTGATACGATACTCCCCAATGCGATTTGTTCTGGTATACCCTTTGACATAAGATAAGCTGTCATGTCGCGACATACTGCCGCACCAAAAGCTAGGCAGCCGACAAGCGCACGCTTGTCCTTAGGCCGCCCCATTTGAACGTAATCCGCATGAAGCAGTTCAGTAAGTCGCACGAAAGTTTGGTTATTGACCTCCAGACCATACAGGCGGCTGAGCTTATCATATGCTGTATATAACCACCCCATCGCCTGCACATAGTTGGCATTGCCAAGCTCTTTGGGTACAATTGCCGCCTCCCGCGCTAAAGCAATAATCATACTGTCGAGGTTTCGATGTGCAGCATTACGGCCAGCCTTGTTCGAGACTTTACCAAGCCACAGATCACGCCGTATGCTGGTCATCAACAACTCAGGGTCTGTCGCGAGTGCCTCCGGATCACGGCTGGCTGCCAATTGTTCGGGATCCAAAAAAGGGAGGAGTACCTTGCGCGTAAAATGCTGTATGTCTGGTATATCGTTAACTGTTTCGTCGTAGAAGGCCGGAGGGTCCACAAATGCATCAAGGCCATATGAATAGTAAATTGCAGATATTTCTTGGGGTGATAGGTACGCATATTCTTCGCTGATCGCAAGGTCGCCTTGGTCATCTACGGCCAGCACGCCGTACTCAACAAGTGCCGCAGCATATTGGGCAGCTTTGCCGGTATACATGTCCTGGATTTCGGCTGCGTCACGGGCATATTGGACAGCCCATTGCTTCGTTATATTGCTTGAAGCCTTTCTTTGCGCCGTCTGCCGGGCGGCATCCAGCAAGTTTGCCGATGACGCTTCGGCAACACGCGCTAACATGTGCTGGGTGATGCCAAGTTCTAACCCCTTTTGCATGTATGTTTCGTAAAATACGGCGGAATGGTACTTAGCACGCTTGCCGCTTATACCCAGTGCGTTAATTTGCATAGCTTCCGCAACAAAACTACCGACTGTTTCTATGTGGTCATCAAAGACAAAGTCGTTAAAGCGCCCTTTGTTATATGCCCGGCCATTTTTTGCATAACGCCGGACGCATGACTGCAGAATGAGGTCAACAATTGTTTCGATTACTTCCGGATGCTGCTCTGCAAATGCGTACACTTCCGGCTGTGACGCTAAGGTGTGCAAGTAATCAGTACTAAGCTCGGGTTTTGGACGTGCAAGGTGGGACGTGCTGGCCAGCTGGCCGCTACGTAATGCTTGTTGGATGGCGCGCACGCTGCGCAAACCATCCGTGGGCAAGGGCTGGAACTTCATAGTGAATGTGGGTTCTCCGAGTTCCATATATGGAATGGCAGCAACCTCATCGGGAAGGATATTGTATATCGTACCGCCAACAACTTGAGGGTGCACTCCACGAATTGCAAGTGCATTGGCGATTGCCGGTCCTTGCGCCTGGCAATGCGGCAGCTGCGGACAGCCCATACATGCCTGTTGCGCACTATAGTGGTCTTCGGGGGAGGCAGTGTCGAAAGTACTGGCCGCTTCGTTTACGCATGCTCCAAATGGTATGAAATCCCGCTCATGCTTGCCCATGTGGTCTTAGCATACTGTACCAGCCAAAACACTGGCAAGGGTAAGGGATTTACAAACTGTGTCGTATCTGTTAGAATTAATTAGATTGATCATATTAAAAGGTACTTAAGAGATATTTTATGGCTAAAAAAGGCGAAAAGCGCAAACTTATCGGTCTCGTGAGCGAAGAATCTGGCGAGCGCATTTATTACACAACCAAAAACGTTCAGAACACCCCAGAGAAACTTTCTCTTCGCAAATACAGTAAGAAGTTGCGCAAGCACGTTATTTTTACCGAAACCAAGAAGAACTTGGGCCGTAACGAAGTTAAGCCCAAGAAGTAACCTGGCACACATAATGAAATAACCACCGAAAACGGTGGTTATTTCATGTCTCAAAGCCACATTGCCGGTTAAACTCATCTAGTGACCCAAAACGGTGTCTTATCATAGTTCGGCTCGGCGCCACACCTGTTGCTTGTAACTCATATAACACTTTGCCGCGGGCTGGCTTATGGTCGGGGTTGGCTTTGCGACAACGCTGAATAATCTCTTGGTTTGTCATCATCCTCATAACAGAGCGTGGATCAGGGTCAAAGCCACATGCCTGCTGGAAATTGTGCGTAGATCCAAAGAGGTAGCTGATGCGTGAAATTGTTGGAAAGGTTCCTTCTTTGAGTTTCTCGATAACATTTTCAGTCAATGCCTTTCCTGGCGATATCGCTAGAGCGCGTTCGATTATCTCCTGACGTTCAATTTCTTCGTCTGCCAGTTGCCGTGGTGATATACGGCCGTACGTATCGAACAAAGGATCATCCTGCAAAAGGACGCGTGACTTATACAGTGCCCTCTTATGGATCCCAAGCACCGAAACAACACTACGGTTCAGTGCCGAGGCAACATCTTCGAGGCTATGCATAGCCCGGGTTAGCGCATCAAACGCTTCTTGGGTCAAGGGATATTGGAATGATGCCGCAGAACGTCCATCTGTTACTTCGGCAGCACGGAGGTGTGGGCTATAGACGCCGTAGTACAGGCTCAGCACTATCTTTTCTACGTTGACCAGGCTTTCATGCTCCATAAGACGAGCCAGGGCATCGGCACGCTCCAGACGGTCCAACTCTTCATCAACAAAACATTCTTCAACTACGCTGGATGGAGTATACGCTTGCTCCTGTAGTTCGTCCAAGCTTTCTCTTTCGGCAAGGGCTGCCTGTATAGCTAGGATTGACCGGGTGCTCAAGTCCATTGTGCGGCCAACTTCTTGCACGTCAATGCTACCACTTACTTCAACTGATTGCTTGGCAGCCTGGAAGTATTTTCGAACTGTTTCGACGTGAATTGATACTGGCGATGAACCATGAGCTCGCCCGGCGGGCGCTAGTGTGCGGCGGATTTCAAATGCAGCAAGCGGCCTCACTACAAGATCTTTCAAGCCAGGCTCGGGATACGACTTAGCAATGGTAGCAAGCAGCGATTCGGCAGATCGCTGGTATAGCTCATCATACGCCCGCGGGTCTCCGGCGGCCATGCACTTGCTGGCGTTAGCTGCTGCCAAGTCAATATTGTGAGCGAAAAGCGTATCGTATGCGTCTATACCGGCATGGAGTACCGAGGTTTCCTCATCTGTAAATGTACTTTTCTGTAAGTAGAGGAGTAACGCGCGCTCTTTTTGCCATAATAACTCCATTTCGTGTTCGATTGTCAGCTCTTCTGCCGCCAAAACTGGCAAAATGGATTTGTGCAACACGCGCTGGCCAACGCCCTTTAGAAATAGATCCGGGCGCCTATTAAACAAAGACTCGCCCCGTAATTCGCGAAGCATTTCAACAGTTGCTTTTTGCCTGGCAGTTCTCCCATGAAAGGCAATGACCCCTTCTGCATTCTGCTGTGGTATGCCATTTTTATCTACCTGTGCATACTTCCTGCCTCTAAGGTGTCGCGCGTCAGTGCCTTCTTCTGAGCGGAAATCAGTAACCTCAACTTCTGGCAATAATGTATATGTATTTTGACGGAACCCTGTTTTCGTCTGGGATACTTCAATAATTGGATCGTTGCTTGCGGTGGCGATTGAGGCCATAAGGCTATCCGCCGCGAAGTAGAAATTCCTATCGGTCAGCTCATAACCGGTATCAATGATATCACGCGTGCCCAGGGTGTAGCCTTGGTTGATGCGCAAGACATTGAACATAAAACGCTGGGACCGCGTGAGGCCGATCTCATGCGTGCCAATACAGATAGTTTCATCATTAACAATTGCTACTTCAGGTCGATCAATGCATCGGTCATATTCCAAATCAGAGGCAACATGCACAAGCCTGGAGTGAAGCTCTTCCTGAGTAAACGCCAGTTCTGGGGACGAAGCTAATAATGCAGAAGGGAGTTTTTCGGACATAAAACCCGCCGCCACTACTTAATTTTGGACATATCAAGGATAGTATTTACAGTCTCGGCATGGCTCCAGACAAGCGGATTGACACCAATTGGGTCGCCAGTATTTGGATTGATTTGTTCCGATAATGTGCCACTCGGCAGTGCGTGACTCAGCGTCCAGTCAATGTAGTGGCGGGCCCTATCTGTTTGTTTGTTACGCAAATAGTACTGAGCCATCCACAACGTTGGCACAAACCATGGGTTGCCTTTATAGGCCGGGTTACTCTCGAAGTAATGGTCGCCTTCGTATCGCGCGCTACCGCCAGACGGAGAAATATCGAGGAGCCGTTCCTCGACCGCCTTAACAGTGCGCTCGGTGTATTCAACGCCCATATCATGCATGGCAAACATCATAACGCCATATAGACTAGATACGTCAAGCGTGTTGTCAAACTGCAATGAGCCGTCTTCATTTAGCAGATAGCCTTTGCGGAACGCCTGTTGGTTTTCATCAAAGAAGATTTTGCTGTTTTCTAGAATAGTCGCAGCAACGTCACGCCACCTGACCGCGTCATCAGGATATTCAAATGCTTCGGCAAAGTCTGCTGCCACCAGCAATGCCTGATACACAATGGC
This sequence comes from uncultured Candidatus Saccharibacteria bacterium, assembly GCA_946482285.1. The sequence goes on from CAMLQK010000001.1 coordinate 816,161, forward strand.
AGTGGTGTATGTCGAAGTTAAAAAGCGCTCTTCCCATAGGTCATAGCTGGCATGGGGCAATTGTGTTTGCTCGTCAATAAACTCACTCATAAAATTGGCCGTTGGCTGGATAAAGGTGTTGTATAGGCTCAGTACAAAGTCTTTATCTTGCGTGCGATCGTAGTATTCACCAAGCATATAGAGCACAATAGCAGTTTCGTCCTCTTGGATTGCAAGCTCACGATGCTTACCATGCAGCAATGGGTGCCAGGTGCTGCCAATTGCGCGGTCCGGCTGGTATTTATGCATTAAATAACCGTCTTTAGTAAGGATATCCCTACAGAATTCAAAGAACCGGCGAGGTTCATCACGGTAGCCCAGCCGAATAAGCGGCCACATGGCATATGCAGCGTCACGTGGCCAAACATAGCTGTAGTAATCACGGCCAAAGTTATAAATTGATGAGTCGCAACTGGCAATAGTTCCACCACGTTTATCGGTATGGACTTTAATAAGCATTAACGATTTTTTTACCGTGTCCAGATATGGCTTGTCGATAGCATGCAGAGTGTTGGCTGCGGTTGAAATCCATTCATGCCAATATTGCCGGGTAAGTTCCAGCCGGTGCTCAATACCCTCCGACAAGAACTGGTGATGGATTTTTTCGGCGCTAAACTGTGAGTCAGCAGCAATAATCCAGTAGTCAATCTGTGTGGTCGCGCCTGCCGCCAACGAAGCAGTAAAGCGCAATACGGAATCCACACCACCATGCTCTACGGCATTACCGGATAGCTCACCGTCTTCGGCATCACGGTACGTACCATCTTTGCCTTCGATACCGTAATTGCCGATAGCAAACTGGTCGTACTTGGTGCCGTCAATATTCTGGCCATAAATAAGCAGGCTTACACGGCCTTTGTAATCCAAAATATAGTCTTCATCTGGCACATACAGCGCCGTGTCCGCACGGCCAGCTCGCGAAATTTGAAATACCTGATGCATAAACAACAGGATATTGTGGTAATCGTCACTGTGATTGATTACCTTTACGCGGCGACAAAAAGCATTGAAGTCGCTGTCTACGAAATCAGTAAACACCAACTCAATGTTGTAACGAGGGTGGTGCATACGGATGTTGCTGACCATTGCATCTGTTTCAAAATCAACGTCAACCTGCCAGGCCTCGTCATCCACCCAGCTAAAGTCGCCATCTACCCATAGGCCAATTTTGTGGCGTACGCTACGCGAGTTAGTAAGGTTATCAAGACCTACGTACGGATAGTAGAAATCGTGTACCAAACCTTTTTCATTAAGGCCGACAGTCAAACTGCCGTTTCCGAGCATTACGGGCCGCGCCATTACAGATCCACTCCTTTCTGCATAAGCCTGAACCGAATATCGTGATAGGCGTTCATAAACGCGATAAACGCGTCATATGGGTTATCATACGGGCTAAAGTAGGCGTGTATGTCCCCATCATTAAACCACTTGGTGCACATGTAATAAAAGTGGTCGGAAGTTTGCAGTTTGCGCCAGTCTTCGATAAGAGCAAGGTCACCCGTGGCTAAAACAGACTTTTCCAGGTCATACAGATTTTGTATGGCGGAGGTCTGCATAGAGTTACCGAGCCAGGCGCTTAGGTCGCGTTCGGTATCAGCCCAGGTTACGGTGTGGGGCGTATCGATGGTATCGACAGGGTCAAATGCGTCAATAGCTTCGCTGACGGTCATAAAAGTATTGCCCGAGGTTTGTATCCACGTTTTGGGTAGGTGCTCCAAAAAATCAAAAATACCCGACTCATCCCACTGGTGTTCACCAAATGTTTCGTAGTCCATGAACAGGTTGAAGTTAGTAGCATTATGAATACTGTTAAGCCAATGGGTGTATTTATCGGTAGTAAGCGGCCACTCGTGCCAGTGTTTGTCGCCAAATCTAAACGCTATGTCATCACTCAGCTTGTAGTTCTTCATGAGCAACCGAATGCTCTGGGTGTATGCCGGGCGGTAAACATAGTTTGGGCTACGCCAACCCAGAACGGTGTCCCAGCCCTCACTGAGGATGCCTTTGTAACCGGCTTGATCCGCCCAGTATGCAAGGTCGTTGTTATACGCAAGTTCAGTATTGCGGAAAACCTGTGGCGTCTGGCCAAACGTTTCCTGGATTTTTTGGCGGTGCATCGCCACCTGTTGTTCAAACTCGCTACGCGAATAAAAGAAGGCCAAGCTGTGATGGTAGGTTTCTGCGACAATTTCAACCCTGCCAGTCGCGACAATGTCCTTGAACGACTGCAAGGCTTCTGGCGCCCATTGGGATAGCTGGTCTATGACTGTGCCAGTTATAGAAAGGCTAACTTTGAATTCTGGATATGTATTGAGCAAACGGAGTAAAACGGCGTTCGTAGGAAGGTATGATTTTTGGGCGACCTTTTGGACAATACGTTCGTTACTGGTTGCATTGTCGTATGGCGTGTCAAAATATGCATGGTCAACACCTGTGTCAAAAATAGAGTAGTTGCGCACACGATATGGCTGGTGTACGTGCATATATAAAACGATGGCTTTGCTCATAGCGCCACCTGCGGAATGTGCTGGCGATAAATGGCGAACAACTTACGTGATGAGTGTGACCAATCGAGCGCCTGGTATTCTTTGAGCGCGTTTGCATGCAGCTCATCGCGAAGGCTATCGTTTTGTACGACAGCAGTGATTTTGTTGGCAAGCTCTTTGACGTCCCAAAAGTCGACCTTCAAGCTATTGCGGATTACTTCGGCGACGCCAGACTGCTTGCTGATGAGTGCCGGTGTACCATAGCCAATAGCCTCCAGAGCCGTCAGTCCAAACGGCTCAGATATAGATGGCATAACAAACAAGTCTGCAATAGCGTAGGCGTCGCGCCACTGCTTGCCACGCAAAAAGCCGGTAAACACCACGTTCTTGCTAATGCCCAAATCTGCCGCCAGGCTAATAAGCTCAAAGTACTGCTCGCCGCTGCCTACGATGAGGAACATAGTTTTGGGCGCGCGGTCAATAACTTCCTTGGCGGAATATAACAAGTTCGGTAGGTTTTTTTGCAGGGTCAGACGACTAATAGTGGCGACTATCCTATACCCGCGTGCCTTCAGCGCCGTCAGGTACGCATAGGCATTAGTTGGGTCAAGTGGCTCTACCATAGAGCGGTCAATACTGTTATGGACAACATCTATCTTGTCGGCCGGAATATTGTAATCCGCAACAATCATGTCCTTGGTGTGTTGGCTGACAGCCACAATCTTGTCGGCCAACAACATGGCTGTCTGCTCTATTTCACGTACTAACGGATTGCCAGCTCCACCACCTGCACGGTCGCGTTCAATGGAATGCAAATGAACAATAAGCGGCAGATCCAGCCGCTGCTTGGCGCGCAACGCAGCACGGAACGTCAGCCAATCGTGGGCATGGATAACGTCGTATTCTTCGGCAGAGCTACGTACCATACTGTCAACGGCCGACTCATACATCGCCTGCTGGTCAAAAATACTGACAGACGCCTCGCGGCCATCGGCATAAATATATTTATGGCTATCATAGGCGTTACCGCTACGTTGCACCTGTACGACATCTTGTGGATGTGCGGCCGAAATTCGCATAAAACTAATTGCATGCTGAGCTGTGTAGGGAACAACAAATGTGATATCACCGCCGTCAGAAGCCATGGCTTTACAGAGCTGGTAACAGGCCACACCCAGCCCACCGCTGTTGTGCGGAGGCAACTCCCACCCAAGCATGAGTATTTTCATAGCAATCGCTGAACCCCCAATGTTTTACTTGCATTATAAAAGAAAATGCTTGGTTAGCACAACCTTTTTATACCTGTTTGTACTGGCTTCTACAGAATGGGGGTCAAGAAAGAGAAGATGTTCAGAATACCTTGCAGGAGCGAAATAATAGCATTAAAAAATGCTTGCAAAAGGTCGAGCAAGGCTTGCAGAAAATCAGTAATAAGCTTGAAAATTGAAGTAATTATATCCATACAGAACTATAATACTACTGAACTGCACTCGGTCATAGAATCATAATGTACATATCTATTTAATATTTATGCTATATCCTAGGCTTTGTGTCAAAATATCACTTCACTGTAGAATTTACTCGCGAATACACTACCCACGATATCAACCTTCCGTCGGACGAACGCGTCACCGTGGTCTCAGATCCCACCTGGGATTCATGTGCCGACTCATTGGCGATGCTCGAAAACCCCGGCAAGTACATACTAACGCCCGAACTCATTACGACGGTAGAACGACCTCAGGCTATTCATATCGACCCAGCGGTGATTGCCAGTCGCGTGAAAGACGTCCAGGAAATATCACTGGAATACCCAGACTCAACCATTCTTCTAGGCACGCCCACTGGCGATAGCCCAATGTCAAAGCAGCATAATGGCCTGCTATTTATCCGCAATGGAAATATTACCGGCCAGACATGGGGGCTGCCGCCGCATAGCCAGGCCAGCCCGGGCTCCTTTTACCAGCCCACAGTCCGTCCGGAAGAAACTGTCCAGCCAGTAGTAGGCTCTGACTTGCTGCGCTACGCTGCACAATGTTGTTTAGATGGCCAACAAGAGGCGCCACGCCAAAACAGTATTGGCCCGGCGGCCAAGACCATTCTTGCCAGTTCCTGCTGGATAACACCAGACTCTGTGAATTATCCGGGCGCAACACAGACGGCAGCAGAACAGTACGTACGCCAGATATGCGGCTTGCTTTTTGAAAACTGCGCCCAGCTGGAGACCGTCGTCATGTGCGATCGGTTGGCAGTGGATATGTTTGTCGAGCAACCATTGAATTTCGTTGCCCGGCGTGGGTAGCTAATCGTGCAAGCCTTTCAGGTCATCAACGTCTTTCCCTTGTGCCCATAGCGCCTCAAAAAAGAACCGTTGGGAATCGGCAATTTGCTGATTCCTGATCTCAATGCCAAATATTTCACCACCCTTCCAGTTGTAATATGCAACTATGTCATCGTATATGACAGTAGAATGGTTGATTTTAAATAAGGTGTCGGGAACATAGCGTGATGACCAAGACGCCAGGCGCTCGTTAGAATGTTCGCCATACCATTCTTGCTGGGTCCTTATAAAGTTATCACTGATGATACCTCGGAATGTAAGACCGCGCTCGTTACAAGCACGTACCCAACGCTCAAAGAACTTCAGCTTCGTTCGGATCTGCATATTCTCGTACATAATAGCTAAGTTCTCGGAATTAGACTTAGTCTGGTTCCAGACCATCTGCTTAATGCCTTCTGCGCCCTGGTAAAATCGCACACTTGTAGCGGGCGAATGTAGCTCGGCGTGGTTCAGTGCCCGATGCAGGTCCTGCAGTTCGGCCTGCAAATCACGTACCTCTTGCTCTTTTTTACTAATAAGGATCTGGAGGTTTGTGATGGGCGCAGCGCTTAGCATATTGCGCTTATATTCGGTTTCGACCTCTACTAAGCCGCTGTCTTTGAGCGTATCGAGCAGCCGATAAATGCGCGTCCGCTCTACGCCAGAGTTACGTGCCACATCTGATATAGTCTGGCGGCCGTACGCATGCAGGGCAAAATAAATATCAGCTATTTCTGGCTCAAGTCCCAGTTTAAAAAAATACGCCCGTATGGCGGATGTGTCGTTCATAACATCTTATTTTTACCAGTTGTGCATTTTTTGCGCAACAAATATTCAAATATACAAGGTGTTGGTAAGCTGCGTGTAACGCCGCCAAAAGGTGCGGCCACCAACAAAACACAGGAGACTTACCAATGGGTGAGGTTATTTCGTTATGCCAATTTTCCGAAGAACAAGAGCAGCAAATTATTGCAGCATCCGCACAGATAGGGTGTGTTGGGCTAGCTGAAATAGACGCCGAGTACGGCACGGGCATGCCACTGTGGCAGCCCGGCAGACAGAGCCTTGGGTTCCACAATGGTTACCATGGCCGGACCACAGGCGAAGATACCGACGTAATGGCTGAGCATTACGGAATGCAGCCTGTTGTGCGTGCTGTTCTGCGCGCTTCGGCCGAAAACCACGACAAGGTCCAGCTAAGAGGCAAGGGCGTTAACGAGCAGGAAAGTGTAGACTTTGTACGTGACCAAATGCGCAAAAGCGGCGTCTTTACGCCATACTTGCAGGAAATGGCAGCTGTGGCAATTTATGGCACAGAGCCAATACTGGATGAGCAGTACCGATTGGTTGGCCAACGGGCAACGACTCAAGAATATATCAGCAAAGAGCATGAAATAGGCGCAAAGAGCCTTGCTTGCGGCGACCTAGGCAGGATGTATCGGCCAGAAGGACCGCTGGCTAGCCATCACCTGCTGCGTGAATTCAGAGGCATGCCGGACCCTGCCGAAATAACAGTAGAAGAAATGGCAGACTTCCAAGGCAAGCAAAACTTTTTACTGGAAACCTATACATACCCGTTGCCAGAAGCCAACCGTCTTTTGGCAACGCATCGCAAGCAGGTGATTGGCTATTCTGCGCTCGTACTAAAGCAACTTGAGCGTGGTGACATTACATCGTGGCAACAATTGATCGATCAAGATGAGGCTTTTATGCGCCAGCACGCAGGCTAGGGTTTTTATGCTTATTGCGTCGCCAAAAATATTCGACACAAAGAGCGACAAGCGCGCTCAAGCCCAAAGTCTGAGCAAAATACGACGACCGTAACTCAAACTCTGCCAATTCACGCACGAGTGGAAGGGTAATAAGCAGCGCAAATGATGCGCTCAAGCCAACAACCAAGGCAATTTTCCAACCTCGCAAAGGACGCGCTAAGCACACCAGCACCCACATACCCGCAGCCATTACAAGCACAGACGCCATAGTACTAGCAATTTCGGGCGACCCGCCGCTCCGCTCTATAAGGAAATGGTTCACGAACAACGCGACAGCAGTCGTAATACCAACAGGCACTGCAAATCGGAGCACTCGATTAAGGAAGCCCGGCATGTATCGCCTATTATTTGGCGCCAACGAAAGCAAGAAGGCCGGAATACCAATGGTTAGGACCGAAAGGATAGTAAGGTGTCGCGGGAGAAAGGGATATGGCATGGCAGCCATGGTAACTGACAACGCCAGAAACAGGGAATATACATTCTTAATAATGAAGAAACTGGCAACCCGTTCGATATTAGCTATCACACGGCGGCCTTCTGCCAAAACACGAGGCATTCGGCTAAAGGCGTTGTCGAGCAAAACAAGTTCAGCAATTGCCTTGGTAGCCTGAGCGCCCGTGCCCATAGCAATACCGATATCAGCATCCTTGAGAGCAAGTGCATCGTTAACACCGTCGCCGGTCATGGCCACAATATGGCCCTGAGACTGCAAGGCCCGTACCATTTGACGTTTTTGGTCTGGATTTACGCGGCCGAAAACACTATGAGTGCGCAATACTTCAGCCAGTTCCGTGGTATCAGTAGGCAAAGTCCGGGCGTCAACAGCTGGCGTGTCCGGCAAGCCGACGGCGGCAGCGATGGCGCGCACCGTTTTGGGGTTATCGCCAGATATAATCTTGAGATTGACACCTTGTTCGGCAAAGAATTGCAGTGTTTTACGCGCGTCTTTCCGTACTTGCTCCTTCAGAGCAACGAGAGCTACCGGCCGTATGTCGTCTGGCAAACCAGCGGGAGTTGCGGCGTGGGCCGACAAGGCTAATATAAGCACCCGGCTTCCTGCATCAGCCAAAGAATCTGCCTGCTTTCGGACATGATGTGAAGCATCCGCCAAGACCATTTCCGGCGCACCAAGTACCCATGTCTGCTTGCCCGCCCGCATGGCGCTCCACTTGCGGCTTGACGAAAATGGAACACTATATCGAGCGGTTACCTTGGCAGCCGGATATACGTCGTGCAGTGCCTGTAGAGTAGGGGAATTTGGCTGGGCACTGAATTGCCCCAATATATTGGCTACCGCTTTCTCCTGCTGGGCATCTACCATAATTAATTTGTCGAACACGATGGGGCCTTCGGTAAGGGTACCAGTTTTATCCAAACAAATAACATCTACCCGCGCCAAACCTTCGACAGCCGGCAGCTGCTGCACCAAAACATTGCGGCGTGCCAAAGCGAGTGTTGCCAGCATAAACGATAGGGAGGTCAATAGCACTAAACCTTGTGGGATCATACCATCAATGGCTGCAGCCGACCGTACGAGCGACTCCTGCCAGCCGTTTCCGCTTCGTTCAATTTGTCCCCAAACAATTACTGGCGAGGCCAGGGCGATAATCCAGCTAATGTACGTCAGCAGCCTATTGGTGCCATTAACCAGTTCTGACTGGGCTATACTAAACCGTTTGACCTGCTTGGTAATGCCATGGGCATAGGTGTCGCTGCCAACAGCCGCCGCCTGGACATAGCCAATTCCCGCTACCACAAACGACCCCGAGCGCACATGTTGGCCTTTATTCTTGAAAATCGGGTCAGACTCGCCAGTTAGCAAAGATTCATCTACTTCTAAGCCCTCAGATAGCAAGACCGGCCCATCCACTGGCACTTGGTCACCAGTTTGCAGTTTAAGCACATCGTTTAACACGATCTCGTTAAGCTGTACCTGGCGAACCTTACTATTGCGAACAACATGAGCTACCGGCGCGTGTAGAATAGCCAAGCGATCCAGCGTCCGCTTGGCACGCAGCTCTTGAAAAATACCAATAGCACTGTTTATGACGGCAACGCCGCCGAAGAGGGCATCGACAAGCGATCCAACCACAACCACGACAATAGTAAGAACAAGGACAATAGCGTTAAATCGCGTCAAAATATTGGCGCGCAAGATACTACTGACCGACCGGCTCGTTTGGTCATCGGTTGTATTCGTGCGGCCAGCTTGTGTCTGCCGTGCAACCGCGGCATCTGATAAACCGTCGAATGGCGGGCGTTGTTCTGTTTTCATATAAGCTACCTTTCTGTAACAAGGTACCGCACATAGCAGACGAGTGTCAAGCTGCAACGACTATTTACTGATATAGTATTACTCATGCATCAAATAAGCCGTGAACAGTGGCAAACTATCGTCAAAGCAGCGCGGATAACTCAGCGCTTGGCACGTAACATCCGCTTTAATCCAGAGCAACATTGGAAGTCTCGGGAGTTTATTACAGCTTCTGTTAAAAGCGGCAATGAAGGGGTGTTTGTTGCAGAAGTTGAGAATGGTTTGTATGCTCTTGCGTATACGCTTAAACGTTCATTGACCGATACACGAACAGGACGCAGCAAACCGGTTGTATGCGATTTCTGCTGCACGTGGCAGAGAGGTGGAAATGCCGCCAGTATTACATTCACCCGAACGGACAATACTTCCGTAACATTCTTGTGCTGTGCAGACCTATTATGCAGTTTGCATGTGCGCGGCCTGACACCACAAGCTACGCTTTCGCGCAGCCAGCTACGTGAAGACATAACCGACGATGAGCGCATTAGCCGCTTACGCAAACGGCTAGCGACCCGTATTGAAACCATCGGCGCGGAGCCAGTTGCGGTATAATAACCAGCATGATAGCTTACCTTGCCATTGGCGTGCCCGGATGCGGCAAAACAACTGCGTTCAAACAACTAGCAGACAAGCAGGTGAGTGGCTATGTAAATCGTGATGATATCCGTGAAGAGCTGACAGGCGACATGCGCAACCATAGCAAAGAACAAGAAGTTACCAGGGTTATGTTCGAACGAATTGCCGAAGCACTGGTTGAAAGCGATGTTTATATAGACATGACGCATTACAAGCGCCAGGATCGGATGCGGATGATAGCCTTCTGCAGGGAACATGGTGCCCAGGCAGTTATTGGATGCTACTTCGATATACCTATTCCTGTCTGTAAAGAACGCAATGCCCAGCGTCAACAGCCAGTGCCGACTGCAGCCATCAACCGGATGGCAGCAGCGCTCAAAAAAGAACCGCCCGTAGCGGAAGAAGGGTTTGACCAAATTGTAGTAATATCTAACTAAGCATCAGGAGCGGTTGTTATTTATAGTTGCTTAGTATTTAATGTTTCTATGATTGAACGCACCACAAACCAGGAAATTTTGATGGTCGGCACCGGATATGTCGGCCTTATAACTGCCATTGGACTTGCCAAACTAGGCAATACCGTAAACTGCTATGACATCAATCCAGACCGGGTCGCAGCCCTACGACAAGGTGAGCCACCATTCTACGAGCCCCAAACACCTGAGCTATTGCGAGAAGGCATGGACGCCCAACGCCTTTCTTTTTACCAAACACTGCCTGAAGCCTACAAAGGCCAGCGCTACGTCTTTATTGGCGTCCAGACGCCGCAAGATGCGAACGGCAAGAGTGACCTATCGGCTTTATTTGCGGCAGTTAGCTCGATCGCAGAAGTTGTAACTGGTGAAACGCTCGTAATTGTAAAATCAACCGTAGCAGTTGGAGTTTTTGACGAGCTCGCAGCCCTACCAGCGGTGCAGGGCAAGCCCATCACTTTTATATCGTGCCCGGAATTCTTGGCCGAAGGCACAGCTGTGCACGACTTCTTCAACCCTAAGCGTACTATTGTCGGCTCAGATTCAGAAGCACTTTCCAAAGAAGTTGCCGGCCTGTTCTACGGCTTGGGCGGCAAAGTAATTATTACCGACGCCAAGACAGCGCAAATGATCAAATACAGCGCCAATTCGTTCCTGGCCACCCGCATTGCATTTATCAATGATATTGCTGAAATCTGTGAGAAATTTGGCATAAACGTCCATGACGTTACCAAGGCGCTGGTTATGGACCCACGGGTTGGCGGCACATACCTAACGCCAAGCATTGGGTTCGCCGGGCCATGCCTGCCCAAGGACACTGCTGCACTCATTGAAAGCAGCGAGCGTGTAGGCGCGCCTACACTACTACTGCGTGGAGTGTTGGCTCATAATGAAGAGCATGTGCGCCATGTGATAGACAGCATTACCAAGGACGTACCCCGCGGGGCAACTATTGCGCTATTTGGTCTTTCGTTTAAGCCCAACACCGATGATGTACGCAATTCATTCTCGCTTAAAATTGCACGGACGTTGCTTGAACAAGGGTTTATCATACGTGCAACCGACCCACACGCAATCCCAGCGGCAACACGTGAAATTTCCCACCAAAACCTGACCTTCCACGACGATCTGTTTGAGGCAGCTGAAGACAGCAGCCTACAACTATTCATGACGCCTTGGGACGACTATAAGCAGCTTGACCTGACAGCTGTGGGCCAAAAAGTACACACCAAACATATTTTTGACGGCATGCAGGTAGTCGACGTGCAGGCTGCACAGACTGCCGGCTTTGTATACCGTGGCATTGGCACTGCAAAGGCCGGGCAGCAGCACGCAGCGTTTGAAATATCTGACAATCCAGTATTGTAACCCCAGCACAAACCGCATATCATACGGGCTCTGGTGGGGCAGCAGACGGATGGCAAGATGTACACGCGAAAAACGCGCATTCGCCATCCGGCTGCTGGTTCCCGGCACTCCGGGTCATCGGCAACGCCGATGGCCGTTTTGCTACGCCCTCAGGGCGTTACTCGTGGACGGCGAGGTCAGAAGACGTCGCAGGTGACGAACGCGTCCCGAAAGGAGATGGGCGTTGTGGGCACTCCGTCACGCAGCGGCAGATCCTTGACCTCGGCGAGGCCATCGTAGCGCCCGACATGGCGGAGCGTCGCGTCCAGGTGGATCCTGGGTACGCCCGACTTGGCCTCGGTGTTGGCGGTTGGTACCACCCACGCCGTACTCTTCACCCGCTTGACGCGCTGTTCGATGATGTCTTCGACGTACAGTGCGACGAGCGGGCACCTGATGACCAGCTGCAGTAGGTCGTACAGGCTCATGTCGGCCAGCTCCTCCAACTGATAGTCGCTGCCGGTGGTGCGGTTGACCAGCTGCAGGCGCTTGACACTCAGCTGCCGGTTTGCGGCAAGATTGATCTGGCGTACGGTACGCAGCAGACCACCCGTTGCCATACCCAGCGTGTCGACGAGTTCACCCTTCAGCTGGTTGTACAGCTCGCTCTGCGAGAGCTTGGCAACCGCGACGAGCGGGCGGTCCTTCAGCAGCTCCAGCAGCTTCTCGACCTCGCGTTCCTGCAGAGGGCTGAGATCGTCAGCCAAGTTCAGGCTGGTGCGTGAAACGGTGTCTCCGAAGGTCAGATCGGTCAGCTTGGTGTGGCTGCGTGCGGTCATACCCTCACTACCTCTCGAGGCTCTTTGGGGCGATCCCAAATGAGCAAAACAGGTTCTTCTCGTCTACAAGCATTGCTTGTAGACACCACACAGCTGGCAGCTATGTGATACGGTTATTCCGGAGAAGGACTTACTGTTATTATAACATGTTTTTATCAACGACGCGAGGAACTCTTCTCAGCCTCGGCGCGCACCATGACATTCTTGACTGCATTTTTGGTGTAATACACATCAATTTTATTGTGTAGCCCACGGGCGACCATCCTGTCACCAGTTTGGAAATATGGCTTGTGAGGCCAGGCTAACCCCTTGAGTTTGAGCCCACCCGACAAACGCGTATGTGATACGAGATCAGGGCGAGCCTCTTTGATCGGGTATCTGCTAATACGCTCAATTATGTCTTTTTTAACGCGCCATGCGCCACCCTGATCCGCTAATACGTCCTCTATTTTGCTCTTTTCCTTGACAAGGACGATGAGGGCCCGCAGTGCAGTGCCCGTACAATTAAGGGCCTCAAGTGCTGCGCCTATATCCATCCAACCTGCCAGCGGCTGCAAAAAAACATCGTCGATATGCAAGGCTTGGACTTCGCGCATATATGCAGTGTCGCCCCTTTGGATACGTTCGTAATCAACAGGTTCAAGGTCAGCACGTACCCCATATTGTTTTTCAAAGCGCTGTAGCGCCCACCACCCGAAACACGTCACAAGGCTCGTCTGGAAGCCAACATTCAAGCTCACGGGATCAAGCTCGGCACGGTTCCTAAAGACATAGGCCTCTAGCGTACCTCTTTTGACCTCTGTCCTACTTATAACCATTGGCAGCGGAACAAGCTCCGGCGGAACTTTTTTTGGCTCCAAACGCTCGACAACTGCCAGCCCTTTTTGACGCCTCAGATACAACCCGGCACGGGTTGTAGGGCTTTGCCGAAGCTGGGCAGAACCCTCTTTATCCTCATCTGTGAGATTTCTCAGCACGCAGCCCAATACAACACCAGCTAATTTCGCAACTTCAGTCACACTAATATGCCTATTGGTAGCTATAGAGTTATTGCGGAATTCCTCCCGGATACGTTCGGCGTCCTCAAGGGAGATGTGCTCCATAATGCGGCCAATGCCCGTAGCCCCTACGAGGCGGCGCTCATATGATTCAATTTTATTATTGGTATCTGCAATGTAGGATGCAGGAAAGGTAAACGGCCAGCCATTGGCTCTGAATTCCTTTTGTAGCTCTATGATTGCCATGTCAGACGCTTCGTCAGCAGCAGGCACCCGTTTTATTTCGGCCTCCAGCAAGGCTACGATGTCCATACTATAGGTTGTAACAGCGCGCTTACCCACCCCAATGCCTGGCTGGCCCTCGATGGAAAACTCTTTAAGTAAAGCTAGTAGTGTGTTTTTTGTAGCCCCTAGAATTTCTTGCATGCTCGTTATTGATATTCGCTGGCCACCAACTGGCAAAGGGCTATCTTGGAAATGTTTTTCGAGTACTGCGGTATCATACCAGCGACTATAGCTGCGCTGGCCCGTTTCGGGATCAAACTGGTAGATTGTCGTATATGGAAGTTCAGCTTTGTCGAATCTGAATACTAGCCAACTCTCGGGCAAGCCATACTCTTTGGCCATGGCTTCCAGACTTTTAGAACGTTCCTTAAGCTCTTCCTGCGCGTTTGCGTCCGGAGACAATACGACGCGGCGTAATAAAGTATTCTCGTAAAATGTGCCGAGCTGCGCGGGCAAAGCCACTTGCGCCAGTATATTGGCATGGTCTTTGTCTTGAACTGTATTCACTTCAATGACCGGCTGGGGAGTGTCCGAAGGTATTTCTGCATTATCTGGGCTTTGCATAACTGCTGTCCAGCCGTCCAGGGTAGGTCGGGGTGCTGCCTTTTCCATTAGTTTGCCCTGATGTATGGCTTCGAGACCCATTACGTTCCACAGTGAATAATATTGTCGGTGGTCACCTAGCTTGCGACGGGGGATAACTTCCATCGCCCAAGCTTCGTTATCACTTTTGCGCATGCAGCGGCCAAGTTTTTGCTCGACGTCAACCATACTGACACAAGGTCCCACAATGATTACCGTGTCCACATCCGGGTCATTGTAACCCTCCCGAAGCATGTTTACAGTCACCAGACTACGAATAACTCCGTCCTGAAACGCTTTTATAGAGCGCTTGCTCTGGTGCTTGTCAATGACACCGACTACCTTGGACGCAGTCTGCTTCTTTCCCACTTCTGTCAGTTCGTTAATCCTACGGCTGACATACTCAGTGTCTTTTTCTTGTACTTGGCCTTTTTCGCTACTCGTTGATTTGCAATAAACCAACACTTTACGCCCCATTGCTATGACTTTGCTTGCCAAATAAGCGGCTGTCTCAAGCTCCAACCCCTCGTTAGGCCGATACGTAAATAAGCGGACAGGGCTTAGGATATCACGCTCAATAAAGCTGCGGATATCTCCTTCGGACACCACGTCTACAGTCTTTTGCAATTGGCGGCGTTCGTCATATGTCGGTGTTGCTGTAAACAGCATGAGCCGCCCACTGAGCTGGGAGAATGTCTCTAAAGCCCGCTTGCCCAGTATCCTATGACCTTCATCCACCACCGTTACGTCATATTCCTCGGGCTTAATAACACCGTCTTCCAAAAGCTTAGGCAAGGTCGACGTCACCACCAGGGTGATGTCCTTGTCTTTATCTTTTCCATACTGCCAGTAGGCACCGAGACTCACGGGACGATTCAGAGCCTTACGGAAAGTATCTTCGCCAATAACGCCTAAATATTGATTAACCATTGACTGGTCTGTAACGCAAACGAGAGCCCGACGGTTTTGTGAAGGATCGTCAGCTCGTGGCAAACCAATACCCAGGGCATCCAGCACTTTGCCTTGTACGTGTGTTTTGCCCGATCCTGTGGGCGACACAACCGCTAGTCCAGCCCCTCTGACTCTATTAAGCAGGGATTGGTCATCCGGGGCAAGCTTGCTTTTGCCTGGGAATAATATATGCTGCCAAACACGACTACCTAAGGAATGCTGGACAGCATCGCGCTCATCCCGTATCGCATGCTCTGCCGACTCGATATGGTTGGCAACGCTATTAGCTATCGAAACTTGGTTCCGCGCAAAAGCAAGGTCCGCCATATTGCGTTGTTCTATGCCTTGTCGTACCGCTGGGTCAGCAGCCCATTTTTGCGCCCACAACACCGCGTCATATGATTCTTTGGCGTGCTCGCGTAACCATTCCTGGCGTGCCGCATGACGCTCGGACGCCACCATTCTCAGCACAGCCTGGGAAGCCACTTCGTATATACTTCCATCCTCAATACGGGCGGCAGCCAGTTCTGGCACGTACGCCACTATATTATCTGCAGGAATGTTTTGCCGAGCTTGTTCCATTTGCGTTATTAATCTGTTAATTTGTGTCTAGTATATCAACGGCTCCTCACTCAAGCCTTGGCTCCAGTGGATTTTCGTAGTAAGCGGAGGCATATTTGGCGGCGTGTGTTCTATAAGCCTAAACACTGTCTCGGCCATAACGCGGGTGCCTATTTCTTTGTATCCATTTTCGCGGTAAAAAGTACGCGCACTACTGCTTTCATCTACAATTTGTCCATACAGAACACGGTTGTTGAGGTCGGCCCATCCCTGGCGCTCTATTTCTAGCCGGGTACCTATTTTTTGACGCGCATAATCCTCATTCACGACCAGTCCAACCAGACGGGCAAGTGAGAGGTTGCTTGCGTCTGCCGTGGCGCTGGCAAAGCCGGCCAAAACATCGCCGTCCATTGCAACGCAGGCAAAGTTTGACCTTGGAAAGTCATGGGCACGATGGACGGCGTCCAAAAAATATGCCGGGCCGTGCGTTGCAAAGTAGCGTTTACGCCGTGGCTTCCAACTTTGCCTGCCGGGTACGATATCGTCATACCTAGTAAAGAAAAGCTGGCTAATGCTTTCTGCATCTTCAGGATTAGGTTGACGAAACTCTAGGGACTCTACCATATGCTCTCACTTTCTTTGCCTAACGTTAATGACCGGAGCGGATACTGCTTTACACATATGCCGCTATTCTAATCATAGCACCTACTAGCATTGGCGCAGGGCACTGGCGGCAAGTATACGCGTAAATGCCTCGCGGGCGGCTAATGCCTCCGGAGCCAATGCGGGGCCACGGCAGTTGGCATCGCCAACGAATGTGCGGCCCTCGCTATCAATCATCCAGTCAAACACCCCATAATATTGGGATACTTCCTCGCCCGAGCACACTTCGGCAGTATCAACAACCGAGCGCGCGAGCTTAACGCTGGTTTTCCGCATATCTGCGCTTACAGATTCCGGATCCAAAGCAACATTGCCCGCCACTTGCATAGTTGGCGTACCGGGGTGGCTATATTTTAATGTAGGGTACGCTTCGGCCTGAACGGAACCAAAATCATCGGTGTATGCCAGCACGTGCATGCGGATTTCACGAACGCGATCATCCGTTGCATTAACCACACGTAATTTGTCGGCCGCCTCTTGATTTGCGGGCACTAGGCCCTGGATGGGGGAGCGCAGGTCCAGATATGGCTGCAATAAGCCGCTTTTGGCAATGTTTCCGGCGGTCATTGCCCGCTGGACATCCGCGGCGTCATCAAATACTTCTATGCCTTTGCCTCGGGAGCCGTCTATTGGCTTGTAAATAATTTTTTTACCAGGATACTCGTCGGCCAATCTTCCGAGATCAACCGTAGCATAAGTAGCCAGGCCAACTTCATGCGATTGCAGCACCATGTCCATAAGGCCTTTATTATTGCCCATATCCTGGATGGGTCGGCAATTCCATAACCGATGGTTCGATACACCCAGACCGTAAGCAGTGCGCTGCATAGATCCATCGAGCTGCTTTGCGCGGTCCTGGAAATTGGCCACCCAGTGGTCGATAATAGCGGGGTAATTGGCCAACGAGCCGCGCTTGAACACCGTTTCGCGCTGCAAAACTCCATTTTGGTCGTATATTGGATTCTGCGCTACAGCCACAAGGGGCAGATCACCTAATGCACGCCGTCCTGACGGCATCTCGAGAGCCCTTCCCACGTGGAACTCCACACCTTGTTCTAAAAACTGCTGCTGTAATTTATGAGGTTCACGGAACATGTCTTCTTCCCATGGGTGAACAATACCCTCTTCATTCTGGTATTCCCCGTACAGCATTAAAACAGCTTCGTGCAAATTAAGACCCTCCTCTTATTTGATATGGATATATTGTGATACTTCTGGCAAATCGCCATACTGAGCGCGATACAGCAGATATGCACGTTCAAAACCACTTGCAGTAATAATTGATCCGCCGGCCTTGAACTGTTTCATCACACTCTCTTTGGCTATACTTTGATGCTCCGGATCTGCAAACCAAAGCAGTAGTGGCAGCATCTCACTCGGTGCGTAAAATGTGTGCAAACCATCGAGTCTGCCTTTATTATCTGCATCAACAAACGCCGCCGTTTGCGCTGCAATAGCGCGCAATGCCGTGTCGCGCTGCGGCGAATATGGCAAATGCGCCAGCGCCATAGTATATTCTGGCAACCAACGCACAGCAGCATGCAATACTATTTCGGCATAGGCTTCAGCATGTTGCGTCGGCACCGTTAAATAATTAGCCAGCTGTTGGCCAATGCGCGGTTCGTGTGAATGATGAAGCGCACCAAGCAACGGTAGTAAGGCGGGGGAGTTTGCGGGGTCGGTAGCAATGATGCCGTTTACTTCTGCCATAATACTGTCCAGCAGCTGCTGGTTGTGACGCAAATGAATACCTAGCGGAGCAGTTGTAAGTGACTCGTCGCCATAGCCGCCCGTCTGCGTTCGGATTTCATGCAAAATATGAGCTTCGTTTTCTGGGTCACCAATTTTAGCTAATATAAAACGCGCATAGTGGTTACTTTTATCCTGAAAGGCCAGAGTACGGATGGCCGACAGTGCTCCGTCATGGGAATCGTTGTCGAGGAGTAGCTGCCGCAATTCGGCACTTGTCGCATAAGCAGTATGCCGCACATGAAGCTGCAAGTCATCGCGCTCGGCGTGGTAACGACGCATCGTCTCGTCGTATTCAGCCTTACTGGCAACCAATTCATACTTTTGCTTGTTTTCTTCCCATTGGTCGGGGTCGCTAATTGGTGCACCTGGAAAGTCCCGTTGCAGCTGTTCGAAGCTGGTGAATACCAACGGATATTTGGTGGTTGGAATAATTATTCTTTCCAGGGATGCCGCCGTAGGTGGCCTGTCAATTATATACACATTCTCCATGGTGTATGCGGCATACCGGCCATAACTAACAGGCGGCTCTATGAACTGTTTTTGCTCTTCAGCCCGCTGGCACCAGTAGTCCTCGACACTCGTTGCGCTTACTGGTTCAAAGTGAGAAAAGCTTTCATACGTATCACCATGGTCATGGTCCACGACACGAATAGCAACAGCAACGCCCGTATCCTGAGCTAAGCGCTGTAACCGAGTAAAGTAGCCCGTAGCCGAAGAATTAACAGTGTCGGGCACTATCAGCGTACGTATGTTAGCGCCTTGTCCAGCGGCGTCGGCAAGCGCCTGCTGGGTTTCAATCAACGCAATGTCATACTGCGCATCTGCCTGAGATTCAACAGCCGTAAAGAAATTACCAAATGCCCGCATATTACCACCGGCAACAACAACTTTGCCTAGGTCAATACGTGCGTCAGGGTTATGTGGCTCGTCATCGCTGGCGTCTTGTTCACGAATAACAAACTGGTTGCTCTTTATGCCACCAATAAGCACGGGAATATGATGCGTCGCCAAAAGCGTTGCCGGATCAATGTCCGGGTGTGCCTGCAAGTACGCCGGAAGCTCTGGCCGCGGAGCAGGGGGAACAAACTTTTCAAAATCTTCACCTTCTGACATATCTCTGCAATTATACCCGAGCCAGCTCAATAACAAAATGCACAGTACGAAAGGAGTGACAAAAGCTGTTTTTTGTCGTATGATATCTCTGTTGTACTAAATGCCTGCCAAGGTTAGCATTTAGATAGCATAGGGGTGTAGCTCAATTGGTAGAGTAGCGGTCTCCAAAACCGTTGGTTGCAGGTTCGAGTCCTGTCACCCCTGCCAAATAAAAAGATCAGCATTAGCTGGTCTTTTTATTTCCTGACGTTAAACTCTATATGGCTCAAGAGTAGCTAAGATGGCGCGTTTGATGTAATCATCCACTGATCCTTCTTGCAGTACCATCCAGGTATGGGCTGCGCCTTGCTGGGCGATCTGTAGTTGCTGGGCAAGTTGCTTAGAGTCGATATCGTATTGAAGGGCACCCTCCTCTTTTGCGCGTTCCAATAGGCTCGCAATGGATGACCGTTGCGCAATGTAGGCCCGCCGATAGTTCTGGTAGAGTTCTGGAGTTGTGATGCTAAGAGATAGTAAACTCAAACTGTTGCTATATGCTTTTGGCGAAGTGGCAAACCTCATTTCTGCACAGAGTCCATCGATAATGGCGTTGATGGCCGTAGACTCAGTTGCCGTGGTTTGCTCGAGTAGATTACTCGATTGCGCCAAATAATAGGTGTCTGCTGCTACCAATAGCGCGTGTTTATTACCAAAACGATTAGCAATCGCTGTTCGCACCAAGCCCACCTTTGTTGCCACGTTGTCAAACGTCAGACGCTCCATGCCTTCTTCTAAGATAATAGAAAAAACAACCTCAAAGACATCAGAATCGGTGACTTTTACGGGCCGTGCCACGACTTATTTTATGACCTTATATTGAATAGACGTAAGCCCTCGGGCGAATTCATCTACACGCAAACGCTCAAGTTGGATTCTACGGTCATCTAAATTGGCAAAGAGCGGAATCCCTCGGCCAAGTAATACTGGTACGATTGCTAAGTGCAGTTCATCGACAAGGTCTTTATTAATGAACTGCTGGACAATACTCGGGCCTCCAAATAAATAAATACATTTATCGCCTGCTGCTTGTGACGCTTTTTGAAATGCTTCATCAATGCCGCCAGTAATAAAATGAAAATCAGCATCTTGCGAAGGCTCTGCAGGGGCATTCTTGCAAATCACAAAAATTGGTGATGGGCCGTACGCTTCATCTTTGAACCACCCCTGCTCGATGCCAATCTCATAAGAGCGTTGCCCAATGATAATTGCCCCTACAGTAGGTATAAATGTATCGAATCCAAATTCGCTGGGGTCATCGTACTGCGCCATCCAATCTATTTCATCGTGCGTTCCGGCGACGTATCCATCAAGTGAAATTGCTAAATTAAGTAAGGTCTTTGCCATGCGCGCTCTCCATTAATGTATGTTTGTTCATTAATATAGTAGCAGGACTGAGGTACTTTACAAAATCTAATGTTATTGGTTCGAGAGAAGTCCTGACAGGACTGCCAAGTAGAAGATTCTCGAACCTCAAACAGAGGTCGAAACAATAAATCCGAGCCATTTTTGACTCGGATTTTTCATATCTTGAAATATCTTCTGTTTGCTCGCAAATCTTCACCTCTGTAACTTGGTTCAGGATCTTGCCACAAAAAACAGCAAAAGTGAGTCAACATGGTGTATAATTTTGCCAATTAACGAGGTGTCTGATATGGTTCGACGAATTTCAGTACGCGGCACTGTGCTTCATGAGGGAAAGTTGCTGTGTGTACGGTTTAAAGCGTATAAGGATCACCTGAAAGAAGACAACAGCTATTGGTGTTTGCCTGGTGGTGGTCTTTGGCGAGGCGCTCATTGATGGTGTGAAGCGTGAGATGCTTGAAGAGACAGGCGTTGAAGCACAGGTTGGCAACCTATTATATGTGCAGCAATTTACTCATGGCGAAAAAGATTACCTTGAGTTTTTCTTCCACATAACGAACAGCCAAGACTACCTTAATATTGACCTTGCCAACAGTACCCACGGCGGAACTGAGATTGAAGAAATCGACTTTATTGACCCATCAAGTATGCACGTATTGCCGGCATTCTTAAAAACCGAGAATATTGCTGAACTCATCGAGACTAAGGCTCCAACACGAGTCATTGCAAGGCTGTAGTTATGAAGCGCCCTGATGGTTCATTTGTAGTTATCTTCAGAGACGACTCGCGTAAAGAGGTGTTCTTGGTGCTGCGCTCCGATAAACCCATCTGGAACTTGCCTGGCGGCGGCATAGAAGATAATGAGTCACCAGAAGACGCGGCATTGCGTGAAACCTTCGAAGAAACTGGCTTCCAGATATCACTCACTCGTAAAGTTGGCACCTACAAGAACATTGATATCCAAACTGGCGGTATATGGAACCATGCTCATCTATACGAGGGTCGTTACATTTCGGGCAAGTTTCAACCGGAGTTTCCCGGTTGCGAAGGAAGATGGTTCACTGTGGACGCGTCCCCAGACAATGCCATGCCAGTTACTAAAACCCGCATCAAAGACACCCTAAAGAATACCGATGCACCATTTGAAAAAGAATATCATCCCGAGCTTGCCTAGTTATTCTCTACTATCGGTTCGAGAGAGGTCCTGACAGGACTGCACGAAGAAATAACAGAGGTCAGACCTCAAAATCCGAGCCAGAAATGACTCGGATTTTTCCTTTTGCCTCTGTAAATCTAGTTCAAGTCCTGTCTCCCTATTGTATTTGATATACTAGGGCGCATGATAGAACAATTACGAAATGATCTCCAGATGGCAGCGGCATCTCTGGCCCCATCTGTAGAACTCTATGGTCTTGCAAAGCCAGACAATCTTCAGGTTGACCCGGATGAATATGTCCAAATGCTAGATACTCGCGTACAGGTAGAGCAAGCCATAACAAGGCTAAAGCGTCAGGACAATAAGGGCATAGGCGGGTGGACGTTTGCTGACGGACTATATTACAGATATGGCGACGATTTAGATGAAGATATCTCCAAGGTTCAGCATCCACTTTTTCCGGAAGAGGTGGCTGTAGCGCGGGCTATCGATAGGTCATTGGAGGGGCAGGAAGACGTACCAGTCATGGCTCTGGATTTTGGTGGCGGAATGGGCTTATCCTGGATGCGCATCGCTGCCCGGCCCAAATATCGCAAAGCCATCGAATCATCCCGTCTTGCAATGGTTGTCACTAATTTAGGGTCCGTTCCCGAAAAGTCCATTGATGCCGAAGGCTATTCCGGTATCTCTCGTAGTATGAGGGATATTAATAAGTCTTACCCAGAGTATACTACTGCTGATCTGTGTTGGGCACAGGAGAATCAAGGCTATGTACAGTATCTAGATGCCAATTCGTTAGAACTGCCAGAGATGGCCATAGACTTGCCCGACGGAAACAACCTACCACTTAAGGGCAACGTTGGTATTATCCATGAGAGGCTGGCACTTGCACATACGCATGTCCCCGATCTTGCTGTGGCGGTTTTTGGCAAACTGCTGAATAGGTATGGGGTACTGCGTTCCGATGTCGCAACGCATTATCACCTCATGCACCCTGAATCTTTCTCGGAGATAACCGTGAATGGAGGCGAAGTTATTTCTGTTACCGAGGAGTATTCCTACCAACGCAGGCTGGGCCTTATTATCGGCTCTATGATGCTTCGTCAATCAGATTATTCATATGAGCTAGAGGAGCAGAATGACGTGGGCGTATTCAGTCGTTTGAGCGGACTAATAGAAGAAGTTGACTGACAGTCAGAGGTTACTGGCGAACGTGGTGAAATCATTGGTTCGAGTCCTGTCACCCCCTTTTTTTCTGGAGGAGACTAACGAAGTCTGGCTAATATATGAGCGTCAAGAAATCCGCGATCACTCTCAGGATCATCGGTTAAGCGAGCAAATACTTGAAACCCAGCTTGGGTGATTATTGCAGCTAGCTCGTCAACGGGCCAGCTATAAGCTGGTGTAACCTTGTGGTCAAACGGCACAACACCCAACTCCTCGGTCGCAAAAAATGAAACCATTAGTAGACCACCAGATGAGAGTGCTCGTGCCTGCTCTTTAAATAACGCCGGCAATTCTTTTGGTGGCGTGTGGATCATTGAGTAGTGAGCCACTATACCTCCCAAGGTGTGGTCATCTACTGGCAAGGCTTCCATGCTCGCTACATTAAAATATAACCCTGGATGAGAACGCTTAGCGTGCTCAATCATAGCAGGAGAAATATCAAACCCAAAAGCCTCTAGTCCTAATTCCTGTAGCATGGCTGTAATATGTCCCGGACCACATCCAACATCTGCTACTTTGAGGTTGCCAGATTTAACCACAAGCTCAGCAAACACACTCAACATAGAGCGAGTAAACGGCTGTTCTTCTAGTCCATTATCGAACATAGAAGCATACAGATCGACAACGTCATCATAGGCGGTCTGAGCTTTATCATGATAATTCATATTTAACCTTGTACTATGAGTTTGTCCTATCGGTAGCTACATGCTGGATAAGCCAGTCTCTGATTTCTTCAACCGAGGGCTTGTCATTTACCACATGCAACATGATGTCTTCATACTCCTGGTTGGTAAATTGTACTTCTATATTATTGAGGTGCAGAAAAAGCACTGCGGCAGCCATGGCTGTGCGCTTATTCCCATCGCGAAAGCCATGGTTGTTTGCGATAGAGTCGATCAGCGCCGCAGCCTTCATGAATAAATCACCATGAATCTCTTCACCAAACGCTGTTTGATTTGGGCGTGCAAGTGCAGAGCGAACGAGATTTTCATTATGAAAACCCTTAGAGCCACCGCTTTCATCGATAATATTATCGTGAATGTAGGTTAGGATCGCTAAATCCCATTCGGGATCATCGTCGAACATAGTTTATTTTTTAGACAGCTCTTTTAAAGCTGGGCGATATTTTTTAACGAACTCTTTCGTCCATGCTTTTACTTTTGGGCTGGGAGATTTAGTTGCCTGTGCCATATGTATAGTATACCACGCGCGGTGCCAGTTGGCCCCACGCTCGCCAAGTAATTGTAGATGCGTTCAATCGAGGCTTGCATCTTGTGTACGGTAATAAAAGTTCTATTTTCGTACCATAAGTCCTGCCAAGATAAAACGAGTCCTGACTCCATATTTGTTATCATAAAGTCATGAGCGGCCCCGCAATCTATTTTGTAACAGGTATCTCTGGCTCGGGTAAAACTTCCGTAGCCCGTGAGCTTATCAAGAGAGGCTATGTTGCTCTCGACAGCAAAGTTACTAAAGGCATCTTTCACTTTGCTGACGAAAACGGAGTGGAAGCCGTTGACTTCAGGCCGAAAGATCCTGAATGGTCCCAAAAGTATAAATGGGTACTAAACGTACCGATGCTCGAGCAAGCTATCCGAGACAACTCTGATAAGCCTTATATTTTTGTATGTGGCCGTGGCAACATTCGTCAGCACTGGAACCTTGCTCAAAAAGTATTTTTGCTCCAAGCAGACGAAGAGACAATGCTCGCACGGCTGAACAACCCTACACGTGATAATGTATTCGCCAAAGACAAAGAAACGCAGCAGAAACTGAAAGATAATCTTGAATTTGTGCAACGTAGCCTCAAAAAAGCCGGAGCTATCGCAATAGATGCCAAGCAACCACTTAATAATGTAGTAGAGGCTATTCTGGGTTATATCTCATCTTAATTTTGGTTCGCACGGAAAGCCTTGCTGATTCGAGAGAAGTCCAGCTAGGATTGCCAATGTTCGAACCAATTTCTGTTAAACTGTGCCTATGAAATTACTGCGCGAAATTTATCATTCCGAGATAGTCCCTAATACAAAAGATAAAGATTCTAATGGCTTCCGTGAGCGTCATGCGGCCCGTGCAATTGTAACTGACAAAGACAATAGGATTGCATTGCTGCATGTTGACAAGTACAGCTATCACAAATTGCCCGGCGGCGGCGTTGAGGACAATGAAGACATCAAGCAGGCGCTCAAAAGAGAGTTGCTAGAAGAGATTGGTTGCCGAGCCGAAGTAGCTGCTGAGCTAGGCAAAATTATTGAATACCGTGACGAATGGGACCAGAAGCAGACCTCATACTGCTATCTGGCAAAGCAAACCGGTGAAGCTGGTCAACCCGATTTTACCGAAAAAGAGTTGAGTGAAGGCTTTGCAATTGTCTGGGCGGAAAATATAGTCGATGCAATTAGTCTTCTCAAACAAGATAATCCAGAAGAGTATGGTGGTAGGTTTATTCGTGAACGCGATCTTACTTTCCTAGAAGCTGCTCATGCAATCTCTGTTCCAGTGTGATGGTGTTATGATTAACGAAAACTGCTATCATGTAAGTTGTGAGTAACTACCAACCTGGAATCATCTACGAACGAACCCCCGAAGAATACGCTGACCCCTTTTTAAGTTGGGCTCGCGAAGATAGGGCTTTCTTTGCGTCTGGCGCCTGTCATATATTGGCTGATATGTTTATGCAGTTAAACTGGGATCAGAGCTTTGAAGTAGTGCATATTCGCCCACACGACAATATGCTTGGTAATCATGTATACGCCACTGATGGCACCTGGGCCTTTGACTTTAATGGCTGGACAAAAGAATCAGAACTGCTTGAGGCTTACGAGAATGCCTATATTGCCAAACACCCCGGCTGGAAATACGACAGAGTTGTCATAAAAGATGACCTAGAGACATTCTGCAAGAATAACAATCACCAACTGCCATGGCAGTTTCCCTACTTGCCCTGGGAACGAGCATATAAATACATTAAAAAATTTAGTGACAGGCATGTAGTATAGAGATATGATAATTAGTAAGACGATCCGTAGGCTCTGTCTCTGCTAAAATAGGCCTATGAAGATTCTGCTAACTGGCAAGCCAAAAAGCGGTAAGACGACACTTCTCGAAAAACTTCTCAAAGACATAAAAGACAAGCATGGTATGGTCGCTACAGAAGTTTTGGAAGACGGTACACGCATCGGCTTCGACCTGCAAGATGACAGCGGACACACAGCGATTTTAGCTAGGGCCGATCGTAAAACAGATACTGCGGTCGGTCGGTATTATGTTGATACCCCATCGCTCAGCGCTTTTATTGAATCGCTCTTTGAGGTTGCTCCAAGCTCACTCTTATATATAGACGAAATCGGGCATATGCAGTTGTACTCCGGGGAATTTCAGAAGCTCGTGCGGACATACTTGAACTCGCCGAACGATTACCTCGGAACAGTCTCTAGTATTTATAGCCATCCATTTATTGACGAGATTAAAAGCCGTAGCGATATTTTGCTCTGTACGATAACGCCAGAAAATCGGGATGCTATGCTCGCTGCTCTAAGCAGCGCATTGAAACATCGCGCTGTGTTTAACGACCTATCTGCCGACACTCAGGCCAAAGTTTTATCATTAGCTCAAGACTATTTAGAAACCGCGTCCTACATCTCCCTGAAGAAACTGTTCAACAATGCAATTGTGTACGTTGCAGAAAATCGAGTACAAGAAATTTCAAACACAGAATTTATAGTTCGGGGCAATCACGATGAGCATCATGTAAATTTATCGGATGGTGGCTATAGCTGCGATTGCAATCTCTTCAATGGCCGTGGGCAATTCGCTCGCAAGGCTGGCGAATGCTCACATGTACAGGCTGTAAAAATCCTCAAATAACCGAGCTCCATAACTCTGTTATAAGTTTGAAATTAGTACGCTTAGGGCCGCCAAAGAAAACAGACCAGCTTTTGTTGGTCTGTTTTCTTTTGTGGAGGGGTGCAGGACGAGAATAATATGTGAAATATGTTGGGAACATATTTCTACCACCAGTGCCGAGTCCTGCCACCGTGCCAGACATGCCAGATTGATTTTCTGATTATTTAATGTTATAATTTATACAATGGATCGGCAAGATATTCATCGCATTCTTCATGCAATGGTTGCGGTTGATAACAGCAAAACATACGCGTATTCTACGCGCGATTTCGAAGACGAGAACGGCAGATTCGGCTGGATTACCCGCGACGATGGCACAGATATCGTCATTGCCGAGAAAACTGATTTCGAACTAATGCGAGAGCCTTACGAGGGCTTGCTCCATGAAATTAGCCTTGTTAATCGCACTGCTCTTGAGCCTTACAACGTCCTTGAAACAATTAGAGGTGCATTGAGAAACAATGCAGTGTCTTTTGCCCTTGAGGACGGCGGCATAACCTTTGATGGCCAAAGTATTGCATGCGTACTCTACATTCCGCTAGAATCTCGCGAAAAAGTCCACCAGATCTTAAAGGAGCTTGGTGTGACGTTTGAGAAAGTTAAAGCACTTAATCCAAAAAATATGAGTCAAAACCAGATTATCAATAGTATTGATGGACTATTGGCATCTGGCTATGCAATCAACGAGCTGGTAGAGCTTCTTTCGCCAATGTTTATCATTCCAAACTACACGATGCTTGTGCAAAAAGGCGCTACGATCAATTTTGCTAAAGTATTGGGGCAGCTAGATGATGAGGAAGCCCTACACGACCTGCCTCCTTATAGTCCAGAACTGGCTGCGGGCGGTATTGATCCACAGCTTATAGTTGACCGATGTATGACAGCTAAAGGTTCCTTCGTGGAATTTGCCTCAGAGTGGCTTCCCGGACTCGAGCTTGCGGGCGCGCAAGTTGACTCAGAAAAACTCGTACAACAACTGCTTGGTGACGACTCGGCCTATAGTCTACATTCAGAAGACGCACAAAAGTCCTTATTGCGGAAAGTACGTGCAGTAGCTGCGGCAAACATTAAGCTCCAAGATTATCTTGATAGCCGCACAGTATACGATACGCCAGGTGGCAAAGAGTTGAATATTAATGTGGACGGCAAACAAACAACCAAAGTTTTCTTTGACCCGCTGATTTTAGTTGTCGGCGAAGGAGGCACAAAAACCCTGCCTCAAAACTGGGCCGGCCGTATTTTACCGGGCCAAGCAATCAAAGAAGGAATCGCCGCGGAGCTCAAAGACGTCTATGGCTATACCGGCCGCTTCAACTACGAGAATATCCGCTTTAGAGATTACGCTAAGGATCGCAAGGGTAATAACATTGAGCGTTATGCAATTACGATTACCTTGTTCCCGTCACATGACGATACGCTGCAAATTTAAAGCCCTTACCCTGAGCGAGTAATAAATGGCTCCTTTGCAGCCATCTGTATGTCGAATATCAAGTTATTGGCATAATATTGTTCAAGATCGGACGTTTCAGCAAGTTGCTTGATGAGTTCAAGATTTAACGTCGCGCGTTTCTCTGATACAAGACAGATTTCTGGAATAGCCAGGACGAGAATCCAGCTGCCCACAATACGCGGGTTAATTTTGAGATGATCAGCTATCTCCATGGTACGGTTTATTGCTTGAGCCGGCTTGTCTATGGCCCAAGTAGCGGCATCATAGGCAAAATGACCGATTGCAGCGTCAGGATCTATGGCTGCGTAAGATCCGTCGCTACGCTGTAGGACATTTTTAGGCTTCAGATCACCGTGCACAAGGTTCCAACGCGGAACACTGCTCAGCGCAGCTGCAACACCAAAAGCACTATTGTATAGCTCGCATGAAATAGCCGGATGCAGCTTGCTGAAGCCACGATCGTATCTGTTTTTGATTGTCTCGTATAGTAGCGGTACCGTCCGAGTGCCAGGTATTACAGGCTTAGAGAATTGCCCAATAAGAGTTGCCGCTTGCTCGGCCGACATATCATGCAGTGCGGTACCGGGGTTAATGCGTTCAATAAGTAGCGCTTGACTATCGCTGGCTAATACACGGGGAGCGCAATCACCATCTATATAGCGAAGAGCAGCAGCCTCAACGCCAGCTGGAGTGAATCTATTGCTAACAGATGGCACCCATGGTGGATATATTTTGAGCACGGCCTCGGTACAACTCTCGTTATTCTGAGTCGCGCCCATAACCGCCGAAACCGACCCACCCTCTAGCGGCTCGCCGAGCGTAAGCCCCCATTGCCGTGCGTATCCGGAAGCAATATCTGGTAATTCAGCCAGCCAAGCATCTGCATGCTGGCCATATACTGTATGCCATCGCTGCATGTTTGCTTCAGTTACGAATTGTCCGGGTAAATTATATGAAGAATTTATTAGTTCTGGCATAGCTGTCCCCACAGCTTAATATACCACGTAATCCCACCGAGGCACATCCGCTACTCTGAACGCCGTAACTCCATATACTCTTCAACTAAGGCCGGGACGTTTTCAAGAGATTGCACCACCTGAATGTTTGCCGGGTGATCCCAATCTGTTTTTTTACCTTTTCGGTCTATAAGTATGCCCAACCCTGGCTTAGCGATATCAAGATTGTGCGTACTGTCGTCAACCATCACAAGGCCACGGGTGACAATATCTTCACCATCAGGCATTGGAAATCTAAAGAGTCCTGTTTCTTCGTCGTAAGATTCATCTATAACTTGGCCTTTGCCGCGCTCTGGAAGGGTCTGGGTAATATGTCCGCGCAACTCGCTAAGACGAGGAGAACCTGCTATTTTAAGCCTTTGCCACCCTGGCTTACCCTCAGGGGTTTTGTCCTGGCCAAGCGTGAATAGAACAGCAGGGGCGCCGATTCGCCTTAAGCCATCCATCATGGGCTGCACGTCGTCGTATTCGGCGTAGCCAAAGTTTTCCGGATCTGCTAGCCATTCGCTGACTTGGGCTGTTTTCTCATCTGTAAAAACACTTGGGGCGAATGTTCGATATATATCAAGCTGGCTATGGGATGTAGTACCGGGATATTGTTGTTGCCATATATCGTCCTGCTCAGCGAAGGAAAGATGGCCATATTCTTTGCGGAAGGCGCTGCGTTGTGAGCGGATTTGAGGCAGAACTTCGCCCACTTCTGGAAATTCTTGCGCAAGACGATCGTTAAGAGCTGTCATGTGCCCAGCGGTATCACTCGTCGTACCGTCGATATCCAATAGAACTACAGTGTCGTGAATGCTCTCAAAGCTGCTCATCAGAATTCCTCCCTATATATTTCATTAGATTATAACATATTTATGCAATAAAATCAATGCCGTATCAACCCCAAACGCCAATTCTTACTTTACAGAGCTAACAAGGCCAAGAAGCAGTCTAAAGCCAGGGTCGTTCGGGTGTTTCTCGTTCATATTTTTTGACACGTAACTAAGTCCGTGATTATACAATATACTCAGCATCCTATCAAAAATCTCGCCGAACTCTGCTACAATGCATGAATGAATTTGACCCAAAAACCGAATACGCAAAGATTACTTGATTTGCAAAAGTTGCTTGTGGCCTTTGCGGGTGTCAATCGCAA
The DNA here is from genome assembly GCA_946482285.1 of uncultured Candidatus Saccharibacteria bacterium. The sequence continues at coordinate 846,529 of CAMLQK010000001.1, forward strand.
AGTTTATCTGCCGCCTGAGGCAACAATTCCCGAAAGTGATGTAGAACATAGCTATTCGCTCGCAATGCTCTGTTGGTTTCTGGCGCCCCAATTCCCGAATCTTGACCTAAGTAAATTGCTACAACTTTGCCTGGCCCATGACATTGTAGAGGTATACTGTGGCGACACGTTTTCGTTTGACGGAGATGCCGTTGCCAGCCAGCAAGACCAAGAGCGCGCTGCTTTCGCCACGCTAAAAGAAAGCTGGCAGGATTTTCCAGGTCTCTTAGATGCTGTCGAAGAATACGAAGGGCGTACAACCCACGAAGCAAAATTTGTCGTAGCACTCGACAGACTCCACCCCATCCTCATGGATTACCTTTGTGAAGGACGTACCTGGCACAAGCTTGACATCACCTTCGAGAAGCTTATGGCCGTTAAAGACAAAGATTTGGCCGCATCCGAAGTAGCAGAATACTACAATCAGCTAAAAGCAATACTCATAAAAAATCCACAGTTGTTTCCAAACCCATAGCTACCCTAATATAATGTCCCCACTAAGAACCTTCATAAAAAAGGCCCTCGTACCGGGATACAGTTCAAGTTGCAGACTTTGCTCTAGGCTGAACCAGCCGTAAGCTAAACTTTCGCTTTCATCTAATATAATCTCAGCGTCTGGAGACGCTACATCCACTAGCCAAAAAGAAACTGTTTTGACTTTTGTGTCGGCCGCCTGCGTAAGTACTTTTCGCAGAGGCCTGACACTGAGGCCAACTTCTTCAACCACTTCTCTGACAACCGCTGAGGCTTCATCAATATCATCTGGCTCACAACGTCCGTGCGGTGGAGCCCAACGGCCATACATGTCTCCGCTTCTGCTATCCTCCAATAAAAGAAACTTATCTTCTTGGTTGCGTACTAATGCCACAATTCCGTGCGAAGATAGATCGGGGTTATACTCTGCATGATTCACTTGAATACTGTACCACACCTAAATGAATGTGATATCACTTATACCAACTTCCGAACGCCTTGCTATAATGCACTACATGGAAGAGCAATTTACAGAAATGTTGTTAGAGGGCGGGCACGCGAACTCGCTCGGCAGAGTAAATGATGTAATACAAATGGTGCTGGGTGATAACAGCCGGCTAGACGAGTTATATGCTTGTTTATTCCATAAAGATGCCTGGGTACGCATGCGCGCCGCAGATGCGCTGGAAAAAATCTGCCGCGAGCACCCGGAATGGATAAGCCCTTATGTGGACAAGTTTCAGAAAGAATTGTCGAATAGTACGCAGCCATCAATCCAGTGGCATTTGGCGCAAATATATGAGCAAATTACACTAACAGACAAACAAAAACAAAAGGCTCAAACGTGGCTGGCATCTCTGTTGGCAAATAAAAATACGGATTGGATAGTGGCCGCCAATGCCATGGATACGCTCATGAAGTTTACGAAATCAGGATCATTCTTGCGCAGTGATATGGAGAAGTTGCTTGTGGTTCAGCAGCAGCACAAATCTAAGGCCGTCGTAAAACGTTCCACTAAGTATATTGCCGAACTCAGTGCTCAATAGCTAGTTGGGGTATATGTACGCCGAGAATTTACTGAGCGGGCTGTACGAGTAACGGAAATGACCGCGCCAATCGTAGTTCATTTCACTTACCAGCACATAGCCCTCCGGCACAACTTTGCCGTCGTACATTTGGCCGGGCAGCGCCTGCACAATAGCGACGTGGCCATAGTATCCGCTGGTGACAACAGCTATCGCCCCCACCGCAGGAGTTGGATGAACCGGGTAGTTTGACGTGCGCGCCCAACGGTTAGCATTGCCTGAAACACGGAAGTCAGTATGGCCCCGAATATGCGTAAAATACCAATACGCATATGATGTACATTGGCGGTTTATCCGGTCGCTGCTGTAAAAAACGGTGCGAATGGTATCCATAGGTGCATCGCACCATTCCATAGGATATCCGCCATTGCCCGCGCCATTGTCGCAAGCCCCGCCCGAACCGACCGGTCTGACTGGCTTAATATCCAGTGTACCACTCTGAATTATTGAAACTTGTTGTGCTTGTTCCGGAGTAATTACCGGAATAGCGTCCTGTTCGTTTTCGGGCTGTATGACAGACGCTAATTGGGTACTGGTTGTCTTGGTAACGGCATTAGATGCATAGCTTATGCCACGCCCGGCCATTACAAACGGAAAAGCAATAGCCCGGGCCGTAAAACCTACGACATTTCCTACTAGGCGAATACAGGCAACTGTAGCCGCGCCAAGTGCGCGCACAGAAGCCACAGCTGCCGAGCCGGCTGCATTGGCAGCTGCTTTTGCGGCGGAAGCAACGGTTTGCTCGGCAGTGGCAACGCCGTCTGATACAGACACAATGGTGCGAAACGTTCCGATTTCAATGTTGTCGAGCATGTATTCTGCACGTGCAAAAGGATCACCGCTAGAGAGTGCACTTTGGTAGGCGGGCAACGCTTGGGTTTTTACAGTAGTATCGATACGCGAAATAATATTCGGACGGTGTGCCTGCAGAGTCTGGTTGCAGAATACAATGAGCCAGAAATCAAAAATGATAAAAGCGGCCAAAAAGAAAAGTCGCCGCTTCTTTTGTAGTATATCTACTAGATCAAACAGCATAAGCCTACAGCACAGTGATATGACTAATGTATTATACACTAGTTTTGCTATTTTAGCATCTTTAGTTGTTGGCTAATCATCTTGGGCCATAAGCATATGTCGGGAAAGGCGCTTTTCACTGGTACGCATATACGAATAGTGCATAACTCCACGATATGCTTGTGGGGTATAGTAGATATCCATAATGCCCGTTTCCGCGCTGCGGCATAAACGGCGGTCTGCCCGTTCGAAAATATATGTCTTAGGAAACTGGCGTCCTTTTTGGGCAAATGCATCCAGTATCTGACTATGGCTATACCAGCCCACGGGCGGTGCATCAGTTACATGTCGTCTAGCCCGTTGCAAAAGATCTAGATGCATCATATTCTTTTCGCTATCAATGTAGTTACGCGGATTACGGTCTACAATTGACAGCAATGCGCCAAGTGCGGCATCGGTGACTCGAAGCTCTTGCACAACATTCGCCATCGAAACCCAGCTTTGATCTTCTGGTTCCAACCGAGTCGGATCTACAAACTGCTGCTGCACCTGCCGGGCGTAGGCTTTTGCGGCATCAGTATTGCTCTCTAGCAGTTCAAAGTCCAGAGGCTCAGCGCCCCCCTTAAGTGGAAAACGCTGCTCGAGTTCCCGCACCAAAGACCACTCCAGGCATACAACTTCGTTATAGGGCGGTCCAATATTGATCTTGCGGGTACGCTCTGGGTAGTTCCGGGCATAGGTGGCGGGCATTTTTTTAGTAACCGCCAGTCGTGTCATAACAGAAATAAGTGGCAAGTGGGTCAGTGGCAGTGTTTCAGCCTGCAATTGTTCTATGATGCTATGCCCATGCTCTAATGGCACATAGGTCCCGCGTTTGCGGTGCCCTGGGGCACGCAAAATCTTTTTGTGGGCTGCAAACTGTTTGTCAACATATTTGATAACCGTTGGAATAGAGGCGTTAGCTAGCAGCGCAATTTGTGTTACCGAAATATGGTCGTCAGTTGCAAGCGCCACGTCGCCGTACGCATCGTGGATCGCATCGGCTACAGCGATAGGAATGTGGGGCGCAGGGATGCCTGGCCCGGAAGCATCCTGGCTGCGCATAAATGCAATTGGAATTCCCTTGTGGCTCTCCAGATAATGGCTTACGAAAAACTCCTGTTTTTCTGTGGCTCGAAATTCACGGCGGACATTGCGTAGCGAAATATGGTCGCTTGCAGTGATAGGGCAGTCATTAAATGTGCGCTCTAGCTCATGCAGCTGTTCCAGGGAATATCGTCCGTCAACTGCTGCAACACGACCTTCTTGCTGAACTTTTGCGAGGTAATCAGCATGCAAACTATATATCTGTAGCACTTCTTTGCGTGTAAACAGCGGCAACGTTGGCTGTGCAATAGCAGCGTGGCTCCCAGCCACATCGTGGGCTCGCCGAGCATAATGCCTAACATATAGGTCAGATGTCTCAGACCAATCCATTTCGAAAAGAACTTCAGCTGCGTCCAGCTGGTATTGAAGCCAAAAATGAGGCGCATGGTACTGGCTTGAAAGTTCGCAAATAGGGGTTGCGGTGTCCAAGAACCGCTTCTTGGCCATTTCACGCTCGCGGTAAAAAAATGAGGCCGTACGCACCGGCTCAATACCTGCTGCGTAACCAAAATCGCCCGATACAGCCAGTGCTTTATTCAGCGCTGCGTCAGGCGCGTTCGGAGAAGCGCCGGCATTACCACTATTGAGCTTTGTTGTCGGCAACATCTTTTTATTTGGAGTATGGCTTTTTGGTACCGGAGGAGGTAACGTAACTGGCCCATTCAAACTAACATACCCGTCACCAACTTTAGCACCCTTAGCATGGAAGTGAATGGGGGTGATACCCGATAGTATGCCGGGCCGGATAGGCGCGCCATTAAGCTGGAAGGTGTCGTCCTCGCCAAAACCAATGCCAGCGCCATGGACAATCGATTCAAAGCCGAAAGCTTGCCATAGCGAATAAGACCGAGGTGTATTCAAGATTTCGATAATCAAAGATTCATTCTGGCCAATACGCAAACAACGGCCAGTTTTTTGGATAGCCTCGTATTCCGCAAAAGGGCCAATAAGAATAACCGCATCCAGATTTGGGTCATCATGGCCTTCGCCCAGCATCTGTACTGTAGCTATACAGCGCACATCACCGGCAACATACTGGTGCAGAGTACGTTCATTTTGTGCGCGGCCCACCTCTGTTCCTAAAATACGGGCAATATTTCGCTTGCCACCAGACTGTGCATGCTGGTTTACATAGTCAACGACATGGCGCGTTTGGGCGTATTCGTCTCCCTGGGCCCGACGCTGGCAAAAAACTGCTACCTTACGCCCCATGTCCACCAGTTGAGTCGCTAATTGCGCGGCCATATCGGCCTCCTTGCCTTCGTGTGCGAAATAAGAAAAAAGGCGCGAACGATTAAGTACGCCGCCTTCAATAAATTCGCGCAAGCTGCCTTCTTCGACATAGTGGAAGTACCGCCGGAGATCTCGTAACTCATCTTTGGCGGGCGTAGCCGTAAAGAAAAGCATTTTAGTGCCAGCAGACTGGAGGCGCTCCAGCAGTGAGCCGTCCAAAACAAAGTGCCCTTCGTCTACGATAGTCGCGCAATAGTCATCAAAGTTCAGATAGCCTCTTTCGAGAAGCTTTGGCACGCTCGAGGCAATAACAAACGTCACGTCAGCACTCGTTGCTTTGGAGTGTTCCCAAATAGCACCAAAGCTAGCGTCTTTGCCCAAGATTGATTTGAACTCACCACCACCGATAGTGCCCATGTATTGGTCTACCATAAATTGACTAGGAAGTACCACCAGCGCACGGCGAGTCTTATCAGATCCGGCATGTAGCGGCTCGCCAATGCCTATAGTCTGAAGAAATTCAGCCTGCAAGCGCGTTTTTCCGGCACCAGGCGGAGCTACAACAGCCAATGAGTCGCCACGGATGGCGCTGAACAGCTCTTTGTCTTCAATAGGCCAACGGTTTTTGCCCGGAAATTCCACGTAATGCCATAGTTGCTCGCGGACTGCCTGCTGGAACCGGCGGCGCACCGCATTGCCAGAATGCTCAAATCCTTGGCGTTTGCGATCAAGTACTCGATTGGCCATCGCAATATGAGTGGAGATCATAGACAGCTCATCAGCGTAGCGCAAGCGTAGATCGAGATGCTGCTCTGGTGACAAACTCCAGTTATCCGTCCAAGCATGTGCGTCATAGTTATTTTCGCCCGCGGCAATACGTCTGTCCTTGTGCCGCTCAGTCAGTACCATACGCAATATAGAGTTGTAGGCTATTTCACGGATACTTCCTGGCTCTTCGGGTACGGCAGCATACTCTGGCAAAAGTGGCTCGGCAATCAATGACTGCGCTTCTGCACCATAGGGAATGTCCTTGTAATTGAAACTGCCATTTTCTTGCATAACACTGTGGCATACGGATGCCTCTTATGATTTATGGTAGTATAGCAGGCAGTTGGGGAGTGGCGTCAAACAAGCCATCTGATATACTTTACCGGTCGGCAACAAAATGAAAGGTGCACAGGTGGCACGGAACAACGCTCGAAAGCGCAGCAAGCAGCGGCCCAAACAGCCGCTCCCGAAGCCCTGGAGGGTGATCAAGTTCAGCAAGGCAGTCTTTGCCCGGCTCCCGTGGTGGGGAAAGCTGGCGGCAATCGCGGCCATAGCGACTGGCGGTTACTTCTACCGCATAGAGCTTCTGAACATCGTCTTCCGATTCAGCGGGTTCATCTGCTGCGTGGGCATCCCATGGCTACTGTTTACGGCAGCGCGCCGTAGCAGCCGTAACGGAGGAGGCTATGAGCGCCGCAAGCAGCATAAGGGCGTGATATACCACTCCGAAAAACTCGACCGCGAAATGCAGACCGGGATCTTCGAGCACGACTGATCCGCCACTTGAGCAGACCTATGCTGTCTGTGCGCCTCATACAACCAACAGCAGGCGCGAACCGCCGGATTTATCTCAAATATAATCCGGCGGTTTTCACTATCTCCTATATAGTTACTGGCGCCGCAAGTGCGGCGTTAGTGTTACAAGCGGGTCAAAGTCAACAGATATATTGTGCTGAACTAATGCTGCCTGTTGCTCATTCGTCGGCAGCGCTGGCTGGCTGTAGTGCACATACAGCCCTGGTGACTCATACCACAGACTAGTGCCATCCGGTGGGAGATCCAGAACGTGCTCAGCAATATCTGGCGGCATATGGAGCCGGGGCGCTTTGGGGGGTTGGCGTGGATTATTGTACGTATCGAAGATAAAATTAGCTGTGCCCTCGCCAATACCATCCGAAATCTTCTCCATGTCTCCGATAGCAAACTTGCGCACGAGCACGGATATGGCTGTCATGCCAAGCAAGAACGATCGTGCACGGCCATATGCATCCGGATCCGTGCCAGAGATAAATTCGTTGGTGGTTTGCTGTAATGATCCATCCAAAAGCGTTACGGTGGTATGGCCAATATTAGCCATGACCATAGATCTGATACCGCTTGCTTCGCGTACAGCATCCGCTTCGACCTGCTGCCAATATTGCAATTGGCCAGCTATAAAGGGTAGGTACTGGTGCACTGGTGCATCGGGGTTACTGGTGGCAAGCATACTGGCTTCAGGGGCACTACAGGGTCCAAGTTTTTTCATATAGTCCTATGTATAGCATGGCGCCACAAGGATTGGAAGTAGTGAATTTGCCGTTAAATATACTGCAATACTTTGCCGTACGCACAAAATCTGGCATACTAGTAAAAGATGTCTAAGGTCATACCGAACAAGCCATTATTAATTTTACTGTATGGGTTCCCTGGAGCAGGCAAGACATATTTTGCGCGCCAGCTGTGCGAGCATTTGCAAGCCGCACACATCCAAGGCGACCGTATCAGAGGCGAGTTGTTCCAGCAGCCGCAATATGACCGTGAAGAAAACCACGTTATCTCCCAGCTTATGGACTATATGAGCGGCGAATTCTTAAGCTCTGGCATTAGTGTCGTTTACGATACAAACGCCATGCGCCAAAGCCAACGCCGCCAACTACGTGAAATGGCGCGTAAAGCCCACGCCCAGCCGCTACTGGTGTGGCTACAAATAGACCACGAAAGCGCTATTGCCCGAGCCACCAAACGTGACCGGCGCCGCAGTGACGACAAGTTCGCTATGCCCATAGACAATACTACCTTTGAGCGTATTGCGGGTGGCATGCAAAATCCACAGAATGAAGATTACATCGTCATTAGCGGCAAGCATACTTTTAACACACAGCTCAGTGCATTCATGAAGCGGCTTCGCGAGCTAGGCCTCGCCAGCCAGAGCCAAACTGCCAGCAAACTTATCAAGCCCGGCCTTGTAAATCTGGTACCCAATCCAACTGCAGGCAGGGTAGACATGAGCCGGCGCAACATCATTATCCGCTAGGCATCGGCATGGCTACGAAAACTGTCGATATCCCTGGCATTGGCTCCATTTCATTGTACAAGCGAAAGGGTAACCGCAGTATGCGACTAAGCATCGGGCCAAGCGGCGATATCCGTGTTTCAATACCATACTGGGTGCCGTACAAAGTTGCCGAAGAATTTGTGAAGTCAAAGCACGATTGGATAGAACAAAATCAGCATAAGCCGAGCACCATAATAGAGCACGGCAGCCACATTGGCAAAAGCTACCGGCTCTACTTTAGCCAAGAACCAGCAGCCAGCAAAATCGCCACCCGCGTTTACACCACCGAGATATACGTTACGCACCCCAGTAACCTTGCTTTTCACCACCAAACCGTACAATCCAAAGCACAATCAGCCAGTATCCGGGCACTTAAAAAAGAAGCCGAGCGTTTTTTGCCGGAGCGCCTGCAAAGACTCGCCGATGAACACGGGTTTAGCTTTGCAAGTGTGGGTGTCAAGCAACTAAAAAGCCGGTGGGGAAGCTGCAGCTCACACAAAGAAATAACGCTGAATCTTTTCCTCATGCAACTGCCATGGCACCTTATTGATTACGTGTTAATGCACGAACTGGTCCACACCAAAGTCATGCAGCACGGGCCAGTATTTTGGACAGAGTTAGAATCCCACATGCCCACCGCCAAAGCACTACGCAAGGAAATAAATACATACCAGCCGGTGCTTGCCCCCAAAACCGCTGGCGGTTGCGCTGTAAAACAGGTATGATGAAACATATGTTGCGCCGCCGTAAGAAAGCTAAGACACTCGACCTTGAGCATGAACGTCTGACCAGCCTAATAAACAGTATGGCCGACGGTGTATTGGCAGTTGATGCCGATATGCAAGTTGTAATATATAACGGTGCCGCCCTGAATATCCTTGACCTCAACAGCTCTGTGTACGGAAAACCACTCGACAAAGTATTGCAAGTTTTTGATAAAAACAACCAAGAAGTTGATATTGATACCCTGGTAGCCTCTGCCAAAACAGGTATGTCCCGCCGGGATTTACTGCTTCATTATCAAGACGGCAGCCATGCAAACCTATACCTTAGCATTGCGCCAGTGCACCTTGGATACGGCCAACGAGGCCAACGGGGCTACGTACTGCTTATGCGCGATATTACGCGTGAAAAGTCACTCGAAGAAGAACGTGACGAGTTCATAAGCGTAGTCAGTCACGAGCTGCGCACCCCAATTGCAATTGCCGAAGGCAATATCAGCAATGCCCAATTTATTGCCAACAAAATAAACGACCCTGAGCAAATTAAACAAGCCCTGCAGCAAGCACACGAACAAATCGTATTTTTGGCAGGCATGGTTAACGACCTAGCTACTTTATCGCGTGCTGAGCGCGGCAAATTAAACGTCGAGATCGCTCCCATCGACATACCAGCGCTCATTAATGACCTTGCCAAAAGCTACGCCTCCGACGCCAAAGCAAAAAACCTAAAAATACACACCCAGCTCGCCAAAGACGCCCATACACTACAATCAAGCGGCCTGTACGTACGCGAAATCCTTCAGAATTTCATTACCAATGCCATCAAATATACTGACACCGGTTCGGTGACCGTGGGTGCCGAAGCCACCGGCAAAGGTATACGTTTTTGGGTCAAAGATACCGGCATTGGCATTAGCCACACCGACCAGCAAAAAATTTTTGACAAATTCTTCAGAAGCGAAGATTACCGCACGCGCAAAACAAGCGGCACTGGGCTTGGCCTGTATGTGACCATCAAGCTAGCCCGCATGCTGCACGCCGAAATCGACGTAAAAAGCCAGATCAATAAAGGTTCTACCTTTATTATCTTTATCCCCGACCTCAAGTAAACTTTCTTTTAGAGGGGTTTTGTCGCAGATAGTCGTCCATAGCACTTGCGGCCTGGCGTAGACGCCGGTTGCGCCATGTTTGCCGCATACCATATGCTACGCCCAGCACGACACCACCGAATGCAAGCGCAATACCATTCGCCGCAATCACACCATCGAGCACCGATGTTGCATCCGGTGAGATATCTTGTACTGTCATTTCCCGTGCAGTAACAAGCCCTGCAGCAGTGATGGCCGAGGCGATACCGGTCATTTCCAGCCTAAGCTTGGCTAATGCAAACTCAGTGTCAAAGCGGGCAGACTCAATCTGCATCAACCTGCCATACTGGTCGTCCGGCAATAGCTCAGTCGTATTTGGCGGATACTCGCTGCTACGCATGGGTATTGGTTGTTTCCTGTGGCTCAACTGGAAGTTTTGGCAAGTGGGCATATGTATGCATTACCGGTATACATACGTTTCGGCCCTTCCAGAGCACCTCATTAAACTCATAGAGCCACATCGAGCGTTGCAGCAGGAACAGATCAATTACAACAGCCAAAGGAAAAGTCCATACCGCAAAGACTGGTTTGTTAACACGTGTAGCAACAGCAATCAGGCTGTACGTTATAGCAAGCAAGGCAGCTGCGAAACCCGACAGCAGCTGCGTAAACCAGGAAACTTCTAGCCAGAAGCCGCCAATAGCAACGATAAACGGCATCAGCAGCCAGAAGCTCTCGGCAATTGTTACAAACCATACTTGTTCAGGCTTACGGTGTAGCTGTGGGTAGCGGGTACGAATGGCCGTATCATGCTGATCCTGTGCAGCCTTCACGCTCTGCACTCCCATATTCTCGTCACTTCGCACAAAAGTATAAGCATCGGTTTTAATGAGTTCGCGTGCAAAGAATGCCTCTGGCACAATAGACCGCGAAACTGCTGCAAAGCCGCCAATCTTCTGAAGGGCGTGCCTTTGGATAATCCAGCTAGAGCTGAGTACAGGCGGGCGGTTAAAGAACCGGCGGGGCGGGGCCAATTCCCACCAGTAACGCATTGCTTGGATAAGTGCCCGGTCGGCAATAGCACCATTTACGCGCAAGGGTAATATACTCGCCATTAACTTGTCTTTGGCGAGCATACTCTGGACTAGCTTACGGATAGTGTCACTGTTAAAACGGATGTCAACACCACAAAACAATATAAACTCACCACTGGCCTCTTGAGCTAAACGGTCATATGCTTGATTTTTAGGCAGCCAGGTATCTTTTGGTTCCTCGCCTGGGATAAAACGCACGCCATCGTGGGCGAAGGACCGGATGATTTCGGGGGTCCGCTTATTTTGCGAGCAATCGTCCAGCACAATTACTTCAAACTTGGGGTAATCATTGGCAATTATGCTTTCCAGGCAATGTTGTAAATCTTCGGTTTCATTTCGAGCCGGGATAGCAATTGTTATAGATGGCAGGTCGCTGTCGCTGTAGTGCTTGTCTGTTGCTAAAGGATGTGTTTTACGCAAGCTGCGGATAGTCGAAAACAACAGTAGCGCCGCAGCTACGGCTTGTAAGACCGACCCAATAAACCATACGTCACGGTGGTCGGCAGGGAACTGGTGCCACAACCACCATATGCCCAATAAAAGTACTTGGCTGGCCGCAAGGACCGCTGCAGTCCGCCGTGTGGCATTATATAGGTACATGTCGTGCATCCGGCCTTTTACAATCCGCAACGTATTAACCGCTCTGTATAGGCTGGCGACTGCCACCAATGCAGGCACAAAGCCGGGCTGCCACATAAACAACGCGCCGGCCGCAAATGTTGATATCAGCATAGCTGCCACCGAAAGTATTTTGCGCCATTTCCACAAAGGAATAGCAACATACAGGAGGGCCTCTACAATAATACTAACGTAGAACAGTATAAAGATGAGCTTCATGCGTATAACTATACGCTATAAATCGCACTTGACGCCAGGGGTTATCTGTATTATTCTTGACATATCGGAGCCTACTACCTTAGTAGGCTTTTTTAGTGAGGAGAAACACTGTGGCCGAAGAAATTCAAAAACCAAAGCGCCGGGTCCGTAAAGTGGAAACCGTCCGCGAAAAGAGTGCAAAGTCCGCTGAATTGGCAGATAAGCCAACCCGCAGAAGCCTTATTTGGTACGGTTTTACCGCACCGTTCCGCTTTGTCGGGCGCGGTTTTAAAAAAATCGGTTCGTTTTTAGGCCGGTTTAAGGCATTCCGGATATTGGGCCGGGTGCTAGTGCCATACTATTTCCGCAACAGCTGGAAAGAACTCAAGCAAGTGACGTGGCCGAATGGCAAGCAAACCCGCCAGCTGACCATTGCAGTCATCATCTTTGCCATTATCTTTGGCGCGGTGGTCGCACTGCTCGACTTCATTTTAGACAAAGTATTTAAAGAGGTGTTACTAAAGTAATGAACAAGCGTTACGACGAATCAAAACAGTGGTATGCAATCCACACTTACAGCGGCTACGAAGAAAAAGTCGCCGAAAGCATCCGCCAGCGTGCAGATTCTTTGGACATGAAAGACAAGATCTTTCAGGTTCTGGTTCCTAAAGAAAAAATGATCGAAATCAAGAACGGTAAGCGCCGTGTTGTCGAAAAGCGCATCTTCCAAGGCTACGTTTTGGTTGAAATCAAGATGAGCGAAGACGCATGGTATATCGTGCGCAACACCCCTGGTGTTACCGGCTTCGTTGGCTCCGGCACCGAACCAACACCTATCGGCAAAGACGAAATCGAAAAAATCCAGAAGCGTATGGGTCTTGAACAGCCTAAGCACAAGATGGACTTCCGCCTTGGCGAAGTTGTCAGCATTATTGATGGTCCCTTCAAGGGCTTCGATGGCGCTATCAACGAAATTGACGCCCAAAAAGGCAAGCTCAAGGTATTGGTCAACATGTTCGGTCGTGAAACACCTGTCGAACTCGACAGCTTGCAGGTTAAACGCGTTTAACACACCTCCTCTATCAAAAGAGCGCCTCTATGGGCGCTCTTTTTTATGCGTTTCGTCCTTTGGACTCATCAGAATAACTATGTAGTCATTGACGCATGTCGAGTGGATGGAGATCAGAAGGGAATAGTTCTCCATCCGGAGTAATCAACCATCAGTCACGCGCAGCCTGCCTGAGGCAGCTGAAAGCGTATGCCGCTTCAGGATGCCCACTCAGGATGAGGTGGTCAGAGTCGAGGTCTTCGGCCTCTTCGACCACGGATGACAGAACCCCAGGAACCACGTGAATGGCGCCTCGATCCAGGAGTTCCACTTTGACGAAGAAGTCCATGTCCTGATGTGCTTCAGGCACGTTAAGGCCCAGTGTGCCGCAAAGCGCCTTATCGTCGATGTACTCGACAGAAAGCACCAGACCTGATTTGCCGAGAAAGGCGACAGGAACCAGGTGCGCCGTTAGGTCGCACACGGAAGCGACTAGCGGCTCGTACTCATCAGGTACGCCTCCTTCCCATAGAATGCGCAGGGCATCAAGGTGATCGCGGACAACGCGCCTAACCTCTTTCGCACTGATGTCAAGGCTGCCATGTGGCAGGCTGAACCAGCGCATCACAGCGCCAAGCAGATGGCCCTCTGGAAGCTCCAGCTTATACATCGCTTCTCCATTCACTCGGGCAAAGACAATCGTCTTTGACGAGCATAGAATATAACAATGACTGCGGGTTTCCAAGCCGCATGCCTGGACATCCGACGGTAAAAGTAGTATAATGCATCTGTTACGCACTGTAGTGGATCGCTTCAACTAATTCCACTACGCTGTAAATCTATAAAAGGAATAACTCAATGGCAAAAGCTGTAAAAGCAAATGTAAAAATGAAACTCCAAGCTGGCCGCGCAACTGCTGCGCCTCCGGTAGGTAGCATCCTTGGTGCCCACGGTGTGAACATGATGGACTTCATCAACCCGTTCAACGACCAGACCAAAGACATGCAAGGCCAGACCGTAACTGTCCATGTGACCATTTACGACGACCGTACCATGAGCTTCTACGTTGTTGGCGCACCAACTGACGACCTTATCCGTGCTGAACTCGGTATACAAAAAGGCTCAGGCAAGCCAAACAGCGAAAAAATCGCTAAAAAATTGACTGACGCACAGCTAACTAAAATTGCTGAAGCAAAAGCAAAAGACATGAACACCCAGGACATCCCGGCTGTCAAAAAGATGGTCGCAGGTACTGCACGTTCAATGGGCGTCGAAATCGAAGCCTAATTACGATTAACATCGATAAGATAACAAGAATGGGTTTGCGCCTGCAGCCCATTCTTTTTTAGTATAAGGATAGATACCTATGAAAAGCATCGGCAATATGGCTTCAGAGCCACAAGCATTACGAAATACAATTATATATGACACCGATACACGCGCCTGCGAAGAAGAACACATATCTGTCGCCTTGTCCGCTGAAGAGCTAGCAGTTGGAGGCGTAAAAATTGTCGAAGCCTTCCGGATCGAATGCTTTGCGTACCAAGCGCAAGAGCGAAAACGCATGTTTGACATCAGCGCCCGCAACACTCTACGACAACAAACACCGATTGAGCCATGGGTTGGGCGCGAGTAGCATAGGGGCTGGAATAAAAATGCTAGCCGTGGTACTATGCGCACGTTCCCTGAGGAGGTGAGTACTATGAAGCTGCTGTGCATTTTGGATGCCCAGTCGTAACGTACCAACAATTTGACAGCGATTCTATGATGCAGACTCCTACGAGCCATCATCCGCCACCAGTGGCAAAGGATCACTGTCATGTCCGATGACAGCACTACAGACCCGAACACACTACTCAACATGGCGTGGGCCTACCTGCAAGATTCAGAGTACGTAGAGTTCACCCACTCCAACGTCAACATGGTCATCGACGCGCTTGAAGAGCAGGCAAACCTCATTCCGGCCGAGGCCCGTGCCGAGGCAGCCGCCCTGCAGGATGGCACGCACCCGCGATGCCAAGATGCACAGGTCGGCAGACCAATGGGCAGCGAAGACGCCGAGCTGTACCTGCGGCTGACAGGCTATGCCCAACGCCTTCGCATAAAGCTTGTACGGCGAGAGAATGGACGTGCATACGGCTGGCCGTACTAACACCCACGCCGTCTAGGCGCCACCACCCAGCAATATAAGCACCAGGGAATTGTCCTCAATCGTGCCATGCGGCATAGCCTAGCGATTGAGGACTTTTCTAACAGTAAAAGTGCACAGGAGAGTAGTAAAATCCATGAGCAACCCTGAACATATACCGTCTAATTTACCGGAGTGGCCAGACAATTGGCCTGAAACCCAGCGATACGATTTTGTAATTTACGACACAGCAGATGGCAAAAACCATGTGCACCTTGTAGATTGCACGGGTGAACTCCAGTCGTTCTTCCACCAGAGCGCGCTTGGCGCGTTTGCGGCAAAAGATGCAGTGGCGTCAGAATTTTGG
Source organism: uncultured Candidatus Saccharibacteria bacterium (assembly GCA_946482285.1). Next base: position 861,865 of record CAMLQK010000001.1, read on the forward strand.
CTGACAGAGGCTTTTGCAGAATGCCGTGATTACGGCAACAAAGCTGAAAATCTACCCGTACTGCTCAACAGGAACGGCGTAGAATGCTATGAAGATGACGATATTCACAAAGTATACGGCACCCAGGACTACGTCTGGCTTGATAGAATCTGCCGCAACAATCCTGCCTGCCTAGACATTGAGCCCGAAGCAGTTGAGGAGCTGGGCATCATGACGCAGGCCGAATGGTATGCAACCCCTTACGATGATAGGCCATATTATGATTTTGTAGCCACGCAGCGCGAGTTATTGTGGCAGGACGGTACGCCTCGGCTGCAGAACGTTAGAAGTCATGTGCAAATAGGCGTTACACACAACGGCAAATACACGCCGTTTGTTACAGTCTTGGATAGCGAACATCCTGTTATGCAGATTGCGGAGCAGTCATATCCATATATCGACCCGCACTGGTAAAAACCAATAAAATACTGTATAATTAGCACATTATAAAACCTAACTTGTGGGAGGCGTGCTACGCATGCCACTTGTACCACGAAAGGATCACACCATGGCAGAAGACGCCAAGAAACCAGAAGAAGTTACTGAAGCCGAATTGGTAACAGAAGTAGCTCCTGAAAAAACAGAAACCGCTAAGGCTGGTAAGCGCAGCGCCAAAGCCATCAAAGAAGCTGAAGAAAAGGTTGCCAAGGAAGAGCGCAAGGCTGAAGCTGCAGAAGAAACAGAAAAGCCAAAGCAACACGCCAACCCAACCCGCTCACGCCTAGAACGCCAGGGCAAGAGCTTCCGTGAAGCAGCTGCTAAAGTAGAAAAAGGCAAGAAATACTCCTTGGCCGCAGCCTTAGAGCTCGCAACACAGACCAACCCAACTAAATTTGACGCTAGTGTTGAACTGCACATTAACCTGAATGTAAACCCACGCCACGCCGACCAGAACATCCGTGACAACCTTGTTTTGCCTGCTGGTACTGGCAAGAACGTCCGCGTAGCCGTATTTGCTGAAGATGAAGCCGCTGACGCTAAAAAGGCCGGTGCAGACATTGCAGGTGTTGAAGAGTTGGTAAAAGAGCTCGACAAGGGCGTGTTCAACTTTGACGTCCTTATTGCAACACCATCGCAAATGGCTAAGCTCGGTAAATACGCCCGCACACTAGGTCCCCGCGGTCTTATGCCAAACCCTAAGAGCGGCACCGTTACGACTGACGTTGTCAAAGCTGTAACCGAAGCTAAGGCTGGCCGTGTGGAATACCGTGTAGACAGCACTGGTATCGTGCACCTTGGCGTTGGCAAAGTAAGCTTTGGTACTGCCAAGCTTGAAGAAAACGCCCGTGCTGTATTCGCCAGCATTAAGAGCAACAAGCCCGCTTCTGTTAAGGGTAACTACGTAAAGGCAATCACCATTGCTACCACGATGGGCCCTGCGATTACTGTTGACGCAAACGAACTATAGTATATCGCTAAAACCAAAAACTACCGCTCGCATGGGCGGTAGTTTTTTATGAACAACATAATGTACGATTAGGAAAGAAGATGGAAGCATTTGATATACGGTATACGCGCGATAGGCCAGAAGAATGGGATGCGCTCGTAGAGACAATCACAGAGAATATCGGCATAACAGAAGATCACATGCCGACCACCGAGCAAGCTGCGGCTGCCTTAGAGAACGCAAACGACCTGGAAACTGAGCGCCTAGAAGTAACCGCATACTATGGATGGGGGCTTGGCATGCGCGGGCTTGCCAAGGTACTGCATCAGGATGAAACACGCCACAGTATGGCAGCGTCCATCTCCCAGAACCTAAACCGCGCTGGAGCTCGCATGGACGACATGATCGCCCAGCCAAATAGCCGGGTTTTCAATACATTCACACAGGCAGCCCTTACGCCAATTATGGGAACGCTCGTGCGCTCATACCAAGCAATGCCAGCCGCCGAGCACCTGGCCAGCGATGCGCTTACAATAGCAACGCGCACCCGTCGCAGTGGGGTCAATCCCTTTGCATTTCCCGACGGCCGGCACAATCCCAACCACACCCATGCAGTGCGCCGCGGAAACGCCTCTGCGTCTATCATCGTCTCTAATGCCACAGCAGGCTCAATTATCACGCATAGCCACAATCGCGCAGCCCGTTCCCAGGCAAGCGCGCTATCCAATAGCCAGCAAAATATGCTGAAATTTGCCGTGCAAAGTGCCGCCCTCCATACGGAAGAGTTCCAAGGCGCCCTCTATGCCGATGCGGTAATGTACCAGTCCGACGGAACAGTTGTATTAGACCGCAGCAAAATCCCTGACAGGCCAAACCTTCCAGAGCAACGTATTACCGATATTAAGCACAGAGACCGTTTGGGGTGCCCAGCAATCCAGGTGCAATTCGCCATCCCGGGTATGCTGCAGCTCATACTAGATGTTGAACGCCACCAAAGCCTAAACTCATAAAGTACGCCACGCTAGTGTAGAATAGTACGTGGTCTATTTTCATTATGCAAAATTGGGGGGTCTATGAGTATTGACAGTCTTAACGAAGTGGCACAACGTAGTCGTGAGGGTTATATAGGTGCGCACGAAGCTGCCGAAATAGCCGTAGCAATGGGTACGGTATTAGTTGGCACTTCTGTTTCAATGGAAGTTCATAAGCCAACCGTTCCGCTTAGCTGCGACTCGGGGCAGTGGGAGCCGCTAACTACAGAGATGCAGAGCCCTAGGGCATTTCACGCAACCAGCTTGCCGTCAGTTGCCATTTGGAGCAGCTACGGAGGAAATGTAAACGTGCCATTTCAGCGACTTGTGACAAATGCCCGGCCTATCCTGCCGGAGAGCAGTCCATGCCACCTCGGTACATTCGGCTGGGATGCAATCAAAGGGGGTATGAGCTTTAGACTACACCCTCATATTCCGGCAACGACAGAACACCTACCAGACGAGACGCCAATTGGGGCAATCGATATACTGAGCGCCCAGCACGATATGCGACAACAAACCAGCGAGCCGGGCAACCTATTCTTACTGCACGATGCCCCTACTATTGGATCGCTGATCGTGAGAATGGGTGACGTTCGACAAATACCATTTAGTACCGAATTTTTCGAAAGACGATACGGACTGAATAGTTACCAAGACCTGCATGTGCAAGAGTAAAGCCTGGGCCCCCACCGCTACATAGTGTTGTGTTTTTAGTGCTCATGCTTGCGTCATTGTTTTGACAAGACGTACAATACATATAATTTGAGAGGGGATCAGAGGGATGAGTGTTTACAGCAACTCAGAGATTGTTAAGGCTATTGATACCGGCCATATTGTTTGTGTGCCATTTAATCCAAAGCACGTCAGCCATGCTAGTTTGGATGTAACGCTGGGGCACTACTACTACCGCACCGAACGCAGCGGAGACCACACTCTATACAACCCATTCGATGAGGCCGACGTCAACCGTTACTTCGGCGCTGCCCGCGAAGCCGTACCACACGGCCAATGGTGTCTTGAAAACGGAATGTTACCCGTACAAGGGATCCCACTTGAGCATCCCGTCATACCATTGCGGCCTGGCGAACGTATTTTGGCGCATACTCATGAGTTTTTTGGTATTTTGCCACCTGGTGCTTACGAGCTCAAATCCCGATCTAGCTGGGGCAGGAATGGTATTGCTGTATGTTTTGATGCTGGCTGGGTAGATCCGGGCTACATTAACCGCCTGACACTTGAAGTGTACAACCTTAACCAGCACGAGACCGTACTGCTGCCGGTAGGCGAACGCATTGCCCAGGCAATCTTCCAGTCCACAGGAGATGTCGACGGCAGCTACGGAGCTGGACGCGACGGGGGATTTAGCGGCAAATACCAGCAAGGCACTGATATTGACGAGCTCATTGCGAACTGGACACCCGAGCTCATGCTGCCACGTGCTTACAAAGACAAGCGCCACTTACCACAGGCCATACCCGGTTTAAAAGCGAAATAAAGGAATATACCATGGACAGACCAGGCACATTTATCGTTATAGAAGGAACTGACGGATCGGGAAAAGGCACACAGTTCCAGTTACTAGCAGACCGCCTTACTGAAGCCGGCTATGATGTTGCTACATTTGATTTTCCACAGTACGACAAGCCTTCTAGTTATTTCGTGCGTGAATACCTGAACGGCAAATACGGCAGCGGGGAAGATGTCGGACCTTATACTGGTTCACTGTTTTACGCATTAGACCGCTTTGAAGCAAGCAACGATATACGCACTGCGCTTGCCGAAGGCAAGGTAGTGCTCGCTAACCGCTTCGTAGGCTCCAACATGGCGCACCAGGGCACTAAATTCCAGCATTCAGAAGAACGTCGTGGCTACTTTATTTGGCTCGACAACTTGGAATTCGAGATGTTGCGTGTCCCACGGCCAAACGCCAGCTTTGTATTGCGTGTACCTGCCGAAATCGCCCAAGACCTCGTAGACCAAAAAGCCGAACGCAGTTACACTACCCAAAAACGTGACTTGCACGAAGCCGACCTGAGCCATTTGCAACGCTCTGTTTCGGTATACGACGAAATGTGTGAGTTATTCCCCCAAGATTTTGTGCGTATCGACTGCGTCCGCAATAGCAAGCTCATGGACATCGAGACCGTACAGGAGTTATTGTGGCAAAAAATAGCCCCGATGCTCCCGCCGCCGCCACAACTAGAAATGAGTACATCCAAGATTGCAAGCGCACACGCTAAACAACCCCTAGAAGCAACAATTGTCGAAGATCCGTTGGTGCGCAAGAAAACAAATGGTTCATACGAAATTACTGGCGCAGGCCGGGCATTCTTGGAAGAAGTAGTCACCAGTGCCGACAACAACGTTTATGCATTCAATGATAAGCTCAGCCCCATTACTATTGCCGCTGCTATGGCCCGGCTTAGCCGACGCGGCGACGACATGCGAGTCACCATCTTAGATGAGTTCGCCAACAAGCTTGGAAAGGACCAAAAACTATTACAACGGGTTATCACTGCCTACGGCGACGACTCGGTCCAGCAACTCGCTGGAGTCCACGTAGTTGTAGAAAACGCCAGCAATATCCTTACTAAAATACTGGAATGGGGACGGCTTGCCGCCTATCTGGAACAATCCACACGCTACATCTACTTCGACCAAAAAGACGCAAACGGAAACTATCGCTACCACGTGCCGGAACACTTCCCAACAGAACTCAAAAAGCAATACAAGCAAATCACCGACACTATCTTTGATACATACTCCGCGGTTGTACACGAGCTAACTAGCCACATCCGCAGCGCGTCATCGGTGCCAGCCTCGGAGCAGGACGGGCCATGGCGCTCCGCCACCAAAGCCCAAGCTTGCGATGCGGCGCGCCCGCTGCTGCCCGTTTCTACCACTTCAACCGTTGGTATTTACGGATCTGGGCAGGCAATTGAAAGCCTAATTATGCACCTTCTGAGCGACGAGCTTCCCGAAGCCCGAGCCGCAGGGCAGGCCATGCTTGCTGAGGTGCGCAAGGTTATGCCAACTTTCTTTGAGCGTGCCGACAAGCCGAGTCGCGGCGGCGCTACCACCGCGTACCGGGCTAACACTCGCAAGGCTGTCAAAGAGCTTTCCCGCAAAAACCTGCCAGAAGTGCACGCCGGGCAGTCAGATGCTGTCCAATTGACAGATGTATGGCCACGAAATGAGTTCGACCTTATCCCTGATATGCTGTACGAATTCAGCACACTGCCGCTTGCAGAAATCCGCAAAGAAGTTGCAACCTGGCCATATGATAAAAAAGCTGACGTGTTTGATGCCTACATAGGTGAACGGCTTAACCGCCGGCACCGTCCAGGCCGCGCACTCGAAAAAGCCCACTACAGCTGGGACTTGGTATGCGATTATGGAATTTTCCGCGACCTACAGCGGCATCGCATGGTGGATGACTTGGAGTGGCAGCCACTTACACCGCGCCATGGCTATGATGTACCGCAGATTGTCGAAGACGCAGGTCTAAGCGACAAGTTTGAGAAATGTTTTGACCTCAGCCTTAAACTGTACAGCTTGCTCCAGCAAAACGGTTTTGCGCACGAGGCACAGTATGCAACGCTGCTCGGCCACCGAATGCGCTGGAAAGTCACATATAATGCCCGTGCCGCATTCCATATTCATGAGCTGCGTACAAGTCCGCAAGGCCACACTGGCTATCGCAAGCTTATTAAAGCCATGCACGACAAACTTGCCGAAACCCATCCGATGCTTGCTAGTGCTATGAAGTTTGTAAACCAAGATGAAGATCCGGAATTAGCACGGCTGGCAGCCGAGCGCTACAGCCAATACAAGCTCAGCCAGCTCGACACTATAGACGATCAGACGTCATAGCCCCGATAAGGCCATTACCGCGAGAGTCTACATGTGGTAACTAGCGCTGGGCTAGGCATACTACTTGACATAATGATGCCGAGTGTAGTTTGATGTACTTTACATGACTACTTTTGCTCAGCACGGCCTTATTCTAGTCCTCAGCCATCCAGGGCTGTGCTTTAGCATGGTTGAAGCCTGAACGTTAAAAGCGTCGCAGCACAGCCCCTCACCCATAATCAGGCTTCAACCGCCTGATTATTTTTATACGGAGACACATCAATGACCAATCCAAACCAACAAACCCAAACAGAACAAAGCTTTTTCGATGTTGATACATTCGAATACGGCGTGTACACATCACCGCAGCGCGATATAACGGCCATCAACATCGGTGTTATCGGCTTGGGAACTATAACAAAGCCATCGAGCAGTGAATTATCATCAGCAGATGCCTATACCGTAACCTACAACTAATTATACTACGCCATCCTAAGTGTTATCTTGCAAAAGGCAGCGTCTAGCGCGTATACTACTAAAGCTAAACAGATGAAAAAACTATGGACTCTTACTTAAAAAAGCTTATTGCCGAGCGTACCCTGGCGCAGGACAAGCAGACAAACAACGTAGCGCTTGATTACCTAGAAACCTTTTTCGCCGAAAAAGGCCTCTTTGTAAAACGCTACGACTTTAACGGACATGGAGCCCTCGTGGCAACAACCCGTAAAAATGCAAAAAATCCGGCAGTTATCTTGGCTGCACACCTTGATGTCGTGCCAGGCCCAGACTATCTTTTTGAACTACGGGAAGAAGATGGCAAATACATGGGCCGGGGTACATTTGACATGAAATTCGCCATCGCCAGCTACATGCATGTCCTAGATACGCTACAAGACCAGTTAGAAGCATACGACTTTGGCGTCATGATCACTACCGAGGAAGAGATTGGTGGCCTTAATGGAACCGCACTCCTCGTAGAACAAGGGCATAAGCCTGACGTTGTCATTCTGCCGGACGGGGCAGGCGACTGGAATATCGAAACACTCGCCAAAGGCTTCCTTTACGGACAAGTCACCACACGTGGCATTGCAGCACATGGCTCAAAGCCCTGGGACGGCGACAGCGCTACGTTCAAACTGCTCGACTTCATGCAAGAACTTCGCACGTTCTTTACTGACCAAGCGCTTAACACTAATACGCTCAACATAAGCGTCCTTTCTGGCGGAACAGCAATAAACCAAATTCCAGCCGAAGCGTCGGCCAGTCTCGACATCCGTTTCGTGAGCATGGCAGAGAAAGAGAAAATTACTGACCATATACAACAGCTATGCAAGGTATATGATGCCACTTATTACGAAGAGCCGCTGGGTGGTTATCCGTGTATCAGCGATCTGGAACACCCTTTAGTCAAACCTTTTGCAGAAAGCATACAAACAGTTACTAACATTACTCCATCTGGCACTATTTCAACCGGAGCCAGCGACGCGCGCTTCTTTGCCAGTATAGGTGTTCCAGTCATTATTTGCCGGCCTGCCGGAGGCGGCCAGCACGCTGACAGCGAATGGATTGATAAGTTAGGATTCGAGCAGTACAGCCAAGTCTTGGTAGACTACCTGAACAAAGTCGCCAGGGCATAGGCGGGCAGGCCAAAGGTATTGACCCTGCCGGACTCTTTTGCTATAATTACCCCTGAACATCACCGAAGACAGTAGCCGTCGAAAGACTTAATCAGCTACCGAGGCATCATCAAACAAACATTGTTTTTTGTCCGAAGTCTTTGGTAATGCGAGAACCAAAGACTTTTTTATTGTCTGCGGCGATCCGTTCGTTAACAACCAGGTCAAAGAAACCGCACCTAGGTGCAAAAAACCAATCAATAGTAAAGAAGGGACAATCTGATGGCTTTAACCAAAGACCAAAAGAACCAAGTTGTCTCTGAAGTTGCAGAACTTTTGGCAAGCTCAAAGATGACTGTCGTTGCTGCCTACGTAGGCACCACCGTTAAGGCTATCCAGCAGCTTCGCCGCCAGGCAAATGAAAACGGTACGCAATTGCGTGTTGTTAAGAACCGCTTGGTTATTAAGGCTCTGCAGCAAAACGACAACTTGAAAGATGTCGACGTAAGTGCGCTTACTGGCCAGCTTCTGTACGCTTTCAACAGCGAAGACGAAGTTGCCCCAGCACAAGTGCTTGCCGACTTTGCCAAGAAAAACCCAACGATCCAGTTCGTAGGTGCATTTAGCGCCGAAGGCAAATTCCTATCTGCCGAAGACGTTACTGCATTGGCAACACTACCAAGCAAAGAGCAGCTTATCGCTCAAGTACTTGCAACCCTTCAATCACCCGTCAACGACGTTACCAACGCGCTTTCAGGCAACCTGCATGCGCTTTTGGATGGTGTTGAAGCTAAAGCAAGCTAATTTTTAACCGATCAAGAAAAGGAATAATCACAATGGCTGATTTGAAGAAACTCGCAGAAGACTTGACCAAGTTGACTGTACTCGAAGTAAACGAACTCAAGAACATCCTTAAGGATGAATACGGTATCGAGCCAGCTGCTGCTGCAGTTGCTGTTGCTGGCCCTGCTGCTGGCGGCGACGCTCCAGCTGCTGACGAAAAGAGCGAATTCGACGTGATCCTTAAGGACGCTGGCGCTCAAAAAGTTGCTGTAATTAAGGCTGTTAAAGACATTACTGGTCTTGGCCTTGGTGAAGCAAAGGCTGTAGTTGACGGCGCTCCTAAGGCTGTCCTCGAAGGCGCTAAAAAGGAAGACGCTGAAAGCGCTAAGAAAGCTTTGGAAGAAGCTGGCGCTACTGTTGAATTGGCCTAATAAGGTTCTTGAACCTTATTCTTTGACCTTGGTTTGATATAAAACACCCGCCTGTTTCCAGGCGGGTGTTTTTGTATGCTGTTGAAGCGAGCATTCCAGAAGGACCCTAAGAAGGGAGTGCGGGCCCGGCGGGCGTAGTCTGACGACCACGTCCTTGCCGGACCCGCTGCTTCACGACTGTGTCACTTCTGCCATGCGGGACACACCCAGCTTGCACTGGTGAGGCTTGCCTCCGCCGCAGAAGCACATAACGAACTCCAGGCGCTCGGATGGCAGGTGGAGCTTGAGCTGGCTGAGCACTGCAGCAACCAGGCGCACGCCATCGATCTCGTCATGCGCAATGCGCGCACAGAAGGTCGACAGCCACATGGGCTCAGGGTCCATTCCCGGCTGGGCGTCCATCTGCATTGCCGCTTGGACGGCGGCTTGGACGGCCGCATGCTCTTCCTCGCTGAGCAAAACACTATCACCGATGTCCGAAAACACCAGGTAGACGCTGCTCTGCCCCTGCGGCGTGGAGAGCGTGATCCAGATTTGTTCCGCGCGCTCCAGCGGTGATACCTGGCTGGAGTGGTCCGGTGTCGATGTCACGGGCTGCCTTTCAGTGGAATGCTCTGTCGCGGTGACGAGCTATTTATAGCATATAGCAGCGAAAGTAAAAAGCCCTCAATACCAAATATTGGAGGGCGAATAGGTCAGTTCATATGACAGAGTAGGCGTAAATCCGAAGCGGGCGGCGGAGGCGTGAGAACCCCAAAAAATACTCCGCCAGCCCGCTATCAGCCAGTGCTACAGACAGTGGCGCGAGCTCCCCAGGCTCAGCTGGTGCGCCCGGATCTGGTCACACATGCGGTCGAAGGTGACGGCCGGAATTTCAACCGGGTGCGCCCGTGTCCTGTCCTCCGAGTTGCGACAGATCGCCTGGCAGGCGTCTGCGGCCACCCTCATACGGGCCATGGCAAGCTCATAGCCGACCAGTGCGTCGAACCATTGCGTGCTGCTGTATCCGTCCTCGTGGTATGGCGCGTTGGGAGGTCGCTGAATCTCGGTGAGTACCAGTGCACCAGCTTCATCCAGCGTGACATCCACACTCATGTGGTGCTCGACCGTCCTGTCGGAACCCTGGAATGAGAGCACCGTGCACGGCACGCCCTCGATCCGAAGCTCCGCCAGGTCGTGGTCACCCCGATGGTGGTACTGCCTGTGCTCGGGAGTCCTGAGCTCGGGCACTTCACCCTCGTGTGAAACCGTTACCGTCAGCATGCCCCGAAAGGTCAACACTGATCACTCCTACTCTGTCTGGGCAGGACAGCGTCTGCTGTCCGCCACATTTGATCCGTCCTTTCGGACAGCGTCTATACAAGCATACCACATTAAAAATGCGCCCTTATAGGAAAGGCGTGATGGTAGTATTTACCCGTGGCTCTACAATGAAGCGAAGTCCGCTCGGTACATTGTATGTTGCAATATGAATTAAAAATGAAATGACAAAGGCATTTATCCACAAATTAATACGGAACTTTTGACTTGAAGCACATAACATGGTAGTTTTAGGAGTAAGTGTACAAATACAAACACTTCCCAAGAGACTAGAGAGAACTATGGCAGACGTACCAGAAAAACAAATCAAACGACTCAGGGCTTTAATTCAGGAAGCTGAGACCAATCTTGCTGCAGCCAATGAGCTGCTTATTAGTTTAGTTGGTGACGACCAAAATGTAGCCCCTGTCGTACAAGAAGACAACCTCGGCAAAATTATCGAAGGTGTTTTTGACGGCCAAAACATGGTTGGCTCAGATAATAAAACGTACCCTGTACCAGCCAACTACGCCAGCAAGTCAAAACTCGTTCAAGGCGACATTCTCAAACTGACAATCGCTGATGACGGTGCTTTCCAATACAAGCAGATTGGTCCCGTACCGCGTAAGCAAGTCGTTGGTGCCCTTAAGTTGGAAAATGGCCACTACTTTGTAGAAGTAGGTGACAAGAACTTCCGCGTGCTATTGGCAAGCGTTACATACTTCAAAGCTAAGCCTGGCGACCAAGTAAGTGTAAACGTCCCCGAGGACGACACTGCCGCTGAGTGGGCCGCCCTAGAAGCTGCACTATAGCTTAGGCAAACAGAATAACAAAGAGCCTCAGGGCTCTTTTTCTTTTGACTGCTACATGAGTAACACCTATCTATTGCGGCTTAAAATATATCTTATATATTAGCGTAATGCAGCACTGCTACTTGAAAACTACGAAGCCCAATCCTTATACTATCTGTATAAGCACAAAGGGGATCCTATGCCAAGCCGGCTACCTACGCCTGGAAGTGATAACGATATGTGGGGAACTATCCTAAATGATTTCCTACAGGTCGAGCACAATAGCGATGGCACGCTTAAAATCCGTGCTGATAATTCCTTGACGCCATCAACGCGCCAGATCGCAGCGGGTACAGGCCTAAGCGGAGGAGGTGACTTGAGCGCCAACCGAACACTGAGTGTCACCGACGATACAACTGTTCAAAAAATTGAGCTTGCCCGCAATGGCACGCTTATTGGAACGCGAAAGCGTATCAACATCGTGCAAGGCAGCAATATCGATCTGGGCGCTACGGATGATGCTGCCAACAATAGGCTCGACATAGCCATTGCTGCCCCTGACGTAATAACCCCCAGCGCATATAGCCAACAGCAGCTCGCGTCGCAGCGTGCTCAAGCCTTGATACCTTGGATGAGTGGCTTGGCAAACAGGCATTACGCCCGATGCAACGTTGTTTGCCTTGGCGACAGCATTACTGAAGGCCAAGGTGCAGATACAGTCGAACGGCGCTGGATTGCACGCCTGCGCGACAACCTACGCTCACAGTTCCAGACTTCCGGGCTCAGCAATGGCGGACGCGGTTTTTTAGGCGCCTCAAACTCTGGACAAGTTTCATTCAGCTGGCCAGCTACTATCACTGGCAGCCCAGCAACAGGGGCAACGCTGGGGCCTAAGTCTCAATTCCTACAGCTTAACGCTTCAGGGCAGTCTGTAAGCTACATACTGACTGGCGACTCGGCTGACATTATGTGGACTCAAGTGCCGTTTGGTGGCACCTTTAGCTGGGCAGTAGACGGGGGAAGTGCAACCAATATTTCTACCAATGGAGGCAGCATTGCCGACGGGCGGTTAACCCACATTAGTCTTGGCGCAGCCGGACAGCACACCCTCACCCTTACATGGGTATCAGGCAATTCAAACATTGATGGTGTTACCGAGTTCAATGGCGACTACTCTTTGGGGATTCAGGTGCATGACGCAGCACACTACGGCTGGCAAACCTCTAATTGGGCTTCGGTTACGGCGAATGGTGCAGCTGGGCCTGCAGCAGCAATTGCCGCGCTATCACCTTCGCTAATCATTATCTCGCTCGGTTTTAACGATCAATTCGCTAATGTTACTCCACAAACCTTTGCCGCTAATATAACCACTATTATCAGCCAACTACGGACACAGCTCGCGAACCCACTACCCTCAATTATTCTTAACATGTATCCTCCTCGCACTGGGCAAAGCGGCTACACGTACCCATGGGCAGAATATGTTAATGCGGCATGGGAAGTTGCCAACGCAGACACAGCAGGGCCGGGCGCGACTTCACTAGTCACCGTCATGGACTTCACTCTGGGCGGGCGAATGCCGGGCGCCGATACTGATAGTTATGCGCTTTGGCCGGCCGGCGACCTGGTACACCCCTCAAACAAAGGGCACAGTATGATCGCAGACCAACTTATACCGCTCCTGACGCCCAGTGCATAGCGACAAGCCCATTCAACATTCTGCGTTACCTGCTCAGCTACTTTGCGTATGCTGAGTTGTATTGTCAATAAAACGCAGGACAAATTATTGGCAATGCTTCATAATAGAAGGTAATGGGAAAAGCACTCTACCGGACCTACCGTTCTCAAAAGTTGTCTGAAATTGTGGGGCAGGAACACATTACGCAGACGCTTACTAACGCGCTCAAGTCGGGCGCTATTAGCCATGCCTACTTATTTACCGGTCCTCGTGGTGTGGGCAAAACCAGCATTGCCCGCATTTTAGCCCACGAGCTGAACAAACTACCCTATAGCGACACGATGCATCTTGATATTATCGAAATTGACGCCGCTAGCAATCGCCGGATCGACGAAATCCGTGACCTTCGCGACAAAGTGCACATTGCGCCCAGCAGTGCTGCGTACAAAGTCTACATCATCGACGAAGTGCACATGCTGACGCGTGAAGCCTTTAACGCACTCCTCAAGACGCTCGAAGAGCCGCCTGCACATGCCGTATTTATTCTGGCCACTACTGAAGTGCACAAGCTGCCCGAAACAATTATCAGCCGTACGCAACGTTTTACATTTAAGCCCGTCAACCTGTCAAAAGTCGCCGCACACCTGAAAGAAATCGCCAAAAAAGAGAAAATTAAAATCGACGATGAAGCCTTGGCGCTAATTGCCGCGCATGGCGAAGGCAGCTTCCGTGACAGCATTAGCCTGTTGGATCAAACCCGATCGCTCGGCAGGGCAGTAACAAAAGCTGATGTGGAGTCAATATTGGGCATCGCCCCCGCAGAGCTTGTACAGACTATCGTCCAGGCTATCGTCTCCAAAGATGCTGGGTCAGCAGTCACCACCCTAAGCCAGTTATTCGAGCAGGGAAGCGAGGCAGCTAGCATTGCCAAACAAATTGCCAAAATTATGCGCGATAGCGCCCTGGCCACCCCGCTACTGCCTAAGCCTCAACTGATTCACTTATTGACTAGACTTATCGACGTACCTGCCGCGGCCGACCCGCGGGTGTATTTGGAAATCGTATTGTTAGAAACAGCCCTTGACGACTCCTATATACCACAAGCTCCGCCAATCACACCCATTCCCAACGCACCCATGCCGCCCAGCGCCTCTGGAAACGCTATAAAAACAGCAGCAGCGCCCACGCTCAAGCCGACACCAACGCAAGGCACACCACCAAAAAAAGCATCTGAAAAAATAGAAACCACGCCAGAACCAACAACACAGAAGCCAGCAGAAGACCAAACGCCATCAGTTGGACCTGGCACCGCTACGCTAGATAGTTCAGCATGGCCGGCAATCCTTACGGCCATAAAGAATAAGAAAACCTTGCATAGCGTCCTTAAATCCGCAGAAGCACACTTTGAAGGCAATACATTAAAGCTTGTCGTGGGCTTTGCGTTCCACCAGAAACAGCTTGGCGAGGCCAAGAACAAAAAGATTATCAGCGATGTCATTTATAGTGTAACTGGTGAGCACGTACAGATTGAATCAGAAATTGGCACGGCAAAACCCTCACCGGTCTCTGCACCGGAAGGTGAAGTAGCCCACACTGTGGCCAGCACAAACGCCAGTGCCCGCCCAGATGACGCACCTCACCAGGACTACTATGCACAGCAAGCCGACGAAGATGCCGCCAAGCGGCCACTGAGCGCCATCACGAATGTATTTGGCGGCGCCGAAATCTTGTAGGTGCTTGTTGTCAATAAAGTTTGTAATTAACTTTATTACTTATCCGCAAAAAGAGTATGATATAGATACATGGTACAGACAGACGGTAACAAGGGTGGTGTAACTTTACCGTATAGCATCGAGGCCGAACAAAGCGTTCTGGGGGCTATACTTATTGACAAGGAGGCGATCGTTAAGATTGCCGACCTTTTGGATGTCGAAGACTTTTACGACCAAAAACACCAGCGCATTTACGAAGCCGTCCTTAATCTGTACGCCAAAAACTCTCCAATTGACATCCTTACTCTAGCCGAACAAATTAAGGGCAATGGCTTTTATGATCTTGTTGGCGGCCCGACATACCTTACGCAGCTCACTAACTTTGTACCGACTGCCGCCCATGTAGAACGTTATGCGGCATATGTTTCCGAAAAGTCCATGCGCCGCAGGCTCATCGAGGTGAACAAGAACATATCGACGCTTGTCGCCAATGAAACAAACGACCTCGCCGGACTTATTGAAGCAGCCGAGGCCAGCCTATTCCAGCTGAGCGAGAAGAAAGTCAAACAAAATGTAAGCAGTATTGAAGACATCTTGGCAGCTAGCTTTGAGCGCTTGGATGACCTACACAAAGACAGCAACAAAATCCGCGGCGTGCCTACTGGGTTCCGCGACATGGATGATATCTTGGCAGGCCTGCAACGTTCCGACCTGTTTATTTTGGCAGCCCGCCCGTCTATGGGTAAGACGGCATTCTCACTGAATCTGGCACACAATGTGGCTGTAGCCGCCAAGGAACCTGTGCTGATTTTTAGCCTTGAGATGAGCAAAGAGCAGCTCGTAGACCGCCTGCTTTCTATGGAATCTGGTGTTGACGCATGGGCACTCCGCACAGGCAACTTAACCGACATAGATTTCGAGAAGATCGGACACGCCATGGGGACGTTAAGCGAGGCAAAGATGTACATCGACGACACGCCAAGCATTTCGGTGAGCGACCTGCGCACCAAAGCCCGCCGGGCGGCGCATCAGCAGCCGCTGGGGCTTATTATTGTCGACTATTTGCAGCTCATGAGTGGCGGCAATAAGTTTGCGAGCGGGGAAAACCGCGTGCAAGAAATTTCAGAGATTTCCCGTGGCCTAAAAGGAATTGCCCGTGAGCTGAATGTGCCGCTAATTGCTTTATCGCAGCTGAGCCGTTCCGTAGAAAACCGCAAGCCGCAGATTCCACAGCTAGCTGACCTTCGCGAATCCGGATCTATTGAGCAGGATGCCGACGTTGTAGCCTTCATCTACCGCGAAGACTACTACAACCCGGAGTCCGACCGTAAAAACATCACCGACATCCTTATCAAGAAACACCGTAACGGCCCCACCGGCGGCGTCGAGCTATTCTTTGACCGTGAAAAACAGCGCTTCCGTTCGCTGGATACAAAACGCGCTCATCCTTTTGCGGAATAGTGTTAATGGTATACTAAGGGCAATGGATACAAAAAAGAGTCGTTTGAAGGCATTTGCCAAACGCCATTGGCAACCGCTCTCTATGTTTGGCGCCGTATTCCTGGCTGTGGCAGCCGCCTTAGTTTGGCGGCTTGGGTCGCTTGTTCCAGGTTATAGCGCCAACGAGGTACAGGCCTACCAGCAGAGCCTTAGCCTGTCTGCGATCTGGAACAATCCGCTGGATGCGCCATACCACATCCTGACCTACCTGTTTATGCACATTGTGCCCAATAATTTGCTGGCCGTGCGCCTGTCCAGCATTACAATTGCTTGGCTCTCGGTTGTTATCTTTTGCATTTTGCTGTACCGATGGTACGGCACACGGGCAGCCCTGATTGGAACACTATTATTCGGCACGTCAAGCTGGTTATTACACGTTGGCCGCCTGGGTACGCCGCAAGTGTGCTTTTTGGCCATTATAGCGCTGGTAGCTTGTGGCGTTTGGATACGCGAGCAAAAAGGCGGTCTGGCAGTTATCATTGGCCTGCTTTTGGCTACAGTTCTGCTATACACGCCAGGAATGGTGTGGTTTATAGTGGTCGGCTTGTTGTGGCAGTGGAGACATATTGATACAGCTTTCAAGAAACACCTTGGCTCGGTTAGCCTTGGCGGATTAGTATTTTTAACTGGCATCGCGCCTTTGGTATGGCACTTATACAAGTCACCAGAACTTATCAAAACATGGCTGGCGTTACCTGCGCAGTGGCAAAGCATAGAGCAGTATTTGCGCAACTTTGCCGAAGTCCCGCTAGCAATCTTTTTGCGCGGGCAGCAGAACCCAGAATTATGGCTTGGCCGGCTACCGCTCTTAAGTATCTTCGGGATCGTCTGTTTTATATTGGGCATGTACATATTCTGGAAGTACTTCAAGCTTGCGCGTGTCAAATTATGTATCACCCTGGGATTCTTGGGCTCAATCATCATTGCGCTCAGCGATGGCGGCGTGCCGCTGACTGTTTTAGTGCCATTCATATACATTGTTGTTACGCTTGGGGCCAGCTACATCATAGACCTATGGCTCCATGTTTTTCCGCGCAACCCCATTGCCCGGCAGCTGGGCATCGGCATGTTTTCGGCAGTGCTGCTTATAACTGTTACATATAATCTCCGCAGCTACTTTGTGGCATGGCCACAGGCAACAGTCACGCGCAATGTATTTGTGCATACAAATAAGCAATAACTCCTATAGAGTCCTGACATGCCATCTGTTACAATAGATATGTTATAAGGAGAATTCAATAATGAGCCGTTTTGACCAGGCTAAAATGCTGATGCGCGTTAAGAAAATCCAAAAAGAACTGCAAAAAATGACTATTACCGTCGAAAAAGGTGACGGTGCGGTAAAAGTTGAGATTACTGGTGAGCAGAAGATCAAAAAGATCCACATAGACCCATCATTTGTCGACCTCGACGACATCGGCCAGCTAGAACGCTGGATTGAAGACGCTGTTAAAGAAGCAATTGCCGAAAGCCAAAAGGTAGCCGCCGAAAAGATGCAGCCAATGATGGGTGCGTTGGGCGACCTTGGGCTGTAAACACTAGTCCCTCATGCAGATCCTGCCTCCGGCCTTATCCGACGTTATTGAAGCCCTTGGCAAACTGCCAGGCGTTGGCCCGCGTACTGCCGAGCGGTACGCTTACTTTTTGATGCGTAATGACATCGCCAAATCCAAAGGCTTGGCCGAAGCGCTCAACAAATTACACGAAGGCATTGGCTATTGCCAAAAGACATTTGCACTGGTGCCTGCCGGACAAGAGTTGTCTGACCTCTACACTGATCCTCGCCGCGACAGGACGGTTGTCGCAGTGGTTGCGGAGCCATTTGATATTGTTGCGCTGGAAAAAACCAACCAGTTCCATGGCACATACCACGTGTTGGGCGGCCTTGTTTCGCCAATTGACGGTATCGGCCCCGAGCAGCTGCACATCAATCAGCTCATCAGCCGTATCGACGAAGACGAGGTAGAGGAAATTATCCTGGCCACCAATGCTAGTGTCGAAGGCGAGTCAACCGCACTATACATCCAGCAGCAAATCGGCGAACGCCCAGTACGCGTCACACGGCTGGCACGTGGATTGCCAATCGGTGTAGACCTGGAGTATGCCGACCAGATTACTCTTGGCCGGGCATTGGAAGGCCGCCAGGCACTTTAGCAGACAACATACGGTATAATGCTTATATATGGCGAACTATCTGGAAGCACCAAAAATTGACGAGCTTATCCGCAATGCGGAACGCGTTGTTATTATTCAAGCCGACAATCCGGATGGCGACTCCATGGGCACCGCACTTGCGCTCGAGCAAATCATCGGAGACATGGGCAAATTGCCGTACCTGTACTGTGGTGCCAATATTCCGACATATCTGCGTCATTTGGAAGGCTGGGACCGCATCAATCAAGACATGCCCAGCAATTTTGACCTGAGCATTATTGTAGATACGAGTGCCGACAGCCTGCTGGAGAACCTGCATGAGTCAGGCCAAAAAGCCTGGCTGATGAGCCGCCCGAGCATTGTTATCGACCATCACAATGTTGAAGCGACCATTACCTTTGCGACTGTGCTGTGCAACCAGCCAGCAGTAGCGACTGGCGAGGTAGTATACGAGCTTGCGCAGCAGCTTTCGTGGCCGCTCAATATACAGGCCAAAACTATGATCGCAACCGCCATCCTTTCGGACAGCCTGGGACTAACAACTCCGGCTACTAGTGCACGTAGTATTCATATTGTAGCCGAACTTGTTGAGGGTGGCGTCAATCTGCCCGAAATAGACACCAAGCGCCGTGAAACCTACCGCAAAAGCATTGATGTTACACATTACAAAGGCCAATTATTACAGCGCATTGAATACTTTGCCGACAGCCGGGTAGCCACGGTCACGATTCCATGGGAAGAAATCCAGGAATATAGCCCACACTACAATCCATCCATGCTGGTAATGGAAGATATGCGCCTAACAACTGGTACACACATTGCCGTTGCCTTCAAGCTGTACAGCGACGGCCATATGACCGCCAAAATCCGCGCGAATTACGGCTACCCAATAGCTGGCAAGCTAGCCGAGCGCTTTGGTGGCGGCGGACACGAATATAGCAGCGGCTTCAAGATTAGCAACGGGCGCCCGTTCAACGAGGTAAAATCAGAGTGTATCCAGTACGCAACCGATTTACTTGACAACCTTGAACAGGAACACTCCAATGAAACTCTACAACACACTGACACGTAAGCTTGACGCATTACAGCCACTACAGGGCAAGGACGTCCGGATTTATACCTGCGGCCCGACAGTTTATGATCACGCGCATATAGGCAACTTGAGTGCTTATATTTACTCAGACACTTTACATCGAGCACTCTCGATGGCGGGCTACACAGTGCAGCGCGCCATGAACTACACCGATGTCGATGACAAAACAATCCGCCGCTCCAAGGAGCAATTTGCGGATGCTGACCCACTTGTAGCCCTCAAACTGGTAACCGAAAAATATATTGGACTATTCTTGAAAGACATGGAGCGAATTGGAAACAATGTTTCCAACCTCACTTTTCTGCGTGCTACCGACCCGGAAGCCATAAAGGGCATGCAGGAACTCATAACTGCCCTACACGACAAGGGTTTTGCCTATGTGGCCGATGACGGAGTGTATTTTTCGATTGATGCCTACCGCAAAAGCGGCAAGGTATATGGCCAATTATCGGAAATAACTGCTGCGGATACTGCCGAGGCACGCATTCACAACGATGAATACGACAAAGAATCCATTCACGATTTTGCGCTTTGGAAGACTCAAAAAGCCGATGAACCGGCATGGGAGTTTAGCCTAGACGGGCATGACCTGACGGGGCGGCCCGGATGGCATATTGAATGTTCCGTCATGAGCCGCCAGGCCCTGGGCCAGCCATTCGATATCCACACTGGCGGGGTTGACCATACTTTCCCGCATCACGAAAACGAAATCGCACAAAGCACGGCCCTAGAAAGCAATCCGACAATGGCAACAATGTTCGTCCATAGCGAGCATATGCTCGTTGACGGTCGCAAAATGTCCAAATCAGCCCAAAACTTCTACACACTGGCTGAAATCACCGAAAAGGGCTACGATCCTTTGGCATTCCGTGTTAAAGTGTTGCAATCGCACTACCGCAACGCGGTTAACTTCACTTGGGAGAGCCTTGATGCAGCCCAAAACCTGCTTAATAACCTACGTGCTTGGGCAGACCTCAAGCACCAGCCCAACTCAGAGCAACCTGGCACCGGCCAAGCATATGCTCCGGCTCTCAAAAAAATCCAGGCGGCAATAGCTGACGACCTGAATACTTCCGTCGCGTTAGCAGAATTAGCAGCTCTCGCCAATCAGTCCGAGGCACAGGGTATCGATGCAGTAAAAATACAACACATGCTAAATATTGCTGACGCGCTATTCGGTCTGCAGTTATCGAAACGCCCAAATATCAGCGACACACAGAAGCAGCTCATTGAAGAACGGCAGACTGCCCGCGAGGCAAAAGACTGGGCGCGCTCAGACAATCTTCGCGATCAGTTAAAGGCACAGGGTATCGTAGTACGCGACACTTCAAACGGACCTATTTGGTCACGAATTTAAGTAGCTTTTGTCCAAACAAATTCTGCTTTCGCGCTAATGTAGGAGTAGTTTTTTTATTAGTCAATTGAGGCAGTGCGCGGATGCGTAGTAAGCGCTTCTTTTTCGCTTCGGTTGATGAGGTTATGGTTGCGCATGTAATCGAGCACGAAGATACGAATGCAACCTGCTATTGGAATAGCCAGCAAACCGCCCAACAGCCCACTAAAGCTAACGCCTACCACTACCGAGGCAAACACTAAAAGTGGTGACATGTTCGTGGAATTAGCCTGGATACGCGGCTGGATAAGGTAGTTTTCGATTTGCTGGTACAGGAAGTAGTATGCCAGAATCAGCAACGCTGACACGGGTGAGCCGAACAATGCTACAGTAGTCACAATGACAGCGCCAATAGTATGGCCAACCATTGGAATAAGCCCGCAAACAAACACAATTACAACTAAAGCGGCGGGGTAGCTGATCTGTAAGGCGATCAGGGCGGGCAGCAGCATGACCGAAGCGGTAGCCGCCAAAATGACCTGGCCGTTCACATAACCCTTCACAACGGCGTACATATCCCCAGCCAGCTTTTCGAGCCGCGGATGGTGTTCTTCTGGTACAAACCGTTCAAACAGCTTAAGCCACTTAGGCCCCTCTATGAGCATCATAAAGGTTAGTACCAAAACAGTTAGTACCGAAAATACACTGCTACTGACTTTACCAATAGTGGAGTATGCCGCGCCCGCAGCGCCTTCGAGCTTACTAGAAAGTTCCGACGAGAACTTATCAATATCGTCCTGTAGGTTATACCTGTCTATTATAGTACCTAGCCGGCCATCACTGCTGCGGACATCGTCGATAAGACCCGGGGCAGCTTGGATGAAGTTACCCGTTTGTTTTACGAGCGGAGGCACAATGCTGGCAATAAAACCACCAAATAACAGTACAATCACAAAAAACGACAAGGCAGTTGCAATAGTCCGACTGCCCTTGCGTTTGCCGGGAATGCGCTGTGCGAGCCAGTGAACAGGCGCGTTAAGGGCAAGCGCCAAAAAGAACGCTACAAACAGCAGCATCAGAGCAGCTCCAGCTTTCTGGATAGCAGCAAGACCTATCAAAGATCCCAATACCAACAACAGCACGCGGATAACGGTACGATTGCTAACAGTTACTTCCACAGTAGGGTTCTTGCCTTTTTTACTGAAGCCGAACATACCTGTTATTATCGCCTAACCAAGACGCTTATGCAATGCCATATTGTACTCGGCTACTATTTGCGCACCAACGGTGTCCACATCATAGCGTGCGACTTCTTTCTGCTGGGAGTCGTGCAATGCCTTGCGCTGCCCGCTGTCGTTCATCATGTTCGCTAGTTTTTGAGCAAAATCAGTTGTGTTTTTGGGGTCAAACAAAGATTGGGGGAATGGTTGCATAACGCTGCTGTAGCCGGGGTTATCACCGGCCAAAACAGTAGCATGGCCGGCCGCCATGGCTTCGAGTAATACGATGCCGAAGCTTTCGCCGCCAGTACTAGGGAATACGGCAATATCAGCCGATGCCAAATAGCTGGGCTTGTCTTTTTCGTCTATAAATCCCACAAACTCTACTGTATCTTCCAGTTCGTGCTGCAAGACATAATATTTCAGCAGATCTTCAAGCGGGCCTTTGCCGCAAATAACAACCTTGAAAGGCAATAGTGTTAACTGATGCCTTTCAATTTCGTTAATCGCCTTCAGCAGATAGCCGCAGCCCTTGCGATCTACCAGGCGGCCCAGAAACATGATAGTCAACTCATGTCCGTATCCTGGCAGCGGTTTGGCTTTTTTGTATGGTGCGAGGTTGACAGTATTAGGGATGACTGTGCTTTCAATACCAAATGTCTGGCGGGCAAACAGCTGGGCAATTGGCGACACACTGAACACGGCATCGAACCGGCTCAGCGAACTGCGCGTCGCGGCTTTCAGTAGCTTATTTGCAAAACTGACAAGCTTTGAGTGTGGTGCGATATGGAAGGTGCCGACGATTGCAGTGTTATGTGGTGCGGCCTTGATAATCCGACCCGCCAAAAATGGACTGTACGGCATTTGGATATGCAAAATGTCAAACTGTTCTTGGCGTAGCAGCTGGGCAATAGCCTTAGTTGAAGTAGGCAAGGGCATCGTCATGCGGTTTTTATTGAACCGCACTTTTATATTTTTGCTCATACTATGCACATTAGGAATATCAGCACGAGCAGTTTGGCCGACTACATAATGCACGTCGTGGCCTTGGGCCTTTAGCCAGCTACCGACTGTTACCACATACTGCTGCACCCCGTCGGGCACATCAAGCGAATCGTCTAAAACAAACCCAATCTTCAGGCGCTTAGCGCTCTTCATAGCGTTCCAGGGCCTGCTTGTAGACTTCTTCGTATTGTGAGACGACATTTGGGTACGAGTACTGAATAATCTCTTCCTTGGCCCACTCGCGCCACAAGTGGCGAAGCTCTGTTTCGTGCAATAACAGATGCATGCGATGGGCGAATTCGGCGCTATCTTTAGGGTCCACCAAAGACAAACCGCCCAATCCCTGCATAACGCTGCTGTAGCCGGGATTGTTTCCAGCAACCGTCACAAGGCCACTCGCCATGGCTTCGAGTAATACGATGCCGAAGCTTTCGCCATACAACGCCGGAGCACAAAACAAATCAACAGTACGCAGATATTTCTTCTTGTCTTTGTCGGTAATGTAGCCAGCAAATGTGATGTTTCGGACGCCTAAGTCATCGACAAGCATTTCCAGCTTTTCGCGCTCAGGACCGTCACCAGCAATAACCAGCGACACATCCGGATCTTTTTCTTGTAGCAAATGGAAAGCTTGGACAAGATGTTTTACGCCTTTGCGTGGTTCCAACCGGCCCACAAAGAAAATAGTCTTATGTTTGCGCTTATCACTGCGGCGGGCAGGGACCTTGTAACCGCCCATGTCGATACCATTTGGAATAATCGCCACCGGCTGATCTGTTAGGCTGCACACATATTCAGCAGCAGCATCCGAAACGGCCGTAAATTCGTGGATATATTTAAGCAACGGCTTTGTGTACGGCGTTACAACTTTTGCAACCGTACGGCTCATGAGCGTTTCTGGCAATTTGGCATGGAATGTGGCCACGTTAATTGCGTTAGAGCGGGTTAGAATTTGACGGCTCAGCACCGGCACCCAAGGCTCATGGAAATGCAAAATGTCAAATTTGTGCTCTTCGAGCATCTTCTCGATATCGTCATTCAGGCTGGCCGAAACCTGGATAGTGGTGTGCAGAGGCGAGTTAAAGTCTGTAGCAGAACCAACAAAAATAATATTTTTGTGCTTAGCACTTTCAATGTCGTAATCCCGTGGCGTTGGGGTTATGACATACGCCTCATGGCCCCGCTGCAACAATTCAGTCTGCATTGCAAAAATGAGTTCCTGTACGCCGCCACCCTTAGCAACGTTATACGGGCAAACAAGTCCGATTTTCATAATTAAATACAGTATACCACGACTTACTTGCTACCGGCCTGTGACAACACTTTACGGAGCTTTTGGGGAATAAACGGCGCAGCGTCTTTGGCGCTGGCAATTACTGTTGGCGCGTGCTTGGTCATATTAATAGACATACCATGAAAATTACTAAAAATGACCCGCATATGCTGCTCTATGACATTGTTATCAAAAAAGTGGTCGTTTTTAGTGCCCACGTGCCAAACTGGTAAATCGATCTGTTTTTTGCAGTTATCGAAGGTCAGGAATTGCGTGGTGGTATACATATAGGTGCGCACGTCATTATTACGCCATAAACCTACTTCTACTTCTAGCATTTGCGCATGCTGCTCGGGTGTCAGATCCGCAAATTTGTGTTTGGCATTGGCAGTTTTGGCATACACGGCACGCAAAATAGCCGGGTGCAGGCAAACAGAGTGGAAGAACTTAGCAGCAAGCGGGCGGGCAAAGAACTGCGAGGCAATCCGATAAGTCCAATAGCGTGTTTTGCTGAAGATAAAGTCGTCGTGATGCGCAAATCCTACAATACTCACCAGCAAATCAACTTTTTTAACAAGGTCTGGGAAGCGCTGGAGCATGCGCGTGGCAACCACAAAGCCAAACGACATGCCGACAATTGTAACGCGGCGGCGTTTGTAGCGCAGCTTAACAAAAGCCGCCAAATAATCAGCCAGATCGTCGATAGTGGGCTTTTTGCCAATTTTATAAAAGCTTTCCATGCCGCCAAAGCCGGGAAGGTCAGGCATGGTGACTGCACCATAGCGGTTGAGCACCTGAGCCAGACCCCACCAGCGCTCCAGGCTTGAGTGGTGTCCGTATATCAATAAAATTTCTCTGTTTTTACCTTTTGGCGCTGGCAAGTGCAGCATGCGCCCCTGCAATCCGTTCATATTCAAAGGAACGATATAGTCAGCGGGATTTTGTGGATTTTTTGCCATGTCTTTTTGGTCCTTATGCCCTCCCACCGAAGGCAATAATCTATAAAATTGCGATTCTTTTTACATTGTACCAACCAACCACCTACAATACCTAGTATGAAAAAGAAACATTTTATCATTTTCGTTGTAATAATTGCCCTGATCGGCCTCTGTTGGTTTGTCTTCCTGCGGGATAGCAGCCTAGATACAGACAAAAAGACAGGTACGAATGGCTCTGGCAACTCTGGCAAGGTAGAGAACGAAGGCGTTGCCGTGGGTGAACCGGACCCTACGTTCAATAAAAACGAACTTTCTATTAGCGACCCCGCCAGTGCTTGGGTAGTCGCCAACAAACAGCGGCCGCTCAGCCCCAAAACGTACGCGCCGAACGACCTGGCAGTACCCAATATCCCACTAGCAGCAACAACAAGTATGGAAAAACAAGTCCGCAAAGAAACCGCTAGCGCCCTAGAGGCTTTGGTGGCGGCCGGCAAAAAAGATGGCGTAAGCTTTAACCTGCAAAGTGGCTTTCGGTCGTATAATTTCCAAACGAGTCTTTATAACCGCTATGTACAACAGCAGGGGCAGGCGGTAGCCGACACGCAGAGCGCCCGCCCGGGGTATAGCGAACATCAGACCGGGTTTGCTGCGGACTTGGGAAGCATCAGTAATCCGCAGTGTGATGTAGAAGCTTGTTTTGGCGAGACCGCCGAAGGCAAGTGGCTCGCCGCCAATGGCCATGCATTTGGCTTTATTATCCGATACCCTAAAGGAATGGATGCCACCACGGGCTATATTTATGAACCTTGGCATGTGCGGTATGTAGGGGTCAAACTTGCGACCGAAATGCACAACAAAAACGTTGCTACGCTCGAAGAGTTTTTTGGCCTGGATGCGGCTCCAAATTACAACTAGACTACTGTACTGTAGCAGCCGTATACCACAGGGCGTTTTTGTTGCGTGCAAAGTCACTACCCGCATGCGTGGAAAGTTCTATGACAATACATGGCAGCCCTAGACGCTCGCGCATCCAATCTTCCATGGCGCCAGTTGTATCATGTGCAAACGAGTTTCCTGTTTGCGAGCGAGGCACGGCACGGTAACGAGCGCGGCTTGCGTAGCCAGCCGCAACAGCTACCGAATCACCTGATTCATTAGCTTCCACGATAGAGGCTTTGCTGTGGTAGGAGATAACCAGCCGCGGGCGAATACGGGAAATATAATTGGCAATAGCTCGCGATTCAGGCTCAGACAGGGGATTGGGGCCACCGGCATTGGTCACGGCGCTGCTACCAGGCAGCGTCACTTGTTGCTTCCAATCGTTGGAGGCGAAGTTGCGATTTATGTCGATGCCGTTGGCGTTCAAGCGGGAGTTAGCTGCATAGCCATCAGGGTTGACCGCAGGAATAACAATGATGCTACGGCCCGCAGGAATACGATCTGGATCACTATTCAGCTGGCTAAACCACTCATCCATTAAGCGTTTTGTACCTTGTTCGCTGCCGTGCATAGCGCCCATATACACAACATATTGGCTGCCTGTGCCAAATTGATATGCAGTGATAGGCCGACCCTTAACCGAGGAGCCGATAGTAAATGTGGTATAACAAATAGCCCGGGTGGAAAAACTCCAACCCGAGTCACCGCCAACGCCATACTGGTTCTGGATAGTATTGGCTGCTGTTAGGGTGACTTTGGCACACAGTGGAAGCGGGGCAGACGGACGTACAATAATCTGGTCGCCTCGCACTTCGCTGGCAAATGCAACGCCCACACCATTGACCTTGACTGTCAAAATCGGCTTTATGTCTTGATTTGGCATGACAGCTTGGTCTAACCTAAGCGTGAAAGTAGGTGTCCTGCTGATGTTACGACTGCCAACACCAGAGCTTTTGATGCGTGGGCCGCCCGAAGTCGTAAATTGCATGCTATACACGCCTCCTTCAAGGCCGCTCAAGTCAGTAGCTTCCAGACCGTTTAGCCGTAGTTCATATGTCTTTTTGCGGGGAAGTTCCTGATGCATACGCACTACAATTTTTCCACTCTCATATGTGGTAGTAATGGGCACATTTGCTTCACCAGTGTCAGTTTTAGTCACCAATACGGCTTTCCCCACGGTTTTCAGGGGCTTGTCAGTGGTTATTGTCAGCATGCCAGGCTTGTCCTGCACAACCGCGCCCGGAGCAATGGTAGTGTGGGTAATTTTAGTTGGTGTGATTGTTTGGACTGCCACAGCTTTGGCAGCGCCCGCCTGTACCCCCTTGAATGAGCGGCTGACAGAAAGTGAATAGCGTTGGGCATATGCTAAGCCAAGTTTCCGGATGTCGCATTGGATTTGCATGCCCTTGTTTTGGCAAGGGTGGGTTCTGGTACCGTGCTTAATACTGTACGTAAACGTACTATCAACGTTACTGAGAGGCAGCGTCAGCGGACGGTCGGGTGGCACTTTGCGCATTGCATCCGACACGGCAAGTAGTGGGTAAGCTGGAGTCTTAATAACAATAGTGCGCTTGCCAACAAAACCAAAGACTTTTTCGTGGGCAATAGCAGTGGCATTTTGGCGTGGGACTTTGGCAGTGGTTACGCAAACGGTGCGGGCATACAGCGGAAGCGGGCCAATACTAAGACTCGCTGGGCGCGTAATGGCAAATGGCGTCTGGCCTGTAAACTGGGAAGCACCCGGCAGCAAACGAGGGCTGGCTACACACGATTGCTTGCTAGCAAAACTAACTGGCACCTGTTGCGCGGCATAGGTCGACCACAACAAAAAACCCGCCATAAAGCCACCGGCCAAGCTAGCACCTGCCAATAAGCGCCTGCGCCACAAGAGTGCGGCAAATTTATTTTCGGCAAGTTTATGCAGATACCGTTGTATATTTTTATAGTTCATGTTGCTGGCAATTATACCACGCGCAGGCAGCCACTATCTGTGAATACGTTACCTAGTTAGGCTCTACGCTTCCTTCAGGATCTTCGTACGTGCCAATGTACCATTTGACGCCAGCCAGGTTGCGGCGGCCAGACTGCTGCAATACCCGCTCGACTCCCGCACCATAGCCACGGATAATATTCTCACGGCGTGCCGTACCATATGCACTGGCACCAAGTATTCTCCTGACATAGTTATGTACGTTATTGATCGCGTCAGCTAATGCTGTGGGATCCTCGCTCGCTTCAAGTACAAGGGCCAGGGCACGTTTCCCGTCGCGGAGCATTACTTTATGGAGCAAGTCCAGTGCTTCGTGTGCCTGCATCCTGGTCGAGGGGTCTACGTTGGTAACGCGTGCATACATCTCCGCCATGGGTTCCACCAAAGCAAGGGCTTCCTGCCGCGTATCTTTTATTTCTGGCTTCTGTAGCCCTTCGTACGGAAGGATACGTTTGGCCGCCAGGTGCTGCTGTTGAGGCAAGTCATGGATATCTACGCTTATTTCCGCATGAGCCAAAGAGTAAAGCCGGGCATAGGTGTCCGCAGAACAGATAATGCCCAGAGTGGGTAGGATAGTATTCACATAACGTTCTGCGGCCGCTTTAAAGGCAGTGGGATGGTTGCCGTAAATACGCTTTTCGTCATCAGTCAATGCCCGGCGCTCGTTGGTGTGCATTGCTTCCCAAACAGTTGCCATAAGCGTATTTGGCGTAAACCGGCGCTCAGGCTCTGCCCGCAGCGCTTCGACCATCCGTACGAGCAAGCCAGACTCCGGCGCAGCCAAATCAACATAGTAACGGTCTGCGTCTACTGTTATAAGAGCGTGGTCCATGGTCCGCAAGTCGGTTTTGTTACTGTCAGCCTCGGTTACAGCCCGCACGCGGGCTTCGTACGCTATGTCAGCTGGCTTTTCCCGGGCGGCATGTTCCTCGGGAGTTGCCTTACGCATGGCCACTGCAAAACTTCCCAGCCGCACATCAAACGACCGTACAGGCCGCTCTAATATATCCAGACGCCCAATGGTTTCCATCCGTTTGCCCAGGCTGGCGATGGTTGTGCCTTCAATGCCAGTTCGCTCCGTGATGTCCCACGTACTATGCACTCCAGGGCCGAATTCAACACACATCTGCGACAGACTGTTGGCCATCCTCTCTGTCAATTCAGCATCACGGTACCGCATAACATGCCACCCTTCTTCTGGGGGTTGGCGACTTACGTGGATCTCGTGTATTTCCGGAATTGCCGTTATAAGTGTTTCCTGCTCTGGATAGTGCTCGCTCATGCCAATTAGTATGCCATAGTAATTTAGTTTTTTGCTTTGTTTTTTACAATTTTGCAACAAACTGGTTCAGTATGGCAGCCAGCTCCGCAGGCTTGCTGAGCATTGGCAGATGGCCAGCGTCTAGCTCAGCCTTTGCGCCACCCAGGTTTTGCGCCATAGTCTGCTCCAAAGCCAAGCCAAATTCCTTATCACGCGTCAGTAATATGTATTGTCGAGGAACATCAGGAGCTGTAACGCCTACAGGCGTCGTGTATACCGCACGCGACTCCGCAGCAAAGGTCTGTACGACTTTGTCTGCAAGCGGCGTAGGAACATCGTTGCAAAGCCCTTTGCGAATAGCGGTCGCCGGTGGTTGCGTGCCAGCAAATTTCATTACCATACCAACAAAGGTTTTTTGCGGGAAGGGAAGACTGGACAGATACGAACCGCCGTTTCGGGGAATAGCTGCACCAACAGCGACAAACCCAGCAAGACGGTCGCCCAGCTGCTCAGCAACCCTCAGCGCCACTACGCCGCTCAGCGAGTGGGCAACAACCACTACATTATGCGGCTTAAGGTTGGATGCCTGGCTAATGGCAGCCTGGACGTAGTCATCAAAACTAAGCGTGTTCCGTTGGGCCTGGATTCCGTTGCGGTAGGGGAAGTCGACAGCGATATAGGGCAGCTGCAAATAAGCTGCGGTATCATTCCATATCCAAGCACCCAATCCTGCACCGTGAAGTAGTAAAAACCCTGTATTGCCCATGTCGTTTCCTTCCTATATAACTTGGCTGCAGCCTATTATACGTAAGTAGGTTTCATAAATCACGGGTCGAACTTTATGGCATAATATGTTTTTTAACTCTACATTGACAGATTGCGTTGTAGAATAAGCAAATTATCAGTATATTTAAAGCATTAACACTAAGGAATTTTTACTATGCATATTCTATCTTTGTTCGGCCAATCATATGACACGACATATTACTCCTCAAATACAAGCGCGAGCGACGATGGTGCGGCATTGGTAATGTTTTTATTTGCGATACCACTGTTGGTTTTGATGCTTGTAGCGCTGTGGCGCATCTTTGCTAAAGCTGGTCGGCCAGGATGGGCAGCTTTAGTCCCCATTTACAATGCGTACGTCGAACTAAAGATCATAGGTCGGCCAGGGTGGTGGGTGCTTTTGTACTTCATCCCACTTGTAAACATTGCAATCTCTATTATCGTAGCCATCGAATTGGGTAAAGCATTTGGTAAGAGCACGGTGTTCTCGTTACTGGCATTATGGCTGTTTTCACCCGTTGGCCAACTGATTATTGGGTTCGGCAAGGCAACGTACCAGGGTATCCCCAAACACGTCGAACTATAGCGGTCGTCCTATCGCCTTTGTTGTTTCGTTTACTATGGCAGCAATGTTACCAGAGTGATACACTCGCCTGGTATGGAAAAAGATAACATAGGCCTTCCCACCCAGAAGCGGCAGGCAATAATAAGCCGGCGTACTATTCTAAAATGCATCTCTATTGGTGGTATTAGCGGCATAGCAATGAACTTGGAGGGCAGCAGCCCGGGTAATGTCGTACAGGCACGCGAGCTTCAGGCGGTCCTGCAACCCTATGTTGAACCAGCCCGTGGCGATACCGCCAATCGCATACCGGAGTATCCGCTGCGTGGCCAAGTTGCCGTAGCGGGTAACAGCCGCATTACACATATGCCTCACAGCAACATCGCCTTTGCCGTTGTTCATGCTGGTTTTGTGGCAGGCGAACTGTCCAAATGGAGGCGGCAATTTAACGCAGAAGAACCAGACACAATGCATCCGGGCGAAGAAGAGCAGGCAGTGCTGGATATAGCTTCTGGCAGCCTTGGAAGCATCCCGGCACACCAAGCGCGCATGGCCAGGCTGCTTGCGGCGCTAGCAACCACCGAGCGGCCAGTACTCTCGTACATCGAAGAACCAGACTTGTACAATGCTGCACTACCAAGCAAACCCCTACAACCGCCAGCACAGGCTTTTCAGATTGCCACACTCGAAGCATCGGGCTATCCTGCTCCGACGGTCAGTTATATACATGGCGATAAAGTGCATACTGACCAGCAAGAAACATACAGCCTATACTCAGCAATGCTTGATGCTGGCGTTGAAACGGTATTCGTGGCAGGGGAGTATAGCTTTAACCCATGGAGCAAGCAATCAGCCTGCCTGGGTGGTGTAGCACTTTCACTGCTGGACGAAGGATTTGGCGTACGCGGTATTGAGGGCGCCGTTTATCCCACCAGGCCACAAAAAGGCATTGAACGGGATTCTGAACTAGCTTATGCCCTGTATGACAATTCGATAACGCTTCACGAGGCCGTCCATATGACCAAAAATGCATAGGTACCTTACTAAATAAATAGGAGACGACTATGGCAAGCGCGGAAAACAGTACACACCCTATCACCAATGCTGATGTGCGGGAAATCATGAATAACATTGGCGAAGACTTATGTTTTTTAGAGGAGCCGGAATTCATTTGTTACGGCCAGCCAACGTGGGTTGCCATTGGCGGCAGAACAACAAGCCCCGAAGACACTCTCGCAATTAGGCTCCGCCATACTACTGACCCGGAAAAATCACTTATTGACACAGCTGAGCAGGTAGACCTCATGTGTCGTTTGCGGCATTATGGTGCACAAGTGGTGGCATTCCAGGATGAGCCATGGATTGAGCACGGCAGCAGCGCTATGCCCGGTGCTTTTGTTGCATCACTGTCGCGCTACTTGCCAGGCAAGGCCACCGATTACCAGTATGGCGGTGCCATTGCAAGCCTGCACAATGCGAGTAGCTGTATGGATCTTTCCAGATACGGCCAGATGGATCCGCTACGTTCAATTACTTCAGTAGAGACAGCGATTGCCTTTGCCGAGCAGCGGCTTGTACAGGGCAATCCGGTGCAAATTGGGAAAGTAGCCGTTACGGCAGAGCACGTCGAGAAACTGTGGCACACATTCAATATTGCAAATGGCCTGCGCACCCAGCTATTTGAACTTGCCGAGTACAACCATTCGCCGTTAGTCGTTGTACAAGAAGACGTTTATAGCAACAATGCGGGTACCGACCATGCGGGAATTGGCACACTCATGGACGTAGACCCGTTTGTGGCGCCTGCTGCAATGGATTTTGGGCGGGTCATGAACGACTGGCAGCGCTTTAATACACCAGGCGCAAGCCGTGCCGATCATTTCGTGGATGGCTATCGAAATATAATTAGCAATGGCGAGCTGCCAAATGATAGTGAGCTTAAACTGGCAATGCAGTACTCCGACCATCGTACTCCCCTAATGGTTACCAGCTTGGCTATCAATGGCGTCCGTACTGGCCACCAGGGTGACGAATGGCAACTTAATGAAGGCTTGCGGCGGCTTGACACTATTGGCATGCCGGAGCAGCCATGGTTCGCTGACGATAATACCCGGCGCATTGCCGACCGTGCAAAGCTACCATAAGGAGTAGTCGCCTACATGCCAGCATCGGGCGGCAAGGCAAACACAATATGGGCAGTATATAGCCCTGCTGCCCAACGGCGCACAAACTCTTCCCGCTTCAGTGTTTCGTGCGCACCGCCCCCACGCCCTGAATCGGGACTAAAGGAATCCCAGGCAGCGCGGTTTAAGGGGTTGTGAAATTCTACCTCGTGGTCATCTGCGGAAAGCAGTAGCACGGCGTGCAGCCTATCGGGTGACTGTTCGTCAAAGTTTTTAATGGCCAGCATTGCGTACGCATCCGACCCGGGGTATGCCTCCGAAACTTTTTGGACGCGAAGGGCAATGTCGTCGAATGTCGCTCCGATAAGTACTCTATTAAGTACGGTGCGGCCTGTTTGCTGTTTGAAAAATGGCGTTACCAATGAGCGGAACAGGTGGCTTTCGCTAAAAGCACTGTTTTCATATTGGTACGTGTTAATAGCGTATTCAGCCGGAAGCTGCATTGAACTACCTGCGATATCCGAAAAAATCATCCGATAGCAACTAACAGTACAGGCCAAGGCATTGATTTGCCGATAATACGGCGGCACGCTCAATACGCCATCTGGCATACCTTTTGCAAAATTGCCCGCATAATATGGGGCCAACTGCCGGATGTGCTTACCGTAACGAGGCCACAGCGCGTCGTAATCAATATCCGAAATGCCGTGGCGGTCAAAAATGCGGGTCAGCCTGGCGGTGTCTGCCACGGCAGGATGTCTGGAGAGCTCGGCGACCTCGTCCCTGCTAATTTCAGGGAAAAAGCCCTGCCAATCGGCATCAGTATGCAGTAGTACCGACCGGGCAAACGGATATACAGACCCACGCGCCACCTTGGTGGGCGGAACTTCATCAACTGTGCTAAAGATTTTTTGCACCCATACGTGCTCTGCATCCTCCAAGTGGTCATTAACCGGCACATACATATCGTCACTGGGCTGCGCAAGCTGACCTTCAGTTTGTTGGCGCTGGTAGCGGTTCATAACACGTTCGACAGTACGTCTGTCTGGCTGTAGTTCACCCAAGGGGATATATTTGCGCTCCATCACTGCTGACTCTCTGGGGGGTTCATAGAAGTCATAGCATTGTAGCGCATTTACCGCGTTAAGCATATGTGCCACGCCAGCAATACATATTGACATAATTGCTACCTTTGTTTGTACTAGGTACGTGTCAGAACAAGGTCCAAGAATATTCATCCCGACAGGCGCCTGTGTTGAAGAACCAACAGCAGGCCTTTTTAATTCCCCTGAAACAAGTGCAGAGGCCATAGATGCATGCAATGGATGCGCCCAGCTAGAGCATTGCAGGTCACAACAGCTTCCAATAGGCGATGCCTTGGCCCTAAGCGGCCTTACGCACGCAGTTGTGGGCGGCGAGCTACTCGAGCTAGAGAAAAAACAAGACGAGCAGTTAGCGGTAGCGCACTTTGAGCATGGCGAGCCAACGTTCACCTTCAAACTCCAGCCCCTTCCTAGCAATGGTGAGCGGGGACTGTGGGCGTTGCAGCAGGCGTATCGGTCAGGCCAACTCTATGGCAGGAAACAACAACATCCCAGTATAAATGTGGAGCAGCTGCTCGCTAACAGTGTGCGGGACAGAGACGAACAGGTCTACCAGCAAAGCATGGAGGCAACAGAGGTGCGTTCGATTATAGTCACCCTTATCCTATCTGCCGTGTCGTTACGAAAGCCCTGCGGCATCGTATATGCAGGCGAAAGAAGATATGAAGGCTTTGACCCCTATGCATACACCGAAGTTGCGTGGTGTTACGCACTGCAGGCAGCTGGAATGCAAGAACTCGGCCTGTCACCACAACGGGCTGCGTTGCATAGTCCAGCTTTTTACCAGCGCTATTATGAAGCAGGGCAGTCGGATAACATTCCCGCGGGTCTTTTACGGGCTGCAGCCCAAAGGTACAAACGACAGCTGTTGCCAGCAGCCATGGGGCTCCGCAATGATAACAAACGGCAATACGTGAAAGACCGCAGGCAGTCGGTCGCCCCCAGTCCGGGCATTACCCTGGAAGCAGAGTCGTCAAAGACACAAAAGGCCGCAGACAAGTACGGTATTGTGCAGCGTGTTAATGGCGTACTCGGCCTAAATACAAACCTAGACCATCTGGATAGATATGAGCGGGCCGCTGTTATATATACCTACGACCTACAGGAGCTGGTTGATCCGGGAATGTCACTTGCCGAACTACACAAACAGCACCCAAGCCCAGCCCAACTCACCCATACCGCACTCCTACCAAATGTATTCGCCGCGCATACCGCGCGTACGCTCATTGAACGCGGTGCCATAAGCACTGAACGGTTCCTATTACAGCAAATACGCACATGGGCATGGTCGGGTCAGCTTAGACCCGTCAGAAAAGGCAAGGCCGATCCCGACACCAGCCTGCGTGATAGCTTACTACAGAGAGGGGGCGTTGAGACAATAGAACGCAACCTGCTAAAAGGCGCAGAACGGTTACATATTTTGGCGAAGCGATATTTTTTCGACCACGGCACCGCTCTGGACAGCGACACCTTGTATAAAATAGGCCTGGCCTATATCAACGATGCGCGTACCATACAACACGAAGGACAGCCTGATGCGGCACGTGTCAGCCTATACTACAATCCCGCCACATACCGCAGCATACGTGATTACGGCACACAAAAATATCCGGAAGTTCCGCCATCGGTCGTACGCCGAGGATTCATACAAAATATACGTGCTCCCCTCAGAAAACCCGCCCAAACCGTACAACGATATTATGAACTGCGGCCACTACTGGCTGAGTTTGCACTGGGCGACTCAGACATCAAACAACTTGCCATCCGAAGTGTTGGCGATGAAGACGCAAAAAGGGTAGCAGCCTTAGCCAATGAGCTCATTGCCGAAGTAGGTGGCATCCTGCCGGATAGTTTTGTGCGCAACTACTGTGCGACACGCTCCTTCGATCCCGAAGCATTACGCGTCGGGATACTACAGCACGCCCGCGAAAGACGGGCTGCAAGGGCATAATGCCAGCAGCAGCTACATCGATAGATCCTTCCAGTTGAATAAAAGCCAAAAATACGGTAAAATCGTATCTGTTACTCGCTTGATATTCGTGGCATCAATGAGTAAGGCACATTGAAGTCGCGGTTTCGCTGCGTTAGCAGCAATCCGCACTGCCACCTTAATGGGACGTCGCCAAGTGGTAAGGCACCGGGTTTTGGTCCCGGCATTCGGGGGTTCGAATCCCTCCGTCCCAGCCAAAGCAAGAGGCTCACCGTAAGGTGGGTCTTTTGCTTTGTTTGAGGCATTGAGAGGGATGAGATGGAAAGTGAGTGTAGCTGCCGGTGGCAGCTACACTGCAACCAGAAAGCGAATCCCGCCGCCTTGGCCGAACTAGAAGCCGAGCGCCAACTTAGAGCAGAACTCGCTCAAAGTGCATATGCTCATGAGTGGCTCGATCCAAATTCTCCGGATACTTATATCTGCAAAGAATACTTTACTCGTACCGAAGCGCTTCCCCGGCAGATGCATTCCATGACATAGCAGACATCCCCACGTTCAGAATTGATACTGAACTCGGCAAAAGATTACGCAGCGAGCTACAGCAACTCCGCGAGCGACCAGTCTAGTCGGCTACGACTTGAGTATTTTGTGCTGCGGCAATCTTCCAGCCGTTAGCAGTACGGAACAACACTTGCGTTGGATGACCTTGTGGTGCGGCGTTAGATAGTTCGCCAGCTAAAGTTACCGGCTGCTGCAAGATGTTTACTACGGCAACATCTGGTGTTACAAAGAAAATTCGTTCAGGCGTATATGTTGCCTTGCCGTTCTTCATGGCGCCAGGAAGCACTTTGGCAGTAAATTCCCGGATAGCCTGAGCGCCCTCAAGCCGAAGGCCGTGAGCAGTTGTCCATACGGCTTCGGGTAAAAAGAGTTCAGCAAAAGCATCAACCAGTTCATTTTGCTGGGCATGCTGCAAGGCGGCGACAACTGCACAGACAGCATCAATATCTTCTTGGGTTGGCGTAAATAGAGCTTGTGATAAAACGTTCATGTTTTAAAGTATAGCTATAAATGTTTTTGTTATACAAGCAGCGTGCACTAGAAGTTTTCAAGACTATACTCTTGTGACATAAACATCTGCCCCGCATACTGCAGTGCTTGCTGCTGTTTTGCCAGCTCAATACGTCTGCGATTGATCAATCCCGCAACTGCTATGTGTTGCGGTGGAACGACCTTCTTTTTCACAGCTCGAATCATGTATTCTAGGTCGGCACAATAAACCGAAGGGTTGTCGAAGCCACGTTCATTGGAAAACCTTGTTGCAATGTGGCCACCACCGCAGATTTGTTGCAGATCACAGCTAGCGCACCCTTTTTCAGGAACAGATTTCTTGCCTAAATGGTTCTGCTCTCGGAGCATAGCAGCCACGTGCTCAAGATCATGTTCGAATACATTGAACATCGTTTTCTCACTGCCGCTACGGGTCATTCGAAGCGAATCTGGCAGTTCAATTGAACCATCGGTACGAACAACAATTTCGCCACCAGTATTTGGCCCAATAGCTTCAGTTAAGGTAGCGCCTCCTAATATAAGTCGCTCCATTGAACTGAATAATCGTATTGATAGTGGATTTTCTTGTTGTTTATTGGCGTTATAGAGTTTTAAAAACCAGGCCGCATAGGGTACAGCCTGCTCGACTGCAGAAAGCTCACTTAGTCGCATTACCGCCGCCAAACGATGGACGTCAGGCGCGGCATCGCGTATTGCCAGATCCACAGAGTTACGGACTTCCCAATGAGCCATTTTGGGGGATAGTCGGCCCGTTTCAGTCCTGTAAACCTCCATCGCCTCAGTGACTGGCAGCGTACGCAGTGGATTATCACGGATACCTGCCGGCGGATCTTCCCACGTTGCATACGGTAGATGTATTTCGATTCGAGGTGGTTTAAATCGCTGTAGTTCAGCAAGAACCTCTAGGGGATCACTTCGTAAGTCCATAACACAAATAATGCCGCCATAGATGCTCGCATATTCAGGTTTCGCTAGTTCAGACAGCCCGCGCTCTACCAAGCGGTGTGTGCCAATCCTGCGGCCGTTGTGCATAATAACGCGGTTAAAATCATGTGCTGCCTGCGGACCGTCCATGCTGACCCCCACCCGTACATCATGCCGGCGTAACATATCAAGATTAGCTTTAGTGAGCAGTGATCCATTCGTCTGCATCGCAAAAGAAAGCCGTGTGTCGGGAGCTGTCTCGCTTACGGCTTGGCGGATAAGCGGCAGAATACGGTCATAGTACTGTGCTGCCTTCTGACCGGGACGATCAGGGTCTTTTGGCACAAATAATGGTTCGCCGCCATGAATAACCCCTTCGATATCTGGCAGTGTATTTTGTGCAGCGTACGCGCCAATTGCCATGCCCGTTTGCCATGCGACTTCGTCGCTCATTAGTGGAGGCATTTCTTTCCAGTCGTCGGTTACATATTCGTAACATTCATATCCTAAGCCAGGGCTTTCACTTTTGCACGAAAAATTACAGCCAGCGACAGTTTTTATTATCACTTGGCCAAGATGTGGAACTGCCTGTTCGTTACTACCTTTGGCTGTTCTTGTCTGTTCATAAATGCGATGTAGTTCAGTATCAGCATCGTGCATTGATACGGGTCTATAGCCGTAGGCACTCAGTTCAAGTTCTTGCAATTCCATAATTATGCTTATGGTACAATAAAATCATCAAAATAAGAGGGTATTTTCATGACAACTATCGAAACACTAACCCCAGCTGAGCAAATTACACCAGAAGAATTTGCACAAGCACTTGGCTCAGTAGCCGGCGCCGAAAGCGTAGAATTGTTCACGAGCGCAACCGAGTCACGACGCCCGACAACCTTTGATTCCGCAGTGTAAACAACATTCGTCTACGGCACGGGGATAGCGCTGCGTTCGCTGGATAGTGTGGTTTGCTCGACTATCCTATAGGCACACATTTTGTATGGCATATATTGGTTGCTACGGCGGGGTACTTTGTAATTAATTTCTTGATCCGCGTGGAAGAGTCTGGTACGAGGACTAAGGTTAATATTTCTTCAGCAACTTCACGAATTGCAGCCGCTAATAAAACTCTCTCCAGGCTCAACGTGCCCGCGAGGCAAGCCCCAGTACAAACCGTATTCTTGAACAAGTAAAATCTGACCTTGCGCGTCAAGAACTACTCCACCAGCGCTTTGCGTTTTATGCTGGTAGCCTTGCTGGGCGCGGGCGTTATTATATGGTGTTGAAGCAGATACATCTTTACGCCGTCCTGTAAGCAAGCGGGACCAGTAGGCGATACTAGGATTCGTACTGGTGAAATAGATCATCCAAACTTTATCTATTCAAATTTGACTAGTTTATTTGCCTCCTATACTATCAAAGTATGCTTATTCGACTATTGATTTTAGGAATTCTCAAACGACGCGGCTCAGCCCATGGCTATCGTATGTACCGTGATCTCGTAGAGTGGCGCGTAGAGACTTGGACGGTCATACGCCCGGGGTCTATTTACCACGCGCTTACCCAACTTGACAGGCAGGGCTTTATCGCCGAAGCTTCGCAAACAGCAGGGCAAAAGCTGGGCCCGTCTAAAACCGAATACAAACTCACTGCAAACGGCGAAAAAGAGTTCATTCGCTTGCTAGAGACGGTACTCAAGGACATCAACCTTATCGAGCTATCTGTCGGTATTGCATTCATGGAATATCTGCCGCGACAAGAAGTAATTTCTCTCTTGAAACAGCGCCAGGAGGCACAAAGACAAATTCCTACATTTTTGCATACACTGCCGACCGAAGAGACACCCACAACTCCAGCAAAACATCCTGAACTTATCCGCATCTGGGCCGATTCATATACCAACGCAGCGGCTAGCACAGAAAAACTTGTTCGAGCTATTCAGTCCGGAAGGTACACATTCAAAAACGAAGGGGGAAAGAAATGAAAACAATAATAGCAACACTACATGATGGTGCTAAAATCGACGTAGAAGTATCTGGGTCCGGGCCAGCTATATTGCTACCGGTAGACCCTATACCACTGACAGATGACGCAGCTAAGGCAAAACAAAAGTGGGGTGTCGATCCTGCACTTGGTCGCCACTTTATTGATGGCCTTAATGACAAATTTACGGTCATCGCCTTTGACTACGAAGGTTTCCGCATGCAGCATCCGGCCGCGGAGACACTAACGCCCGATAATATTGTGAAAGATTTTCTTGCCATTGCAGACGCCGCTGGTGTTGAAAGGTTTGCCTACTATGGCTATTCTTGGCTGGCGCTATGCGCATTGCAACTTGGCCTTCGCACCGATCGTTTATGGGCGCTTGTGATGGGTGCCTACCCTCCTATCGACGGCCCCTACAAGGAAATGTGGGCGGTCACAAAAGCTACCTACGATATGGCACTCCATCCAGAAAAGCAAGATTGGCCTGTCGCTGAAAAGTCAGATGACGAATATAATTGGGACTCTGCGGAGCTATCGCTTTCAGGTGAGCAGACCAAGCAATTCTTTACGCTCTACAATGCTTTGCAGGACTTTGACGATGTTTCAATACAAGATAAGCTAACATGTCCCCGCCTTTGTTTTGTTGGCTCAAACGACAAGCAGGAATATAGCGAAAAATGGGGCGGCGTGACAGTAGATATGGCCACTCCACTCATTAAAAAGGCTAACGAATTAAAGAAGTATGGGTGGGATGTGCAAGTACTTGATGGCCTTGATCATATCACTGCTATGCAGCCAACGAATGCCCTGCCAGTTATAAGGCAATGGCTGGCAGATAAGGCCTAGCTTTACTATGGCAATACACACATAATATAATCCAACTTTGTAGTACTAAATGTGAGCCAATCACAGGACTGGAGAAGTTTATGCCTATCGTACAAGTTAGAGCCCATCAAGGTGAACAATACCTATCCGCCCCGATATCGTTCAAGGATACAGACCCCATTTTAAATGAATGGTGTCAAGATGCGTGGGAGTCAGAAATGCTTGTTTATCCACCAAGCTACACAGGTGATGTCACGCCAGAAAACTGGTCCACCCACAGTTTTATGCTGAGCGTAAATGAAAGCGGGGAACAGGGTCGCATAATGGTCGCGGGTGGCAAATTAAAAACTGCCGAGGAAACAGCAGAGGCACTCGAGCAGCTCCGCGCTAGTACTGACGAACAGACACGTTTTAGCAATGTAAGCACCATAGATGAAAGAAGGCCCAGTATCTTTTTAGCGACAGCTATTAACCCTTCTACACTGGCGATTGGTGGGATTATGATGCATACCACACTCGCACGACTAGAAAGCTTGCGGAGCATGTTCCGGACCACAGAAGTCGCATAGCCATGAAGCGAAACTTTAATAGGTGGAATTGAGATCATCCAGCGCTAAAACTGCGCTCCAGCCGTAGAGATATGGGTTGAAAAAATGGTGTTTTGATTGTAGAATAAGGTCTTCCATTCCGGAAGCGCCCGACATGGGCACAACCTCGAAGGAGCACCTTCATGTCAGACACCCGCAGCACAATACTTCGGGCGCTGGCCTGCCGCATCGCCCGTCAGGACGACCTTTCGCCGATAGACCTGCGTGACCACAGCCAGCTGCTGTTCGGCGACCCCACCTTCGTGTCAGGTCTGGCGCTGGAGTACGAGGAGTGCACCGACGGCGACGAAACATTGCGCCCGGCTGCGCAAATCCTTTTCATGGACTGTCAGATCCAAGGGCTTGCGCACTACGTGGCAACCTGCCCGGCACAAATGTCCGTGGGCACCGTCATCCGGACACACATGCCCGCACAGCGCCTGGTGCTCATTACCGCAACGCGTGATGGCATCCAAACCAACGCCCGCGGCATTACAGCCCAAGAACTGCGCTCACGTCAACTCAACGCGCAGCTGCAAGACCTGCACGACTACCGCGTGTGGAGCACTTTCTACACGCTACTGTGGCGGCGAATCCAGCGGCTCAACAACCCCGGACTCCAGCGCGAGCTGCAAGGCTACCTCGTAAGGCATCAAAACGAGCTCAATGCTGAGCGAATCGGACATGTGTACGCCGCGCTGGGATGCACCGACGAAGAGCTGACGTACGACAAGAGCCAGATGCACTTTAGGTAGCATTGCTGCCGGGAACAGCCGCCAACACAAAGTAGCGGAAGTGTCACAACAGAGCCGCCACCGGCTCAGCTTCTTCGGGAAGAGACCCTCAGTGTCCGTAGCATCGCTACATGCCTTCCGGCAGCATTCAGGGTCTTTTTTCGTATTACGGTATAATAAGCAGATAATGAATACTTACCTCATTTTGCTGCGTGGCGTTAATGTTGGCGGGAAAAATAAAGTGCCCATGGCTGAGCTACGTAAATGCCTGGAAGCCAACGGTTTTTCTAATGTTTCAACATACATTGCCAGCGGCAATGTTATTCTACAGTCAGAGCATTCTGCCAGCGATGTAAAATCACGTATCGAAGCAATCCTACCCAAGGCCTTCGCATTAGATAGCGAGCTTATCAAAGTACTAGTTCTGACCCGCCAGCAGCTCCAGAGGGTGATTGACGAAAAGCCAAAAGCGTTTGGCGAACATCCGGACAAATATCACAGTGATGCAATTTTTTTAATGGACATCGGTATTGCCGAAACAATGCCGCTCTTTAAGCCCCGCG
This sequence comes from uncultured Candidatus Saccharibacteria bacterium, assembly GCA_946482285.1. The sequence goes on from CAMLQK010000001.1 coordinate 904,384, forward strand.
AAGGTGTTGATGCGGTGTGGCCGGGCACAGGCGTTGTGTATTCACAGCGTCTTAGCGCAGAGCGCACCAAAAGCCGGCTAAGTTCCATAATGCTATCACCCCTATACAAATCCATGACAATCCGCAGCTGGAACACCATCTGCAAGCTACTAGATCTTGTAAAGCAAACGCAAAAAACTTAGCCCGTCTTAATCTGTTCTTCGTAAATAGCCGCCATAGCTTCATAGTGCTGGCGGATAATTTGCAGCTGTTCTGCAGTGTACTGTTCGAGCAGCTTGTTTGCGCTTGCAACAAACGGAAGGTAAAGCGAGGTAATGGTGTTAATGTTTTCCATAACTGGAGTAATGAGCACTTTACGGCGGTCCACTTTGGAGCGTGTGCGCGAAATTAAGCTTTTTGCCTCCAGCCGATCGAGTACGGCAGTCATGGCTCCAGTTGAAAGGCCAGTATTGTCTGATAAAAAGCCGGGCGTAACCTGGCCATTGCCAAGAACGAGCTCCAAACATTCCATATCGGTAGGGTGGAGACCAGCCTTATACGCTATGTGATGTCGAAATAACAGAGAGAGCCGTGCTTCGTTTTGGCCAGCTGCTTGTACTCCTAAGATTAATGTATGTTGTTTCATGTCTTGACGTTTCTTATTTATTGCTATAAGATAACTTTATCATAAAGATACTTAATAATCAAGACTTGTACACATAGCTAGCTGTTGCTAGTCAGAAAGGCAGATATGATAAGAAAGAGCGCTATTTTTACCGTTTTATTTTGGTTACTCGTACTATTCACGGGAGTCGCATTTGGGGCGGGGTTGTATGAAGCGCGTGTACAACTTCCGCAATGGCTAACAACAGTTAACGGAATCGACGTTTGGCACGCTGACATAGCCAAAGCATCCGATCCAGGGTTGAACTTTTGGGCGTTTGTCACCACTGGACCTATTACACTCTTAACTCTTCTAAGCCTTATTATGGTCTGGAAAACCAAAGGAGCAGTCCGGCGCTGGTGGTTCACGACGCTCGCCTTCCTTCTGGTTGACCGCGCTATGACCTTTGGATACTTCATACCAACCATGGTAGAGCTGATGTCCGACAATATGGCCCAGGCCGAAGCAGTTAAAACAGCACAGCAGTGGGCGAACCTCAATATGATCCGCTTAGTAGCGTCCGGTGCATCATTCCTGGCGGCAATTAAGCTATTAATTGAGTACTCTAACCAGTCGGCTGTAGTACCCACAAGCAAGAAAACACAGGAGCGATAGCATGGCAGCACAGACTAAAAAAATTATTATTATTGGCAGTGGCATTGCAGGACCTGCAACAGCACTGGCGCTGAAAAAAGCTGGTATTACAAGTGAAATCTACGAAGCCTACCCCGGGCCAGGGGACAGTGTAGGCGCATTCATGGGCGTAACGCCCAACGGACAAGATGTCCTGAGGACGCTAGGACTATACGACTCTGTGCTTGCTGATGGGTTTCAGACTGATGGGTTTCATTTTACAAATACTGCAGGTAAATCGTTTGGTGTTGTACCCGCCAACACAATCACCATCAAGCGTGGATTATTGACAAAGTCACTTCGCGAAGCAGCAGAAGCAGCAGGCATCCCCATCCATTGGGGGAAGCGGCTCAAAAATGTTCGTCAGCCAGAAACAGGTGGTGTGGTTGCTGAATTTGAAGATGGAAGCCAGGCAGAGGGCGATGTGTTGTTAGCCTGCGACGGCATCCACTCTGCAGTTCGCAAAGCAATCTTTCCTAATGCTTTAGCGCCACAATTTACAGGACTCATTAGCTGTAGCTCATATGCTCAGCTGGCATTACCTCCAACCAAAAACCACGCCGAAATGGTGTTTGGCAAGCACGCATTCTTTAGCTACATCATTAAACCTTCGGGCGAGACCTTTTGGTTTGCAAACATTAATGCCGATACCGACCCAGGTAGGGATGGATTGCGCAACAAAAGTGACAAATGGTGGCATCAAACGCTCGAAAAGCTGTTTGCAGATGACCAGCACTTTATTAATACAATCATCCGCTCATCGGACCAGCCAATAACAGGTTATCCGATTTACGATTTAGTGACTTTGCGCAAATGGCAGCAAGGTGTCGTTTGCCTGCTAGGAGACGCCGCCCATGCGCCTTCGCCAAGCGCAGGGCAGGGTGCATCACTAGCGCTGGAGGATGCTGTTGTTGTGGCAAAGTGCTTGCGCGACATCGATGATCCGACTGCAGCGCTCAAAAAGTTTGTATCACTGCGGCGTGAACGAGCTGAGCGTGCAGTATTGCAATCACGTCGCAATGGAAGCCGGAAAACGCCGAACGGTCCGCTTGGCCGCATGTTCCGTGACCTCCTGCTGCCCATATTCCTCAAGCAAGGTGGAGACGCAACAAAGTGGATGTACGACTACAAGATTGACTGGAACAAAAAAATCTAGTTCCTGCTTCTTAGCCGACAGGACTATGCTGGTGTATAATTTTACAGAACATGGTCATAGTACTCCATTCGTCCAAAACAATGCGCCGGGTTCCGGCGGCGGAGCAGCTACAGCAACCAGCACTGATTGACAAGGCTCAGCAACTTGCAGCTTATATGAGGACATTAAGCCCAGCGACATTGGCGTCCATTATGAAAATATCGCCGGCCCTAGCTGCAAAAACACATCAGGGCTTTGCGCAATGGACCAATAACCCCAGCGATGGATCGGCCGCCATAGATAGTTTTGTGGGTGACATTTACAGCGGCTTACGTGCCACCGAATTAAGCAGCAAAGACAGGGAGTATGCCCAGCAGCACCTTCGTATCCTTTCGGGCCTTTATGGCATCTTGCGGCCATTCGATAGCATCTGTGCATATCGATTGGAAATGGGATATCGGCTGCCGGATGAGCCGTTCCAAAACCTGTATGCTTTTTGGGGCAAAGATATTGCGCAGCAGCTTCCGGAAAGCGGGCCAGTCCTGAATATTGCAGCATTGGAATACAGCAAAACGTTTTTGCCATTTATTGATCCGTCGCGGATTATTACGCCGAAATTTCTGACCGTCGACCCCAAAACACAAGAGCCAAAATTCGTAGTAGTGCATGCTAAAATCGCCCGCGGCGCACTGGCACGCTGGGCCATCCAAAACAGAGTTACTTCAGCAAGCCAATTAGTACTATTTGACGATATTGGCTACTCTTACAATGCTCAGCTAAGTTCGCCGCAGGAACCGGTTTTTGTATGCCAGGAATTTGGCGGCAAAGGCTTAAGCATGCGATTGGCGTAAAACGCTAATAATCACCGGCCTCATATTGTATTACTGAATCCGCATATAAAAGATTGGCCTGCTTTCCAGCGAAGATATTGTCGATAAAAGGGAAGTGTTTGGATTCCTGCGTATACTCTTTGGCTGTCATCCATTGGTTGTGGCCGCCTGTCCAGGTATTTGCAAGCTCACCTGTTACCTGAAGTGCCTCAACGACTACAAATAATTTATCCTCCAGTAACACCGAGGCTGCTTTGTCGTAATCCTGCTGGCGGTAAAAACCCTTTACTGCAAACGAAGCTTGCAGGCCAGTCTGTTTGGCCAACTCACGTGCGGCTGCTTGCTCAAATGATTCGCCCCAGCGCACTGGCCCGCTAATGGTTCCGTAAAAACCGTAGTAAGGTTGGCGTAGCCGGCGTTGGAACAGGAATCTTGTGGGGTCGGCAGGCTTTGTGGCGCATACAATAACCGATATTTTTGGCTGCTTTTGGACTAGTAGCTTTGTCTCGTCCAAATTGTTGGCAAATTCCTTGCCTTTTGTGGTCAGTTCATACATACCGGCCTCATTCTTGACCACATATCCTACATCAACTAGACGGCGTATGTAAAACTTGAAAGCGTCGCTTAGTAAGCCCGTTGGTTTCATGAGCGTACTAAACCGTGCGGTAACATGACGACGCAGTGTCCGCAAAATAGAAACTTCAACTTCATGTAGTTTGGGCTGCTTCATATTTTTAGTCTACCGTAAACCGTAGCACACATTGTAGGGTATCAGACTACCCTAGAAGTTTTTAGGCATATCTGGGAAGCTGCGCCTGTAACTTATGAGGACGACATGGAGCACCTAAATTCAGACCAGCTAATGGAAATACATACTGCATTTGAAGCTACGGAGTATGGGCAAATACTGGCGAATAATATTCGTTATGCCCGCTATAAGCCAGAAGCAGTAACCAATGAACGTTGGGTGGAGCTACTTGGTGCAGACGTCAATAACTTAACCCATTTGACGCTAACATACGGGCTGGCGGTCGACTTTATACGCTCGATGGAACAAAACCAGCCTGGTTTTTTTGAGGCAGATGAAGTTGATCGCTTAAAAGTTGCCGCGCTAACGCATGACTGGGCGGAAGCTATTGTCGGCGACACGTCATATGG
>CAMLQK010000002.1 GCA_946482285.1 uncultured Candidatus Saccharibacteria bacterium
TTGCCGCGCTAACGCATGACTGGGCGGAAGCTATTGTCGGCGACACGTCATATGGCGACAAAACCGCAGACCACGAACAACAAGAGCAAACTGCCTTTAGGGAACATTTTAGAAACTTTGCCGATGGTCGAATATCAAGTCTGATCGACGATGCACGATCAGGTATTATCTTTGACCATAATGGCACAAGCAAGCTTGGACGCGCCTTTAATGCAATCGAAAAAGTTGGATATATGCGAACAGCGCTGCGGGCTAGCGGCCATATAGCAAACAATACCGCGCCAGAGTGTGATGCAGGACTGCGTTGGCTTGTAGCCGACGTACTCGTCAACCAACCCGAATCTCTTATTGGCCACGCCGAAAACTTTGTACCTATAAAGCATTATCTGCAAAATCAAAGCACGTTGATTTCACGCGCATTTCACCAGATAAACAATGACCCGGAGGTCTTTACACGCTATCCTACCAGTGACCAACGGGCGATGCAGAAACAATTTGAGCACTCATATGCCGTATGGACCACCTGGGTCAAACAAAACAATCAGGGTAGCTAAATCTTTTTGTATGGGCCAGTACCGTTAATGATATCGGGCAGGTCAAGCTGCCGGGCCCGATCGTGCTCCCGGGCTGCGGCAGCGTCATCACTAAGACCCTCTTCGCTTGCCTCTATCAAACTTTCATTATGCGCTGCTTCCATCGCATTTTGTGACGGGAAATACTGAAGACTGTCATCTCCACTGGTGTCTTCAGGTGTTGGGTAGTTGTTAAATCGTGACATATATTCCTTTTTGTTAGGTAGGCTTTGGTAACCTGGTAAATACACCGCTGCGGACCAACGCATCCCGGCAATATTAACCAAGCACTTGAGCTGTTATACTCTGAATATATTAAAAAAGGACAAAACATGGCAAAATACACAAATGGTGAGTACACGGCAGAAGGCATGTATGGCGGAAGCAAGAGCATTATCGTAAAACTGTCCTTAGAAAACGATGCTATCAAGAATGTTGAGGTGACACCAAATACAACGATCAAAATGTCGCTTGGTTTACAGAAAAAATTTGCGGCGGCCGTACCAGAAGTTGTGGTAGGCCGCCCCATCGACGATATCCATTTGGACAAGCTTGCTGGCTCAAGCAAAACAACTCAGGGGTTTAATGACGCTTTAGCAAAAATCAAAGCAGAAGCTGCCCAATAGATACCGTGAGATTTGAAGATTTTGTTGCCGGGTACGAAGCTGAATTGCCAGATAATTTCGTTCATTTTGGGCTGCAGGCCGAAGCACTATATGCAGCCCGTCAATGGTCATACGACATAGGCCGGTCAACGCATGCTCTGCTGCGCAACGAGATCGATAACCCATCCACGCGTATGACGGATGAAAAGTGGAGAAGCTATCAAGAATGGACTCGCGGGAGTGGCATGGTTCAAATGGCAAACGATATTGATAAGCTCGATGACCCGGCAAGGGCCGAGTCATACAATGAGGTTAATTTTCATTGTATGAATAGCGACATGTTCGGCATGTGGATACCATTATGGTACGAGAAAAGTTGGGCAAGCAGTCCAAACCCGAACCTCCGGCGAGACTGGATCAAGAGCTCGCAAGAAGGACTGGCGCGTTCAGGACTGTTGTTATATTTGCTTCGTGAGCGCTACATTGCCCGGCGTGGCGGCACTGAATCTATCTACGAAAAGGAAGACGTTATTTATAAGGCGCGTACTGGAGCTATGCAAGAAATTGACGCTGCTATTGTACTTCTGGATGTTATGCGCCGCAATCCGGATATCACCGTCGTACCTGCGCCATTACAGTTTGAAAGAGGCAAGCGCAGCAACCGGAACGTCGACTTCCTGGCACTGCATGCTACACAAAAAACAGCAGTTGGCATTCAGGTACGGTCCAGACTGAACAGCAAGGACTACGTGAATGCCGACACGGAGAGAGTAGTATTCCTGGATGGCGATACTGACCTGGGCAATGTCCGTGCTGTGCGTGTCCGACAAAAAAGCTCCCAAGAACGGATCGTGCCGTGGCCGGGTATTATTGCAGTAAAGCATTTTGAGCGCGTCAAATCGCATGGAAAAGGTAAAAATCTACGTGCCGCCCGCAACCCGCAGCGAACACTGCAAGAAAAAATAGCAGCAAAGAACTTGGTAGGGAACATTGATGTTGATTTCAGCGACCTGTCGACAGTTATTGGCCAGCGAATCATGCAAAAGCTAGACGAGACATAGGTCAGCGCTATGCCTGGGAAGGGTATTCTCCGGCAAATGCTGCCCAATAGCGCAATGAGGGTTCGTCGATTATTTTCACTGTGCCAGCAGGCGCGCCCAACAATCGACCTATGGCAGCGGTGTACTCCCCTATTAGCCGTTCCAACATCGCCGGCTTAATGCCAGGGTCCATTGTACGGTCAAGAATAATATTCGAAAGCGTGTCCGACAAATCGGTAACAGCGCTAAACATAATTGTGGCCGCACTCGAGCAGTCGGTAACGGCAAAAATTCCTTGGTCTACACCTTCAGCAATCGCGGCTTCAAAATAAGGCCGGTAGCGCTTAACGCCCGCGTTGCGCATCCGATAGCGCACAATGTCGTTTTCTGGCGCATACCAGGCGGAAAGGACAGCAAATACCTCCTTGCTATGCTCCACTTTCCATTTGCCGGCATCTACAAACATCCGGCTCAGTTTTTCATTGGCGGGTAAGTTCATGCGTGCGATAGGCCCAACAATGGCCTCACCTTGCTCTAGTATGCGCTCTAGCAACGCCGCAAGCATTGCTTGCTTTGATTCAAAATAATGGTAGAGTGCACCCTTCGATATTCCAGCACCGTCCAGGATATTTTGTACTGATACATTTTCATATCCTTCGGTATAGATAAGCCGCTGGAAAGCGTTCAGAATTTCCTGCTGTTTTTCGGCCACTGCTTGCGGGTTCTTTGTTCGTGCCATTGTGCTTATGCCAGACTTTCGTTATTATTAGACCATTGGTTTAATAATTGCTCTGTTACCAGAGTTATAAAACCTTATACAAACCATAACAGGGGGATATATGGCAGCACAAGAAGAAAGGTCGGCCGAAAACAGCATTGTCGTTACCGGCCTGGTCAAAAACTATGGAAGTTTTAGGGCACTCGATAAGCTTGACCTAACCGTAAAAAAAGGAGAGGTGCATGGCTTTTTAGGGCCTAATGGCGCTGGCAAATCCACTACTATCCGAGTCTTGCTGGGCATCCTGCATAAAACAGAGGGTGAGGTGCAAATTTTAGGTGGTGACCCCTGGAATGACGCAGTAGAATTACACCGCCGAATCGCATATGTACCCGGAGACGTCAACTTGTGGCCCAACCTTACGGGTGGAGAGGCGATCGACTTGTTCGGAAGGCTGCGCGGCGGGCTGGATGAAGATCGGCGACGCATGTTTTTGGAGCGGTTTGAATTAGACCCAACCAAAAAGTGCCGCACATACTCGAAGGGTAACCGGCAAAAAGTTGCTATTGTGGCTGCGTTATCATCGAACGCCGAACTATTTATCTTAGACGAACCGACTTCTGGTCTGGATCCGCTGATGGAAATGACCTTCCAACAAAGTATCCACGAGTTAAAAGCACAAGGCAAAACCGTGCTGTTATCGAGTCATATTTTAGCCGAGGCCGAAGCACTATGCGACCGTATTACCATTATCCGCGAAGGCAAAACAGTTACCAGCGGCACCCTAGCCGATATGCGGCAGCTTACACGCACATCCGTCAAGGTCGATACTGTAAAGGCTATAAAAGGCCTGGAAAACGTAACCGGTCTATATGACGTACGCGTCAGTGGGACCCACGCGGAGTTTGGCGTGGACAGCGACAAAATTGACGATGCACTCAAGTTGATACTGCAATTCGATCTGAAAAGCCTTGTCAGCAGCCCGCCAAATCTGGAAGAGCTCTTTATGAGCCACTACGGTTCTAAGGACGCTGTAAAAACGGACATGGAGCGATAAATGGGTCGGCTAACAGGGACTGGCACGCTAGTCCAGCTGATTGTTCGACGCGACCGTGTAAAACTGCCACTGTGGATTTTGGCAATAACAGCCTTCCTAGCTGCCAACATCCCAGCCATACAAAACTTATATGCCAAAGATCTGCAGCATCAAATTAATTATGCGACCACCTCTGCGGCCAGCGTTATCGCACGTGCGTTTGGCGGGCCAGTAAATGGGGCCGACGTAGGTGCAATTGTACTAAACGAAGTATTTTTGTTTGCTGCGGTACTTGCCGCCTTTATGAGCACACTGCTTGTGGTGCGCCACACCAGGCAAAACGAGGAAACCGGCCGTGAAGAAATGCTGAGCTCCGGCATACTGGGGCGGCATGCCAGCCTTACCGCAGCGCTGCTTGTTGCCGCAGGCGCCAACCTTATACTGGGCTGCCTTACCGCATTGGCCTTTATTAGCAATAATTTGCCCACGGGCGGATCTATTGGAACAGGAGCAGCTGTGGCGGCAGTGGGGTTAACATTTGCCGCAGTAGCCGCATTAACTGCCCAAATATCTGAAAGTTCACGCGGGGCAAACAGCCTGGCCGCTGCTGTTATTGGAGTAGCATTCCTATTACGCGCCGCCGGCGATAGTATGGGTGACATCGTAAAGAATGGCACCGCGGTCCATAGCGACTGGCCGTCATGGCTGTCGCCGATTGGCTGGGGCCAGCAGCTGCACCCGTTCACCGAACAGCATTGGCTAGTATTCATCCCTTTTGGCATTTTTATTGTCACCGTAACCATCACAGCATACTTGTGCAACGCCTACAGGGACATTGGACTGGGGCTTATTCCGTCCAAACCGGGTCCTGCACACGCGCCCAAAAGCTTGTCTACACCATTTGGCCTCGCGCTGCGGCTACAACGCAACCAGCTAGCTGGATGGGCTATTGGGGTGGCAACCATGGGAGTAGTAGTAGGATTTATCGCAAAGGAGTTTAAAAAACTTCTAGTTGACAACCAGGAAATAGCCGACATACTCCAGGCTTTGGGCGGCGGCGCTAATCTCGACAACGTCATTATTGGCAGCATGATGAGCCTAATGGCGTTAGCAATTGCAGGCTATGCGATTCAAGTGCTCGCCCGTATGCGCAGCGAAGAAATTGGTGGCCAACTAGAGCCAGTATTGGCCACGAGTGTTGGCAAACAACGCTGGATGCTCGGACATATTGGGTGCACGTTTGGCGGCGTCATAGCACTAGGGCTTATTCTGGGACTCAGCAGTGGGATTTCATTCGTTGTGATATCCGGCACCGGATGGAGCGAAATATGGGGCATTCTTGGCGCTGCAATAGTGCATGTGCCTGCAATTGCAGTGGTGGCTGCCGTAGCCGTGGCTGCGTTTGGCATACTGCCAAAATTAGCCACTGCCATAGCCTGGGCGTTCTTCGCCATCTGTATTCTTATGGGTCAGTTTGGCGCCATCCTAGACCTGCCGCAATGGATACTTAACGTTTCGCCGTTTAGTCACACGCCGTTTGTACCAGCAACCAACGTAGACGCGTTGCCGTTGTTGGTACTGGGCGGCATTGCCGTTGCCTTAACGTGCGTTGGACTCACCACGTTCCGCAAGCGCGACATAACAACTGCCTAAATATTGTCATATACCAACTGGATGCTAGTATGGGTGCATGACTCCTAAGTTTGAAGCTACAGCTATTTTGGCAGGCTACGCCGCCGAGACATGTGACAGCACCATATATGAAACCGCAGCGGACCTTGCCAGCGGCACCCGTACCGATACCGACCGGGCGCTCGAAGAAGCTATAGAAGCGACACGGCAACATCCCCGGCTAACTTTGGAGCAGTGGATTACCCAGCCTGGCGCCGCAGCCCACATCGAACACAGGGTAGCGTTACAGGAAACATTTGCCACCTACAGTAGGCTAGCCCGGCGCGCTGCGTCACCCATACTGGGTATACTAACGGTAGCACCGTTACATCGGCGACATATTGGTTCGCAAGCAGTAGCATACGAAATCGACGACAGCAATGGACAGCCTGCGCTGTTGAAAGTACCACGTAAAGCTCCCCTAGGGCAGCCCAAAAGCGAAGCCCTTACACCTGGTGGCCGAGTGTCTTTTGCTGAACAACGCTTGCGCTCGCTTCCCGGATTACCCGGCGTCAATTTTGAACAGCTGCATGCGCTTAGCTATACCGGAGCCGTGGTAACTTCCCGCATACCAGGAAAGCCTTTATGTAAATTAAATAGTGTAGAGCTTACGCAAGTCACCGATGACCACTTGCGTAAGGCGATCAGCGACATAAGCGCGCTTGCCATGCAGGGTGTACACCACGACTGCAATGGTTCTAACACTCATTTTTCGGCTGAACACGGTTTTGGATTTTTTGACCCGCTTGCCGCTGGGATGTCTTACCAATGGAGCCTATCATCGGGCATCAAGGGTTTTGCCAAAAACCTGGGCGAAATTGACCACTACAGCAAAAAACACCTGCAAACACCTCACGTGCGGCAGCAGCGGATAGAGCTGTTTGAAAGGCTCCGGCTGGCAGCACCAGAGATTTCAGGGGCTGCCGCACTGATTTTGGACAGCGTTAAGCTATACGAGTTTGAATAGCCCAAGCTATGGCCGCTATCTGTCCTATAGCCTGCAAAGCGGTTATTCTTTATACTAAGAAGCATAAAATAGGGGAATGTATGCAAAAAATCGTCAGTCATCTATGGTTCGATACACAGGCAAAGCAAGCAGCCGAGTTCTACTGCTCGGTTTTTCCGAACTCCGCCATAACCAGCAGCCGGGTGCTACACAACACGCCCAGCGGCGACTGCGATGTTATGGGCTTTACTCTGGATGGCCACGACTTTATGGCAATAAGCGCCGGTCCATACTTTACTATCAACCAATCAATCTCATTCATGGTCAACTTTGACCCCTCGCGCGACAACCAAACCGAAGAGCATTTACGTGAATTATGGGGTAAGCTAGCAGATGGCGGTACCGTCCTCATGGCACTGCAACAATATCCATTCAGCAAGCTATATGGGTGGGTGCAAGACAAATTTGGCGTTGGCTGGCAGCTAATTTTAACTGACCCCAATGGCGAGCCACGGCCTTCCATCATACCGTCACTACTGTTTGCCGGCCAGGCCCAAAACAAAGCCCAAGAAGCCATGAAGTTTTACGTATCTGTCTTTAAAAACAGTAAAGAGGGTATGGTGGCACACTACCCAGAAGGCAGCGGTGGCCCAGTCACGTCGGAATCAGTGATGTTTGCCGATGTACAGCTGGAAAACCAGTGGTTCGCACTAATGGACTCCGGCGAAGAACAGACGTTCAGCTTTAACGAGGCAGTTTCGCTACTTGTGCATTGCGATTCCCAGGAAGAAATTGACTATTATTGGGAAAAACTTTCGGCCGTTCCCGAAGCCGAGCAATGTGGCTGGCTGAAAGATAAATTTGGCGTATCGTGGCAGATCGCACCGACCGCCATGGATGCCATGATGGCCGAAGGCTCTCCTGAGCAGATCGAGCGTGTTACCAAAGCATTTTTGCAGATGAAAAAGTTTGATATTGCAGCATTGCAAGCAGCCTACGACGGCAGCTAGGCGCACACTCGCCAATCCAAGGCGGCGCAAGAGGGTTTAAAAAACTGTAGGAGGATGCGATGCGAAGAATGGTGCGTGTACTTGTAGTTTTTGTTGCTTGCTTAACACTTTCCGGGCTGCTGCCGACCATAGCGGTGGCTGCGGACTTTATCAATGTCGACGCTTCGGCGCATACCGTTGCCGGCGTTAAAGCACACGCTCAATCAGCTTGGACGTCACCGGGATTCTTGCCATGCGACAAGCATGTTGAATCCAGCAACACACCAGGAGGTTCGCCTGCAGGAAACGGTAGCCCCACAGACCCATTTCGCTCACTTAAGCGGGCTATAGAAACAGCCGTAGCAGGGGATACTGTTTGCGTGCATGCCGGCACGTATCAGGAGAACCACTTTGTAGCTAAAAATAGCGGAACATATGACAAGCCGATCCAAGTAATCGCCTATCCTGGGCCCGTGACCATCGTTCCGGACCCTAGTAATCCAACCGAAGCCAACAAGCCAGTGTTTGACTTTTCGGACAACGAACGGCCCATTGGATACTGGGGCATCGACAGCTTTACCATAAAACGCGAGCTAAACGGAGTACATTACAACTCGCCACCGTTCCAATTACAGGCACTTAAAAGCGCCACACAAACTCAGGCCATAGGGCAGCCGGAAAACGCCGTACACCATATAGGTATCCAGAATATTATTATGCGGAAGGGAAAGGGTAGCGCCGGAATATTACTGCGCGGCCGAGTGCATGATGTGCTGATGCGTAATATAAGGGTAGAGGACTTCCACCGCTGGGCGCTGCACTCCGATCGTGCGGTAGTGGAGTACAGTCCCCCCAGCACAGCATACGGCAGGTTCGACACCCATGGCATCGCTATTGAAGGCGTACGGCAAATTGGCGAAAATCGGCCTGACCCATCGCCACAAGACCCCCAGCCCGCAGCAACAATGGCCTCAGTAGAGCGGATATCCATAGAAAAAAGCCACTTTTTAAACAATGGCGGTGACGGGGTACAGTGCTTGGGCGCCGACCCCAACGAAGCGGCGCCAACAACCAGCGACCCTAAGGATATTGATATGGTAGATAACAACATTATAGCTAACGCAGCAGGCACCAACGCCACCGAAGAGGACGGTTACGACATAAAATCATGCCAAAACATTAGCATCCGGGGCAGTAAAAAGCCCTTAGACCCGGCAAACCCCGAAAACATTGCGCCAACTAGCAGCACAATGAGCGGATTTACCGCAACATATCCAGGCAACGATTGGGGCGGTACAAACAATTCCGACGGAGCGGGCATTGTACTGCATCAGTACGCCCGTAATGTCCTGATAGAAAATAATCGGATTGCAGGCAGCTGCTACGGTATAAAGATTGGTCTTACGACCAAAAAAGTCAGCAATGTAGTAATACGTGGCAATTTGTTCACTGATTTAGCCCTATTCCAAATGCAGCCCAACCAGCAAGGTTCTACTGCGCCCACCAATACCGAGCTGCTGAAATGCCGCGGCACTGCCATGCAAGTCACTAATGTCGGCCATGCTGATATCTACCACAATACTATGCAAAACATATCGTCCACCGCCCTTCAGCTGGGTGCCGGATATGACAACGGGGAAGATCCAAATATACCAGCGAATGTCAGCAAAGTGCCCAACAATGTAGATATTTGGAACAATATTATGTCGCTCAAGGACAATCGCAGCATAACAACACCAGCGACCGTGCCAGGCTATTGGATTAACATGACGCGCAAAGATATGCTGAACATAGACAGCAATTACAACCTGTTTTGGCATCCCGACAATAGCGAGAACCACTTTGTGCGCTACCCAAGCCGTATGACATTCAGCGCCTGGAAGACAGATGCCGTGGAGGCAAGGGACAAGAGTTCGCTACGCGGCAACCCGTTATTTAAAGATACGAATTACTTTACAGACAGCAGCTCACCGGCACGCGACGCTGGGTTGACGCCAGCGGGCGCAGCGGCATGCGGGCCAGCCTCACCCGCCAAGTTAGACATCGGATACGTAGAGACGTGCTTGTAAATTAATCTCTTAAAAATTACGCCGCAACATCCTATAGCGCAGATGGAGTTTGTTTACGTTTTTTAAAGCATTCTTAAGAAAAAAGTGTTGCATGTGCATATGAATGTACGCTATGATGTGCGCACATCAGAGGACTTAAGGGGAATACCATGCGTAAACGGGCTGTATTTGTTGTGGGCAAAATTAACGAAAAACGGGTAGTAATACAGCGTTTCCTGAGCCTTTTTCTTTTATCTGTGTTTGTGGTCAGTACTTTTGCACCTACGGCGTCTGCGATTATTGCCGATACACATATCTGGGACAAAACTAAAAACGACAGCCACATAAAGCCGTTCGACCAAGAAACCACCACCAAAGAAAAATCTTTCAATTACCCACAAGGCATGGATCCCACCGTATCCGACAAACCTGCAGCCCGCGACGCCGATGCGCCAGCGGCGGCATCGGGCATGTTTAACAAAGGAAAGCCCTATATTACCGGCGAAGCACTGCGCAATATTCAAAAATCCCCTGGTGTTGAAGCCCGCGAGCTAACCGATAAGCGAACTGCGCGCTCATCGCTGTATGTCAATAAAGATGGTTCCGTAACCCAAAAAAACTTCATGGAAGCACAATTCTACCAAAAGGATGGTGCATGGCTGGACATTGACACCACACTTACGGAAGATAAAAACGCTGGCGACGCCGGGAATTTCTTTGGTAAACTGTACGGCCAAATAGAGTCGTGGTTTTCATCGGCAACAGATTATACAACAGAGCAAAACGATTGGCAGGCACGCTTTTCTGCCAGTGACGCAGGCGAAGGCATGGTGCGGATTAAAAAGGGTGGCAGTCAGATTGGCTATAAGCCAGTAAACGCCAAAAAAGTCGCACCAGTTATTACCAGCAAAGACGGCCAACAGATAGTGCACTATTACGACCTTTGGCCTGGTGTGAATGTGGAGTACATTGTTACCTCAGAATCCGTTAAAGAAAATATTGTACTTAAAGATAGAGATGCGACCACCAAAGTAGCGTTTGATGTTATTGGCGCCACGCTAAAAAAGCAAACACATGGATTTGCCATTAAAGATGCGCTGGGCGACAAATTTGCCATTGCCGACCCCAACCTTATCTTAAATAACTTCGGCATGGAGACAAAAAGCGTCCCCGTGCAAGAGTACAAAGATGGCAAGCTGGTTATTTCTGTAGACGGCCAGTATCTACAGACGCTTCCCGATAAAGCCTTTCCGGCTGTTATTGACCCGAGCACCTTTTACGGCAATTTTGGCACCCGTACCAGCGGCAATTATGTGTCGCTCAAAAGTGACGGTTATGTTTGTCAATCTACGGTCTGCAATCCATATGCCGGGTCGCTGTACGACAGTAACAATGTACTGCGCTATTGGCGCAGCGGCGTGTATGCATGGTACGAACAGTTCAAGGATCCTAACAAAATCCTTACCAATGCCACACTCCATTTGCAGCAGCGTACAAATGCTGGGTTCTGGACAGGCACGTACGGCACACATAATTACCAGGTTGGAGCCGCGACTTGCTTGAATAACTTTAACTGCCTGAACGGCGGGGTATTTAACGCGTCCGGCAATGTGTCTACCTCTGGTAATATTGACGTAACCAACATTTACCAGGCCATGATCAGCCAAGGCAACTTTAATGCGTGGCTAATGATTGGCGGCGAAGACGGCACGTATGATTCATTTAAAAACTTCGATCCTGGCACGGGCGGCACATCCGGTAGCTATGTTTCGTTCACCTATGGCGGCCCGCCATCTGCACCAAGCATTGCCGCGCCGGTAGAAAGTCAGGTGTATATTGATCCACAGCCGTCATTCAGTGTAAATACTGTTTCCAACCCAAACGGCAGTACGCCGCTTCAATACGAAATGCTGGTTAGTAGCGGCGCTGGTGCGGCAGGCGCCCTGATAACATCTGGTAAGCAAAACTCCACGCAGTGGACAATCCCAGACGGCATTCTGCAAGACGGCGTAACATATTATGTGCAGGCCCGCAGTTTTGACTCAATCACCAGCTCCTACAGCAGTTGGGGCACCTCCATACCATTCAAAATTGATATGCGTACCGGCAAGGGCAAATCCCAGACCTACCAATCACTAGGCCCTGTGAGCGCAGATTTAGCTACTGGCAATCTAAACACGAGCAGCAGTAGCCATGCATCTTCGGCATTGGGCGGAGCACTGGGCGTCAGCATGGAATATAATTCGCCACTGCGTTCCCGAAGCGGGCTGGTAGGGCAGTACTGGAGCAACAGCAGCTTCACCGGAAGCCCTGCATTAACCCGCGTGGACCAAAACATCAACTTTAGCTGGGACACAGGATCACCCAGTAGTGGTACCATTCCAAATGATTCATTTACGGCGCGGTGGGAAGGACACTTTGTAGCACCAGAAACGGGCACATACCAGTTTGGCAGCGATGCGGACGAAGGCTGTAAAATTTGGATCAACAACCAACTGGTGGTAGACAACTGGGCAACCTGTGGCAGCCAGTACGGCACTGGCGTAGCACTCACAGGAGGGCAAATCGTGCCTATTAAAATGGAGTACCGCGAACTAAGCGGAAGTGCTACCGTACGGCTAAAGGTAAAGGGTACGGTAAGTACCGACGGTATGATCGTACCATCTGATTGGTTGCAAACAGGTGTCCGACCTATCACTAATCAGCGCGGCCTAACTGGCAGTTACTATGCGCGTCGCGACGGCGCTACGTTTAACGCTAATAATCCGCTTATTATGAAGCGCGTCGACCCGTACCTAAACTTTAACTGGGGTACTGGCGCACCAGTGGCGGGTGGACCAAACGACTTCTTGGTTCGGTGGACCGGATACATAACAGCGCCTATTGGCGGTACATATACATTTGGATCCCGGAGCGATGATGGCACTAAAATTATGGTGGGCACAAATAACACCGTCGTCCTCAGCGACTGGGTGGGGCATACCCAGCCCGCATCGCCAGTATGGGGCGGCGCTACGTTCAACTTGACCGCTAACACGCCCACGCCAATCACTATTGAGTACTTCGATAACGTCAGTAGTGCCAGCTTTGAACTCTGGATTAAAAGCTCTGGCACTACCCAACAAATTGTTCCAAGCAGCTGGCTATCGCCAAACGCACAGGTATTGCCTGACGGCTGGGACCTGAATACGGGTATTAGCAGCAGCGTGGCGTACAGCCACCTAATGGCCAACCAAAACAGCGTTACAATTACTGATGTTTCGGGCGCAACGCACGAATACAAATGGAACGGGTCCAGTTATGCTCCCCCCACTTATGGCGATGGACACCTCAGCCGCAACAACGACGGTAGCTTCACGCTGGAAGACACCGACGGCCAAACATACGTATTTGGCATAGATGGCACACTCAGTTCAGTCACCGGCGCCATTGACGACCGCAAACCAGCTGCCCTGCAATACGAATACCAAAGCCAGAACGGCGGGCCAGCGCATTTGTACAAAATTAAAGATGGCGTAGACCCGTCGCGCAATGCCACACTATACTACAGCAGTGATAGCAACTGCGCCACCGCACCAACCGGGTTTGACCCTACGGCGCCAGCCGGCATGCTATGCGCAGTTGTTACCAACGACGGCCGCGCCACCAACCTGTTTTACATAGCAGGGCAGTTGGCCCGCGTACAGCAACCAGGCAACCAGCTAACCGACTATCGTTACGAGCAAGTCAACAATGCTGCTGGCACACTAGTGGGCTATCGCATGAACGCCGTACGCGACAGCCTGGCTATGGACGCCATTGCGGCAGGCCAGCGTGCCGATGACAATACCACCAATACGCAGGTTAGCTACGACATTCTGGGTAGGGTTGCAGGTGCAACCATGCCTGCGGCAACCATCGGCGCCACACGCGCACAGCAAACTATAGAATACCTGCCTGGCGTAAAAAGTTATGTCGATTCCAACGGCGTTACCGTGTCTGGCTATGCAGGCCTTACCAAGCAGCACATTGCGGGTGCCAGCGAACCACACGGTTTTAGCCGCCGCATTAAGTACGACAGCCTGTATCGAACCATAGAAGACACCGACGTCACCAACCAAAGCAGCACAGCTGAATGGGACGCTGACAAAGACCTGTTGTATAGCACTACTGACGCGTTAGGGCTCAAGAGCACCACAGTATATGACGACGAAAACCGACCCGTAAGCAGTTACGGCCCCGCGCCCAAGGAATGGTTTGATACAGCCAATCCAAAGCAGCAAGTACCACTAAGTGCCTATGCCAGCCAAATAGCACGCAACGATGTGGCGTACGACGGAGGCATTACCGGACTGTCAGTATCGTACATGGCGGCAAACACCAAACCCATTACCGATACGCTAGCGACTGGCCAAAAGCTGGTCAAAGGACAGGTATTGCGGTCGCGAGACCAACGGTTTGTGCTGAGCCACCAATACGACGGCAACGTAGTACTATATGGCCCCAACGGCGCTATGTGGGCCACAAATACCGGTGGCCAGAGTACAAACGCCATTTCTATGCAGTACGATGGCAACTTGGTACTATACGCTACAAACGGCACAGCGCTATGGGCCAGCGGCACTGGCGGCAGTAACCTACGGTTTGTGGTGCAGAGCGACGGCAATGCAGTAATTTACTCCCCACAAACCGCGCAGTGGGCTACCAATACAGGTAATAGCGGCGGTGGCGAACCCTTTATGCCTAGCCTTACCGGAGCGCCGTTACAGCACGGCACCAATATCGCCACCGACGGCACTATAAGCAAGAACTTTGGCATGGCATCACCGGTTAGCGGATACAGTGGCAACTGGGGTATGCGCATGACCGGCAAGCTGCGCTTGCCGCAAAACGGAACCTACAGTTTCCGCATAAACTCCGATGGTGGCATACGCGTATGGATAGACGACAAACTGGTACGGGACAGCTGGAGCGACGGCCCGGCGCGTAACCACAGTGCCTTTACCTATCAGGAGAACAGCGCTACTAAACCACACCGTGTAGTAATAGATTACTTCCGGACCAGCGTAGCCACCGATAGCGCCACATTCAATCTGTTCATGACACCTCCTGGCGGCAGCGAAACCGCCCAAACCGCACAGTACTTCTCGCCCGATTACAGCTTGCCAACATCGCTTAAAACCTATGATAGCACTATTGGTGACACTACTGTCACTACCAACTACGGCACCAACCCAGAACTGGGTATTGCCCAAAGCAGCACTACCGACCCAACAGGCCTGAACTTAACCGCCAGCGCCACCCACGAGCAGCAGGGCGCAACTGGCAGCTTCCTGCGTCCGACAACCAGGAGTTTGCCCGGTAACGCTGCAAATAACCCGGCGTTTACCTACACCTATTACGGCGCCACCGAAACCCGTGACGACCCATGTACTACGGGGATTACCGAAGCGTACAAGCAAGCCGGTATGCTCAAAACCACCTCCGATGCAAGCCCAGATGGCGGCATCACGCAGGGCACCAAAACCGAAGCGGTGTACGACGATGCAGGGCGTATTGTAGCTACCCGCACCAATAGTGACAGCTGGACTTGTAATGCATATGACAGCCGCGGACGTATTAGCACGGTCACCATTCCGGCATATAATGGCGAGTCAGGCCGCACAGTTAATAACGATTACGCCGTGGGCGGCAACCCGCTAGTAGCTACCACTTGGGATGACGACGGCTGGATTGTAACCTGGGTAGACCTGCTGGGCCGTACCACCAAATACCGCGATGTACACGACGACGAAACAACTACTACCTACGACAGCCTGGGCCGCCTGCAGGAACGCGCTAGCCCGGTTGGCACCGAAGCATTTACGTACGACACATACAGCAGGTTAACCAGCCAAAAGCTAGATAATGTAACCTACGCTACTATTACCTACGACCAATACAGCCGGATAGACCACATAGATTACAATAACGCCGGCCAGATGAAGTTAGCCCCAAGCTACGACAGTATGCAACGCAACAACAGCATCACGTACACATTGGGCAATGGCACTACCAGTATTTCGGACACAGCTACATTCAGCCAAAGCGGCAGGGTACTTACCAATACTGTGGCTTCGGGCGGTACCCAGCTAGCCTCTGGCTACACCTACGACAAAGCAGGGCGTTTAACCGGTGCCACCATCGGCAGCAACACCTACATCTACGGATATGGTGCGCAGCACAGCAGCTGCGGCACCGGTGCAGGCACAAATGTAAATAGCGGCAAAAACGGCAACCGCACATCGCAGACTATTAATGGTGCCACTACTACATACTGTTACGACCAAGCCGACCGCCTGACCAGCAGTAGCGACCCAACCGCCGATTACGCCGAATACGACACGCACGGCAACATGACGTATCTGGGCAACGGCACAACACCACTACGCCTGGGCTACGACAGTAGCGACCGCAACATTGTGTTAGCCAACTACAACAGCAGCAATACCGGTACCGCCACCTACTATGCCCGCGATGTCAGCGGTCGCATAACTTACCACCAGCGCGACACTGTTACGAACGGCAGCCACAGCATGGATAGCCAGCACTGGTACGGCTATACCGGAATCGGGGGTGGGCCCAGCTTTATCCGCGACGCCGACTGGGATATCGTAGAGAAAACCCTGAGCCTGCCTGGCGGTGTACTACTAACCTTAAAGCCGCAAGAAGCTTTGGTTAACAACAAAAAGCAATACAGTCTGTCAAGCGCATTGGGCCGCACCATGCTCACAACCAACGCAGTGGGCACCAGCACCGCAACTGGCACCGGGCCATTAAGCAGCTTTGTGTATGACCCATATGGCAACGTTGTGCCTGGCGGCACCCGCCCAAACAACACCACAAACGGCAGTTACGGCTACGGCGGTTCACTCCAAAAACTCACCGAAACAAGCCTTGCACTTGCTCCTATCCAGATGGGGGCAAGGGTATACTTGCCAAGTTTGGGTAGGTTTACTTCAGTAGATCCAGTACCTGGTGGTACTGCCAATAACTACGTGTATACGTTGGATCCTATTAATTCGAGTGATTACAGTGGAGAGGCGTGTTACAGCTGGGGCTGTACCATGAGTGGCTACACCATAAACGTTGCAACCGTACAGCAATTGCAGCCAGCTGCCTCAGTACGTTACATCCAGCCCGCTGCGAACATTACAAGGTTCCAACGCACCGTTCCACCAACAACCTACGGACGGGTGAACCTTGCTCCAGGCAGAGCAGCGCCGAAGCCTGCGGCTCCGGCGAAAAAGGCAAGGGATAACAGTACAGCGATGCCAATCGCATTCATCAAAGGATTGGGCCAAAAATATGCGGACTTAGGAAACAGTGTTAAGAAAGGCTTGGTCAATGGCAAAATTGGAGTTGATATTGTAGTCGGTAAGATTGATCCCAATGTTAGATCTGCGACAAAGGGCTGTCTTGCATTTGGAGGGGAAGCCGGAGCGACAGCACTTATGCTTAGAGTATTCGGAGGCCCAGCAATAAGAGCAGCGGATATAGCAGCAAGCTGCAGTCTAGGTGGTGCTGCGGGCTATAATGGAGAAAACGGTCAGATATTTAGAGATATAGAACAGGTGCGCAGTGCTCTAGATGGATACAATATGTACAAGGCTGTGACTCAATGGTAAACTCATGAAAAGGACATAAAAATGGAAATTAGCTTGGTTGCACTTATTGTGTTAGTTGTAATTGGGTTTGGAGTTTCAAAAAGTTACGAGAATGATGACGGCAGGCTCCCTTCTTCCCGAACCAAAGAAGGCAAGAAAGCTCGGTTAATTCTGGGATCCATTGTCATCGGGTGTGCAATATCACTATATCTGTATCAGTTCGGAAACAATAGTTTTCACCTGTCGAGATTCTGGCTCGTGGCCACCTTTGTAGCAGTTGGTCTGCCTATTCTGCGATATCTAGAGTCTAGAAAAAAGCACAAGAAATAGTTCCCGTCTATCCGTTGGATCCTATTAATTCGAGTGATTACAGTGGAGAGGCGTGTTACAGCTGGGGCTGTACCATGAGTGGCTACACCATAAACGTTGCAACCGTACAGCAATTGCAGCCAGCTGCCTCAGTACGTTACATCCAGCCCGCTGCGAACATTACAAGGTTCCAACGCACCGTTCCACCAACAACCTACGGACGGGTGAACCTTGCTCCAGGCAGAGCAGCGCCGAAGCCTGCGGCTCCGGCGAAAAAGGCAAGGGATAACAGTACAGCGATGGGGGTGGGGAAGGTTGATGCAGCATGGTTCGCCCGGCAAAAGATCGAGGACGAGAAAAGAAGAGAGGCAATTCCGACGGGCAACTGGACTTTTAACTTCGGCGGAAGCGTAGGGGCAGGGATATCCATTGGTGGTGGCGTAGCGTCTGGGTCAGGAGGACACTACTGGTATAATTCCGTAGGCATAGTTGCAAGCCCAGGAGCGGGAGCATCGGCAACATTTTCACTTTCGGCAACAAGACCTGGGTGTCAGTATACAGTTTCAGCTTTTGGATTTATGGGAGTCTTCGGTGGAAGCATAAGTTTGACCGACGGCTCAGTCAGTATTGGAGTGGGCATACCTGGTATTTCGATTGAAAAAAGTTGTATATAATTTTAAGTAAAAATAACCGCAGGAGACGTAAGAATGGAAAGTTGGCTTATTGGCGGCATCATGGCCACCGGAGGTATAGCAGTAATTGTCTACAGGAAACAGCTGATAGCTTATTTTATTGACTACCAGAACAAACATTTAGGGTATCAATTTGGCAAGAAAACTGTCGATTTCTACACGATGTTCTCTATCCCTTTGGGCATTTTTCTTATAGTAGTCGGCGTTTTGTTGGCGCTGGGTCTTGGTGACGATCTGGGTATCTCGGCTGGCTAAGACTTCATAAAAGATACTCTTTCTACTATGTCGCATCTGTGATAGGCGATATGAAAGATTACTTTCAAGGTGTAAAATATAGATAGGGAGAAGGTATGAAAAATGTCGAGTCTTTCCTGCCCCTATGCTCAATCGGATATTCTACCGTACTCTATATTTTAATCTGGGCAAAGCGGCAACAGATTGAACTCATTAATAAAGGCGTGAGTTTCGATAAGCAGAGCAAAAATCCTTCTTTATGCTCTTGGTATGTACTCTTGTAATTAGTTGATAAACTAGTGAAGAGGGGCATAAAATGGAAATTAGCTTGGTTGCACTTACTCTGTTTAGTGGGTGTTATTATTTTTCTAGGACTCGACAATGATTTGGGGCTTTAAATTATGAACAATCACACTATTACTTTTATCGGCGGCGGGGCAAATGGCCCAAGCATGCAAACTGCTATTGATAATGCACGCAATACGCCCTCGAGAGCAACAGTACCCGCCGGAGCAACATGGCCCTTCGCCACGCTATCTGTAGACAGCCAGACCGTAGAATTCCGCATGGTGCATATTCACAAAGTAGTTGCTCCTGCTGAAGTAAAAGAGGTATATCTAAGCAAGTACGGTTACCTGTTTTTCAAGGCTACCGACTCTACAAAAGCGTTTGGGTTTACGACATTCAAACTGAGTAAATTACTGGGATTACTAGAGGAACGAGACTACAATCTACACCCATCATGCAAACAAAACTACAAAATAGCCAAAGCCTTCTTGGCTGGGTCTCTTATAATTTTCTTAGCCGTCTTCCTAACGATAACTATACTATCTGCCCTGAAGCCTAACGGCTTTTAAAATCTGCTGCCGGCGGCGCAGACAGGTTCATCTGTTTGCGAAACATATGGATATTTGCAATATCACGTTTAGCTCGCTTACGTTCTGCAACCAATAAGACCGTAAAACCGGCTGCCATCAAACCAGCAACAATGTTCGTATCAGTTACGGCCCGTATGGCCAGCACAATGATAAAGGTAATTATAATCAGCGGAAGGGCTATACGATTCTTTTTGTGCTGGTGTTCAGTGTGGTCGAGGTAGTCCGGCAAAACATACAGAATCCTAGGGTTTTCCGGTAAGACTCCGCTTACAACCGAGCGTCGCAACTCCCATCGTTCATCGGCGTCTCCCAAACCAATTTCCTTATCCGACAATTTAACACGTCGCCATGTACTGGCCGCAAGAAACAATCCCAAGGGAATACTGAAGCTAATAAGGTGTTCGTCGGTAAGCCTTGGCTGAAAGGCCAAAGAAGAAATTTCAAGAAATATCACTGAAAAAATAAATTGTACGGGAAAAGAAGTGAATAGTTCATAGCGCCTTCGTGTAGGGGTCATGCTTTTGAATTATACACTGGTGTGGGTAAATATTAAACTGTTCCCCTCATTGACAGTTACTATCATTCAATGGCATAATATACTGTTGAATCGCACCAATGCGGTTTGTTTTGCCTTTCGAGCACAAGTCAACGTCAGGGAGACGTGATGAGCAGCAAGCGCACATATATGCTGGCAGCCGCCACCATCGTGGCCATGACCGTCGGTATCACTGTAGTGAACGTCATCAGCGATGACGAGCCCCAGCGCCTCTCCGGCATCGTCACACTGGCCTGCGACACCGAGGCGCGGCTGTACACGGTGGACATCCACGACCCGGCCACTGGCAAGGTCACCGCGTCCCGCTACTTCAAGCTGGGCACGGGCATGGAGTCCACGGCCAACTGCAGCAGCTCCATCCCCGGCCAGGGTCTGCGCAGTGCGTTCAGCGAGGACTTCAACTACCTCGCCGTCCGCAAGCAGATGAGCCGCAATGGCTTCCACGCTGGCGTCGTCGCGGCCGCCGACACCCCCAACAAGGTCGGGAAATTCACCGATCTGTCGGGCGACACCGACGGTTTCGGCGCGTACGCCAAGCAGTCCAAGCCGGCGTTCGGCCCCGACGGCAAGCTGTACTTCGTGCAGCCCACCAAGGAGGGAACGACCTACCTGCAGACCGTCGAAGTCGGCGAGGGCAACAAGCCCGAGCCCGTAAACGGCGAGCCGCAGGTCGACAATCCCAACGTCGGCGGGCCGCTCTACTACCTGCCGGGCGCCAAGGCCCCGCAGACCGACGACACGCCCTTCGCTGCGTACCTGAACGACGGTTCGTGGGGCTTCAGCACCGAGGCGGACAACGACAAGATCATCTTCGGCGCCCTGAACGGCGACAAGACCTACACGGTTCCGCTACCGCACGGCAAGGGAGCCGAGGCGGACTACACCATCCGGATGGATCCGCGAGTCGCCCTGAACAAGAAGGACTTCCTTGGTCTCAGCCCCACGTGGGACCGCCTGTACACCGTCCACGTCGACCGCGAGCAGGCCAGCCTCACCGGCAGCCTGACCGTCACCAACGGTTCCATCGTGGATCCGCAGCTCAGCCCCGACGGCAAGAGCATCGTCTACATCTCGGCCACCAACAGCCACAAGTACGCGCTACAGCGCGCAACACTGGAGGGCACCAACCTCGGCCAGCCCCAGAAGCTGCCGCAGCACGAACTGCCCGCCACCCGCGACGTACGCCTGCTAACCGTGCAGTAATACTGCCGCCGCAACCTGCGTCGCACCCCACCTGACACCGACTGCACTACGGAAGCGCGAATCGCCCCTGGCACCTACTCGTCCACACGAGACTAGACTGCCGGGGGCTTTTGCATGCCAAACGCCCTTGCCAGAACCTGTTGCGTCGTATACATTGGTATACCATATGATAGAAATCGCCCCTCCCAGCCAAGCAGACCTAGCCATCTACAATCCTGGAGGAGGTCTGAACGGTTACGAACACTCGTTAGGCGCAAACCAACTGTATTGGGAACGCCAAGTACAGACAACGCACGATGACGTCAAAATTGCCGGCTACGATATCAGTAGTCATTTAAGCGGCCAGCTTGATAGGGCACATCAGGATTGGAATGCAGCACAACTCGGCCTCGAAACTGACCCCAATCAAATTGAATACACCCGCAAGATAGCACTCAATACACTGGCTATGGGTTTGTTTATGCGAAGTATGCGAACGACAGTATTGGACGCAGGCGATGCGGTTGGAACCGGAAGAGCCAATTTTGTCATTGACATGGGCGAGGGTAATACGGGTTCTGCTGAACGAATCGAATTTAAGATCCACGTCCCCCAAAAAGATGATGAAGTTGTGGTACCGGAACGGTGGTATCGGGCTGGGAACATTTACCTAAAATACGTACGGCCGGCCGAGCCAACACCCACACTGCTCAAGGACTTGTTTATGCGGGGTGTGCAGGTCGACCTCGATAATTTCGAGACTATTTACCCCTATCTGCCAAGCCGTACCTAGCGATAACACTCTTATTAAACTACCCTAAAAACAACGCCTAATTAATTTTTACATAATATTTAGGCGTTGTTATTTGTACGCTATTTTGCGTTGCATAAACGAAGTAAATACGCTGTAAATTTAACATTTTTAGCTAGCTTTCCCAAAAAAACGAAGCTATTCAAAGCCGCCACAATTCAGTAGCATTGATTCGTTACTAGCCAATTAATTAATAGGAGTACCTAATGAAACACTTTTCTAAAGTGAAAAACATTGTTAGCGGTCTTACTCTGGGTGTTGCTGTCGTTGCGTTCAGCAGCGCAGGCGCACTCGCCGCTCCAGCATCATCACCTCAAGTCGACCGGGCACCAGTATCGGGCCCACAGGCTAAACCACCTGTTGAAGCAGGTAAGGTTGACGCAGCAAAAACACAGAGCCTCGGCTCTACTAAGCTTGTTAAGACAGATGCATCTGGCAAGCCAGCTGGATTCACTGCATTCGCAGGCAACGTAAGTGGCGTAGACTTTAGCTCATTCTACAACTACTGCTATAAGCAGTTAGCGTACAC
Organism: uncultured Candidatus Saccharibacteria bacterium; assembly: GCA_946482285.1. The sequence goes on from CAMLQK010000002.1 coordinate 22,442, forward strand.
CACAGTCTACAACTCAACAGCTGCAACTAAATACATCCGTGTTGTTGTGTACAACAACGGTGTTAGCTACGACTACTACACATCTGTAGCAGCTGGCGGCAGCTACAGCTACCCAGCTTTCTACGGAGTTGAGGGCAACTACTACGCATACCTGTACGTTTGGAACGGCTCATCATACGCATATGACGAATACAAGGCCAGCAACAACACTTGCAACGTACAAGTAACACGTACATACAACAGTGGCGGCTGGGTCCAATTGAAGATCCAAAACTACGGCACAGCTTACGCAACACAAGTTTCCAGCGAACTCGCACCATACCCTGGTAGCGGCACTTACACTGGTACTCACTATGACTACCCAGCAGCTGGCGGCGCTGCAATTTACCGCTGGTTCCAAGTAGGTACAAGCCCATACGCCATCGTATCCCACACGTCGGGCAGCTACTTGACGCCAAAGTACTTTACTGGCGACCTTTAGTCCCAGCACAAAATCAACTACGCTAGTAACACAGTTGTCGGTAGCCCGGTAGTACCGGGCTACTTTATTACAGACGCAGCTTTGCAAAAAAGCTAATATCATGAAATAATATAACAATCATGTCCCTCCGACCGTGGAGTACGACCATGAAAGAAAGCACCAAAGCAGCACTGCGCGAAGAAGCGCGGAAAAGGCTATTCCGAGGGAATCGGGACTTCAAGGTGATCGCTGCTGGCGAGCGCCACGGCTCGAAGCACTTCGTCGTGGGACTGCCGATGGCCGTCAAGCGACAGGGCGTCTTCGGGCGGGTCAGTTCCGACCTCGGCAGTGGCCCCACGACCAAGTTCGGCGACCGGCTCTTCGACTCCCTGCGAATCATGGAAGGTGTCGACCCGGGCATCACCAGGGAGCAGCCCTATATCGTCGAACTCTACATCGACGGGAAAAGGCCGCACAGCAACATCGACCTGGGTGGTTCCTACCCCTCGGTACAGGGCCTCCCGGCTGATGTCTGCGTCACCATCCAGGCCGTGATCCTGTGGAACCGCGGGCCGGGTCAGATCTTCTTCCAGTACCTTCGCGGCCTCTTCTGAGGCACCCAATCTGCACGGTGCTACCGCCCTCGGTCGCAATCATCACATACTGATGAGACCGAGGGCTTTAGCATAGTTTATCGAGCCAATATCATCATGCGCCGCCCAATACGCTGGACAGTCCGCAATGGGCGGCGGCCCAAGCCGCACGGGGCAGCAATATCCACTGCCTGGCCCTTTGGCAAGGCATCTACAATGTGTGATAGAACCTTGCGCTGGTTAACCAGCGATTGGCGCTCGTGCACCATTCCAGCTACATACCGCGTGCCTTCTTTTAGCTGCAAATGTTGCAAATCATCATAATACCTCCTGTCTGCCATCGGAGGAGTCTTTCCACCACCAATAGGGTCGTGAATGTATTTAAGCCGTGTGTTGTCCTGCCACGAGCCGCTGATTTCGTTCATCAGCATAACGCTAGCGGCACGCGAGCGCAGCAGTGGGCGGCTTTGGTTATTCAAATCGCCCCAGCACAAATGCACACCAAACACGCTGCCGTCAGGTGACTTGGACGCCAGCTCGGCAACACCTTCGCCAAGACTTTCAGGCTGCAACTGGGCAGGGCGCACGTCTTCCGGTATTAAAGCAGCGCTTAGGCTTGCAGGCGTTTCTATTTGGAATACCACTTGGGTGCCCCATTCTTCATCACTAATCGCTTCTATTTCATCCAGAGTCGCCCGCTGACACACTTGGATAAGCGCCGGATCCAGGCCACGCTGCTCGCCACCTTCTGGCAAGCCAAATGTAAACAGTGACATATCAAGCGGATGGGGAATACCCACTTGGAACTTCAAATCCGGCCGGTCAAAATTGCTCCGTACCCGTTTAAACGTCTCCCAGGACTCAAACGCATCACCGTGGTACCGTAGTCTAAAATCATCCGGCACCAATGTATGGCCAGCAGCCACTCTAAAACGCGGAACATCCTGATAGCCTGACCAATCGCCATCCTCTGCAACTTCAAACGCCGGATTCTCCCGGTAGCTTTCAAGACGCCCGACAATCCAGTCTTTGCGGCTGCCCGTTTCACCATCGCTCAACTGGGTGAGCACCGGGCCGGCATGGTTCATCGCGTCGAACATGGCAGCTTCAGCTGGAAGCATTTCCTGTTCCGCGGCTAATTCTTCTATTTCATACGAATACGTTCCGACGAACAGCCCACCGTGTTTAAACTCCATTACCACCCCCCCTTATTTTTTAATAACCCAATTGTACCGCACCTTTGGCCCATGGGTGAAAATACAACAATCATGATCCGTGAATCACTTCGTGGGAAGCACCCCGGCGCCGCGTATACCTATGGTATGCTTAGAACCATGAGCACACCTGAACGCACCACCGCATACGACATTGGCGGGTTTTTCCGGGTTGAACACCAAGAAGTCCCACACAAGGCAATGCCATACGAATTTGTAACGCGCATAGGCGCTGTAACAATGCTGCCAGTTAGCCTAGAGGCGCCAGAGCCGCAAGCAATTATTATCAAAAACAAACGGCACTACTACGGCACGTCAACAAACATGCCGGCTGGCAATATCGATGGAGGCCTCGACAGGCCCGATAGTCCTTCCGACACGGCACTGCGGGAACTACAGGAAGAAGCTGGCTACGGTTATAGCGCCGGCACGCCAGCGCATATCAGCATGTTCAGACTGCGTGAAGTCAGCAATACCATTGACTATCCGCGGTTTTTTGCTGTCATGCACAATGTGGAATACATTGGCGGCGAGCGCCATGCTGCCCACGAAGAAATTACCCGCCAACCGCAGTCATTGCGGGAGTATGTGGAACCGTTCTTCTCGCTTGAGCGGGGCGAAACATATCCCGAGATTAATGCGGCATTCGCCAAGTCAGCTATGATATTGGGTAGGGAGGCTATTTATTCGTGGCTTGTCAATCCCGTAGGCCACAATGCACAGCTAGTACAGGCCAGCTTCGAGCCCTGGCTCCACTACGAAGCCGCATAAACCTCACGCAAAAAACGCCGCAACTTGATATGATAGGCAAATGAAGAAAGGCAAGCTCTGCAAAAAAATCAAACGGCTCCAACCCCGCCAGTTCACGCCACGTGATGCCCTGATGGCACTATGTGGTGCGGGTATCATGATAGTAGGAGTTTATATGACGTCGTCGCTCAATAGCCAACCAGTCCCGCTGGCGCCACAATCAGCTGCCATTACTTCGCCGTGGATCCCACAAAATGTCAGGCAATGGGATGGCATCATTCAGGAAATGGCTAAAAAGTATAATCTGGACCCGAACCTCATAGCCATTATTATGACAATTGAATCGGGCGGAAATCCCCGTGCACAGAGTGGAGTTGGCGCACAAGGGCTTATGCAGATCATGCCACTTACCGCCAAAGACATTGCCAGCAAGCACCTCAAAGAACCGGTCACTACTTACGATATTTACGACCCCCGCACCAATATTGAGTTTGGTGCAGCCTATCTGGCTTGGCTGCGTGACCAATTTGGATCCAGCAGCCAAGCACCCAGCTGGAACGAAACAGTCGAGTTGGTTGCAGCTGGTTACAACGGAGGCCCTGGTGCAGCCAAACACGTACGCCAAGGCGACGGCCTGGAGAGCATCGAGACTGTTTCGTACTCACGCGATGCGTTTAATATGTGGCGTGAGCGCCATGCTGCGCAAAGCCCCACATACAACCGCTGGCTTGGCCGGGGTGGCTCGGCACTGGTCCGCTAAAACATATCAGGTTCAACGCCTCTATCAAGTAAAATACTCCGGGCCTTACGCAGTCCTTTGCGTTCTATGCCATTAATTGCCGTAGATGTAAGACCCAGCAGTTTTGCCAATTCAGCAAGACTAATAGTGTAGTTACCCTGTCTTTCCGGTGGCATGCCCTCGGGTGAATACGGATACTCAAAGGTAACTTTACCTTTGGCTGCAAAACACGCGCCCCCAAGGGAGGGTACAAAAATACCAAAGCGCATGCTTAGGACTATTTTCTCGCGCGTTGTTAGGCCATCATCCCGCAATAAGTCATGTATCTCTTCGTGAATAAGCGTGCGGTTCAGCTCTGGATCAAAAGAATTATCTGCGAGGTCAATATTTTCTATAGTCTGTGACCCGTATGTGTCTACGATTGCCTCTCTTACTTGGCTTGGCGTAAGACTTACAATTTCTGCGATATTTTCTACTGTGGGATATGATCCATGGTCTTGAATGTACTCGTCAAGTGCTCTTCGGATCTGGCGCCGCCGCTCTGCAACATGCTTCGGTAAACGTATCAGGCCTTCTTTATTATATAGGTAGTAGAGCATAGAGCCCTTAATCCACGTATAAGCCGAACTTCCAAATGTTCCGTCTTCACCAGAGCTATTTTCCCTGGTGTACGACATGAGCGCTTTCGTAAGTGCGATACATCCCTCCTGGAACAAGTCATCGTATCTTTCCCGACTTTTCATAAGTTGTCGGGCTAGAATATCAACAATAAACAGGTGCTTATAATACATGCTGAGATAGGCTTCAAGCATATCAATTCTTGCTGCCTCGGTCTCTGGAGTTTGCTCTTCTTGCAGAGCGGCAACCAGTCCTTTTTCTATCTTCTCAAAGAAGGCATGACAGTCTTCGCTGCTCAATCGTTCTGATGCGGGATTTAAGTACGCTGTAACCTGCTGCCAGTTTTCACCAAGCACATTAGTCATTCTTGAATAAGCGCCCGGTAACTTGATAGCGGACCGTATTGCCGATGCCACAATACGCCTTCGAACTGAGTTGTCTTTGAAATGCAAACCTTCCACACCCTGGGAAGCATCAGAGGAGGGTGTTATTTCTGCAGCCAAGCTGGCCAATGTATCGTCTTCCGCCGTCATCTTGCGCTTATCTACCAGTTGAATCCGCTCGGATAGACGATACTTCATACTCTGGCCATAGCCATCCATGAATAGCAGTTCCTGGCCGGTAGCAGCACTTAGCTCATCCCGCACCCATAAGATATGTCTATTAAATACTGTCCTATGCAAGTCAGAGCCATAGTCCCGCAGCCGGCCGCTTGTAGCCCACTTGTCGCGCTCCAGCAACAAAGCATTTAACGCCAAGACACGCGTCGATACATCAATGACGTATTCACCATATGCAATTTCTGTTGGTTTAGTAATTTCAAAAACAACAGGGTCACCACCGGCTGTTTCTATTTGTGGCAATAATTCTGGCGGCACAAGCTCGGCTGTTAAATCGTAGTCTACTATCTCTCTGATATTACCCCCCTATTTAGCCTAGCGACACCCTACGAGTTTACACGATCTGCCACCTCTGATCTACAAAGTAGTCAATAATTTATGCAACGTACATCTTTTGATGGTATAGTAAGCCTCATGGACGATGTAAATCAAACAACTCAAACTGGTTCGATTACCCGCAATGCAAACGGCACGATAGAGCTAAAATTTGTCGGCCCTCTAAAAAAGGCAGACCTGGAAGCCACCCTTCACAAGTTACTGCTGCATATTGTAGATTTACGCGACAAAAAGCAATCTGTTGTAATATTTGTTGATACATCTTCGGTGACGGACACCGGGGAAGATGTCAGCGACATAGCACTTAAGTTTTTGCAAACTGACTTTGACTTTATGGCAATCTACGACCGCTCGCTTATACACAGAATCACTATCAATAGACTCTCGAATAATATCGACGGCGGCGAAGAGCGTATCCAGGTCTTTAAGAACGTTGATGAAGCCACTGCGTGGATTGCCCGCGTAGCCAACAATGACTTTAGCGATGAAGCGTAGCTAGCAAGCGAAGGGTCTGAGCCGCATTCGGTACTTTTAACGTCTGGCCGGCTCGGATATGATTGGGGTTGGGGTTAGTTTGTTTGTTAATTTTAGCTATATAGGCTGCCACCACTTGGGAGTGCGATGGCGTTACTGCTTCGCCGGTAGCTCTTACCGCCCGTTCTGCCAACACCCACTGCGAGTCACCGGTTACAATATGTTGCTGCAATATGGCGGGCTTAGGCCGCTGGACCGTGAGTGGTGGCAGTTCAATGTCATTCGAAGGCTGCGTTGCCAGCGGTGGTAATTCGATACGATAGGGCGACGATGGTGCTTCGGCGGCAATACTTGCGGGTGCCTCGCGCCTATCGTGCGATGCATCCGCCGAAAAGCCCCCAAAAGCTGCCATTGCCAGCATCCCTAGGGCTGCCCATCGGTGGCGGCGTAACTTAACTGCCTTTTCCGAAGTCGTACCTTTCGCCTCGGACACAGCGTTATGCATTGGCTGTGCTGGCCGAAACCCAGCTGCCGTTTCTTTCGGTGCGGGCGTCGCTGCTGTGTTCGGCGGCATATGTGGCAGTGGGTCACGTTCAAGCGGCAACTGCACCACTGCCTTGCCGTGCTTGAATTCTATACGAGGGCGGGCGGGCAATACGGCGTTCACCTCCGCGTGCTCCTCGTGATGGTGTTCTTGCTGGTGGCCGCTAACCGAAGAATACACCTGTAGTCCAATAGCCGCTATATCGTCTCCGGGACACATCGTAAAAAAGCCTGCCCGAAACATTAGGGCTACTGCAATTTTGGCACGTTGGCTGCGGACCCTGGACAATACGCCATGCTCCATCCGCTCCAACGTCCTACGTATGGGGCCATGACGCTTGCCACAGCCATCGTCATGGCCATGATGATGGTGGTCTTCGGTGCGCGGCAGAGTAGGAAAATGGTGCGCAAATCCAGCCGCCACAGACTGCTCCTGGGCATCTGTTAACTGTGGCGCTGCCGAGCCCAAACGCTGCTTAAGTGCCTCAATGTCGTATGGCGGCGTGCTTTCGTGTAACGCGTGCTCGTGGCCAGCCTGGTAATGATGTGGCCGGCGTGCGAGACGCAAATACAAATCTTCGGCATGGAGCGCTAGTGCGCCGTCGTCGGCAAAATCAGCCGACGCGTGTTCGTGGTGGTGGGTCATAGCTTCTGTCATGTTCATGAAAAACCGTACCAGGCACCGGACACTATATGCAAATGTATTGCAGTTCGTTTCGTTAATTTGCGATTAAATCGCAAAATTCTACTATCTTTGCGGTAGTAAAACAGACTTGTGCGGCGTATACTATACCTATGACCATTATCGAGTGGGTGAATACTGTTATTGTCGCGCTTGGCCTGCCGGCAATTATTGTTGTGCTTGTTGCCATTGGCCGCAAGCTGCAAGTTCTGGATACCCTGCAATCCGAAGTGGAGCGCAATATCCGTCCCGACCTCAAAGATGTCCGGGAACGGTTTGCAACACTCGAAGGCAAAACCGCTGGACTGTTCCAGGCACAGTCGCCTATCAGCCTCACCGAAGCGGGGCGCCGCTATCTGGCGCACAGCGGCCTGCAAGAATTTATCGACGACAACCAAAACGAGCTAATGCACCAGGGCGAACATGATAGGAAGCTGGAATCACCATACGACGTACAACAGTTTGCCTTTGAATTCTTTGACCAGCTGGCATTACCAGACGAAGTCGAAAACGGCGTTAAGACATTTGCGTTTAACCACGGTGTCAGCATGGACTCAATGCGGCGCATTGGCGGCATCTACTTCCGTGATATTTGCCTGCAGGCGCACGGCTTCAAGTCTGAAGACCTTGATTAAACCATAGTATAAAGCAATATATTCGCTACTAACACAAAATGGGTGTGGTAGTTTGCACAAAGTGGGCAGCAATCTGGATAAAGCTCATGTATAATTGCTATAGTTTATTGCTATTAACGTCCGAGGGGCATTTCTTGGAAAACAAGTCACCGCGCAAACCACAATATATTGATGGTTTCATCCATAATCGGCAACGCAGGTCAGTGGTTTACTCCAGGGACCACACACGCAACACCACCGGCCACCCTACTGCCGGAGTCGGCAGGAACAATGCTGGAGAACATGCCCCCATTGGAGATTTCCGCCCGCGTGCCGCCACCTCTGCAACATTAGCCACAACAACATCAGCCCAAAAAGCACAAGCCCAAGACGCATCATCACTCAATAGGCTGCGCCGCGGACGCAAAAGTATCGACAGTCCAAAACCCAAACGCAAAAAATGGCGTGTCTTTACCAAGCGGGGCTCACTCATTATATTGGCATTATTTATTTTGGCGGGCGGATGGCTTGGCTGGAAAGTCTATCGAAATACCGCAAAAGTGTTTGGCAATAACAATCCGCTGCACGTACTGAGCGCTTTTAAGCCAGTGCCCCTAAAAGGACAGGACAAGGGCAGAGTAAACATATTACTTGCCGGCAACTCGTCAAGCGAAGCAGAGCATGGGGGCGCCTCACTGACCGACTCAATTATGCTACTAAGCATCAACACCCACGAAAACACTGCGTTCATGGTAAGTATTCCGCGCGACCTATGGGTTAACGTGGCAGGGCAGGGCTACGGAAAAATTAACACTGCGGGCGCGGCAACCGGCTTTAACCAAAATGGCTATCCCAAAGGTGGTATGGGTGCCCTGGAAAAAACGCTTTCCGATACGCTAGGCGTGGACATCAACTATTACGCGCTCGTTAATTACAAGGCATTTAAAGATGCCGTAAACAGTGTCGGCGGCATTGACGTAGCCATCAATAGCACCGATCCACGGGGTTTATACGACCCGAGCTTTAGAGCACACGAAGGAGGCCCGCTTAAGCTACCGAATGGCCAAAACCATCTAAATGGCCAAACTGCCTTGAACCTGGCACGTGCCCGCGGCGATCCATTTAACGGCGTTTCAGGTGCCTACGGCTTCCCTCAAAGCGACTTTGACCGTACAAAGCATCAACGGCAAATGATGCTTGCACTCAAAGAAAAAGCAATGAGTGCCAAAGTCTTGTCAAATCCAATGAAAATTGGCGGCCTTATGGATACAGCTGGCAACAACGTCCAAACCGACTTCCATTTGAACGAAATCGCCAGTCTGCATTACCTTATGAAAAAAATAAAAAGCTCTGATATCCAGTCGCTGAGTTTTAACAATGCTGACGGCAAAAATCTGCTAGCTAACTACACTGCGCCCGGTGGCCAATCAGCGCTCTCGCCAGCAGCAGGCCCAGAAGACTTCAGTGAACTACAAGCATACTTAACCAAAGCATTTGCCAACAATAAAGTATCTAAGGAAGCTGCTAAAGTTGTCGTGTTGAATGGCGGCGAAGTAGTGGGCCTTGCCAAACGGGAAGGTGACGCCCTAGCTCAAAAAGGCATTAGTGTGCAGCAAGTCGGCGATGCACCACAGCCTTCAGCCGACACTGTTATCATCGATAACGCCAGTGGTCAAAAACCCAATACCAAAAAAGCACTGCAAAAAGCGTACGGATCCAAGAACTCGGCAGACGTTGCGCTTGCCAAGCAGTTTAACGCAGATTTTGTAGTCATCCTGGGTAGCTCATACAAGCCGAGCAACCAAAGCACCGCCCAAGTTAACTAAAAGCCAGGCTATGATTGCTTTTCAAATAGCGTGAAGGAAGTGTAGTTGTCTTTTTCGGCTTGGATGTTTGCGGCAGTCACCTGCAAATTATACAGTTCTGCAGCCGCCCGGCTGGCAATGGCCGCTTTCGTAGGGTCTGCCCAGCGGGCTATATCGGCGGCAGCGCCTGCCGTATCGGCATGCCCACAGAGCTGAGCCTTTGGCAGGTAATCGTTAATAAAGTCTTTGCACTGTGCCAAAGCGACAGGATGCGAATAAACCTGCTCAATTGCAGCCATGTCTGCCTTTGGCAGTGTGAGCAAACATTGCTCGACAAGTACTTCAGCCGTATCAATACCTCTCGTTTGGTACATGTCAAACAATCGCAAGCTTTCATGGATCGGCCCGTAAATTGTATTAGCGGTCGCCACAACGCCATAACGGACATTGCCGCGGTCGACCGCCTTAAATACTTCAACAAAGGTTTCGCATGGTATCACTAAAATGTCTTGCCCTAGTAATTTCCGGGCGGCAACATCATGAAAAGAGGCCTTGTAGCCTTGAATAGCAACTTTTATCATATCCTAGCAATTATAGCACTAAAATAGTATAGCTACCTATTTACTTGCTGGATATTTACCGTTTTTTGAAGCTGCCAAGCCACCACGGGGCAATACTTAACAATATGCCAGCGATAATCGTAATCAGAATAATAACTGGCGTAGTACCATACAAGCCGCCAAACGCCTGGTCGTATGTAAATTGGCCGTATACCACCCATGGCTGATTTGCCAGAGCAAATAGCAACGGCGATACCAGCAATAAGAAAGCAACGTACCACCACACACCGTGGTCAGCACGCTTAGTACTCATAAGCGCACCCTGCCACAACAATGTGCAGGCGACTAGGATAATGAAGATTGCGAAAGGCAGCGTAAGCAAGTGCGGCGAATCATTCCGAACTACAAGCTGCACCGCAACAGCAGCCAACAGCGAGAACAAAGCAATAAACATCCGGCTTGCAGACTGCACTGATTTAGCCGCCTGGATACCAGCTTTCCAATACAGAAATGAACAGCCGCCTGCTGTCAGCAGCAGGGTCGCCAACACCATAAGCACCCAACCGCTTAAGGTTAGCCAAAATACATGCCCCAACAGCATGTACACGCCTACCGAAGCCAGGCTTACTGGCAGCACAAAAAAAGTTGTCGCTTCTACCGAACCGAGAATGGCTGGCTGTTCTTTTTTGAATTTCATGGCACGGTAACATTTTGTCATCCAGCGTATAGCAAGTGCCGATATTCCTATGGCAACGGCAGCCTTGTTTGCCTCCAGCAGCTCGACAAAAGCATCGGTAAATAATGTGGCGAAAACAGCCGTACCAAGGATAAGTGATGTAGTATTGATAATCTTTGCCAGCGAAAACCACCTGGTATTCTCCATGTGGCGCGCTGCAAGTTTTGGAATGATCCGCTGCAGGGCAACACCGAAAACTATTGCTGCCGACAACGCATAAACCCCCATAATGGCGACGGTTGCTAATAGTACGGCTAATCTCATGATGGACCTTTCTTATATGCTCTTATGATACCACTTTGCTTATGCTTTCGACAGTTCAAGCATTAGTAGCAGTCTCCGGTGCCACCAGGCGTTCGCGGTAGGCCGAACGACGTCGCTTGAGTGCCCATACGCCGCCCAGCATCGTGGTGACACCTCCGATTGCAATCGCCACACCTGGCGACATCGTTTGCCCAATCCAACCCATTAGCGGGCCGCCGAGCGGGGTTGACCCTGCAAAAATAATTGTCCACATTACACTCATGCGGGCACGCATGCGGGGAATAACAGTAGACATCAGCATCGCATTGGCGCTGGTAACAAGTATAATCTGAGCAAATCCAGTCATAGCAGCGGCAGCCAATGCCAATTGAAGCGTAGGCATACATGCCAAGACTACCATGCACAAGCCAAACAAAATACACCGGGCGGCAATGGCGTTAATATTCCGGGCATGTGGTTTGCCAGCGCTATAAAAACCGCCAAGCACTGCACCTAGGCCCATAGCCGTTGTTAGCCATGCATACGTCGAAGCACCACCATTGAATGTTTCCTTGGCAAGCAATGGCAAGGTTACAAAAAACTCGCACGCAAAAATACCAACAGACAGCATCATAATAAGGATGACACGCGGCATGTGGTGGCGCGACAAATACGTAAACGCTTCGCGCACATAGCCTTTCGTGGAAGTGATAATGCCTATCGGGTGGAACTCTGTTTTGCGCATCATATACAAGCCTGCCAGCGCCACAACAAACGAAAACGAATTAATGAAAAAACAGCCAGCCATGGAGAAAACAGCAATACAAAAAGCACCCAGGGCGGGGCCGATAATTCGCGCCATGCTAGCCTCCATAGCACTCAGCGTAATTGCATTTTGCAGGTGTTTTTTATTAACAATTTCTGTGATAAAAATTTGGCGGGCGGGTAGTTCAAACGCCGTAGCGATACCCATTAACAAACACAGCACCAGCACCATCCACAGCTGCACAATATCAAGTGCTACCACAACCCCCAAGCTCAATGCGCCAAAAATACCAAGCAGCTGGATCGCATACAGCAATGTCCAGCGGTTCAGGCGGTCTATAATAGCGCCGGTCCACGGGCCAAGTAATAGCGTAGGCAAAAATTGTAAGCCTGTGACCAGCCCCAATAAGGGGCCGGAATCAGTCAGCTGCAACACCAGCCAAGCCTGGGCAATCATCTGTACCCAATTGCCAGACATTGAAATAATTTGCGACCAAAAATATAGGCGGTAATTCCTGATTTCGAGCGAGGCGAATGTTTGACGCCAGTAATTATGGATAAATTGCACCTGTTTAAACCGTACCTATTTGTTTTTAATGCCCTTAAAGCACATCTGTATTACCAGTATAACGTTATTTCCAATATTTTTCACGATATCACCGCAACCTGTATAATCATAAGCATGGAACAATCTTCTCCTTCTAAAAAACGTGTATTAATTGTGGGCGGTGGCTTTGGCGGCTTGCGAGCTGCCCGGGCGCTGAGCAAGCGGGATGACTTTGCAGTAACGCTGCTGTCCGACAAAGACATGTTCCGCTACTACCCAACCCTATTTAAGACAGTTACGGGAGGATTGTACTCGCAGTCAAATATTCCATTGGCCAAAGTTGTTGACACTGAACGCGTAAAGCTTGTGCACGGCACTGCTAAAACCATTAACCGTGAACAGCGTATCATTATTACCGACGACGGAGCAGAATTGCCATACGAAACCCTTATCCTTGGCCTTGGAGTAGTGATTAACTATTTTGGCATTAAGGGCTTGGAACAATTTGCCTACGGCATTAAAACCCAGGAACAAGTACAGCGGCTCAAAGACCATCTGCATAAGCAGCTTGAGGCCGACCACGCCCCGGACCTTAATTATGTGATTGTTGGCGCCGGTCCTACCGGCATCGAGCTGGCCGGGGCACTGCCAGGATATTTGCATAAACTTATGAAAAACCACGGCGTCAAGGGCGCCAAACCACATATAGCCATCATAGAAGCTGCCGACCGCCTACTACCACGCTCATCTGAAAAAGTCTCGAAAGCTGTTGCCAAACACCTGGATTCGCTGGGTGTTGAACTAAAACTCGGCCAAAAAGTAGAAGGCGCAACTGCCGACAGCTTAATGGTCAATGGTCAACCCATCCAAAGCCACACCATCATATGGACAGCAGGCACCGCTAACCACACCTTTTTTAAGAACAATGGTTTCGTGCTGAACGAGCGGGGCAAAGTTGTGGTAGACGAGCACTTGCGCACCGAAGAGGGCATATATGTGGTTGGCGACAATGCCGCCACCCAGTACAGCGGAGTTGCCCAAACAGCGCTGTATGATGGCAATTTTGCCGCAGAAGACATTATGCGCCGGGCTGATGGCAAACCGCCCGTACCATACCAGCCCGAACAACCAATTTCCATCATACCCGTCGGATACGGCTGGGCAGCCATTGAATGGGGCAAAAAAGTATTCACTGGCATGATAGGCTGGATGCTGCGCGAGCTAGCCGACTGGCGCAACTTCCGCAAACTCGAACCATGGTGGACAGCCAACCAGCAGTGGTTGACCGAATTTGGCTCAGAGGAAGATTGCCCAACTTGCAAACCGCAGTAGCCGCCGCTACGTAACGCCGCTATACTAGGACTACATGGGAAATTACGACCGCGCATTAGAAGGGCTTAACGCCGCCCAGGCTGACGCCGTCCGCACTATCGACGGACCGGTGTTGGTTATTGCTGGCCCTGGCACTGGCAAAACACAGCTGCTGAGTGTACGGGTAGCCCATATTCTGAAGCAAACTGACACTCTGCCGCAGAATATCCTTTGCTTGACCTTTACCGAGAGTGGCGCTGAAAACATGCGTGAGCGCCTAACCCGGTTCATTGGCCAAAACGCATATGACGTTGCCATTGGCACATACCACTCATTTGGAGGCGACCTTATCCGCCGCTTTCCCGAGGCGTTTTCCGAGACACGCTTGCAGGCGCCGGCCGACGAGCTGGCCAAGCGCCAGATTATACGCACAATTGTCGGCAATCTCAGCTATAGCGACCCGCTCAAGCAGCTACAGCACCACTTAGGCGACCTAATGGGCACCATCAGTGAGGTCAAACGCGCCTTACTCAACGCCGACGGGCTACGGGCAATAGCCCGCGAAAACCTGCATTTTATTGACGCAGCAAACTCCGACGTACAAACTATTTTTGCCGGGCAAACAAGAATGTCAACCAGTATAGCCAAGACTATACCGCTATTTAGTGATTTGCTGGCAGCACTGCAAAGACATGAGCCCACAGAGACACGGCAGCTGCAGTTCGGTTCGCTAGCCTCTATTGCCGCTAGCGAGCTGGCCCAAGCCATCAATGAAGCAGAGGTTAGCGGGAAAACAAAACCGCTTACCGCCTGGAAGGGCAAGTGGCTAGCCAAAAATAGCGATGACCAATTTGTATTTGACGGCGCATTGGCAAACAAACGTATCGAGTCCCTTGCCAACGTCTTTGAGCTATACGAAGCTGCGCTCGCCAAGGAAGGCTGGTACGACTTTGACGACATGATTCTGCGCGCCATTCAAGCCCTGCAGGACAACCCCGATCTTCGATACAGCCTGCAAGAAAAGTACTTATACGTTTTGCTCGATGAATTCCAAGATACCAACGCCGCGCAGCTAAAACTAGTGGAACTCCTAACCGACAGTCCTGTTAACGAAGGTAGGCCAAACATCTTAGCAGTAGGTGACGATGATCAGGCTATCTACGCTTTCCAGGGCGCACAATATTCCAACATGCTTGATTTTTACCGCATGTACCGCAATGTAAAGGTCATCAACCTTACACAAAACTACCGCAGCAGCGCTGATATTTTACATACGGCACGCAACGTGTCGCTACAAATTGAGGCTCGACTGGAAAAGCATTTTGACATGAGCAAAACATTAGTAGCAGCCAATCCGGCCTTGCCACAGCGAGCAGACATTGAACGCCGTGAGTTCCAAAGCAATGTCGCGCAGTACGACTGGATCGCACAATCCATACAAGAGCTTATTGATCAAGGCACGGAGCCACATGAAATTGCAGTGCTCGCACCTAAACACCGCCAGCTAGAGCCGCTGGTACCATATCTGGCCGAACGAGGCGTGCCCATGCGCTACGAAAAGCGTGAAAACATTCTGGAAGCGCCAGTTATTAAACAGCTCGTTGCCATGAGCAAGCTCCTTCAGCATCTGGCGACAGACGATCAGGCAGCCGCAGACAGCTTATGGCCTGAAATATTAAGCTTTGATTTTTGGGACATCCCCACATCTGCGCTCTGGAAATTGTCGTGGCATTTAGGTGACCACAAAAGGGAAGAACGCATATCGTGGAGCGAGGCGCTACTTTCTGCAGAAGAACCATGTTTTAAGCTCCCAGCATTGTTGCTATTGAGCTTGGCCGGCAAACTGCAAACCAATAGCTGCGAAGAAATGCTCGATTACCTCATTGGCTCCGAGGCAGTCGCCACACGCGAAGCAGCACAGCCGCTTGTCCGCTCACCTCTCCGGGAATTCTATACTGGAGATGCTGTGCAAAAGACTAACCCAGAACTGTTCTATGACACCATTTCGCACCTCACCGTGCTCCGGGCAAAGCTACGCGACCATGCCAATACACAAGCTGCCTCGCTAACTCTCGCCGACTTTATAGCTTTCATAGACATGTATGAGGCTGCAGAGGAGCGGATCCTGAACACCAGCCCCTACAACCAACAAGCGAATGCCGTACAACTAATGACCGTCTTTAAGGCCAAGGGTCTGGAGTTTAAGCACGTTTTTCTGCCAAGCTGCCAGGACGAAGTATGGGGCGGCAGTTCACGCAGCAACTCCAACAAACTAACGCTGCCAGCAAACCTTGCGCCCATCCGGCATGCAGGAACTACCGACGACGAGCGGCTTCGTATTTTGTTTGTTGCCATAACCCGCGCCAAAATTGGACTGCACATGACCAGCTTCACCCAGACATATTCCGGCAAGAGCACCAAGCGGCTGAAATACCTGGATGAACAAGAACAAGAAGACAATAGCTTCCGAACTATGGTACTGCCCGAACACGCTCAAGTGGTAGAATCGGTTGACCATACCGCGCCGACGCTTGGTTCACTTGAGTTGAACTGGCGTCAACGACACATTGACAACCGCCAGCTGCCCGACCTCAAGAGTTTACTGGCAACGCGCATCAAACAATATCAGCTAAGCCCGACGCACCTTACGTGTTTTATTGATCTGGAGTACGGCGGCCCCGACCAGTTTTTCTTCAATTACCTATTGCGCTTTCCGCAAGCACCCACGCTGGACAGCCACTACGGCAACGCCATCCATGCAACGCTAGAATGGTTTCAGCACGCAGTAAGCACCGAGGGTAGCGCTCCATCCATCGAAAGGGCGATTGACTATTTTGGCGCCAAATTGACCACGTATAAACTCCCGCTGCAAAGCTACGACATTCTGCGCGAACGCGGAGAGCGTGCATTGGCTGTATACATCGCTTCCCGTGGCCACATATTTGCCCCCACCGATAAAGCAGAACACAACTTTAGCCGCGAAGGTGTATTTATCGGCAATGCTCACTTAGCAGGCAAGGTAGACCGTATAGAGGTGGATTCTAAGGCAAAAACAATTACCGTAGTTGATTACAAAACCGGTAAGAGCTATAGCAAGTGGGCAAGCGACGCAAAGTTGCATAAGTACCAGCTACAGCTATACTGCTATAAGCTACTAATCGAAGGCTCTCATACCTTTAAGGGTTATACGGTGACCGAAGGGCGTCTGGAGTTTGTAGAGCCAGATAGTGACAATCGGATCCATACGCTACCCCTAGCGTTCAACAACGATGAGCTTGAGCGTGTCAAACAGTTGTTAGAGGCTATGTGGCAGCGTGTATATACTCTCGATTTCCCAGATGTTAGCGGCTACGATGCTACTGTCAGCGGTATGAAACAATTTGAAGCCGACTTAATAGCCAACACGTAAGAGTGGGTGGTACGGCACCAAAATAAACAGCCCGGAATATTCCGGGCTGTTTTGCGAAGTGCCAAAAAGCTTACTTCTTTTTGCTTTTTGCAGCAGCACCTTGCTCTGCAAATTGTGCGAACAGCAAGCCATACAGGTTGAAACCGATTACACCACCCAACACTGGGCCAAGGGCGTAGGTCCATGAGAACATCTGAGTACCAAAGGCGACCGCTGGGTTCAACAACGCTGCTGAGGCAGATGATGCCACCAAGATACCCAAGATCAGGCCAATGCCAACAACTGCGGCAGCCTTGCCAGCCTCTAGGCGCTGGTATGACGCAGCAGCCCAAGCAGTAGTAAAGATGAAAGCTCCGACAGTTTCGGCAACCAGGATCTTTGTGTCGTAGTCGCCAGGGTCAGCAGTAATAGCTTGGCCAACAAAGTACTTAAACAACAGGTACGCTGCACCCGCGCCTAATACCTGAGCGGCGATGTATACGAGCGCTGGTAGTGCCTTGATTTTGCGCGTTGTCCAAAGGCCGATGGTAACTGCTGGGTTAAAGTGCGCGCCAGAAACTGCACCGACAGCCAAACTCATAGCTACCAAAACCAAACCTGCGGCGATAGCCACAAAGTAGGGCAGGCCAATGCTTGACTTGCTAACTGCCAAAACAACTAATGTTAAAACGCCGGTTCCCAAAAATTCCGCCGTAACCATGGCGATCTTTTTTCTTCCGAACATATACCCTCCGTGAAGTTTACTTATTATCATAATCGTACGGTAAAATACAGCAGTTGTAAAGAGACGCCGTGCATAAGGATGTCTGGGACTTAAAAAACACCCATCCGAGGATGGGTGTTTACAGAAGGCACTGCCTAGTTGTGACGGTGCCTACGGCGCAGGTTCGCTACCTGCAAGCGGACTGCGTGGCGGTCCATCATAGATTGTGCTTTGTCCAATTCGATCTTGTTCTTGGCTGCTTTGTGCAGCGCTACAGCCTTGTCATGTGCTTTTTGTGCCTCGGACTCATTAATTTCATCACCATGTGTAGCTTCGTCAACCAAAACACGTACTAGGTTTGCCGAAATTTCCAAGACGCCGCCGTGCGTCGCATAGTGGTCAAGCTGGGCATTGCTGTCGTCTTTGTGTCGACGGACTGTAATAACACCCGGGACAAGCAGGCTTACCAGCGGTTCGTGGCCTGGGTATACTGCAATTTCGCCATCTGCTGTGGGTAGAACCACGGAGTATGCTTCAGCTTTAAATTTGACGCCATCTAGTGATACAAGCTCTAAATTCATCTATCGTACCCGTCCTCTTCGTATATTACATGACGATTGTCGTCGCTGTACCGGCCAAGGTCGTCTGCTTTCGTAGGCGGCTGATTGGCAGCATCATATTCAAAGTTCTCAAACACTGGCAGGACATAGTCTGATGCAGCAATGGCTGCAGGGCGCTCAACCCGACGCCGCGGGAAAGGAGCCATACCTGTACCGCGAATCGCTGCGCGAGCGGCTGATGCCGACATGCGCAACGCAGGTGGCACATACTCAGGGCCAGGCGCAGCCAAATCTGTAGCAGCATCTACTTCAGCCATACTATTTGAGCTCGCAGGAAAGTCTTCAAAACTATTCATTACCACCTTCTTTCGTTATGTGCTCAGGGAAAGTCCCTATTACTAAGCCTCTGGCAGCTAGGCTGATAATACGATCACGTGCAGGGTCTTCCGGAGAAAAACAGGCGGCCGCCAACATAGCCACTTCACCAGCAGCTTCAGCAATCTGCTCATGCACATCGGAGCTTGGGTCAGACTCAGGAGCTGCATGCGCTATCTGCGCCTCTGCAGCGCGCTGCCATGGACGGTAAGACCTCGCGTATGTGTCGCGCCAAACATCATAAGCCCTTCCGCGTCTTAAAGCAAACTCGGCTTCTCCTACTTTCTTCACTCGCGGTCGCACATTCATGCTTATTTTACCTCGCTAATGGCGCCCTTCATGTAGAAAGCAGACTCTGGCTTGTCGTCGTGCTTGCCTTCAAGAATCTCTTTGAAGCTTTTCACGGTGTCCTTAAGCTTAACGTAACTACCTGGATTGCCGGTAAACTTCTCGGCAACATGGAATGGCTGGCTCAGGAACCGCTGAATGCGCCGAGCGCGGGCCACAGTCTTCTTGTCCTCGTCAGACAGTTCTTCCATACCCAAGATAGCAATGATATCTTGAAGGTCTTTGTAACGCTGCAAAATACGCTGCACCTCACGCGCGACTGTGTAATGCTCATCACCTACAATTTCCGGATCAAGCACAGTTGAACTGGAGTCGAGCGGGTCAACAGCAGGGTAGATACCAATGTCGGTTAAAGCACGGTTCAATACAATGGTTGAGTCAAGGTGGGCAAAAGTTGTGGCCGGGGCGGGGTCGGTAAGGTCGTCGGCAGGGACATATACGGCCTGCACTGAAGTAATAGAGCCTTCTTTGGTAGAGGTAATGCGTTCTTGCAAGCTACCCATTTCTTGTTGCAGGTTAGGCTGGTAGCCCACCGCTGACGGCAAACGACCAAGCAGCGCAGACACTTCGGAACCCGCCTGCGTAAAGCGGAAAATGTTGTCCACGAACAAGAGGACATCTTTGCCTTGGTCACGAAAAGCCTCAGCCATCGATAGGCCAGAAAGGGCAACACGCAAACGTGCTCCCGGCGGTTCGTTCATCTGGCCAAACACTAGACTGGTCTTATCCAGCACGCCAGCTTCCTTCATCTCCTCGTATAGGTCATTGCCTTCACGGGTACGTTCACCCACACCGGCAAATACCGAATTACCGCCGTGGTATTTAGCGATATTGTTGATAAACTCTTGGATCAATACGGTTTTACCAACACCAGCACCGCCAAACAAGCCAACCTTACCGCCTTTAAGTACGGGACAAATAAGGTCGATAACCTTAATACCGGTTTCCAAAACTTCTACTGACCCAGCTTGCTCTTCAAGTGTTGGCGGCTGCTTGTGGATAGGCGCGCGTTGGGTAAAGGTGCCGCCCTCAATGCCATCGATTGGCTCGCCAACAACATTGAACATTCGGCCTGAAGTAGCGTCGCCAATAGGTACGGTAATAGGGGCGCCTGTGTCACGTGCTTCGTCGCTGCGTTTTAGGCCGTCAGTCGTAGACAGCGCAATAGTACGGACAGCTGTTTCGCTCAAGTGCTGGGCAACTTCGAGCATCAATGTCTTGCCATTTAATTTTACGGTTAGGGCGTTGTTGATTGCAGGTAGGCTGCCTTGTGTAAATTCAACATCCACAACCACACCAACAACCTGGATCACGTGCCCAGTTGCAGTGGCGGCTTTTTGCTTGTGTGCTGTTGCCATTATGATTCTCCTTCTTGTACGTCAGTTAAAAGTGTATGTTCAGCCATTATTTCATTGCCTCCACGCCGCCGCTGATTTCGGCCAGCTCTTGGGTAATCGCCGCCTGGCGGGCATTGTTAAACTCCAGCGTCAGGTCATCGACTAGCTCGGATGCATTATCGGTAGCGTTTTTCATGGCCAGCATGCGCATGGAGTGTTCGGATGCCTTCGCGTCCAATAAAGCCTGGTACACCTGGGCTTCAATCAAGCGCTCGGTTGCCATTTGCAGCAAGGCATCGGCTGAAGGCTCTACTTTGGCGCTCTCCAAAGGAGCAGGCAAGTCTATATCTTGCACACCAGCTGGAAGCAAATGATTCAGCTCAACCTTTTGGGTAATAGTGGAGACAAAGTGCGTATATATAATGTCGACTGCGTCAACTTCCTGGCTCTTGAACTTGTTAATCAGTGAGTATAGCAGCGGGCGGATAGAGTCAGCGCTTGGCTTGTCGCCAATTTCGTGGTAGGTCGCCTCTACTGTAACGCCTTTTATGGCCGTCGCTGCATGGCCAGCCTTACGCCCAATGGTAATTACCTGGGTATTGATGCCTTTTTCGCGGTCTGCTTTTACCTCATCGATCATCCGTCGGATGGCATTGCCGTCATATGCGCCTGCCAAACCAAGGTCGCTCGCGATAACAATCAGCAGGCGATTTTTAAGTGGACGTTCGGTGAACAAGCCAGCCTCGCCTTCGTCTTGCGCAACCTGGCGCAAGCGGGCAAGGATTTGGCGGGCAAGCTGGGCGTAGGCAGTCGGGCCGGCAGCAGCGTCTTGGGCACGCTTAAGTTTGCTCGCGGCCACCAACTGCATCGCACGCGTGATCTGTTTGGTGTTCTTTACCGAGCCTATCCGCTGCTTAATTTGTTGCCGTGATGCCATAGGGGCTTACCTTATGCCTTTTCCTTGGGTGCTACAAACGATTTTGCAACTTTTTCGGCAGCCTTCAAGACAGTTTTTTCGATATCTTCAGTTGGTTTGGCGCCAGTGTTCAGTTCTTTCACCACGGCCTTGTGGTCAGACTCAAGTAGGCTCAGCAATGCCGCCTGGACATCTTTGATCTTTTCGGTTGGAACGGTATCAAAGGCACCCTTGGTTGCAGCCATAAGGCTGGCAGTCTGTTCGGCGACACTCAATGGCTGGTACTGTTTTTGCTTAAGTAACTCTGTCAGGCGTTGGCCACGCTCAATACGATGTTTCGTTTCGGCATCGAGGTCGGTAGAGAATTGTGCGAATGAAGCAAGCTCACGGAACTGGGCAAGGTCGAGGCGCAATGATCCAGCAACCGACTTAACTGCTTTTGTCTGAGCCGAGCCACCCACGCGGGACACCGAAAGACCAACTGAAATAGCTGGGCGGATACCCTGGTAGAACAAGTTTGTCTCCAAAAAGATCTGACCGTCGGTAATAGAGATGACGTTAGTTGGGATGTAAGCCGAAATATCACCAGCCTGGGTTTCAATAATAGGCAACGCCGTTAAAGAACCAGCGCCAAGTTCATCGTTCAGCTTAGCAGCACGCTCAAGCAAACGTGAGTGCAAATAAAATACATCGCCTGGGTATGCTTCGCGTCCTGGGGGACGGCGCAAAAGCAGTGACATCTGGCGGTAGGCAACAGCGTGCTTGGAAAGGTCATCATGGATAATGAGGGCATGCTGGGCGTTGTCGCGGAAATATTCGCCCATAGCAGTACCAGCATAGGGTGCGAGATACAACAATGGGGCTGGATCGGAAGGAGAAGTTGCCACCACAATAGTCTGGTCCATTACACCCTCGCGCTTAAGGCGTTCAACCAATGCCGCAACCTTGGAAGACTTCTGGCCAACGGCGACATACACGTTGATAACACCCGTTTGCTGCTTGGCTTGGTTAATCATGGTGTCGATAGCGATTGATGTCTTACCAGTCTGGCGGTCGCCAATGATAAGTTCACGCTGGCCACGGCCGATGGGCACCATAGCATCAATTGCCAGCAAGCCGGTCATCATTGGCTCGTGCACAGACTTGCGGTCCATTACACCAGGAGCCGGGCGTTCAATAGGGCCGTGGTGGGCAGCCTTGATAGGGCCTTTGCCGTCAAGCGGACGACCCAGCGGGTCTACCACGCGGCCAACAAGTTCTGGACCAACAGGTACTTTTAGAACTTCGCCGGTAAGCGTTACTTTTGCGCCTGCAACAACTTGGGCGTCGTCGCCAAGCAGCACGGCACCGATTTCATCTTCAAGCAAGTTCAACACGAAAGCAGTTACCACACCGCCGTCAGTTGCCTCAATTTCAACGACTTCGTTGAATCCAGCACTTTTGAGACCATATATCCAAGCTACGCCGTCACCAACACGGGTAACGATACCTGACTCTTCTAGGCTTTTTGTAGTGCGCAAGCCCTGTATGGCGTCGCGCAGCTCGTTTGATAGTTCTTTAATTGCTAAGTCACTCATAGTGTTGTTCGTATACTCCTTATCGGTCGGCATTTACATGCTAGCTAGTTGCTTTAGTTTGCTGCGGACACTGAGGTCAAGTTCAGCATCAGGGGTGCGGGCAATAAGGCCGCCCACCAAACTAGGGTCGATAGACTCGTCTAGCGCGACATCCTTGGCACCTGATTGCTCTTTAATAATGTGCGTCAGCTGCTTGCGCGTGGCGTCGGTTAGTGGACGGGCGCTAGTTACGCGGACCAACAGCGCTCCGCTCTGAGCAAAGACTTCCCGGGCGACATCGTTCACCACGGCATCAACTTTATCAGTTGAGCCAGACTCAACCATATAAGCGGCCAGAACTTCAATCCAGTGTTTGCGCTGAGCTGGCTCCTGGATTATTTTTTGGGCGATTGTTTTGGAAAATGTCCGCTGGGAAATCTTGTTCATATGTTAGGCCTGTCCTTTTTCGATGGCGATCTTGATGAGGTTAGAGTCTTTGGACGCATCCAGTTTTTCGTGGATAACCTCTTCGGTTGCAGCAGCAACAAGCTTGATAGTATCGCTCTTGAGCGCCTCGCGTGCCTTGCGCACGTCGTTACTCAACTGGGAACGAGCGTCAGAAACGATCTGCTCGGCACGGTCCTTGGCTTTTGATTCGGCTTCTGTAACCATTGCCGTAGCTTCCTGGTGGGAACGGGCAATGATTTCATCGGCTTCTTTGCGAGCCTTCTGGAATAGGGCGTCAATTTCTTGCTGCGTTTCTTCGGCCTTAGCTTCGGCTTTGCTGGCAGCTGCGACACTGTCTGCAATAGCTTTTTCGCGCTTTTCAATTGCGCCCACCAATTGCGGATATACAAACTTGCCAAGCAACCATACCAAAATGCCAAAGGCTACTACTTGCAAAACAAGCAGGCGCCAATCGATACCAAGCGCACCGAATAAATCTTTATCGGCAGCGGCTTCGCTCGAAGCAAATGTATACAGTAATTGTGGCATGAGTGACCTTACACCTTATTAGATAAATTTGGCAATAATAGCAACGATGATGGCGATAATAGCCAAGGCGTCGATGAATGAAATACCCAAGATCATCAGCGTACGAATGTCACCAATCTTTTCTGGGTTACGGCCAGCTGCGTTCAACGCAGCGTTACCAACCAAACCAGCACCAAGTGCGGCACCAAGTGCGGGTAGGGCGTATGTCAAGCCAAATGCGAGTTCTTCCATTATTATTTCTCCTTAATTTATTTATAGCTTATCATTAACGGTCACTTTGGGCAGTTACAGGTTGTGTTGCCGGGCTGCCAGAGTGATCTGCGTCAGCCTTACTGTCCGATTCATGTCCACCGTGGCTGAGCCCCAGTGAAATAAATACGACAGTAAGCATAAAGAAAATGTAGGCCTGGATGGCACCAATAAATAGCTCGAAGGCCATGAACGGAGGAAGGGCGATAGGGGTGCCCCAGGCGGTCAAAAATGCAATCATCATCAGCAAGACTTCGCCGGCAAACACGTTGCCGAACAAACGTAAGCTAAGCCCCATCAAGCGTGAAAATTCTGCAATAAGCTCCAGGATACCTTCGAAAGCGCCAGCTGGGTCTTTGAACGGGCTGCGGAAATAGCGGCCCAAGTTACCTCGGAAGCCAAGGAAGCGAACGGCATATACCTGCGCCATGACAATGGTAATGATCGCTAACGCGAACGTAGTGTTAAGGTCGGCTGCAAGGCTGCGGAACAATGGCACATCGTGCCAGGTGATAGGCCCGACAATTGGCAGGATGCCGATCCAATACTGGATTAGGATAAAGAAGAATAGCGTGATTGCCAAAGGAGCGAGTCGTTTGGCGATTTTTTTGTCACGCGTGACTTGCTCAACCGTGTTATATAGCGCCTCAAACGCCCATTGCACTAAGCCGACAAACAAATTCCGGTTGCCACGCTTGAGTTTGCGCGCAACATAAAATAACGCAGCAAGCAGTAAGACATACCCTAACGCGCCCAGCACCATTGCGTTTGTCACTGGGAAACCGAATATGGTAAATACCTGCTCGGCAGCTAGGCTTACGTGTGGTGATTCTGCTGCTTCGGCGAAGTTATACATTAGGCACGCTCCTTTTGTTCGGCACGCTTAATCGAGCGTACCTGCATAAAAACAAGCAAAAATGCCAACACAGCGCCAGCAGCAACTCCTGCGACGGTCATCCACGGCGTAGTATCAAGGCTGTGATCAGCCCAAATGCCCAAAACCGTACCGCCAATGGTTGGGATAAATAGTCGTGCTGTGGTGTCAGCAACCATCAGAACCATTGATGTTGCGCTTAGAGACCCTTTGGAGGCAGAAGGTGTAGTCGTCGAATCGGCGGCTTTATTCATTTCTTGCTCAGAATAACAGATAGTACACAATTACGCAATCAAAAACCGCGCTTTTATGCCAAAAATGCACTAAATTACTGTTTTTTATACCACCAGGCGCATAAATTAAGCCGAATTTTACATTATTCAACTATACTAAAGGATGTGAAGCGTACAGCAATAATCATAGCCCTCCTGACATGCACAAGCCTTGTTGTTTTTGAAGCTGTGCGGCTGATAGGCTGGGGACATTCGCCATTCCGCACGTCGGGGCCTTCAATGTCTTTCGAGCAAATCCAGCTATGGCTTATTACTTACATACTACTAGGAGCTGGGACATTTATAGCAGCAGTATTTCTATTGGTTCGCGACAAGACCCTTGCTGCAATCATCAGTTTTGCTGGCTTATTACTGCTCGCTTATGGCACATTCTACATTGCATTCAGCTTGGCGTTTGAGCTTTAGCGGCTAAATAGGCTAGGTCATCAGGATAGAATTGTTGGCCTGGGTGCTGCTGCTCCCAGTCGCATTGCAAACCCCATGAATCCATCCGGCGAGGCGACTGGACTTTTGGATTGAGCGCCGCCGCCTGGAGGCGCACCTGAGCCAAAGCATCGTCCACATTCCTGGACCCGATTGGCTCACCCATCAGAATGTGCTGCCGGTATAGGCTGCCCCAGCGGTCACCATCAACCAGAGTGCTCGGGCGTCCATATAAAACATACTGGGCATCTTTCTGAATAATCAGCCGTCCTAACTCATAGGGACTCGCTGCTTTCGGGGAAGTCAAATCTATGCCAAATTTACTCCACACGCGTGCAAACTCAGACGCATATTCCGATGGGTTATTGGTTCCAAGAATGGTATTCGCCCCGTGTCCGTTGGGCGGTTTTAGTCGTGGGGAAGGTATAGTCTGTTGATGAGCGGCAATAATATCTGGGAACCGCGCCTCGCCCCAATCACGGACGTACTTATCCCGCAGAAGCAAAAAAAGCTGCTCCTGAACCGCGTTTTCAGAGCCTTGGGCTACCTTAAAGGACAAGAAAAAGTCTCTTAATAGCACCCGGCCGGCTTGCTGCACGGAAAATGGTTCTTGTTCTGATAGAGCACATTCTTCCACTAACAACTTACGGTATCATAAAAGTGTTATACTACCTATATGAACGAAGATGTCATTATATACAGCGCTGATTGGTGCGCATTTTGTCATGCAGCCAAAGAATACCTAGACAAACTGGGTGTAAAATACGTAGAAAAGAATGTCGAAGAAGACATGGCATACGCCCAAGAAGCCGTCAAAAAATCCGACCAAATGGGTATTCCCGTCCTCGACATTAGGGGAACAATTATCGTAGGCTTCGACCGTCCCAAGATTGATGGAGCCCTTAAGGCCAGCCAGCTTTTATAACTGTGCGAAAAATCACATAGCAAGCGTAAGCATTTCGCGCTATGCTGAAGGTACAGTTTAAAAGCGGAGGACTCAAACGATGCGACGAACAGAACTACCAACGTTCTCGGTAACCGAAGCAGCAAATGAAGTGGAGTCAACTGAGCGAGCGAAGCGGCTCGCTTTTTTTGAATCTACCGTCAAAGAAAATCCGGCAACATTTGGAGCAATTGCACGGAGCTTGATAACAGTCGAATACGCCCTAAAAGCCGCGCAACATCCTGATGTACTGGAGTATGCCAAGCGGCCAGACTCCCATGCGACATCGACGTTCGAAAGCAGGGCCGTATATGTTATCGGCCAACTGTTACGGTATGACGATGATCTGGAAATACTATTTGACCCGCTTACTGAGCAGGCAGCCCAGACCAGCATTGGCGTTGCTGAGTCCGAAGGTGAAGCAGTATTGGATTCGGATGTCGTACAAGAACGGGCGTCGGCACGGCGTATCTTGCGTCTGGGTGCCTACGCTGCTGAGTTTGCTCATGCGAACACACTCAACCGCATCGTAGAGAGCGTGGAAGACCCCTACAGCATCATGCGCGAGCAAGGCAACGAACAAGAACCGCACCATGCCGCCTAAGGCCGTAGTATAATGCGGGAATGGCATTTGAGGATTACGAGACAAAACCGTCGGTCGTAGTAGTGTACACCGGCGAAAGCAAAGGCAAGACAAGCGCGGGTATTGGGCTGATGGCCCGGGCACTGGGCAATCGCTGGAATGTCGCTTTTATACAATTCATCAAATATTGGGGCGTTGGCGAGCATGTTTTTATCCGTGACATCATGCCCCTTTTTAAAGATCAACTGTACTTTTATAAGGGCGGCAAGGGTTTTTATAACGCTGGCGACATAAGTGCCGAGGCAATTACCGAGGACCAGCACAAGCAAGCGGCACGGGAAACATACAGAGAAGCTTATAAGGCGGCCACCAGCGGAGACTTTAACCTGGTTATTTGCGATGAAATTAATAACGCGGTCCACGACGGGCTGCTGGATGTGCATGACCTTAAAAAACTCATCTCCGACCGTTCCCCGCACACTAGCCTGTGTGTTACTGGCCGTAATTTTCCCCAGGAATTGTTAAAGCAAGCTGATATTATGACCAATATGACAAAAGTAAAGCACCACTTTGACGACAAGTTTCTTGCAAATAAAGGCATAGATTACTAGCAGTGGAAGCGCACCCAGGCTCTGATGTATTGTTACCGCGTACCATTTTTGCAGTGCGCAACCCGGCGGCAACCCACGCTGCTGCGGCGAATCACCACATCCACCGGCTTATAGCCGAAAACGCCGATGCCGATATGCTAACATTTGAGACTCAAGACGTCAGTCGGGAAGAGAACAGGCGTTTGTTCGTGCACGGCCTGACAAACGCCTGGCGGAATGGCCATATCGCACCTGATAAGACATGGGTGGTAGTAGCCGGTGGTGATGGCACGCTTGGCAATATTGCCGAAGCCTTAGTAAACGCCAATGAAGAATTACGCACACTGCCGATATTCCCCATTGGTGTCGGTAATGCAAATGATGTCGCCCATGGTTTGCATGGCTCGGCAAACTTACGGCGCCTATCGCAACATTATAGTGACATACAGTACAAAAAAGTCAGGCCGCTTGAGTGTACAATTGCCTCTGCCGACAACAAACAAACCCACACAGCGCTGGGATACATAAGCTTTGGGGCTTCAGCATTTGCCGCAGAGGCCATAAACACAAAGCGTACAAAGACACCATGGAAACAGCTGCCAGGCATTCGGCACTTCCGCGAAGCAGCTATATCCATTGCTGCCCTAAAAGGAGCAGGGACATTTGAACTTGAAGAAACTGATGGACAAGGAATTGTGCAGACCAGGCGCATAACCGACCGTCTGTTCGTAAACGGTACGCATATGGCAAAATATTTGCGCTTTCCAGTCGGACTATCAGAGAGCACTTATTTTACAACCGATGTCCGGGCACAAACTATAGGCAGCATCGTTACAACGGCAGCCCGTATGGCAAGTGGTAGACAGGGCGGCCGTATCATGCAACCATACGGCAGTCATGCGTTTACAGCCCTTAGCCCCACAAAACTACAGGTAGACGGCGAGGTGTACGATGTGCCGGAGGGCGCTTCAATATCGGTGTCGCCAGTTGCGGCCCAAAAGGCACTGACGTTCGCGAGCATTAGCACATAAATCCTTTTGTTTGCTGGCAGAAGCGCGTATACTGGCAACGACATGAAATATACATGGCTTCTACGCAGAAAAAACCTATCTGTTTCAGGCTTGCTGATTATCGTAGCCATTGCCGCTATACAGGCTACGGGTGCCCTAGACACCCCTAAGGCCACTATCCAGCAAAAAGCCGTACAGTCACAGCCGGGTTTGTATGAAGTTACGCGATTTACCGACGGTGACACCATAACGGTCAACATGAATGGCGTCCAGGAAAAAGTACGCATGATTGGCATCGACACCCCTGAAACACATAAACCTAACAGCCCGGTGCAATGTTATGGGCCGGCTGCTTCGGCGTACACTAAAGAACTTATCGGCACCCAAAAAGTCAGGCTAGAATCTGATCCGCACAGTACCAATCGCGATCGCTATGACAGGCTTTTGCGATATGTGTATCTGCCTGATGGAGCGCTTATTGCTGAAAAAATTATTCGTAACGGATATGGCTTTGCATATACCCAATTTCCGTTCACTCAAAAAGATGCGTTTATATTGGCCGAAAAAGAGGCAGAGAAGGCGCAGGCAGGATTATGGGGCAACTGTACAGTCACCGAACAAAGTAATGGGCGCAAACAAACTAATAATCTTTAGGCTACCTACCGCTGCGAATACGGTAATGTGTAGCTTGCAGGGTTCGGCTGACCAATATAAAGATTACAGCAGGGACCGCCATAAGCACAGCTGTAGCTCCTGTCTTCCACATCGGCAAATAATGCCGTGATGCCCGTGCCATCACTCCGTTTTCAACATTGCGCTGCTTGGTTTGCTTGCGCAAGTTCACATACACCTTCAGCTTAGGCCACTGTAAGTATTCACGGCCGTTGGTGGCGATAATAAGCTTCGGATCATAGACAATAGGCCAATCGTGCGCCCAAAGAGCAAGCGATAGGTCGATGTCCTCATGTGCCTGGGCGTCATCATCGCAAAGTCCCGGGGCTACTTGGCTCCACGCGCTGCGGCGCACCGCCATATTGGCGCCCCACAGAGTGGGCAACCTGAAATAGCTGTCACTCGCCCAGTAATATACGCGTGACCAGAAGGTTCCGCGCCACGGACCAGTAAAGAAAAGAGCCGCCTCTGCAAAACCGCTCACACCGCCCAGCAAAGGGGAGACAGTAAACATATGTGTCGCTTGAGCAACCCAATCAGGCTGTAGCGTAGCATCGGCGTCAACGCGTGCAATAACATCGCCAGTGGCACGATTGAAGCCTGCGTTACGGGCGTGGGCACGACCCTGCCGCGGTTCCCGTATAAGGGTTACGAAACTGTACTCCTGTGCTATCGCTGCTGTTTTGTCAGATGAATTATTATCAACCACAATAACTTCGGCTGGGGGGGCTATCTGGGATGCGACAGATTCAAGACAGGTACGGATATGGCGCTCTTCGTTGTAAGCTGGTATAACTAAGCTAATACGTAATTGATTCATTGGTTTATTAGAACTATTTTATTGCATGAAGCAGCTGTTGTCACATTACTACCGTAAGCTTTGGGTAAGCTTGAAGTCTTTGCCGAACACCTTTGGCCAGTTTTGGCGTAAAAATGCCTGGAATAAGCTATTTATAGCAATTTTTGGTGTCGTTCTGATTATTTTCAGTGGCATGTACGGCATTGCCCAGTGGTACATCGCCAGCCAGAAACAACAGCCACTGCGAATGGGTACAACGTTTATTCCTGCATATGCCGAAAGCCTGGGACTGGAACCTAAACAAACCATGGACGCGTTGTTAACTGATCTGGATGTTAAACACCTGCGGCTTGTAAGTTACTGGGACCAATTAGAACCAAGCCCAGGCACTTATGATTTCAGCCTCCTGGACTGGCAGTTCGAGAAAGCTGAACAACACGACGCAAAGGTATCACTTGCAATTGGCCTACGGCAACCGCGGTGGCCAGAGTGTCACATGCCCTCATGGGCTATTGACCAGACAAAAGACCAATGGCAGCCCAGCCTTGAAGCATTTATCCAAAAAGTCATTGAGCGCTATAAAAACTCGCCGAGTTTGGAAAGCTACCAGCTAGAAAATGAATACTTCCTAAAGGCGTTCGGTATTTGCCCCGACTTTAGCCGCGACCGGCTTGTACGCGAATACAACCTTGTTAAAAAAGCTGACCCACACCACCCAGTCATCATCACCCGCAGCAACAATGCCCAGGGAATTCCATTGGGCCAGCCCCAGCCCGATGTATATGGCATTTCTATTTACAAGCGGGTTTGGAGCCCTCCGGTCCACAGGTATGTCGAGTATCCATTTCCAGCCTGGTATTATGCATTTTTAGCAGGTACCCAAAAAATTGTGGGCGGTAAAAATATGATCGTCCACGAATTACAAGCCGAAGCATGGCCGCCAAATGGCCAGAGTATAACTCAGACCAGCCTGTATGAACAAAATAAATCATTTAATGCTGAGCGCTTTGTAAGCCGTATAGAGTACGGCAAAGCCACCGGTATGCGAGACATATACTTGTGGGGCAGTGAATACTGGTACTACCGACTCGTGCATCAGAATGATCCAAGCCTATGGAACGTCGCGAAAGATGCGTTTAAACAGCGTTAGCGCGACGCCTGTAGCCCAAGCGCAAAACCTGTGAAACTGCATTTGCAACCCTATCTGGATTGAACTGCTCATCGTTGTGGCTTGCGTCGGTCCCCAAACGCAACTCCTTACCATTTTTCGTTGGCGCCTTACGTGAACCAGGTGTTGCGGCTATCTCTTTGGTAGATATCGGCATCGCCCACTGTAGCTTTTGGCCAGGGTCATCCGATGACATATCTGCAAGATATGGCAGCAGTCGCTTTTCAGCAAGTTTATCAGGAAAAAGATTATCTTCGGCGTAGCTCATAACGGTCAATCGCCCAATACTGCCCTCCAGAAGATAGCCAAGGCCTACTCGGCGTTTAGCAAGTTCAAATCCTTCCCGAACGGCACGGGGCAGGTTGGCCAACGCGTGCCGGCGTCCAGCCGCAAACATCTCACCACGCTCGTCATCAAAATCCTTATGCGTCTTAGCTTCTGCATGTATCATGCGTAAAAAGCGATAGCCAAGGCTCAAGACGTGCTCCCTACCATTCATGCCAGCCGGAGCAAGCATAATCACCTCGCTGTCATTAAAGACGTTTTGGCTCCTGCGGCCAGCAATTTTGTACATTTCCTCAAAAATAAGACTGCCGTAGCTGTGTGTCACAACATCGACACGGCCGTTTGGTCGTAGCAACCCCTCATTCTCTAGTACAGACATGACATGTGCCGCCTGTGTATATGTGGCACTTCGCTTGTTCAGCGCATCCTTTAACAGTCCCTTGCGGTTTTGGTCGGGCAGTATAACTTCATGGCCAGTATGCGCAAGTGTTGCCGCAAAGCTTGCTTTAGCCACAATGCCTTCAGTGAAGCCAGGCACATAAATAACTGGGCGTCCGCCGACGCCATCACTACACAAGCGAATATACGGCATTAACTCTGCAGTATCGCCGGGCGCTACGTCATTGAATGGATCACGGATGGGCGCATATTGAACATCGTTACATTGTCTGGTCAAATCAGGCCGATCGAGGTACCAATCAAGCTGATCTTCAAATGCTGGGCTCAAAAAAGATTGTGCTTCATGGCTCATGCCGCACACTATACCGTCTTTTGAATTGCCGTTCAATCTGTTGTTCGATACAATAACAGATAAATATGAAGAAAAAGCAGGCTCAGACCAAGCAGATAACTAACCGCCGCGCTCGCCACGACTACGAGCTTGGTGATAGCCTAGTGGCAGGTATTCAACTTACGGGGGCCGAAACAAAAGCCTTGCGTATGGGCCATGGACAGCTGCGTGGCGCATATGTAACAGTGAAGGATGGGGAGTTGTGGTTGCTGAACGCCACCATAAGTGGCAGCAGCGGCATCCCCATCACAGAGCAGCAGCAGGTACGTACGCGCAAACTACTGCTAAAGAAGCGGGAAATTGAGGCGCTACTGGAAGCCAAGCAGCAGGGTCGAACCATCGTGCCGCTCGAAATACTGACACATGGCCGATACATCAAAGTACGAATTGCGGTCGGCAGGGGTAAAAAGAATTACGACAAACGTCAAGCGCTCAAAAAACGCGATGAAGAGCGCCGTATCCGCACAATTACGAATTAAAAATTGATTATCTGCAAGCATTTCAACGGCAGCACGGCCACGGGCGCACTTACGTTACGGCCAATACTATGGTTAAATAGATGTGTTAGTCGAGCTTCGCATGAAGATAGCAATGATGGTTCGCGGCTACCTCGCAGCGCCGCGACCTAAAGATATTATTTATGCTCCGGTTGACCTAGCCATCGCTATTAGCGAAGGATTAGTCAAACGTGGGCATGCCGTCGATTTTTATGGCCCCTTAGGGACCAAGCTGGACGCTGGAGTACATACGCGCAACCTTCGCCCCTTGATCAGGGATCAATCAGAAATGCGTGAGTTGTTTGGCGATATAGCACGCATGTCGCACTATATTCCGGAATTATGGGACCGTTGGCTATCCAATGAGATGTTTCGCAAAGCCAAAAAGGGCGAATACGACCTTTTGCATTTTCACCATCCGGAAGTTGCCTTACCAGATGCCATTCGCAACAAAGATATTCCTGTAGTATACACATTGCACGATCCAACATTTCCTTGGTACAAGGAAATATACGAACTATACAACAGCTCTAACCAGCACTTTATTTCGATCTCTAACAACCAACGGCGCGACGCACCAGACCTCAACTACGCTCGGACTGCCTACAATGGTATTAACATTGAACACTTTCCGTTTTCAAACCAGCCAGAAGATTACCTGCTGATCGCTGGCCGTATTGTGCCAGAAAAGGGCTTTAAAGAGGCGATCCAGGTCGCTAAGCAAACTAATAGCCGCTTGCTGATCATAGGGCCAGTATATCCAGACACCCAGGGCTACTTTGACCAGTACATCAAGCCGCACCTGAGCGACCAAATCTTGTATCTTGGTTTTGTCGAGAATGACCAGATGTGGCGCTATTACCAAAAAGCGAAGGCGTTCCTAACTCCTGTGCAGTGGGAAGAGCCATTCGGCCTGACAACCATTGAAGCCATGGCCTGCGGCACGCCAACTATTTCGCTACGCCGTGGGGCTGCCCCAGAAATCATCCAACACGGCAAGACAGGCTTTGTTGTAGACAGCATTGCCGAAATGGCGGCAGCTGTCGAGAAGATAGGTACTATCAAGCGTGAAGACTGCCGGGACCATGCGATCGCTACGTTCTCGCACGAAAAAATGGTAGATGCCTACGAAGATGCCTTTACAAAAATCCTGCGCAAACACCGCAAAGCGCAAACGCCGACCGAGCGCGGTAAAGTTATCGCCAAAAAGCTTAAGCAATCGTTGCCCAAGAAAATACAGAAAGCTTTTCCAGCCAAGACCACAGGCCTCCACAAAAAGAGTGAACAACTGGGCATGGAGTTTAAGGAGCTAGTCAAGGAAATCGCCCACCCCAAAAAAGCCGACAAGCACCCCGAGAAACCAGCCAAGTAGTATATCGCCGCGAAATATAGCGGCATATATTGTCAAAGAAGGTATTTTCCGCTATAATCACCCTTGTTACATCAGTGTTGGGAATCACCACCAAGACTTGTACTTTTGAATATTGGCGAATAACTCCCTGGTTTATTGCCGAGACGCCGTTTGTCTCACAAATAATATTCCGGGGTAGCTCAGCGGTAGAGCGGGTGGCTGTTAACCACTAGGTCGCTGGTTCGAATCCAGTCCCCGGAGCCAGGGAATTGTTCGTCAAATATTTTCTAAAAATAGCACATGAAGCCGTACCACGGCTTCTTTTTGTTTTGCAGCAGGCAGACCGTAGCGATACGGGTACAATAACTGGCGTAAAGGGATGCTTAGGCGAGCTACCGGCCTTGGCGGCCCAAGAACATTGTCATCTGTGTAAAGGCACGCTCGCCATCAGCGTTAAAGGTAAACTGGTATTCATGCGGCAGCTCCGGCTTGTGGCCTGAGGGATAGAAAAGTGTCTGAACCCTGACGCCTTGCTCTGTAAGTTTCTTGGCAAACGGTTTGGATTGGGCGTCAGTTAGCGGATCAGCATTTCCGCCACTTATAAAGGTAGCCGGAAAGTCTTTGGTGGCGTGGTAATAGGCGGACATCTGCCGTATTGCAGGCGATGCTTTATCGCGCGAGCCAGTATAGGCCCATACACTGGTAGCGTCGCCCCAACTGACGAGTTTTGATAAGTTTGGATCTGGCTCTGTAAGGCCTTCCATTTTATAAATACCACAGTACAAAATAACGCCTTTAAGCTGCTCTGGCTGGAGAGAAGGGGTTATGTCCATCTGTTTGGCGTAACCTGGGTTGCTCACAAGACTTGCCAACTGGCTCGACAGCTGTGCGCCGGCCGAGTCGCCCGCCAAAAAAACTTGTGTAGTGTCAATATTGTAGGCATCACCATGCGATATAACGTAACGGTGGGCCTCGTTGAGCTGCCTAATAGGAGTTGGGTACGTTGCTCCAGGTGCGAGTGAATAACCCACCGAAACCACAATATAACCTTGGTCCGCCAGCCGCTCGTAGTAGGGGCCAGCAGCGGCTTTATTTCCCGAAAGCCAGGCGCCACCATGTGTCCATATCACTACAGGCAGCTTGGCAGTCGTGCCCACAACCTGTTTGGGGCGGTATACATCTAACGTCATTGTTTTTTCGGTACCATACTTAATATCTTTTGTCAGTTGGACTGGATAATCCGGCAGGGCCTGCTGCATCGCCGCCAGCGTGCTATTGCCACCTTTGTTAAAAACCGTCCGTATTATGAGTGCGCCTGGCCAAGGGCTCAGCCTAAAAGCAAGAGCTATTGCCAATACAAAGACGATAGCAATCCCGAGGCTCCATAAAAATCTTTTCTTTTGGTAGAAGTGTTGGCGCTTTTTGACTTTCATAATGCTTACCCTAACTATACCTGCGCAGCTTTGTGCTATGCAACATCCATTTACTTGCAATTGCCGGGGTTTTCTGGAATAATTTGTCGCATCTTATGGAGATGCAACCACATATTGCCACATCAGAGTTTGTCGATCCGCTCCTTGAAGCCGTCGGCCACAGATCTCTCATTTTTCAGGACCTACTCGATGCAGGGTGCAACCTCAAAGAAGTAGAGGAATTCAGCGACCACGCGCGATCCCTTGGCCATAATCCAGTTACTGTTACGGTGTTCCTGGCCTTAACTAAGGAAGATCGTGTCTTTCAATCACGGGTATTGCCCCATGTTTTAGGAAGGCTAAAGCATGAGTGCTAACGGAGCGGAATACTTTGACGGGGCACCCCAGTGGGCACCACTCGGCATGCCCGTCCATAACACCACGCTGTCGAGCGACAGGATGGATACGGTTGGCTTGAACGTCATGGCAACTATGGGCACATGTGGCGATCCGCTTGCCCCCGATTATATCCGTTGGCGCGAAGATGAAGTGCAACCCATTGCGGATGCCTACGGTGTTGGGGGGCATTTGTGGAGCCCAGTAGTCACTGAATGGGATCCAGAAGTATCCCCAGTTATCGAAAGTATTATGGCAGCTCGCTCCAAGGTAGTTGTAGTGCACATTGCCGAAGAAGCCGACAGTCCAGCCAGCCTTATGGAAGCAGGTATGTTGGCATATGGCGGTATTCTGCGGGGTCAAGATGTAATTGTGAACATTGACAACAGTGAGCACACCCCATTATCAGTAGCGCGAAAGCTTGCTCACACTGCGCTTGAAGCCACAGCCCAGGCGTACCCAATTTTCAACATTGCTAATAATGTTGAGCAGCTCGCCCATCAAGCAAGCATTGCGCTCAAGAAACATATTGCGCAACAGGGTTCCAGCACACAAACAAAAACAATTCATACAATAGCTGCTTCGCGCCAAGATCTTGAACCAGCAATATACATGTCTGGCACAAGCGGCCAACATACTGCGCCAGCTTGGATAGAAGCCATTACGTCAACGATCAACAAAGCTGATGCGCTGCGCAGTGGCCAACGTTCAGTCTTCAAAGATAGTTACAGCACCGATTGGAATGAAGCGGCTCAAGCCATAGAGTTAAATCATAAACTCAACGACGCCGTACAACTTATTAGCGTTACCGGCGAAACAGAAAGTTTTGGTGCGTTAGCCGAACTAGGCCCACGCATGCTGCATGCACACCTAAGCGGTCAATCACTCGGTATCTATCTGGAAATGCATGACAGCGACCGCCGCTCTGGCACCAATCGCACACGAGCATTAGCGCTTGAACATCTCAAGCGACTTCACGAAGATTTTTATGACCTGCCAGTATATATTGCACCAAGCCTTGCGGATCTGGCGCTTTTCGGAGTAGTGGAACTTAATAAGCACCGCCAACGATCGGCCTAGCCCACCTGCCGTATACGTGTTATTATACAAAGAGCAAGTTATTCTAAACTTTTATCCCTGAGAAGATTACGGCCATTACGCGTCCATTCTATCCTTGGCTATTAACGAAGACCCTGTCTCGCCCAATACCAGCTCATAGAAAGGCATTACAATGGCAACAAAATTATTCGTAGGAAAACTTTCTTACAACACGACAGACGACAGTCTACGTCAACTATTTGCGGCGTACGGCACCGTAAATAGCGCAGTCGTAGCTTCCGACCGTGACACGAAACAATCAAAAGGTTTCGGATTCGTCGAGATGGAAGACCAAGCAGAGGCGCAAAAAGCGATTAATGCCCTTGATGGGCGTGACTTCGAGGGTCGTACCATCG
Source organism: uncultured Candidatus Saccharibacteria bacterium (assembly GCA_946482285.1). Next base: position 60,041 of record CAMLQK010000002.1, read on the forward strand.
TCGTTAATGTCGCACGGCCAAAAGAAAACCGCCAGCCTCAAAACCACAGCAACTTTCGTGATACACCTAGGCGCCGCCAATATTAGGCCGGCTTATGCAACATGAAGTAGGCAGAACTCGAAACAATATTCCCGTATTTGTAAATCTGACCCGATCAAACGCAGCCAAAGAGATCGCCCAGTATCCCAATTTACTGAGCCTAGCGAAAGAAGCGCTTAAGTGGTCACATGCCCGCGGACCAAATCCAGTAATTGAATGTGATATGGGCAGACACATCGGTTACAGCCAAATTATCAGTGGCGTGACTGACGACAGCATAGTTTTCTATGCAAAAGTTCTGCACGACGACCACTATACGCGGTTTGTCAAAAAAGGTTCGCCCGTAGCTACGCAGCAACTAACGATGAGTCTTAAAAATAATGGCAAGACTGGCAGCTATGTGCTGCATGACATCTGGATTGGCGGCCGGCACCCAGGACGACCTGGCTCCCCCAATGAGACTGATGATAGCAGAACCTTCTGGGCAAGCCATGCCGTCATACTGCAAAATCAGCAGCTTAAATACGGCACCACAACCAAGGTGTGCCCATACTAGCTTATATGCGATAATAGATGTATGGGCTACGAGTCACACGCCGGCTACGAAAATACACTCGCTGTCGAACGCTTTTTAGACCATCCCGAGGACCTGCGGCACAGCCTGGAAGCACAAGGCGCACTCGACTTCATACCGTATAAAAGTGGGTTGTTTCCAGCAAGCAATTTAACCCGTGAACAAGCCAAAGCTACCCAAATGGGTATGTCATGGTCGCGCGATAACGCGCACATTGCCTACGCTTTATTCGAGGCAGGGAAACCAGAGCTAGCGGTACCTGTCGCAGGCGCAATGATGCAAATTCTGAACAACAGCCGCCGGAATATTGATGCCGTAGTGCATGGCACCCTCAACCCTAATTTCTGGCGCATTCCCATACGGGTTGACGGCGAAACGCTCGAAGAAGATCCAGAACACCGTGTTCAAAATGATTCCGTGGGGTACAAGCTGTGGCTCATAAGCAATATGGTGCTATCAGCCAATATGCCGGTCCGAGGTCATGACATTGAAACACTGGCCCAAACGGTACGTTATTTGGATAAAATCAAGTACTGGGCCGATGCTGATACTGGACACTGGGAAGAAGACAAGCGCGTGAATGTGCCCAGTATCGGTGCAAATATTGCCGGCCTTCGCGCTGCAAAACAGCTGTTCGAACACGTGGGCTACCGGCACAGCACTGGCATAGACCAATTATTGCAGCGTGGCGAGGCAGCCAAGACCCACATCCTAAGCCGCGGCGTCACAGATATGCCCAGCCTACACGGGACCGACCTTATGACACTTGGCACTGAACGGCATTTTCCGGGCACGGTCCAGCCCTCTCATTCAGTGCTTAACTTTTTTAGGCAATTTACCGTCCAGCATCGGATGTATGACGCGGCTATGTTATTCCTTGTCCGTCCGCTTCAGGTGCTGGACGACACCGAAACAGCGCTCGTTATCCAGGATATTGAGCAGTGTCTGCTGGGACACCGTCAGCATGGTATCGCACGATACGTGGGCGATACATATTGGAGCCCTCGGTTTAAGGACATTATGACAATCGAGGAGCGTACGTCAGCCAAAGGCAGCCTTGCCCGGCGCAATCAAATCGCTGCCAGTGTCGGGTATACGGGTACCGAGGCGCAATGGACATTATTCGACCCGCTATTATCCGAAGAATACGGCAGCAGATACAAAGCCACTGGCGACCAAGCCGCCCGGCAAAAACAACTTCTGCACTTGCAACGCTCCTTGAATCAGCTTGCACCCAATGAAGATGGTAACCTCCGCATGCCTGAAGCTTACTATTTTGAATACACCCCACAAGGCGGGCGTTGGGTAGCAAATGACCACACCCCACTCTTGTGGAGCCAGGCAAACTTGCTGCGAGCCTTGGTTATGTTTGAAAAGACAAGCTAGCCCTATGCGTGTAGTATTGTGCTCTCAAGAAGAGCTACTCAAGAAACAGGCAAGTGGTGAATTTTCTTTTGTTGATGGTTTCTTTGAAGATATTAACTTTGCAGTAGACAAGGCTAGATAACCAAAATCTCAGCTAATAAAACAGCTCTCCGAAGAGAGCCGTTTTTCGCACGTTTTCATCCTTTTGGAATCATCGGTACGAATACACATTCGTATAACGTGCTGACAGATTGAACTAGTAGAAGGGAGCGAGACCGGTGGGCGGCCCAGATGTTCGTAGGGCCGCCCACGGTGCTCAGTCCTCCTTTGGTTGCCAGTACGTGCCGTGCTGCTGTAGGTCAGTGGCCGCGGGCGGTCACAGGACTCACTTGGGGGCGGGGATGCCGCTCAGTGCCGTGCCACCCGAGAAGCAGTAGGGGGGGATGCTCCCGCCCTTCTCCTTCCAGATGTCCAGGCACTTGTTGCGGATGACCGGGTCGGTCAGGGACTTGGCGATCGCCTCGTTGGCGCGGGCCTCGGCCTTGGCGGTCTTCTCCTTCTGCTCGGCGATGCGCAGGTCGGCCTTGGCCGCCTGGTAGTCGTTGAGCTTCTTCTGTGTCGCGTCGTCGTAGTCGATGGTGCCGACCACGACCGCCGTGACCTCGATGAGGTGCTTGTCGTCGCTGGAAGCGGCGGTGTGCTTGCCGTCGAGCCGGTCCTGGAGATCCTTGAAGATCACCGGTGATAGATCCGTGCGGCCCAGCTTGTCGGCCTCGGTGCCGGTCTTGTCGGTGGCAGCCGAACCGTCGTCGACGCTGGAGAGCGGGTCCACCTTGGCGTAGTTGCTGAGGAGGACGCTCTCCAGGTTGCGGACGACCAGGTTGCGACGGATGCTGTCGTCGTCCTTGTAGTTCTGGTACAGCTCGTGCGCGGCGGCCGGGACGATGCGCCAGCTGACGGTGACGTCCACGAAGGCCTGGGACTCGTTGGCCAGCTTGACCTGGATCGCGCCGTCCGCGTGGTCGCCGCCCTGGCCCTTGAACGCGTCGTTCTGGATCGCGGCGTCGAGCTCGACGATCTCCTGCCACGGCATCTTGAACTGCAGACCGTTGCTCAGGGCGCCGCTCTCGGGCCTGTTCAGCGTCTTCACGATACCGATCTTCTTCGTGCCCACCGACTGCGTGGTGCACATGATGCCGAAGACTACGGTCAGCGCCAGCACGAGGGCGAAGAGACCGCGAGCGAGTTTGGCTTCGAGCCTGGCCTCTTTGAGCGTGGTGTCCGTCGATTTGTCGACCTCGGGAAGACCCGGAGCCGCCTGCTTGGCGTCAGCAACCGCCTGACCCTTGGTGCGGTAGTCTGCCTTGGCGTGACGCCAGAGCATGAAGGTCAGCGGCATCAGCAGGACGCCAATCACGAACGCCCAGAAGGATCCATCGAAGGGTCCCATAAGGTACCTCTCTTGGAGAAAGCAGCACTGCGCAAACAGCAAAAAGCGCAGAGGCGAAAACTGGGGAATTCCAGTAGTGCCCAGTATGTTTGGCTAGAAAACACACTGGGCACTACTGGTACTAGTTCATCTGTCAAAAAAACAAACACGGAGCTATGTCCGCGCTATGCAGATATAGTACAATAATTATGATTTTTCTGCAACTCTATGATTAGTAGGGTGTTTCAGTACGCAAAAAACTAATCGGGGATGCCGCTTGGTACATGACCTCCATCACACGCTTCCCATATTGCTGCCAAGCAGGGGAGTCAAAGTCGCTTGGTAGCATATGTTTTTCAGACTGAACCCCTAGCTGGCCCAAGCGGTACACAGAAAGCTCATGCCACTTTCCCAGCATGACTGGCACAGATACGTTCTCATCCAACTTGCCTGCGCTATCAAGACGGTACAACCATCGCCCCAGCTGACCCATAAGCATCCACTGCCGATGGGACTGGTAAGTACGCTCGGCAATAATTCTTGTAGCATTGCGGACCCCTGGATCCAGCGAAATATCAGCAGTTGCCTGGGAATATATATCCCACAACTTGCTCATCTCCACGTAAAGCTCTGATGTGTCAGCAACTGGATTCTGGCATGCAAGCAGAGTTTTATTGCGGCTCCACAACCATTGGAACTGCGCAGCCTGGAAATCGTGACGGCCTGGTGCGCTTTCGACGTCAACCATAATAGCTCGAGTATCTTCTGGCAAGATGTTTGGATCGTTGTGACTAATAGCAGGGTCACGCGGCGTCCAAGCCGCCTCTATCCCGATATACGGATGCTGGTTAAGTAGCGGCTCATGTTGGTCAATAGCTGCCTCAAAGTCGGCAGCCGACCCATGGCCACCCAGCAAAAAATGCACACGCAGCTGGTCGGTGCGTCCCATGGACTTGAGGTGGTCAAAACCATCACGAAGATTATCGTGGACACTTGTAGGAATGGCCTGGGGTAAAAGCGGCTCCTGAGCCAGCACGTCTCGGAACTGCACTCCCTCGCCAACCACGTCAAAGTACTGGCCGTCAAAAAACTGTTCTCGTATGTCGTACAGGTCGCGCGGACTAAGGTCATATGTTTTCATATCCTCACTATAACGTACAAACCATTAAGCCAACATGAGATATGATATGCTTGAGCAATGGACGCATTATTTGCAGCAATCGCACTTGGTTTAGCGGCAGCTATAGGCTGGGGCTTTTCGGGATTCTTTGATGCAAAAGCAGCCCGCACCGTACACCCGGTTGTCGCATCATTCCTTGTCAATGCAATAGTGGCCGTTGGGTATGCCATTATATATTTTTTGTGGCTACACCAGGGTTTTAGCTTTACAGACACCGGTGTGCTGTACGCGGCAAGTGGCGGTACAATCATTACCATAGGAGCGTTAGCATATTTCAAAGGCCTGCATGCCGGGCCAATAAGCTTAGTATCGCCCATGAGCAGTGCATATCCGCTGGTTACAACAGTGCTTGCTGTGGTATTTTTCGGTGCAAAGCTTACTGGATTACAGTTTGCAGCAATCGCGCTTATTATGTGCGGCGTGTTCGTCGTCACAGAATTGCTAGCGGTGGCCACTAAGCGCAAAACCTTTAGCAAAGGACCGGTACTGGGTGTTATCGCCGCCCTGTGCTGGGGTATCGGCTATGTTTTAGTGGGGCAGGGAGTTGCTCACGATGGCTGGCAACAAGCAACCTTGGTAGAATTTGCGGCCATGCTAGTTGCTTTTGGCTTGAGTGTCCCTTTTGTGACCCCATCTTCAGTTCTAAGACCCGCTGCAATATACGGTGCCTTCTGTAATAAATATGTGTTGCTTGCCGGGGGAATAGCGCTGGCCGCTGCTTTATCGTTCAATATTGGGCTGGCGCATGACAGTTCTTCTGGCGCTGTTGTCGCAACAATGTCATCGTTTTACCCCGTCCTTACGGTACTGCTAGCATCGCGCCATTTTAACGAAACTGTTCAAAAAGTACAGTTTGCCGGAGCAATCGCCAGCATTACTGGTGTTATCTTGCTTGGATTTTCCTGAAACCGACCCAAAGAATGCTACACTGGAAGCATTAACGTAATGGGGGCACCAATGAAAAAAATTCTGATTCTAGCAATAATCACTGTGTTCAGTGTAGTTGGCATTTTGCCGGCCGCCTCGGCAAACGCCGCGACACCATACTGCGGCATAACCTGGGGAAGTCTGAGCAAAAGTGCCAACCCATACAGCACCAAGCAACTTATTGACGTCCGCACCGGGCGGCACAGCTGTTACGACCGTATTGTCCTGCAAATGAATGGTACGGCAGCCGGCTATGATGTGCGCTACGTAGACAATGTCTTTGTTGATGGTTCTGGCGAGCTCATTCCGCTCAACGGCGGCGCAAAGTTGCAAATCATCCTAAAAGCGCCAGCTTACGACCCATACACAGGCATGCCAACTTACAGTCCAATTATTGACTACGCAAACCCAGCAAAACACCTCACACTGCCGGGAGTAAACCTAACCGGCTACACAACTTTCCGCGACGCCCGTTTTGCAGGGACTTTCGAAGGTCAGACAACCATTGGCCTTGGTGTTCGCGCGCACTTGCCATTCCGAGTGTTCAAACTGGATAACCGTGTAGTTATTGACGTAGCTCACAAGTGGTAGAAGCATAAAACAGACAATTGCGAGCAGCCTGCCCATGCAGGCTGCTTTTTATCGCATGCCTATTCGCCAACGGTGATAGTATCGCCCTTGATTTTATTGGCAAAGTAACTGTCGTGGGAAATGTAGATAATGGCACCTTGGTACTGCGCAAGTGCGTCCTCAAGCTCTTCTATACTAGGCAAGTCCAAGTGGTTCGTCGGCTCGTCTAAAATAAGTATCTGCGGATCGTTTGCCAGCATAGCTATAAGTTGGAAACGGGCTTTTTGACCGCCGCTTAAGCGCGCAAGTGGCACATCGCCATCACTCATGGGGTTAAACAGATAGTCGCTTAACAGTTGCCGGATACGTTGTCCAGTTACCGGTATATCGTGCATGTCATGAACTTTCTCGACTGCTTCATTCAGCGTCATATCCAAATAAGACTCGTCCATTTCCTGCTGGTAATACCCAATGGCTAGTTCTTTCTGCACCGAAATACCACCTGTAAATCGTTGGCTTTGCAGCGGCTGGTCCTGCACCTTGGCCATCACAGCCTGTACTAGCGTCGTCTTACCAGCGCCGTTACGGCCATGCAATCGGACACGCTCACCTTCGTGCAAGGCAAAGTTAATATCTTCAAAGAGTGGGGTGGCATTGTAGCCTAAACTGAGCTTATGCGCCTCGACCAGTAGCCGCCCGCGGTTGGTTTCCTCACGCTTGCGGGTCCGAATACGAATTGTCCGGGCTTTGTGCTTGTCGTATGCGGCAGCCATCTTGTCGTTCATGCTGTTCGCGGAATCCCGGTCTATCCAAAAGGATGGTTTTTCCATCTTTTGCAGTTCGGCCAGCTCTTTCGCTGCACGCTCCTCCTGACCCTTAAAGCGATGTATGGTGCCTGGGTCGCGGGCCTTTTCTTTCATGCGCCTGAACCGTATGACATCAGCCTTTAGGTTTTCTATACGACGCTGTGTAACCTCATATTCATTTACTTGCGATGTGATTTGGCTTTTGTTAGTCCTTAGGTATGCGTCGTAATTGCCGCGAAATGAAAACGCCTTGCCATCGCGGATCTCTATAATACGGTCTACGTTATGAAGCACGTCGCGGTCATGAGTAATCACTACGATTGCTTCCTGACTAGCCGTGAACCACTTAATAAATGCCTCTTTGGCGATGTAGTCCATATGGTTGGTGGGTTCGTCAATGAGCGCGATGTCTGCGCGGGAACGCTGGACTTTTATGAGCTCTGCTAAGCGTTTCTGGCCACCGCTCAGCGATCCCATCGTGGCATGCATTTTTGCCTCATCAAGCTGGTACTCCCAGAACATCTGGCGAATTTCATCTTCCAGCTGGTAATACCCTAACTGAGCAAACCGCTCCAGTGCGTCGGAGTACTGCTGCATTTTGTGGTTGCTGTCGCCCATATGCTCGGGATATGTGGCTATGATATGGCTCAGGCGAGCGTATTCCGGCAAATCACCTTGTATATAATCAAGTACTGTCTTATCTTCCAAGCCATGGTGCTCCTGGCGGCTGGCAACCAGGATAGCATTGCGCTTGAGCGTTATTTCACCTTCGTAATCCGTGTCAGTGCCACTGATAAGGTTGAAAACTGTGGATTTGCCCGTACCGTTCCGTCCGATAAGGCCGACCTTTTCACCAGGTTGTACACTAAACTCCAGCCCACTGTACAGGCTTTTGTTGCCAAATGACTTTTCGGTGACATTAACAGATAACAGCATAGAATATTATCATACCATTTATTGGGATAGCGTCAAAAAGCATGTGGGTAAGGTATACTAGATCTGCCTGTTTAGGCAACCTCCGACACGTTAGGGGAGAGGTGTGAAACACTTCTTCAAGAAAAAGTCCAGCCTGTGGTATGTGCTGGGCGCTGTTGTGGCCATCGGCCTACTGGCCTGGGTGCTGTTGCTGCCCGATAAAACCGTCGATAAGCTTGGGCAATCCAAGCTCATGGACAAGACAGGGCAGCACCTTGTCGCCAAAACGGAGCTGAAGACAGACGAGGGTATCGCAGTCGTCACGCTCAAAAGCGGCAAAACGTATGAGACAACGTACGCCGCAAGCTTCGAGGACGAGCTGATAAAGGCGTTCGAGAAAGAAGGTGTCAGCTACAAGGTCACCAAGGACTCAAGCAACAAGCTCTTCGGCGTCCTGATCGGGCTGCTGCCGCTGGTGCTGCTGATAGGTGTCGCATACTTCATACTCATCAAGGGTGGAAGTATGCGGATGAAGGGCTACGCCAGCAATCAAGATTTTGCCGCCCAGAGGCCCATGGTCCGCTTTGTCGACGTCATGGGTGCCGATGAAGCCATCGAGGATCTGCAGCCAACCGTTAAAGCGCTCAAGGATCCGGACAACTACAACGGCCCACCCATCATCCAGGGCATCATGCTGCATGGGCCAACGGGTACCGGCAAGACACTGCTGGCCAAGGCTATCGCGGGTGAGGCAGGCACCCTGTTCTACCACCTGAGCGGCCCGAGCGTCACCGGTATGTTCGTGAACCAGAGCGCCATGCTGGTACGCAACTTCTTCGACACGATCAAAAAGGATCTGGCCAAGCGCAACACCCGCACGGCCGTGGTCTTTGTTGACGAATTCGAAGGCCTGGCACCCAAGCGGCGGCATGGCACAGCCGGCGAGCAAGAGCGGGCGGTAGTAGTAGACCAGCTGCTGTATGAGTTGAGCGAGCTGTTCGACAACTATCCCTTCGTGGTTTTCGTAGTCGCCACGAACCTGCTGGAACTGGTCGACGACGCCATTGCCCGCAGCGGAAGGCTCGGCAGGAAGATCGCCATGCCCAACCCGGACATCCTGGCACGGACCAAAATCCTTGGGCTCAATGCCAAGGATATAGAGACCGAAGAAGATGCCGACCTTGGGGCCATAGCCGCCATGACCGACGGCATGTCCGGCGCTGACATGCGCGAAGTCGTCCAGGAGGCCCGACGCGTCGCATATGCCGACGGGGAACGTACCGCGGTAGCGACTAGCGACTTGCGTGCGGCCGTCATCCGCACCGCGATGGGTGTTCCGCGAAAGTCGGCGCAAATCCACCCCAAGGACCGTGCCGTCACTGCTATACATGAGAGCGGCCACACCCTGGCGGCCCTCAAAAGTCCGTACTGTCAGTTCCAGCACGTCACTATACTGCCCATTGGGCCGAGTGGCGGCAGCACCTGGAGCGCGGGCAACAACCAGCACCTAACCACCATGGCAATGCTGCTTGACAGGGTCGTGATGCTCCTCAGCGGCCTAGCCGCCGAAGAGCTGCTGAACCCAGATGGGGAGCCAAGCGCGGGCGCATCCAGCGACCTACAAAGCGCCACCGAGCTCGCCGTTAGCATTGTGTGTCAGACCTCGCTCGGCGGCATCATGCAGACAATCGACCCCCAGACCTGGGTGCACCACCCGATGGCCGGGGAGGTTAACGAAGTCGTCAATGACGTGCTAACAACCGCCAAAAAGGCCGCAGACCTGCTGATGCGTGAGCACCAGGCCTTCCTGCAGGCGCTCATCGGCATGCTCGACGAAGCCGACTCCCTGGACCGCGAACAGGTCGTGGCCCTATACGCGAAAATGGAGGCAACCGCCTAAACACCCGGCCAAGCAAATGTTTGGCAAGTCGGAAGTACCGGCGACAGGCAAGCGGGAGCGCGTGTATTCACCTACAAGTGCCTACCAGCACTCGAATACACCCCCGCTTGTCTGGAAAACAATATTATAAACGCCCTCCGTATAGGAGGGCGTTTTGCACTTTTCTACCCAAATACTAGAATGGGCGGGCAATTTCCGTACTACCTAAGTCCTGGGCAATACGCAACAGTTCGTTGTACTTAGCGATGCGGTCGGAACGGCTAAACGAACCGGTCTTAATCTGGCCGGTGTTCAGACCCACGGCCAAATGGGCAATCGTGGTGTCTTCGGTCTCACCGGACCGGTGGCTCATAACAGTGTTCCAGCCAGCTTTTTGCGCCATTTGCACAGCCCGGATAGTTTCTGTCAGGCTACCAATTTGGTTTGGCTTGATCAAGATAGCATTTGCGGCTTTTTCGTTAATAGCTTTTTCCAGCAATGCGGTGTTTGTTACCAACAAATCGTCGCCAACAAGCTGTGTGCTGTCGCCCATTGCTGCCGTCAAGGCCTTCCAGCCATTCCAGTCTTCTTCGCCTAAGCCATCTTCGATAGAAATGAGCGGGAATTTTTGGGCCAGGTCTTGGTAAAAAGCAATCAGCTCTTCGCTGGTAAAGGCTTTTCCTTCGCGGGCGAAGTTGTATGTGTCGCCCTCTACAAGTTCACTGGAAGCAACATCAAGCGCCAGCTTAACATCTCCACCCATGCGATAACCGGCTTTCTCTACTGCTTCGGTTATAAGCTCAAGCGCCTCAGCGGAACCGCCGCTAACGGATGGAGCATAACCGCCCTCATCACCAACAGTGGTTGCATAATTTTTTGCCTTGAGTACCTTGCCAAGAGCATGATAGATCTCACTTGCCATCTGCATTGCATGAGCAAAGTCGGTCGCGCCAACTGGCATAATCATAAACTCTTGAATATCCGTAGAGCCCTCGGCATGCTTTCCGCCGTTTAAGATGTTAAGCATCGGCAGGGGAAGCGTGAATGTGCTGTTGCCCGTCAGCTCACCGATGTAGCGGTACAACGGCTTGCCCTGGGACGCCGCAGCTGCCTTGGCGAGCGCCAATGATACCGCCAAGATGGCATTTGCACCCAATTTACTTTTGTTTTCGGTGCCGTCTAACTCCAACATGCGATTGTCCAGGCCAAACTGATCTTCGACATCTTGGCCAACCAGGGAAGGGGCAATAATGGTAACGATGTTATCTACTGCCTTTTCTACGCCCTTGCCATTAAACTTACTGCCACCGTCGCGAAGTTCCAGAGCTTCGCCTGCACCAGTTGAGGCGCCGGATGGGACGGCTGCGCGGCCAACAACGCCATTTTCGAGCGTCACAACACACTCGACGGTAGGGAATCCGCGAGAGTCAAAAATCTGCAATGCAGAAATACTTTGAATTTTCATAGTGATGCCTCCTATAATGCATACTTATGGCTTTCGTAACAATCTATAATCCCAACCAATCCGAACAACAAATATATGCAGATCTTTTTGAGGGTACAGACCATCGGTATGAGTTCGCAAGCGGACCCATTAACACCAAGAATCTTAACCCCGATACCGAAGTAATTGCAATATTTGTTACCGATAAAATAACCCGCGACATCATAGAAGGGTTGCCAAAATTACAGCTAATCGCCACCCAATCAACCGGTTATGACCACATAGATTTGCAGGCCGCCAAAGACCATGGCGTTACGGTTGTGACTGTTCCGGCATATGGTGAGCAAACCGTTGCGGAATATACATTCGCCCTCCTTCTGGCACTATCCCGCAAGATACCTGGCGGAGCGCATACGGCAGCACATGGAATTACCCCCGACTACGACAAAATCTGCGGTTTTGACTTGCAGGGCAAAACCATCGGGCTAGTAGGCACTGGGCGTATTGGCCAGCACACCGCCAAAATCGCCAAGGGATTTGGCATGGAAGTAATTGCATACGACCCCTATCCCAACCAACGCATGGCAGAAGAAATTGGGCTCCATTATGTCACGCTTGCTGAGCTAGCCGTTGCAAGCGATGTCATCTCGTTGCATGCCCCAGCCACACCACAAACCCGCCACATAGTTGACAACACATTCCTGGCAAGCGTAAAATCCAGTGCTGTACTGATCAATACTGCCCGAGGTGAATTAGTAGACTCCGCAGCGCTGTTGGCAGCTTTGCAGGCAGGACGGATTGCTGGAGCTGGCCTGGATGTACTGGAGCACGAAGAATTACTTGGCTCCGATCTCGGCACGGTCATCAAAAGTGATAGTCAACACGCAAGTGCAGCACGGATAATTATGCAACTTATACGTACACCAAATGTCATTATTACTCCTCACAACGGCTTTAATACACTCGAAGCCCGAATGCGAATAAAGCAAACGACTGTACAAAATATTATTGGTTTTTATAATGGCGAAACGCCGAACAAAATAGAGGTTTGAATATGAGCATGGGACAACTTTTAATTACCCGCCACTGCGAATCCGAATGGAACGCGCTCGGCAAATGGACCGGCACAACAGATGTCCATTTGAGCGAAAACGGCTTTAAGCAGGCAGGCCAAGTAGGTGAAGCAATCAAGGGTATTTCTATTGACCACGCCTTCTGCTCGCAGCAAATCCGCACATTGGAAACATTGGAAAATATCTTGGATGGTGCCCAGCAAGTAGAGGTCCCATACCAGCGTGTTGCCGACATTAATGAGCGTGATTACGGTGATTATACGGGCATGAACAAGTGGGAAGTACGCGACAAAGTAGGCGAAGAAGAATTTAACGCCATCCGCCGCAATTGGGACCACGCTGTACCGAATGGCGAAACCCTCAAGATGGTATACGAACGTGCTGTGCCTTTTTACCGCCAAGTTATCGTACCGCTTCTTAAGGAAGGTAAAACTGTTCTGATGGTTGCCCATGGCAACTCAATCCGTGCACTTATCAAGTACATGGAAGCTGTTGACGACGAAGCCATCAAGGATGTCGAAATGCCATTTGGAACCGTACTTGACTACCAGGTCGATGACGATGGCAAGATGCTACAACGCTATGACATCAAAATTGATATCATAGCCCCGCACGCGTAACCAGCGCGCCCAAGCCACGTTGATATCGGTGAATTCGTGCGCGAGCTTTTTCGCCAGCCTCGCTTAAGCTAGGCAAGTCGTCAATTGCCAGTGCTTTAAGTGTTGGATTGACAACCTTTTCCAGGTGCAGGCGAGTCCCGTATACTCCGATTTCTTCAACAGTCCGAGATCGTTCCTGGAAATTGGGGATACCTTCTTTACCTGGCATAGCAAAGTGGCGAAGCTGATAATCCAACGCTTGTAAGCCGACCGTTGGATCTACATCTAACACCGCTTTCAGAGCCCCTGTATAGAATGCGCAGTGATGCTGTTCATCCTTAGCAACCCTGCCCATTGCCCGCTGACCTCCGTATTCTTTATCGAGAAAGGGAATTGTACCGCGGTGCGAAACAGCAGTTGCTAACTCCTGTAAGCTGGCATAGGCAAACAATTCGACCGCTGTAGTAGCATGAGGAGATTCACCGCGGAGCATTTGTTCGTCACGTTCATACTTCATCTGCTGAGGATCAAGCGCACGGGTAACACGAGCCCAGTTTGCTATTAAATCAGCATGCTGGGCCTCCTCTTTTGTCCATATTCGCGTCCATTCTTTGAGCGGGTGGCCAGCCGGTGCGTGGCTATTGATTTCTGCAAAATACAGCGGCAAATTATCTTCGGTCGCCAGATTGATATAAAGCGCGTCACGATATCTGTCATCCAATGGGTAGTCATCCGGAGTCCATGGCTGGCCATCACCGATACCACGATATGACGCATATGTCCGGCCAAGGTGGTATGGAATGTAATCGGTTGGGTCCCAGTCTGTAGTAGATGCCTTGTGAACTTCTATTAAATCGGTGACAGGCTTTGCAATATCGTCTAATATCTGTTGCTCGCGTTCTACGCTAAATAGTCGCTTTTCTTCTGGCATGGTTTCTCCTTTTTATGTTTGCACGTACCATACTAGTGTACGATAAACCGTAAAGGTATTTGGGTGAGGCTAGAACAAAATTTCGCCGAAAACTCGCGTCCGGAGCAAGTACAAGCGCAGCAAAACAACATAGCCGTGCAGTAGCCCCATCCAGATGGCAAAGTTAATTGCCAGGTATGGCAGCATCTCAGAGACTGACGTGGCTAATAAGAACCGGTAGTCATTCATAAGGCAGTAGTGCATAGCATCTGTTGCGAAAACCGTTCCCACAACCAACAGGACAATCACTACCAAACGCCATATAAGCCGGCCAATAATAGAACGGTGCATTGGACTATACACTGGATAACCCTCGACAAATCGGATTTCTTGCTTAGCAGTTTTTATTTCACTGACATTATTAGTTATAAACGCCACAATGGCATACAAAAGCCATCCAAAAAGCGCCCACAACATAATACTCAGCCCGTTATTAAACGTAACGTTGTTTGTAAGCCGCAACAGAGGGTCGATAACGGTAGTCGTGTAATCCTGGATGGCATACTCGTTTAAGGTTGAAGGCAGTGCTTTGCCATTAAGGGTGATAGACAATATATGGCCGCCGATAATAAAACCAGCAATCAAAAACGTCACCATCAAACTCAGACTGGAGGGTATGAGACTCCTGATAATGACGTACAAACTATTAGTGGGCCGATGGGCCTGGACCGACATGCCTATAGTATACCGTTATTTATTACGTTAATGGTAATTTTATTATTAACTTTTGTTGGCAAGTAATAGTGCTCATGTTATTATGTTGTTAAATATAAACATAAACATGAAAGTACGCTTAAAATGGCAACAAAAAGTCGTTCCAAAGCAACGCCGCGGGCCAGAACATCGGCCAAGGTTGTTACAAATAAAAAATCAAGTGGAGCATCTTCGTGGCTCAGCAAGAAGTGGTCAGGGCCTTTGGTGGCACTGGCCGTTGTTTTAATTGGCGGGTTAACGCTTGTGTGGACACAAGCAGCCACCACAACCCACACGCTCTTTGGCTCAACAACGCCTAAACAGTCCAATGTCAATGACAATAGAAGCGTGGAGTTAGGTGTCAAATTCCGCGCCCAGTACGCTGGCCAGGTAACAGGCGTGCGTTTTTACAAGAGTTCACAAAACACAGGTACTCACACCGGCAGCCTATGGACTAAAAGCGGTAAGCTGTTAGCGACAGCTACGTTTAAGAATGAAAAAACTTCGGGCTGGCAACAAGTGACGTTCTCGAAACCTGTTGATATTAGCGCCAATACCACCTACATCGCATCATACTTCGCACCAAAAGGACATTTTGCCCGTGACACTGGTGTCTTTGCAAAAGATATCAAGAGCGGGCCGCTTACAGGTTTGCGCAGTGGCTTTGACGGCAACAATGGCGTGTATAAATATGGGAAGACTTCATCATTCCCATCGAGTGTCTCAAAAGCCCAAAGCTGGTATGGAGTTGACGTGGTATACACAACCAGCCGTTTCAACCCATCCACCAAGCCTGTTGCCCCAAGCAACCTAACCGTAGGCACTACGGCCACCACGGCAAATTTAAACTGGAAAGCAAGTACTACCACTAACCTCGGCCAATACCGTGTTCACCGTGATGGTGTAGCAATTGGTACTGTTCCTACTACCATCACCACCTTTACCGATAACAAAGTAACGGCCGGCACGTCGTACACGTACACCGTTGTTGCGGTGGATAAAAACAATGTCGCTTCCGATCCGTCCAATGCTGTTAAGGTGACTATTCCAAAACCAACGACACCGCCCACCACTCCACCAGCACCACAAGTACCAAACGGCCCACGGGGCAAGGCGCTGTACACTGACCCACGCTTAGCAGGTGACGGACGCGCAGCAGCCATCAGCGGCCAGCCATATGCTGTATGGGTAGGTGGATGGAGCGGCGATCCAGCTGCTGCAACCAAGCGGCACACCGACGCAGCAGTGGCTCAAGGCAAGATACCTCAGTTTGTGCTATATAACATCCCGCTCCGTGACTGTGGCCTGTATTCTGCCGGCGGCCTCAAGAACTTTACTGAATATAAAGCCTGGATTGACGGCGTTATCGCTGGTATCGGCCAACGCGAGGCGATTGTCATTGTTGAACCAGATGCGCTCGCTGGTATCGACTGTATGACTGCAGCACAAAGGGCAGAACGCATCAATGGGCTCGCCGACGCTGTAAACCAACTGACAAGTCGTACGAAAGCCTTTGTGTACCTAGATGCAGGTAACGCAGGCTGGATCCCAGCAGCCGATATGGCCAACCGCCTTAGGAGTGTCGGCGTAGAAAAGACCCGTGGCTTTGCGCTGAACACCTCGAACTTCTTCAAAATCAGTGAGAATATCACCTATGGAACCAATATTTCCAAGGCAATTGGCAATAAGCCATTCGTTATAGACACGAGCCGAAACGCCAATGGTGTATATAACAATCCGCAAGATCCAGAAGCTTGGTGCAACCCTCCCGGACGCGGACTTGGCGTACGGCCAACTACCACAACCAACCAGACGCTCGTGGATGCTTACCTATGGGTCAAGACCCCAGGCGAGTCGGACGGCTCCTGTAAGGGCGCTCCTGCCGCCGGCGCATGGTACGAAGCATACGCCCAAGAACTTATTCGCAACGCAAATTACACGGTCCAGTAATACCCCCAGCGGATAGAAAAAAACCAGCCCTTCGGGGCTGGTTTTTTATGGGCTTGCTCGTTGCGGCCTTAGTTAACGTCGTCGTCCGGCTCTAGCGGGAATAGCTCGTCATCTGCTTCTTCTGGTTTGGGTATATAACCCGCCTCTTCGGCCGTACCGCCAAAATACTGGCCGCCAGCATCAATGTCGGTATCAGTAGTGGGGAAGTCTACTGGCATACCATAATCGTCAGTAAAAAGCGGTGGAGTAGCGGGCGGATCGTTGTCTTCCGGCAAGCGCTCTTCGTCGCGCGTGGGGTTAAAGAAGTCATTGTTTTGTTGTAGCGGGTCTTGCCGCAAATCGTTATCGTCCATATTGCTCTCCTCTATCCGTTTACAATGGTGCCGCCATTAATATGCAGCATCTGGCCCGACATATACGACGAATCGTCGCATGCCAGGTACACATATGCTGGTGCCAATTCCTCTGGTTGGCCAGGACGTTTCATGGGTACGTCCTTGCCGAAAGTAGCCACTTTTTCCTCTGGAAAAGTAGCAGGGATCAGGGGTGTCCAAATAGGACCAGGCGCAACACCATTAACGCGTATGCCTTTGTCTATAATTTTGTTCGACAGCGCCCGTGTAAAAGCTACGATAGCCCCTTTGGTCGTGGTGTAGTCCAGCAGATTGGGATTACCTACGTACGCCACAACCGACGACGTATTAATGATAGCGCTGCCTTCTTTTAGGTGGGGCATCGCCGCCTCAACAACATAAAACATAGAAAAGATATTGGTCTTGAATGTCCGCTCTAAGTCTTTGGCGGATATTTCTTCGATATCTTCACGTACATGCTGCTCGGCAGCGTTATTGACCACAACATCAAGCCGGCCAAACGCGTCAACAGTCTGCTGCACAAGATTGGCGCAAAACTCCGGGTCACCAATATCACCCCCAACAGCAAGGCAGGTACCGCCGTGTTTCTCGACGAGTTGCTTTGTTTTTTTGGCGTCAATATCTTCGTTCAGATATGCGATGCAAACATCTGCGCCTTCTTTAGCGTAGGCAATAGCCACGGCCCGGCCAATACCACTGTCACCACCTGTAATTAATGCAACTTTACCCTCGAGCTTGCCGCTTCCGTGGTGCGCCTTTTTTTCGGATTGCGGCTGCTGCCGCATTTCGTGCTGCTTGCCCGGCTGAGTATCCAAATGCTCGCCTCGCAACTTTTCTGGCCTGTGTACTGTTTTTTCCATAGTAACTCCTTATCGTTCAATGGTAACGAGCTATATACATACAAGCTGTTAATTATTTACATGTGGGCCTTTGTTAAATATCTAACAGCCACCTGCACAGATACTTGGTATGCTGCCAGGAGGTGTTGCTAGCGCACCGACCATCCAGATGCTAACAAGAGATCTTCTCTCGGACAATAAGGGGGTCCAAGCCATGCGTATAGCAAAAAAAGTAAGTGGAGCAGTTGCCGGAGTTTCGGTGTTATCCCTCGTGGGACTAGCCGTACCTGCATCTGCCCAATCCAGCCTGGGCGACACTGCCGCTCCAATCCATAAAAATAAGAAAAAGGAACTGAAAAAACAGATCATTGCACTCGACCAGAAAGCCAATGAAGCAGTAGACCTCATGACAGAGCTGGACTGTACGAGCCATACATTAACAGCAAAAGTCACCAACAAAACAGACGGGGATATAACGCCAGACGTTACGTTCAACGACGTTATACCACAGTTCTCGTCGACATTGCCAATTGAACGTGGCGAAACAAGATCATACTTTTATAGTTTTAGCGGCAACCACATGATGGTTGACGTTGCAGTAGGCGTAGACACCTACGAAACTGTGAAGGTTACTCCGACTATCCATTGCTCAGAGCCAGTCAGCTTCAAGGCTGATGCCACCAGCGAAAGCGCTGTCACTGGCTACCTGCAAAATAACAGCTCGCTCGTAAGCCAAACCGTACTGCTGCGCGTAGGCAATGGTGATATTCGCACTGAAATTTTAGCGCCTGGTGAATCACGACTTGTCGCACTGCCATTTACAGCGTACGAAGGCCAAACAAATGCCTACGTCACTGTTGCAACGACAAACGGGTTCGAGAGCACATACTCGGTAAGCCTAACTGGCACCGTCAGTATTCCAGTTGAACCAAAAACTGAAAGCTAAACGCAACCGCTAAACGTGCACATTTCCTGGGGCGTTATGCCCCAGGTTTTTGGTATTATTTAAGCATGCGCAAACCAGTCCGCCTCGTACGGAACATAGACGCCAACCGTCTGTTCGATATATTTTTACTATCATCGGTAGTAACAGTTTTGGCAACACGGCTATATTTGCACCTTACCGGCTATCCGCAGATTGGTGGCGACTCCGTACTGCACATCGCCCATTTGTTGCCCGGAGGCTTGCTTATGATGGGCGCCATACTGATTACTATCGGCACTATTAACCGGTCATCACGTGATAGCGCAGCCTTTCTGGGAGGCATTGGGTTCGGCCTGTTTTGGGACGAACTGGGCAAGTTTATAACCAAGGATAATGATTACTTCTTTCAGCCCACTATCGGGCTTATTTACCTTTCGTTCATAGCACTTTATCTTGTTACACGGTATATTATCCGCCGCAGCTACCAGCCGCACGATTATCTGGCAAACGCACTTGACCTTGCCATGGAAGGAACTATTGGTGAGCTGGATCCGCGCGAGTACCTTCGGGCACGACAGTTACTGCTGAAGGCAGACCCAAGCCACCCAATGTACAATGCAGTAGTAGACTTGCTGGACCACGCCAAGCCAACCAAGGCCTACCAGCCTTTTGTTACCGACCGCCTATTGGATGCTCTGCATAAGCCATTCCATACTATGGTGCAAAAACCATTTTTCCAGCCTCTGTTAGTGCGGTTTTTTGTACTGTTTGGCGCAGCATTGCTAGCCAGCCTAGTCACTATATCAGCGTGGACATCTCACAACGTATGGAGCTTTTTTATTAGCCACCCGCTACACACAACAACTATTGCGGTTGCATCCGGTGCGGTGGCTGCATGTTTTATCTGGTGGGGGCTATGGATATTGCGCCAAGGGAACCTGCACCAAGCACTACGCAAATTTGAAACAGCCTTACTTATTATCGTATTTGTAACGCAGGTGTTCCTGTTCTTTAGCTACCAACTTTCTGCCTGTATCGGCTTGGCGGTTGTACTACCGCTGCTTTTTGCAGTACGGATGCTACTGGCCGAGACTCGCTAAGCATCAGTATCTTCTTGCCTAGCAAGCAGCTCTTTGCGTGCCTGCCTAAAAGCTCGAGCATAGTTGCGAGCATCAATAACTACTTCACGGCTAAAATTTCCAGCGTTGGCAAGGACACTGCCTATCGTAGCCCGCAGGTAGGGCTTACCCGTATTCCAATGGCCAGTCGCACCAAAGTGTACTTGGCCTATATTCTTGCAAAATAAAGCGACGAAGCTTGGATCAGGCGCCTCCAAAAACGGCAGCTCAGGGACTTTATCGTCCAATATAGCTTGCATAATATTAAATCCTCCCGCACCAAAACCTCGAATATCACTGAAAAGGTTCTTGCCGCTCACCAATACGTCACGGCACGTCAAAAAGCAACCATAGCCACCTAGTACGTTGAGTACACGCTGCGTTACCCGCGGGTCTTTTTGCATGTTATAGTCTAATCCTTGCTGGATAGATGGTGTAAACATATCTATCCCCAGGTCATATTCGTGCGGCAGTTCTTCTACAGAAGCACGGGTTGCAGAAGCCCCGAAACGAGCAGCTAGTTCATGTATTCCTGCCAGTAGCTGCTCCTGCTTCGCAGGATCAAGCCTATTATCATCGGGAAAGGTAAATTCAAATGTATGTTTTTCGGGCATGAGACCAGATTAATCAACTCAGGCGCCTTATGCAAGGCTCAGATACTTTTAAATATTGTTGGGCAAAATGCAAGGCATGAAGCAAACTATCGTCCGCATGTGCCAAGGACTTTGCGTAATCGCCGTTGTGGCGGTGATTGCCACTGGCGCCGTTTTGGTGACAAAGCCATCACCCAGCACGGCTCTGGCGGCAGATAGCCAGACAGCGGAAAGCAGCTCTGCCAGCAATGCCGCGGCCACGCCCCAAAGTACACAGCCCACAGCAACCCTTCAGTCCCAGCTTGATGCAATTGTCGCTGGCAACCCTGACCTGGAAATAAGCATCGTTGCCATGGATGCCGCAAGCGGATGGTATGTCAGCAGTGGGGAGGCAGTGCCGTTTAAAGCCGCCAGTATCACAAAAGTCATCAGCGCCTGCGCCTACTTGCAAAAAGTACAGCAAGGGTCGGCCAGTCTCGATACTACTATCCAGAGTAGTACTGCGCACAGCCTTATCCAACGCATGCTTACCAATAGTGACAATGTCGCCTTAGCGGCAATCAACGGTTATTTAGGCAAAGATGTAGTCCAGCAATATGCGGCCAATAGTAGCCTTAGTACATACGACGTCTATGCCAACACCATTGACGCCAAGGACCAGGCAGCTTTTCTAGCGAAGCTTGCCAACGGCGAGCTGCTATCACAACCACATACCGCACTACTGAAATCGTTTATGCGGCATACCAATAACGATGAGCTGATTCCTGCGGGTGCACCAACCGGAGCCACTACGTACCACAAGTACGGCTACTTAGATGGATACTTGCATGACAGCGCCATCATAGAATATGGCGGTAAAACGTATACGCTGGCTATCCTTACAAAAAACAGCACCGGCAGCCTGGATGATTACGCAACGCGCACCAATGTCTTCCGTAATGCTACGAGGGCAGTTACTTCTCATATGGAACGCAGCTAATTCTCAGAATTTATTAAGGAAGGGGGCATATAGTTAAGGCCATGAGAATTCTAGTTATCGAAGATGAACACAAGATTGCCCGAATCGTTAAAGAAGGACTCGAAGAAGAATCTTACGCTGTAGACATTTGTTTTGACGGCCAAGAAGGCTTGAACAGCGCGCGTTACGAAGACTACGATTTGGTAGTCCTGGATCGGATGCTGCCAGGCGGCATGGATGGTGCTGAAATATGCAAAACTCTGCGGTCTGAAGGCAAACACATGCCAATATTGCTATTAACCGCTCGCGACAGCGTACGTGACCGTGTCGAAGGGTTGAATAATGGTGCCGACGACTACCTAATCAAACCATTTTCGTTCGAGGAGTTGCTAGCCCGGGTCAAAGCGTTACTTCGGAGGCCCCAGGAAAGCCTTGGCGAAGTCTTATCTGCTGGCGACCTCACACTAAACACAGTTAGCCACGAAATTAAGCGGGCAGGCAAAAATATCACTCTATCTAGCAAAGAATATGCGTTGCTTGAATATTTTTTACGCAACCAAAACCGCGTGCTCAGCAAAGAACACATCATTAACCATGTATGGGATTTTGACGCTGATATCCTGCCAAACACTGTGGAAGTTTTTGTAGCTTACCTGCGCAACAAAATCGACCGGCCTTTTGACAGCCCAGCACTTATTCAAACTGTCCGCGGATTTGGATATAAACTAGGAGCATAATGCCTCAGCACATCAAAACATTTGCCAGAACAACGACAGCCCGGCTTGCGCTGTCGTATTTAGCTATCATTATGGTAATGAGCATTGGGTTCAGCATTGTGTTCTACAATACATCGGTCAAAGAGCTTGGCCGGCAAGTGCCACCGCGTGGCACTATCTTCCACATATCGGCAGAATCCCAGTTGACTATCACCGATTATATAGAGGAACGCATTGCCGAAAGCCGCCGCCGGTTATTGGCAAATTTGGTGTTGCTTAACATGTTAACTTTGGTTGCTGGCGGTTACATCAGTTACATTTTAGCCCGCAAAACACTTGAACCTATTGAAAACGCGCTACAAGCCCAAAGCCGTTTTGCCTCGGACGCCAGTCACGAACTACGCACGCCATTAGCCACGATCCAGGCCGAGAACGAAGTTGTCTTACGCAAAAAACACCTAACGTTGGAGCGCGCCAAAGAAGCAATTGCTAGCAATGTCGAAGAGATCCAGCGCTTGCGCGACATTACCGACGGCTTGCTCAAGCTTGCGCGGGAAGAATACCTTGAGCTGGCACCCCTCTATGCTTCCGACGCAATGCAGGCAGCGATTGACGGCGTCCAAAAGCAAGCTGAGAGCAAACACATCCGCATAGACCAAGCTATCCATGCCGAGACTGTTTATGGCGACCAACAAAGCCTGGCGCAGCTCTTTAGCATCCTGCTGGACAATGCTATCAAATATAGCCCTCACAACAGCACAGTCTATGTGAATTCCCACACTAGCGATAACGTGCTGTTCATCAGCATACGCGACGAAGGGCAGGGAATGTCCGCCGAGGAGCTGCCACATATCTTTGAGCGTTTTTACCGTGCCGATACAGCCCGGTCCAGCCAGCACGTCGGTGGCTTTGGCCTAGGCTTATCTATTGCCGAAAAAATCGCCGAGCAGCACAATGGCGCAATTACCGTTGAAAGCACGCCGGGCAAGGGTAGCACCTTTACCGTAGAATTACCCCTTGTCCCATAACTCCTCAGGGTTTTCTCAAAACCTTTTCATATACTTCCGGTTATTACCTAATATAAGGAAGAAAGTATGAACGTAGTAGTACGGGGTTTCCGAAATGCCTTTAGGAACGGTATTCGCACAACTTCGATTATTGCCATCCTTGGTGTCAGCATCGGCCTTAGCCTGGCAATGCTGGTGGCCAAAGAGGCAGTTACGCAAAAAATAGCGTCGGTCAAGGCCTCGGTAGGTAATACCATCACCATTTCGCCGGCAGGCGTACGTGGTTTTGAGGGCGGTGGAGAGGCCCTTAAGGGCAGTGATATTAAAAGCATTGCCGACCTGGCACATGTGACAGATGTCAGCCAAACACTAGGTGACCGCCTGACAAGTGACAGCTCAAGTCTTACGTCAGCCATAGACGCAGGAAGTCTGGGACAGCGCAACTCGCAAAATAGCGGCATGCGGTTCGAGATGCATACCATGGGTCCAGATGGCGTCGCGAAAACCAGTTTCACCCCACCAATAACACTTACTGGGACAACTGACCCGACCAATCTGTCACTGCAAGGCGGCGGCACCTTCACGCTTACCGACGGCAACGTCTTTGCTGACGACAGTGGCGAAAACGTTGCCGTCGTAGGCAAGAGCTTAGCAGAAAAGAACAGCCTAAAAGTGGGCTCAACATTCACTGCCTATGGTACCGAGATCAAAGTTGTGGGCATTTTTGACAGCGGCAATACCTTTAGCAACAACCAAGTGATCATGCCTATTAAAACTGTCCAGGCCCTGAGTGGCCAAACAGATGCCATAACAAGCGTCCGTGTAACAACCGACTCAATCGACAATATTGCAAGTGTTACAAAATCCATCGAGGGTGCATTAGGCAGCAAGGCAGATGTCACCAATACGCTCGAGGAAGCGGAAGCCAGCGTTAAGCCGCTCGAAAGCATCAAGACGATTGCCACGTACAGCCTCATCGGTTCTGTAGCGTGTGGCGCATTGATCATCCTGCTTACGATGATCATGATCGTACGGGAACGCCGCCGTGAAATCGGTGTCCTTAAAGCTATTGGTGCATCCAACAAGTCGGTCGTCAGCCAGTTCATGAGTGAAGCGGTCACGTTGACCCTGGCTGGAGCTATCATCGGCATTGCCTTTGGCATTATTGCAGCTAGCCCTATCACTAATATGTTGGTAGAAAACAGCACGGATGGCAGCGACACAGCACGAACCGCCCAACCAGCAAATGGCCCCGGACTATCAATAGGCGGGCCGCGCTTGCGTACCGTTGACCCAAGCACCCAAGGCGTTCAAAATGCAATAACAAACGTAACCGCATCGGTCAGTGTGGAAACTGTATCGTATGCGCTAGTAGCTGCGTTCCTGATCGCACTTGTTGGTAGCGCAGCGGCAGCGTATGGCATCGCCAAGGTCCGCCCGGCAGAAGTAATGAGGACAGAATAAATGGTAGAAGTAACAAAGTTATCCAAGCAATTTTCTAGTGGAGGCAGCGTTGTAAAGGCCCTGCAGGACGTATCGTTTAGCGTACCCGATGGCCAGTTTGCATCCATCATCGGACGCAGTGGGTCAGGCAAGTCAACATTGTTGAGCATCCTTGGCGCCCTCGAAAAACCAACCGATGGCGCTGTCGAGGTAGCGGGCAAAGACATAACCAAAATGCGCGACACCGCGCTCATAGCATACCGGGCGCAGCAAATAGGCTTTATCTTTCAGAGCTATAACCTAATTCCAAACCTCAGCGCCCTGGAAAATGTGCTGCTACCCATGGAGTACGCCAAGGCCGTTCCCCGGTCAGAACGGAGGGCACGGGCCGAAAGCTTACTCAAGCAAGTAGGCCTTAGCCAGGAGCACTACAGCCGCAGACCATCAAGACTCAGCGGCGGCCAGCAGCAACGCGTAGCCATCGCCAGAGCACTCGCCAACAAGCCCGGACTCATACTTGCCGACGAGCCCACAGGCAACCTGGACAGCCAAACAGGAAAAATGATTTTCGACCTACTGCACAAGCTGGCACGCACCGAAAATACCACCATCCTTGCAGTTACCCACGACCTCAGCATCGCGGGCAAAACCGATAAAACATTTACACTGCACGACGGCATGCTCACAATCAAATAAGCAACCAGGCACTGGTACGAACAGCCACAGCAAAACTGTGGCTGTTTTTTGGGCGCACGACTTATACAAAACATAGCTTCACCTCGTTAAGTATTATATAATTGAGACTTCCGCAAGGAAGCCATCACCCCACGACAAGGAGCAATACCGTGCCACCGTCTGTCAAGCGCACCCAGGCGCTTACCCGGCTACAGGAGCTTATCGGCATACTGCCGACTGACCTTCGCCTGGCGGTAAGTGCCCAGCTGACACTGCTGGTGCAGTCCCAGGAGCTGGATGCCGCACAAAAGACCCTGCAGCAAGAACTCGAAGTCTGGATCCTGAGCTACCTGCCCGACATCCAGCGGATCGAAGGCACGGCAGAGGCGCAGTCCCTGACATGGCTGCAAGAGGCCAAAAAAACGCTGGACGCCAGCTATGCCAGCCTCGGCGTTGCCGCCAACAACAACGAAGGGACTCCAGAGGAACAGCTCGACAAGCTGCGTCAGCAGGTGTTCGCACTGTTCGATGCGAGGCACAAGTACGACCGCGCCAGCGAAAGCGTCTGCGCCGCAGAGGCGGATTTCGCCCCATACATTGCCCGCTGGAACGACTCACTGGAGCAGCTACGCAAGATCTTCCGCAAGTACACGGAAGCCTGCTCTTGATTTGGGGGTGACTGTGCCGGGGTGTGGATTATTTCAACTGGCCGCCTCTAGCGACCGCTCCACACCCCGGCAAGCCCAACATACCGTATACTTATCAGCCAAAACACGTTATAGTGTCTGTGATTCGAGCCACAGCTTGGATTAGAACCTACAACGTCAGACACCTGGAGCATTCGTGAATGCCACCGGAATCGAACTGTGCAGCTTCCTTGGCGAAATCCTGGACGAGGGACGGGTACACGCCAACGCAAACCTGGGCATCTTTGCCCTGCAAGACCGCCCGGAGTATGCAGAAGCCATGGCGGCCAGCCAGGACCAAGCCGACCGTTGGCTGGCAGAAGCCACTTGCACCAGCCAGGTTCGGCTCTTCGCCGGATGCCTGGAGCCCACGGTCCAGGCTATGCGCAATGTAGCCCTGGCTCAGGGTGACCTGAAGCTCGTCCGGCTCGTCAACAACCCGTATGTCCATGGCGTCTTCCCGAGCAACCCGGCCGTCCCCATCTCGGGACGCCGCTGCGCGGTACTCCTGCCCAACGACAGCACCGCCGACAACGTACCCCACGCGGATTTGTTCGCAGACAGCGGACGGTACAAACTGCAAGCGGTCATCCTGGAAGATGCTGTACGAGGCGACACGCGCGAGCACACCACAAAGCTCCATCTGCTGCTGGGCCAACCACGGTCAGTCCTGGCTGTGCGGTACACCTACCTCACCATCGAGGCATCGGGCATCGCAACCTGGACACCCTTCGAAGCCAAGCTGAAGCCAGATGCAATCCTCCAGCAGGCCGCACTCGTCCACAAGTCACCGCAGCGTATCACCGAACACTCCGTCGGATTCCCTTACTCCAACGTCACGCCCTTCCGTGTGGCAACCGTAGGCCAGTATGTCCATCTGGACATCGGCAGCAACATCAGTAAGCTGCCGACATACATCGAGGGCGTCGCACAGACACTCGAACGCCAACTGCATCTCTGACAGCGTAGGTTCGCCATCTTGCAATTCCGCAAGATGGGTCCGTCAATCAGACGGAACAGGCGGGGCCTGATGTCGCAACGCGACACCAACTAAGCCCCGCCTGCGAACCTCCTCAGCACATATACCAAATAATTTTTACCTTGTGTCATACTATATATATGAATCCCAGAAAATATCGTTGGTCAAAAGTATATGAATCTGCAGAAGAAGAGCTACAGGACTTTCTTCAGGCGCGCGGCATACATGCCGAACGGCATGAGCTCGAAGACTACAGCGAATATACTCTCCGTGCCAGCAACGCTACACGTATATGGGGTGTCGAAGGCACGGCTGGCTTTACGGTAGATGGGGCGCGCTACTCCATGCAGCCTGGCGACGTGCTAGAACTCCCCGCTGGCAGTGGCTGCACAATAGCCACAGGACTCAGCAATTTTGCGTGGTACCAGTCTGACTAAACGTGGTTGGATAGGTATCATATTCTTAGACTTGCAGTCGGGCTTCATGCCACCATCCTTTAATATTTGTGTGCTAACTTAGAGATACTGATGCATACAACAGACACTGAGTTAATTATTAAAATCTTCGTGGCTGCGATTTTTGGCGCCCTCATTGGTTACGAGCGACAACGTTATCAAAAGCCGGCAGGCATGCGCACCCAAATGCTAATATGTGTAGGCTCGGCTTTATTAGCGGGCATTTCCATCGAAATTGCCTTGCAAAATGTAACACCTGAGACGGTTGTCCGTCCGGATCCGGCGCGGCTCATGGCACAGATTGTCGCTGGGATCGGCTTTATTGGCGGCGGTGTCATCCTAAAAGGCAACGATAGGATATCCGGCGTGACCACAGCTGCGACCATTTGGCTTACAGCGGCAGTCGGCATCGCAGTGGGGGCAGGATTTTATCTGGTTGCATCATGCTGTGTCGCGCTCGCACTCGCAACTCATCCTTTAAGCCGCATGAAGCACAACACCACGCCGCAGCGGGTAGCATATGTGGTCCATGTTTCCAAAAAGCAATGGCCTCGGTTAATCGCACAGCTTGATGAGGCTGCACTCCAATACCAAGTACTTACTATTTCGCCGCCCAAATGCGAGGTACATATTTTTAGCAGCCTGGATGCTAAAAATTCCCTTCTCAAGCAGCTGCATCAAGAAAAAATCGCCTTCGAGATGACAAGTGGGTAGCGTAGCACTTTTGTGATAGAATAGACCGGTGTTCCGAGGGCTCAGCAAGTACAAACTCGTTTATAGCCATTTGTGGCAAACGTACGGACAGTTTTGGTCGGTGCGTATTGCATTTGTGCTACAAATTGCGGCACGCATATGCAAACTCATTATCTTGCCAGTTGCCATCAGCCTGATTATCACCAACCTTTCCAGGCAGGACTTTGATGGCGCCCAAAAGGCCGTTTTGTTCTATGCCTGCTTCTCGTTACTCCTCGGTATTCTAACGCCACTGGTCAAGTACATTGGAATGTTTGGCGAGAATAAAGCATATAACCAAATTACTGATAGCTACTTTTCACGTTTGATATCTGCTGACATCGAATATTTCCATTCCAATCTCGCTGGCTACCTAACGTCAGCAACCCGGCAATACGTGGACAGTTGCATGATTTTAGCCAGAGCATTGCGGGATCGCTATTCAAATACGGTGCTCAGTATTATTTTTCCGCTGTGTGTGATCATGTATTTGGATGTGTGGCTTGGCGTAATAGCATTGGCACTCAGCGCAACACAGGCAGCTTATTTGCTGTGGGCGTCTCATGCAATTGCCGACCCCCGGGCACGGGCACGGGAAGTATACAAGCGCAATTCAGGGCGCATGGCCGACATTGTATCTAACATTCTGGCGGTAAAGGCCACCGCCCAAGAAAAGGCTCGGGTAGAGCAAGTGCGCCAAGGTTCACTCGAAGAAGCACGTATCTACCACGAACGGTACACCATGCAGGCAAAACTCATTTCATTCCGTGAAGGCATAACAGTGACGTTCTTTTTGGTTTTATTATGGCTGACCGTAGAGCGCATGGGTGATGGTGCTATCAGTATTACGTCCGCCGTTCTTGTCGTAACATACACCACCACCATCTTGACAGCTATTTACGCCCTATCGGAAGATCTAGATGAACACGACGACCTTGTCGACAAAATCCTGCCTGCATTTGAAATTCTAAGTCGCAAAAATGCCATTAATGACCCAGAAAAACCTAAAAAATTGCACAAAGTCCGCGGCGAAATAACATTTGATAACATTTCGTTTGCCTACAGCGGACAACAAGACACCAGAGATGTATTCCGTAACTTCTCGCTAACTATTCCAGCCGGACAGAAAGTGGGCGTCGTAGGGTTAAGCGGCGCAGGCAAGAGTACACTTGCCAAGCTCCTGTTGCGGTTTAATGACACTACCAGCGGACAGGTTATGCTGGATGGCATTGATATACGCGATCTTAAACAAACAGACGTGCGCAAGAATATTGCCTACGTGCCGCAGGAACCGTTACTACTGCACGCCAGCGTACGCGACAACATAGTAATGTCCCGGCCCGACGCCACAGATGAAGAGCTACACCACGCGCTGAATACTGCCCATGCCCTGAAGTTTGTGCAACAATTGCCGGAAGGCCTGGACAGCATTGTAGGTGAACGAGGCGTAAAGCTCAGTGGCGGCCAAAAGCAACGCATCGCCATTGCGCGGGCAGTATTGCAACAATCGCCAATCATGGTGCTGGATGAAGCCACCAGCGCACTCGACAGCGAAAGCGAACAGATTATAAAAGATTCGTTTGCGCAGGTATTAAAAGGCAAAACGGCAATCGTGATAGCCCACCGCCTAAGCACCCTGTCCGAAATGGACCGCATTATAGTGATAGACAAAGGTGAGTGCGTAGAAGACGGCACGCACAGCGAGCTGTTGGCGCACAATGGGGTCTACGCAAAGCTCTGGAAGCGCCAGCTGAAGCATATTGATAGTGACGACAGTAGCTCTGGCATATTACAACCTGAACCCGCAGCTACAATATAATTGATACCCTTACGGCAACCATAGCTCGCGCTGTAATTTGATTTCACTGTCTACGATTGCCCGGGTATCAAAGGCGTCGCCGATAACCTTGGCTGCAGCATTCAGATAATTCTCGGCAAACGGAACCGCATCAACAGATGCGCTATCTTTATCAGCCCCCTCTTGCATTAATACATACACTTTATCGGCATGGGCCGCCCGGTATACTTGAGAAACAAGATTTTTGATATTCCCATTATATACGTCCTGAGCAACATCGGATGTCAACCCTGGGTAGGCTTGCCAGTTACTCCCAGCAACCTGGATAGCAGCATAGTCTACTTTTTGCTTGGCAGCCATCTTGCCTAATAGGTGGCGCGGCGAAACCGCCGCCCGATGCCGCTCCAGAGGCTCGCTATAAAGCTCGCCGCCAAAACGTCTGCCAACGTGGCGGCTCACCGAATTCCACATCCAAACTTGCTCGCCCATAACGCTATGGCTCATACCTCCGCAAACACCAAGCGCCCCAAGGTTAACCGTGTTATGTGCTGGCGAAATACTGCGACCGGCGTACTGCACCAGATCGTACCATGCCAACAGTTTATTGGCATTTGGAAACCTATTGTTGTCCAATCGGGTATGGCAAAGCATCGGATAGCTCCGATACGCCATCTCATCACGCAGGGCATAGCGGCGCTGGGTCTCGGCAAAGTATCCTTTTGAAGCTGCCAGGGTATCGGCATCCCAAGACGTCATAAGCACGTCGGGAACGGCAGCCATGCCATACTGCCTGGTTAACCCGTGAATAACTGACGCATACAAATCATTGCGGATTTTGCCAATGGCAGTACCGGCTTCATACGTCGTATTGTAATAACTGAGCGGGATATCCGGGTGATCTTGTATAAATGCTTCCACCACCTCGGCATTATGGCGGGTCTGCGCCTGCTGGCGGCTGTTCATTTTTTGAGGTGTGTTCAACGATACTACCGCAGCAGAAGCCGGTGCATCGTGTATTTGTGCAGACAACTCATACAATGTTTGCTCTGTATATATCTCGCTGGCAGCTGCCAGGGGCACGTGAGCGTAGAGTACGTGGGGGTCTTTGGTAAATGCAGTGTTGCCGTGCTCACCCAGCTGGGTAGCCAAACCTTCGTGGTACGGCCTCAAATGACCTGCATTATAGTACTGGCTAATAAAATAATTATCCAGTAGACGCTCGTCTACTGGTTGACGCTCACTCATATTCATTTCATAGTATCATAAAATACCGTTCTAGCGCCATACACTCGGCTACGGGCAGCCGGTAACATCTAACCTACCTAGTGCACGATGCATCTCATTTAGGGCACGCACTGCAACTTCGTGCTCATTGAGCCCACCACGATGCAGCTGGGGGGCGCCCAAGTCAGACCCAAAGTCTATCAGGACAACATCGGTACCATGTGAGCGTACATCATGCAGGCTTATTGGCCTAAACCCAAGCTCCCACACCTGGTTGTATGTTTGCAGAAACTGGCGGCATAACGCCGCTTGTACATCAGGATCAGCCACTTCGTAGGCGTCCTTAAAGTTGTACGCCACATGTTCTTCTATGAGCACACCGCGGTTAACAGCATGAAGCCGTGGCACGGCAATACCGTACTCACGAAGTAGCATACGACGCGAAAGCCAATCATTAAGAGAGGGAATAACTGGTAATTTTACGCATGCTTTAGCCACGAATCGCTGCAAGTCATTGTGTGCATCACTGACCGCAAATTGCATAATATACGATTCCGACCCAGGCATTACCCATGGCTGCTCGGTAGTAATGGTAAACTCTGCTGCGTCGTGGCGCAGCATACCGTTTGCGGCAAGCCAAGCACCTTGGCCTTCCATACATGAATGTCCCGAAAAGTGGCGGATCTCATCGGAAGCCTGGGTACTATACGCCTCGACCGACATGCATCATCCTCTACGGCTACGGTTCAAGTGGCTTGAAACTCTGCTGCCGCAGCATCAGCTCAGGCTTGCCAGCGTTAAGCTCTTCGCCGACTTCCAAGCTAAGCTCGCCAGCGATGAAATCACGCAAGCCCTGCTTAACGACTGCCACTTGGTCTTCTTCTACCAATGCTTTGTTTTCTACCTCAAGGAAGCGGCCCAGGCCATCCACCTCTTCGTAGACAATTTCTTTGGTGCCATCTGCGGTCAGATACACATGTTTCTTGCAGTTAACGATAGTTAATACCTTTAGGCCTAGATTGCGCATTATACCGTGTGCGGCCTCGGAATCGTCAACTCGGGTTTCGCTTTCATCACTGTACAACCATTCTTCGCCCTCAAAAACGTCGGATTTATGCGCAATCCAGCCACCCTCAACACCATCTTTAGTACGAACCCGCATACATGCGCGGATACGGCCGTCTTCTTCGGGTTGTAGGTCTGGACGCAGCGGGTCGTAGTAGTAGGTGTCGATGGTATGAGCTGTGCTAACTTCGGTAAAGTCAGCAAGCGCGTCACGACAAACCTCTGGTTCGCTGGTAACAGGTACTAAAATTTCTACTTCTCTTGCCATGCTTCTAACTCCTTCAGGATTTCGCTGATCTCTTCCTTTGTATTAAATGTAATACCGTATGCCATATCCCACGATAGGCGGCCGGTCCGAGCAATTTCTACGCCTGCATCGCGGCCAAACAAGTGCCCCATAACATTCGTTGCTTCTTCTACGGTGTTAAATTGCAATGGTACACGAAGATTGGTCTTAAGCCAAGTAAGCTTACAATTTCGGGGTGAAGCAAATACAGCCGCACGTTTTCGGCGCCACTCCTCGAAGTTCTTAGCTTCGATGTCGTCGGGAATATACTGATACCACATCATATTGAGTTCGTCATTAAAGGTTTCGTCCCATCCAATCGTGCACAGAACGCCGCCATCCTCCAGCATTTCGTATGCAGCCTTAAGCTCGCTAATACAAACGTCAGGGCGGGTAAATTTACTCGGGAAACCAAAAGAGCTAACCATAAACGTCGACTTAACATTGAGGTTCTGGGGCAGCTCGGCAATACTAGACTGCACCACTTGCAATGAACGTGAATAGCGTCGCTCGCGGCGGATATCGCGCTCTACGTAGTCACACATCTCGCTACTCATATCAACGCCGTACAGCGTACCTTCAAAATCAAGGTCCTTGATAATCGAGCGCAGAGTGCGGCCAGTACCTGTAGCCACGTCAATAGGGTTCTTGATGGTAATGTTGCGGCGTTTCAGCTCGCGGCGTACCAAGTTAAAGGCTACGTCTTCTGGGTCTTCAGCTTCAGAGAAGTAGTTATAGATACCTGCGTCACGGTACCACTTATCACTCTCGTCACAAATAAGGCCGTTCTCATTTTTGGGCGCACGTGCAATACGGCGCTGGATCGCTACAGCCTGCGGGTTGCTCAATTTGTAAATGGCTTTACTAATTTCAGCCACTACACGGTCGTTTTGTTCGTTATCAAGTGCTTCCTCGAGGGTTGTAATCAGGCTTTTGTCCTCGAGCACTACCATACTCGCGGCTGCCAGCTTGCGCACCATAGGGTCATCATCGCGCAGGGCATTCAGCAGCAAGTCTTTAAACTGCGCGTTACCAGTCTGTTCGATGCAGCGGAACGCATAGTGGCGCAGCTCGCGGTCGCTGTCTGTTGTCAGTTCTTTGATACGGGCGATAATATCTGTATCTAGCAAGTTCAACCGGCCGATCAACCAACAGGCGTTCGCCAGCTCTACTTTGTCTTTTGACGTAAACAGAATTTCCTTAAGGCGTGGGTGAATCTGGGCTGCAATATTTTGCCCGGTACTTTGCACCAACACACCAATTACAGCTTCTTTGTTATTAATGTTAGACAGGTAGTAGTCCAGACTCTTTATAGAACTTTTTTTGATCGAGCGGCGAAGCAGGTTAACCGCTTGGCCTGCGCCCAGCGACTGCAAGCTAAATGCAGCTTGCCACCATGCCTCGGAATAGCGTGATTCGCGGACCGCACCACGTAAAAAAGAAAGCAGCTTGGGGTTGTGGTTGCGATAAGCGCCGATAACCCAGGCAAGACCAACCGAATCATACAGTCGGGCGGGGAACTCCACCATAGAGAGCGCCTTTACTAGGTCATCAGGGCTAAAGTAGCGCAGCACGCTGCCCATGTTCCAGTCATACGTGTAATTGCTGGCAGGCAACCGACGAAGCAATTCAACTAATACAGTAACCGGATCTTCCTCATTCCGAATAGCGTTTACTATTTCCTTGGCCTCGTTGGGCTCAAGCTTTACAAGCTCAAGTCGTTCAGCAATTGCTATACCGCTCATAGCATCTTTGCGCGTGTACCTGCGCTCAGATTTAGTCTTCTCACGAATCACTATAATTGTCCTTATGTTAGCTTGGAAATAAATGGAATCTTGATTTTTCCATACGGATTTTTAGCTGTCAAATCATTATGCGTATACAATACGCAGCTTCATCTGATAACAGAGGTGGTGAGATTAAAAAAACGTTAATTTACAAGAGCTTTTTTCATGCCTAAAATTATTCCAGACAGGCGGCAGGATTCGGCAGCGAGCTATTTGAAGTTGCCAAAAATCTGCTAGCATATACTCACGTAAAGAAACTAGTTGCACTAGACCAAAGGGGGGATCATGACAGCACCATCCGAACAGCTTAACGTTGCACTCGTCGGTTACGGCGACCACAGCCAGCAATCGCATGCGTCATTTTTAGAAGCATCCGCATCATGCAACGTTATAGGCGTCGCCGACACGAATGCCGGTCGGCTGGAACAAGCCCAATCACAACATGGCCTGAGAATAGCTACCCATGATTACTTTGATCTGCTGGAACGTGACGACGTTGACGCCGTCGTGATTGGCACAGGTGACTCAACGCATTTTTCCATTGCCCGCGATTGCATAGAAGCAGGCAAGCACGTATTAGGCGAGAAGCCAGCTGCAGCAAACATCAGTGAACTTGCGGCATTGCCGCAATTATTCGCAGAGGCAGCAAGTAATAATTTGCAGTTCTGGGTATGCCACCCGCGTGAATTTGGCGAAGGCCCGTGGCGTACTACAGCCCAGCTGATAGGCAATCCGTCTGAAATAAGTGAACGCTTTGGCGTAGGCTATATGGGCAAGCTGCTGGAGCTACGGCATGACTGCCAGTACACGCTGCCAGGCAATAAACATGAACTCCATTCATCATTTGCCGATGACAAATTAAACCACACCATCGTCAGCGTCATGCGATCACTGCCAGACATTATTGGCTTCAAAGACGCCGTATTGCTCGACAACGGACCAGCCCATTACGATGCACGGCTAGAGACCATACCTGGGCATAGCGGCAATTCATCGGTAGTCGTAAGGGCGAGCGGGCGCCGCAGCGCCCACAGGGAACACCATGGCAACAGCGGTGTTTATCGTGATTGGGTCGAGGCTATCTTTGAAGAAGGTGTACTGCGCACCGAACCCTCTTCCGGAACCATCACCGTAACCCATGGTAAAACCGAGCATCCGCCCATAACATTCAACCCCGCTACGTTATATGACGGCATGTTCGGCGGTATCAACGAGGCCTTCGTAGGCGCCGCGTTAGGCCGCGAGCAGCCAGATGCGCTCAATACGACGACCAAAATACTCGGCACCGCCGCCGCAATACTCATGCAGCAACCAGGCCACAACGGCTTCATCGTAGAAGATGTCATCGCCACAGAACAGTTTAGGCGCCCCGGATATTAGACTCAAACATATTTCACAACCAGTGACCGTTCTGGCATACAGTCTACCGCACGATCAAGCGTGTTGCTGCTAACAGCGCATGTTATATACAGCGTATTAAAATAGGGCATTACATCGTTAAAATCCTCAGGACGCATTATAAAGGCACGCGCACCAGGGCAATCAATGGGCATGAGCGTCGTAAGCTGCAATTGCTGCATTAGCACGATCTGGCGTGTTAGTTCAGCCACAAGCGTGGCATTATCGGTAGCAAAACGCATTATCTGCACCTGACGACACAGATGTGTTAGTTTCTTCTGTAGTAACGGCAACATTACCTCTGGCTGTTCGGTAAATATCATAATCTTGCCCATGCCAACACGCGTATACATGTGGCGCGCCAAATCCCAAGCCAAGCTGCTGGGGTCATTCAGTGTGCGATGCTCGACATAGCAATGGTCACTGCCTTTCATATCAAGCACACTCCTGGGGACTATATCTGCCATCAGCCATACAATCGGCCCAGCCTGTGATAAAAAGGTTCTTATCCCAAAAGTGACCATTGCAAGCGAATGCCTGTGTACCGTTGGCTGTCACCATGCCGACAGTTAGATGCGCCAATTGCACATTGCGTCCGCAAATAGCACAGCGTTCATGGCTGCCCAAATAAATACCGCGCGGATAGGCTACTATTCCCATAGATGCTCCTAGCATGCGGCTACATCTGGCTACCAGTAAAGATGCAGCCTTAATAAACCGCATCTTACTATTGTTGCTGATTGAGTGGCGTAGGGAAGAGAGCCTCTAGAAAACACAGAACCCGTCGCCAGTGAGCGTTGTTGAAGCGCCCCATGCAAGTTTCCAAGCATGACGTACTAGGCCTGACAACGGGATCAGTATCCTAGTACGATTTCAAACCATACCAGAGCAATTCGCATCTACATTACCGTGGGTTAGGTTAACCAAATTATTGCCCATTTTTTGGGCTCGGCCGCATTTTACGCTACGTTGCCTCGCATTGCAACTACTCCACCGCTTGTCGTAGAATTGCCTTTGATTCATCTAAAAGTTTAGTGTATGAATCGTCGCCATCAGCCAAGTCCATAAACGTACGCATCATAAGTGCCGCACGCTTAGAATCGGCATATTTATTGCTCAGCCATGCAGCGGCGAATAATAATGCGGGCTTGTCCGTCTTGTCATACTCAGCCTCTAAGAAAGATATAACATCCAGAATATGCGTCTGATTAACGATTTTGTTATTTAATCGCTTGTAATACGATAGAGCCTTGGCATGTTTGTCGTTGTAAAAATGGAAAAAAGCAAAATTTAGATAAGGTAATGTGTTCTTTGGATCAATTTTTTGAGCGATTTTTGAGTATTTTCTCGCACCTGAGGCATCACCGACTAGCCAGCTAGAGAGTGCCATTTGAATGTTCGCCTCGAAGTGGTGCGGCTGCAGGGACACCGCCTTAAATGCCCATTCGTAAGACTCTTTGGGGTCTCTTTTTTCTCTTGTAAAATATACAGCAGCTTCACTATATTGTATGAATAAGCTTTCGCTTATATGGTTCCGTACTTCAATTAGATTTGGAAAATTGTCATTAGGAATTCTTGGGATTAGCTGTGTTCTTAACTGCTCCAGCAATCTAGTAGAGTTAGAAAGCATCCGGATATCGCGTGTGGAGATGTAGAGCGAGGTTAGGCAAACTGACAGTGTAAAAAGTGCGATTTCAATCACGTTCTCCGCAACTACTAGCTGGCCCGGCAGTGAGTTATCGTCAAATATAGACCAAGCTTTCCGTTTAATACTTGAATCAACAATCTGTTTAGTTTGGTTGGCATCATCCATGCTCTTTGCATCGAAATTATAGGTAACATTTATATTAAAAATTGTCACACCGGTGCCAGCTAAGGTGGCTCTGCTTGTATCTCCCCAGATAATTAAACGTAAGCCTTTTCTATCGAGGTATTTCTGTGCGTCACTTTCACCCCGGAATTTTATATCAGCGGGAAGCAGTTTAATATGAACTAGCTCCTCTAATCTATTTTGTTGGATATGCCTATTAAAACTGGCAAAAATTTCATCATACAATTTTTGTGACTCACCTGGTGCATCTATGGCAAATCCAATAGCAAGAGCCTTAGGGTCGAATGGGTGAATATAACGTGAATAGACCCAGCGAGCAATGATGAGAATTTCAAGCACTAAAATAGTAATAGCATACCATCTAGACTCAGGTTCAATATTCATTTCCCCTAAGCCAATGGCAATGGCAACAACTACGAGGAAGTTTATGGCTGAAGCGGTGAGCAAACTAGCCTTACTACTCCAATCAATCTGACGGAGCATATTAATAAGACCTAGTAACGATCTTTCACCTTCCATTCTGCAACTATTATAAGGTATCGGAAGATGCATACCTATTAATATCATTCAGCTCCTCTTGACCTTCCGCCCGTACACTAAGGCAGTACACTTTTTAGGAGGTTCTATATGCAGTGTCCAACATGCAACGTCGCATTAGTAATGAGCGACCGTAACGGTATCGAAATTGACTACTGTCCGCAATGTCGCGGCGTGTGGTTAGACCGCGGCGAACTCGACAAGATTATCGAGCGTGCGAGCGCCGGCCAAAGCCAATCACATGGACAGCCACAGCAGTTCCAGCAACAGCCGCAATACCAGCAACATCCACAACAACAATACCAACAGCATCACCGTGATTACGACGATGATGACGATGACCACTACCGTGGCCATCACGATAGTCATCATGGCCATCACAAAAAGCACAAAAAAGAAGGTTTCCTAGGTGACTTGTTCGACTTCTAAGTAGCTAGGGATAGTCTTGCAATAAACTCCCTAAGCCCACCAAACCCGGATAAAACTCCACTCAAACGGCGTCAGCACCCCTCATGCTAGCGCCGTTTTTCTATTTTATAATCCCTAGAAACGCCACTTATTGCGTGTACTTTTAACGGCATTGGCTAACTCTTCTGCTATCATTAGCAGCATGGAATTACTACTTACATCATCCGGCATCACCACACCGGCTATTGCCGAGCGGCTCAACACTATGTCGGCAAATACAAACCGCAAGGTAGGTTTTATTTCTACTGCGGCAAATGTCGAGGCAGGTGACAAGGATTGGTACATCAACCAAATTCTTGATTTGCGGCGCTTTGGCTATAGATGGATCGACTTCGTAGATCCATCCGCCCCTGGCGTAGACTGGCAAGACAGGCTCGAACAAACCGACATCCTGTTTATGTCCGGCGGCAATACTTTCCACTTGCTAGACCAAGTTCGTAAGACCGGCTTCGATGAATGGCTCAAATCCCGGCTCGATAAGGTTGTATATGTGGGCGCTAGTGCCGGATCTATCATAGTTACACCCGACATCAGCATATCGACGCTTGGTGGCGATGCCAATACGCCAAGCCTCGCCGACCGATCGGGTATGGGCTTGGTTGATTTTGAAATTTCGCCTCATGCAACGCCAGATAGCACTCGAGCACAGACCCACGCCCCGCACACAACCAACAAGTTGTACGCAATCGGTGATGACACAGCTATAGCAGTCCACGGCGAT
The DNA here is from genome assembly GCA_946482285.1 of uncultured Candidatus Saccharibacteria bacterium. The sequence goes on from CAMLQK010000002.1 coordinate 99,069, forward strand.
GGCTTCCGCATAATCGGCGAGCAATATTGGGAGTACAATTAATATGCCGCTACCCAGAAGTGCACGGTACCTTGACGAACGGTACGGCCCACAAGAGCCGCCGGAGTTCTTTCCAACGGTTATCGTAGATGCCAGCATTGGGGAACACCTTTCCGATTTCAGCGTCAACCTGGACGCGATTAATACAACCCTCCTGGAAAATGGCCTTACCGAAGAAGAAATCAACGACACAACTATTGTTTTTAAGGCCAGGATGCCACGGGTAAGCAGGGAAGGGACGGTCACTCAAGGCAGGTACAAGGCAAAACAGCGGCGGCTCGACAACTTTCCAGCCAGACGCATTCAGCGGCGCATCGAATATCTGGAAGATGCCAAAGACCAAACAGAACGCGAGTTTCGTCTGGAAAAAATGGGTAAATATCTTGGTTGGGACCTGAGTGAAACATTGCGGCATGAAATGGAACATCATATTGTGCACGTACACGGTGGCATGCCCGAACAAAAATCGCTAGACCAGCGGCAAAAGACCGAAGCTGTAGGCATTATATGTACCCTTGGTGCCAACAACCTTACGCTCACGGATTTATACGAATGGCTCAGTCCCAGTGAAACGGCAGCTCAAATGGCTGCCTCTCAGTCAATTATTACTACACTTGTTACCGCCCTGAGTGCAGTTGCTCTGACGAGCCGGTTCAAGCATTACTATAAGATTAGTCCCGAAGAAGCAAGAGCGCGCAAGGCGACTGACGATGATCTCTCAACTTACATAACCACCCGCTTCAAAATACAAGACGAACACGAAGCCGACCAATTACAGGATTAATGACGCGAAAGAACCATATGGAAGCCCTACAGCCAGACACACAGCCCTTACCGGACTATTTTCCGCGGATTATTATCGACAAAGGCCTTGGTGAACACCTATCGGATATTGACGTCAATTTTGGCGCCATAAACACTACATTTCTAGAACAAGGCATGACGCCCGAACAGATATCCGAAACCACGATCCATATTATTGATACGCCAGCCAGCCTGGGCAAGCGCGTTGTCGAGTACGGCCATTACACTGCAAAGATACAGCAAATTGAACTCTACCCAGCCGCTAAAATAGAGCGCAATATCAATGCCTTCAGGCGGTACACCGGCGATTCGCGCGAGTTCAGCAAAGAAAGAGACGGCAAGTACCTTGGCTATTCAGTAAGTGAAGTATTGCGCCATGAAATGGAACATCGTATTGTTGATGCCGAAGGTGGGATGCGCGAACAAACATTACATGTGCGGTGTATGCAGGCCGAAACAATTGGCGTATACGCCACGTGTATGGCAGGACTTTTTGCACTAACGGATATGTTTGAAAACCTGCGCAAGAGTCAAACGCTTACCGAGTTCGCCCTACGCCAGGCATCGACAGCCATCGCTCTGGGCATTGGCGGCCTGCTGGTAGGTAGAAGGCGAGCAAAGCATTATTACCGGACCAGCCCCGAAGAAAACCGAGCTTTTGACGTGCAGGAACCTCCGATTGGCCAGCACTGGCCATTTATAACAATGCGCTTGCGATACCAAGACGAGCCCTAGCCCCGCATCTACGCCTGGGAGTAATCACACTCGGACCTTGGCGATCCGCCAGCTACACTAGGCAGGGAGCATTACGCCCCGGCAGTCACATATTTCTCATATGCGAGAGATAACTGCCGGGGCTTTTGCTTTTTTGTACATACAGTGTGATAATTATCGTGACCTGTACAGGTTGAAGTTCCACACGAAAGGAAGTGATGACGCATGTGCGTCACACTCAGGCCAGCAGCCATAGACAGCACGCAGACCTACGTCTATGTGCCCCCAACCCCAGAGGGAGCAGACCCCAAGCACATCTGCGCCTACCAGAACACGGCGCGCAGCAGCATGGTGAACTGCATGTTCCTGAATTTCGCCGGCAGCAATCTGCAGCCGGTCCAGGGACCGGAGCACACCGTGGGCGTCATGAACCGCGTCGTCGCCTACCTGCCTGAGCTCCGCCCCACGCCCAGCGACCTACTGGGGGGATCCCGCAGCCGTAAAGGCGCTACTGTGGTCGACTACGGCGACTACACCCTGGTGTATGCCAACAGTCCGGGCGAGATCATCGCAGCCATCGGTACCGTACGCGCCGACCGGCGCCCGGTCTCCGTTCCGGCGCTGGCTGACATGGCCGCCTTCTATGGCGACTTCCGTCCGCATGACAGCTTCGTGCTGGCGTGCTTCAGCGGCAACGTCCGCCCCAAGCACCCCATCGTGGTCAGCTACACACCGCACAACCCCGACATCCTGACCGCCCCCGGTCTGGACGGACACAACGGCCGGGTGCCAGTTCCGGGCACCAAGATGGCCCGCGACTTCACAGTCGCCTTCGGGGTCTACGGAACACGGCTGCCGTTCAACGTACAGCACGACGCAAGCACCAACACCGAGTGGCTGCCCGAGTCAGTGACTGGCTTCGTCGACAATCGCCGGGAAGGACTGAACCAGGACTACGTCGTACCCATCGACGTAGTCAAGGAGGGACTGGCCGGGCCGTATCTGGCTGATCAGCTGCTCGCTGCCTGAGCAACCGTACGGGTTACGTGAGTCTGGGGCCGGTAGGCGACGTCACATTTGTGGCCATGCCTACCGGCACCAGCTCACCTAACTCAAGGGCCACTATTTGCTACAATATGCATATGGCTCAACACTACGAATCAATCGACGCATACATCAAAACGTTCCCTCGGGATATCCAGCAGAAACTCCAGGACATCCGCCAAACAATTAAGCAGGCAGCTCCTGGCGCCTCAGAAGCAATCAGCTACGATATGCCGACCTTCAAGCTGAATAACAAAAACCTCATCCACTTTGCTGCCTGGAAAGACCACCTTGCAGTCTACCCGACACCAAATGTCACCGAAGCGCCTGAATTCGCTCAGGATCTAGCAGGCTATACCACTACAAAGGGCTCGGTACATTTAGCACTGGACAAACCAGTCCCACACGCACTCATAACCAAGATGGTCACGTTCCGCATAGCAAATGTGCAAAAATAAACAGCGCCAGATATAGTAATACATAGAAGGTTTAATGATGAACATACTAGTCACCGGTGGCGCAGGATATATTGGCTCGCACACTGTCTTAGAATTATTGGCCCAGGGCCACCAAGTCGTAATTGCCGACGACTATTCCAACAGTAGCCCAGAGGCTGTTAAGCGGCTCAACGAAATTGCCGGTGTTACCATTCCGGTATGCGAAGGCGACATCAAAGATAAGGAATTCCTGGCGTCAGTATTTGCCAGCCACGCTTTCGATGCCGTCATTCACTTTGCTGGCTTTAAGGCCGTGGGCGAATCAGTCACCAATCCATTGGCATACTACGACAACAACATCGGATCCACCGTTGCTTTGTGTGAAACCATGAAAGAGGCAGGTGTACGCAAGCTCATTTTTAGCTCAACAGCTGCCGTTTATGGCAACCCAGAGGAACTGCCACTGCTCGAAACCAGTCGGGCAGGGGAAGGCATCCTGAACGCCTACGGACGTACTAAATATATGATTGAGCTTATACTGCGAGACCTCGCCAACAGTGACCATAGCTGGGAAATTACTGTCCTGCGTTATTTCAATCCAATTGGCGCACATAAAAGCGGTAGAATTGGCGAAGACCCTAATGGCATACCAAACAACCTACTGCCATATATCGCGCAGGTTGCCGTGGGCAACCTAGACCATGTAAATGTGTTTGGTAATGACTATCCGACACCAGATGGCACAGCAATCCGCGACTATATCCATGTCCTTGATTTGGCTGCAGGCCACGTTGCTGCCCTTAAAAACCTAAAACCACAAAGTAATATTGCTATCTACAACCTTGGCACTGGCAAAGGCTCTTCAGTATTCGAAATGATCCATGCCTTCGAGAAAGCCTGCGGCAAGCCAATCCCATATAAGATTGCACCCCGGCGAGAGGGTGACTCTGTACAAACGTATGCCAATGCTTCCAAAGCAGAGCGCGAGCTAGGATGGAAAGCTAGCCGCAGCATAGAGGAAGCGTGCGCAGATGGCTGGAAGTGGCAGTCCCAAAATCCCAACGGCTACCAGCATACCGACGAACAATAGCATTGTCACTGTGCGTAAAAAACGGTATTCTTAAGGAAAACTTAACCTTAAGAGGAAACAAACATGAACTTCGTATGGAAAGAGCGGGCACGGAAATATTGGCCACAAATACTAGGCGTTGTCGGCATTATCAGCTTAGGAACAGTTACCACATTAGCCATTTTTGCTGCCTCACCGAATGTTACAGTCGATTTTAACAAGACTGTAACTACCGCAGATCCATACGCGTTTTCGGGAACGATTTCCACCTACGGCAACCAAGGAACTATCGTAAATAGCCCCAAGCAGCGCACTAACCTCAGCAACCTTGGCCTGGGGCTTTACCGCATTCCGCTGCAATGGAACAATGGTAAACCTGTTTCAAGTGCCGAAGGCGCAGCAGGCGGCCCAAGCGCCGATACATGGGTAGCCAACATCAAGGCGATTGGCGCCCAGCCAATGGTCGTTTTGGGCGGCTCTCAAGACAATAATTTCACACCGCAGGACGCGGCCAACATGGTGCGCCATTTTAGCGGCACTAACAAAGTTACATACTGGGTCATTGGCAACGAACCTGACAACCGGGGCATTAGCATGGACCAGTACTGCTCTATATTTAACAGCACTGTTGACGCCATGAAGGCAGTTGACCCTACCATAAAAGTGGCCGGGCCGGCTCTTACTGATTATGAAGATTACAAATACGCTGATTACGACAAGTTTTTGGCTTGCGCCGGATCGCGCGTAGATATTGTCGATTTCCACGACTACGGCGAACGAACCCAGAACCTGAGCGACAACATCACTAAGCAGGCAGAGCGGTACGAAGCAAAAATCAAAGATCTGCGCGCACGCATCCAACGGATTGTACCAAACAGGGCATCACAGATTACCATCCAGGTTGGGGAGTGGAACCTGACACCAATCGCCAATGGAGACCTCGATGAGCGAATGTACTCCGGCGGCACCACCGTATACGGAGCCCTAGCAGCGGGCAATATTGCAAAAGCAGGTGCGCGCGGGCACCAATACTCCGACCAAAATAACCCGCTTGGCCTGACTTTCGAGAGCCAAACTGTTGCCGGGAACTTTGGAAAAACTATTGCCGACCCCATGCCGCTCTACCATGGCATAGGTATGTTTACAGGTGAAAAATTATTCCGCGGGTTCGGCAAGCAATTCGTAGAAACAACGTCGCAAAGCGCCAACATATCAGCATACGCTTCGACAAACCAGAAGAACATCGTACTTGCTAACAAAAATCAGACACAGGCAGAGCTGGCTACGGTAGAGCTGAAAGGATTCAATGGCGGCACAGCCGAGATATGGCAGACCGACAAGAATAAACCATTTGATGCCCCTGCCAAAAAAGCAACGGTTAACGTTAAGGACCTCGTTGAGTACGAGCTACCGGCTTGGACCGTTACAACTATCGTTTTAATTGAGGGTTCTACGCCTGCGCCAGCTCCGACACCAACACCCACTCCCACGCCTCCAGCTCCAGCTCCCGCACCAAGCCCCTCACCAACAACATCCGGTCTGCTAGCAGAATATTTTGGCAACAAGACCCTCAGTGGCAGCAGCAAGACGCGCACCGATTCTACCATTAATTTCAACTGGGGCAGTGCAGCACCCCTGGCCGATATCCCAGCCAACCAATTCAGTGCACGGTGGACCGGCAAAATTGCAGTGCCAGCAACAGCCGCTTATACGTTCTATCTGACTGGCGATGATGGCGTCCGGATGTGGGTTGATGGTAAGCAAGTTATTAACGGGTGGAAAGACCAAAGTTCTGTCGAGCATAGAGGCACCATCACACTGGAAGCAGGCAAGCGATACGACATAAAGGTCGAGTACTACGAAAACTATGGCGATGCCGTGGTCAAGCTAGCTTGGAGCGCACCAAACCTAGCACAGCAGATCGTACCCGCCAGCGCATTCAACACAACAACAAGCGGCCTAAAAGCATCGTATTATACATACAAGGGCAACGGCACGCTGGGTGATCTCATCGCTACTAACATTAGCCAAACCATTGACTATGATTTGGGCAGCAAGCAGCCGCAAAGCAATGTACCTAAAGACCGGTTCGCAGCTGTTTGGACAGGTACGCTTACGGCATCCACCACCGGTAGCTACGAGTTATCTACCGAAAGTGACGACGGCGTACGCGTGAAATTAGATGATAAAACCGTTATCGACAATTGGACCGACCATTCACGCACAACAAACAAGACAACCGTGTCGCTCACAGCAGGCAAACCGGTAAAACTGTATGTCGCATATTACGAAAACTACGGCGACTCAGTTATGCGGCTGCTATGGAAAGCACCGGGCCAGTCCAAACCAATCGTGGTTCCAAGCAGTAGTCTGTCATACTAAAAAATATATAAAAAGGCGGCTGGACATAAACTGTCCGCCGCCTTACGTTGCAGCGCTATAGCTAAAATGATATAACTATTTCATAAGTCAGCATGAGCTGGCTTTGTTTTTTCACAGTCAACCGATGATGATCCTTTTGGGAGTGACTTGCAGGATTCTGGCACAGAGCCGACAACACGTCGTCTGTGTCCCAGAATCCTCGTCACCAACCGGAAGGAAGCCCCACCATGACAGGCCGCACACGGCGCGTCTGGAACAGGGCCTACGAGCTCCTGACCAATAACGTCGCCGTCAACTTCGTCGCTGGCGTAATCAGGGTCATCAAGGCGATCGCCAAGGTGATAAAGAACCGGCCCCGCCGGGCGCTGACTAAACGCGACACACCGCTGACCGTCAAAGACCTCTGGAGCCGCTACCTCAAGGAAAACCCGCGGCTCAAGTGGACGCTCGCATTGCTTATGGTGATGTGGGCAGGCTGGATCCCGGGCGTTTTCATTTTCCCGGACAACAAGCCGTACAACGCCGCCGCTGATGCCCGAGGGAATCTCGTGCAGATGTTCGAGCTAGAGGCAACTCCGCCAGCCGAACGGCCTAAGGTCCGCAAGAAATTGGCGGATGCGTTGCTCAATCTGCAAGAGGCAGGCATTGGCAACAAGATGAACGATGCCGCCCAGGGCGAGCTCAAGGATGTCGTAATCGGAAAGGTCCGACAGACCCGCGAAACCGGACAGCCCTTGCAGCTCGACTCTTCGCACCGAGGCCTCAGCTCGTCAGTGGAAATTCCGCTCAGCTACTTGGCCGTGTTGCCATTCGCAACCATCACTCTCCTGGGGTGGCGCTACCTCGACCGCTGCAAGCTACAAGCCGAGCGGGCAATCGACCTACCGTGGAAACGCGGCTGGCCGTTCGTGTTCGTGGCGCTATGCTTCTGGGTCCTCGTCCCGGCCATGCTCGTGAGCCTCGCCAGGCAATACCGGGCCAGCAAACGCACCAGCAAAGCGGATGCTGCCAAGGAAGTCAAAGAGCAGACGTACACCTTCAACCATGACCCGGACGCTGCCCGAAAGCTTTACTTCGAGCTCCGATCCGGCAAATGGCAAGATTACGTCCGCGACAGGCTCGCCCAGATCGAGCAAGATATTAAGTTGCTGGTCCAGAACATCCTCAGGGAACAGGCACAGCGCAATGCTCTGATGGGTGAGCAGGAGCGTCTACAAGGCGTAGAAGCGAGCCACGACCCGGCAACCACAGAAGAACTGACAGAGGAGTTCGATTACATCCTGAAGCACGAGGCCGTCCACGGCATTGCCGTTGACGGCTCTGACCTGCTCATCCTGGTCAAGGCCCGGTTCGCTCTCAACGGCGTGACCTACGACCTCGGCGACTGGGAAGTGCGGATCAGCCGTACTGGCTTCCGCACGCGCGAGCTTCGCACGGGCACAAAGGTAGACTGGCACTTCTGGGCACATCCGATCTACCGGCTGCCCGACGGCCAGTTTTGCTTCGGTGCCACGGCAGTTGAGATCAGTCTCAAAATCGCTCGCAACCAGCTAGCACAGGCAGCAGTTCTGGCAGCCGATTCTCTGTGCGCGATCAACGCGAAGGACTACCAGCACGTGCCAGTCGCGTTTAAGGTGGTTAGTGAGTGATGCTCATCCGGCGCAAACCGTACATCGGCCACCAACTCGTTGTATCTGCGCAAGCATTCGACGATATCCTGTGCTACACGACACTATGGCCGAAGGAGGTAGCAGGGTACGGGCTCATCCGGCGCGATGGCATGACCTTCTACCTGGACGAGGTGTTTATCCTCGACCAGGTAGTAAGCGGCTATCACACGACGGTCAGCCCCAAGGCTCTCCACCGCAAGATCGGGGAACTCACCCAGCAGAACCGGCGCGACCAATTGCGCTTCCACTGGCATTCGCACGTCAACTTCGAGGCGTACTTCTCGGCCACCGACGTCGCCAACATCCACGGATGGGGTGGCGAGTGGCTGGTGAGTCTGGTGCTAAACAAGCGGGGTGACATCGAGGTTCGCCTCGATGAGTTCTGCCACGGGCGCCACCACATCTGGCACGTCCGTTTGCTGCTCGCGCAAGACCACCGCAGTCACGCGGAACGCGTGCGATCAATCCTGCACGTCAATGACGAGCTCGACCAGCGCGTCCGCGTAGGCAATCCCATCCTGAACACAGGCGGGCACCTGCTCAGCCTACTACGAAGGAGACTCATGTGACCGAGTTCTTCGGCGACTACAGCAACCAGGGTCAGATTTTCGACCCGTCCAGCTTCCACTGGCCGGTCAATGTGATCGGACTTGGCAGCGCAGGCAGCGCGACCACCCTGGCACTCCACAGTATGGGGGTCCGGAAGCTCGTGGGCTTCGACGACGACGTCGTGTCACCGCATAACGTCCCAGTACAGGTGCTGTACTCCAACAACGACCTCACCGACCCGCCCACGACCAAGGTCGACGCGGTACAGCGATACCTGGCAGGCATGCCCATCGACAGCCAGCAGACGTTCACCGGCCACAACCGGCGAGTGACACGCGACAACCCGTTCGACCTGTTCGGTGTTGTCGTGATGACCGTGGACACCATGGCCGCCCGTCACGAAATCTGGGAGCTGATCCAGCGCCCAGAGACTCTGGTCAACGTGCCGTTGGTCATCGACACCCGCATGGATGGCGGCAGCTACCAGGTCCACACCATCAACCCCCAGGACCCGGACCACGTCAAGAAGTATCAGTCGTGGTTCTACACCGACGAAGAAGCCGACAACGAGGGCTACGGGCTCCGCGGCTATGTCGGTGTAACTTTCAGCTTGGCCGGCCGGGTGGCCAGCCATATCGCGGCGTTTAGCCGAGGGGAGGTATGTCCGACGTTCTACCAAGATCTGGTAGGCCCGCAGGTAACACCTACGGAACCGCCAGCCGAGAACGCCGGTTAAGCCGCGACAAACAACACACGCTCACACACGAGGAGAAGCAACATGAGTGACAGCACCGTGTTCGGCAGCGATGGCGACAGTCCCGAAGACAGCCCCCACCGCGCCGACTTCACCAAGCACCCCCAACAGGGTGGTGTGCAGCCCGTCCCCGAGGTCAACCTGACCGCCGCGACGGCCGTGCCCGCAGGCATGGTCCGCGTGGAGACTGCAGGAGGCAGCTACCTGGACTTCGACTTCAAGGCTGGTGCCGACGTCGCGTACTACACGCGGCAGGCAAGCATGAAGGTCGGCGGCGGTACCCAGCGTCTGTTCACCGGCCGCAGCGCCTCGATCAACGGTATGCAGGTCCCGGGCAAGCACAAGGTCAGGGACCAGGGCGTCGTCATCGTGGTAGCCCGGAGGCCGCACAACGGCTGACAGCCGGCGCAGCCAACTATGAAAAACACAAAATCCGGGGCTGAATAATCACAGCAGCCCACGGTCGTGGGGCGGGTGTTCTGACGGACGAGAACCTGTCGCTTCCAAAGCGATACTCAACCGTCAGAACCCCGTCACACGAAAACGCACCTCCACAAATGGTGGCACATACGCCACAAGTTGTGCCGATGAGCTGTAAACAGCGAAAGGCGCGTTAATCGTTTGTTATAGCTGCTAGTTGTTTGGCTAATTTTGCATTGGCTGGCTTCTGCATAGTCGTTTCACGCCGCAGGGCCTCGTAGGCAGTTGCAATATCCGTGTGTGCACCATGCTTTGTAAGAGTCTCTACCACGTACATCGCAATCGTACGCTCACCTTTCAACGGGATATCATCAAATACTTCAATACCCTTAGCGCCCAGCTCTATGAACATATGGGTGATCGCCGTACGTTCGCCAGTCAGGCGTAAGTTCTTGGCGGGCTTCACAACCCTGCGCAGGTTACCCATACATAGCGCCAACAATTCTGGCTTGTGGTGTTCAATAGCATCAAGTCCGAAAACGCTATACAGCGAATATAGTTTATAGGCCAGGTCGTGGTACGTCTTATTGAGTCCAATACTGCTGCGGTTGGAATCGACGAAATCAGAGAGCCGAGCAAACAGAGCCTCGACAACCGCTTCAATCGCCTCGAAGTAATGCACAGGATAGGCATCGGTATACCGGTCGGCCAGATCTTTATAGCTTTGGAAAAAAGCAACCAGGGCAGCTGTTACAGTACGGTATTCGCCAGTGTAACTGCCGATAATCGGCACGGTCTTAAGCGGGTTGTCTTTCTGTAGATAGTACGTTTCCGACAGTCGTGTCACTGACAGACAAATTTCCTCAAAGGTAACTGCCACCTCATCCCACTTGGCGCCCTCGTGCTTCGCCAGATAAGCATCCGTAAGGGCGTGGATATACCCGACCGCCGCTAGGATCTCATCATCGTCGTCAGTCATTTTAGCAATGCCCTCCAGGCAACGGACAATAGTCAGAAGACCCTGAGCGTCAGCCGCCTCCAATAACATATGCCCCTTGCTATACACCAAGCGGATCATATCCATCTTGCGTTTCTCACTAGACGTCTTCATGAATATTGCAAAAAACTCCATAGAGCTTTCGCTGAGGTACTTTGCCAAATAATAATACTCGTCCGGCCCAGCACCCTTGTTTATATCTTTAAGCGTTTTGTCGAACAATTGGCTAAACAATTTAAGGCCCGCTGCCGTCCCAAAATCGTACAGCTTAAATGCATTGTCTTTTATATATTCACGGATTGGTTGGAAAGGGTCATAGATATCCTGCTCTTTCTCAAAATAACGCTTAAAATCTGCCAAATCTTTGACGCTGCGTTTTTTTTGGCTATCAGCAGGCGTACCATCCATAGGATCAACGTATATCGCTTGCAAATAAGCACGTACCGCACTGGCAGGCACCTTTGTAATGTATGTCTTTAAATATAGCTGCGGGTCAAGCAATGTCCGAGCGCGGTACGTAAGCAACGCAAAGCACAATAGGCCAAACACACAAAGCGCCAAAAAGACCAGCAACGTTGCACCATTCGTAAAAAAGCTGTACATACCTTGGCCAAAATGAGCTATGGCAGCGGCTGGCGCCGTAAGGACCCAGCTAGCAAGCGCCAACGCCACCAGCAATCCAACAAGAAACCCTATGTAGGGTATAAGAATCCGGTGGTGCAAAAGCAATCGTGTTTGACGCCGGGGTTTAGATCCATTTAATAGCTGTATAAGCGCTACCACACCAGCAATCACAAAACCGACTACTGCCATCTGCACTTGCAGTAGGGCAAGGTAATAATCAAGCATATCATTCATAAAATTTAGTATAACAGTAATCTATGTTAGTTTGCGCACCTCATAACAAATCAATTATGCTAAAACATATGAAACGATGGCTGCACGATAACTCACTCTCGATTGTACTGTTAGGTTTGTTCGCTATATTCCTGATTGGCCTCAGCTTAAGTGGCCATCGCCACGAGAACGCAGAACTAAGCAACCACGGGCAAGCAGCTATCAGCTACGGGCAATACATTACCAGTGGTGACTTCATAGAGGCAGTGTTTGAAAACTGGGAAAGTGAGTTCCTGCAGATGGGAGCACTTGTTATCCTGACTATCTGGCTCCATCAAAAGGGGGCGGCTGACTCCAAAAAACTGCGTGGAGCCGAAGACGTCGATACAAAGCCAAAGTACCATGTCATACGGGCTAAAAACTGGCGGGTGCGCCGCAAAGCAATTGGCGAAATGCTATACGCCAACTCGCTGAGTATCGTCTTGTTTGCATTGTTTGCCGGATCCTTTACCGTCCACGCGCTCAGCGGCACGGCCGCCTTCAACGAGGAAGCTGCACAGCATGGCGAAGATACACTCTCCACCCTAAGCTACATAAAAAGTTCTTCGTTCTGGTTCGAGTCATTCCAAAACTGGCAGAGCGAATTCCTAGCCGTCGGGTCTCTCATTCTACTGTCCATATTCTTACGGCAGCGCAAGTCCCCAGAATCCAAACCAATTGGTGCCCTTGACGAACAAACCGGGTCATAGCCAGGCTTGCGCGCAGCATAAGTGGCGACATCAAGCTTAATCAGCAGCGGCAATACCCGCAGAGCACAGCCCGTTTCGGCAATACGGCGCATTAAATACGATTGGTCAACCACAGTGCCATCCCGCAATTGCACAATATCCTCGATATCATGCTTGCCTTGCTCCTGCCCGCGGGCCAGAATAGCTTTCAGAATAATAGTATCTTCGACTGGTGCAAAAGGGAGCTTCCAGCCCGGATAGTAGTTGCGGGCACCCAGATTTTGCACAGCTTTGGTGTAGCGCACCGGAAATACCCCGTCGGGAGTGTGGACATCCATATGGGCCATGAGTTCAACCTCGCGCTGTTCGCCCACACCAATCATAATACGATCAGAATAGTGGCTGTCGAGCGTTACTGGCAAATCAGTTTCTGTCCGCAAGGCCTCGTACGCAGGCATAATTGCGGCATCGGGCATCCACATGTCCACATCTTGCGATTGGCGGTGCCCGCCAATAACGGCTGCGTGCGTTCCAGACCACACCCCAAATGGAAGGCCGTGGTGCGTCAGGACGCGTCCAACCGAGTGGGCGACATCCCAAAGCCTCCACGACGTCTCGAGTGCCTCAATAGACATATCGGGCGTATGTACTGTTTCGTGTGACATTTCTAAAAAAGTAAAACGGCCTTCAGCCGTAGTTGCGTATCCAACATTGTACTACTTTCATGGCATATACACAACATATACACACGTTACTGCGCGGGCTGCAAGCATTAAAAAACCCACTCCATAAGGAGCAGGTTTTTAGTGTTTCGTTGTATATTCTACACCATAGCACGAGGCGCATTCGACACGTTCATAAGCGTCCATGTTGACTCGTTTGTATCGAACTTCAGCCGATAGTTTGAAGCGCCGTCTGTCATGTCAAAAAGCTGGATAAGGTTTTGGCCTTTTTGGATAAGGCAGCGGATGCCATCCAAAAATGTGTAGGTCTCACCATCAAATTCCATGCGCTTCGGAAAGCTCCTCAGCTCGGTGTCATTACGAAAATATACAGCTGTAATTTCCACCTCTTTGTTAACAGAAATACGAGTACCCATAATCATTCACTCCTTTGGTTTTTGGTAGATAAAAAGAGACCTGTAAGAAGTTAATTCCACAGTGAACGGCTGTGAGGAGTAAGGTTGTCAGCACAATATACGCACCGTCTGAACGTCTATTGGTTAGCGCTTAAAACCATTTGAATGATAGGGAATGCAGTGACGCCATTGGCCTGATTTGCCCGGTTAGTATGCCTCCCAAAATAATGCATCTAAGCCTGCAGGTAGGAAGGGAACAGCAACAACTTTTCACCAGCACCCACATTGCTAATGCTTATTATGGCGTGCGTCTTAGTAACATTCAAGCCCAAAAACATGGTGAAATCCACAGCAAATAATATACTATAGCATGCAATTACTAAGATTTTTTTCAAGCAATTTAATGTTTTTTTAACCGCAACTTAATAAATGATGTGCTATACTGCGATCTGTTAGAAGATTAGCTGCACAGTCAACGAGTTCTAACGTTGTTAACAATCGCTTGGGGTCGTGTAGCTAACTGGGAGTGGTTTAGTTGTTGCCAGTTACCTCGGGTTTTATCAAAAAATAAGGAGACCACGGACGTGGCAACAAAACTATTCGTAGGCGGACTGCCCTACAGCGTAACAGACGACGAACTACAGGAACTGTTCGCGCCTACCGGTACTGTCGTATCAGCAAAAGTCATTATCGACCGCGAGACCAATCGTTCTAAAGGTTTTGGTTTTGTCGAAATGAGCAACGACGAGGAAGCCCAGGCTGCAATCAAGCAGTTGCACGACTCAGAAGTCGGCGGACGCAAAATTGCAGTTAACGAGGCTAAGCCTCAAGAACGTCGTGAACGTCCAGCTTTCAATGGCCCACGTCGTGATAACTACGAAGGCCGTCGTTACTAAAGCCTAATTAAGCTCCGTCTTAATTAACAAAATACCTCCGGATAAGGAGGTATTTTTTTCTAATACAACTTGTTTACTTTTCAACAAACGTCAGCGCAAAGCCAATGCGGCCGGCGCGGCCGGCGCGGCCAATGCGGTGTACGTAATCTTCGTACGCCTGTGGCGTTGTGTAGTTAATAACATGCGTGATGTCCGAAATGTCGATACCACGCGCAGCTACGTCAGTAGCTACCAAAATAGTAACGTCGTTCTTTTTGAACCGGCGCAGGGCGCGCTCGCGCTGTCCTTGAGTCTTGCCACCGTGAATAGCATCAGCTTTGAAGCCACGGTCTTGCAATTCGTTGCTGAGTGACTCCACACTACGCTGTGTTTCATCAAAGATCAAAACTTTAATAACGCTAGTGTCATTCAGAATATCATGCAGCTTTTCAATCTTTTCACCACGGTGACCATAGCGGACGACGTCCTGCTCGACGTTTTCGCTGGTGCTACCAGTCTTAACCGAAACAGTAACATGGTCATCCTTAAGGAATGTGTGGATCAGCGACTCAATCTTGGCACCCATAGTAGCAGAAAAGAAGAATGACTGGCGGTCGTGGGCAAGCGAGCCGACAATTTGGCGCATGTCATCAATGAATCCCATGTCCATCATGCGGTCAACTTCGTCCAATACAACCATATTGAAGGTTGAGAGGTCGAGCGTGCCACGTTCCATGTGGTCTTTAATACGGCCAGGTGTACCAATAACGATACGCGGGTTAGCACGCAAATCGCGCAACTGAGGACCCATAGGAGCCCCACCGATAAGCAGCGCACCGAACAAACCACTGCGCTTACCGATCTGACGGCACTCGTCTTCGATCTGCTGCGCAAGCTCGCGGGTTGGTGCAATAATCAGAACCTTGGTGTTTGGCTCTGTAATAAGTTTGTGTAGCACAGGAATTGCAAAGGCGGCGGTCTTACCGGTACCAGTGTCAGCAATACCAACGATATCCTTACCTTCAAGACTTACCGGAATAGACTGGTCCTGAATAGGGGATGGCATTACAAAGCCTTTCATGGAAAGGTTGTTCTTGATAAGCTCATCTACCGCAAAATCTTCAAAAGAGTGGGTAGGAATGTAAATGACTTCTTCACGAGGTTTGGCGGGCTGAATAAACCGACGCGGGTCGATATACTGCTTTTGTGGCTTTTTACGGCCACCACTGCGCCTAAACCCACCAGAACGGCGGTTATTAGACGACCTCGAAGAATAGTTTGAATTTCGATATGACATAAGAGAAGTAGAATCCTTTTTGATTTTTTAGTTAACTTGCCTGATTGTCGGAATGAAATCGAGCAAATTACCTAAAAGCCCCAGATTCATCAGAACAATATACATAATATAGCATGAAATAACGCTAACGTCAATATGTATGGCATTTTTTACAGCGTAATGGGAGTATGTATCAAAACCCTAATACCGCTGGTCAGTCCACGGTACACGCCGCGGACGGGCAAATTGGCCACCCTCCGTGACAGTATGGCGCCTATTGCGCCGTAACAAACTCTGCCACAGGCGAGCTACTTCTAGGCGGTGACGAGGCTTGGCATGTTTATCACGTTCTACTTGTGCCAATCTGTCAAGTGCAAACCGGCCAAGCTTGGTGACATCTGCCGTGCCAGCTTCGCGTTCAAGTGCGCGGCGATTCATCCACTCGTAATACCGGCGCCGTGCCGCCTGGCTACGCTCGTGGTACCATCGCTGTAAAGCGCGGCGTTTGGCAGCTGCGTCTTGCGGCCTATCGTGCTCACCAGGAGCCAATACTTTCTCTATAGCCTGACGCCCGGCTTGCCCTTGTGCAAAAAGGTTTGGATCTCGTTCCATACGTCCTCCTTTACTCCCGCACAGGGAAGTCATACCAGCATACCATGGCAAAGCTGGGCAATTCCGTAAAGAATGTTACAAATACTATTCGTATTTTTTGGTCAACGAAATGACATCGCCATCTTCGGAGTGCGTCGCCACAACATTCACTTCGGTGCCATCAGCATTCTTTTTGATGCTATAACCCGTAGAATATTGCTGGTCATTGGCATCACACTCACCATCTTGGGTAACCATACCCTCGGAAGGATCATATGGTATGTCCGACAGGTATGTCGGGACCAAGGCGCCGCACAAGTCCAGCTCATCACTGGCAATAGCTTGGAAATCGGTGGTAATACCGTCTGGCAGGGCACCGTGGTCGCTACGGTAAGCATTTACAGCCTGCACTATAAGCGCCACGTCGTATTTGCGTTGGGCAGTGCGAATCTGGGCGTCAACATCATTCGTACGCAATAAAAATATAGACAATCCGCCCAATACGATCACCAGAGCGATAGCCACTAACAGTTCAGGTATAGTAAAGCCGCGCTGTGCGGATGGTGCACCTCTCATTACCTTGTATAGTACGGTTTTACGCGCCATAACACAACACCCGGCAGCTTGCATAGCTTACTCTCAGACAAGTCATGTATAATAGTGCTTATATAGGAGATATTCGGTGAAATTAGTTGTCCAGGTCCCATGCCTGAATGAAGAGCAGACATTACCGCTCGTACTTAATAGCATTCCAAAAAAGATTAAAGGAATCGACCAGATTGAAGTGTTGGTTATCGACGATGGCTCAACCGATAAAACAATAGAAGTCGCCAAGCAGCATGGCGTAAAACACTTTGTAATACATCCCCGCAACAAGGGTTTGGCACGCTCGTTCCACGACGGCGTTATGAAAGCCCTGGAAATGGGTGCCGATGTCATTGTCAACACCGACGGCGACAACCAGTACCCGCAAGAAAAAATCGGCGACATGGTGCGGCCGATTCTGGATGGCGAAGCAGATATGGTTATTGCCGACCGCCAGGTGCAATCTATCCAGCACTTTTCCAAGGGCAAGAAGATTATGCAAGCCTTTGGCACGAAAATCCTTAACAGTGCTGCCGGCACCAAGGTGCCAGACGCGCCAAGCGGATTCCGGGCGTACTCCCGTGAAGCAGCGTTCCAGCTGAATGTCATAACGCGGTTTAGCTACACAATGGAAACATTGATTCAGGCGGGCAACAAAGGCGTTGCAATTGCCAGCGTGCCAATCACCACTAATCCTAAAACACGCGAATCCCGGCTGTTTAAATCATCGTGGGAACATGTATACAAATCTGGACTAGCTATTACTCGTGCGTTCATTATGTACCGGCCTTATGTCATTTTTAATACCTTGGCCGCGACATTGTTTATACTGGGTATTATTCCGTTTGCACGATATCTGTATTTCTTTTTGGTAGACCGCACACCAGGCGACCATATCCAATCACTTATTTTAGGCAGCGTACTGGTCATTTCAGCGTTCATTGTGATGGCCATTGGCATCATTGCCGACCTAACCCGCATAAACAGGGCGCTCAACGAAGAAATGCTTGAGCAAGTAAAGCGAAGCCGCTTCACTAAATAGGGAAGCGGTTCACTAACCGGCCTTATGGGTTACGGCTGTTTGCCATTTGTGCTTTTGGTGCCCTGGAAGATAAATGGATCAAGAAGTACCCGAGCCTTATCATTGGCAGTAACAGCTGCCGAAGATTGCGGCCAGTTCCAACTGGAATCGCTGCGTAATATGTAGGTAAATACACCGCCGCCTTGCAGGAAGCACAGCAGCACAGCAAGCGCCACCACTGGCTTGGCTTGGGGGATGCGTTTAAGCGCAATGCTTAATGCCCGCCATCCGATTATAGCGATAAGCGGGATAATCGGGATCAGGTAGCGGCCGTTAATAGCTACCGGCTGACCAGTTTCACGGAACATGGCATAGTTTTCGGCGAACAAAATACCACAATACACCGACACTACAATGCCACAGAATAGCACAAGCGGGTGACCTGCAAGCATCCTGCGCCATAATGCCAAGGTAAGCGCAGCAATTGTTCCAATAACAATGACGGCCGCCGCAGAGGGGATGGGAAGTGGCGGATAGTTAGCATAGTCGCGTTCCATGCTATTCACGGCAAAGAACAAGCGCCACCATAAGCCACGAAGCCATGAAAAGCTATACGCAATCGGATTCTCATCGACATCCCCTTTGCTATGCGATAGGTTGTAGTCGCGGATCCAGGGGCCGTACGACTTGCAGTTTTCGTACGCAAGCACTTTTTCGCACGATGGGATAGGCGTGTGGTATTGTATGGTATTTATGCCAAAACGCTGGAAAAACAATCCAAAACATAACAAAAATAGCACAGCTAGCCCGATTCGCATCTTCGTAGAAAGGATTAGCCAGTTTTCCGTAATCCGACTCCAAAATGCGTGCCAGCTCGCAAAACTACGGAATGCGTCGTAAATAACAAACAGAATAATGCCAATAAAAATGGGCAAAAACGTGTACTTGATGATACTGGCAAGCAAACACACACAAGCCAAGGCCGTAACCGTGCGAATATCGAAACGGCCAGCATTAAACTGGCGGTGGATGTCCGTTACCAATAAACATGCCCAGGCCACCATTACCATTTGCAGATTGTCGTAATTAATATGAGCAGCAAGCTGCGGGACGATAGGCACAAGTGTTAGAATCGCCAGACTGACGTTCGTAAAGGCGTTGGATCGTGTAATCCGCAGAAGTACCTTTCTGAACAGCACCAGGGCATATGCAAACAAGGCAACATTAATAAAGCGCAGTACAATAATGCGGGTCGTCTCACTAGCGGTAAGTTGTTCAAGCAGCCGGTAAGGGAAGCTCATGAGATAGTGAAACAGGTACGATGGGTCACGGGCTACCGCTCCGAATGCGTCGCCGCCAGCCGGATGCGATAGCATAAATGGCGACCATTGCTCGGCATACAACTTGATGATGCCAAAGTGGAACTCTTCGTCGAAAGCCATTGGGTACAACGCCGTCAATACGAACCAGCTAGCTTGAATAACAAAGAACCCTATGACAACTGCAAAAAAGATCCTCGAGGCAAAAACATGTGTGAGCGTTCTTAAAAATTGCGTCATGGCTGTTTCTGGACATTATACACACCAAACTTTAAAAAAGCTTGAGTCGATAAGTAAAACCAACTGGAGTATACTAAAGGGCAGCATGAAAAAACACCTTAAATCTATACTCGGCCTAGTAGTCGTAGTGGCGACTATCGCTGCCTTTATATGGTATATATCGAACCACCCAGAGCTTATTGACCAACTAAAAGATGTTAAGCCATGGACACTCGCCGCACTTCTGCTGCTGTATGCAATTTGGTTTGGTGCACTGGCAGTTATCCTGCAAATTTCGGTGCGTATGTTCAGCAAAACGTTATCGTTCCAGGAAAACGTGCTGGTCAGTGCCTACTCGTCGCTCATCAACTTCTTTGGCCCAGGGCAGAGCGGCCCTGGCCTGCGTGGTATTTACCTAAAAAAGAAGCATGGTATGCGCATCAAAGATTACATCTTTGCCACGCTGTTGTATTACGCCTGTTACGCCGTTATTAGCGCATTTATGATGTTTGCAGGCAGTGTTGCGTGGTGGCAGACAGCGCTGTTGGTAATAGCCGCTAGCACCGCAAGCATGGCTGCGATCCGCATATACCTACGGCGCTCCAAAATAAAAGAGCGCCCAGCACTCTTTAAATACCTCGGGTGGATGTTCGGCGCAACCGTCCTACAGCTTGCAGCACAGGCCACTATATATGCCATAGAGGTCCGTTCAATTGACGCCCATATCGGATTTGGACAAATCATCAGCTACACGGGCGCTGCCAACTTCGCGTTGTTCGCCGCTCTTACACCTGGCGCCATTGGCATACGTGAGGCATTTTTGCTGTTCACACAAAACATCCATAATATTGGCGGTAGCGTTATCATTGCCGCAAACGTTATCGACCGCGCAGTGTATATAACATTCTTGGGCATCTTGTTTGTTCTGGTCTTTGGCCTGCACGCTAATAAAAAGTTCAAGCTAAGGCAGCTGACACACGAAGACGAACCTGCAAACGGGTAGAAATGGTATACTACGAGTAATGAACAAAGAAACTACAAAAAAACGTACGCCACTTGTTAAAGTGCTGCCATGGATCCTTATCGTGGCCGGTGCTATCGGGCTTATCTGTTCGTTTATTATCATGTTTGAAAAGCTGGAACTCCTGCAAAATCCCGCATACTCGCCATCATGCGACCTTAATCCGGTTATCAGTTGTGGTTCCGTAATGGCCTCCGAACAAGCCAATGCGTTCGGTTTTCCAAACCCTATTATCGGACTTATTTCATTTCCTGTTGTCATTACCACCGGTGTCGTACTGCTCATGGGTGTCCAGCTCAAACGCTGGTACTGGGCAGGGCTACAGCTTGGCACCCTATTTGGCGTAGTATTTTGCCACTGGCTATTCTTTCAGAGTGTGTATCGTATTAACGCCCTCTGTCCGTACTGTATGGTCGTGTGGGCAGTAACTATTACGTCATTTTGGTATGTTCTGTTGTACAACATCCAACTCAATTTCGCCAAGCTGCCTGGGTGGGCAGAAAAAGTCGCCGTGTTTATAAGAGTCCACCATGCAGACATACTCTTGCTATGGTTCTTTGTTATCGCCGCGTTCATCCTGAAGCATTTCTGGTACTATTACGGAACGTTTCTATAAGCCAAAGCAATTGAACCAGGCGTGGTATACTAGGATACAGTAAGCCTCCGCTATGGCCAAAAAACAAAAAGATATTATCACCAAAACCATAGAAGCCCCCGCGGTAACGCTGGCACGCACTGTTATGAGTGCCCAGGAAATGCGCAGCCGCGTAGAAAAAGGCAAGGGCGGGGCGGCAATTCGCAAGACCCGTAGTTTTTGGCTGATGCTTGGGCCCGGCCTAACCACCGGCGCCTCCGACGATGATCCCTCGGGCATTGCCACATACTCGCAAGTAGGCGCGCAGTTTGGCTATGGTATGCTGTGGCTTTGCGCCTGGACATTCCCACTCATGGCAATGGTCCAGGAAATGTGCGCCCGGATCGGCATTGTGACCGGGAGGGGGCTGGCTGGCAATATCCGGATTCATTTTTCAAAACGCATCCTATATGCATGTACGATTTTATTGTTTGCTGCCAATACCTTTAATATTGGGGCCAACCTAGGTGCGATGGCCAAGGCTGTCCAGCTGATTAGCCCGAATCTAAACTTTTCATTCCTGGTTGTTAGCTTTGCCGTCTTCAGTTTGCTACTGCAAATATACACGCCATACGTTAAATACGCCAAATACCTCAAATGGCTAGCACTTATTCTATTGTCGTATATCCTTTCGTCTATTTTGGCCAAGCTCAACTGGCACGACGTGCTGAGCCATGCCTTTGTACCAGACATTCAATTTTCCAAAGATTACATTTTGCTGCTATGCGCTATCTTGGGCACCACTATATCCCCGTATTTGTTCTTTTGGCAAACCAGCCAAGAGGTAGAGGAGCAAATCCTGATGGGGCGCACTACCTTACGCGCCCGCAGACACACCGAACAGTCAGAAATACGCCATATGCGGGTCGATGTCTGGACTGGCATGTTGCTATCCAACACTGTCATGTTCTTTATTATCGCGGCCTGTGGCGGCATCCTGTTTCCGAACGGCATCACCCAAATCGAAACAGCTTCGCAGGCCGCTGAAGCGCTTCGCCCGTTTGCAGGTGACGCTACATACTTTTTGTTTGCAATTGGCATTATTGGCACCGGCCTTTTAGCAATCCCGGTGCTTGCAGGCTCAAGCTCATATGCGCTCGCTGAAAGTTTTCGCTGGAAAGAGGGCCTATACCGCAATATACAGCAAGCGTACGCATTCTATGGAGTTATTATAATTTCCATGCTCGTAGGACTGGGTATTAACTTTGTTGGTATTGACCCCATTAAAGCGCTTATCTATTCAGCCGTAGCCAATGGCCTAGTCGCACCATTAGTGCTCCTGCTAATCGTGCTCATTAGCAGCAACAAAAAGATCATGGGCAGGTGGGTAAACCGCAAGTTTGTAACGCTGATAGGTTGGATAACATTCTGGGTTATGCTGCTAGCGGGAGGCGCTACAATTATATCGTTCCAATTGTAGCCTAATCGTCTGAAACAGCAATGTCCAGGGCTAGTGCTAGCTCTGGAGCTACTGCCGTCAGCTGGGCACTATCTATCGTAATGCCTTTGGCATCTTTCCAGCCACGGATATCAAACAGCCGGGAGGAGCGGAAGTCAACCGCCTGCATATGGGCACCATGGATACTAGTTCGTTCCAGGGTACAGTTCTTGAACACTACGTTTTTACAATGTGCATTTTGCAAGTCAGCATCCGTTAAAATACAATCGTCGAACACAACATTTGTCAGCTTGGCAAAGCGCAAATTAGCCATAGTCAGCTTACACCCCACAAATTGAGTGTCCTTAAGCGTGCAGCGGCTAGCATCAAAGCCAGTCATACGGCAATCCCTGAATACTACCCGCTGTAAGCCTGTGTCCTGCATCCGTGTAGCTGAAAGTTCGCCACCGGCCACTAGGATATCGCGAAATGTCGCTTTGTCGAAACGGGCTTGTGCAAAAAGCGGCTTTTCCAGCTTGCATTCATCAAAACTGACAGCCGGAAGGGTGCCACTTGCAACGGGCATTGTAAGACGCGCTGCCTCAAATGAAGCCTCGGGCAATATAACCACATCTTGCTGCTCGTCGAGCACGGCTGGCAGTAGGGGAGCTGCAATTTTCATACGGTTACTCGTGGCGCAGAGCCTCGATAGGGTCTTTGGTCGCTGCCTTAACTGCTGGTGCGGTGCCAAAGATAATACCGATAGCAACCGACACAATAGTGGCAATCAGGATAGCAGCCACAGAGATAGCTGGCTTAAAACTAGTGTAGGTATTCAGCAAAAGATTCACAATAACAGATATCGTAACACCAAGCACACCGCCGACCGTGCTCAGCACAGTGCTTTCCAGAAGGAACTGCTGCATAATCTGGCGGTTCGTAGCTCCTACGGCCTTGCGGATGCCAATTTCGTGCATGCGTTCAGTTACCGAAACCAGCATGATGTTCATAATGCCGATGCCACCGACAAGCAAAGAAATTGCCGCAACAGCGGTAATAAATGTGGTAAGCAAGTTGATAATGCCGCTGCTCATGATAATACTGCGCTTTTGGTCGAGCACTGAAAAGTCTTGCTGGCCGCCATGCGCCTTTGACAGATTCTTTTGGATAGAGGCAATAGTTGGCTTAACGGCATCTGTGGAAGCAGCCTTGGCGAGCACAGCATAGAACTGGGTGGTGTTTTGCGTTATATGGTTGGCCATTTGGTATGGGATAAAGATAGCGTTGTCAAAATTAGCAGTCGGCGACAACGGTGGCGCATTAAAATCTGCGAAAACGCCACGCACGGTAAAACTTTGGCCGCGCATAGTGAATGTCTTGCCAAGCGGAACTGTTTGGCCAAAAAGTTTATAGGCCACTTGCTGGCCGATAACAGCGCTGCTAAGTTCCGATTCATCGTCGAAAAAACTTCCATAGCGGACGTTTTGGTTCAGTGCTTCCGGCAAATCTGGAGCAGTAGCAACGATCAAGCTATCTTGGCTCTTGCGTTCAGGCCCAACAACTTCGCCCGAAATAATACCCAGCGGAGCTGCGTATTTGACGCCCTTAGCATCTTTTATTGTTGCAAAATCCTGATGCGATAAGCCGCTCAATGACGTCCGACCGAACAGCATGTCGGTACTAGTGAGCATTTTTTTAGCGTCCGGTTCAGCAACATGGCCGGGGCGCACCATGATGAGGTCTTTGCCAAAGTGCGAAATCTGGCCAGCGACCTGCCGCTTCATACCCTCACCGATACCGACAATAGTCACTACCGACACAATGCCGATAATCACGCCGAGCATAGTAAGCAAGCTGCGCCATTTGGCTTTGCGCAAGCTGGTGATCGCCACCTTTAGATTCCCCCGCGAAAAGAAGGTCATTTTTTAGCCCCTTTACGGCGGCCAGCGCGTGGTTTGGCGGCTTTTTTTGCTGGCTTCTTTTTGGTTGCTGCCTTTTCTTTAGTAGTATGGGGCACCGCCTTCATAAGCACCGAAACCCCAGCCAAATCATCATCAACCGTTTTTTCGGGTACCGAATAGAGCGCCTTGCGCGCCGTAGCGGCAACTTCGCCAATTGCGGTTTGCTCATCATGCATAACACTGCCGTCGTGCATATATACTACGCGCGTCGCGTATCGGGTAAGCTCGGGGTTGTGCGTTACAAACAAGATAGTATTGCCCGTTTTGTGAATTTCGCTCAACAATTCCATGACCAGGCGGCTACTGGCGCTGTCCAAGTTGCCAGTTGGTTCGTCGGCAATGATAATTTTAGGGTCGTTAACCAGGGCGCGGGCAATGGCTACACACTGGGCCTGGCCACCACTTAGCTGGTTGGGATAGTAGTAGGCACGGTCGAGCAGCCCCACCCGCTCCAGCATGTTACGGGCGCGTTTAGCGCGCTGTGAAGGACTGATTCCTTTATAGGTAAGCGGCAAGGCAACGTTTTCGAGCACGGTCAGGCGAGGCAGCAGATTGAACGACTGGAACACAAATCCCACGGTATCGCGGCGAGCCTTGGCGCGCTGGGATGTACGAAGCTTGGCAACCGGCCGGCCCTGGAGGGTGTACATGCCATGCGTGGGACGGTCCAGCAGCCCAATGAGGTTCATAAGCGTCGACTTGCCACAACCGCTTGGCCCCATTACCGCTACGAACTCATTTTCGTCAATACTTAAAGAGACTTCGTCGAGGGCAACCGTAGTCGCATCGCCGAAGCCGTACAATTTGCTGACGTCTTGAAGCTCGATAATTGGCATTTATACTAGTGTAACCTCGTTGCGACGCCTTTGCCAAGGTGTTTTCGTAGTAATTTATGACACTTTTACGCTATAATGCCATAGTTACGCCATTTTTGGCTAATATTACATACGGAGAGGTGTCCGAGTGGTTGAAGGAGCACGCCTGGAAAGTGTGTATACGGGCAACCGTATCGCGGGTTCGAATCCCGCTCTCTCCGCCAATATAAAAAGACGACGATTTGTCGTCTTTTTATATTGGTTCGATCATTCTAATCAACACCTTTCGTCGTTTACGACTCATCAGCACAACTTACAAATGTCATTTGTGGAGGTGCTACAGAACATACGGAATAACTGAAGGATAGGTGGGGGTATGGCTTGCAAGCCAGTGGCGGCCGGGGGACGCTCCAGGTGGAGTGTCACTCATGGAAGGATCCATGCCCGGCCGCACACAGATGACCCGAGAAGGGTCAGACGTTCCGAGTAGACCCAGAGGCTACGGGGACTTGAGGCGAGCTGTCAGCTGTCAGGCACCGACGTGTTGGTTCTTGAGCGACTTGTCGACCGAGAGGCCACAGGCCTTTCCGAGCACGCCATGCGTGAAGTCGGGCAGCTCCTTGGGAAGAGCCTGGGAGAAGTGGAACAGGTCCACCAGATCCTTGAAGCACTCCTGGGCGCTGCCGTTCTTCTTGGCCCGCAGGGCAGGGTCACACAGCGACTTCTTGGTGTCTTCGAAGGAGTTGGGCACCATGAACTCGTAGTCGGGGCTGGCGAGGTACGCGATGCGACACAGCACGGCGATCGAAGGATTTGGCTTCTTGGCCTTGATCACCTCGACGTTGCTTTGTGCGGCGAACATCAGGTTCGTCTTAGTGACGGGACTGACCTGAGCGGTAAGCTCACGGGTGAACGTGGCGATGGCGTTCTCCGTAACTTCCGTGCACCGCTGGCCAACGTACTTTGGCTTGCCGCAGGTCTGAACACGCGGAGGCTGGTCCTGGGACGTTGGGCGTCCATTGAGAAGCAGGGCCAGGCCAGCAAGGATTACAGCGCACGTCAGGCCGGCTGCTGCAAGCACCCTCCTGGTTCGGCCACGCGCGGGCTTTCCGTTGGGACGAGACGAATCACTGCTCACAATTCCTCCATGGGTACTCTATCTCCGGGCGATCCGAAGAATGGAGACACTCCGAGCCTATCCGAGGCTGGATATACAACAACAAGCATGTGTTGCCATATATCCAGCCTGGAACTTTGCAGTTATTCAATGTATGTTCTGTGAAAGTGCCTGAATCTCTTCAAAGCGTACTTATTTTACAATAAAAATACAAAATTATCAACTTGTGCCATTCCCCCTGCTGGCATAAAAAAACCAACCTCGCGGCTGGCAACGTTTTCGCACATGGGTGGGGCAAAAGTACGTGGAATTTTAGGTGGGTGTTGGATTGGCAAGGGGGTAAGGTGAGTAAAAAACTGTGGCGCACGGCCGGGGGACGCTCCAGGTGGAGTGTCACTCATGGAAGGATCCATGCCCGGCCGCACACACGGTCAACCCCAGACGGGGTCAGATGTTGCTGGGCTCACCATGGGACGAGGGCAGCGGGGTGCTGCAGATCTTGTCGATGGCCTCCTCGGTGAAGTAGTCGGCGATGACGCGCTTCCACACGAAGGTGCCGAAGGTGCTGGACTGGAGGTTGCGCATCTCGTACTCGCAGTGGAAGTCCGCGTCGTAGGCCGGGTTGATGGTGTAGCCGCGGATCTTGTCGCACTGCTCGCGGTTGGCTTCGGCGGTCAGCTCGACGGTCGGCTTGTCGGGACGGACGCTGGCGATGGCCTCGGCGGCGCAGAAGTTGTCGAGCGTGATCTTGTTGACGGAGAGCGTGAGAGTGCTCTCGTCGAACTTGAGTTCGGCGTTGGCGTTCTTCTTGGCGACGTAGTGGCGCGTGGCGCTGGCGTCCCGGAAGGCGATGGTGTCGGTACACACCTCGCCGGCCTTGGCGGGCTTGCGGTCCGCGCAGGCGACGTGGGCGTCCGCCTTGCTGTCGTCGGTCAGGACGAACTGGTAGACGTACAGGCCACCGAGACACAGGGCCAGGAGGCACAGCACAGCGACGAACAGATTGCGCCGGGGGTACGAGGTCTTACGTTCCACGATGTTCCCCTTACGGGAGTATGCACCGGACTATCCGGAGCAATGTAGTTCCGAGCCTATCCGAGGCTGGGTGTATAGCAGCAAAAACTGCCATGCATCCAGCCTTGAAAGGCGTATTCCAATCTTCCAAAAAACTCAAAAACACGTACTTTTGCTTGTAATGTGCAAGAATCTTCTACTGAAGATCTGCATAGTTTTATATTATACCACTTATGGCTTTAAAAGTCAATGCATGGTAGTCGTCAGCTTTGTAGATTAAACGCAACCAGTATAGGCTAGTATCAGGAGGAAATTAAGCTTATGACTATTACAAAACACCAGCACGCATGTGTTGTTATCCAGCAGGATAGCGCAAAGCTTGTTATTGACCCAGGGGTATTAACGGCAGATATCCCGATAACACCAGACATATCTGCAATTGTTGTGACACACGTACATAGCGACCATTGCGATCCTGTAAAGCTACAGGCTATGCTGCAAGCCAGCCCGCATGCGACGCTCTACAGTACACAAGAAGTAGCAGCTGCACATCCAGACCTGCCGGTTATTGTTGTACAAGCTGGGCAAACTGTGGATGTACAAGGGCTGACAGTGGCATTTTTTGGAGGTGAGCATGCGACCATCCGCACCGGTATTACGCCAAACCAAAATATTGGCGTGATGGTAAACAGCCTTTTTTACTATCCTGGTGATTCATTTACCGCGCCAGGCCTGCCAGTCAAACTATTGGCACTGCCAGTCAGTGCCCCATGGCTCAAAATCAGCGAGTCAATAGATTTCATTAGCACAGTACAGCCCATGCAATGCTTTCCAACCCATAATGCCATTCTTTCACCGGCTGGACAGAGTATCGTCGATGGCATTATGGACGCCGAGTGCAAAAACCAAAGCATAGCATATACACCACTCACGCCCGGCCAAACTCTACAACTTAGCTAATATGCGTACCCACAGGTTCGCCCTTCACAGCACGAAGCACATTATCGTCGTCAAATGCATTCAGTACGATGACAGGTATTTGTTGCTCCATAGCTAGACCGATCGCTGCCTTATCCATCACCTTTATAGCCGCACTTTCCAATGCATGCTGATAATCAAGCGTGTCAAACTTAACGGCATCGGGGAACTTGACCGGGTCTTTGTCGTACACGCCATCAACTTTGGTAGCCTTAAGGACTACCTGGCAATCTAATTCAAGGCCAATGCTAACCGCAGCACTATCGTGCGTAAAATATGGACGGCCCAAGCCTCCGGCCACGATAACAACACGACCGCGCTGCAGGTGCTTTTCTGCCAAGCGGAAAGAATAGGACTCAGCCACCTGTGTTGCAAAAATATTGCTCATGCACCGGGTTTTGACGCCTTCGCTTTCAAAAATATCGGTTAATGCCATGGCATTCATAAGTCCGCCCAACATGCCCATCTGGTCGGCAGTAACGCGCTTGATACCTGGCTTTTCGGAAGCGACCTTCGCGCCACGCACCAGATTACCCGCACCGCATACAATGACCAGCTGGCAACCGGCCTCTACTACTTGCTTACACTGCTTGGCTATACGCCGCGCAACACCCTCATCAATACCAAATTCATGTTCGCCAGACAGCTGCTCGCCAGAGAATTTGAGTAGGACGCGCGTATACATTGCCCATACCATACCAAACAGTCCCTGCCGTGGCAAATTCATTTTTAGGAAGCACTTCTTACAACAGATAAAGTACACCATGGGTGTGCAAAAGTGATACACTACACGGTAGCAGAGACGTTTTGAGTGGAGGAATGCATGACAACTATTTATTCGTGGAATGTGAATGGTATCCGTGCGGTAGTACGCAAGGAGTTGTTTAAGCCGTTCATAGAAAAAGAGCAGCCAGACATCCTGTGCCTGCAAGAAACAAAAGCAAAACAAGGGCAGGCCGAGATTGAGCTCGACGGCTACGAGGAATACTGGAACTCAGCCGACAAGGCAGGCTACAGCGGCACCGCAATCTTTAGCAAGGTCAAGCCGATCGCTGTTATCAATGGCTTACCCGAGGCTATCCGCCAAAAATACGATATGACTGATGACTCGTATGGCGACCCAAATACCGAAGGCCGCGTAACCACCGCCGAGTTCCAGGACTTTTATGTCGTCACCGTATACACACCAAATGCCAAGGACGACCTAAGTCGCTTGCCACTCCGCGAGAAACACTGGGATCCAGCGTTTCTGGAATACTGCCAGGATCTGGAAAAAACCAAGCCAGTTATTTTTTGCGGTGATCTTAACGTCGCACACACCGAAGACGACCTAGCCAACCCCAAGCCAAACCGGGGCAAAAAAGGCTTCACAACACAAGAACGCCAAGGGTTTCAAAACTTTTTGGACCATGGCTTTATAGATACGTTGCGTATGTTTAAGCAGGGAAATGGCCACTACACATGGTGGAGCCATTTTGCAAAATCACGGGAGCGGAACGTCGGGTGGCGCATCGACTACTTCCTGGTTTCAGCATCGCTCAAAAAGCATATTAAAAAGGCTGACATCCACCCTGATATTATGGGGTCGGATCACTGCCCAGTCAGCATAACCCTCGATTTTCCAAAGGAAAAGGCATAGCCATGGACAATATGCCCACTACTCAAAGTAGTCAGTCATTTGCCGAAATCGAAGCAATCATCGTACACTACCTGGCAGAACGCGACTGGCTACACAACGACCCGCGAAGCGTCGCTATTTCGATTGCACTTGAGGCAAGTGAGCTGCTGGAGCACTACCAGTGGTCGGATAAGCCTGTCGGCGACACAGCTGAATTAGCCAGCGAACTTGCCGATATCTTTATTTACGCTTTCCAGTTCGCACACCACAACAATATTGACATTGCTAAGGCTATTGCCGACAAGCTTGAAGTTACCAAAAAGAAATATCCAGCCGAAATGTTTAAAGACAAAGGGAGCGAAGACCGGCACGAAGCGTGGCTAAACGCCAAGATTAACCATAAAAAAGAAGGCTTATAATGCAACAATGCACCTTACTGTTCTTGCTACAAGGCGACCAGATATTGCTTGCCATGAAAAAACGCGGCTTCGGTGCCAATCTATGGAATGGCGTTGGCGGCAAGGTAGGCAAGGCTGAATCCATCCACGAGGCGCTTATCCGGGAATGCCAAGAAGAAATTAACGTGACACCTATTGACTTTGCCCAAGTTGCAGTCCACGATTTTATCAACGACGCTGCTACCGAGCCATGGAAACAGCAGGTGCACGTGTTTTTCTGCGACAAGTGGGAAGGAGAGCCAAGCGAAACCGAAGAAATGGCGCCGCAATGGTACCGCATTGCAGACATCCCCTACGAACAGATGTGGCAGGACGACCAGATGTGGCTGCCCCTTGCGCTAAAAGGGAGGAAAGTTCGCTCAACATTTGCTTTCGACGAAAATGACGATATTATAAGCGCTAGCATCTCGATGGTTTCCAAGCTACCATAGAAAGTATGGACTACGATTACTGGCTCAAGCAGACCTCCCAGCACCCACTTTTTCCAGAACTGGAATGGAGCAAGCCAGAGAACAAGTTTCACGCAGGTAAATTACTGATAATCGGAGGGAATCTCCATGGATTTGCGGCGCCAGCCGAAGCTTATGCCGAAAGCATGAAAGCTGGTATCGGCACCGCAAGAGCACTTCTGCCGCAGTCCATCCAAAAAGTAGTCGGCATTATCATAGACAGTGCTGATTTTGCGCCTGCCACTCCAAGCGGCAGCTTTTCACAGCGTGCCTTGGCAGATTTTCTGGAGGCAAGCGCATGGGCAGATGGCGTGCTGTGCGCAGGGGATCTGGGCCGAAACTCCGAAACAGCCATTGTAATAGAGAAATTCCTGGCAAAATGCCAGTTACCGGTAGTACTTACCAAAGACGCGGTTGACTATTGCGTCTCGGCGCCTCAAACCATTTTGGAGCGCCAGCGAACGACATTAGTGCTAAGCCTTTCCCAGCTCCAGCGCCTAGGTATTGCCAGCAAGGTCACGAAGCCCATCAGCTTTACAATGGATCTCGTACACCTGGTGGAGTGGCTGCATGAATATACCGATCGGTTTGCACCCAATATTATCGTCAAGCACGGCGACACTATTATTGTGGCCGCCGATGGCCAAGTTAGCACGACAAAACTCAGCAAAGAGCGCCCGCTATGGCGACTTAAAACGGCGACACACGCCAGTGTGTGGTGGATACAAAACCCGGGCAAAACCTTTGCAGCGTTAACTGCATCAATTTTGTAGTTTTTTCAAAAATAGTTTAGAATATGTTCCTATGAATGCCGTGCGCCGGCCACATGAATTGACCGAACGATACCGTAAATATGGCGACCAACTCCCTGATAAAGATACGCTCCTCCGACTGAATACTGATATGAGCAGGTACAATGGGAGAGTTGCGCTTACCCATGCCCATGTCTGCATTGATGTCGCCGCCCATTATGGGGAAAGTGGCGAGACAGGCAAGGTTCGGCGATGGCTTGGCCGGGCAAAAGATATATCGGCCGACCTTATACAAGACACTGTGTTGACAAGCCCTTCGGCTACCGAAAGTTCGCTTGCCGATAATCGCGCAGGGGCGCTGGTAACGCTTGCTCAAATCCCCTTATGGGAAGCAATTATACTAAACGACAGCGATAAGGTACCAAGTACTAAAGATTTACTACACATAAGCGAGGGCTTGGCGCACACAGCCCAGTTTTCCAAAAGGGCAACCACTATAACCGTTGAATTCACCGACCTCGTGTTGGGCTTGCGCGGAATAGAACGCGGAGGGCATGGCTGGCTAGCTCGGACTGCGCTGCGCAGAGAAGACTGCCGACGCTCAGCCAAGCACGACGTCGCCACCTTAACAGATAGCCACAACTGGGACACCGGGCACACGTACAGTAGTTTTTACCCCATGGCTCTCAAAAATCCGCCACACAAAGTGCAGTACAAAATGGATGAATCGACAGCCTCTTCGTATTCTGACAGCATTTCGGTAGTCGCAGCACGTGGGATTGGGCTCAACAACGCAAGGAACATTTTAGCCAGCTGCCGAGCCGAAGCTGAGCGCAGGGAAGCAATAATGAGCTCTGACGAGCTAGACGACGTAACCAGCAGCCTGTATTTCAGCTTTAGCGAAAACAAACCAGCCATATTTGGCGTATAATACCTGCATGGCACGGTCGCATCATCATGTAAAACACGGCGGGCTCAGTACGTCTATCAACTCTGTCATCGGCAAAAAACCTGCCAACCCTGAACAGCCCAGCAAGGCATTAGGTATGCATCATTTATTCATACGGCGAGTTGTCGCCTCCAGCGAAATACAGGAGCGTATTACCGAAATGTGGGGAGGTATTATACCAATTGCGCCTCGCGGGCTGGGCTCGCTCGACGTAACCCCGTTTAACGAACTGCATAGCATTGCCTTGCCCACCAATACCACGGCAATGGTTATGAAAAAGCTTGTCCGCAGATATGGCACAGAAAAGGCGCTAGAAAGCGCAGCGTTTGACCTGTTGCCACCCACCGTACGGCAGCCAATAGTCGTAACCGCAGGCCGGCTAGCGCTAAACAGACATGGTAAGGGGTTGGGCCCAGAAGAGGTGCGAAAAGGAGTCCTCTTAGCAATACAAGCACCCGAGTTGGAACGAACCCAGTCGGAACTCATTTGGTCACTACAACAAGCGAATCTTGACCCACAAGGCACGCTAAATAACCCATATATCAGCCTCGGCCACATTACGATTACAGCTGGCAGCAGCGAAGCTATTAACACCAGGCTCGCCAACATCCCCGCAGAAGGCTTGGAAATAGAGTTGGGGCCAGTAGAAGTGTACGCCAAACCCCATAGATAACACTAAGGGTTCAGCCGCGAGCTAACGCTTGCGACGAAGTGCGAAGTAGCGAATACTGTTGCCAATGAATAGACCTATACCGAGCAAAAAGAGGACGGCCCCAATTGGCCTACCTACATTGCCAACGGCCGTCACGGCCCCACAGCCCGCACCTATAGTGCAAAAAGTCGTCGCCGTCCAATACTTAATCAAGAGCAGCAGGCCAAAGCCTACGACCACTAAGCCTAGTGACCATAAATAAAGTGCACGTGTTGAAAGCTTGGGTTTGGTTTTTTGCTGATTCATTTGCTGAGTATACCAATAGCTGGCACGAAATTGGAATTAAATAAAACTCGGAAGTGAAAAGTACCCGGCCAACAGTTGTGCATCCCGAATGGGGAGCAGAAAAACTGTTGGCCGGAGCACCTTTCGGATAGGTGGCGATTAGCCTACGCGCGTGCGGCTATCCGCCTAGTCGAGTTCGTCAGACCTTGATACCGAGACAGGCGATGACCCGAGAGCCGTGGATGTCCGTGACCGCTCCGCAGATGTTGGTACCGCTGCGAACCCGCCTGTCAATCCGCCACGACTGCTTCTCGCCGTAGCCGACGTGGTAGAAGCCATCGCCCCAGATCTCCAGCTTGGTGTTAGGGAGACCGTGGTTGACCTCCACGGTACCGACCCACTCAGTGTGGTCACTGGGGTTCTTGTACCGGGTGTCAGCCACGACACACACCTCGGACTCGAACAACATCCCCCCAAGGGGACCGTTGCACTTGCCGATGGTGTAGTGGGCGCTGGCCGGGGTTGCAGACGCGAGCACGGATGTCAGGGCGAGAGCGGCCGAAGCCACAGCACCACCGAGGATGGTTCGCAGCCGGCGCTGTCTGTTGCGCAATACCATTTCAGACACTCCATCTACCGTTGGCTCACAATGCGCGGATTTCGCCGCAAAGGCTCAACAACGTTGAGAACGGCTAGCTACCTCGAAACCCGAAGTAAATAGCCGCCCTCAATAGGAAGGGGCGCCCAGAAATATCCGAAAAGGTGCAGCCCTACATATCTTCAGGCTGCCGGGATGTTACAATAGGCTCGTTCGCTTTACAAGCAGAAAAATAAAAAAGACCTGCTAATACAGATCTTTTTTATTTGGTGGGCGAGGAGGGAATCGACCCTTGAAGACTGTCAGATTGCCGCTGGCAATCTTCCATAACTTTTCTCATCCCTCTAGCATAGACCATTGAAAAACCGCCTCTTTCGAGGCGGCCTTTCAATGGTGGGCGAGGAGGGAATCGAACCCTCACGAGATTGCTCTCACAGGATTTTGAGTCCAGCGCGTCTACCAATTCCGCCACCCGCCCAATTGGTAGTAACAGGGTTATTGTACTATACTTATAGGGATAACGCGAGCATAATCGTAATAATTTGATGATAAACCCACTATTCGACGACGAAGACGAGCAGAAACCAGCAAAGCAGCACCCTAGCAAGGATGCAGGTTATGTTATGCCAAACCGACACGGGAAAACAATCAAACCCCTCACGAGCAACCTCAAGGCAAGCCAGCACCAGCCAGCGCACCATAAGCCCAAAACGGAAAACCATACAGGTGCATCGCACACTGTCCGGCAAGCTGACGAAGATAAAACCACAAACCCAGCGGTAGACCTCATCCGCAAAAAACTGCAAACGCTGTACGCGGACGAACCTGACTCCGCCCAAGAAGTGCAATCGGCAGCAGCACAGCCGCTGCCAAACCGCTCAAAGCACCAGCAATTCATGTACGAGCTGAGTACGTCGGGCAAATCCCTCGCACAGATCCAAACTGAATGGCATAACTATTACATTAGTCTTCCGGACCATGAAAAGCATCAGGTGTGGCAGGAGTTCTATTCCAGCACCAACAAGCAGCAGCCCACGGCAATGCACCTGGCAACGCCCGAAACCGCAGAGTCACAAGCCGCACCAAGCACGCACCCTAAGCCGACTATACCTCACAACCCGCTACTGCCAGGCGGCGAATCCGGTAGCATGGTAGCTGTTTCGGAACACATCACGCCTGCAAAGCCATCTCTGCCTGGCAAACTGGATAAGCAAAACGCCAAGGCCATAAAAGACAAGATCGTGCAGCGTATCGCCACTAACAGCCAAAAACAAGCAAAGGCCATGCAGCATATCAAGTCGCTGCTGTTCGGCCTCGGTGCTGGCGCTATTGTGCTGGTTATTGTACTATTCGGTCTGTTTAACGAAATGGTTATTGCGCCGTTTATTAAGCCAAGCAGCCAGGCGAATGCCACACCGATTATCCTGAGCACTGATGGCGTCGCCCCCAGCTCCACTCCAGAGGTTATCATTCCTAAAATCAGCGTCCAGATCCCTGTAGATTACACCCTTACAAGCAACAGCGAAGAAGAAGTACAGAAAGGACTAGAAACTGGGATCGTCCATTATCCAACCACCGTAAAACCGGGTGAAAAGGGCAACGCAGCATTCTTTGGCCACTCCAGCAACAATATCTTTAACCCAGGTAAATATAAATTTGCCTTCGTTTTGCTGCACGAGCTTGTACCGGGCGACATTTTTTATCTAACATACGAGGGTAAGGTGTACTCATATAAGGTATTCGACAAAAAAATTGTCAGTCCAAATGAAGTAAGCGTTTTAAATAATGTTGAAGGCAAACAAGCCACTGCCGTACTTATTACCTGTGACCCGCCGGGCACGGCACTGAACCGCTTGGTTGTATGGGGTGAGCAAATTAGCCCAGACCCAAGTGGTGCCACAGACCCTGCTCCTTCCACAGCAGTGCAGGGTGCAAAACAGCCAGAGGCCATCACCGGCAACGGCCCATCACTCTGGAAGCGCCTGACTAGCTGGATTACTGGCAACTAAGGTCAAAGGCCAGCTATAGCCTGTTTGACACACCGGATTGCTTCACGTGTTTGCTGGCTGCTATCAGGCCGCGAATAGTCGAGTGTGTAGACAAAGGGTAGGGCACCAATCGCATCAATGTTAGCATCGTGTATCGCTTTTTGGGCTGTCAAACGCTGTAGTGCACTAAATTCATACGCATGTTTGTCGTCACGCAAATTGCGGACGATTGCTTCGTATGGCGGGTTGAGCCGAACCCAAATCTCAGCTATGCCGGCTGCGCTGTCTACCGTCTGGAGGTCTTGCCGTACCACGGGATTCCCGAAGTCATTATCATAAGCAATGTTATAGCCGTCCCTGCGCAGCCACATTGACGCCTCCCGGGCAATCGGCAGCGCGTTTTCATCTATCGGCATCCCGTGTTGGTGCAGCAACGTACGAACTTTATCACCGCTGTGCCGCACTAGGGGAACTTCCTTACATAACACATCCAGAAACGTGCTCTTTCCCGAGCCAATCAAGCCAATAAGGCAAATGGCAAACTGAGGTTTTGAACGCTGCTCTGGACGCAGGTCAAGCTGACTGTAGTACTGTTGGGCGATCAGTAATTGCTCTGTTGTTAGCGCCCCCATAACACTATTGGTCCTGAGCTGTACGCAGCGGCGTTTTTTGCAATGTCGCCGAGCCTTCGGCTGTCGCTGGGCTCAAACTATATACATTCTCATAGTCCCGATCGAAGAACGGCAAAAACGCAGCGTTTGTAGCATTCAACGTTTGCTGGTTAGAGCCGTCAAAGTCAAAAACGTGCAGCTTGCTGTCACTGGTGTATATCAGACGGTGCCCATCCATCCAGGTAGCATGTGTTTGTGGCGTATCGAGTGCATTTTTAGCAGCGTAGGTAAAACCTTTGTTGTTTTCAGCGTCGTATACCGAAAAATACACACCGTTTTCGGCCATAATAAATCGGGCATTAGGCGAGAAGGCGATGTAATTAGCTCCGGCAGCCTTTAGTACGCGAACCGGTGCGATCACTTCGTCTTCTTTAAGCCGCTCAGCGGGATTTTTGTAAACATATACTTTGCCCTCAACGTCAGATCCCATGGCCACATACCAGTCACCTTCGTATTTTGTAAGGTTCACAAGATATTTGTTAGCATGTGGAACAGTACGGACTGTTTGCGGATCGCCTTTGCCTTCACGAAGCTTAAATGCCACTTTTCCTTCTGGTGCGCCGTCTTGTGTAGCATATAGAATCACGTCGTTGCCGTAGGTTTTAAAAGCAAGTACGTTCTGCTGGTAGGCTTTGGGAGTTGGAGCGTCGAGCGTGGCAGTACTGACCGTTTTCGTAGCCTGGTCAAGCATGTAGTATTTATCAAACTTCTGGTCTTGCAGTTCGACATACGTTGGGTTCATGCCCCACTTTTTGGTCAAGTTGACCGACTCCGAAGGGACTTCTCGGTCTAACAGCACATATTCGTATGTTGCAATGTTATCTTTTGTAAAGTTGTGGCGCAATACAACGTGGCGGTTGTTTGTCGACCACTGTACCAACTCCCAGCCTTGTGAAGCGTTGGCGTCAGCAGCTGTGTATGTTTCGGGGGGCAGTGAAATTGACCGTACACTCTGCGCCACCTGTTGTTGGTCGCTCAGGTCGTACATATCAAACTGTGCCGTATTAGCACCTTGTACAAGGAGCCACTTACGATCTGGGCTCTGCGTAACTAACGCTGGCTGTTTGTCATATTTTTTGACATTTGAGGCCTGTAATGAAGCAGGGAATAAGAACGGGTAATCAAAACGGTCGACACTGCCACCCTCCACTGTTACTGCACGCTTCCAGTTACGATAACCATCACGTTTAAGCTCGAATGTGTATTGTCCAGATGAGAGCAGCAAGCGCGTATTGGTATTGTCACGCTTTTGTCCATTCACATACACTTCTGCCGGATTAGGGGTAGACGACACGAATACCAGGCCGTTTTGGATAACGTTGCCCTTGCGGTCCACACCAAAACCATAGGCTTGGTATAGCAGAATAATAGTCGTTAAAATAAGTGCGATACCAATCAGGATATACCCTAAGATAATGCGGATATTGTGCGCTCGTTCTTTTTTGGGATCCAAGAAATCCATGTGTGTTCCTAATTACGTGTAACTGTAAAGATTATAACCTGTCCCTTTATAGTATCAAATGAACACATTTTTTGGTTGCGTTCAAACGATTGGGGCGGTACTATAACTATAACGTACGCGTAAGAAACAAAAGGGTAACAACTTCGTGGGCAACAACATTATTGAAATTAACGGCAAGCGTTATGACGCTCAGAGTGGCACGCTTTTAGGGGATAGCAGCGTCAAAACAGCAACCAAACAGCATGTCGCACACCGCGGCAGGGTAATTGACGGCTTTGTAAAGCCAGGTGCTGCGATTACGGCATATAGTCCTTCGACTGCGCCAAAAACCGTCCCAAAACCGGTCACCCAGCGGCCAGTCAAGCGCGTTACCAGCCACCTAAAAGCCGGGCATCAGCCACAAAAAGCCAAAACCTTAATGCGCCATGTAGTCAGCAAGCCAACAGTACAAAAAAAACAGCCCATAAAAGTCCAGCAGCCATCAGAACTCGCGGCAGCTCCGGTTACACATATTGCGCCAAGCCATAAAGTGGCTGCACATAATGTTAATGAGCGGCGTTTGGCACGGGCCCGCACCTACAACCAACACCGCACCATACAGCGTTTTACGACTACACAACAGAATTATCCCGTGGCCCGTGGCATGCAAGCACAGCGCCAAAACCCGCAGGCTGCTCTGCCAGCATCCGAACTGGTGCACAATACCGCCGCGCCTAGTGGCCATCAAACAACCCACCAGCCAGCGCACAATACCGGCAATAAAACACAGCCGCCACACAGTCAACACCACAAGAACCGCTCGTCTGACCTCTTTGAAGCTGCTATGGCTAATGCGCGCAGCCATGAGCAACCAGCACATAAGCCAAAAAAGAAAGCCAGCCACAAAGTGCTAAACATTGCTGCCGGGCTTGCGGCGTTCGTGGCCCTGGCGGGCTTTGTGGCGTACACAAATATGTCCAATATTGAGGTGCGGATTGCTTCGATGCGCGCTGGCTTTACCGCCCAGCTGCCTGCATACAACCCAACTGGATATGCGCTAGAGGGTGGGCCACAGGCACAGCGCGGCATGGTAACGCTCAAGTATCGATCTGGCGCCAACACATATACGCTACAGCAGCAATCATCAGACTGGGATAGCCAAACCTTATCAGATAATATTGACGGCCAAGCTACCGAAAAAACCGAAACACTTAGCGCAGCAGGCCGGACTGTATACGTATACGGCGACAACGCCGCATGGGTAAACGGTGGTGTCCTGTACAGCATGAAGACTGCCGGCGACATCAGCAACCAAGAAATTCTAGCAATCGCCACCAGCATATAAACTACTGGCCGGTCATTGCCTCCGCCTGTTTCCAAAACGGGCGGTTTTCTTTATAATAACTTCTTATGAAACCTATCAGAACTCGTTTTGCGCCTAGCCCTACTGGCGCACTCCACATTGGAACCGTCCGCACAGCCTTGTTTGCGTGGCTGCTCGCACAAAAGAGTGGCCAATTTTTACTTCGTATCGAAGATACTGACCAAAAGCGCGAAGTCGAAGGAGGCATCAACAATATCAAAGAAACGCTACAGTGGCTTGGCCTCACCTGGAACGAGGGCCCAGGCATCGGCGGCCCATACGCACCATACACCCAGTCGGAGCGCCTGGATATTTACAAAAAGTTTGCAGCCGAACTATACGAGCAAGGGCTCGCCTATGCCGACCCGTACACATCAACCGAAGTTGACGCGTTCAGAAAAGCCGCCCAAGCCGAGAAGCGGCCATTCTTATACCGTGATCACCGCCCATCGAATCCACCAGCATGGGATGGGTCCCAGCCATTGCGTATTAAGCTAGATCCCAAGTCATATTCATGGGATGACGTCATCATGGGTACAATTACTATGGGCCCAGAAATGATTGACGATTTCATTATCATGAAATCTGATGGCTTCCCGACATATAACTTCTGTCATATTGTCGACGACCACCTTATGGGCATCACACACGTTTTGCGCAGCCAGGAGTTCTTATCCAGCATTCCAAAATTCCTTGCAGCGCACGAAGTTCTTGGCTGGGAGCCACCACTTAACGCCACCACGCCACCAGTACTGGACGAAACAGGCAAGCGCAAACTCAGCAAGCGTTACGGCGCCAAGCCAATATTGGCTTATCGCGACGAGGGCTATTTGCCAGAGGCGCTTATTAATTTTATGGCAAGCCTGGGGTGGAATGACGGCACCGAACAGGAAATTTTTAGCCGCGCAGAACTTATTGAAAAGTTCAGTTTGGAACGTGTACAAAAAAGTGGTGCCCGCTTTGACGACCAGCGACTTGATTGGATGAATGGTCACTACATCCGCAACTTATCCCTTGATGACCTATATGAACGTAGCCAGCCATTTTGGACTGAACAGGCGAATTCAGCAAGCAACGATTACAAAAAAGCCGTGCTGGCATTGATACAGGAACGCCTAAAATACTTGGGTGAGATCCCGCAATTAACTGACTTCTTCTTTAGTGACCTCCCGGTCAATATGGAACTTATAGACAAAAATAAGCAGCTTAAAAAATTTGAACATGCTGCATTGAAAGAATTACTACAACAAGCGCGTACTGCCATAGCTGCCACCGACTTCTCGGTAGAAGCTCTTACCGATACACTTAATGCGCTACTCGAAACAACTGGCCAAAAGCCAGGGGTGTTGTTCAGTCTGGTCCGCATTGCCAGCACCCAAGCACCGTCCAGCCCGGGGTTGGCAGACTCGCTGGCTGTGCTCGGTGCCGAAACTACACTACGTCGGATCGACCAAACAATCGACGCTTTGTAGTT
Organism: uncultured Candidatus Saccharibacteria bacterium; assembly: GCA_946482285.1. The sequence goes on from CAMLQK010000002.1 coordinate 140,093, forward strand.
GCCAAACAACCAGAAAATAGTATAGTTTAGTGGTCTCTAGCAGACATCCTGCGACGAAGGGGAATTCCGTGCAGACAGCCACGTTCGAAGAAGTACGTCCGTTCTGCGCCCGTCTCACACCGGAAAACCAGGAAGAGCCTGGTCGTATCGAGCTGTTCTACAGCCACAGCACTCCCATCCCTCATTGCAGGGAGGCGGCCAACAAAGTCCTGGAGTGGCTCGGCGAAGGCAACCTGGACAGGTACACCGCCGTCCGACACACCCAAGCTTCGCGGCGACATGGCCACACGCTTCGGAAAACCGTCATCAAGTACCGGAGCTTCCCGGAGATCAGCATCGCGCCGCATGAAATGTTGTACTACGAGCTCCACGAGCTAGTGCAACCGCAGTGCGGTTACATCGGCAATGCCGAAGTCGAGCTGGTTGACGCAAGTGCCGCCGCCCACCCAGCGTACCGCTTCACCATCCGGCGACAGGTGTGGGAAACCAAGATGCAGAAATTCGCCGACGTTATCTTCGACGAACAGCGGGCGCACTCGTTCCTGGGAAGTGTGGAATATACATTCCTACACCCTTGGACAGCCGATGACGGCCAGCACAGCCCGGAAGGTGCACTGTTGGTAGCCGAGCGCTACATGCGCGTCATCGACGCCTTCCCGCTGAACGGTATTACCGTCCGCACATGACCCCACGCAGCCCGCTGGCCGTATACTTCCATTCCTGAACCGAGGGAACTTCTACAACAGAAGAGTATACGGCCAGCACAACAGGCTCCATACAGTACGTATGGCCAACTTTTTATTTGGTTTTGAATATTAACCATAAGCGTTGTTACAATAGGATAATGAATGACGAACGCTTTACGCCCAAACCAGCGCCACGGCGCAGCAGCGACGGCCTCCCAAATATTGACCTGAATCTTGATACCCCTTATATCAGCCACCACAACCACAAACCTGCCAAGACGAAGCGCAAATGGTGGCCTCCGCGTATGCCGCGCACAAAAAAAGAATGGGTCATAACCATTATTATAGTAGTGGCGCTTATTGGCGCAGGGGTAGGAGCATACTTTATCTGGTTCAAAAAAGATGCGGCGCCCGTGGCCAAAAAAACCCCAGCCAAAACCATGCCTGCACCTGCACCGGAACCTATTACTTCTGCTTTAACTGGCCTGCCAATTGACAATGCCGCCATCAACCAACGCCCAGTAACGGCTATCATGATCGAAAACAGCCCCACGGCGCGGCCCCAGTCGGGTGTCGACCAAGCAGGTGTGGTGTTTGAGGCAGTCGCCGAAGGTGGCATAACACGCTTCTTAACCCTCTACCAAGACACCACGCCAACCTACGTTGGTCCCGTCCGCAGCGTCCGTCCATACTACGTCCGATGGTTAATGGGTTTTGACGCCGCCGTAGCACACGTAGGCGGCAGTGCCCAGGCACTGCAGGATATTAGAACGCTTGGTGTCAAAGACCTTGACCAATTCCATAATCCGTCGGCATACCACCGTATCAGCAGCAGGTCTGCCCCGCACAACATGTATACCAGTGTCCAGACGCTCCGTGACCTTTCCATCCAAAAAGGGTTCACTACTGCGGACTACACAGGCTTTGCTCGCAAAAAAGAGGCTAAAAGCGCGGCACCTAATGCCACCAGCATAGACTTTGCCATTTCTGGCGCATTGTACAACGCTCATTTCGACTATGACCCAGTGACCAATAGCTACAAGCGCTCTGTGGGCGGGCAGCCGCACATGGTTGTCGACCAAGCAGGCGCTCAAAAACAGCTCACCCCAAAAACTGTCATTGCACTGGTGATGCCCAAAGGGAGCCAAGGTGTCTATTCAACCTACGGTACTGTTGGCGAAGGCCAGGCCTTTGTATTCCAGGATGGCGTTGCAACCCTTGGCACATGGAGCAAGCCAAACGATAAGGCCAACATTACTTTTACAGATAGTAGTGGGGCACCGCTCAAGCTAAACCCAGGCCAAACATGGCTCACTGCACTAGGCGCACCCAACTCCGTAACATACAAATAAGATGAACCACCTGCAGAAATACCTAAACCAAGTCCGAAGCCATCTTGCTATCATCTTGCTTGCTGACAACATTTTCCTGATAGGCACTTTGTGGTACGCGTATGACGTACAGGGTGTGTCATTCATGGCATCGCTCTTGCTAGCAGCGGTATGTGCGCTGGTTCTGACCGTTGGCTTTACCGCTCTAAGCACATCGTACCTGGCCCAACCGCTCCACACCGTTTGGCAGGCTATTTTACACATATCGCCAGATACAGCGAACGAGGAGGCACCAGACCTTAAGCAAGTACACTTGGGTAAAGAGCTCGTGACTAGCCTCGTGTCACACTTATACCAATTGGCCAGCGTTGTAAGCGATGTGGAAGAAGCGACCGTTAAAGAACAGTCGGGGCTTAACCACAATTTCATTGCCAACAGTTTGCCCCTGCCGCTTATGGTCCTCGATAGCAACGCAACAGTGGTTTTTGCCAATCAGCCAATGGCGCGCTACCTGCGGACCGACCCAGACGAGCTGGTAGGCAGCAATTTTTACTCTGCAGTTGATATGGCGTTTACCAACGAGCAAACCTTTGATGTTTGGCTGCAAAACGCCAAAGCCACCAAAGCGGTCAGCAGCCAAACCTGGGAGCGTGTACGCCTAAATCTACCTGACACCGAACGGTCACTACAGCCACAATTTGATCTGGCAGCATACTATAACAAGAACAATCCGCAAGGATTTGAGACTATGCTGGTAATGTTCGACCACACCAACCAATACGCGCAAGACGACCAAGCAATGAGCTTTGTAGCTATTGCCGTCCACGAGCTACGCACCCCACTGACACTGCTGCGGGGCTATATAGAAGCTCTCCAGGAAGAGCTCAGTGGGAAAATCGACCCGGAGCTTGACGACTTCATGAAAAAAATGTCAGTGGCAGCAGGTCAGCTATCGACGTTTGTAAATACCATCCTGAACGTGTCGCGTATAGAGAGTGACCAGCTATCGCTCAAGCTCCGCCAGGAGTCATGGAACAATATTGTGGAAAGCGCTGTAGAAACATTGCGAAGCAGGGCAGAAGTGCGGGGTATTACATTACAGGTAGAGCCAGGTGAAAACCTGCCGCCGGTTGGTGTCGACCGCGTCAGCATCAGCGAAGTCATCAGCAACCTTATCGACAATGCCATCAAATATAGCGGCAGCAGCAATAGGATTATCATCCGTACCCACGTAAATAACGACGGTAACGTAGAGACTACGGTGCAAGACTTTGGCGTTGGCGTCCCGGAAAGTGCCGTTCCGCACCTGTTTGAAAAATTCTATCGCAACCATCGCAACCGTTCGCAGATTGGCGGCACCGGCCTAGGGCTGTACCTTGCCAAAGTTATCGTTGGCGCCCACGGGGGTCACATTTGGGTACGGTCACAAGAGGGTGCCGGCACAACCTTCGGTTTTACGGTTTCGCCGTACGCCCAGCTTGCCCAAGAGGTCAAAAACCAGGATAATAAACCCGACATCGTGCGCAGCGCACATGGCTGGATCAAGAACCACTCAATGTATCGGAGATAACCTTATGGAACCGCAAACAATGCAATCAGCCAACCCTATCGGCAAAAAAATTCTCTGCATAGAAGATGAACATTTTATCAGTGAGCTATATGTCAGGGCACTGACAAAGGCCGGGTATGATGTAACCGTTGAAGTAGACGGCCAACGAGGTCTAAAACTAGCCCAAAGCAATACTTACGACATTATTTTGCTCGACCTCATGATTCCAACCATCACTGGCATTGAGGTACTGCAACACCTGCGCAACCCCCAGGAAACGCCGCAACTAAAAGCCAAAATTATCATTACGACCAACCTGGAGCAGCGTGAAGATGTGCGGGAAGCCATAGAAAAGCAAGCAGACGGCTACATTGTTAAGGCCGAGGTTACGCCGCACGAGCTTGTAGGCCTGCTGCAAACAATCAACTAGCTAACGACAATACTGCGGTCACGCCAAATAACCGCCGGGACTGGCTCTACGTGTACGCGACGCAAACGTTCTTGTGCGGCAGCATAATCAAGGTTCCGCTGCTGATAATATTCCAGTGCAAAATGCGGGAGGGCTGCCTCGACGGCAGGAGTGACATTAAGATCCATCTGCAAGTGCCCATCTTTGACTACAAACAAATTGTTCTGCCCCATGTGGTGCACAATAGTACTACCATAGTCGCGGATATCCTGTTCTGCGAAAACAGTGTTCAGAAAATCCGTAGACCACATTCCTGACTCCGGTACCCAAGTATTGTTCGCGTTCAAAACCATCCGCCCAACTGCCCGCATGAGATCAAGGTCACGGCCACGCTCAAAACCTTCGGCAGGCGTTGTAGCCAGAACTTGGCGCACAGGCACTGAAGCAATATCTTCTTCATCTGCCTCAGTAAAACCATGCCGCATACCATCAAGCAATAAGTTTAGAGTGTTGTCGGTGAATAACGCCCGACGGTGCTCGAACCGGCCTGGTACCATCCTGATTCTGGACTGGCGCCAGGGGGAAACGTTTAAAAACGTTTCCTCGTTCGGATATCGCACATACGCCAAATAATCAGCGCTATAGCGGCGTTTCATACCCAACACCGCCGCTTGATATGGCTGAATATCAGTACGAGGATCGCCAAATAACGGGGTTTCACCGTCAAAAGCGCTCACACTCACGTCTTCTTTGGCCGCAAAGGCACGCAGGCCAAATGTACTCGCAGTTTGGCCCATAGCCTGCAAAAGCCATGTCCGCCGCTTGGAGTACTCAACGGGCGGACATGGTGCAATGCGGATTTCGCTGACATGAGGGTTATCATAGTAGCCCTCCTGGTACTCGTCCTTTCCAAAACGGAACTCCAACAGCCCAGGGTGAGCCATTGCCAGCTCTGAATAGGACATACCTACTGTGGACGGCTTAAATCCCAATGTTGGGTCGGCAAAACCCTGTTCATAAATACGAAAATTAACGGCGTCTCCGGGAGTAAAATGGGGCACTTGGCTTTTCCATTGCTTCAGCCGGTCGGCTTCAATATCACTGGTAGGTACCAGTGTATCGAGCATAGCTGTCGCGTCAGCGCGGACAGCATCCAGCGAATCAGTTGGCACTGCATCCGTTTCATTCAGCGGAATATACGACTTAACGCCGCGGGCACGGTCCATAAGTTCGGTATCTGTTGGGTCAATAAATAGACCTTCCACCTCGCCTCCGGCGAGGAAGTGTAGCGACTCTCTCATCCAGCTATCATAAACTGACATGCAAAATAAGACAATATTTACATACAAAAAGCAACATTACCGCTATACTATAAATATGAAAGAAGAGCACGATAACGGCGTTTCGATACACGCCGGTTTTCCCAACCCTGCAGCCGACAAGTCATTCAACAGCCTCGACTTACATCAATTGCTTGTTGAACGGCCCAGCAGCACGTTCTTATTCCGTATTGCGGGAAGCCAGTGGGAAGCTGATGGCATTTTCGATGGAGACATTGCCGTTATAGACCGGGCACTCGACCCGCGCCAAGCCGACAGAGTGGCATGGTGGGATGATGCCTCTGGTACATTCCATATCTCAACCCTCAAGCACATGCCAGATACGGCGGCCTGCTGGGGCGTAATAACCGCCACCGTGCATCAGTTTCGTAAAAAATGAATAGTATCTTCGCCCTTGTCGACTGCAATAACTTCTTTGTAAGTTGTGAACGAGTTTTCCAGCCGGGACTTAACGGGAAGCCAGTGGTTGTTTTATCCAGTAACGACGGCTGTGTTGTGGCACGAAGCAACGAGGCCAAGGCTCTTGGCATTCCTATGGGGGCGCCAGCGTTCAAGTTCCGCTATGTATTCCGTGACAAGAACGTCAAGCAATTTTCGGCAAATTTTGAACTGTACGGCAACCTCAGTAAGCGCATAACGCAAATTCTCACTGAGCTTACACCGCGTACCGAGGTGTATTCAGTGGACGAGTCGTTCCTGGATCTTGGTGAGCTGCATATTACAGACTACGAGGCATGGGGCAGGGCGGTGCGCGCCCGAATTATGCGCGAGGTGGGCATCCCTGTGTCAATTGGCATCGCACCCAGCAAAACACTTGCCAAGCTTGGTGCTGAGCTGGCCAAAAAACAGGCTGGCTATAACGGCGTCTTCAGCTTCGTGGGTATGAGCGAAAACAACAGGCAACAAGCGCTGCACCAAACACCTATCAAAGATATTTGGGGAATCGGCTGGCGTTTAGAGCCAAAATTGCGTGCCGAGGGCATCAGTACTGCACTTCATGTAGCCCAAATGCGGCCACAATATGCCGCGCAACTTATGGGAATTAACGGACGCAAACTCGTTAGTGAACTCAATGGAGTGGCGTGCTTTACATTAGAGCCGCTGGGAGCCACCGCCCAAAGTATTTTACGGTCGCGTACTTTCGGGGAGGACACCAACCAGGAGCACGTCCTTGAGGCTGCGATTGCCACGCTGGGCTCCCAGGCAGCATTCCGTCTGCGAACGCATAAATTGCTTGCCCGGCGCATTGGCATATTTACCATGACTAACAAACACAAGCCTGGTTTTCGGCGTTGGTACCGCGAGGTTATCCTTGATATGCCTACCGACGATAGTGGTGAAATTATAGCCCGGCTCATCCAGGAAATGCATACGTTCTTTAGCAGCAGCCAATCTTACCACCGCCTAGGGGTAACACTACACGACCTAACCCCTGCCGCAACACTGCAAGTTGACTTGCTGGGGCGTATAGACCCGGCCAGACACGACAGGTCGCGTGCCCGCATGGACGCCATCGATCGCATCAACCGCAAGATGGGCAAACGCAAAATCTATTACGCTGCCGAAGACCTCAGCAAAACATGGCAGCCAAAACATATTATCCGGTCGCCGCGCTACGTTTCGCAATGGGACGAATTACCGATAGCGCACATCGCGTAAGTACGGTATAGTAAGGTTTTAATAGAGGTAAATACGATGGTAGAACGATACCCTAGACTACGTCAAGCACTCCCAGCGGCTGCCCTTGGCGCTGCACTTTTAACAGGCTGTGGCTCTGAAAAGCAGACGGTCCAAGAAAAACCGGATATAACCTCTAGCGCCCACGAAACAGCAAAACCGCCAACAATCCCCACTCCACGCGAAACAGGTTCCCGACTTAAGCAAAAAGAGTTTTTAGATGGCACGCCAGCGTTGGTGTGCAACGCACTTGCCGCAATAGTCAACCCCGATAAAACCAAACGCATCATTGCCCAGCCAATAGTATGGAACAGTAATAAGGCGCCTGTTGAGATTATGAATATGTCAAGCTCGGGCATAGTAGTGGAGGAACGGGATAAGATGCCGATGGAATGGTACAGCATGGACGGCAAAGAAATATCAGAAAAAGATGTGGATTGTGCATCTGAAGTTATTTTCACGGCATACAACAAGACAAACAACAATCAAGTGATAGCCTCTGTCCCAACCGTGGAAGCAGACTTTAAGGCAGACTTCCATCGTGTCCATGACGGCACATTAGTTCAGCACGACTTTGGCCCCTACCGCCAAACAGAAACCGATGAGCTGCTCCAACAGCTACAGAACCTTAGCTAAGTATAGGCGTAGGCCTTGCGGCAATCGCCTAAACATTTTATAATCATGTCGTTGAACCCGTCCGGGTTTTACTGGAACATCTGTTCCACGGCCCAACCAAGGGAGCGCACATGGATCACCTGCCGGTAGACCTCACCAAGGACGACCTGACTTTTGGAGCCTCGGTGATGTGGCAGGTCTATTGCAACCGTCCGCTCACCGACGAAGACCACGCCCGGTTTGTCGAGCTGTACGGCTGCCTCGGAAGCACCTTTCTACTGGTCAGGGCAGTGAAATCGCTGGAAGTACAGCTGGCGGCCGGCAACGCACTGGTCAGTTACATCCCAGCGCTGCGCCGCTACGTCATCGAGATCGGCCAGCGGGAAATCCTTCGAGCCCTGGGCACTTACATGCCCTGCCAGCGTCCCATGATCTACCCCGGGTACCGTCCATCCCTGTCCCAAATTGCGGGCCGGGCCACGCCCACCCAACCATTCGCTGCACTCAAGCAAGCCCGCCGCGCCAGGATCGGCAGCAGTACCGCAGCGATGGCAGCTGGGAAGCGCTTCGCACGCATGGCGCCGCTAAACGCCAAGCGGGTGATCGGCCGCAAGCCGCGAAACTCCCCGGACCAAGGCTCCAACCAGGAGTGAACCGCGCCTGAGCAGCCACTAAGGCACTGCTACACGAAAGACGGCTCCAGAGGGGAGGTGGCACAGTCGCATCCGCGACCAAGCACACAAACATCTCCCCTCTGCGAACCCAAAGGACTATACTTGAATATATGAAGCTGCACATTGTAACTGTTGGCCAACCTAAGCTGCATTACGCCCAAGAAGGTTGGGCGGAGTATATAACGCGGCTCAAACGCTTTCACCAGGTACGGGTAACGCATATCGCTGATAAACATGCCTATGACGCCAACCACGTACAGTCAGCCACGGGCAGCGCCTACACTGTGGCGCTGGTGATAGATGGCGGCAAGCAATTCAGCAGTGCCGGTTTATCAGCATTCCTCGAAAAACGGGCACTGGAAGGCAGGGAAGTATGCTTTGTTATCGGTGGGCCCGAAGGCCTTCCACAGGAAGTTCAGCAAGCAGCGGACTTTCGGTGGAGTTTTTCGGACCTTACATTCCCTCACGACCTTGCCATGGTCATCTTGGCCGAAGCGCTATACCGGGCCAGCACAATATCGGCCGGGCACCCCTACCACAAAGCCTAGATTGTAATTATTAAGAAAACATTATATAATCAGTCGGTCAATCCACCCATATGGGGGATCCGCACATCCACATCTCACCCCCATTTCACCGAAAGGTCCTGCAACCATGCAGCCTACGGCAACGCTCATCATCCCCACCTTTGAGGAAGAAGGCAACATCGGACCGCTCCTGGGAGACGTCCACACCGTTCTGGCCGACGCTGGCGTGGCCTATCAGGTCATCGTCATGGACGACAGCCCCACGACAGCAACCGTCGACGCAGCCCACGAGGCGGCGGCCGAACTCTGTGGAGGCGCCTGCGAGCACCTGCAAGTGGACATCATCCAGCGAGACCTGTCGAACCGCGACACGCTTTCGGGCGCAGTCATCGACGGAGTCAGCAAGGCCAACGCTGGTATCGTCATCGTCATGGACGGCGACCGGCAGCACCCGGCTGAAACACTCCCGAACCTCATCGCTGGCGCACACACGCACAACGTGGTGGTCGCCAGCCGCTACATCAAGGGCGGCAGCAGCAACGGCCTCAGCGGCGTCATCCGGCGTATGGTGTCGCGGTCCAGCACCCGGCTCGCAAGCGCCATCCTGCGCCAATCACTGCGCGGTGTCACTGACCCCATGACCGGCTTCTTCGCCTTCCAGCGGGACGCCATCAGCATCGACACACTCAACCGCCGCGGGTTCAAAATCCTGGTGTCCATCCTGGCGTCGAATGCAAGTCTCAGCCGTACCGAGACAGCCTTCAAGATGCAGAAGCGCACGCAAGGGCACAGCAAAGGCAACCTCAAGCAGGGTATCGCCTTCATCCTCCAGCTCATCGAGCTGCGAAGGGCCGGAGCAAGCTGACAGTGATCTGAAGAAGTGTGATGTGGACGACTGCCGCTGAACCCTACGGGGATCAGTAGGAGTCTGGGACGGGCAGAGTACAGGCAACTGCCTGAGCAACACGACTCTGCCCGTCCCCCACACACCAATGCCTGTCATTTTCAAACGTCTCTACGCAGACGTTTTTTATTACGTTTTTGCTTAATTGTTTTTTTAAGTTTTTTATGTTATGATATCGCGGATGTTACCATCCGTGTGGCCGCAAGGCTTGTCCTTTAACGTTAGTAGGTGATACATTTGGCAAAAGCCAAGCACAGACGCCGTCCGCAACGAACGCGTCGCCCGCTAGTCCGCAAGCTCATGTCGTTCGCCTCGATCGGGACGTTCGTCATGTTCGTAGGCTTGGGCGTCATGTTCTACTGCACCGAAGTCATCCACCTGGGCGACAACGTCAGCTACGCCATCCAGGCGCTGGTGTCGGTTGAGCTCAACTTTCTCCTGAACTTCGTGTTCACCTGGGGGAAGCGGGGGAAGACCGACACAGAACTCGCCCTGCGCGAGAAGTTCGGCCCGGCGCTGGTCAAGTTCAATCTGACCAAGCTGGTCACCGTTCCGCTGAACCAGACCCTGTTCGGGCTCATGATGCTGTACCCGGCTATGCCGTGGATTGCAGCCTACGTCATCTGCGTTGCCGTAACAAGCACGTTGATGTACGTCGCCGCCGACGAGGTCGTGTTCAAGCGTGGCCGGTGGCCGAAGCTCCGCGACCTGTGGCCGTTCGGCCGGAAGAAGACACGCACTGCCATCCAGGCGGACGCGACGCCTTCGCCTCCCATCACGGGAGAGGTCGAACACCAGCCCGACGAGTTCACGCCCGAGACCGCACCGTGGTTCTCTGTCGTCATTCCCACCAAGAACGGTGGCGACGAAGTTGCAGAGACCGCCAGGGCCCTGCTCAACCAGGACTACCCCGGCAAGATCGAGGTCATCGTGGTCGCCGACCCGGAAGATCCGGTTCGCGAGCACTTGGCACCGCTTCTCGGCAGAGTATCCCTCTACGAGGCTGACATTCAGTCTCCTGGACGAGACTCAAACGCCAAGCGTGACATCGGTCTGGCCAAGGCGCACCCCGCCAGCAGCATCCTCGCCGTTATCGACGCCGACGTGATTCCAGAGCCCACCTGGGCAATGACCGTCGCTCGGCTCATCGATGCCGGTGCCGATGCCGTGGCAGGGCCGGTGAGCGGGCTAGGAAACAGCTTCTGGACCCGCTACATCGACCAGGTGCCCGTAGGCCGGAAGATGCCCGACAATGTCGACGCTGACTTCGTCCTCAACCGCACGACCATCGCCCGACGCAAGCCCATGGTCACGGCGAACTTCGCGTTCAGCCGTATGGCGTACGAAGTTGCTGGAGGACCCAACCGGTCGTTCACCAACTCGTACGAAGACTACGAGTGGATGTCTCGCATGGTCCAGAAGGGGCTAGACATCGTCTGCTCCAAGGCTCTGGCATGCCAGCGGTACCACCGCGAGGGCTTCCGAGCGCTCAAGGGGGAATACCGCCGCTCCGGCAAGGGGTGTGCTGACCACGTCTACACCCATCTCCAGGGATGCACATTCGCACGCAAGCGGATGCGGCAGCTCGCCATGTTCCACACCCTGATCGGTGCCATGATCGTGGCGCTCGTCCTCGCCCCGGCAGCCACCCTGGCCGCTGGATTCGCGTCGACGCTCGCCCTGATGGCCCACAGTCTCTGGAAGGTCCGCCGTCTGGAGGCCCTGGTGTACCCGCTCATCACGCTCTACCTGGGCTGGATGTTCATCCGCGGGTTCACAAGCGGCATCATCCGGAGGTACGTCGCTCAGCAGAGCCTCGTTTACCCCGCGGTCGGCAAGATCAACCAGATTAGTCGAAAGGACATTACCGAAGAAACCCTGGCAATCCGCATCCCGGCATCCGCCGAGATGGCCTGACATACCGAAGGAGCGTGTAACCATGCACCGCACATCCCGAAAGAGCACCTTCTGGGTGCTGCTGACCGCCGTCCTGGCTGTCGCCAGCGCTCTGCGCATCTGGCAGCTGGCAACCCGCCCCGGCTACGACTGGGACGAGACCGTGTACTCCACAATCGGTGCCAACATGGCCGAGGACAACCTCCTCCAGGCCAAGCCCGAGTACGGATCCGCACACGAGCCCTACCTGTACCACCCGCCGTTCTACTTCGTCCTCCTGGGGGCGTGGTACCGCGTGTTCGGCGTGGGCATGACGCAAGGCAGGGCGCTGGCCGTGATCGGTTCGCTGGTCATGCTGGTGCTGCTGGCTCTCTGGCTCCGCCGACTCATCGGTGACCGCTGGGCGCTGGCCGCAACCGCCGTCCTGGCCGTCGACGCCTGGGTGATCTTCACCAACCGGGTGGGGTGGATCGAGAACACCATGATGGTCATCGGGATCATCGGGCTGTGGCTGTACTACAACGCGCTCAAGAAGTCGTCGACGGCACTGTTCGTGTCCGCCGGCCTCGTCCTCGGGCTCGTCACGGTGTACAAGCACGTCGGCCTGTACTTCCTGGTCGCCGTCGTGGTCCACTGGCTGATCATCCGGAGTTCACGCACCCAGCACATCATGCTGCTCGGCACCGCCGTACTCACGTTCGCGGGCTACATCGGCATGATGTCGGTCGCCTACGGTACGACGTACTGGCAGCAGTCAACCGTCCAGATCCAGCGGATCCTCGGGATGCGTGAGTCGCGCGGTGCCGTGAACGGCCTCGACGACATCATCGACCCGCTGGTCGCGCAGTACAAGATCTTCGTGGTCACGCTGCTGCTGGTCGCCGTCGGTGGTGTCCTGGTGCTCATCCGAGTCCTCCGGGAGGTCCGCGGCATCATCCGCAACCGACGCGGCAGCCAGCCGGCACCGGCACTCCTGCAGCACAGCCCGCTGGAGTACACCGTACTGCTGGCCTGGGCCATCGCCGCCGTGGTGTGCTTCGCGGGCATGCGCCTGTGGCTGCCGCACTACTTCGCGATGGTCGTCATCCCGGTGATCTGCTACCTGGCGGCCGAGATGGACCGCTGGCAGAAGGAGGGCAAGAAGCTCAAGGGCCTCGTGCTCTCCCTGGCCGTTGTCCTGGTCGTCGGGAACGCCCTCGCGTACTACGGCAGGTTCGTCGCCAACCAGGACAACGCCCTCAAGGCGGTGGCCACCTGGGTCGACAAGAACCTGCCGGACAACGCCAAAATCATGACCGAGGAGTCCATCGGCTCCGCGCTCAACACCAAGGAGTACTGCAAGCTCGGGCACGCCAACCGCTGCGCCGGCGCGTCCGACTACGTCATCACCTACGACAGCCACACCCAGTCGCCTCCGGACACTCCGGCGGTGAACAACGCCCTCAAGGGTGCCAAGGAGCTCAAGAACTTCAAGGGCTTCAAGGAGAACATCACGGTCTGGGAGATCCGCAACTAACGGCGCGGGCTCACAGGCAAGTCCACACTAAGTAAGACGTGGGCGCAGATGGGGTGTCGGAATGTCCGAACGGACATGCTCGCATATGCGAGTCCGACACCCCATCTGTTGCAACACCAGAGCTTATAATTACACTTTGTAAGCTGTGCAATTGCAACAGACTACACGACTAACTCTACCCAAATAATATTGCCCGACGCGCTTCCGCTGGCTACACCAATTGGCGCACCGCCGGCCCAGACTCCGGTACGGCTCATTGCTGGCGCCAGAGCAGCCATAGCAGAAGGCACTGCTGCACCTTTTACCTGCATCGAGGAGCCGACATACCCAAGACCAATAAATATTTCTTGACCCGCAGCAAGCTGGATCGGCACGCTTAAGCCCGCTTCAACAACCGCATTTGCCGATATGACCTGGGGCGCAATGTTGCCAGTCTGTGATGTCGCAGCAAGCGTATTCACATCGAAAACTGCAGCACGAACGTCGGTAACAGCCGATGGGGCAGTTGGACCAGTGGCAAAGCGAATCTTGCTGAAGGTTCCGGCCATCCGGGCGCGGGCGCGGATGGCATACACCGTATTGGACGTAAGGTTTAAATTAGATGCCGCCTGCAACCTGTCCATCGTAGAAACTTCACTCGAGCGAGCCAGGGCGATGTCTCCAGTGAGCCGAGGGTCGTCCGCCAAGACTGCCGGCGCCAGCGTAACCCCATCCTGGCCGATGCCAGAAATTGTGCCGGCAGCCGCGTCGATAACAACTGAATCAGTGTTTGTGCCATCACCTTTAAGGATACGGATTTTGCGGCTTCCAGAGGTATTTGTGTTACGGAAAAACCGAATGGTAGCATTCTTAAGCGGGTCAACGGTAAAGATATCGTTTTCCAGAAATGTCTGTGACGTGCCGTCTAACGTAGCGCGCTGTTCGCCCAGGGTAATTCCGTCCAGCGTTTTTTGCTGCATACGGCCGGTGAGGAACATATTGCCAGTTTTAGCATCGACGTAAAATACTTGCGTCGTTGAGTCATTGGCAGCATACATTGCAAAGTGCGCCTCTGGCACGTTTGAGTCACGGAACAAGTGGATCTTTGCGCCGGTTGTATTATCCAGGCCAGCTGTAATATCCATAGTTGCGACGCCAGCGCTATCTACACTGGCCGCAATTTTACCCATCCTGTATCTGCCAGTGGCGTTGCCCTTAACTACATCGCCGGCCTGAGGTTGGTCAAAGATGATGCCAAACTTCGTGTCCGGCTCGTAGACACCATGGTCAAGGTACAGGTTCTCTAAACTATAGAAAGCTGCTTGCGTGCGGTCTGAGTCCGAACGTAATCGGAAGCGAGTAGCGAGCACCTCTGGGGCTGGCCCCAATGGGTCTGATGCCGTTTTAACCTCAAATCCGTGGTGCGATGAACCGCTTGGAATTTTATCGTGCCAGCCAATCCATGTCTGCATACGGCCGCCCGCGTCAAACCAAACAGGCCCACCGCGGGAAAGCTCGCCCTTAGCACGGAATACAATGTTTTTCGCAACATAGCCGTTTGAATTATTAACGGCGTCCATAATAATCTGTCCTGTGCGTTCAGGCTGGGACTGAAAAGTAATTGGCTTTATCGAGCCATCTTCGTTATGTGAACGGCGCAAAAAACTGTTAAGAATTTCGCCCCAATTTCCAACATCATCGCCCGGGTGCGGCAATCGGGTCATAGGAAACAGACCTCCTTTAATTTAAAGGGTCAGTAAATTTAGTAAGTAAAAGAAAAACTGTAGCTACGAATGTAGCATGAGAACATCGCAAAGCGCCCTTATTTCGCACCTGCGCTTCAACCCGTTAATGCTAGCATAAGCTCGTTGGCTGTGCAAATTTTTTATGCTGGCTAATACTATTTGAATATTATATAATATTGAGCATTCACCGTAAGGTGACGTATTTGTGTGAGCCTCCGTTAAAGAGCGCGTTCCGGGTAGCATCGTGGCTTTCCAGATCGCGCTCTTTACCGTGAAGAGTTCCACAAGGATTTCACATCTTGATGGATATCAATTCTGCTTACACAGGGAATTGTAGCGAACCCGCACGAGTAGTCTCGAGGAGAGACATGACCGACAGCACGTCCGCCGCCAAGAAGGCACCGGCCAAGAAGACCGACCAGACGGCTGCTACCGAGCAGGGATCCGCGCCCGCAACCACCAGCGCCGACAACGCCGCGCCGGCCACGCCCGAGAAGGCACCGGCCAAGACCGCCCCCCGCAAGGGTGGCAGGAAGACCTGGCAGCCGCAGCCGCTGACGTTCGACCCGGCCACCAACGAGTGCACGGTCCCGCAGGATCTGCTGGATGGACCGAGCAAGAACCACAGCGCCCACACCGCAGCTCTCATCGAGGCGCTGCAGCTCCTGGCCGCCAAGTACAACCAGTCCCTCATCGACGCCGCAGAGCGCCAGAACAACATCCGCCAGAACCTGAACGGCATCCTGGAGGGAGTACACAACGAAAAGAAGGAGATCGAGGCCAAGCTCGCCGCCGCGGACCAGACCCTGGGAATCATCGGGCAGGTGAACCGCCTCTTCGAGGTCAGCTTCAGCTCCCAGTGGGGTCAGAGTCCTTTCGGTAAACCGCAGCTGGTCACCAGCTTCCAGGTCGGCGAACTGCTGCTCACCTACACCACGCCCACCAGCCCGGGCAGGAACGACAACCTGAGTGTCGCATCCAGCAAGGACGCACCGGCGAAAATCCGGATACAGACCGTCGGTGTGGTCAACGGCGACATCAACCGGAACGGCATCAACACCCTCCTCGCCAGCGCGCAGTACGCCAGCGACCCGAAAGCCGCGCACCGCGCGCTGGACAAGAAGGTGCTGAACGAGATCTACGCCGACGACAGCGGCGGCTTCCCCAGCGCCCTCATGGACATGCTCCGCTCGTCCGGAATGGTGGTCGCCTCGCTCCACGGCCCCGACTGCAAGTGCGGCCAGAAGGACACCGAACAGCGGCTCACCCGTTCATTCGGCAAGAGCCAGGACGCCCCGGACAACAGCGAGAGCTGACCCAGCAGAGCACCCATCCATCAACCAGTGAAACACCCATGAGGCCATAGGCGAACCTCAGCAGTACCCGCGTACTGCCCCACGCCTCGGAAGGTGGTGGCTGCAGCTGGCGTCGCACCCGCGACATCTACACCCAGCCTGCAGCCGCCCCTTTCGTGACACCACCTAAACATCATCATTAAAATAAGTATGTATCCCGGCGATTGCGCCGGTTTTTTTGTACTAAAAAAGCCCTCGGTGAGGGCAGTAGTATCTGGTCGGGGACAAGTAGAGATATGGTAGGGGAGCGCGCCGGGGGCGACAGGCCGTTGAAGCGCTGCCGCCCCCGTCACACACTCACACTTGGTCGCTGGCTCAGCCCCGACCGTACCTGCCGAGCAGGTCGTCAACAACCTCATCGGACAGATCTTCCTCCATGCCGATCAGCAGGCCGCAGTCTTGGGCAGTGCCGAAGACATGGTCGAAGGAGTGAATCGCGCGGATGATGGCGTTGGCGTCGATGCAGTTGAGTATCGAATCGTACGTGTGAGCCAGCACTTCTTGGGTAGCGCGGTCGAAGGCGTCGCATGCGATCTGACCGTTGCGGCGACCACTGAGTTCGTGATGAATCTTGGATACGAAGCCCGGATCACGCAGCAGGTTGACGAACTGGCCGATGAAGCCGAACTGTCCTTCGTCCAGATCTGCCAGGTCTTCGCCTTGCGGAGCGAAGGCCAGGTCGGGCACAGGGTCGCACTCCTCATCCCACGACGGGGTAATCTTCAGCGCTTTGCCGCGCAGGAACGGGAAGGCGTTCGGGACGCCATACTGGGCCTTTCCAGCCAGCGCGCGCAGCAGTCGTTCGACGTTTGCATCGAGCTCGCCGATGTCCGCTGCGCTCAGCAGGAAGTCCACAGCAACGCAGTAGGCGGTCGTCTCCACGGACACGAAGCCGTCCACCGTATCACGCAGTCCAGGTTGCTCTACTTCAACCAGTGGAGTACCGATTTCGAGAAAGAGCCGTGCGTTTCCGCGGTCTTTCGGCATACCGATGAGGCTGTTCACGTGGTAGTAGCGAGTCCTCATGACGTCGCGCCTCTCTGATCATCTTATCGGGGTGTTCCGCTGCCAAGGGCAGTGGCGTGTGCTCCTATACACACAAGATGAGACACCAACCCAGCAATAGCTGAACTCGTGTCTCATCTTGCAATCTCTACTTGTCAAAATGCGTGCAATAGTGTGCTCGCAACTAACTTATATTATACAATTTTAATATTATAATAGCAACGATTGGGGCTGGCGCACTTGAATATCCGCCTCTGTTGTGGTACTATACGTCAGTGTTTTGCGATATTGCGCACGCACAACTCATGGCCTCATCGTCTAACGGTTAGGACACAAGGTTCTCATCCTTGCAATCGGGGTTCGATTCCCCGTGAGGTCACCAAGTTGAAAATTACATATTCTGGGAACACCTGATAGGTGATAGAAAAACACTCACAATTTCGTGAGTGTTTTTTGTTATTTTGGATCACCTCTGTTGGTGAGTTCCACAATTTATTTTTCTTTTAGGGTTTATTTAGTGGACTATTTTTTAGCTTAAGCTTGTTTTTACTGCCATTTAGTAATAGCATTAAGTGGTAAGCAAACGAAAATAAGTGGAGCGAAAAATGAAAAAAGATGAGGCATTAGTCCATCTATCAAGGCTAGCTCTTTCTGGCAGACGACAGGATATTCAGCTCTACATCAGAAGAATGTCGCGCAGCAGAGAGCTAGTAGATGTTCGAGATGAGCTCAATAAACTAATCCATGAATTACCTAGCCTGTCGTCACCAACACGGAGTAAGGCCTTCAGCGGCATACCCGTAGATATCGACTCTAGGTTACAGTTACTGCGATCAGAGCCAGCACCTACTACTGACTATAGGCCTATATGGACTTCTTATATTGAAGAATCCCTCAGCCAAATTATTAAAGAGCGAGGAAGCCTTCGCGAGTTAACTGAGGCAGGCCTCTCTCCGACTAAATCTATATTATTTACTGGGCCGCCAGGGGTAGGTAAGACATTGGCCGCCCGGTGGCTTGCAAATCAACTTCAGCTTCCTTTATTAATACTTGACTTGTCTGCTGTGATGAGCAGCCTCTTGGGTAGAACAGGATCAAATCTCAGAATGGTTCTTGACTACGCAAAAAGCACGAATTGCGTCTTATTGCTCGATGAGATTGATGCCATCGCTAAACGCCGTGATGATGCAGGGGAAATAGGTGAGTTAAAACGATTGGTAACCGTTTTACTACAAGAGATTGATGATTGGCCGTCCGACAATCTAATGGTAGCTGCTACTAATCACCCTGGTCTACTTGATCCTGCCGTATGGCGCAGGTTTGAGATGACTATTGAATTTCCACTGCCTACCGAAAGCAGTGTAGGCATGGCAATTGAGGAGTTCCTTCGCATTGGCAAAGATGATGCAAGTCGACTTCTTATCGATGCGTTGGCAATTATTTTAATTGGCAGGTCATTTAGTGATATTGAGAAGGAATGCTTACGCATACGCCGCGAAGCTGTTCTGGAAAAGCGCAATCTCGAAGAGGGTATTCACGAATTCATTAAGTCTACTACCATAGAGTTGCCGAAAGAAGATCGACATCGGCTTGCCGAAAAGCTATTGGGATTAGGGTATTCTCAACGTAAGGTAAACGCATTAACAGGAGTTAGTCGCGAAAAACTTAAAAAATTAGGAGGAGACGGGGATGCCAGATAGAGAGAACTTTATTTTAGGTTACGGCGAACGCCTTACTGACGTTATGACCCCTCCACCATCTAATTTAACGAAAGAATCGCCATATTCCTTTAATGAGTCAAAGGAGCGACTTGCATCCGAGCTCGGCCAAACGTCTCGAACACTCACTTCCTTATCGGATAATGTCTGCCCTGGTGATCAAACAGTGGCAGCGTTTACATTACATCCAGCGTATACTGCTAAGTCGTATTTTCCAGACGCATTATTTCAAAAGCTAAAACTAGAGCCTGTAGGAAGTAAGCAGGAAATAATAGTACCGCAAAAGTGGACACGAAAAGGTCAGCCACAACAGCAACGTACAACTACAGTTTTCGTTAAGGGAAAACGCTCTTCATTTGCTCAACTTGAGGCTACGATTGCCGACATCGATCCTGCTTCTACCGCAGCCAAAGATCTAACAAAAATTGAAAGAATCAAGCCTATTAGCGAGATAAAACGCATTAAGAATATTGATAGGAGCACGCAAGTACTTGATCTTGAGATTGCACTTCATATTGGCCATGGTGTTGATCAGGCTGAGATTGTAAAAGGCTTCGAGAGATATACTCGTAGCTTACAAGCAGAGGCCGACCAGGAGACTCAGTTAAAAACTGGTGGTTTGTGTTTCATAGCGGTAAAAGCGCCGAAGGACAAACTTGAAGAGATAGCAAAGTACTCATTTCTAAGGTCAATACGACAAATGCCAAGAGTCCAAAATCTTACTCGCAGTGGTTCGGGTCTGAACTTTGAAGCCATGCTTCCAGACATGCAGCCTGTTGATCCTAGTATAAGAGTAGCTGTTTTTGACGGAGGAGTACCTGAAGGGAGCATTATTGAACCATGGGTAAGAAGGTTTGAGACTGAAAACATTGGGGATCCAATTGCAAGTAGCCTTCTTCATGGTACGGGCGTTTCTGGAGCGCTACTCTTTGGCCCACTTAAATCTGGATCTCGTGCAGAGCGGCCATACAGTTTTGTAGATCACTATAGAGTACTTGATGCTGCAAATGATGAGCTTACAATTCTACACCGTATTCTTGGTGTATTGGAGGCTAATAACTACAAATACGCAAACATTAGTGTGGGTCCACCAGTTCCTATCGAATATGACGAAATTGACCCGTGGACTTCCGCACTTGATGAGATAATTGCACGAAAACAAATTCTAATTACAGTGGCGTCTGGTAATGGGGGTGAAAAGGAAGAAGCGTCTGGTAATGCGCTAATACAACCACCAAGTGATACGGTTAACGGATTAGGGGTTGGTGCCGCCGACCTAATTGGGGATAACTGGAGCCGTGCCACATATAGCAGTTATGGCCCTGGCAGAACTCCTGGTGTCATTAAACCAGAAGTTGTTGGTTTTGGTGGGCAACTACCAAATAACCCTTACTATTTAGTTAGCTCATCTGGCAATGTGACTTGGCAAGATCAAGGAACTAGCTTTGCAGCTCCAACAGTTCTAAGAACTGCGCTGGGAATTCGAGCTCATTTTGGCGAAGTACTCTCGCCTATCGCTCTGAAGGCGCTACTCGTACATAGTGCCGAAGATAGCGACAATGAACGCAAGCACTGTGGGTGGGGGCGGGTGCCTTTAGATTTTAGAGATATAGTCTCTACAGAAGGCCACAGCGCTCGAATTATTTACCAAGGAACACTCACGCCAGCCAGCTGGACGAATGTACAGATACCAATGCCTACTGAGGAGCTTAGCGGCATGGTGACAATTGAAGCAACGTTATGTTATTTCACTGCCGTAGACGCTGAAGACCCGAACAACTATACAAAAGCAGGCGTTGAGGTACGTTTCAGGCCACATTCGGAGCGCAAGAAAGATCCCAATCAAACTTACCCGGATACGCAGTCTTTCTTCAAAGCAAATGCCGTTAATCTTTTTGATGATGAACTAACACACAACGCACATTTTTGGGAGACGACACTCTGCGCACGCGTAAAGAAGCGCGCCAACACTCTGCACGACCCAGTTTTTAATCTGCACTATAATGCACGTACAAATGGATCTCGTATTAGTGATGAGGGACCCGAAATTAACTATGCTTTAGTAGTAACTGTAACGGCGAACAATCACAATGATCTTTACGATAAAGTGCTCAATAGATATCAAGCCCACCTTCAGCCACTTCAGCCAGTAATTAACCTGCCCATCACCACATCTGTATAACAGTGACTTCAGCTCGAGGAACCCGTCCTCAGCTCTTCAAGTCGTCCAGCCATACATTCTATGCTAGGCCACAAAGTGTTCCACATTTGGGACGTTGCGTTCACCAGAAAATTATTCAGATAAGAAAAGTTCCACCAAGTATGCGGTGGGGCTTTTCTTTTTGTGTCTACCTCTGTTGTTTCGAGTTCGATTCCTTAAGGGTAGTGTTTTTTGCGCCGTGCGTACTGAAATTATGTTTACAATAAGTCTAAACTAGACTAAAATTATAAGTATGAATAAAGATACGCCGATGCTGCATCCCTACTTAGCGTCACAGCTATCCGTGCTCGAAGGCATTGCAAAGCTCTTCCATCCTCACGTTGAAGCGGTTTTGCATGATTTGCAATCCGGCCATATCGCTGCCATTTACAATAATCTGTCGAAACGTGCGGTTGGCGATCGTAGTGCTATATCAAAGTTCGTAGGCGATAGCATTGACGAATTTCCGGATGTGTTTGAGCCCTACCATAAGATTAATTGGGATGGTAAAAGGTTTAAATGTGTATCTATAACTGTGCGAGATGACAGGGGCAAACCAATTGGCCTGATGTGCTTTAACTTTGACACAGATATTTTTGACCGTATGTCTCAAAACCTGAATGATCTACTGTCTGTCGCCAGGGAGCAAGCGCAAAACCCCATCGAGCAATTCACGGAAGATTGGCGTGGCCGTGTCAATGAATGCATTGGAAACTACTTAAAAGAAAACCACGTCACGATCAAAGCACTTAATAAAGATCAAAAGCGCGCTGCCGTAAACCGGCTCTACAAGCACGGACTATTCAACTATCGTAACGCTGCCGCTTATATCAGCGAACAACTCAATATCTCACGAGCGACGGTCTATAACTATCTGAAAGAAGGAAAGGAGTAAGAATGAAAACTATCGGGTTGATTGGTGGCATGAGCTGGGAGTCATCGCAGGAATATTACCGCATTATTAATGAAACGGCACGAGAAAAACTTGGTGGACTGCATTCGGCGCAAAGCCTACTATATTCATTCGATTTTGCCGAGATTGAAGAGCTTCAGCATTCTGGCAACTGGGAGGAGGCGACTCGCCGTATGGTCAAAGCAGCTCAGAACTTAGAAGAGGGCGGCGCTGATTTTGTGCTGATCTGCACGAACACCATGCACAAGATGGCGAACGAAGTGCAGAGCGGTATTAAAATTCCCCTGCTCCATATTGCCGACCCAACTGGTGAAACGATTAAGGCTAAAGGTATTACGAAAATCGGTCTGCTCGGCACCAAATTCACAATGGAGCATGATTTCTATAAGGGACGTTTGAGCGAAAAATTCGGACTTGAGGTGGTTGTGCCTGACGAGCAAGACCGGCAGTCTGTCCACGATATTATCTATGACGAATTGTGCCTGGGCGAAATAAGACAGTCTTCGAGAAAAGAGTACCAGCAAACCATCCGAAAGTTAGGTGAACAAGGGGCGCAGGGTGTTATCCTCGGCTGTACTGAAATTGGACTACTTATACAGCGAGAGGATGTAGCTTTGCCAGTATTCGATACAACCCGGATTCACGCTGAAGCAGCGGTAGATAGAGCTCTACAATAAATCGAGGTAGTTTTGTAATTCTTCTATATCGGACAGATGTACACAACCGTCATGATATTCCATGCCTAAGCTAGCCAGTTTGCGGCACAAATTGAACAAATCTGTCTCCAAGGTGTTCCACTCAAATATACGAGAGGTCACCAAAATTATTGTCAGATAAGAAAAGTTCCACAATTTATTTTTGTGGAACTTTTCTTTTTTATTGTATCTGTTGCATGGTGTTCCACACCCATAGGGCGCAAATAGCACCAAGTTCTGCTATGATACCTGCATGAAAATTGTGCTCATGGACCGTGACGGAACACTTATGAAGCCGCCTGCAGACCGGCGGGTTGATTTGCCTGAAAAAGTACAGCTCTTTCCAGATACAATTGAGGCGCTAGCACTGCTCGCTCAACATGACTTTAAAGTAATTGTTATTACTAATCAGACCGGAATCGCTGAAGATCGCTTTACGAAAGCCCAATATCAAGATATTACCCACCATTTTCTCAAACTGCTTGCACCGAGCAAGATAGAAGTATTAAAAGTTTTCACCTGTCCGCACAGCAGGGCGGACAACTGTGGCTGTCGCAAGCCAAAACCAAAAATGATCTTAGATGCAGCTAAAGAATTCGGCTTCAACCCAGAAAAATGCTATATGATAGGTGACCGCCAGGATGACATTGATATTGCTAAAAACTCAGGCGCCAAGCCAATCCTCGTCAAAACAGGGGAGTTCATGGTTGAAGGCCGTGAAGCCGTTTTTAATGCTGATAGCTTGTACGATGCAGCAAAATTTATAGTCGCTAATTAGCTATTGAATAGGTCCGCTTCTAAAGAGTTCCACTCAAGTACACGCGCGGTCACCAAAATTATCAACAAATCAGAAAAGTTCCACGAAACACGAAAATGTGCTCTGCATCAAGAAAACATGCCCTCAGGATATGATGAATAACGGCCATTCTTTCTGTTATAGTTACGTAGTCATTTAATAATCAAGGAAGCATATGAGCAGTTGCGAACGTATTGACGTCATTCCTTTTGAGTCCCCATACATTGACCCAGAAAGCATTGAACGCATTCAGGCTAACATTGAGGATATGGCCTATAATAAACTTCCTATCTTTCAGGTAGACGTAGGTCCAGACATACATCTCGCGGGTACTATGGCGGTGCGACACGTTATTGAACAAGCGTACGACAAGCTTACCGGGGATGCATATCAGAAAGCTGGCTTTCCACGCTTTGCTTTCTGGCACCAGAACATGCGACTCCCGTACCTTGTCCTTCCAAGTCATGCTGTTGCTGGCCGAATAGCTCCACACATGGATAGTGGGCAAGTAGGGCCAGCAATTCATAAAGAATACCCGGGCGAACCTACAAAGGTGCAGGGGGGATATAAGAAAGAGGGTGTCACCCTACCGTCTATCGCGGTACAGCACATGCCATACGAAGGTGCGGGTGCTGATGAGTTCGTAGAAACTACCTATCGCGGTACAGCACAGTTAGGCAGGCTTACTATATTCTCACAAGGTGACCCAGCAATTGACATGCGCAAAACGGTGCACTATTTTGAGCGTGAGCCGCGCCAGAAAGTGGGCGGCCGCTATACTCGATATTACATGATTGATCCAAGGGATTTGGATATGAGTAAAGTTCGTAACTACGAAGAGCTCGTGACAATGCGCGAGCAGACGAGCCTTCACCTTGACTATGAGCAATGGCGATATCTAGACCACCAGCTTGCGGAGAATAATCCGCACGATTACGAACAGTGGCGAGACGTAACCGCCCGACAGTTAGCCAACCACCCGGGCAAATCAGGCACCTTCTGGCATAGGGTAGATAAGGAGTTGGCCACATACTCGTACGGCGTGACCTCTGCAAAATATCCACCAGAAGATAAAGAGAACTTTATGATTTACCCTGCCGGTACTCCACATTTGGGACGTTAAGGCCACCAGAAGGCACTCAGCGCCGCCTCTTGGTGGCACGCAGCTCGTCAAAAAGGCTTCCGTGGCACGCAATATGCCACATGTAATTTGCAGCAAGGTTCGCCCCTGGCAGGTACTTTATTAATATAGTACCATCATATTCGTGGAAGTATTGCCGCAACATGACAGCCAGACAAAAGCTCAGATGCTTTTTGCTACTTCCGAAGAAGTGACGCATGAAGTAGAGGATCTTCATAGCCGATTAGTTGAGTTCGATCCCGATTTTACGTACGACCCATCTGTTGAGCGCCCAATTATAGAAATTGTTAACGATGATGAAATCGCAGTCGAAGGCCGGCGCATGCAATTGACGCGCCTTGACCGGTTTATACTGAACGCACTGCGCATATCACAAGGCTACGCACAGACGTCAAGGGATATATTCGAGGCTGGATTTGAAGGTCATATATCAAGTATTCAGCCGTCAATCACCAGGCTTTCGGCTTTTCTCTGCGAGGCAGCAGGCAGCGAAATTATTGCGCATGAATCATCGCCTTCGGCAAGAATACCAAAAAGCTATCTCTTGTTGCCAGAAGTAGAGATAATTGATACCCGTTCGCCGCAACGTACAAAGAAGCAATTTCTAGTAGAGCGATACGTTACCCCGTCTGAGGATGGCACAATTACCGATAATGATGGATTGGTCCTATTTGCTAGCAGGAATGGCCGTATTAAAGTCACGCAGCAGCTATTGCATGATTTTCGCCATCTTGCGGACGGCAGTGTAGGCCAGCAAGGGATATACGTAGCAAAAACATTTTCTATTAATTCCCCCGAGTCCCCACTCTTAACCGCAGATGAAGAAGCCGAGTTGCTGCTATTAAAAGAAGCTGCCCTAAAAGTGTATGTGGAGACTGGTGATGGTTACACCGAAGCAGAAACGCAAACTATCTTAAAGGGTGTGCATGCTTTTGACAGATTGCTTGTAGCCCAAACTCGCTCATTACGCCGAATAGCAGGGAAATATGCTGCAGATAGGACGCCTTTTGCAGACCTCTACCAGGTGGGCTTTGAACATCTTATGAATGTTGTTGCCAGTGCCAAGCCGCAGCAAGATGGGACGCCACTCAATTTTAGGGTTGCTGCTCACCTTAGTAAATCATTGGTACACTATTCTATACGAGAGACGCTGTCACTTACTTCCTTTCCCAAGGAAGTGCTGCCCGACCTAAAGAAGATCCGGGAAGTTTTTGGAGTATTTGCGGAACAGGGCAAAGGCCAACCTGATACTCAAGCAATAGCCGAACACACCTCGCTGGCACCAGACAGAGTGCGCACTATTTTGAGATTATGGCGGGAAAAAGAGATCAACGACGGCATGCCCGATTACTACAGGGAGGCGGCAACGGCCAACACGGATAGTCCAGACCGGATCTTTGCCCTGGAGGAGGAGCGGCAGAGCCAGCTCGATGCCGTAACCACCGTATTTGAAAGCAAATCCCTAAAAGATGCCGAAAAAGTAGTACTAAGCTTATACTTTGGCATATTTCATGCCGGACTTAGCGGGTACGAACTGCGCCACAATACAGGCGACGGCACTTTTGTATATCCATATACCGAATCGGACTTCGAGGCACTGCTGGGCAAAAAGTTCGACTTAACTTTCATCGAAAGCCAACTGTTATGTCGCGCTAAGGGCTATGCCAGCAGGCGTTTCCTTGGCGGATTGCGCGCTGCACGTACAGTCCTTGTTGAAGATCCGCTTTTTGACCATTCAAGGTTTGTACGTGCAGAGGGTTTTGCGCAAAACCAAGAAGAGCGGGCACTTATCGTTGAGCAAGCGCTCAAACTCCAACCCGACAGCCCGATACAGCATCCCCAAGCAGCCGCCCTGGCCAAGGACGGACTGTTCTTTAACCCAAAAATTATCCAACGTGTTTTTGGCAGCATGGCAGAATTTCACAAAGCATGTGGATTTGAGGTTGATATGTCAACGCTTTTGCGTAGCATGAGTAACGAAGACATTGTCGCACTTGCACTCAAACTACAACCCGACGGCCCTTTGCGCCGAGGCGCAATAGAAAAACTTGCGGCTGACAATGCCTTTCCAGATAGGGGAACGTTAATTAGGCGATTCGGATCGATGGGCGCATTCCACGAAGCCTGCGGATTCAAACAGCAGGAGCCTGAGTATGGCAGCGGAAGCAAAGAGGAACTTGTCGCGCTTGCGCTCAAACTCCAACCCGACGGTCCTTTGAGCAGCTCGCAAATCGAAAAACTATGCAATAATGGGGAGTTCATAAGTGTCACTGGCCTTAAGAGGCGATTCGGATCAATGGGCGCATTCCACGAAGCCTGCGGATTCGAAGCGAATAGCGCGGCAAGATACCGGTCCATGAACAACGAAGAACTCGTTGCTCTCGCTCTTGCGTGCGACCCTAAAGCCGAGTTTACGCCCGCAGATATCAGTGCTCTCAACGAAGCAGGCAAGCTTCCACGACCGGGAACTATACGCAGCCGCTTTGGATCAATCGCTGCATTCAACAAGGCCTGCGGCCTTACCAAGTAATCACTATTGATTACTATTGCACAAACTGGCTCAAACTCAACTGGAGCTCGCTCAGTGCGGGGCGCTGCAAAGGATCTTCCTGGGTATACGAGTCAACGAGTGCCAAAAATGACGGGTCAGAAACTTGGTAGTATTCAGCTATGCGTCGCAGGTTAACACCCATCTCAAACGCCATTTCCGACTCTTCGACTGTCCCAAAAGCACGGTCAGGTGCGCCACCCGAACCACCAATCAATTGGTCAAATATATCGCCTCCGGCTGGCTTTGGGCGCCGCTCGGGCGGCCAATAATCTCGGCGGGCTGTATATCCATCCATGCTATCGTCGACACGACGTAAACCGTCAAAGTCAAACCATAGGGCGCTGTCACGTTGCGTATCAATGCCGATATTTTCTAAGCATATATCTGTCAGGCGTAAATTGTGGCGTGTCAAAAAGTCCAAGCCATCGAGCGCTTGCTGTACGTATGTTACCGCTTGGGCAAATGGTGGTCTGTGGCCTGTGTCTTCAAGCAACTCGTGCAGCGTCGTTATAGGAAGTTGCCGCTGGATTTGAATACCCTCATGAGCCTTAGAAGTAGGGTCGATCGCCTCAATATTATAGGCAATATGAGGACTCCGATCGGGCTGTGCATACAAGTGATCAAGTGCGCGTAGCCGGTCCACTTTTGCAGCTTGCGGCTCGGCATCAAAATTCCAGTCGTAGTCAATCGGGCGTTTCGCTAACAGACCGCCATGTGCAAAGCCAACACGACGTGTTTTCATTAAACCAACTATTACGAATTCATGCTCTGGATAAGCTGCATCTAACTGTGCCGCAACCTCTCCGCGTAAGCGCTCGAGACCAGACTCAATAAGTGCTACTTCTTCAGGTACAGAGTCTGCACGAAGGCAGTGAGGCTTGTCGCGCCATGACTCGGGAAAGGCTTTGTACCACAGGTGGTTGGCATCGCCAAAAGGGATAATAACTGGTTGGCCTTCTGGCAAATCGCCAACTGCCCGAACTCCACGATCAATAAGCTCGTGTGTCTCAGCGGCAGGCAACGCTGATTCGCTCGATATATATCGCTCTTCGAGCTCCTGGAAAGCAGCGTAAGTGTCGTCTGAAGCATAACTAAACTCTACGTAACGCATATATTATAATTATAACACATTTTGTGTTGTTTTTCAATGTTTTGGACACAGCCACCGATGTGGGCACTGTAAAATCACCCATGTCCTATGCGCATGTCCGTTTCGTACAATACCTCCACGCGGCGCCATGTTACGATTATTCCGGAATATAAGGAGAACGTATGAAAAAAATCTATCCGTTAATCATCACCGACAAGCTCAAAGAATGTGCAGACTTTTACGCCGACAACTTTGGTTTTGATAAAATTTTTGAACAGGATTGGTACATTCAGCTACTACACAAACAAAGCGGCGCCGAACTTGCTTTTATGGTGCCGAATGCCGCTAACCAGCCCGAGCAACTCCATGCCGGCTTTGACGGCCATGGCCTGGTACTCAGCTTTGAAGTGGACGACGCCGAAGCAGAGTATAAGCAGCTAAAAAATAACGTAGATGTATTTTATGAACTTACTACCGAGGAATGGGGCCAAAAACACTTCATGGTGATGGGCTTAGCCGGAGAAGTCATCGACGTCGTGCAGCAGCTCGAAGCATAAATGCGGCCGTCCCGTTACCCTCAAAGCAAAAGAGGTTAACGGGCTTCCGTTTCGCCATAACAGATCCTGACGGGATACTAATCGATATAGTACAATTTATCTAAATGGCTACAACAATAAAAATTACTGACATGTTTGGCGCCAATCTAGCGGCCATACTCGCAGAAAAAATTGCGCACGTTTATCCCGCCCTGGACAGCCAAGGCTTTATCGATACTGTTGGTGTGCGCACGGTGGACAAAACCTATACACAACGTATCGAGATCATTGCCGACGTACTGCGTGAGTTTCTGCCTCCAGACTACTCCAAAGCGTTAGCCATCCTTCTAAAGATCTTAGGGCCAGAAAATCCACATGAGACTGGCATGTTCACTAATTTTTATTGGCTTATGCCAGTGGGCAAGTTTATTGAAAAATATGGGCTTGATAGCTTTGATGCTTCTATGCAGGCCATCGCCGAAGTAACAAAGCGTAATACCGGCGAATACGCCGTGCGGCCGTACATCCGCAAAGATCCCGTCAAAGCACTGGCATATCTGAAGCAATGGGCTAGATCTGACAATTTTCATTTGCGTAGGCTGGCTAGCGAGGGCCTGCGGCCAAAGTTACCATGGGCGCCCAAGCTGGACACATTCATAGACAACCCAATGCCGGCATTTGAGATTCTGGAAATACTCAAGGAAGATCCAGTGAAATTTGTACAAAAATCTGTTGCCAATCATCTAACCGACTACCTAAAAGTCAATGTCGGACCAACTCGCGAGCTTATCAAAGTGTGGCAAACATCTGCCAACCCAAATACGCAATGGATCATCAAACACGCTACAAGGAAGCTGTCGTAGCGGATTTAAAATTCATATTTCCGTTGCGTTTATAAACCGCGTATAATAAGCACAAGTAAGATAGGTTATCCGCATGGCGCGACTTCCGGTACCGGGTTCCGATGATGGACAATGGGGTGATATTTTAAATGACTTCTTGGAGGTCGCGCATCAAGCTGATGGCACCCTTAAAACTGCCGAGCTAACTGCTGCCGGTGCCGAAATAGTATCAAACAAAGGGCAAGTCAATGGCTATGCACCACTGAATGGGTCGTCACAAGTACCAGTTGCCCATATACCCATTGGCACCTCCAGTACAACTGTTGCCGCAGGCGATGACAGTCGCATAACTGGCGCACTGCAAACTAGCAGCGCGGCAGGCGGGGACCTAAATGGTACGTACCCCAATCCCGGAGTCGCAAAGATTAATGGCGTTACTATCAGCGGAACCCCCGCCAGCGGCAATATCCTGACAGCTAGTAGCAGCACCGCAGCATCATGGCAGGCGCCAAGCAGCAACGAGTGGCAGTTTAATGTTCAATCTGCCCCATACAATGCCGCCGGTGACGGCACCACAAATGATACAGCTGCCATCCAGGCAGCAATTGACGATGCTGCGGCCTATGCCGCCGCCAACTCTGGCTATGCTGAAGTTATTTTCCCACCCGCAATTTACCTGCTGTCATCAGCAGGACGCACCGACCGCAGTGGTAATGCGCAGTTGGCGCTCCCCGTGCGAAGCGGTACAAGCAATAAAATAACACTAGCACTTATCGGTACAGAGGATGCTGCATCCATGCCACACTGGAACGCCACCACTCCACAGCTTAATGGTGTCGTACTGAAGTCAACTTGGAATGCTACGGACCTATCGGCAACGTCCAACGAAGGAAGTGTAATTGGTGGGCCAACGTTGCCCAACGGCTACGTATCAGGAGCAAACTATTCAAACTGCAATATCGTCATCAAAGGTATCCAGGTGCAAGTACCGTTTACGAGCCGAGGCTCAGACACATCGGGCATTGATTTGCGCGGCATAGCCAACGCGCATATAGAGGGTGTTGCATTTTTCCCAGCGGCGACACCTACACAACTCAATGGCACATACACTACGCCAGGCTGGAATTTCGGTGTTGCTATGCCTGTTCCCGGCAATAACGACTTATCAATTCTGCGCAATTGCAGCATTGAAGGCGCAACCTACGGCATTTACCTTGGTGAGCATACTGCAGCCGACAGAGTAGCAACCATATACTGCTATACCGGAATACTAACTGGCGGATTCTTTAGTTCGGTCGGGCAGTTTCATCACAACTGGATTGGCAGTGCCAGCGTTGAGGCTTGCGTCAATGGTGTGCACATTGTCGCAAGTGGCAAAATTATTATTGACAGTATGTCTGTCGAAGGAAGCATGAACCATGTCGTTGACAGCACAGGAAACGCTACAGGCTCGATCAGCCTTGGCGGCATCATCAGCACCATTAATGTCTCCGATCCATGTGGCGTCAAGGTAACGTATGTCGACCGCAAGCCAGGCGCCGCGACAGCCCCAACCATGCCTGCAAGCACTACGGCACACCGCAATACACTATGGCGTGACGCGGCAGTTCAAGTCAGCAATGGCACCGCAACAGTCACGAATGTGGCAGTCGATGGTACGGCCATTTTGAGTGGCCCTGGAATGGTTATTGTACCTTCCGGTAAAAACATTACAGTTACCTACAGTGGCGGTACGCCAACCTGGACATGGACACTGCTGTAGTCTATATAGAATTATTGTGTTGACGGGGCAGAGAGCGAGCGCGGAGAGGGGCGTGGCAGCAGTTGCCGAAGCACTGGAGTACTACTGTACGCCCCTCCCGCTTTGCACGTCCCGTTAACTCCTCAGATCGAGGTTGGAGTAGTTAAGCAGTGATGTCAAGAAGCACTGCAGTGTTTCCAGCGCTTCTTGGCCAGTCAGCTCGACAGTCTCCTCAGATTGCACTGGTGGCCTGATAACGTCAGTGCGGTATAGGGTGGCGTAGTTCTTGTCACGCATGCTGCGCAGTTTGGAGGCCGCCGAGGTACCATCCAACACTGCTTCGACGCGCTTGATAAGACCGATGTCGTTGAGGACATATGCGAGCCGTCCGTCCGCCCATTCTTCGACCTCTGCCAGCGGCGCCTGGCGCGGCAGTACTGGTCCGCCGACCATACCGACCGTCCGGGGGAGCACCAGCTTGAGCTTCTCGTATGCGCCAGACCCCTGTATCAGCACTAGCTGGTACAGTGCCCGAGCATCACCAGCGGTGCCGGTGGGTGGCAGGTTGGCATCCATAACCACTCGCTCTCTGCTAAAGAATGCCCTTAGACATTCGTGGGTGACTATAGTGTCTTGCATATAGTATCTGTTTATTGACTTTCTTACAAACCATGTTCAGAAATTAAAAAGCCCGCATGGTGCGGGTATTATTTATCTGGTAGGGATCCGAGGGGCAAGCCATTATTGTGTGGTGGCTTGCCCCTCGGGCGGATGGTGGTTTGCTGCGAGAGGCCTGAAGCCGCCTAATACGGCGTACGGGCTACGAGCTGCGGCCCATGAGGACTGCGTTCCCAAGCGCCATACACGCCGCCGTTGCAGAGCATGACTGCAGCAGCAACATTGTCCGTAGTCAGCTGCTGGATCGCCCAGGCATGGGCAGCGTCGAAGGTCGTGGCGTCCAAGCCAAAGTGACCCGTGACGACCTGCGTCGCAGCAGCGTCGACGAATTCAGCCAGCCACTCGCCCCGGTACTCTGCGGCACGAGCAACATGCAGCAGATTGCGGACGTACAGGGCGTCACTATGCTTCAGCACAGGACGACACCAAATAGCGACCACCTGCAACGCGTCCTCGATGACGTAAGCACGGTGCCACGCGGCGGTCAAATACGCCCTCAGGCACGCCTCCACCTGGCTGGCACAACCAATGCCCCTGTTGTAGCCGATCCTGCACGCCAGTGAACCCGCTTGTTCGTTGCCCAGATCGCTGCTGTGCAGCTGCATTGCAAACACAAGAGCCACCTCCTTCATCTCGGGGTGAGACTTAGCATATTATACAATGAAACAACTGCTTTATACGATTGACGCGCAATAGGCTGGCATGTACACTGGCATGGATCGTCAAAATCCGACCTCCAACGCATGAAACCACAAGAATTCCTACCGATTTTTAATGCCGCCAAGCCTGCTGACCGTGCGGGATATATGCTAACCGAATTTTTAGCCGAGGGCGGGGAAGCCAGAGTGTATGCCGCTACACACCGAGGCGACGGAGATGTTGCCATTAAGGTCTTTAACGAGCCGCAGTCCCAAGAGGCTGTAGAATCTTTTCAGGCCGAGGGACAAAAACTACGCGAATTATCAAGCCAACACATTATCCGGGTTGACTGGCTGGATAGCCTTTCGGTAACGGCGGGGAACAGACGCGCAAAGTCTACGCTGCGGTATCCATATATGGCAATGGAGCGAGCAGATGGATCCGTTAAGGATTTTTTGGACCAACCAGTAAAATCCGAACAAATGTTGGCGTGGCTTGTGCAGGCCATAGAAGGCATGCGTTACGCCCACGGCGAGGACTCGCCCGCAGACGCGGCAAGCCGGATCGTCCACCGCGACTTAAAGCCTGCCAATCTACTGGTGGTCGGCAACAAGGTGAAAGTTTCGGACTTTGGCATAGCCGTTACTGGCCACCACAGCGATTGGAGCATTAGCCGCACTCAAACGCCAAAAGGCACCTTGCCCTATATGGCGCCAGAACAATTTTTTGGCAGAGCCTTGTTCGCTAGCGATATCTATTCGCTTGGCGCGACCGGCTATGTCATGGCAACTAAACAGCTACCGGTCCAGTGCAGTGGTGATTACTACGCCTGGGCGATAGCCCACCAAGAGCAAGAGCTTTCTCCCAAGCCTATTACACGCCCCGACGGCACTATCGACAGCCTAGCCATGGCAATACAGGAAGTGTGCATGACTGCCATGGCAAAACAACCAGGCCACCGATTCAGTTCAATGGGCGCATTCCAGGAAGAGTTACTCCGCAGTGCCGGAAACGCCCAAAACCATTCGAACAAGCATACAACCTATTTCGACATGAACCTTCCGCCGTCCACCTTAGCTAGCCATCCGTCAGAAGCAGAAAAAACAGCAGCCTACCGTACCCAGCTCATTGACTCTAGCAAAGCCAAAGACAATACAGAAGAATCGGCCGAAGGCAATAAGGAGCTTAGCAACTGGGCAAAGTCAGTCGAAGGCCCATCACCGACACGACGCAAACTACTCAACATGCTTGTAGGTGGAGCAATACTAGTGGCCGTTGGCGAAGGCACACGTCGGGCCCTCACCAGTACGCCCGAAAAGCCTCCAACCACCCCACACAATAGCCTCACTGCAAAGCAAAAAATCATATACACCACGGCAAAGTGGGTGCTCGATAGATGCCAGGAGCAGGATCGTACCGGCGATGTATTTCATCTTGCACGCCACCTTATTCCTGTTGACCACACAGCCGCTTCTGCGTATGTACAAGCGGCGCCCGCAACAACGCGCTCATTTTTAGCAGCCGATTTAGCACTCTATAATCCAGCTGAGGCTGAAACAGTCATGCGGCAATATGAGACAACAGGGGATTACGTTTCTGCAACCCGTATTGCGCTCAACCTCGCGTATTATGGCAAGCAAAAGCAAGACGACATAGATACGTCGTATACGTCAGGTATACCAGAAGACCCCAAGAAGCGTGCAGCTTTAGATGCTGCCAGCAGGGTAAGCAAAGCGTGCGACAACAAAGACCTAGAGGACATGTTGCGTATTGCCTCGCAAACAACATATACTTCCTCAAATTTCGGGACGCCTTATGATTTGGCGCAAGAAAAATTAACGGAATTACGCACTTCCGGCAAACATGAGTTTGTAGAAATGCTATGCCGCGCCATAGCGCGTGATAATCCAAATGTCGTAGATGACTGCATTGGCTATTACCTCCGGCAGACGGAGTCAACAAGTGGGGACGAACAGCTCGCCATGATAGGACGGGCCCGTGACCTTGCCATTGATCTCGCGCCATTCGCAGGGCCAGAAGTAGCCGAAAGACTCGACACGCTCGCCGCCAAGTCCGATACACATTACCAAGCTGCCGCCGATGCCGTAGCGTTGGCACTCATACCCCGTGAGCCGTCACAGGTAAAAGGCTACATTGCAGAAGACTTCTTTAGACACCCCAACCGCTACCCACTTGGGGTGGGTACCATTCAAGGCGCGTTCACTTGGGATGATACTATTGTGCGGTATGCAGAACAACCAGTCCTGGCGTGGCTGAAGCTAGCCCATGAGCCCTCTACCATACGGGCAGCAAAAGCCAAAGAAGTGCTTACCGATACTACCGCCTTCAACGATTACGCCTATTGGCTTGCCGCCGCAGCCCTAAAAGGCTTAACAGGATTCCAGGAATAGCAATTCATTGAGGTATAGCGGGGGAAAGTTATGCATCTTAATAATATGTATTGTAGAATAACGAGGTTCGAGAAACACACCACAGCAACCGGAGGTATCCGTTGCGGACTGCAATTGTAGTGCCACCCGTAGGAAACCTGTCTGCTGGCGTCGAGGTTGACGAAGAGCTCTTCGAGCAGGTAAAGGCCGCTATCAAGGTTGAAGTTCCCATCCCCGCCATTCCATGGCCGTGGGAAGGCGAACTGACCTGGGAGCACTTTATCCAAGGTTGGCTCCTAATCCCGGACATCGACTGCCTGGGGTACAAGGCTGAGCGAGTGCTGCTGCGCCATGACTTGTTCACCCTCAAGGTGAACCTCTGGTTCCAGCCGGACATCCGCAGCGGCCAGCAGGCCAAACCCCACAGCCACCCGTGGTCATTCAATTCGATCATCCTGCGCGGCGGCTACACCGAGCTACGCTTCGGCGTCATCAAGGGCCGGCCCACCATCGGTTCATTCAGCTACGAGGCGGGTGACCGCAACTTCATATCGCTGGAGGACTTCCACGAAGTACAAGAGGTGGAGGGGCAGCTCAAGGACATCACAAAGGCGCGAACATTGCTCCGACGAGCTGAAACAGCCAGCATCATGTTCTGCGGCCCGGGCCTACAGGGAAACTGGGGTTACCGCGATCCTGACACTGGGCTGTTTGTACCCAACCCGGGCGACCCGGACTTCCTGGAGCGCCTGAGCACCCTCAACCCACAGCACAAGCGGCAGTAAGTGTTCCACGAACGCCACCGGCGGTAGTCTGGTTAATGCCTGACTCTTCGGCGCCCCGCAGCGTACATCACCGTAAGGTGAACACGTTGCGGGGCATGGAACAAAGTCTAATGTACACGAGCATAATTTGATTTATACCCCCTAGGGGTATATACTCAACAGTATGATTACTGATATTAAGAAGCGTGCAACCCACCGTACAAAGATTATTGAAGGCCAAATGAAAGGCCTGCAAAATATGATAGAAAACGAAGAATATTGTATGAATATTCTGACTCAAAGCCTAGCTATCCAGAAATCGCTTGCCTCATTGAACAAACTTATCCTGGAAAACCACCTGCGGACCCATGCTAAGGATATGCTTAACTCATCTGACGAAGTTACCCAAGCAACAGCTATCGAAGAACTACTGAGCCTATACGAGCTAAACAACATCCGCAGCAAGTAGAGCATAGCTTAAGTAGCGTGCCCGAGGCTAACTAGTCAGTAGGTTGGTTTTGCTGGCGCAATTGCATAAATTGATCCCTTGAAAGCAACGGCTGCTTATTAGGGCTGACTGGCAATTGCTGGCCATCTTTAATCAGGCCCAAAGCAAACTTACGGACATCACCAATTGGCATCCCTAGGCGCTGGGCTGTTTCGTGCATGCTTAATGTGTCAGGCAGGGAAGTAATAAGTCGCTCCTCGTCCAAAAGCGCACTGCCAGCGGATATACGCTCGACCTCCTGGCTAGCCACGCTGCCGACTACATGGGCAACCTCTACCAATAGCTGCTCTTGTTCCTCATCTGGACCAGTTTCTTCACGAGGTTTCCGTTGGCGGCGAACGCGCGGCTTTACAGCACCCTCAAAAGCATTTGGCGCCTTAAGCGCATCCTTGAAGGTGATGTAGTCATCAGGGTTAGCGCCAGGTGGCATAATATCGAATGCCTCGGCAGTGATAACATTGCTGGTATCGTCATAGTCTGGGCGCGTAATGCGCCCAAGCAACTGCTTGGGCGTCACCATACCATCCTCGGTGGAAGTATTTTGTTTCTTAGGCTTAGGGTCGCGGGCATTAATAATATAATTGCATTTGGTAGCATCCCAGCCTCGTTTCAGCACTTCTACAAACAGCAATACGTCAATGGCGCCGCGGTCATACATGTCGTAAATGACCTTACGGTCTGGGCGGGAAACTTTTGCACTCACCGTACCCGCACGAACAGGGCGCATTTCACCGGTAAGGCGATCTTGTATTGGAGGCATCGCGCGTAACTTCTTCTCAAGTATGCGGGCCTGCTCCAGATTATTGCCAGGTCGGCAATATACCACCCCCTGAATACCAGCAGCGGCCTTTTCATACACCTTGTCGGCGATAGCACGATCGCGAATTTCACGGGTTACAAGCTTCATGATCTTCTCGCGCTCATCTTCATTGCGGCCCGTCATCAGCCCAGCGACCAGCTCTTCATGCAATTCGGCACTCGTGGCAAGAGGAATACAGTCAACCGGTGCCAATACTTTACCAATAACATCAGCAAATTCTGTTTCGTGTATCAGGCGAGGAAAGCTATTGGAAAGTTGACGGCGGCTGTTATGCGAAGGGGTGGCCGTAAATGCCAATGACAGTGGCACGCTGTGTGCGAAGTCGCGGATTTGCGGGTCTAGTGTTTCGCTTGTAGTCTCGTGGGCCTCATCCACCACCAATACATCAAACATCCCACCATGAATTACCCCTTGGTCACGCAGCATGAAGAAAGAATCGTAACACATTACTACTGCTTTTTTATCGAGCTCTTTGCGGTGTGTATAGTACGCGCCGACTTCAATATCGGGCGCAAACCGGCCAAAAGCGCGCTGGCCGTCTTCGCCAAGCATTTGCTCAACCAAATCTTGGGTTGGCTCAAGCACTAAAATACGTACAGGGTCCCTCGGATCCTCACCCATAGAAACACCTTCAGCAATCATAGCGATTAGCGCCGACTTGCCAGTGCCGGTCGGCATAATAATCCGGCCAGGCTCTTTTTCAACCAAACCACCCATGACACCAGCTTGATCAACCATGTAATTATGCAGTTTTGGAAATACAATCTCTTGGTATGGGCGGGCTTTGGCGGGGACAATACCGGAGTCCATATACTGGTCAAGGCCGTTTACCATTCCCAAGTACTTGCGTTCGCGAGCAAGCATACGAAAGAGCTCGGCACCCTGGACCGGGGTTAGCATGTCCGGGTCCCGATCATTTGCAGTCTCGATAACAGTTGGCATGTAGCGCCGTAGACCATTCAATGCAACCTCCTGCATTGCAACCTCTGCGTCAGTCAACTGTTCTGCGCGCGGCTCAATGCCTACCGACCAACGGGCGGCTTCGATAATGTGGCTAGGGTATGCTGGGTCTTGATTCATCTTTACTATTAGAGTTTATTATGTTTTCAAAGTCAAACTCATAGTATTATAGGCAGAAAAGAATATCCTGCCATGAAAAACCCGCAAGAAGGCTACGACTACCTAATTAACCTATATTCATTAATTGGAATTACCGCTGACGCCGAGCCAGAAGCCATAGACGAGCAGCTTGCTCAAAGAGAGGCAGCGGCCACAAGCGCACAAGGTACAATTGGTGAGCTGCTGGGTCGCGCCCGGCGCGTCCTTACCAACCCGATTCTTCGCGCTGCATATAACGAGTTGCTAGGGGAATGGACTGGACCGATCAGTAGCGATGGTAGTCCGGTCATAACTGTTGCAGAGCATGCACGCCACCTGTATGCCGACATTCCGCCGCACCTTGTTGAGATTGATGTCAAAGAGCTAGAACACAGAACAGCACAAAGCGTTGGCTATAACCCGGGCCGCATTGACTTTCTTAAGCAGCTGGTAGGCCCCGATACCACTGATCCTTTTTTGCTACACGAGTATGATACAGCCCTTTTCGATAAAGATCGTGTATTAGGAGCTGTGGAGCAGCGTAGGGCCGAGTTACTAGGCATCACCAGTGGCAAGCTATGGCAAACATCAGTACGCCCTGGGCATCGCCAACGCGTAGCCCAATCCATCGCAGAAGCCCAAGCAGCCGCAGACAGCCGTCACCGCCTACTTATGGCTGGCAATTTCATATCCAGGATAATGTCACTATACGGCAACATGGAGCCGGCAATATACGATAATCCGCTGCCGGCATACTTCGATTCGCAAGCCAGGGAGTTAGCCCGCGTGGCCCAATACCGTGAGTCCATCCTCGGCCAGCGCTTGGCTGTGTACCACCCGACTTACCTAAACCGAGGAATGCATTTTTCGCCGCCGCAGCACCTTATCGCTGTTAATGCTGAGAACCGCAAACTTATGTGCTTTACTAGTGGCAGCAACGGACGGCAGCCTATGGTGTCACAGCGGATACCTGCCGTGATCACACAAGACATGCACGCACCCCTGGCGGCAGACGGCTACGAAGTAATCCGCATTGACCCACGCCCGCAGATCAGTGAAGATTTGTTAGCCGCCGAGGCATTGCGCAAATATGATAAATACCGCCCATTGCCAGTCGCTACCCCAGGCCGAGCATAAGAGCATTGCATAAACCATAAACATTTTATACAGTTAGAGGTAGTTAAAAAGAAGACGCAGTATGCCAAGGTTACCCATCCCAGGTAGTGACAATAACGCTTGGGGCGATGTATTAAATGAATTCCTAAATGTCGCTCACACCAGTACTGGTGAATTAAAGCGGGACGCCGATATTACTAACGCACTGTCTACAGCCAATAGCGCGCAAACAGCCGCCAACGCTAAAATTGACAAATCGCTTGCCACTACTAAGGGCGACCTGCTTGCCGCAAGCGCAGCCAGTACGTTTGCCCGCCTTGGTGTTGGCACTAACGGCCAAGTGCTTACTGCCGATTCGACACAAACTCTTGGCATCAGCTGGGCCACCCAAACACAGGCGTTCCTATACGCCAGCGACTTTGGCGCCACATTCGACGGTGTAACCGACGATGCCGCTGCAATACAAGACGCCATTGACCAGGCAACCGCCTCTGGCATGCCCTTGTTCCTGGAGCCCGGCACGGCAATCATTGGCACGCCGCTTTCCATCAGCGCCCCGGTCACTATCCTTGGCTCAGGCAGGGAAGAGTCTATCCTTAAGGCTGCAAATGGTCTGAATGACTATGTTATTTCATTTACAGGAGGCCTTGCAGGTGTCGGCATCGTAGGCGCGCACTTTGCTGATTTTGCAGTCGACGGCAATAGCGCCAACCAAACAGCAGGCGGTGCTATCTCCGCCAATGGCTCAGTTCAGTGCAGCTTTGAACGGCTCCATCTCTTCAGTGTGTATAACTGGGGATTGCTGCTTGGCCCCATAACCGGCGGAGCCTTCGGCCATCATAACCGCATCATTTCCTGCCTATTCGACAATTCCATGGGGAGTAATGGTTTTGGCGGTGGCGCAACTACCACGTCCAACGACGAAAACTGGTTTATCGCTTCTGACTTTGAGTTTTTGGGTGGCAACTCCAACCCGGTTGATACCAACCCGATTATGCTCTACGACCAATCCGGCCTCAATTATATTATGAGCTGCAACTTTGTGTCGGGCGGAAATAATGCAATGGGTATCCGTATCCAAAACACCAAAGGCACAAAAGTTGTAGGCTGTATATTTGATGGCACAGCTGGCGATGGCGTTTTTATTGCAGGCAGCCGCTGTATCGTCAGCAACTGTGTCTTCACAGGCATTGGCGACAACGGCAACACTCCGGCCTCCGGTGTCCACACTCAGTTTGCAGCCGCCAACAACATTATCGCCAACAACATATTCGAGACATCAGCAACCACCAATAACACCCGCAGCCACATCCGTGAAGAGCAAATTGGCAACTCCGGCCCCAACCTTATTGAAGCTAATACTTTTACCACCATCACATTCCCACCAACTGTCGCTGCCGTAGAATCAGATGGCAATGGCACAATTGTGCGCAATAACTTAGGATGGACCACCGAAAGCAGCGGCACTGCCACCGTAGCCAACGCTACCACGTCTATCGCCGTCAACCACGGCCTTTCAGAAACACCTGCCTTATCAA
This sequence comes from uncultured Candidatus Saccharibacteria bacterium, assembly GCA_946482285.1. Next base: position 181,075 of record CAMLQK010000002.1, read on the forward strand.
ACATCTCCGTGACGCCCACCAACAACCTTGGCACGGCAGCCAAATTCTGGATCAGCAACGTTGGCGCTACGCAATTCACTATTAATACTGATGCCGACCCTGGCGTGGGAACCGCAACGTTCGCCTGGAATGTCCGGCTATAAGATAAGCAATCAAAGGCTAAAGTGTTGGCAGCTGTAAGCATAAGCGCTACACTTAATACCAATGGCGACCGACTATTTTATCTACCAAGTTAACAAAAACTGGTACCGTCTGTATTGGGCTTTCATGGTTTGCTGCAATGCAGCCCTATTTGGCCTGTACATTATTGCCCAGTTTTCCGCCACCTTCACGCAATTAGCACTGCAATTCAATGTAGACAGCGTGATGTTCTGGATTACCGGCATCAACCTGGCATATATGCTGGTATTTTTCTGGGTTGTCAAACGCAGCAGCATGCCGTTTGCTATGCTGCTCAGCTCAATGGCATTCACTCTTGCGCTCATGTATGGCATTACTAACGCGCCCGAGCAAACATCGGTCCTCATATTCACTAGCGCCTGGCTTATATCAGCCTTCTTTACGGGTATTTATGGGCTACCGCTCCTGGCGGGATCGGTCTTTATAACATACGTGTTTGCAGTCCTGCAATACAATTTCCAGGTACGTGAATTCAGCAAGCACACGCTTATTTTGCTGTTGGGTGAGCTCGGCGTAGCAATGGCTGCCTATCTGTTTTGGCGTGGTCGTTTTGTAAGTTTGCAGGAAAAGCAGGTCGACGAGCTATCGGGTAAGCTCAAAACAAACCAGCAACAATCAGCCACGCTTATCCAGTCCATTGCAGACGGCATTATTGTGGCTGACACCGAGGGTAAGATCACCCTTATGAACCCGGCGGCAGCCAACATGACCGAATGGCCAGTCAACGAGGCCGTTGGCGTAGATGCAAACCTTGTAGCTCAATTCAATAAAGAAAATGGCGAGCCTATCGAAGCTACCGAGAATCCATTCACCCTCGTCCTCAGCAAAAAAGAGCATATCAACCAAACATTACAGCTTACCGGCCGTGGCAAAAAAGTAATTACTGTTTCGTTGGTGATTTCTCCGGTTACCCAGCCGGGCTCAGGAACTGTTATTGGAGCCGTCGCCGTTATCCGGGATATTAGTGATGCGCGCGCGGCAGAAAAACAGCGCGCGGACTTCATCAGCACCGCCAGCCATGAAATGCGCACGCCTGTTGCCGCCATCGAGGGTTATTTAGCGTTGGCATTGAACGAAAAAGTCAGCACTATCGACAGTCGCGCGCGCGGATACCTGGAAAAAGCACACACCTCCACGCAACATCTTGGCAAGTTGTTCCAGGATCTCTTAACATCTTCCAAGGCAGAGGACGGCCGCCTCAGCAACCACCCAAGTGTAGTTGAAATGGGTGCATTTTTACAGCAGCTTACCGATGACCTCAAATTTGCAGCAGAAAAGAAAGGCCTATTTGTAGAATTCCTTGTTGGCTCCAGCAACGATGCCATCGACGCCACCAACAAAGACACCGTCAGCACGCATGTTTTAAAGCCCCTCTATTACGTATACGCCGACCCAGACCGCATGCGTGAAGTTATTATCAACCTATTTGACAACGCCTGCAAGTATACCGACCAAGGCAAGATTTCACTTGGCCTTACCGGTGACAATGACGTTGTGCAAATGTACATCCGCGACACCGGGTCGGGTATTCCCGCCGAAGACGTGCCGCACTTATTCCAAAAATTCTACCGTGTAGATAACTCCGCGACCCGGACCATTGGTGGCACCGGCCTTGGCCTGTTTATCTGCCGCAAAATCGTCGAGCTATACAAGGGTCGCATATGGGTAGAAAGCGAGCTCGGCAAGGGAAGTACCTTCTTCATTAACTTGCCACGCTTAAGCACGCAACGCGCTACCGCGCTGCAGGCAAGCGATGAAGCCAACCTCAGCACATCAGTGCCAACTGGTACAAGTGTCAAATCATGATACAATAACGGTAAACCATAAGCATAAAACATAATAAAAGGGCACAATAACTACCATGGCAAAAATTCTCTTGGTCGAAGATGACAACAATCTACGGGAGATTTATGAGGCACGCCTGCAGGCAGAAGGATACGACATTGTTTCCGCCCAGGACGGTGAAGACGCGCTTGTCAAAGCCAAGCAAGAGAAGCCGGACCTCGTGATATCCGACGTTATGATGCCGCGTATTAGCGGTTTCGAGATGCTCGACATCTTGCGCAACACCGAAGGACTTAAAGATGCCAAGGTTATTATGCTGACAGCGCTCGGCCAAGCCGAAGATAAGACGCGTGCTGACGCGCTCGGCGCAGACCGTTACCTCGTCAAATCGCAAGTAACACTCGAGGACATCGTCCATGCCGCCGACGAGCTTCTGAATGGCGGCCAGGCTGTGGCTCCAGCTACAACATCTGGTGCGACAGTAGCGCCAGAACCCACCAGCGCCCCCACACCTGCAACAGCCGCGTCAGATAATTCCCAGCCAGCTGCCCAGCAGCAAGCTACTAGCACGCCGCCCGTACAAACCCCGCCAGCAATGCCTAGCCCAACTAAACCAGCTGCACCCACATCACCAACTTCTACCGCTCCAGCGCCAACAATTCCGGTTGTAGCACCACCCGCGCAGCCTACCGCTGCGCCGGTTACAAGCATGCCGCCGCAACCCGTGACACCTCCTCAAGGCCCAGCCACAGACCAGGCAGCAACAGCAAAGACGGCCGTGCCTGCAACCGCCACACCGAACGATACACAGGCGGCAACAACCCCTAAACCTACTGCAGCGCCAGAAGCCAATGCCAATCCTACCAGCCCAGAACCTACGAAAACGCCTGTAGCGCCAGAAACTGCCCCGCAGGCTCCTGTGCCAGTTGATAAGGTGCCGGATACCGCACAGCCCTCAGAGCCTACGCCAAACGTACAGGCTTCGGCTGTAGGCGCTCCTGCTACCGCTCCAGCACCGCAGGCTGAGCCCGAAGCCGCAAAAGCGGAGGCAACCGTAGGACAGGAGCCAGCCGAAGCGCAGGAACCAGAAGCCGCCGCAACCGAGCAGCCACAACCACAAACTACCGTACAACCTACACAGGCTACCCCGGCTCCAGTGGCAACGCCTGAGCAGACAGACACAGCCACTACAGACGATAAACTCATAGCAGATGCTGTCAAACAACTCACTGATGCGACCTCGCCCAACATTGAAGCTGAAGCTGTAACACCAAAAATATCAGCAGTAGCATCCCCAGCAGCAGAACCCAGTACGGTCAATATGCCAGATGCAAACGCACCACAAGTTCCTACCCCCCAACCAGCGCCGCAGGTTGAGCCTGAGGCCGTAAAAGCGGAAGCAACTGTAGGACAGGAACCAGCCAAACCGCAGGAACCGGCAGCGCCAGATACCACACAGCCCTCAGAGCCTACGCCAAACGTACAGGCTTCGGCTACGGATCCTACCACTGAGCCAGCGCCGCAAGCCACAGAAGAAACAACACCTCCTAAAACAGGGGATGCTGCCGTAAACCAAGCGATTGACGGCGCTCAAAGCGCCGCCGACGAGCAAGCAATTATGCAGAAGCAAATTGATGATTTCATCCAGCAGCAAGACGCTGCCGACAAAGAAACACCCGCAGCCTCAGATACTCCCCAACCAGCGCCGCAGGAACCGGCAGCGCCAGTGGTCACCGCAACCGAGCCGCCACAACCACAAACTACCGTCCAACCTACACAGACTACCCCAGCTCCAGTGGAAACGCTTGAGCAAACGGACGAAAGCGACGCTGATAACGTCAGCATCGCCCATAAAAAGGTCATCCAGCCGCCAGTACAGCAGCTCAACCCGCAGCCAGACCTCAACGAGCTGCTTGCAAAAGAAGGCATCCACAACCTCGACGAACACACCGCAGCCTCACCACATACTGGCACCACTCCTTTCGCGCCGCCCCATGCCCCTGGCCATGTAATTGCGCCAAGCGGACAGCAGCAGGCTCCGAGCCCAGACGACCCTAACAGCATCGCTCTTTAGCGGCATGCGGTATAATAACCGGCATGGAACCGACGGCCATCCGGCTCAATAAATTTATTGCCAGTAGCACTGGCATGTCTCGGCGTGCAGCAGATACTGTTATCGCAGAGGGTAGGGTAGCTATAAATAGGCTGCCAGCCCAACAAGGGCAAACCGTAAGCACAGCAGATACTGTAACCCTCGATGGTACCGTTATTACGCCGCCACAAACCAGCACGACTATCTTTCTTAATAAGCCGGAGGGAGTTGTAGTAAGCCGTGACGGGCAAGGCAGCCGAACCATTTACGATATCCTGCCGGCCCAGTACCAGCAGTTAAAGCCCGTTGGCAGACTCGATAAGAACTCGTCGGGCTTACTGTTGCTAACCAACGACGGCAATCTGGCACAGCAGCTTACGCACCCCGCATTCCAGAAAACAAAACGCTACGAAATCGCCATTGACGCACCACTGCAGCCGTTACACCGGCAGATGATTACTGAATTTGGCATCCAGCTAGAAGATGGCGCTAGCCGCTTAGGACTTGAACGGATGCATGACGGCGACGATACGCAATGGATAGTCACTATGCACGAGGGGCGCAACCGGCAAATCCGCCGGACATTCAAAGCACTGGGTTATACCGTAACCAGGCTTCATCGTATACAGTTCGGCCCATACACACTGCCAAGCGATTTAGCGCCAGGAGCAACGCAAGAGCAATAAAAAAGAGCCGTCAACGGCTCTTTTACTAATCGTGGACTAACCGGTGGGGAGGCTTGTGCTAGCGCACAGAAACCTCCACCACCGGAGCCCCTCTGCCGCTCAGTAGCGGCCGATGACAACCGGGCAGAAGTACCCCTCGGCACTGGAATGGCCGAAGTCCTTCAGACAGATCACCCGATCGAACTCAGGCGAACGGTGACCGCTCTCGAAGAAATCGAATGCGCTGGCACACTCCGGGATGTCGACGTTTGCGATGGTCGACAGAGCGGAAGCCATAGCGTTGGCCGTGCTCCAGCAGTGGAAATCACCCAGCGCGAGAAAGTCGCGGGACAGAATGTGCACTTCTGCACCGTGATCCTGTACGTGGACCGCTTCGACACGTCCCTCGTGCCCATGAAGGAAGAGCACTGAGACGCCAGCGTCCACCCACGCGGCATGTTCGTTGATGCCACAGAGCGAGTACAGCGGACTGTCAACGCACGTCACGAGCACCGACCGTCCTTCGAGATAGCTGGCCAGGGCCGCGACATTCTGTGCCGCCCAGAACTGTTTGAGCTCACCATCCAGGTGGGCCACGAGCTTGATTCCGCGCGACAGTGTTACGAGCGTCCTGCCGGCGCTGGACTGTTCGATTGAGCTGGTAACGAGCGCGGTAGCCACAATGGGCTCCTTCCGCTAGTCTGCGTCGCCGGGTGCGACAAAGAGGCAAATAATAAAATATCATCGAAAACTGATTTCGTCAATATAGCCACATCTGTTATAATAGGTTTAAATGAGTACAAAAAAATTACCTATCGTAGCAATTGTCGGGCGCGCCAATGTTGGCAAGTCCAGCCTTTTTAACGCTATTTTGCAGCGTCGCGAAGCAATCGTAGCCCGCGAAGCTGGCACAACCCGCGACAGCTTGATCGAAAAAGCCCACTGGAACAGCCAGGATTTCTGGTTGGTCGACACAGCCGGCATGAAAGATGCCGAAGATGAATTTGAGTTTACTATCCAGGAGCAAATCCTGCAGGCCACCGATAGCGCTGATGTCATCTGGGTTGTGGTAGAAGCTAATGTCCAGATAACTGAAGAGGACCGCCGGGTCGCCAAAATGGCGCTCAAAAGCCGCAAGCCGGTCTTTTTGGTCGTCAACAAAGTAGACAAGGCCCGCAAAGCAGACCTCAGCGGCTTCCAACGCCTTGGCATCAAGCCTATTTTATATACCGCCGCCCATCAGGGTGAAGGGGTGGGGGATTTGCTCGATACGCTTGTTGAGTACATCCCTAAAGCCACTCTCAAGGAAGACGATAATAGGTTACGCATCGCACTCCTAGGCCGCCCGAATGTTGGCAAGTCGCAGCTATTCAATACGCTGGCTAAAAAACAGCAGGCAATTGTAGCCGACCGCGCAGGCACAACCCGAGACATCAACCGCACAGTCGTCAAGTTCGAAGGCCGTGAAATCGAAATAATGGATACTGCCGGTATCCGCCGTTCAGGCAAAATCGGCACCGGTATCGAGCATTTTAGCGTTATCCGGTCACTAGCCGCCATCGAACAGGCCGACATCTGTCTGTTGCTTATGGATGCAAATGAACTTAACGTGCAGCTCGATCAAAAAATCGCGGGCATGATCAAAGAGGCAGGCAAGGGACTCATCCTGGTTGTCAGCAAATGGGATATAGCCGAAGATAAAGATGCCTACACCCGCGACACCATCGCCCCGCAAATTGCCTACACATACGATTTCGTGCCATGGGCGCCGCTCATCTTCACCAGCTCTGTAACAGGCCAAAATGTAGCCAAGATATTTGAACTCGCATTGGAAATTGACAAGCGTCGCGGCAAGCGTATAGCGACTGCCGAACTGAATCGCTGGCTACGCGAAATGGTAGACAAACACCCGCCAGCCGGCCTCAAGAACCGTGCGCCAAAGCTCAACTACATGGTTCAGGAAGACGATAACCCAATCCCAGCTTTCAAGGTATTCGGGTCACACACCAAATTCCTCCACTGGAGCTACAAACGCTACCTTGAACGCAACTTACGTGAACGTTACGACTATGAAGGCACCCCTGTGCAGTTGTGGTTTATCGAAAAGCACGAAACCCACAAGCACGGCAACAGCCCAACCAAAGAAGTCCGCAAGAAGTAATATAAGGTGCTCTATACTTCTTTCCAGATAAAGTATGTCGCCTTGTCCGGCTGGACCTCGGAATAGCCGTCCGAATCCCATTCAGATTCACCAAACTCAGCATTAAAAACATGAGTCATATAAATGCCCGGTAAATTAGGGTAGCTATGCGATGAAGGGCGACGCAATATCTGAGCCCCAGCACCGGTCAGCTCACCCGTAAACACCACACCCAACTCTTCTGCAAGGCCCCGGCGTGCAGAAGCAACAGGATCTTCGTCCCCTTTAATCTTCTCGCTCACACCCTGGATACCCCGGTGCCTCTCACTGCCATCTGGGAATACCTGCCGGTCTTCAACTAATTGGTACTGGCAGTTGCCAATACGGGCAGTAACCAAGACGTTAACCACGGAAACAAGCCGGCCGACCGTTTGGCCAAGCCGAACCAAGCGCGACTCACCGGCGTCAATTTCGTCATACAGCCTATCTATGCTTTTATAAGGCGACTGCCCCCATAGCCCGGTATCAATTTTGGCATCACGTAATAGTTGCTCGAGACTATCAACAGAAGGCACCGCCAGCTGGTCAAGGTAGCTAGCGAACTGCTCGAGCCGTTCATGTTCATTCATGCGGTAAGTATATCACGCCCACAGCAGCGCTGTTTGGCCAGAAGCCTACTTGCTGTAAGATAAAGGCATGGCATTATTCCAAAAACGACCGCAAGCAAGTGACAGCATCCAATATTACACATTAGGGCAGAATAAAAACGCACTCATTGTGGGCTTAGGCAACATAGGCAAACAATACGAGGGCACCCGGCACAATATTGGCTTCGACGCCGTTGACCATTTCGCCAAAGCCAACAATTTTCCTGATTGGATCGAGAAAAAAGACCTTAAGTGCCATTTCACTATGCAAACTATTGCAGATACGCGGGTTATTGTCATCAAGCCAACGACCTACATGAACCTCAGCGGCGAATCAGTACAGGCTACAGCCCATTTTTACAAAATTCCAGCTGAACAAATCGTAGTAGTACACGACGAACTTGACATCAACTTTGGACAGATCCGCACCCGCATAGGCGGCTCGGCGGCAGGTAATAACGGCGTCAAATCAGTGTCACAACACATGGGAGAACAGTATGGCCGCGTGCGGATTGGCATTGGCCCAAAAACGCCGGCGCAAATCGACAGCGCCGACTTTGTTCTGCAAAAATTTCCTGCAGAACAGCAAGCCCAGCTAGGCAACCTATACAAAGAGGCAAGTGCAATTCTCAGTGAGTACGTATACGGTGGCCAGCTGCTATCCGAAACACGTACTTTTATCGTCTAACTACAAACCTCGCAACGAAAAAGCACCGGTTTGCATAGCCATGACCTCATCATACTCACCACGTTGGACTAGCATCGACTCAAAATCATTGTTGTCAGGGTCTTTAGCGGCAAAAGGCACCAGCTGTTTTTCGGGGATACCCGATTTAGCAAACTTACGAAATATATCAAAATCCTTGAAAGGCACCGCCAGCGCCACGCCGGTTGTATCAATATCGTAGCCCTGGTTCATTTGCAGCTCATGCAGCTCCTGTAGCCGTTGGCCCACCGTGGCTACGGTATACCACTGTTGCAAATTCCGGGCAGTAATGTCCAATAGATGTCGTTGGCCGCCCTTATCTTCCGGATCCATACTCCACATATGCGCGACCCCGCGAACAGCCTGGATGGCACGTTCAGATGCACCAATCTGCCCGTACGCACCCGATTCAACACCAGCATAAAAAGGTACGAGCATGCCAGCAGAAGTAGCCTCATGAAAACGCTGGTGATACCCATTTTCGTAATCTTTTACCGCAGACGCTTCAAGCGCAGACCGGCTCAATTGCAGCTCTTGGGTATTACTACTGCCTGGCATTGTATGGCCAATAGCCTGGATGCCTTCGTTAGCTATAAGGTCTTCAAAGATACCAGGCTCTGCGCCTAAGTCAGTCCTGTACAGCTGGTCTTTAACCACCAATAGCCCAAGGGTCACGCTACTGCCCATAGCACGGATATAGTCCATGCCATCGGTTAAGCGTGCATCAAGTAAGTACTCCGGGGGTTGGTCGGGGTCTATGGGTTTGACATCCGGATCAAGCGGGTTATGCAACTGCAAATTGCCATCCGGGCGGTCACTAAACCATTGTTCTGCAGGGGGTAAATTATATACGTTCATTGTATTACTTCTCTTGGTGGGTGGGGTAGGGGACATTGAGGAAATCAATGCGTGCTGGCGGTGGCCATCACAATCCCACTACCCCTAAGCACTGTGCTCGCCTTTGTAGGGCGAAAACTCAAGTGCTTACTTCCACCAGACGCGAGCCACGAAGCGGCGTCAGTTGTTGGTCAGAACCTCCGGGTTCATTTCGACGGTGCGCGTCACGTAGTGCAACACCTTCTGGATCTGCGGCAGCGAGACGTTGGTACCGGACACGACCATCAGGGTGCTGATGTTGACCTCCTTGGGAGCCTCGTAGCTGTAGAAAAAGTCGGCAGCAATGTGCGATGCGCAGACGCTGGTCACACAGGTGCCATCGTTGTAGCCATCGAAGAACCGCAGTGTAGCAAACTCAGCGCCCAGCGCTTCGTCGTCTCCGTTGGGACGGAGGCTGAGCTTCTGGTGCTCCTGCTTGTACTCGCCAACTGTGCCGGCCATTGCGTTGTAGTCCCTCAGGCTGACCTTCTTGAGCTCCTTGTAAGGGTGCTCGAAAGTGCAGACTGCGGTGCCACACAACGACTGGAAGCCGAAACGCGTGGACACGCTGATGACGTTACCGTCCTTGTTGGTGTACACGCATTCGCGCGGGTCGTACGTCATGTCGGTGGCCAAGGCATAGCTGCCGAGGTCCTCCATGCGGCCCTCGCCATACGAAGCGTTGTCGCCCAGCAGCTTGTTCAGCTCCTTGGCAGACATGGCATCGCAGGGCTTGGTCGGGTTGGCGACGTAGGCCTTGCGGGCCGGGGTGCTGGCGTCCTTGGAGGCGCTGATGGTAGGCGGGGTGCCGGAAACAGAAACGTTTGCACTTGCACTGGCGCCAGTGGTGGCTTCAGTGTCGGCGCTTCCGGTACAGCCAGTGAGCAGGAGGCCCAGGCTGGCAGCAACGGCAGCGAACGTGGCAAGGCGGGTACGAACCTTCATGGTGATCGCTCCTTCAGGGGCGTCTGTGGTGGAAGGGCAATGCCATGCCGTGAGGCACGTCGCTATCTTAACGCGAAAGATGCCAGATGCATCTGCATTAATTAATATTATATCATAATTATAATAATTATTCAACTAAAAAAGCCCCTATACGGGGGCTTAAAAAACTTAGTGGTGGGTCGAAGGCGGACAGTATCGAGAATTGTGCGAGCAAATGCTCACTCGATATGTCCGCCTTCTGAGCAGCCAGTACGCTCACGCGGTACACAGCATGCTCACCCACACAGCATCAGGAGATGGAGAGGTTGTAGACGTCCGTCCGCATCTCTTGGATCAGGGTGGCGAAGACGCCTCCACTGATCTTGGCTGACCGGTTGATGGTGACGAGCACCGTGGCCTTGTAGCCGTCCCGGCGCAGCAGCTCGGCGTTGAAGATGGCGGCCTCGCGGACACCACGGTTGGTGAGCCAGAAGCCCGGGACCTTCTCTGAAGAGCGGGACACCGAGGGGCTTGGGGCTGAGGTGGCACTGCTGGTTGCGGACGCCGATGACTCCGTTGTCCCCGAGGGGTAGACGATGTCTTCGGTGTGCACGACCATCGCATGCAGGTTGTAGCCGCCCTTGAGCTCCTCCACGAGCCTGTCGTAGACCGCGGTTGAGCCCTTGGCTTCGGCGAACGTCTCAACGGTGATGGAGCCGTTGTCGAAGCGGCAGGCGCGGCGAGAGCCGACGTCACCAGGAAGGGTGATTTCGACGGTGCGCAGCACCTTGACGTTGAGCAGGCGGTTGAGGCCATACGTCCCATTGGGGAGGGGGTTGCCGAGCTCGCACGGGTCAACGTGGTTGGTGACAGCCGAGCCGCTGGGCAGGTCCTTGTCTGTAGATCCAGACGTACAGCCAGTAGCCAGCAGTGCGCAGATGGCAGTGGCGGCAGTGGCGGCGGGAATGGTGACACGGCGGACAGCCATGGTCAGTCTCCTTCTGTGCTGGGTGGGAACGAATGCCTGACCGTCATGATGACGGAAGGAAAAGCGCCGGATGCGCTACATTCAAACCATATTATACTACAAAATATTACTTTTGTAAAGTGCTGCCGTTTTTATCTTGTGGTACGCCAGCACCAATTATTGTCGCCATTCGGTCGAGGTGAGGGACTATTTCGGGAGTATGCCCATGCAAAAGCTGCGTAATAGCTTCCCAGTTTTGGCGCAACCAGGCTACCCGGCTAGCCAGGCTATCCGTAGCGTTTATCTTTGCGGCTCTTGCTTCCGAGGCGGGCATTCCGACCCATTCCGCCCAGTACGCATCCAAACATGATTTCTCTGCCTGGAGTTTGTGCCGCAGCGCCAAACGGCATTCCTCTATATTCGAGCCTTTTTCGGCGATACCAGCAACAGCATGCACTGACTCCACGAGCCAGCGCGCACTTGCCTTATCCATGCGTTCGCCAGCAAATACCGGGCTGCCCAGGCTGACCACCGCCGAGAATAGCGGCATATACCTGCTATTCCGCAGTTCTTTGCCCGTCATAGCATATGCAGAAAACAACTCAATACACTCCGCCTCCCTCGACTGTATCCTTTCACGCTGCTTGGCTTGCTCAAGTTGAACCCTGGCTGCACGCACTATAACAGCGGATTTACAGAGTGTTATCAAATCCTCAGACTGCTCCAGTGAGCGTTCTGCGCGCGTTTGCAGCTCTGGGTGCGAGTTTGTCTTAGCCACTTCGCGAATAGCCTGCGTCAACCGGTGGCTCCGCCGTTCCAATGGGATTGTGGTATCAAACATCTCCAGGCTAGCTCCCCTGAGCTTAAGCCCATCGACTGCCAGTTCAGGCTTACAGCGCACGTTCATATACGTATCCACCATAAGGCTAAAGGTGCGGGCTCGCAAAGCATTTTCATTCATAACTGCAAACAAACCGTCCAACGCCCATGTCAGGCTGCCCTGTTCGCGTACTGTGTCTTGTAGCATAGCAAATAATTCTTCAGTGTTTTGGGCTTTTACCTCACCCATAAGCGGCTGCAAACATACTTCACGCTCAGCCTGCGTAGTCACGACCAGCGAATTATGCAACATACCCGCCCGCCCGGCGAGCGCCCTGCAGGCGGCAATAGCCAGCAACGAACGCCGCAAGAAATCTGGATTTGCCTCTTCGTTAGCTGCAAGAAGGGTACTACCTTGGCAATATGCGTTCATATTGCCCTCCTCATATAGCCGAGGCAAAGTGTCCAATATTCCTACCTGACGGTAAAGAACTGTCAGTCCCGCTCTGTTATCACTGCATAGGCTGTCTTGACCTGAAGGCTTATCTTTTTCCCACATCCCGCCAATTATCAATCGGCCAATAGCCATTTCCTCGTCTGTATGCAGGATTTGCCAACTTTCCACTGGCTGTAGATTTTCGCTATTCAATTCCGTCATTAAGATTACCCCTGTTTGTCCCCGTATAATAGCAAAATCTTGGCAAACTAAAAGGCCTACGAGAGGGGGTGGGCACCGCTCGTAGGCCTGTTAGTGGGGACGTTATTGCTAACCTCCCCGAAGAATCCCGAAGGATTCGACCCTTCAAGCCCACCTAAGTGAAGCATCGCGCGCCAAAACTCCATAAAGCGGCGTGCCGGTCGCAGAGGACCATCTTTTTGGACTCACTCTTGATTAGGTCGCCTCACACAAGTGCGAGGTGCTTAAAGGGGTTAGTTTGCTCTAAAGCGCATGTCAGTCTATTTGTGACTAGCGCTGTCTTAAAAGTGGAGGGTAACAACTTCGTACGGCAGCACGCTGTAGAGCAATCTAACAAATGTTAGAAAATGGGGGATATAAGGTACGTAAGTCGTCGTACTAACGCTTACAGTTTGCAATAATAGCAAATATATTGATTTGTGTCAATACTTTTACATATTTTTGACATTATTACCAATATTAAGCGTAAGCATTGTGTGTGATTTTTCTGGACATCCGAGGGAAGCTATGAAACTATTATCGCCGAAGAAAAGAACCAGAAAAATGACTACTTATAGTATACAAAACATAGCATCCAATAATCCAGCATTTCCCACCATTTTGTTGCATATTTCGCAACCCCCTGAAATGCTATATATCAAATCACATAACTGGAGCGACCTGCTTACCCGGCCCAAAGTAGCCATTGTTGGCAGCCGCAGGGCAACACCGTATGGCAAACAGATAACCACGCAGGTAGCTTGCGAACTCGCCAGGGCGGGCATAGTTATTGTTAGCGGCCTTGCGATAGGCATCGACAGTATTGCCCACCGGGCAGCACTCGAGGCAGGAGGTCTAACCATCGCTGTCCTGCCAGCAGGGCTAGACAGCGTATATCCATCCAGCAACGTTCGGCTCGCCCACGTAATAGTGGAGCAGGGAGGTGCACTCGTTACCGAATATCCACCGGGTAGCACTCCATACAAAGGCAACTTTGTAGCCCGCAACCGCATCGTCTCGGGAATGTCGAATGTCTTACTTGTTACAGAGGCGGCAGAAAAAAGTGGAACCTTACATACTGCCGACTTCGCACTCGAACAGGGCAGGGAAGTCTGTGCCATGCCAGGCCCCATTACCGCGCAAACATCGCAAGGCACCAATAACCTCATTAAAGCAGGTGCCTCGCTCGTATCTTCAGCAAACGACATTCTGAACATATTAGGGGTCAGGCAAACACAGAATAGTACAAAACCAGTGGGTAGCACTCCACATGAACAACTTTTGATTGACCTTATATATAAGGGTGCCGCCGATGGCGCCCTGCTATTGCAACAAAGCGGGCTGGACGTTGCCCATTTTAACCAAGCTCTTACTATGCTTGAAATAACCGGCGTCATCCGTGCACTTGGCGCAAACCAGTGGGGACTTGCCGGCGGCAAGCAGGGTGCAAGATAATAAAAAATTTGGAAGTTTACTATTTGGCGCGTACAATGGTCTCCGCTATACAAATGAAAGTAGACTGGCAGACACTACGCAGTGTGATTTGCATAATATAGTGGTTTACATATAAGCTATTGAATAAAGCATGAGCAATAAGAGCAAGAATTTAGTTATCGTAGAGAGTCCCGCAAAGGCAAAGACCATCGAGAAATACCTCGGTGGTGAATATACCGTTAAAAGTAGCTTCGGCCACATCCGTGACCTTCCAAAAAAAGGGATCAATATTGATATCGACAATGGTTTTTTACCTACGTACGAAATCAATACCGATAAAAAGAAGGTGGTTGCCGAGCTTCGCAAGGCAGCCAAAGAAGCCGAAGACGTTTGGCTGGCAAGCGATGAAGACCGCGAAGGAGAAGCCATTGCGTGGCATTTGACACAGGCGCTCAAGCTAGACCCCAAAAAAACCAAACGTATTGTGTTCCACGAAATTACCAAACCCGCTATTACGGAAGCAATCCAGAAGCCACGCACTGTTGACCTTAACTTGGTCGATGCCCAGCAAGCACGCCGGGTGCTCGACCGCCTGGTTGGATATGAACTGTCACCCGTACTCTGGAAGAAAGTCCGTACCGGGCTGAGCGCCGGCCGCGTACAGTCCGTAGCGGTTCGTTTGATAGTTGAACGCGAACGCGGGATCCGTGAGTTTACTCCAGAGAGTAGCTTCAAAGTTGTCGCACTTTTTGACGTTGCTGGTCAAGAACTAAAAGCAGAGCTGGCAAACAAGCTGGCAAACAAAAGTGACGCGCGCACTTTTCTAGAGGCTGCTGCGCAGGCCATATTCACCGTAGCCGACATTACCCAAAAGCCCGGCACGCGCAATCCTGGCGCGCCGTTCACAACTAGTACCTTACAGCAGGAAGCAGCCCGCAAGCTAGGTTTTAGCGTCAAACAGACCATGACACTAGCCCAACGCCTCTACGAAGACGGTAAGATTACCTACATGCGTACCGACAGCACCATTCTGTCTGGCTTCGCCATTAAAGCCGCCGAGGAGCACATCAAAAAGGAATACGGTGAGAAGTATCACCAGATACGTCAGTTCAAGACCAAGAACGAGTCCGCCCAGGAAGCCCATGAAGCCATCCGCCCAACCAATTTCAAAACGCTTGCCGCTGGTGCAGACGCCCAACAGGCCAAGCTCTATCAACTTATTTGGCAGCGGGCATTGGCCAGTCAGATGGCGCCAGCTCAAACCGAAAAAACTGAAGTCACTATTGCTATTTCCAATCGCCAGGAAAAGTTAGTTGCCAAGGGTGAAATTCTTACATTCGATGGTTTCATGAAGGTTTACGGAGGCATTAAGGACGACACGCTGCTACCCCCAATCGAGAAGGCCCAAGAGTTGCCGCTCACATCAATGGCCGCCACTGAAACCTTTACACGTCCAGCCGCCCGGTTCTCGGAAGCAGCCCTCGTTAAGAAACTGGAGGAGCTAGGCATTGGCCGCCCAAGCACATATGCACCGACCATTTCTACTATCCAGGCACGCGATTATATCGAAAAGAAAGACCTGGAAGGTAAAGAGCGCACCGTACAAACGCTAAGCTTGCAGGGTGGGGAGATCGCCGAAGAGACCGTTACCGAAATTACAGGGGCAGACCGCAATAAACTCGTGCCTACTCATTTGGCAGAAGTAACAACAGATTTTTTGGTAAAGCACTTCCCAAGCATCGTCGATTATGACTTTACAGCTACCGTCGAAAACGAATTCGACAAAGTGGCCGAAGGCAAGGAAGCGTGGAATAAGATGATTGGCGAGTTTTACAAAGACTTCCGGCCGCTCATTGATGCAGCCGGCGGTATTTCACGCGCCGAAGTCAGTCAGGCCCGCGAGCTAGGTATTGACCCCAAAACCAAAAAACCAGTCATGGCTCGCTACGGCAAATACGGGCCTATGCTGCAACGCGGTGCTACCGAAGACGAAGAAAAACCAGCATTCGCGCCACTACCATCTGGCGTAAGCCTGGAAGACGTAACCCTGGAACAGGCTCTGACCATGTTCCAATTGCCACGCATTGTCGGCACTACCGAAGATGGCCAAGACATAAAAGCCAATATCGGACGCTTTGGTCCCTATGTTCAAATTGATAAAAACTATGTCAGCATTAAGCCCCTTGACCCATTCACAATTACTGAGGCTGAGGCGCGTGGGCTCTACAAAGCCAAGCTCGAGAAAGACGCCAATAAATATATCAAAGAGTTCGACAGTGGCATCAAGGTCGTCAACGGCCCTTACGGCCCATACATCACTGACGGGAAAAAGAACGCCAAGATACCCAAAGATGTCGAACCCAAGGACCTCACCGAAGAGCAGTGCAAAAAGCTAATCGACGAAGCTCCAGCACGCAAAAAATTCACCCGGCGCAAGACTACCAAAAAATAACAAGAAAACCGCGGGAATACCGCGGTTTTCTTGTTACCTTACAGATATGATTTTTACATTATACACATGTATTGTGTAGTTGTATTTTATGACATAGTTTAGTCCAAAATGTCCATTACGTGCTACAATAGGTAAATAAACAATGTGTTTGACTTTTACAATCTTAAGTTATATAATAGTACAAAAGTTATAAAACTTTAACAGACAGGGAAACATTCATGGCTGAAGCCCAAAATGTAGCAAAAATGCTCGACACCGAGCAGTTTGTACAAGATATTCTGACCACCATCGACCGAGACCGTGAACGCGAAATTATCGCGCGCCGTTTTGGTTTGTTCGACCGCAAAGAAACCCTTGAGCAAATTGGCGAACTACTTGGCATTACCCGTGAACGTGTCCGCCAGCTTGAAAAAGCTGTTGTTGCCCGTATGAAAAACCAGGCAGAGCAGGGGCAACTGCCACACATCGAAGAAGCTGAGCTCGCGCTCGTAACCAGTCTGAAAACAATGGGCAATGGCGCCCGTGTTTTTGCGCTCAGTGCAGAACTTACTGCCGAAAACAGCCGCACAGACCAATCGCGCATTGCTTTTTTGGCAGCACTGTGCCCACAGCTTATCCTTATCGAAGATACTGACCACTTCTATCAGGCAGTTATCATCCGAGCTAACGGAGATGAAAAGACTGTCAAAGAATCAATTGCAGCCATTATTGCAGCCATCAAAAATGCAGGTGAGCCAATAGATATCAAGACCATCTCCCAAGCTGTAGCTATTGAAGATGCTGCCCATGTACAAGCACTCGCCAGTATCTCTAAAGACCTCGCTACGCTTAACGACCGCTGGGGGCTCATCAAGTGGCCAATGGTCAACCCCAAGAATATCCGCGATAAAATCTACGTCATCTTAAAGAACCGTGGCAAGCACATGCATTTCAACGAAATTGCCGACGCCATCAAAGACTCTGATTTTAAACGTAAAGACGTAACCACCCAGGCCATCCACAACGAACTTATTAAAGACCGGCGCTTCGTCCTCATTGGCCGCGGAATTTACGCGCTCAAAGAATGGGGCTATCAAAAGGGAACTGTCGCAGACATTATTACCGAAGTCCTGCGCGAAGCAGGTGAGCCACTGCACCGTGATGAGATCGTCAAGCGCGTTCTAAAGAGTCGTTTTGTCAAAGAAACAACTATCCTACTTAACCTGCAGGGCAAAACACAGTTCAAGCGTGTCGCCAAAGCAACATATGAGCTTGCTGAAGTAGCAGAATAATTTTTGCCATCCTGTGTCATTCCACGAGAAGCCACTAGCTGAACTATACGAGGAATCACCCGTTTTTTACACGGGTGATTCTGTTATACGCGCGTATACCGCACCGTCGGATACCGAACCATCGTGGGCCATCAGACAATGCCTGTACTACCCACAATACACGTCCCAGAACCACCAAGATCATTTACAGGCGCTGCAACAAAGCGGCGTAAACGTGCCGGAACTACGTATAGAAGACGAATACATCGCCACGGCGTGGGTTCAAGCCAGCAAGGGTCCTACCAGCCTTCTTCTGGAGCCCGCGTACCACACGGCTTGCAACAACGTGTTTGACGGCCTAGCAGGCTATTATGAATGGGCAAGAGTAGCAGGCAATGTGATACTCCATGATGTATTTGGGCTGCAGCAATTTATATTCGGCACAACCGCTGCTGACTCCAAAGCAGCCAAGTTATGGCTCGTTGATATCGATACTGTAATCTGTCCTATTGAACGGTTCCCATCGCCAGTTAGAACTATGCGTGATACCTTGCGTCTTTTTACGGACATTGAAAGCACCAGAGCAGATCCTAGGATAAGCTGAACATAATGCGAACGTGTATGTGCATTCAAATATATGCAATACGAACAAATACCAAACAAATAGTATGGGCCACGGCTATCGGCGGATCTGCAATACTGATTGCAACGGACAACAGCCGCATAATACGCAGGCAGGCTAGTAGCCACATAAAAGCAAACTAGGCAAATAGCATTTTTCACATATAAAGCTTGGGGAAGCCAATGGGCTCCAATACAAAGCAGTGATACACTAGATGTCGTACAATGTATATTTTGCGACTCTATATAATGATTTTACTGCGGTGTCGTTGGGCGTTACGCAGCGGGGGACTTTTGGCATTTTCATGGATTTTCGTTCGCCAAGATTTATTTTTTTTTCGGAATGACATGTATTTGTGTCATTCACGCGTATGGCCCAAGAGCCCACAAGCACCGAGAAAACCTAAGGCCCAGAATCACGTACCCATGGAACCGCCCATAGTGTCCCGTCGCAGGTCCGCTACGCAATTTTGACTTTTTGCAATACGCATGGCTTTATATATTTTTCCACAGATTTCTGCTGTAAGTTTTGACTTTTCCACAGAATGTCGTGAAATTATTTGCTTTTCCTCATTATTTGTTTTTTTATATTACTCCCCTCCTTGTCTATCTCTACTCTACTATTTTTGACAATTTACAATATTAATTATCTTATAGTTTTATTACGCGCAAAGCGGAGTGTGCAATTAATAGAACAAAAAACGAACACTAACAGTGTAGCGGGGACTACTTGTAGTACGCCCGGCCCGGCACGCGGACATCTATATATTGGCCGACGCTTATCCGTTTGTTAGCTAGGTCGTTCTGAAGTGCTAAAAATGTACCGGCCTGCTCTCTTGCCCTACCCTGTAAGTTAAATTTGACGTAAAACGGCGCTCCATTCACTTTTACGTCCAGTTGGCTAGTTCGCGCAGGCAGTGTCCATGTCTCCACATTTATTTTTTTAGCTGATAACTGGCCTGCGACTTCTGTAATAAAAGCTACGCTCCGGCTTGGTAAGGCAATCTCCCCTTTCTTAATTGGCAGGTCACTTTGGTCGACCACCGTTGGTACCACTGTCTCGTCGGGTACCACTGTGTCCTCGGCCGCTGCCAAAGCCCGCCCGTCGGCGTCCAAAACAAAGCGGCCGGAAGCGGTTGATAGGATCATTTGCGGTGTTGCGGGCTGTATGTACAAGGTCGGCTTCCGTCCGAATACAGGGAGTGAAATACTGGCGGCATGTACTTCTGGGTATTGCTGTTCAATACGAGTAGCCACCGCATCAGCGTCAATAGTCAGTTTATTATTGTTGGCAAAAGATTTGCCAAGGGCCTGGTGTGCAAACCGCTGGTATACCGAAAGGTCTTGCAGTGCAAACCGATGCGATGTGTCGCCTAGGACGACCACTTTTGGCGTACTATCGAGGCCAACTGCCAGCAGAAACACAATAAAGATAACCAGCATACTCATAACGTGCTGGCGGCGCAACTGGCGCAATACTAGTGGTAAACGCTTTTGCACAGGCCGCTGCTCTTCGGGGGTCTGACGGCCACGGCCCTCCAGACTTACCGATCGATTAGCGTGGTATGACGAGAAAACCGTATTGCGAGGCGGCTGGTCGGTTTGCATAACGCGCTGGCGGGCACGAGGCGGGTTTTGTGATGTTTTTTTGAATAACGGCATGGCCCTTTGGAATCTGCTATTTATTTTTGTCTGCTATATCTAATAATAGCATTGAGACCTTATATGCAGCATCAGAATGTTCTATATCCCCCAGCTTTTTGCCCATTTGACGGGCGGCGCTTGGATTATCAAGCAACGCAACAAGTGGAGACATAAGCGCCAGGTGGTCTTCTTGCAAGTGCTTTTCGGAAACCAACCGTATAGCTTTGCGGTCGGCAAGTACGTTGGCATTCTTAATCTGATGCCCACCTGTTAATAATGGGTTTGGAATAACGATACATGGCTTTTGTTGGGCGGCCAACTCTGCCATAGTCGTTCCACCAGCGCGGGTAATCACAACGTCGGCGACACCGCTATAGTTGTATAAATTGTTTACAAAACCCTTTACAAATACTCGTTTGGCTTTTTGGGCGCCAGCATGCTGGACATACGACGCCTTCAGAGATTGCTCGTTTGCACGGCCTGCAATATGCACAATAGCCATATCAGGATAGCGGTCAAGCAGATCATCGGCGCATGACAGGACCGCATTATTAATACGCAGTGCGCCAAGCCCGCCACCAGTAACCAATAAAATTTTATCAAAAGTATCAAGCCCAAGCTGATCTTTGACGGTGCGGCTGTGTTTGGCGTCAAACACACGGTACTCGCGCGAAATAGGTACACCCAGGCTCAATGTTTTGGCTGGGGGATACTGATAGACTTCTTTAGGCAACGCCACTGCGTGGTACCGCGCCCATGGGGCAATAATGCGGTTAGCTAGACCTGGAATTGCATCTGAATCATGGGTAACGTATGGGATACGCCAAAAGGCAGCCGCTAAACCCACTGGCACACCTACGAACCCGCCTTTTATAAAAATCACATCAGGACGGATCTGCCTGAGTAGTACCAGGCACTGGAATATACCCATAAGCGTCATAAATACGTCACGGATATTTTTGAAAACCGTGGGCAAATCTAGCAGCTGCCATACACCTTCCCCGTGATAGCGGCGCAGCTTCCCTGCCCTCACTGTTTTTACAAAATCTATGTTTGGGTCTTGCGCAGGAACATCACCCAAGCTATCGCCAACCTGGCCAATGTAGGTGATTTCTGCTTGTGGCTGCTGCTGTTTTAACTCACGGGCGACCGCTAGGATTGGGGTGATATGCCCCCCTGATCCTCCGCCCGTCACGACGATCTTCATATATTCCTCCTCCTTTTTCGGTCACATCCGGCACTGTCCGACTTGTATAGCGGGATATTTGGAACACGAGTCCCAGAGCCGCCATAACAAGCAACACACTACTGCCACCATAGCTTATAAGCGGCAGTGTGATGCCCTTCAGCGGCAGCAATCCCATCATAGCACCAATATTAATCATTGCCTGAGCACAAAGCCAAACCAATATACCAATCACCACCAGCCTACTAAAGTTGTCCGGGGCACGTTCAGCAACTCGTTTTATACGCAAAAAGAATGCCAAAAACAATCCCAGCAATGCCGACACGCCCAAAAATCCAAATTTTTCGGCATAAATAGCAAAAATCGAGTCATTCTCGGCCTCGGGTAAGTAGCCATATGCTTGGACACTACGGCCTAATCCTAAGCCAGTTGGGCCGCCTGAGCCCACCGCGATAAGTGCCTGGCATACCTGGTAGCCAGTTGTTAAGCAGTTGGCGGTTGGATCAAGGAATGTAGTCAAACGCTCCCGACGGTACGGTGTAGAGGTTACGGCGATGGTCAAACCAATCAGTATAATGCCGCCAATCATGAGGATACGTTTCATTGGCAAGCCAGCAACATAGGCCATCGTCGCCATCATTAGTACAATAACACCGGTAGAGCCAAGGTCGCTCTGAATACCCGCCACAACCAGGCCAGTAGCAACCATTACAATTAAGATCGGCCTGAGGGTTTTTGTAGTGTTATCCATAAGCCCGTCCCGCATGCGCACCGCCAGAAATCCAGCAAACCATATAAGCAACGCGAACTTCAACAGCTCAACAGATTGGAACGAAAAACCGCCCAGCCTGATCCAGCGATGCGCCGGATAGTCAGGGTTAACAGGCAGCATCAACGCAACCAAGGTCGCAATACCTGCAATCACCAGCAGAACAACATGTAAGTTATGCCACTGTTTCAGTGGAATGGTGGCAGTAATGGCAAAAATAACCGTGCCGAGTGCAACCGCAAACAGCTGGTGGCCAACATAATATGTCTCGGAAGTGCCGTTTGCCACAGCCAATGCCGGGCTGATTGCGTACACCACAATCATTCCGATAGCCAACAACAGTGTCATGAAAATTAAAATCCAGTAGTCAGGACGATGCCGGCGTTGCTGACCTTGGGGCGATGGACGCATTGGCCGACGCAATGCTTCGGCCATTACAGATATCTCCCGAGCAAGAATACGATCAAGCCCAGGACGGCAGCCACCTGGCCAATAATCCAGAAGCGCATGGTGACCTTTGTTTCTGGCCAGCCAATTGCCTCAAAATGGTGGTGGATTGGCGAAGATAAGAATACTTTTTTACCACTGCGCAGTTTGCGCGAGGTTCGGTTAATAATGACCGAACCGGTCTCCATAACATATACAAAACCAATAATTGGCAAAACATAAATAGTGTCGGTCATCATGGCTATTACACCCAACGCCGTCCCCAGTGCGAATGATCCCACGTCCCCCATAAAGAACCGAGCCGGGTGTATATTGAACCATGTATAACTCAGCAAGGCGCCAACCACAGTCAAACAGAAGGCCGCTAGGCCGTATTTACCCTGGATAGCAGCGATCACGGCGTATACCAAGAAAGAGGAGCTCAGAAGGCCACCTGCGAGGCCGTCCAGGCCGTCACTAATGTTTACGGAGTTAGCCGTAGCGACAACCACAAACCAAAAGATCGGGATAATCAGCCATCCCACATGTACGTCGTGAGCGAATGGCAGGTACAAGGTAGTAACATCCAGTTTATCAAAGAACCACCACCCCCCAACAATGGTTACCAGGCTATAGAGTGCAAATTTAATCTTAGCTTGCATTCCAGCGATACCGCCGCCGCCACTGCGGATGTTCATGAAGTCATCCAACAAACCCACAGCACCGGCACCAACCATTGCAGCCAGTGGCAGCCAGGTTTGTCCGCGGTCGAGGTTAAATACAAGTGTTACAAGCGCAATACTTATAACAAAAATAATGCCTGCCATGGTTGGGATATTGCGCTTATGCTTGGCTGCATGCAGCTTGGAGTAAACAGTCGCGGCCTCGCCACCCATTGTTTCGGTGCGTGCCTTTTTCCACCACTCCCCTTTATATGCCAGCGTTGTGTACAGCGGCGTCGCCAACATGCTGACTAAAAAGCCCATAAAACCGAGCAAAAAAATGCGGATAAGCGTGTCTGTTTGAATGATAAATTGTATTGATTCCATAGAGTTTTGTTAGATTATGTCTTGCATGTAGTATAGCATGCGGCGGCTTGGCAACCACAGCTATCTTGTTTTTGGCGCCACCCCATAATTATCAAGTAACATGTGGGCAATATCACCAAATATTGGCTGGGCTGCCTGGCTACCAGCATAGCCGGCAATCTTTGGGCGGTATACAAATACTGCAATAACATACTGCGGCTTATCACCACCCACAAAACCCAAGTACGTACCGTTGTAATCATTTGGCAAGTAGCCACCCTCGGGGTCGGCAATCTGAGCCGTACCTGTTTTGCCACCAACCATGTACGCATTATGGTCAAATTTGCGCGAGAAGCTATGCTCCTTAACTACATATTCCATGAGTGGGATAAGTTCCTGCGATGTCTGATCTTTGACTACGTCATTTTTTACCACAACGGGTTGATTCTTGGTAACCTTGCCACTAGCGTCCTCCACTTCATCAACCAAATAAGGCTTAAAGTATGTGCCACCGTTTACGGTTGCAGCCATTGCCGCCGCTGCCTGAATGGTGGTTGCCGTCATTGCCTGTCCAAACGACGTGTTGGCATACGTCAGATTGATACCTGCACCATTGTTCTCGGGGCGTGGCACAATGCCTTCGGCTTCGGCACCCTGCTCTATTCCTGTAGCCTTACCAAACATAAAATGGTTAGTCATGTAGTCATACCACTTCTGGCGGCCGGCCAAGTTTAATTCACCGCCGCCCATTTGCATCAACTCCCAGGTGGCCCCGGTGTTAAGTGACAAGTTCAAGATATCAGCAATATTCTTTTGGCCAGGGCCGCCATCTTCTTCGATATTTTTAACGGTAAATTCGTCAATAACGTATTTTGACGGGTCGTAGTAGCTGCTATTAGGTTTAATGGCGCCTGTGTCCAGTGCTGCTGCTGTAGTCAGCGATTTCATAATAGAGCCGATCTCTATAGGGTGTGTTACGGCAGCGTTATTAAACAGGCTGGCGTCCTCGACGTCACCATAGTTTGCCGGATTGTACGTAGGATAGTTTGCCATCGCTTTTACGGCACCAGTGCTCGGATCCATGATAACAGCGCTTGCAGCCGGAGCTTTAGCTCTGTCCACGCCTTTTTTAAGCAGATCTTCCAGCTGTTTTTGCATGCCAACGTCAATAGTCAGCGTCAGGTCATTGCCGGGTACAGCCTCTTGCAAGATGTTGCCGTGGTTGGCTGCCAGCGGAATACCATTGATGTCAGTCACTGCTTTGAGCTGGCCAGGAGTGCCAGACAGCTTATTATTCAGAGCCTGCTCAATACCATACACTCCCTTGTTTTCATTGTTCACAAAACCAAGCAGTTGCGAGGCCAGCTGGCCATTGGGATATGTGCGGTAGTGCTGCTCTTCAGCGCCAATGCCGGCATATTTTAGCTTGAACAGCTTTTCTTTGGTGTCCTTTGCTACTTTGCGGGCCAGTACCACGTAGCGGGTTTCCTTTTGCGTAATCTTGCGGCGGTAATCACTTATGTTTCCGCCAAGGTACTCCTGTAGTGAACCAGCTATTCTATCGACGTCTTTGGATTTGATCATTGCCGGATCAGCATAAATAGTAAACCGCTGCTCGTTCAGGACAATTGGTACCACCACATCACCCATATGCGCTTTAATCATGCCCCGCTCCGCTGGAATTTCGTATTCCTTAAGCTGGTCGGTTAAAGCAGCCTCATGGTAATAGCTATACTTAATAACCTGCAAATAAAAAGCCCGCAAAATAAAAATTGCGAACACAACAGCCAACAGCACATACACCACGCGTGTACGCCGAATAGCTTGCATTGAGGTGTTGGCATCGGGCCCCATTGCTTATTAGTATATCCTATCTATGCTTAGTTTTGGACTGTCGCAGAAGGAGTTACGGCAACCATGTCTTTGGCTTCGCTACTGGTAGCTACACGGTCGATTGACTGCAGGCGTGCCGACGCAACCTCCAGATCATCATGTTCTTCTTTGAGCTGGCTTTGTTTTTGTTGCAAATCATTAATTTTGTAGCCGAAAGCGTTGGTTTTTGTAACCTGGGTTAAGTACAACAACCCCAACAAACATGCCAAGACAATTAAAATAACACTGTTACTAACAGGGCCAAGTGCACGTTCACGGCTGCGAAAACTTGCGGTGTTTTGGTTGCGGTTCAGGCCTGCGCTTTTGCGGCCGTGAGCAAGTGAGCTTGAGTATGTCATATTATATTCTTTTCGTACTTTTTATTTTGGTTTTTAGGTCGCCTAAGCAGGCCAGTGCCGTAAGCACTGGCCCCACAAGGCCTATTTTGATTGTTCGGCTAAAGCTCGGTACAAGCAGCTTAATTAAGCTACAGTAACGTGAACTTTTTTAGCACGAGGGGTAAGGTTTACTACGCGGATTTGCATTTTTGAGTAAGCCCTTTCTTTGTTTTTTGTTATTTTTGTTTCGCTGCGGCCCGAAGCTTTGCGCTCCGTGCACGCGGATTGAAAACTATTTCATCATCGTCACCCACTACTGGTTTTTTGGTCAGTAAGCGTAGTGCGGCATCGTAGCGGTCGCCACTTTCCTGTTTAAAAGCGTCTTTTACCAGACGATCTTCAAGGCTGTGGAAGCTGATGACTGCTATACGTCCGCCAGGTGCCAGTAAATCATGTACCCAAATCGGCAAACTTGCGCGTAATAGCTCAAGTTCGTCGTTTACTGCTATGCGGAGCGCTTGGAACGTCCGCGTCGCAGGGTGCACTTTACTGCGGCCCGGCCATGCCTTGGCAACGACTTGTGCAAGCTGGTGAGTTGTCTCGAATGGCCTGTTGTTCACAATAAGTGAAGCAATTTGTTTGCTCTTTGGCTCCTCGCCGTAACGCTTTATCAGATCAGCCAATTGCTCCTGCGGGTATGTATTTACTACCTGCTGTGCAGTGAGCGTCTGCGTCTGATCCATGCGCATGTCGAGAGGGCCATTTTGAGCAATCGAGAATCCTCGGCTTGCAATGTTAAGGTGTGGTGACGACACGCCCAGATCTGCCAAAATTACATCAAATTTC
The DNA here is from genome assembly GCA_946482285.1 of uncultured Candidatus Saccharibacteria bacterium. The sequence goes on from CAMLQK010000002.1 coordinate 207,418, forward strand.
CGCTGTTCTTGTGCGAGTGTCCGGCTGGCGGTATAGAAATCTGCTTGGCGGATGTCTATCCCCTTCCCTTCAAACCGTTTGTGCAGCGCTGCTATGGCGTTGCTATCTCGGTCGACGAGCACCGAACCTGCATAATTATGCGTCCGTTCCAATATTTCTGCCGCGTGGCCTCCGTATCCGCCAGTTAGGTCAAGGTATGTTTCCCCTTCCCGCGGGCTTAGATACTCGAGCGTTTGCTTGAGTAGTACTGGAATATGTAAATGATTGTTGTTTGGTTGATCTTGGTGGTGCATGCCTTGTAATAATACCAATTTTCTTTTTGTTTTTGGTGTTTTTGTTTTGGCAAGGTCACCTAATCAGCAGCCAACTGTTTGTTTTTTTGTAGTTTTTGTTTTTGTGGAGGTATCCCGCCGGTAGGTATAGAAGTATATTTTGAGCGATAAGGATTTGAAAAATCCTATGAACTTCTTAACTGTGCGGAACACCAAAGTTTTGAGAGACTTATGTGTGAGGTGGAGTTTTGGGAGGTGTTTCCAAATAAAGAACTATGGTTTTTTATGTGGTGCCATCGATCCACATGTTGACTGCCGAATAGCTGACCTCGAGCCGTTGTAATTGGTATGTGATCGTATTCGGTTTAGTTGTTAAGGTGCTTTGCAAATTGCCTAGTCGGCGGTGGCCATTATACGCCAGTACCGTCCTACGCGAACCGCTACCACGTCTTTGGAAATCCCAGCGTAGTCAAGCAAATGCTGCTCAATAGCTATGCGGCCTTGTTTTTCGTCGCATAAGCCTTCTGTCTTGCCCATTCGGAATTTTACGTTCAGGTCGGCGATTTGCTCGTCCAGGATATTGCCCTGGAGCTGCGGTTCGACCAACTCATCCCATACTGCCTTTGGGTACAAGTGCAGATACTTTTGGAATCCCCGGGTTACTACTACTCCGCTCGCGAACTCGGCTCGAAGCTCTGCCGGTATGGTTAACCGTCGCTTATCATCAAGCTTGCGTTGAAAGTAGTCTACCGTGGCCATTGGTTTATTTAATTTACAGTGGTTATTTTTATTTTGTTGAGTAGTCCTTTTTGGAGCTTCCTGCTCGTTGGGCTACCCACGATTACCCACTGACGTCATCATACTACCCACTACTACCCACGCACAAGTGGGATTATATGAAAATAGTGGTGTTTCCTACACCACTTTTCCACAGTTTTGAGTTATCCACAGTTTTTAACTACATGTGGTGCCCACAGGCTAATTTGCAGACACAATTCCCTGCCTGCACAATGTGCAGTCGCAAGAAATTTCTTAGGACCGCTACACCCAGCCACCAGAAGTTGTTGGTAATTTAGCGATACGCGCATGGTACGAGCCATGGGCAGGGTGCTCATGGTGCATATGGGTACTGATCCAACTAAAGCTTTCGGCATACATCTTCTGCATTACGGCGTCTTCGCGTTTTACAAAGGAAAAGACTGCGATTGCCATTGCACCCACTACCAAGCCAAGCATAAAGCGATGGCGCAGTAAGCGTTCTATATGAAAGTGACTGGTATGATGGTTTTGTTGCATTTTTATTTTTATAGGCTTTAACAATACTACAATAACAAAACATTAGCGTTTTGTCAATTATGTGTTGCAAGTATGATAGTCTATAATGCCCATCATGGCAGCGGAAACACACCTTGGTTTCACTAATTTCACCGAGATTGCCGGCATTCCCCTACCCCTCACGCAACCAGATATAGAGGAACGGTTGCACGGCAAAAATGACGCTACCGAACATGAACCACAGGTATGTCCCAGCTCCTTCCACCATAAATTCTGGATTGGATCCGAAGATGGCTATAGTATTGTGGCATATCGCGAGCGAGGATCTTTTTACAAGCCTGATAATCCGGTTGGAAATATAAAGCACAACCTGCATGAGCTGCTTCCAGACCGTCAGGCAATCGACCCACGGCTGCCTGTTATTGCGCGGTACTTCGGCATTCGGGTGGCCACCACAATCAAAGCACAAGATACCGGACAGAGCGTCCGAGAGTTTTATGCCGCCCTTCCGGGCATTGCAATTATCCAGCAAAAGCGTGAGGAGCTGAACCGCCGCCTACCGGAAGAGCGCCAGATTATAGACTTTGAGCCATACTCTGGCGGTGGTTTTTCGCTAGCAGCATATTTTGACGCTCTGCAGCGCGACACCCTACCATTATCAAACGGGGAACATCCCAACAAGCCAACCTACGGAGAGCTATATGCCGTGCATGACATGACGCATCTTATAGCGGTCACGGGCGTGAGCAAGTTACTGCGAGGTGCTGTGCGACGCGCGATTGGCCGCAGTATTGAAAAGGACGCAAACGACTCGCGGCTGCCCACCTATTGGCAGCGTGAAACCGGCCATAGCATTGATGGCGCTTTTACCATTGAAGGGGTCAGCCAGGTAACATTGCCACGTGGCCAATGGAACACGCTACAGGCACGCGACCGTCACTACTGGTATAAGGCTCTTGGTGTGGACCTACACAGCGGTAGAACGCAAGAAGAATTTGAACCGTTCCGTTTAGACGTCAGCCGCCAACTGGATGCCGTTATAGATGCCGTCAGGGCTATTGGCCAAGCTGGCGCATAATTGCCTCTGCCAAAGCTTCATGGTCGTGGCGTATTAGCGACCGGTGCGCAGCCAGCTTATCACCCTTTTTGGCTTTGGCTCCTTCTGTGCTCAAGAGGTCACTGCCAGCGACCGCGAAGTGCCGCTGAGTCTTTGCGGGCAATGTCACCAACAGTTCTCCGGCACGGATGTAGCGGTCCAACACCCCTTTTTCAGGGCTCCCAGTGTTGTAAATAACCGTGTCTATGAACTGGTGTCCAGCAAAACGCTCAAGTTCGGCAACATAATCGTCTACACTAAAATCCTTAGTTTGCTGAGGGCTTGAAACCAAATTTGAAATATATAGCTTCCGTGCTGTAGAGGCTTTAAGAGCTTCGGCCACACCATCCACAACCAAAAGCGGCCCCAGCGAAGTGTACAGGTCACCTGGCGCAATTATTATGACATCGGCCGCACGAAGCGCTTGGTCAGCGCTAGGATTGATGCGCGCCGTAGGCTCCAAAAATAGCTTCGGTTTTTTGTTAAGGCGGTGGCCAAAATCCATAGTGTCAATTGTCCCCTCTCCTCGGACAACTTCGCTGCCCCACTGAATTGCCAAGCGCACGTCATCGAGCGTAATAGGAATGACCCGGCCGGATATCTGCAGTACTTCCCCGGCCAATTTTACAGCATCATCAAAGTTGTCTGACATTTTTTCGGTTGCCGATAGAAACAAATTGCCAAAGGAGTGGCCAGCAAATGACCCCTCCTCAAACCGGAAGTTAAAAAGATCACGCAAAGGTTGCGAGGCATTACTGAGGGCTACAAGGCATTGCCTGACATCACCCGGCGGCAAAACACCTAACTCATCGCGCAAGACTCCCGTAGAGCCGCCGTCGTCTGCCATGCTTACAAGTGCTGTAATGTTCGTGGCGTGCGGCCGAAGTGCGCTCAGAACAGTGAAACTCCCAGTGCCGCCACCAATAACTACAAATTGTTTCGAGCTTTTTTCCATCCTTTTAGCATACGGACTTCATGCAGTATTACCAACAAAATGCTACTTTAGTGACATAAAATAGCGCCGTTCTTCAGGTGAAAATCGTTCTATAGCATACCTAAACGCCGTACGAGGCATAGCACGGTACTGTTTGCGCAAATATGCTTTAAGCCGCTGCTCATCGCGTTTGCCCGCTTCACGTAACATCCAGCCTACCGCCTTGTGGATAAGGTCATGTTTGTCATGTAACAGCAGCGTCGCGATAGCATATGTTTGGTCGAGTTGGCCTGCGCGAATAAATTGCCAAGTACTAACCATAGCTATCCTACGCTCCCATATACTTCCAGATTGCGCAAGCTCTTGCAGCACATGCTGTTGCTCAGGATGCTGCAACAAATACCCGCCTACGACATCTCGGCAGCTGAGGTCTACGATATCCCAGTTATTTATTGCTTTTGTATTTGCCAAGTATTGCTGAAACAACGCCTGTTTTTGAGCATCATCGCCTTTTGCACTCTGGTTGGCCATGATAATAGCCGCCAAAAGCCGTGCTTCATGCCATTCACTTTCTAGGAGCGCCTGAATATCTGTCGCGCTTAAGGAATGGTATTTTTTAGCCAGCTGTCTGATGGGCGGAACTTTAATGCCGATAAACATATCTCCTTCACCATATTGGCCAGGGCCAGTTTTAAAAAAGTGGGCAAGCTTACGGTCGCCATCCGGATAAGATACAGCTTTGAGCTCTGAAAGAATTATGTCGTGCATATAAAATAGTATACTGTAGACTTGCGTTTTGGGACGAGCTGCGAGTACACTGATGGCGCTATGAAAACCAAACGACGAATCACTAACCTTCTGCCCGCAGACCGGCCTCGGGAAAAGCTTGCCGCCAAAGGTGCTCGGGCGCTTTCGGACTTTGAGCTGCTTGAAGTTGTCATTGGCAACGGCAATGCTAGCGCTGACGTCAGTTATATTGCACGCAAGGTGCAGCATTTGTTGGACACGGGTACCAGCAGCGTAACCCATGAGTCACTATTGGCGATCAAGGGCGTTGGTGAAGCTACCGCAAACAAAATACTCGCAGCGCTTGAGGTAGCCCATAGACGCCTTATGCGCAACTCAGAGCCAATATTGACGTTGCACGATATGTTGGTGCGGCTCAGCGACATCAGGCGTAAACCACAAGAACACCTTATCTGCATGACCCTGGATGGCGGCCAACGGCTCATAGCACAGCGAACTATTACTATTGGTACGCTCGATACGGTTATGGCGCATCCCCGCGAAGTATTCGCAGATGCTATCGCCGATAGGGCGGCGACTATCCTGGTGGCGCACAACCACCCTTCCGGCAATGCCCGTCCCAGTGAAAAAGACATAGACCTGACCCAGCAGTTAGCTGCTGCCGGGCACTTACTGGGCATTGAATTGCGCGACCACCTCATTGTTACTCAAGGTAATTACTTTAGCTATCGACAGCACCATCTGTTATAAACACGGTTTTTTTATTTCGATTTTACTTAGGGGGAACGTATGTTATCATGCGCGCATCAGCAATATTTGCAAGAAGAAAAAATTGGAGCAGTGTTATGGTTTCAGTGTATTTTGAATGGCGTATCTCGTCGGCCCGAGGCAGCGAAAGTATTGCAGCTGACATTGCACGCCATGTTCACACAAGGCAGCATTTGGGTAAAACGGTAGTCATATGCGAGAACCCGGTTGTTATGCTAAGTGCCGTGCGGAAACAGTGGCTCAAGCTGTCCCGGACTATCCAAAAACAACGCGCTAGCACATTAAACGCCGATAAAATCCTTAAATACACCCATACCATTACCCGCATGCAACATATGCAGTTCACGGGCCAGCTACCCATAGACAACCCCGAAGCCGACCTATTCTTCCTTGCCCCGGAACATTGTAGCAACATCCCGCCGCAGACTATGACACTCTACATAATGCCACGCGCCACTCAACGTGATGCCGATATAATAGTGGGCAAACTTAGTCCGGAGTCACTGATCGTAGACTACGGCCACAGTGACTGCTGGAAGGCTATCCAGCTACAACCCAAAAGCAAGCTTGAAGAAGCTGTGTTAGCGGAATGGCAGCACATGAAGGATTTTTTGGAACAATTTGGTATTCAGCCAAAAGCATTATTCAAAGGGACCACCCATAACCTTGAGGCAATGGAGGACGCGCTTGACACCTTGCTGAACGTCAGCAAAAAATTCTTGCAGATTGCAAATGGTTTTCAGCATGCCATGGAAATTGCACGGCCCTTGCGGACACCAAAAGACCTTCGTCAGCAGTATGATTCTGTTATCTTGCTTGCCCACCGCGTACAAGCGCTTAGCCCAGGTGCATTCACGCAACGATTTTTGGAAGCATACAATGAAGATGATACGTTCTTTTTGTACGATAGCCTGAGGCACTTTACCTACGGCAGTGCCGAACCGTTGTCAGTAACAATAGCCAGGCACCGTACGGCAGGCAGACACAACCTTGCAGAAGCACTTATGCATGCGCGGTTCTCTACACAGCAACCTAAGTCGGTTAAATGGGACGTTCTTTGAGGTGTAATAAGTAGCCAACGTAACTGGAAATAAGATGCACCAGCAGCCATAGCACAAGCAACTCAATGTACTGCCAAAAACGGAGCTGTACAAACGGTGCAGTAGCGATAGCGCCACCCACAATGTAATCAATCTGATCAAATGGGAACCACCCATGGCCGGGTGCAACTCTTTTTTGACGCTTAAAAAAGCTTTCTATGGCATCGCCCCCAAGGGCACCAAGGCCAAAAAGCGGCCCCATAAGCAGAATAGGCAAATTGGCATAGTCTACTTGGTCGGTCCAGCTTTGGAGCCAAGTAAAGTGTTCAATAGACACCTGCTGCAACCACAGGGTAACAGTCGCCATCACAATACCTACGGCTAATCCGCGCCAAGTTTTGTGAGCACCAAGGATACGCTGGCCACGATACGTCCGGCCCATGTCGATAGGAGCATCCCAATGTTTGAGGCCTGGCAATTTGGCCACTAAAATAGGCACCATGTTTGCGAGTCCTGCGGGCAGAAAGAACCACAAAGCAAAAAATATTTCAGCCAGAATGTTCATCTGCCTTAGTGTATCACAAACTGCCTGGATACCTGCCCTACAGCCGGCTATTTGCCAAAGAAGCGTTCGGCATCACGCACCGCTTTGGCACGCAACTGGGCGTCTACCGCCAGAGCTTCGGAGCTCATCTGCAAGGCCATACGGTTAATTCCCACAAGGCTCAGCGTCTGCAAGCTTTTTACGCGTGACAGCGCGACATAGCCCATACCCTCCACAAACGCTCTGCGCAGATCAATCTTGGCTGCATCAAGTGTCATGCCTTGGCTTTTATGGACAGTAATTGCCCAGGCTAGCCTCAGTGGGATTTGCGCCAGCGACGCACGCTTAACGTCCCCATCACGGAGTTCCCACGTGTCTGGCTCCACTACAATTTTGCGGCCAGTATGCAGCTCAACAACAGGGTAATCAGTAGCTTTTTCAAAATCAATAACAGTGCCGAGCGACCCATTCACGTAGCGCCGTTCGCTATCGTTTTTAATAAACATGACTAACGCGCCTTTTTTAAGCACTAGGTTTTCGGCCGCAACACAGGAGCGTTTAAGCGTTTCCACGAAATTCTGGGCTCCTGCTGTAGATATCAGGTACTCATACTCCTTGCCCTTAAGCGCCTTCAATTTGGCGGTATTTATGCTGTCTACGTCAACATTCACGGTATGCAATTCCGTTGTATCATGGTGACTCGGTAATTCCGTGTCCACACGCTCTAACAGCGCCTCGGCGTGACGGCGACGCACATCCCCTGCGCGCAAAGCGTTGAGGATTTCCAGAAACATGTCGTCTTCCTGGCGGTGCTGCTCTGCTAAATAGCAAATAGTTGGATCGAGCTCCTGCCAAACATTGGAGTGCACTACAAAGCCGCCTTCCCTACTGCCCCTACGGTTGACTGGCGGTAGCTGGAAAAAGTCGCCACATAACACCACTTGGATGCCACCAAATGGCTCGTTATTTTTGCGCACATGGCGGCAGACTTCGTCTACCATATCCAAACGGTAGTCGTGCAGCATTGAGATTTCATCAATTACCAATACATCGGTTTCTTTGATGATTTTCCGGCGGTCCTTCCGCAGGTGTTCAAAAAAATCCGGTTCAAGCTCGTCGCGCACACCAATGCCACTCCAGGTGTGGATGGTAGTGCCGTGCAGGTGCGTTGCCGCCAAACCAGTAGTCGCCGTTACGGCCACCACCAGGCCTTCGCGCGTAGCCTGCTTAATAAATTGATTCAGCACATAGGTTTTTCCAGACCCAGCTGGCCCGGTCAAAAACACACTTTCGCCTTTCAGCATAATCTCGAGAGCTTGTTGTTGGGTCATGATAAATAGCAAGTTGGCAAGCGCTGTGCTTACAGTGCAATTTCTGCCGCCCCTTCATCCTTTGGTGGTTTGAGTGGCTTTTTGCCACGGATTTCGTACTTGATACCTGTTAGCTGTGACTCATAGTAATCATCGTTCAAAAGATTGACGAACTTAGTCAGATCTTTAGTGCCTTCAATAATAATAGCTCCATCGTCATCAACCATCAGTTCAACACCTATTTCTTCGGCGTGGTCCAGCAAATCATCTTGTTTAATCTCGCCGATCTCCATCTTCTGCAGCTTATTAATAGTGGCCTTATTACCTTTGACTAGCGATTGCAGATCCATGCCTTCGGCAAAACTCAGCTTGAACTCTGATTCGATTTCTTTTACTTTTTGTTCGGCAATACTGTTTTTCTTGGCGTTATACCCAAACATCCTATCAAGCTTCGCCTGGTTGAATACATAAATGTCCTTTTTGAGCACCAGCATCTGGTTGTCATTTGGAATACGGAACGCAGGTGCCTCAAATGGCACAAACTTCTCGCCCTGGGCCAGCCACGCGCCATCGCCCTTAAACATCTGCGCCGTTGGCATTACCTTAATGACATAGAACGGATCTTTCATAGATGGATGGCTACAGCGCGCCATAACACCCTTTATACGCTTGATGTCATGCTCTTCTTCATTAAAGAATTCCGACTCGTGTTCTTGGGTACGCACCCAGTGCATAACTTCGGTCAGACGCAGAATATTTTCCCACTTGGTATACTGCAATACATTATCCTCTGCTTCGCCATCTTCGAAGGCACGCACAACCATACCACTGCCCGCGCCCATCATAAGATACTCAAGCATAGGGTTAATAAACAGCGGGTGCAACTGCTTTTCGATGTCTGGCGACGTCTTGGTACGGTATAGGACGTAATTTTTATTAATTAGGAACAAGTCAATCTTGAGCTGGTCTTTATGCTGGAACAAGTTGTTTGCCCACGCGAAAACATCCACGTCATCGCTTTCGTCCAGCTTTGCCTTTGCAGCCGCAACTGCTTCGGCATCCTGATGTTCTATGCGCTCTTGGTCTGGTGTGTCTTTGACTAAATCTACTTTCTCTGCATTCAAAACTTGTTCAGTCAAATCGTTGTCTGACTGCTTTTGTGCAGTGTCCTGCTGTTCGTCAATTAAGATATCAGTGGCTTCATTTTCCATATTGTACCCTCTAAAAAAACCATTACTAATAGCCGATCCCACACCTCATTTGTCTCGACTGCTTTTGTATAGTGCTTATTCTAACTGAAAAAGCTGTAAAAAGCTGCTGTAAAAATAATTATGTAGCGTGACAGGCAGACGAAGGTTGAGGTGACAAGCGCCATTCTGTGGCATAGACGCCCAACCCCGCCTGCCCATCCGCAACATAATACCGCATGGGTATTATGTGCCCTGCTCGGGGCAGGTCAGATGTCGCTCGTGGTCTTCGGGGCTTACCAGCCAGAATGCCACAGCACGGTACGATCCCTTATCAGCGCTGTCGCTGTTCACGAAGCGTGTGGGTCGCGTGCCCCAGAACGCATTCGACCAACGCGAAAACCGCGCACGGTCTCCTCGGGGGATCCACACGGCAATCGGGTCAACTGCTTCCTGGCTGTGAGCCTTAGCCATGTATAGCTCAAAGTCCTGTGTGTCGGCGGTTGCGTGGCGGCGGATACCGGCCTCGCTGCAGTCCCACAGGGGCGGCGAAATGGCATACGTCTTACTCTGTGGGTCTTTGGTCAGTTCCGCGAGCGTGGCGGTCAGCATGTGTGGAATATCTTGTACCTCCTCTGTGGTGAAGCGAGCAGTGGTATTGAAGCGGTTTTCGGTCACGATGCCTGTCTTCCCTTCCTTCTAGTCGAGACGCTAGAACATGAGCATGTCATGCGCTGGCGACTCGACTTGTAGTCTGCCTGTCAATGTGCACCGCATACATTATACGGATAATCAAATAGTATACTCCTTTTTACCGGCTTGCAATATTATTTATTGGTATAAGCTAATCGCTTGCTGCACAGCTGTCTCCTTGCCACCCAAAACAGTAGGGTCAGCATGTGTGGTGATTTCGATAACAGCCTTGTTAATTGATAGATACTCGCGCGCCAAATAATTGCGCGGAAATACTGGACTCCTATCCGCTCGCGTCCCGATACTCTGTACACCTGCAGCATTACATGTCATGACCGCCCGAGGCAAATGGTAGCTATGTGTTACGAGCGTAGCTGCCGAAATACCGAAGATACGTTTAGCGCGATTACATGTGTCATAGGTATTAAAACCGGCATAATCGGACACGATTGCCCGCGCGGGAACAGCCTCACTTATCAAAAAATCACGCATAGCTGTTGGTTCGTCGTAGTGTACTTTGCGGTTATCACCGCTAACTACTAAAACCTTTGCCCTACCCGTTTTATATAATTGCACGCCAGTTAGCAGCCTGCTTTGTAAAAAATTGGAAGGCTTGCCAGGCGACTCCAGACCTGCACCGAATATAATTGCCACATCTCGCGCGGGAGCATCTCGGACGTTATAAATATCTTTGCGAGTTGAGTTGACTGCATAAGCAGGTGCGATAGACATTGCGATGGCACCAAAAATGAACACAACAATTACCCAGCGTACCCATGTTTTACGCAAAAAGTCGAATCTATGGTGTGTTGTGTTTTCAGCTTGCATGGGCATAGTATACAGCCATTTGCCCCAGAATTGTTTAAGACTTAGTAATGCAAGCAGACGGGACAATTCAGAGACGGCGGCCAAAGGCCAATCGAGACTCCAAGCTGCCCAGCCGCCTGCACTACCTTGTGCAGCTGGTGGCGCATGAGGTAGTTCCTTGCTATCTAGCAGCGGGTCTGTGCAGTGCCGAGGGCATGGATGTCCGCAGGAACAATCCAAACGTACAGCATGCTCGGTACGGGCCGGTTGGGGTATAGCTGGACGTAGGCCTTGTGCTGGTCATCGGTGTACCCGAAGAACGCACGAGCCTGTTCGACAATGAAGTCGATGTCACCCTTGGCAACAACGCCGGAATGCGGTAGCGCCCGCGCCATCTGGGAACGGTACCCAGTGATGTATAGCTCGCAGGAAGATTCCTGACCTGCAAGGTATGCACAGCGGATATCGCGCGCCAGAAGTGCCAAGGGCCGAAGCAGCCCGTGGTACACGATCCGGCAGCCCGAATTGGGCTTGCCGTACTCGGCCCACAGGAGACTGGCGGGCAGATAAGAAGGTCTGTCTGACAACATGGTCGCCCCTCTCGTGGTGTCTCAAGCGTCTGCTTGTCTACATATTGTGCCATGTAGGCAGGCTGTAATCAATATTGCTACTTCCAAGGCAGCTGGTACTTGCCAACTGGCGCCGGGCCATAGCTATCAAAAACATACCAATTTTTAACGGTGATCTTAAAGTAATGAGGCTGGCTATCCTCTGGTTTCACCGCCTGGATTGCCGAGTCACGGCCGTAGCGCTTTGCGGTCGCTTGCACACCCGGGTGGTCTTCGGTAATGTCAGCCATGAGCTCTGCGATGCCTTCGTAGTACACCCCACGCACACGCTGATTTTTAAAATGCTGCGTCACAATATTTCCGGCAACATGCGGGTTTTTCATAATCTCTTGGGCATGGCGGCTGCTTTTAATAGAGCGGAAATAGATATTCAGTTCGTCATCCACTGCAAAATGCACTTCGCACACCCACGGTTTGTTGTCTACACAAGTGCTGAGCGACGTGTGTACAATTTGATCGATATATTCTTTGATAGTTGTTTCGATTTGTTTCGGTTCCATACCTTTATTATTACATAACCCTGCTGACATGGATTAACATTAATTGAACCGTCCGCTTCTGGCTGGTATAATCCGAGCGTCTGACAAGGTGTCAGAAGTTCTTCAAGCGAAGGAGTCCCTGCGATGGGAGACTTCATCCGCCATCCCCTGGCCTCGTTCCGGGCGTGGCGCGAGTACCAACGCGAAACCGAGATGCTCCTTAGCCTCTACGACATGACCGATGGCCACTGGAAAGCTCTGGCTTTTGCCCACAGGCAGAAGAAGAAGGGCGTCCGGCTGGAGTCGTTCACACAAGGTAGTACGGGGCGAACCGCCGCTGTCAGCTCGCTGATCAACGCAGTGCCGGTTCCCGGCTTCATACGATCAGCGTTCCGTGCCGACAGGGTTTTCCGACACATGGCGCAGAGTGCGTGGGCTACCTCCTCTTTCCTGGAGCACACTCCTGCATTCTGGCGGGATGCCGCTTACGACCTACTTGCCATCACCACGCTATGGGCGCGGCGCAAGCGGGCTGGGGCCGTATTGGATGACTTCACCGCCAAGGCGGAAGCCGAAGGCACCAACGACCTGCTTTTCGGCAAAGCGCTGGTTCTGCAGTTCGTGGAGCGCGGTATTTCACGCATCAAAAAGAGCGACATCACCGAGATGTACGCCACCAACCCGTTCAAGAACCAGGTCAAGAAGTACATCGAGCCCCTCACCAACGAAATGCGGCATGCCGCTCTCACTGGCGTGGGTATCGACGAAGACTGGTTCGAAACCGTCTGGACCGAGTACATTCCGGTTATCAGCCGGATATGGGGAGTCGGCAAGGACGTCAAGAAGATCGCTGCCTTCCAGGTCGCGGCCATCGAGTACTACACCGCCAAAAAGAAAGTCGAAACCATCCATGGACGCCCCGTCGAGCCGTAGACACACGGCTCCTCGCTATGAAATCCCGTGTTCCCGGGCCATAACACGGATACCTGCCAAGGTATCAAGACATTTATGTCACATGGCCCCGCACGACCGCACTCTGCAGACCTAAAGCTGGCTAACCAGGTCGCTAATCGGCACGCGAGTTTGCTCCGCGGTATCGCGGTCGCGGACAGTGACAGTGTTGTCTTCCAGAGTTTGGAAGTCGATAGTAATGTGTGCGGGCACGCCAATTTCGTCGCTGCGGCGATAGCGCTTACCCACATTGCTGTTATCATCCCATGTGACATTGCCGAGTTCGCCCTGCAACATTGCGTATACTTCCTGGGCCTTAGCGACAAGTTCTGGCTTGTTCTTTAGTAACGGCGAAACGGCAGCCTTAATTGGCGCCAAGTGCTTTGGAAGCTTCAAATATACGCGCTGGTTGCCATCAAGTTCGTCCACGGTATAGGCGGAAGTCAAAACAGCCAGTAGTGTACGGTCCAAGCCAAAAGTTGGCTCAATAACATGCGGCACAAATGGCGCGGCACCGTCTTTTGGCCGGTACTCCATGCTCTTGCCTGACTCCTTTTGGTGCGCATTCAAATCGTGGTCGGTGCGGTACGCACAGCCCAATAGTTCTTTTTGGCCGAATGGAAAGTCAAATTCAGTGTCCACAGACCACTTGCTGTAGTGGGCGCGGTCTTCTTCGGGCACATCTACAAAATGGATTTTTTCCTCTGGTAGGCCAAGTGCTAGAAGGAATTGCTTTTGCTGGTCCAGCCAGTAGTCAAAGTGCTGCTTCCAGTTGTCCGGGTGTACAAAGAACTCAATCTCCATCTGCTCCAGCTCGCGTACGCGGAAAATAAAGTCACGCGGGCTGATTTCGTTACGAAAGGCCTTACCAATCTGTGCCAAGCCAAATGGAATGTCGGGGTAAAAACTGTCTACGACGTTTTTGAAGTTCACAAACATACCCTGGGCAGTTTCGGGGCGCAAGTAGCTAACGCTGGTAGCGTCTTCGGTAGACCCAATATGGGTTTTAAACATCATGTTGAACTGGCGCACATCGCCGAGGGCGTTACCGTCGGGACTTTTAAGGCCACGGTCTTTAATGACAGCATCCATTTGCTCCAGGCTCATTGCAGCGACGTCTTCAACCCCGGCATCTTCCAGCAAATGGTCGGCACGATAACGCTTTTTAGTCTTGAGGTCTTCCACCAAAGGATCGTGGAAGCCGCCGACATGGCCGCTTGCCTGCCAAACCTTCTGGTTCATTAAAATTGCAGCGTCAATACCGAACATATCTGTGCGGTTTTCGACAAATGTCTTCCACCACAAGTCGGTGATATTGCGCTTCAGCTGAACGCCCAAGGGGCCGTAGTCCCAAGTTCCGGCCAAGCCACCATAAATTTCGGATCCCTGAAAAATAAACCCGCGGCGCTTACACAAACTTGCAATGTCTTCTAAACTAATGTCACTCATATTAGGCCTAGTATACCGTAAATTACCTCTGATAGCCAGCTGGCTAAAATAGCTCGTTTTGGCGGGCAGTAATATGGCCTAAGAATACCGAAAAGGTTACCAGGGGATGTGGCACATCTTGGGGCCAGTTTTCCGGAAAGACAGGCCGGATAATGTCTTCCATTTCAGTATCAAAAACTGACTCTATAACCTCGCGGCGCTGCAATGCCCGGCGCGCGACAGTAGCAGCATCAACAGCAGTAAGCAAACCAGTGTGCGGATCAACTGCCAACTCGTCAAGACTCTGAATAACCTGAACCCTATCCGGCAAGCGCTCTCGCTCTTCTAGAGTTAGTGGCGCCATCCCCTCGCGTCGGATGCAAAAACCACGACAATCTTCTGGCAAGTCGTCGAAAGCCTTGGGCTTGTCGTCTATTAGGCACAGGTGCTTGGCAATAGTGTACGTCACATCCAGGGTCATGCTTGCCTTAAAACGATATGGCGAATCAGGATCGTCATGACGCATCGCCCGCATATAGTCACTCTTTTTTTGCGTTGGCGTAATAAGCACGCCACCGGAATAACCACTGCTTTCTACCTTCAGCCGCTGCCAGTCTTCTGTGCCGTAGGTCATAAGTAGGTGTGGCTTACCTGCTTGCTTTAACCGGTCAAAAAGATGCACAGCATCATCATAAAACAGTAGTTCTTCGGTACTGCTGCTTAGAAAAAACTGGCGGTATATACGGGTGAGCTGGCGGCGCCACGCCTGGTTTGTGTCAGACGGTCTAGCCGCCTCTTGCAGCTGGCTAGACAGGTATTCGTAGGTTGCAAACGACTCACCTGCGGCCTCTGTACGGGAGCGAGCAGCACGGATATCGTCGGATGATACTGGCAGCTGGGCGGCATCAACAAGCGCTAATAGACGCTCCGTTGGCAGCTCCACCGAAGCCAATGTCCGGTCATAATCCAATACCAAAACCTCCGGCACGATACGAACCGGCCGTTCATGGGTCTGCGTCACAACTTCACGCCGCCCGCACCCTCACGCAATAGCCATGCCACCGCCTGAAGTTGAGTCAAACGGTTTTCAGCACAATAATCTAAGGTTAGGTATTCGCTCATAGCCTGATATTATACAGATCACCGATTAAATAATGGACCGCATTCGGCCAACATCTTACCCAAACCCTGCACCTGCATAAGCGCCTGTGGTGTATTACCAGCAAAAACCAGCCGCATAAACTTAATATGGTTTGGCGTAAAACGGCCATTCAGAGGGTTCGTCACAAAAGCCATACGGTCAAAATCGAAATCATACAGCTGGTCTGGGACCAACTTTCTCCCCTGTTCGTCGGTTTGTAAGTTAGGGGTATGTCCGTTAAGTCGTAGCAGTTGGGCGTCGAACCATAACCGTATCAGTGGCAAAGGAATAGTGTGGTCGTCGAGCGCCTCGAATGCTTGTTTGAGCAGCTCAAAATAGTGTGGTTCTGGCTCGTCTTCGGTAGCTTTGTGGATCTGTTTGATCAAATCATATCCTGCCATGGTCCGATCCAGGTCGTGCACAATAGCATCGTAATGTTTTACCAGCCGTGTCGAAACAAGCGTACCAAGTTCACCCCTGCCCTTTGCGAACGTAACCGTACTGACACTAAATAGCTCTATGCCGCCAGCTAATTTTGACTTTACCCTCCGGACACCACGGGCTAAGAGGCGGACTTTGCCGTATTCTGGCGTTAACAGAGTTAATATACGGTCTGCCTCGCCATAATCGGTACGCTGCAAAATAATTGCTGGGGTTACGTGCTGCTTCATAGCCCCTGATATGCCTTGGCGGCACTATATAGCTCTTTTAGGCTGGTGCGTGGTTTGTACAGCCACTGCCGTACACCAAATGCTTCACGGATAACGTCCATTTCTTCTATTGGCGGGGTCTGCATGTAACTTTGGATAATAACTGGGGTCTGCGATGTGTCAGCATACGACCGCAGCTCTTGCAAAAACGCAATGCCATTAAGACCAGGAAGTTGCAGTTCCAAAATAACAAGGCTGGGCTGCTCCATTTGGTCAATAAGCTCAATAGCCCGCTGGCCGCTATGTGCAACAAAAACATCACCCATTCGGCCTAATGCCTGTTGATATGTGTCTGCCAATATTCTGTCCGGTTCTATTAATAAAATCTGCATCTATACTAATTGTAACTGCTGGCTGGGCTGAAGTGTCAATGCAAACCCGGATTGCTTAGCGTGGCGCCCGATACGCACCCGACTGTGCATGGCTTGTGCCAGCATATCTGCCACGAATACGCCAGCACCGGTCGTGCCAAACACCTCCGCCAAAGGCTGGCTAGCCTGTCCGCACAGCTGCAAGGCCTTGCGCCATAAACTTGGGTCAAGC
Organism: uncultured Candidatus Saccharibacteria bacterium; assembly: GCA_946482285.1. Next base: position 223,972 of record CAMLQK010000002.1, read on the forward strand.
GCATCATTTCCGTACATACCAGCCACAATGCCGGACGATGTACGGTGTCCTGCCAATACCAACCGGCGAGGGCCGTCCAGCGTAGCCTGTGCCTCGACCATAGAATAACCGAGACTCAACAAGGCCGCTTGCAGAGCAGCTTTGTGCGCCATAACTGGTTCATAGCGGCCTGCGATTTGCAGCGTAACATCCACACCGTATTGTTTTGCATGGCCATCTAGCGCATGTGCTGTATCTACTAAGAGCGAAGCTACCGATACTGGCTCAAGTTCCAGTTCTGCCTGGTTAGCCAATAAGTCCAAACCAAGCAAGTAATTATCTACCAACGTTAGCGCTATGGAAGCCTGCACTTGTAATGCCCTGGTATCGACAGCGTTTGCCCCCGGTAGTCCGGCAAGTTCAGTTTGGCGGGCGATATGTGTTAGGGGTACCTTTAACTGTTCAGCTACCGATAATAGCAGTAGCCGTGTCTGTTCATTATCAAATGCAGTAGCCGTCTGCATAACACCCCTCGCTTAACCTATTGGATACTAGTATACACCAAAGGCAATCTACGGCGTAAAGCTGAAGTTAGGCAAGATTATGTTGTTGAGGTCTGGCAAATACTCAGAAGAGTCAGCCCATATGCGAAGTGTCATATTGCGCAGTGGCAAAATAACCATAGTCCCCTGTTTTTTGGCAGAAATTTGACCCGTCACCACAGATCCGATAACCGTAGGGACTTTAGCCAACTTGTATGGAGCTACGGTAACCTTGCCGTTCTTGGCTGCGGTAGAAAAGTCGTTCAACACTTCATCGTACGAATCGCTCACCAACTGGATGCGTAGCGCGAATGATTTGTCGTCGTTGCGGGTGTCTGGCACAAAATCAGGGTGGAAATAGGCATCGACAGGCGTACTGGAGCTATCGGTCTCTTCAATAACGTGTGCGCTCCAGGTCTTGGGATATTGCACCGTAACAGCGCCAAACGCGGCTGGGCCAACATACGTCTTGAGCGGTTTTTTGGCCTCTTCGGCATATTGCTTGGCATCAGCAGCCTGGGTACGCTTTTCGGCAGCCTCTACGGCAACTGCTACTTTCGCATCGCTATTATTCTTGTAGTCTTGCCGCTGCGAGAACGCCCAATACCCAAAACCTGCGGCACCCATAAAAAATACAATTACAAGGATTAGTGGAATTAAAAGTGCGTTAATTGCGCCACGTTGGTCAAGCGTCTTCATATCGCTCATGGTAACTCATTTTACATTGGTTAAGCAAGTGCAACTTGCAACTATTACTTGTTCTTGGCAGCCGGCCCAGACTTTGGGTATGTGTACAGGAAAATCCCATTATACTTGGACGTTGGCGCTTTGTGTGGGATATGGAACGCAAAGCTTGCGAGCTTCACTGGCCTTTCGTGCCAGGCCACGATCTTTTTATCCAGCCGCTCCATTTGACGCTGGATCATAAACGTAAAAATACCATCTGCCTGCGGCCAGTGCGCCTTCCACATGTCATCCCAAATAATGGTCACCTGCTTGCGGTACCGCCAGCAACGGATACGGGCAACAACCGCTAAAAATGGATTGATCTCGATACCAACAACATTCAAACCGCGCTGCGCGGCAGCCTTCATTACCCTGCCATCGCCTGCCCCAAGCTCCAATAAAGTCTGTCCTGGCTTGAGGTCCATAAGGTCTAACGCCGTAGTAATCTGCTTCGTAAGTGTTGGCAAATACGGTGGTCCAACTACCACTACTACCCCAAATACAACTACAATAATACCAGCAACCAGCAATACAATATCCATACTACTCCGCGTCCTGAGACTGCATTGTAAGATGTATTTTTTCGAGCGTGTGCTCGGCTTGTTCTACATGCTTTTCGAGCTCGGCAACCAATTTTGTGCCTTTTTCGTACAGCTTAACAGCGTCATCAACAGCTACATTCGGCTGCTGTAGCGCCATTAAAACCGCATCAAGTTCGGCGGATAAGGATTGGTAGTCGGAAGTACTTTCAGTAGACATCGGTGTTGCTCCGTTGGCTTATTGCTTCATCGTAACATGTTTTACCACTGCCGTGAACGAACCATCCGCTAATTCCATAGAAATTTCATCGTTAGGCCCAACACTAGCTGCTGAATTAACGAATGTACCATCTTTGGTGATAAGCGCGTAGCCCCGTTGCAATGCCGCTTGCGGATTGTAGGCGTCCAGCACCTGCTTTTGCAGCTTCAGCTGTTGGAGGGCTTGGGCGACAATGTGTGTCGCCGAACGATATAATACTTGATTATGCGATTGCAACGCCTGGCGAGCATTGCGCAGTGTATGGTCGGCGGCAAGTTTTAGTTGGCGGCGATGTGCAGCAAAACCTTCAAGGACAGCCCGCTTATCGGGCACCAATAGCTCAGCGGCATTGCTGGGCGTACTTGCCCGCTGGTCGGCGGCGAGCTCCGCCAAACTAACATCGACTTCATGGCCGATAGCCACCAGAGTTGGTATACGGCTGGCTGCCACTGCCCGCGTCACCAGTTCCGTGCTAAATGCCTGTAGGTCTTCGGCACTCCCACCGCCACGGGTAATCACAAGTACCTCCGGAGTTTCGGCCATCGCATTAAACTGGCGGATGGCAGATGCGATCTGAGCCGGCGCTGGTTCGCCCTGGACTTGGACATCGATGTGGGCAATATGCACCCCGCCCCATCTGGCTGTAATAATTTTCATAAAGTCACGGTAGGCAGCAGACTCGCCGGAAGTGATAAGTCCGATAGTACGCGGCGGATACGGCAAAGGACGCTTGCGATCTTCATCGAACAAGCCTTCCTTGCGTAGGGCAGCCTCCAGCAATGCAGCGGCCTTTTTAATCGTCCCTTCACCCGCCAGTGCGATAGACTGGATAGTTACGCTAAATCCATACTGCTGATGCAAGCGAGGCACGCCACGGACGGTTACTTTCATGCCGTCTTCAAGCGGCGCAGGCAGCTGGAACGTAGTGCCAAAAAACCGTACAGAGGCACCTTTGTCTTTCAAGTCAAAGTATACCCAGCGGTTCTTACTGACTCGGAAATTGGCAATTTCGCCAGTTATTACAGCATTAGGGTACGCATATTCAAGCGTCTGGTTCAGCACAGCAACAAATTCGCTAACAGTGAGTTCTGGTGCGCTAGCCATCGGTTTTACCAGAAGCCTCTGCAAGCTCAGCATCATGGACGCCCGTTTTGCTGCGAAGCGCTTTGTGGTAAAAGTAAAAGCCTGCTGGCAACTGGATGCCCATGCTCAATACGCGGTACATGACAGTAACAGGAATACTGAGAGCCGCCGGAACACCTGACGCTACTAAAACTGCCGTCATAAGGGCCTCGTACACACCGACACCCCCAGGTAACACCGAAACCAAACCAGCAAAGTTTGCAACCGAATATGCCAGAATAACCGCCCCAAAATTGATCCATTGTCCAAAGGCAATGTACACCACGTAAATTGCCAGGACTTCTGTTAAGTTAGCAATAAACGCCCAAAAGAACGGCCACTTTAACTTCCTGTATTGCGATTCAATAAGCTTGTAATTATGGTGCAGTTCGTACACGCTTTCACGAGCTTTATCGATATTAATCGCCTCGGGGTGTTTTGGTCGGAGTTTGCCGATCAGCCAATTCAGGCTTTTAGTAATTGCCGTAAAAGTTGCGCTAATACGCTGCTCGTGTCCAATAATCATTACGAACGCCACCGTACCCACCAGTAAAAGTGTCGATAGCGAACCGGCTGCCAAAATAACCAGGTCGTTCACCCGGCCGCCAATTGCCATAAACAGCAGTCCTAGAATAAGTAAAATTTCAAAAGATAAAAATAGTAGCAGCAGCTTCATTAGCTGCACTACCGTTGCCTTGCCGCCAGTAATATTTTTACTGCGCATCCGCACGCCAAAATATGAGATCCCCGAAACGCCACCACTGGGGAACACGCTATTTACAAAATTTAGCTCCAACGATGCTTTAAATAGGAATTTATATTGCAAGCGGTTGCCAACTACTTTAAACAATCCACGGTACATCCGTGTTTGTGCATCATTATTAATCCACTTAAGCGGAATAATCAGCAGTAAAGCCCAAATGTGGACTTTCTTGATATTGGTAAACGTGTCAATGATCTGGTCACGTACAAAGTACACCAGTGCCACCAGTGCTAGAACGGTAAAAATGTTAAGCAAAAGCTTCCAGCGGCGGCGAACAAATGAATTTTCACTCATATCCGTCTATTATACCCCAGGTTTGCCTTAGCGGAATATCATTGCTTTCATTGCTGTAATATTTTAGGCTAGAAACAACGCGTGCCAGGAGCACAAACTAAATTACATAATATAAGAAGGAGCCGTCATGGAGTCAGCTGGCAATAGTTTTAATTTTGATATCGTTACCGACAGGTATGGTTCGGTTATTAAACACCCCGACGATTTAACGGGCGCTAACGCGCGGCGGCCGAGTACATGTCTGGACGATGCCTACGAAATTATTACCAAGGCCCCACTTGACGACCTTGACTGGTACGGCCACGTTGGTATGGATACGGCCAATTTATACCAGGGTGCTTTCAACGTGGCCATGGGAGTTTTGGCACAAAAGGATGACTTAGGCATACAATGCGGACGCCTGAGACATTGGTCAGGGGGTAGCGCAGACGACATCGCGCGGCGGCTGTCGCCCGATAATATTGCCAGCGCGCACAACTACGGCCTGGAAATGCTCGAGCCGCAACATGCTTCTAACCTTGCTACGCGTGTACTAGCCAATTTTGTAGATGCGCCTGGCCTCGCCGATGTCATTGAACGGCATCTCAGTAACCCTACAGTTAATCTAGCAAACCCGTCTGCCACTATTAGACTGATTGTACATGGCGAAGAGCGGTCGGTAGATGACCCTGATGGAAACCTATCTTATGTCATCGCCAACTACGTACCACCAAGCCTCCAAACCAAGCTTGCGCAAGCCCGCCCTGACATCATCGGTTCGCATGTAGCAGAAGCTCTGACCCGTTGCCAAGGTAATTTGGCACAAATATCAGCATATTGGCCCAAACATCCGTATGCCGCGTCAGACCAAACCACCATAACCGCCACCAAGCTCTTGAAGTATGGGCATATCCTGGCAGATATTCCCGGTGTCGAAATGGCGCACCGTATAAATTTCGACGCAGACATCGAGGACCAGCCGCTTGATTACCGCCGGAAGCGTGCCCAAGACTACATCACTGCACTGCATTACAACGGCCTGCACCAGGCCGCCAGTCATCACATCCAGACACTGGCCGAAGAACGCACACACGATGAGTTGCAGATGGAGCTACTAGACAGGCTTTACTATGCTTCGTCCCTTGATAAAATTCTACATTACAACTATTGCGTAGCCGAACCTGGCAGCCACGAGCTCGATATTTTCAGAGCGATGATACGCGCTATTCCCGAAAGGATCTACAGCCATGAGGCTGGCACCGACCGCAAAGCCTCCCAAGACGTTTTGCAGCACTTTTATGACCCTGAGTATCCTGAAAATTCACGCATATCCCCGGTCGTACGTATAAAGCTACCTCAAGACAGACAGTATAAAATCCTTGGCCAGTAGCAAACAGTGTATACTGTAGCTATCTATGCATAGTCTATTTATCCTAGGCCGGCAGCCTGGCATTGGCCGGGCCGAACTGGAAAGCGTGTTAGGTTCCGACCATATTCAACCACTCGGCCCATCTGTTGTGTTGAGCGATGTCGCGCCCGAAACCGTTGATTTCAAGCGTCTTGGCGGCAGCGTCAAGCTCGCTGAGCAAATTGGTATTATTAGCAAACCGCACATGCCCTCTCTTCACCTTTCACTCGAAAAACTAGTACTGGCCCGCGCAGAACAGATCGGCGAAGGCAAAGTACAACTTGGCGTGAGCAGTTATGGCATTAAGACCAACCCGAAACAGCTTGTCGCAATTGGCCTTAACCTAAAAAAAGGCCTGCGGAAAGCTGGTTTTTCCGTACGCCTAACACCCAACCAGGAAAATGAACTTTCCAGTGCGCAAGTTTTACATAACCACCTTACTGGTGAACGTGGCATGGAAATTATCTTGGTCCGGCATGGCGCAGATATTATCGTGGGACGCACAGTTGCCGTACAGGACATCAATGCTTACGCCAAGCGTGACCAAAATCGCCCCAAGCGTGATGCCTTTGTCGGCATGCTGCCGCCCAAATTAGCGCAAACCATTATCAACCTGGCCGCTGGCACTGCGCAGCCCAATCGGGCGTTTACTGTGCTCGACCCCTTCTGCGGTACCGGAGTAGTGCTACAAGAAGCCCTACTTATGGGCTATGGCGCTTATGGTACCGATTTGGAAACGCGGATGGTAGATTATTCCACCAAAAACCTCAACTGGCTCCATGTGCAATATGGCACCCCCGCCGAAGTACCAGTTGAAACCGGAGATGCCACCAACCACCACTGGTCCCCCACCCCCTCAAGCGTAGCCTGCGAAACATACTTAGGCAGCCCGTTATCCAACTGGCCGCGCCCCGAGAAATTACAGCAAATCATCGCCACCTGCAACACCATTATCGAGAAATTCATGCGAAATATTGGCAGCCAAATTCCGTCCGGAACCCGCTTGTGCCTGGCTATACCGGCATGGAAAGCACCCGATGGCACCATTTTTCACCTCCCCCTACTTGACCACCTCGAGAAAATAGGGTACAATCGAATGAGTTTTAAGCATAGTAGTGAGCAGGAGTTGGTTTATTACCGCCCAGATCAAATTGTAGCTCGTGAATTGCTGGTAATAACAAGGAAGTAATAATATATGTCACACGTCAAAGCTGGCGGTACCGCCAAAAACCTACGCGACTCTCCGGGCCAACGCCTTGGTGTAAAACTGTACGGTGGTCAAAAGACCCGCACTGGTAACGTTATCGTTCGCCAAGTCGGCATGACTAAGCGTGCTGGTAAAGGCACTAAGCTGAGCCGCAACTTCACTATCCACGCAGACCGCGAAGGTGTCGTTAAGTACACCACCCGCCGCGTTCGCCTATTCACTGGCAAAAGCGTTAAGCGTGTTGAAGTGAGTGTTATTGACGCTCCAGCTGCAAAGCCAGCAGCTAAAAAATAGCTACACTAAAAGAGCATAAAAAAACCACGGACTCTTCCGTGGTTTTTGCTTTATTATTGGTGCCCGGCTGGCAGTGGCTGCGCCGCTATAAGCGCTTCACTATCCCTCGAAAGCTGGCCGTCAAGGGGGTGGCGTAGCAAACTAACAGCTTGTGCGAGTCCGCGGGTGATGCTGCGACTATCAAATACCTGCACAGGTTCTGGTAGCACTAAATACTCTTGTGAGCTGTATGTTTCTAATTGTTGCATGTTTGTTTTGGCTTACGGTACCTATATTTTACCATAAGCTTTATTGATCGTCAATATGCCTAATCTTCAGGTTGCGGCTGGACAAAAAATTCATCTGGAGCCAACACACGCAATGCATTTCCCCGCTCAGCAAACAGGGTCATGGAATGTTCCCCAAGTGCAAAGTGCATTACATCACGCGGATCATCTTGCCCGGTCTCTACGCGGACTTCACTATTTGGACCAAGGACAATCCGATCGCCTGTTACTGTGTAACGGCCGCCTGAGTGCTTGTTAAGGCCGTAAATAGCGACACGGCCATCGACAACATTGAAACCGTATGTTGACACACCTTCAGCGCCCTCTGTCTGAGCTTCCACAATAAATGAGCCGACCCTTTTACTTAGTGCGGACATAGACATCCGTCCTTGTTCTGGCCTGCCAAATAAGTAGTGTTCTTCAACTACTACAGGCATCGAGAACGCTTCGGGCATTGGAAGTGCTGATGCCTCCATTTCCGGCTTAGCATGGCGCGGCCGAGTACCAGGAGTGCGCCATGGACTACCAGCAACAGGCCGTACTCCGGCCGATTCTGTGCGAGCGTGTCGGGGACCTTGTGGTAATGCCATTAGATTTAATCCTTATATAATAATTAACTATATTTTAATACATTATACCTAAAAAGTCAATATGCTTACGCTTTCCTCCTTTGTATGCCAAAACAAAAAAAACACCCCATTGTCTGGGGTGTTTTTTTGTTTTTCATACCTCGCGTATCCCTACGCCATCCCAAGATGGTGTTTAATGCGGTCGATGACGTCCGTAATGACAACTTGCGACTTTACAAGATAGTCATCTACGCCAAGTTGGATAGCACGTTGCTTGTCGCTTTCCTGGCTCAAGGCGGTTAGAATAATGATTTTCAAGTTTGCCGTCTCTGGGGTATTGCGTAAGATATCCAATACATCGAACCCGCTCACCTTAGGCATCATCACGTCAAGGAGCACTAAATCGGGCCGGTAGCTGATAGCAGCGGCTAAAGCGTCTTCGCCGTTTGACACACGACGGACATCGAACCCCTCTGCCTGCAGGCGTACAAGGTACACACCCGCTAAAGCGTCATCGTCTTCTACAAGAAGAATACGTTTTGCATGCGCCCCTGTTGTTGAAGAGTTTTGGTTAACTGTGTCCATACTGCTTACGCTACCTCGTTTACCTTTATTTTACAACTAAATGACCAATAAAGCCAGAAAATAGTGGGTGGGCTACATTGGGCCGCGATTTAAATTCAGGGTGGAACTGGCTGGCAATGAAGAATGGATGATTGGCAACTTCAATCATTTCAACCAATTGCTTATCGGGTGAAAATCCAACCGCAGTAATCCCCCACTCCCTGTACTGATCTCGGTACTGGTTATTGCATTCGTATCGGTGACGATGACGTTCCGTAACATGGTTGCTAGCGTATAATTTTTCAGCAAGGCTGCCTTTGGCAATTGTGCATGGGTAGTCGCCCAGTCGCATTGTGCCACCAGTGTTTTCTTTACCCTCCTGTCCAGCCATAGTATGGATAACTTTATGTGTTGATGCCGGGTCAAACTCTGCTGAATTGGCATCTTTGAGCCCCTTGCGGCGGGCGGCCGCAATCACACTCACCTGCATCCCCAAACACAGTCCCAAGTATGGCAGCCCTGTGTCCATAGCGTATTGCGCTGCGCGGATTTTTCCCTCGACACCACGGGCACCAAAGCCGCCCGGGACCACAATCCCATCTATGGCTTTTAGTTCATCTCCTATATTTGTTGCGGCGTCTTCAAGCTTCTCGGCATCGATCCATCTGATGTCGACATGGGCGTCGTGTTGCCAACCAGCCGCGCGTAAGGCCTCGAAAACCGATATGTACGTGTCCTGATTGTCTAGGTACTTGGCTACTACACCGACAGTTACTTTCCTGGAATGCTCTTTTGTAGCCTGCGACACCATTGCACGCCATGTATCCAACTGGGCTGGCTTGTCGGCCAGCCCCAGGCGCCGGACAATGACATCAACGATACCATTGTCCTCGAGTGTCAAGGGCACCTGATAGATAGAAGATGCGTTAGGCAGTAAGGCTATAGCCTCTTCATCTACCCCACAAAACATACTAAGCTTGCGTCGTACGCCACCGTTTTCCACTGGATTTTCGCTGCGCGCAACAAGGATATCCGGCGCAATGCCTAAGCCGCGTAAATCACGGACTGCGTTCTGTGCTGGCTTGGTCTTGATTTCCTTACTAGCTCCCAAGTATGGCAAGTACACCACATGGACATACAGGCAATTTTCCCGGCCAAACCGCTGGCCACACTCACGGATAGCTTCGACAAAACTCATACTTTCCATGTCGCCAACTGTCCCGCCAATTTCAACGATATGGACATCAAACCCCTTGCCAGCATCCTGGATACCCTGGGATATAGCATTCATAACGTGCGGTACAATTTGCACTGATTGGCCCTGGTAAAATCCAGCGCGCTCATCTGCTATAACCTTGCTGAGCACACGCCCCGCCATCATTGAACTTGCCTGGGTAAGCTCTTCGTCCAAAAACCGCTCATAATGTCCCAGGTCCAAGTCTGTTTCGGCACCATCTTTGGTTACAAAACACTCACCGTGTTCGCGCGGGTTAAGCGTGCCTGCGTCAACGTTCAGATATGGGTCGCATTTTTGGATGTTTACGGATAGGCCTTTGGCTTTTAGTACATTGCCGATAGATGCTGCGGTAATGCCCTTCCCAAGCCCTGAAAGCACTCCACCCGTCACAAATACATATTTCGTCGGTTTTGACACAAACTATTCCCTATATTTACATTTCATAATAGCATTGATTGCCTTGTGTTCAAGATGAGTAGCGCCTACTCATCTAGGCTCTTGATAGCAGTGTCCTTCTGAGGGTCACTGCCGTTCTGGTAGTCTTCGTCGGTCAGTCCGACAGACTTGTCTGGCTTTATGCCTTTTTTATCAATATTTTCGCCGTTTGGCCGGTACCACCGGGCGATAGTCACTTTTATTTCACCGCCGTTTTTAAGCTGATGGATCTGCTGCACGCTACCCTTGCCATAGCTCTTTTCACCAACAAGGGTCGCAACGCCATTGTCCTTCAACGCACCCGCCATAATCTCTGAAGCACTGGCACTGCCTTCGTTTATCAAAACAGTGGTTGGCATGCCTAATAAGATATTGTTACCGTCGGCAGTGTATTTGTTGATCACCTTGCCATCGCGCTTTTCAAGCAGCACGGTCTCGTATTGTGGCAGCCACAAGCTGGAAACACTTACCGCAGAATCGAGCAGGCCGCCAGGGTTGTCTCGCAAATCAACCACAATGCCTTTTACATTTTGCTTTTTGAATTCTTTGGCAGCTTCGGTAGCCAAACGAGTTGTATCCTCATTGAATTGTGTAATTTGCAGGTAGCCGATAGCACCGTCTAGGATTTCGTACTTCACGCTTGGGACCGTAATGTCGGCACGAGTGATAGTAAACGTTAACACTTCAGACTTATCACGCACGATTTCGAGCGTTACTTTTGTACCCTTTTTGCCCCGGATCTTTTTAACTGCATCGTTCACAGACATACCAGTGGTAGTCTTGCCATCAACAGCAGTAATGACATCCTTGGCGCGAATGCCAGCTTTATCCGCTGGAAAACCATCAATGGGAGCGACAACTATCAGGTTCTTATCGGCATCCTGACCCAACTCGGCGCCAATGCCGGTAAATGATCCAGAAAGCTGCTGCTGGAACTCCTCAGCGTCCTTGGCATTAAAGTATTCGGTATACGGGTCGCCCGTGGCGGTCGCCAGGCCGCTCTTTATACCATCCAGAAGCTGAGCCTCTGTTAGAGTGCCGTCGTAGTTATCTTTGATAGTGTTGTAAAGTTCATCAACACTTGAGTAATTGAGTTTGTCGGGAAGATGTGTGTTCTGGGAGGGACCAGCAGAAGTGCTAAAATCACTCTGGCCTACACTCACACCCAATGTAAAGATAGCCGCAACGCCAATGATAATTCCGCTTACTTTTAGAATTCGCGCATACAGCGGGCGCTTAGTTTTGACATCATGAGCAGACTCGGCCACGATTAACTCCCTTTTTGGTTATGCTCTGATTATACGTGATGCTTCGCTGGCACGCTATGGCATAAAGGGTGTACAAATAACAACCCTAGCCAGCTGCAAGTGTTTCTTTATGATTACGCAAATACTGCGACACCCTGCTATGGGCAGCAAGCGCCTCCTGCCTTGCTTCTTTGTCGGCTCTACCTTTCTCCTGGTACTTCACAAGAGCCCTAATAGTAAAGCCGGCGGGGTCAACCGCCTGGAGGTTCAGCAAATGGAATTCTGGATTAAGCTGGGCAATGCGCGCATCAAGCGGTGTTTTTTCGTTTTTATCTGCCTGTGATACAACATGTATACGATTAGTACGGCGCCATTCATTCCCCCAACCATACAGCGATATACCCCAGTTCATGCGCCCGGAAACACGCTCTACCCCACCCGGCAGATGCGCAATACGCTGGCGAATTGTGGCAGGTACAGCCAGGCTCGCCATAGGCTTACGGCTGTCGCCTCGCCTAGACTGCAATGCAAGCAAAACAGCCGTTTCGTATTTTAGCGTCTCAACCTTGGCTACATCACTTTCGCGAAGGTCATCCGGACTAATTGCCTGCAATTCCTTCAGGCATGCAGCAAGCTTCCCCAAGTACAACTGACACTCCTCGTCACTTATGGGCTCATTTGCCGCCATGCGCTCATATATCGGCAGTGCAGCAGCGACAGGCACCAAGCGAAACATCCGATATACGTCGTCCTCTTGATCCAGCCCGCTATATGCTGCAGTAAATGATGCTTCGGCTGCATCATATGCTTCAAATCTGTGGAACTCATTATTTGGGTGAAGGAACATCGTTTCAAGGCTGGCCCATCCGCGCATCTCCTGGCCATCAGGATGTGGGTCACTAGCAAGCAGACCACTAACAACCTGCAAGGAGTTATGGTCCATCTCCCTCATGTCCAGTTCAGGCCCTTGTGACAGATATGCTCTCCGTGCTTGGTCGAAATTGCTCACTAAAAACATCCCCCTTACTTATGCTATGTATAATACAAAGCTGCGTTGGTATGTCACAAGTAAAAAGCCTCTTGCGAAAGAGGCTTTTTATACAACATTAGAAGGTATCTTAGCGGTAGGTTCGCCATTGGGTGGAAAATTCACCCGAAAGGCTTGCGTTGTACTGCGACACGTATATTTGATTGCCGGAAACTGCCTCTACATACATGGCATGACCCCATGTACCAGCAGTGCTAATAGCAACATCGCCTGGCATTGGGACAGTCGTTACATACACGCCATCGCGTTGCGCAGCCCAAACCCAGTCTTTTGCATTCCCGTAGTAGTATGGGGCGGCACGGCCAGAAGCCTCTACAGCCCAAGCGGCATACGATACGCATTGGCGGGTACAGTAGCCCCACTTGTCTGGGCCGTCGTTATCTACACAGCCAGGACCTGGGCTCATACCAAAGCCAGCGTTTTGGTATGGGTAATTAGCGGGGTTGAACTTGCCTGCGGCACCTGAGAACCGTAAGAAATAGTAGCCCGATGGCGGCAGCGTGTTGTTTGAACGGCGCTGCTGCGCGATTAGGTCTGCGATCCTCTCTTCGTTGGCACGCGTCTTGGCGTTAAAGTTATCTTGCTGGGACTCGTTGTATGCAAGCATATTATCTTGTTCTGCTTTTGCAGAAGACAGCTGGCTTTGTTGCTGGCGCTGCTCTTTTAGCAACGCTTCGACTTGCGTCTTTTGGCTGTTTAGTTCGCCCTGTATGGTGGCAATTTTGGTAAGCGTATTCTGAATTTTAGTTTGTACCGATGTGCGGTACTCTTCTTTGTCAACGAAGTCGCTCAGGTTCTTGCTTGATGCAAGCATTTCGATAGTCGAAGGCTGTCCGTCAACATACATAACTTTGATATTTTCACCCAACACCAGACGCTGGCGCTCAAGTTCAATCTTGTTGGCGTTGATTTTTTCCTGCAGGCTAGCTTGCTTGGCGGTGTTGTTATTGATTTGGCCCTGTAGGTTTTCGATTTGGGCGCGCAATTTATTAATAGCGTCCTGGTAGCTGACTGCTTTGTTTTGCAGGTCATTCACAACATTCTGGTTGTTGCTGTTTTCCTGCATAAGCGCATTTATTTGAGCGTCGATATTATCTGCCTGGGCCTGTGGCACCATCATATTACTGAAGGCAAAAACACTAATGAACGCCATCAATGTGGCACCAGCTAACACGCGGCGCGTTTTGTATGATACTGAATCTATTTTTGGAATTTTCATGTTTATTTTAGTTCTAAACACTAGCATTTTACTATATTTCCCCATGTCTGTAAAATGAGCCCTCCTATGGTGTTGTATATTTTACTTACTACACCTTACTTCCCTACAAATGTGGAAGGTTTATTTCGTTTTAAATTTCAGGTACCGCCGGGTAGCAACAACAGAAGAGGCGGCACCAATTAGTATACCAATGCCCAATTGGATGGTCAAAAGCGCCCATATGTGCCCGTTGAAGTAAGTGCTGGCATAGTTGATGTCTAACAGACCAAGACTGCTAGCCTGCAATGCGTTACTGGCCAGAATAAAGAGCACTTTAATGATAGCTATTGATAGTATTGCCGAAACAACGCCATACACGATGTTCTCGACCACAAATGGGCCACGGATATACCATGTGCTTGCGCCCAACAAGCGCATAATAGTTAGCTCGTCACGGCGGTTAAAAATTGCCATCTGGATAGTATTGAAGATAATAAGCACTGATATGATTGCGAATAACAGCACAGAGAATATACCTACCTGCCGTAACACATTGGTGGCGTGAGTAATTTTGTCTATCGCCGCCTTGCGGTCGCCAGAGTACGAAGGGTCATCCGACTGCAACTTCATGACATTAGGCTTACTTAAGTAATCTTTTATATCCTGGATTTTATTGAGGTCCTTTGGCTTTATTTGCACAGTGGCTGGCAATGGGTTATCGGTAGAAGAAATAGCCGACAGCAATTGCTGGTTGCCTGTGTTCTGTTTTTTGTAGCGTTCCAAGGCATCTGCTTTGGACAGGTACTTTACTTCCTTTACGTTCGGCAGTGCGCGGAGCTCAGACAACATCTTATTCCGTTGGTCAGCCGTTACCTCATCCTTTAAAAAGACCGATAAATCAATTTTGTCGGTAATTTGGGCAATGGTGTTAGCGAACGTAGCATTCGTAATGAGCGAAAACAAGACAATGGTGAGGGTTACGACCATGACCGCCATGGCGGCAATTGCCAGCCAGGCGTTGCGTACGAAGTTAATTATTCCCGTCTTAACAATGCGGGAAAAGGTTATCATTTTTCTGTTCATACTTTGTAACTCGATGAAGCCTTGTCGCTGGCAATATGCCCATGCTGGATTGTTACAACACGGCGTTTAAGTTTGTTCACAATTTCCTGGTTATGGGTAGTCAGAAGTACGGTTGTGCCATAACGGTTAATCTTTTCAAGGACATTAATAACATCCCAAGCATGTTTTGGGTCGAGATTACCAGTAGGCTCATCTGCAATCAAAATTTTGGGCTGGCGCACAATGGCACGGGCAATTGCCACTCGCTGACGCTCCCCACCGGATAATTCGTACGGCATACGTTTTTCTTTGCCGCGCAAATTGACAATATCGAGTACTTTGGGCACAGTATGGCGGATTTCATAATTGCCCATGCCTACAATTTCCAGTGCAAACGCCACGTTTTCAAAAACAGTACGGTTCGGCAATAATTTAAAGTCCTGGAATACAACGCCAATTTTGCGACGCAAAAGCGGTATATCACGATCTTTTAATTTGTCGTAGTCTATGCCGCCCACGATAATTTTACCGCTAGATGGCTTTTCTTCACGGGTTAGCAGGCGCAACAATGTGGTTTTACCAGCACCACTCTGCCCCACAACTATCACAAATTCCTTAGCCTCTACATGGAGGCTAATACGATCAAGTGCTGGCGTGGCATGCTTGCCATACGTCTTTGTTACCCTGTCCAATAAAATCATTAGCTCTTATTATAGCAGAACTATAGGGTGACGCATCAAGCTAATGGTAAATCTTGCTACACTTCCAGCCGGGTTCCAGATACACAAAAAAAGACGACTCTCGTGAAATTGGAGCCGTCTTTGGTATCAACTAGGATCTAGCTAAGGTACGTCAGGTTTGTTCTTCCTGATCTAACGCGCTATTGGCGTCTTCTATGCGGACATCAATCTGCTCTGTTGCGCCTTCATCAGGCTGCTGGACAGTAATTTCGTGACCGCCAACAAAGTGGCCGACTTTCGTCGCGCCTTCAGGTGCTTGTGTGTCTCTAAGCGCCTCGAGGTAGCTCACGTCATGAGTGTCTGGTTCTTGTAGTATGTTTGCGTTTGGCATAGTTTTGTTTTGTTCCTTTTTATGTTTGATAAGAACATCTATACATTAGCATTTTATTGCGAAAAAGTCAATATTAAGTTGCTGTGCAGTGTGTTGCCTGCAGCGGATGGCCAATGCGGCCTTATTGCCGGGATGGGCTGCGGAAAGTTCGCCCAAAGACATGGCAAAGCCTGCCTCTCTCTGTGTATGGCCAGTGTTTAGTGCGATTACGCAAGGACGGTAAGGTACTTTGATTTATCCAGATAAAGTTATAATATTATACAATAAAAATTAATTTCTACTGTTTGGGTGGTGCTGCCTTACGCTTTTGTACGACAACAGGAATTTTCTCGGCACTCTTAAGGGTATTGTTAATGGCGTGACCGAGCACTGCATGTAAAAATCCGCGGTTTTTAGCAAGGCGCTGGTAGTTTATGCCGCCCATGAATTGTTCAACCGGCAATGTAGCGCCTTTAGAATTCACCGAAACAAATGGTGGCCTTGGCCAGGACTCGCTTGGGCGGACAGCTCCGGAATGGCCCAGTGCAAATAAGCCGGCGGTCGCCAGACGATAGGTGCGGGCTCGCCCTGTATTACCTGCGCGGTCGGCACGTCGGGCGGGTGTGTCGAGAATGCCTCTGAATGCCACCTCTTCCTGAATTGGAGCAATAACTGCCGCCTGCACAAGACCTTTGACCGGATGGCGACTTGCTCGTTCAACGTGTTCATCTATAAATGCGTTTTCAGTACGTACACCAAGCTTACGCGCACCCGCAGTCACCGCCTTGCGCAATCCGTATAAAGCTACTGTCTCGACAGCCGTTGCCTTAACCGGGTTCTCTTCCGCCCATTGCTGGTAACGGCCGTACATTTCCGTTACACGATCGATAACGGACTGGTGGTCTGTTGAGTGCATAGAGTCAGGCTGAGCCGTATCTAGCATGTGGTCTGGCGGTGGTGCTTGGTTAAACAGTTCCATTTTTGTTTGGGTTAAACTGTTTATGTTATACTATGTTTTTGTACTTTAGTCAATCTTACTGTTGTGGCAGTTAACGCTCCAGCGTTTCACCGCCGACTATATGATCGAGGTAGGCATGCATTAGGGCGTCCAGTGGTTCGCCACCGTCAAGGACACCTTGAACATCGCTCGTTTCGTAACGGCTGCGCAGGTCTTTAACCTGTTTGTAGGGGTGAAGGACGTACGAGCGGATTTGGTTTCCCCATTCTGCAGATTGATTAGGGCCTTTTAGTTTCTCGAGATGGCTTTGGTGTTGATCCATCTGTAGCTGCGTCAACCGTGAGCGCAAAATTTTCATAGCTGTTTCTTTGTTTTGCAATTGGCTGCGTTCGTTCTGGATGGCCACTGTAATACCAGTGGGCACGTGGGTAATGCGCACTGCCGAGTCTGTAGTGTTTACCGACTGGCCGCCGTGGCCGCCGCTACGGTATACATCAATGCGCAAATCTTTTTCGTCAATCACCAGATCTTCAGGCCTGTCTACCATAGGTAGTACATCAACTTTGGCGAAGCTTGTTTGCCTCAAGTTATCGGAGTTGAACGGGCTCAGCCGCACCAAACGGTGTACGCCGTGCTCGCCCTTGAGCAGGCCGTATGCGAAATTACCGCTCAACTCCATGGTTACGCTTTTAATTC
This sequence comes from uncultured Candidatus Saccharibacteria bacterium, assembly GCA_946482285.1. The sequence continues at coordinate 241,414 of CAMLQK010000002.1, forward strand.
CAGCTTCATCACCCGCTGATTCGTCAATAAGCTTGATATCATAATTATTACTTTCTGCCCATCGGACGTACATGCGGTGGAGCATCTGCGCCCAGTCCTGGGCATCAGTACCACCTGCCCCAGCGTAAATACTCAAGATGACATCGTGGTCATCATATTTGCCAGCAAACTTCAGCTCATTTTTTAGGTCTGCCAGCTTGGCAACAACCTCGTTTAGCTGAAGTGCCAGGTCGTCTTCCATACTTTGGTCGCCCAGCTCGCCGAACTCCACAAGAGTATCAATACTCTGTTTAAGTTCTTGCCAAGGCAGCAAACGACGGTCTAGCTTAGCCAGTTGTTTTGCAGTTTCCTGTGCCTGTTGCGGATTATCCCAAATATCCGAACGTTGCATTTCTGCTTCAAGATGCTGCTTTTTAGTAAGTAAGGCTTTGAAGTGTAGCTTTTCAAGCGCTTGGTTTACTGCGGCTTGAACGTCGGCAATCTGCTGAGTAAGGCTGTCCATTACAGCTAGTATACCCTACGAGCCGAGGCTCTGGCTATTTGTGCCATAATTGCTGGACTTGAGCCTGAAGGTCGTTGGCGAATGCCTCGTCACAATCACTAAGCACCCCTAAGCCCCATACATCCTCGGCGAACATATCGCGGGCAATGTGGACAATCGCGTCTTTAGAAACAGCCTTAATACGGCCGGGAATCTCGTAGAAATCATCAATGCCTTCGTCAAAGAAGTAGCGGCCGCTGTAACTGCTAGCCGTTCCGGCTACTGTTTGAGCGCTGCGCTGGAATCGTCCCAATGAATATGCTTTAGCGGCTTCAATATCTTCGACGGCAATGTTCCCGTCAAAAACATGCTGGATTTCGCGGCGCATAATATCAAAAAGTGCTGGGGCATTCTTGCGCGAAACCTGCGCCCCAAACCACCAGTTGCTACTGTGTTTGGTCTGGCCAAAACCAGAACTCATGCCATATACAAGCCCCTGTTCGCGTGCTGTACCTAATATTTTTGAGTACAGCGTTTCGGTAAGCATAGTATTTACCAGTCCGAGGGCATCGGTTTCGGGGTCGGTCATACGGCGATTCATAAAGCTATCCAGGTAAAAATACAGGTTTTTGACCGTTTTATTGTGGATGTACACCGGCTTGTCATGGCGGCTGGGGTACTCATCTGGCAACGCGATGCGGCTACCGCCACGCTCCAACCCGATATTCTCGATAGTGGCAGTTACTTCTTCAAGCCGTTTCGGGGTGAGCTTGCCGGCTATAACAAAGCGCAAATTCTCTACCTTGTGAGTGTTTTGGTAGTGGCTCCTCACGTCTTTGAGGGTCACATTATCCATAAGGTTTAGCCGCTCTTGGTCGGTCTTGGACATGAATCCATAGTATTGGCGCAGCGCCAAGCTGAGATGGCGGAAGTGATTGTTCGAACGTGCCTGTAATTCTTCGCGGACGTTGCCAAATTCGGCATCAAACTCTTCCTGCAAAAAAAGCGGCTCCGAAACAGCGTGCAGCAATAGGTCCAGGATGCGTTGCCACTCAAAATCTGCGCATTCTGCCTCGTAAGTAATGTCGTATACGCCCGTAGAAGCATTGCTGTAAGCGCCATTTTTGTCAATTTCCGCCTGGAATAAGCGCGCTTTTGGATATCGCTTGTTTGCGCCAAGCAAAATATGCTCCATAAGGTGGGGTGTTTCCCACTTTTTTTCCTTTACCAGGTATTCGCCCGCCCGGAAGTTAAGTTCAAAGCTCATAACACTTGCATCAGGGATGTGAATAAGCAGGCCTTTTGCCCCATTTTTGAGGGACACCTCAGTAACTGTGTGCTTCATATATATAAAACCAGTCCGCTACTTACGCTTGCGCGCCTTGGTTTTACGTTGGCGCTCGGCCTTACGGGCCTTTTTGCGTATACTTGTATCGGCGGTTTTTTTAGTGGCCTCTACAGCTTTGGCATTCTTTGCCGCAAAATCTGCTTCTTCAAATTCGTTGTCGGCATCAATAATGCGGTCAGCGTTACTAATTGAGCCACGGGCTGCGCGAGTTAGGTCGGTTTCGGTTGGTTCGTCAAGGTCGTTAGGATCTACTGGGCGTGCGCTGAATAGCGTTTCTACTACTTTGTGGCGCAGGTTTGCTTGCATGTCGTCAAATACGACCTGAGCTTGGCGGCGGTATTCCACCAGAGGATCGCGCTGGCCGACTGCCATCCAGTGGATGCCTTCGCGCAGGTGTTCCATATTCTCAAGATGTTCCATCCATAATGTGTCAAGAATCTGCAAATAGAGGTCGCGTTCCACTTTTCGCATAATTTCTGGCGTAAAGGCAACCTCCCGGGCTTCATACAGCTCGATTGCCGTATCCTTAAGGACGTCACCAAATTTGTCGGATGGCGTGTCAAACAAACGGTCGAGTGTTGGTTCATCGAATGGGAATACATGAGTAACAATACTCTCGAAATCGTCGCTAGTAAGCTGTGGCGAGGCCGCCATAACTTCAGCTTCATCACGGATTAACTGCTTGATGCGCTTGCTGATGTCATCCGATTTAAGCACTTCCTTGCGCATTGCATAGGTCGCCTTACGGTGACGGTTCATAACATCGTCGTACTGAACCACATTCTTACGCTGGTCAAAGTGGAAACCTTCCACTTTCTTTTGAGCACCTTCCAGTGATTTGGAAATTAAGCGGTTTTCGATGGGGGTGTCGTCTTCGACACTCAAGCGCTCCATAAGCTTGGCAATACGGTCGCCGCCAAAGATGCGCATTAGGTCGTCATCAGTGCTTACAAAGAACTGAGTTACACCAGGATCACCCTGTCGGCCAGAGCGGCCGCGCAGCTGATTGTCGATACGGCGGGACTCGTGGCGTTCGGAACCAAGCACAAATAAACCGCCCAGTTCTTTTATGCCTTCACCGAGTACAATGTCGGTACCACGGCCAGCAATGTTCGTCGCCAATGTTACGGCGCCCTTTTCACCCGCCTTTGCAACAATTGAGGCTTCGCGTTCATTGTTCTTGGCATTCAGCACCTGGTGCGGAATGCCTGCTTTATCCAACGCCTTACTCAATACCTCGTTTTTCTCGATAGAAACCGTACCAATCAGCACGGGCTGACCTTTTTCGTGCAGCATCTTGATTTCCTGCACAATTGCTTTGAACTTAGCTTCTTCGTTGCGGTAAATGCGGTCTGGCCGGTCGATACGAGCCAAGCCACGGTTGGATGGTATTTCTACGACATCCAATTTGTAAATCTGGTGGAATTCTTCGGCTTCAGTCTGGGCGGTACCAGTCATACCTGCCAGCTTTTCGTACAAACGGAAGTAGTTTTGGAACGAAATAGTCGCCAAAGTCATAGACTCCTGCTGGACTTCAACACCTTCTTTAGCTTCGATAGCCTGGTGTAGACCCTCGTTGTAGCGACGGCCAGCAAGCAAACGGCCGGTAAATTCGTCGACAATTACAATTTCGCCTTCGTTTGTAACCACATAGTCTTTATCACGCTTGAAGAGCGCCTGGGCACGCATTGCCTGTTCCAGGTGGTAAATAGTCCGGATATTTTGGGTTGCATACAAGCTTTCAACGCCCAAAATTTTCTCTACCTTTTCAACACCGTCATCAGTCAAAATAACTGTTTTGCGTTTTTCGTCCACTTCATAGTGTTTTTCTTTTTCAAGCTGCTTAGCAACTTTGGCAAACTGGGCATAAGCGCTGCCGGTAGTAACAGAAGGAGCGGAAATAATAAGCGGCGTGCGGGCTTCATCGATTAAAATAGAGTCAACCTCGTCGACGATAGCGAAATGCAGGTCACGCTGACGCAGCTGTTCGGTTTCGCGGACCATGTTGTCGCGCAAGTAGTCAAAACCAAATTCGTTATTAGTACCGTAGGTGATGTCCGCGGCATAAGCCTCTTGACGAGTGCAGGGCTTAAGGTGCTGCATGCGCTCATCTTCGTGGTCTTCATTTTTGAACTTAGGATCAAAAATAAATGACTTGTCGGCCACAATAACAGAAGTCGTAAGCCCCAAGAAGTGATATACTTGCCCCATCCAGCCCGCGTCACGCTGGGCGAGGTAGTCGTTTACGGTAACGACGTGCACACCTTTTTCGGTCAAGGCATTCAGGTATACTGGCGCAGTTGCCACCAAAGTTTTACCTTCACCGGTTTTCATTTCTGATACATTGCCTTCGTGCAGTACCATGCCACCGATCAGCTGCACGTCGAAATGTCGCTGGCCAAGCGCACGGGTGGCAGCTTCGCGCACTACAGCAAAAGCATCAGGCAAAATTTTGTCCAATGATTCTTTTTTAAGGCGCTTCTTGAGGGCTTCTGTTTGTTCGCGCAGTTGCTTGTCCGTTAGCTTTTTGTATTTGTCGCCAAGAGCATTAACTTCTTTAACGCGCTTGCGAAGACGCTTAACTGTTCGAGCCTGCGGATCACCCAAAATTTTCTTAAAGACAGTATTCATAGTCCCTACTCTATATCTCCCTATGTGTTCAGACGAATTTATATCTTATTGTAACCCGTTAGCCCGTGTTTCGCGAACTATTTTTTGCATATCTACAGGGTAACGCCAGCCGCATGCGCTGTAAACCCTTGTAAGAACTTTGGTTGCCCAAAAAGCCAATATGTCATAAGGTAACGTTTATATGCCGAACATATCGCCAGAAAGCGGTGCCATTAGGTTGCAAGGTGAGATCCGGTGGCTTTTTGACGCTACCCGGGACAGCCCGGATGTTGTCCACCGTGCAAATAACGTTATCGAATTCACGCGCCAAAGCCCACCCCCAGAAATAATCCGCTCGTATATGCCCGCTCCTTATCCAGGCCTATACGCCCAATTTAGTGTAATTGCCGCTGTCAGCCCTGTACGTGGTGAGTTCTTGCCGGTTGCCAGCTTGGCCTTTCACCGAATGGAACTGACGCGCAGAAGACAGCGCGAAAGTGCCGTTGTTTATTACGCATCCTCTATACCATTCCGGCTGGGGCGGTTATCGTTATGTTTTGGGACTTTTGAATATTTTGCGCGAGACAGAGGTGAAGATCCAGAAAGGCGCAAACAGAGCAACTATCAAGAGCACCTTTACCAATGTCTAGCAGAAAACAAGCCGCTCGACTCTGAAATCGCCACTATCTTGCAGTTTGAAGGCCAGATGGACGAAAGCGCGATGTCTGATGAGTTTGAGTTGACCACTCTTCGTCAGATTATCGGTAAGCTCGGCGAAGGAACTGCATAACGCTTAGGCTGGGCGGTGTTTGAATCGGGCTAATACTCGCTGGTGAAGGCGTGGGTTTGCCTGCAGCCCCTTATATTTAGCAAGGCTGTTTCGCAATTTCATCTCTGCGATATCAATGGCGGCAAACATATTAATAGTTGTCTCTGACACGGTAATTGTCTCGCCTGGTACATGCATTACAACCTCGCAGGTGCGCTGGTTCTTGTCTTTTGCTTTTGATTCCTTAAGCTTGACCTGTACGTGCACACTCTCCCGCCCTGCCTTTGGGACATAACGATCAAGCCGGCCGATTTTTTTGGCAACATACTTGCGCAAATCATCGCCAACTTGCATGTGTACACCGCTGATTTCTAGGTGCTGGATCATTTTACTACCTCCCACTTACTTATATCTCTGTCTGGCCACCCATATATGGGCGCAAGACATCTGGAATAACAATAGTACCATCGGCCGTTTGGAAGTTCTCGATAATGGCCGCCAGAATCCGGCTGAGGGCAAACGCAGTAGCGTCGTTGGTATGGACAAGTTCGAGGGAGCCATCGGCGCGGCGAACACGGGTTTTGAGATCTCGTGCCTGGTAATCAGTCATGTAATCGGCAGTGTGCGTTTCACGATACGTCCTTTGCCCCGGGAACCAAACATCAATGTCAATGCCACGCGCGTTCGGCTTGCCAATATCCGCAGTACATTTTTGTAGTAAGCGGTATGGCAAACCGATTTCGGCAACCATATGCTCTTGTAGCGCCACAAGCAGCTTGTGTTCGGCCAAGCCTGTTTCCGCAGTGCTGAAGACCTCCATTTCTAGCTTGTCGAACTGGTGCAGGCGGATAATACCCTCCGTATCCTTGCCGTACGTACCAGCCTCGCGGCGGAAGCTTGAGCTATAGCCAATATAACGGATTGGAAGCTGTTCTTCGGGTAAAACCTCGTTCCAGTACATGGTACACATAGTGTGCTCAGCACTGGCATTCAACCATAAATCATCACCTTCCAGCTTGTAGGTTACTTCAGCGGCATTGAGGCGGGCTGAGGCAATATACGGTTCGGTGCGAAGCATTGCTGGCGGCAAAACCGGCACGAATGGAGTTGCCTTAATGCCCAATTGGTTCTCATCGATGATTTTTTGCAACAATTGCCGGTTGCCAAGTGTGTTGGTAACATACTGCATAATTGCAAATTGTAGTCGTACCAAGTCGCCCTTTAGGTATACGAAGCGGCTTCCCGCAATCTTGGCAGCGCGTTCTTTGTCGAACAAATCACGTGGTTCGGCAATTTCCCAGTGGTTTTTAGCAGAAAAATCAAATTTTTTAGGCTCACCAACGGTTTTGGCAATAACGTTCTCGTCTTCAGTCGTTCCTACAGGTACGTCGTCAAGCGGCATATTTGGGACTGAACGCAGCAAGTCGCCATATCGTTGGTCTATGGGTGCAAGTTGCTGTTCGGCCTGGGCTATTTTATCTTTGATCACCTTTCCCTGCTCAACCTGTTCAGGAGTTGGTTTGGTACCCTTAAGTGCCGCTGATAGCCCATTCCGCTCAGCGCGGAGCGCTTCGATAGCAGTTATTGCCTGGCGGCGCTGTTCGTCGAGCTGCAAAAGCTCTTGCACATCAACTGGATAGCCTTTTTGGGCCGCCTTTGCCGCTACTGTTTCGGGATTATCACGGATAAATTGAATGTCTAACATCGGTTGTTTCCTTATGTAACAAAGTCAAAAGTGAAATACTGTGGTTTAAAAAATAGAATAAGCCGACAAAGGTCGACTGGAACGAAGGCTGTAGCGGGTCTGTATGTAACCTTTCATCTGCACATAGTATACCACTCCTGGCAACATAACGGATAGGATGTAGCATTATTTATATTTTTGTGGTATAATATAGTTTCCTGGGAGGTTTTGTATTTCCCATGGACTTTACCAAGTAGATCGGCAGCAAGACGGGAAGCATGTGCATTCTTTGCAATTATGCATAGGCTCCCCGCCTTGCGGCACCTATGGGGATCCACCTGTGGCTTAGCCACCTGTTCAAGGGAGAAGCACCATGAGTTCATCCGGTATCAACGGCTGGAACAAGAAGACCCTCGGAGCCCTACTCGGCTTCGTCGCGACACTCTTGCTCCTGGCGTTCGTCGGCCCCATCCCGACCTTCCTGATCGGCGGCGCAGCCCTGGTCATCGGCTTCTTCGTCTGGCTCAACAAGCCGGAAGACACCGAAGAGGAGGACTCGGACACCACGCCCGACAGCTCCGGATCGTCCGAGAGCGCCCCGAAGAAGACAACGTCCAAAGCCGGCACGAAACTCGCACACGCGCTCGACCTCACCGAGGACGAGACGGACGACTTCATCGCCGCCTACCAGCAGCTCCTGGTCAACCCCCGGCCCTTCATCGGCTTCTGGCAGTCGCTCTCTCGTGAGCAGCAGAGCATCGTGGCCGGACACTTCAACACGCTCTTCGGCCGCCTCGGCCTGACCGTGCGCTACATTGACCCGCACCAGACTGGCCACTTCCCGGCTCTGCCCCCGCGCGATGCGCAGGACCTCAGCCCCGAAGACAACGGCCACGGACCCGACCAGCAGACCAACACCGGCGACAACGCCACCGCCACACCGGCCTACGGCCACACCGACGGAAGCTTCCGGGGCGTCCCGCTCACCGATGGCAGTGACCCGCACCAGACTGGCCACTTCCCGGCTCTGCCCCCGCGCGATGCGCAGGACCTCAGCCCCGAAGACAACGGCCACGGACCCGACCAGCAGACCAACACCGGCGACAACGCCACCCGGCAAGCCAGCCCCTGGAGCGGCACATACACCATGGGCGGCGGAAACTGGCAAGCCCCCGGCTTCCAGAACCGCACCGGCGAGTAACCCGCACTACCCGTCCCTGACACACCGCCAACCCACAGCAACGAGTGACGCATGATGTGCGGCCGCAGCCTTCCTTCACTGGATCCTGCGGCCGCACACTGCGACCTCTCCCTACACTGCCCCGCCGATCTACTTGCAACACCCATAATACGTATTTACAAGCCCCTTCTGGGGTTATTTTTTTGGCTGCAAACTGTAGTGTTCTTTCCTACATAGATTGCTGCGATAGCTTTTGTTTGGTATGTTGGGTGCACTACTACAAGTGAGGTTTTTGGGTGATGCAGCAGTCTATTTCTAGTGGTTCTTTCTCTGAACTTGGGCACGGGGCACAGTTTAAGGCATATGACATGCACAATGGCAGGGTTATAAAGATCCCCCTTACCGAGGCCGAGACATATCAAGTAGCACGTCGGCGGCGTAACATCATCCACGGCACCCTCGAGCAGCTTGCCAGCCTAGATATACGGGTAACTACTTTCATGAACAGCAAAGCCAGGCTGCCGGCGATGATAGAGCATGGCTTTGACGATCCCACCGAATTTTTGGCGTTACTGGGCAACCCGCGCATCGAGCGTGCCAGTGATTTCCTACCGGAAGATACTTCGGAAAAAAAATGGGGCGCAGCGCGGTTTGTATACACACAAGACAAGGTAGAGATGGCAAATACTATGCTCCGGTCGTTAGCCGCAATGCCAGTCCTAGAGCCTGGCGACCTTGCCCAACTTAAGCGCTATATCGAGGATTACGTACAATATACCTATAATGTCTGGGCCTGGGGTTATTCTGACTATATCTTTAAAATTGGCGATACTGGAGTGGGCGGCAACGGCAACATGGTTTGTGTTGATTTGGGAGAATGGACGTCGGACTTTGATTTTATAAAACGTGCTGTTACCGAGCAGTGGTGGCGCGACAACGTAAACCATCTAAAGCACGACTTTCCCAAACTACCAAAAAAACTTGAGCCGTTTTATATCAAGACATTAGAAAAAGCGTTTACTATTGAAGAGCTAGAAAAGCGGTGGCGGACTAAGCACCAATGCTCGCACTGTTCTGATGAGGCCCTGACGATTGCTGCGTTTGTCTCAACCAAAGTAGCAGAAATTGATTATATAGATCGGCTGTAGGTATGACACCCATGAGTAACCAGCAGCCACTAGCGGGAGTATTATACAATTATTATTTTATCGGCCACGGAGCGCAGTTTAGGGTATATGCTGTGTATACGCTTGATAACAAACCGACCGGCCGGGTCATAAAGGTCCCGCTTGATTTCCAGGAGACCCGCCAAGCAATTTTTGAGCCGCTGAGGCTGATGAAGACGTATGTTTCCGAGGATGACCTTAACCGACGCGCCGACTTGCGGACGTTGGAAGTCATGCAGTTTAAGCACAGTATGCCCAACTTACTACAGGGTATCATGGGTAAAGATAAGCAATTTGCCTCTAAGCTCGGGCACTTAAAAGTGTTGCAAAAGCCGATTCCGGCGCACATGGAGCACGGCCAGGCGTCATACTACTTGCCCATTTTCTTCACACAAGACTACGTGACGACACTGGACACGTACCTGCAACATTTCCGCTTAGCAACCATTTCGTATGCTAGGGAGCTCGACATACAAGCCACTAAAATCTTGCAAAACGTCATACAGCAGATAGTCCAGCTCAACTATATGATTTGGGAGTACGGTGTCTTTGAGTTTGTTTTTAAACCAGAGAACATCGGGATTCGCCAAAAGGCAGACGGCCATATCGAACTAATATGGATGGATTTGGCCGAGCATATTACTGACCTAGAAGAGGCAGCGCTTATAGTTGGCGAGCGACGTTGGCTGCACCCGCTTATGCCACATAAAATTGACTATCAGTTTATGCCCACAGTGCTACATGATTACTATACTGAGACTATGAATGCGGCATTTTCAGAAGAAATATTGCGCAAAAAATGGCGCAAAAAGTCGCAACGCATAGAAGAACGCCACGCCAAACAGCTTCGTCTTAAGGAGTTACTGAGTCGGGATAGCCAGGCATCGGTAGGTTACTGGGTTGCCCGGCATAACCTACACGAATCATTATATCGTGGATTCCCAGAGCACACGATTGACGACATGGAGATCCCTGTAGAAGATTTGCAGCTTTTGTTACACGACAAGCACCGTCATCTGCCCAATACCGGATATGCTCAGGAAAAAATCGAGCGCGAAAAGTCGGTTATCAAGCAGGATTACGAAAATCCGCTCCTATTCCCCCTTTCGGCTCCTAATGCAACCAGGAAGGCTGGTACCTAAAGTATGAGCGCACCATATAAAAATAGTCACATGCCGCACGAATACGTCCCGTTCCCTGAGATTGGTAGCGGTAGTCAGTTTCGTACATTCGACACGCATGACGGACGTGTGCTTAAAATGCCCCTCACCAAAAGCGAAACCTATCATGCTATTGTGGGGCGCCGTCATAATATGAACCCTCTCTCGCACACAGAAGCGGCATCGGTAGATGCACGCGTACACACGCTTATAAACGGTAAAGGCCGGATACCAGGCATGGTAACACACAGTTTTGACAACCATAGCGATTTCTTAGCACTCATTGGCACACCCAAATTGGTTCCTGCCGACAATGCTATGCCCGAAGACAGCCCGACCAAAGAATGGGGTGCCGGACGGGTCATCTATACCCAAGACAAAGTTGCGATGGTAGGCGCGCTACTACAGTCGTTCACACGCCTACCAACATTAGACTTGGGAGACGTAGTCAAACTGAAAAATATTATCGAACGGTATATCCAGCAGACTTATACTATGTGGTCATATGGCTACTCGGATTATGTTTTCAAAATAGGTGACACAGGCTTAGATGCCAATGGAAAACTTATACTAATTGATATTGGTGAGTACACCAACGACCCCCAATTTGTGCTAAGGGCAATCGCAGACAAACGATGGCTGCACGCTACTATCCCGTCCAAAATTGATTTTCCGCAAATTCCGCGGCAGCTATATGATTTTTACGTTAAGACCTGCAACAATGCGCTAACAGAAGAAACATTTCAAAAATACTGGCGAAAAAATCATTGTTGTTCAGACTGTGGTCGGAACGATAACGATGCCATCAATACCTTCATAGCAGCTAAGGCATCAGAAATCGATTTTGTGGATAGGTGGTAAAATGAATCCGTTACAGCAAGCAAAGCCCATCCAAGGGGCATTATATAAATACCATTATATCGACCACGGGGCGCAGTTTAGGGTATACGCAATTCTAACAGCAGAAGGCCAAAAAACAGGGCGCGTCGTTAAGGTCCCTATAGATTTTGACGAAAGCAAACATGTCTTAAAGCCGCACCTTACAGCCCTGGGCCTCGACGACAACGAGGTAGACAAGCGTGTGCACGCCCTTCTCCACCATAAACAACAGCTGCCAGCATTACTGCAAGGCATGTTTGCTCGCGATGCCCATTTGATGAATCTTCTGGGGAACCTCAAGCTCATTCCTGTTCTGGCGCGACCCAATGAAACCCAACCGGGCTACTTTATGCCGCTGTATTTTACCCAAGACCACGTTATTCCTATGGCCGAGTACCTGCATCCCTTCCGCTTTGCCCAAGAGCCGCCATATCGCATTACAATGAATGATACCAAACAGGTCATTGAATTGTTCCACGAAATCGTAAAGCTGCATTACCGCTTATGGGAATACGGCATCTTTGACCTAACGTTTAAACTAGAAAATATCGGCGTTGTCATATCCCGGGGATCTGCCAAAGCAATTTTAGTCGACGGCGCAGAGCACACATTTAACGCTGACGTCGCAGAGACAAGGCTGCGAGACCAAAAGTGGCGCCATCCACTAACAGCCGCTAAAACTGACCACCTATTTTTGCCCACAATCCTACACAACGAGTATACGGCGCTATTTGAACGCTCCCTTACTGTTGAAGCATTTAGGAAGCATTGGAAGAAACGCAGTGATGCAATTGAACGCCGTGCCGTGCAACGGCTAAAGATTCGCGAGCGGCTAGCCCGCAGCTCGGAAAAGGAACTTGCGCTTTGGATGAAACGACAGACTATTAATACCGAGTTGCGCGGGGGTATTCCCAAAGAACGTGTTGACAGTATGATTATTCCGCGTAGCGACCTCATACTACTCCTCAACGACTCCCGCGTCGGCAAAATGCCAGCAAGTATTATTGAAGAGCAGGAACAGGCCGAGCGGCTTGCTATGCAGAATAACCTTGATGGCTGGATCGAAGCCTACCGGCATTCCTTCCCTGTTGTTACATAGCTACTTATTTTTTGGTAGCCTGGATGTGTTGTAAGGTTAGTTTAGTGCGCTCGCGGGCGTATGCGCAAAAATCGCACTCACCTCCCATAATACTTTCACCCATTGGCGGCATTGGGCCGTCCATACATTCTTTCATTTTGAGCAATGTTGGCTCCACCCAACTGTCATTTCCAGCGTATGGGATAAGCTTAGTCTTAAATTCCAGCCGGTTATTAAACCCGTCCAGGTCAAACCGGCCGTTAGTGTATACAAAATAACCCGTCTCCGCTACGGGGAATCCATTTTGCCGGAGCAACCACTGGTAGACTTCCATCTGGCGCTTATAGCTAATTTGCCACCCTGCACTAATACTCACCTCTTTATCTTTGGCAGTCGCCTTGTAGTCAACGACAATTATATCGCCCGAGGGGCTTATCCATAGGTCATCGACTGCTCCAAATACCATAAGGTTAGTAGGCACATGGGAAAACTGCACGCCAACAAAGTTTTCACGCCAATCATCCATTTTTTCATGGGCATACGGCACTGCATCAACATTGTGTTCAAGCATAATTGGATGTGGCTCGCCCTTTACACGATACCCGTCGAATTCTTTCTTAAACAGCTCGTCAATAGCTTTGTTGATATTGAACGGTGGCCCATCCGGACGCTTGATCTTAAGGCGCACGTCCAGCCAAAAACAACGTGGGCACTGCATAAATAATTCGATCTTACTCCGACTCACCTTGAATGAGCCAGTTTGCCCGGGCTTGTAAGGCTGCGAGCGTTCCCTCCAGTAGTTGTTGTATGCCATTGCCGTATAGTATAGCAGAAGATGGGTTATATGCCGCGCGATGCCAACATCGCCTTCAGCTTTTCAGCCTCCAAGTATACGTCGCCCGTACCCCCGGCATTTGGCCGTGCAAAACATTTTTTGACACCCTCGTCCGCAATGGCTCTCCTAATTACCTCCGTAATAGCCCGTCGCTCTTCAAACTGTTTTGCAAGCCTCGTAGTAGCATCTTGTGCGGCAATATAGCCGCGGGGAGGCATACTGGGGGTAGCAGTAGCCTTGAAGAGGTTGCGTAATGTTCCCGGCGATATATATTGTTCCTCTGTATCTTGATCGCCTACGAAGATATCACCAGCCTTAACATGCAGCTTGGTAACAAAAGAGGTCAGACGCAAAGCCTCTTGTGCGGTTACCAGCAGAATATCTTGTGCCGGCAACTCCAAACCATAAAAATCAAGAATAATTCGTCCATACAATACCGAAGCTTCTGACGGGTTCCCATGCTCTTGGGGTAGGCGCGCATAGTCGATGGGTGGCGACCCAGGCGCTATTGGAAATTGTTTCTCCAGCTGCCGATAGGCGTCCCACTTGACACAAAGAGGCGTAAAATCCAGGCCGCGTAGCTTCACATACTCAAAATCCGGATCAAACTGACGCAGCCAGCGCTTGTACGTCGTTTTTGGCACACCGCCAAACCTTTTGTGCAGAGTACTGGACGGTGCCAAGTGTGACGGCGGTGCATCTGGACACTTGAGCTCATTTACGATAAGTGCCGCTGTTTCCATTGGCAACGTTTTTGCGCTACCACGACCTGCCCCGTGTCGGGAGCGAAGCTGCTTACGCTGCTGCGGAGTCAAATATTTCGACACCGTTGCCAGCGATACGCCAGCATTACTAGCAATCTCCGTTAGGCTCATACGGCCCTGGCCGCTTGAAATTTTGTATGCGGCTGTTATTTTTGCGGCGTCCTCTGCTGTTACATGGTCAGTTATGCCTTTAATGCCATGGACAGGGTGGCGACGCTTACTGACAGCCGCGATGCCATTGCTAGGGTCTGCAATATATGTGTGCACAAAGTGCTCACTTGTCATTTGACTTAGTTCACCGATTGACACGTCTGACTGGTCTGCAAATACCAAGCCATCTACCGCATCTAAAATCTTCGCCACATCCTCTGGCTCGTAGAAGTGAGCAGGCTTGGAGCTGCCTATGATAAGACGTTCTTGGGGTGTAAGCTTGAGCTTTTGGGCAGTGTTAACAAAAAACTGCCGAGACAAGCCAGTCAGCTCAACAAGCTGAGACGAACACATCGCATTGCTGTGTGCTACTTTCAATGGTGGATTTTCTATAAAATGATGTAGCGCCTCTGGCGCAAACCACAGTTCGTATGCCCGCTCTCGACCAATCTGTATCCAACTCTTGTGGACACCAATATTAGCCGACTGCAAGGCGCTTGCGGCATGGGCAATGGTTGTGTTAAATTCAGCGGCTAATGCTTCAGCCAAAATATAGCCGTCCGGTGGTGGCTCTGATTGCTTGACGGTGTTTGGCGCTAGCAACGCGGTTCGCACCGGCTGTTCAGGAAGTAAAAATTCTTGCAGATTTTCAGGAATAAAAGGATTCGATCTTGGCTTCCGGGCTCTCATTTCGCCAGCCGGCCTGCGGCCAACATCTAGCGTGCCTCGCAAGAACTGTGACACGCCATCAACTTGCCCAGCTTCCCCACCAATCAGTTCCCCTTGCCGGATGACTTTCAGCCCAAAAACGTCCCAGATTGACTTGAGGCGCAACCGGTGAGGGTTAGGCGGAATTACTTCTGCAATACGCGAGATCTTGTCACCGCGCCGCAAGGCACGACCAACCATCTGCGAGATATCGACCAGTGATGTTCTGCAACCCAGCATAATCACAGCATCTACATTATCGTCAAACCCCTCCTTCAGCATATTAGTAGCAGTCAACCCCTTGAGCGCACCATTCCTAAACGCGTCTACATCCGTATCACTTTCATTACCGCGGAAGCTGCCTACTGCTTTTACCGCGTCCTCCCCCAGCATTGCGTTAATATGAGTAGCTATCCTGCGGGCCTGGATTTGGTCTTCGCCAAACTCACAATATACCAATGTACGTAGCCCCTGGCTTATCCAGTCTGCCGCGAGCGTAGCTGTCATATTCGCGCCATGGTCTCGACTGTTCGCAGCGAACGAAAATAATCGTGTCGGATTAAGAATCCCTAATTCTATAAAATCACGTGCCGATCCACCATCAACATGCGGGAAATATCTGCGAACATCCTTGGTGGGGCTGTACGCAGGAGTTGCGGTTGTTCCCAGCATCCCTCCTTTCAGGCGGCGGAGAGCGGGCAGTGTTTTTGGTGCCATGCTGTGGTGTACTTCATCAAATGCCGTATATGCGTAGTCATCACCCTTGATGATGCCATCTTCCGTAGCCGCTTGCAAAGATCGGTGCGTAATAAGTGTTACGGCTGATTGCTCCTTCGACCTGCCATGGTATTGGGCAATTGGAACATCCCACCCGATCACTTTCCTGAATATATTGCGCTCATCACTAGAGGAATACTGGTCTATAAGGTCCAGGGTAGGCACTGAAACAAGCGCGGTCTGCATGACATTGTCAGGCCCTAATGTTCGCCCGACACCACACAGCTGCAATGCCTTGGCAATAATATAGGTCTTGCCTGAACCGGTAGGAGCAACTATTACGACTCCTGTTTCTAAGGAGCTGAGGACGTCTGAGCCAACTGTTTGGTCCGGGCGAAGCCGCACCATTTGCATATGCCGCCAGACATCACTAACCATCTCATGTTGAAAGTCCGCCCTCAATTGCGTAGCAATATCATGTGCGTCCTCGGACTCTAAAAGCTTCTTTGCACTGTGCAGATAATGCGCACGGGTTAGTTTAGTGCGCAGCTCAGGAAGATATGGCTGCATGATATCTCTTGCTTCAGCAATCTCCTGAGTACTGGGGGCATCTCCCGTAACATCTCCCGCGCCCCCTCGTACTTTAACGAGGGCGTCCAGCGCCAAATCGTGGGCATACATTCGGATGTCAAGCAGCGTTTCGCGATTTGGGGCTGTGTATGAAGGCAGTATTTCCGATGCATAGATATCGTGGTCCAGTATTGGTTCCACGATTTTTTCACATGGCTGAAAGCCCACCTTTTCCATCCAATCAGTATACCATCCTGAATATGTATACTACATTTTTGGGCGGCGGTTGAGGATTGCCAAAGTCTCGATATGTGGCGTGTGCGGAAAGAAGTTATAGCCTTCAAAAAATGTAATTTCGTACGACTGTTGCAGTAGTGCCAGGTCGCGGGCTTGTGTGGCCGGGTTGCAACTAAGGTACATAATTTTGGGCGGCAATACCGATAGTGTTTGCCGCACAACTTTGTCGTGCAGGCCTGCGCGCGGCGGATCGAAAATTACAATTCGGTCAGATGGGATATGCTCCAGCACTTTTTCGCTTGGTGATTCAATAACTTCAGCATTGATATGGTTAGCACTGGCATTTACACGCGCCATCGCCGCCGTAGCAGGATCAGCCTCAACCAGCTGGACATTCTTTTGAGCGACACTAAGGCCAATACTTCCCACCCCCGCATACATGTCCACCAACGATTCGCTGGCACCAAATTCTTTTATACGGCCTAAAGCTTTTTCGAAAATTGGTATATTTACCTGGAAAAATGAGTCAACATCGTATGTAAACGTTTGCCCCAGTAGCGTGTCCTGTAATGTTGGGTCACCAACTTCTTGAAGCAGCGCTGTTGGCACGCTGGCTGGACTTTTAGGATTAGAGTGGTATACCCTTAGGCCCTTTAGTCCGGCGGGCAGTGGCAGCTCCGGAAATTTAATGGGTTTTACAAATAGCGAAGCCACCACCTCCCCACCCATAGATGAGCGAACAATAACTGTCTTGAGGTCACCGGCACGTACCTGGAGGTTATTCAGTAAGGCAACAAGCGCGTTTGCCCCAGCATCAAGTGCCGTATCTGCCAATTGGCTGCCAGTTACAATTGTTTTATGGTGCGAGCCGCGGTTGTGCAGGGCCAAATGCAGCCCATCGTCGTCTCCCCAAAAACTGTACTCCATTTTATTGCGGTAATGCCATTCCTGACCGGCCGCCACAAATGCAAAATCCGGGATTGGCACATGCGCTTGTACAAACAGCTCCTCTACAATCCGTTTTTTGTAATCATTCTCTACTTCGTACTTCATGATTTGCCATGGACTGGTGGCCAGGTAGTTCGGCTCGCGCGCCTCAACCCGTTCAATGCTCGGCTCAATAATCTCTTCGGCGATAGCTTCTACATATGAACGTTTCTTTTTAATAACCCTCACAACTACTTTTTCGCCCGGTAGCGCACCCCATACCAGTACTTTTTGCCCAGTGGGCAGCGTAGCCAACCCTTGGCCGCCGTGGATCAGTTTTTCAATAACAACTTCTTGCATTTATATTCCTTCAATTGCAGTTACAAGTTCCTTGGGATCAGATATGAGCGCATCTGGTTTGCGGGAGCGCAGCAAGACTTCGTCATTGTACCCCCACGACACTGATACGCATGCCAAGCCAGCCTTGCGAGCGCCTTCTATGTCACGTGATTCATCACCAATATAAATACATTCATGAGGCTGCAAGCTATTCTGGCGCAGTACCTTTTTAATGGCGGCCGCTTTGTTCAGCAGCCCAATTCCACCATATACTCTCGAAAAATACCCTTCAATATTGTTCGCCTTGAGGAACTGATTTATATTATGGGCGCTGTTTGAACTCATTATTTGCATATCGTACCCTTTAGCATACAGCTGGCGTAGTGGCTCGTGCATGCCAGCGAACAACTGTACCGAGTCCATGCGTTCGGCCATCATCCTACGCCCCTTAACCAGCAGGCGCGGCACTTGCATAGGATTGACGTGCAGCTCTTTGGCTGCCACCATAATTGGCTGCTTGCGCAAGTACGCCACAAGCTCGGGGTCTTCTATGCGCGGATGCTTTGTAATTTCATAAAAAATATCAACGGCTGCTTCAAAACTGTCTGCCAGCGTCCCATCAAAATCGAATAGTAACGTGCGCATATACTATGGACGAAGCAGCCCGGCAAATACCTGCCACGCCAATACCGTTTTTGCCACAAGGCTTAAAATCATATATACTTGCTCGCCGAATATATAGTCCGCCCAGCGGCCATTACGGCGGTACTGCATGAGCATATTCACAGCGAAACTACTGAAACACACAAACATTGAACCATATATCCAATAGACAAACGCAGGCACCTGGCCATCACCGTATAGCGATGCACCTATGGCGTACACGGCAAAAGCTATCCACGGAGTAACACCTGCGATGCAACCTATCACATACGCCAGCCAGTTTACACGTGCCTTTCCCTCGTTATATATTTCCATTGCCAAGCCTGCCATATTCATGACTGCAGTCAGAACGAAAAGCATTATAGCGGCGGACAGGTCGTATATTCCGCTCAAAAATCCAATAGCAACCATCATAGTGCTGGCACTTACCGCGTATTCAATCCAGCGAAGACGGTTAATACCTTTTACAAGGTCTGATTCGTATCTTCGGCGATAGAATGTAGCCATTGCCGTATGCGCAGCCGCGGATATTAAGAAGAACGTTGCAATAAGCCATGCAGCGTTAATATCAAACAGCTGGTGCGTGCCCACCGTAAGCCCTTGGTTTTCGAAAAGTGGATTGGGGGTCAAGTAGCTAGTAGTTACCGGAAATAAGCGCTCGTCGCTAACAACAAGGATGGCCAATGCCTGAAAAGCGTGGATAATTGCCAGCCACTTGTTCCAACGATATAGCTTTTCCAATGGGTTCTTCGCCTTTTCCATGGCGTCAGCCACTACCTCTTTTACAGTTTCGGGTGTCGGCGTTGGTTTTTTAGACGCATTTTTTGCTACTTTTGCTGCTGTACGTTTTTTCTTTGATGAAGCCATAGATACAACTATACCACGCCACCAGAACAGAGCGCTACTAAATACCCCTGTTACAAGTCGCTCAGATGACTCGCAATATACTGGTTGGCATATAGCCAATTCTCGACCGTTCCGCTATCCAGATACTCGCCTTGGGCGCGCATAACACATATTTCGTTACCGTCTTGGGCAAAAGCATTTAACGCATCAATAATATAGTATTCGCCCGAAGGGTTTGGTTGGGATTGCATAATTTTGTCTAAGTATTCATAAAATGCGGCAGGCAGCACGTATTTGCTAATATTGATCAGATTACTTTCTGCCTCTTCGATGCTTGGCTTTTCTTGTATGGCATCATAAACTAAATGGCCATCCACTTCATGTGAAGCAATAACTCCATAATTGCTCACCATTGTTTCGGGCACTTCTACCCCCAGCATTGCCGATTTGCTGCCAGCCGCTTTCATAAGGCGTTTGATTTCGGACGACCCGTCGGCATTAAAAACAAAATCATCACCTGTGAGCACCAAAAAATGCTCGCCGGGGTTAATAAACTCACGGCACAGCATTACTGGCACAGCCGTGCCGTATGGTGCGTCACTAGCAGTATCTTGCTCGACATAATGGAATGTCGCCTGCTTGGGTGGCAAAACTGAGCTGGCCAAACGTTGTTTTTTGTGTGCTGCCAGATATTCTTCGAGTACAATATTGCGGCCATAATAGTTGCGTATCTGCACCGCATCTTTGTTAACGACAAAATAAATATCGGTGATGCCTGCCTTGATGCAGTCTTCAACCACATAATCTACTACAGGGCGGTTCAGAATCGGCAGCATCGACTTTTCGATTGCTTTTGTAACAGGCAGGCGGCGTGTACCATAACCTGCAACAAGGATAATAGCTTTCGTACAGTTCATATACCTATCTTTTTAACCATTCAATGGTACCACACGTAGCTGCGGCGGTCGTTATGGAATTGGCTGGTACGGCACGTGGCACATTCCCCGCCCTGTCCGTTCTGTAAATTTTTGATGGTAGTCCTCTGCTTTGTAAAATGGCTGAGCCGGAATAACTTGGGTAACAACTGGCTTGTCTTTTTTTACTTGCACGGCATCGCCCACACTTTGTGCTACTTGCTGCTGTATTTCATTAAAATAAAAGATTGCCGAGCGATATTGGTCGCCCACATCAGGTCCCTGGCGATTAAGCTGCGTTGGGTCGTGCATACGAAAGAACTGCTTGACTAATGTTTCGTAGGTAACAATAGCTGGGTCATATTCTATCAGCACCGCCTCGGCATGCCCGGTATTGCGATAGCATACATCTTCGTAGGTGGGGTGCTCAGTGTGGCCGCCCGTATAGCCCACCGTTGTCCGTATGACACCTGGAACTTGATCAAAGTAATACTGCACTCCCCAAAAACAACCCGCTGCAAATAGTGCTTTCTGCATATGCCTAGTATAACAAAAAACACCCTGTTAGGTGCACAAAATACGGAGGTAAAAAGCGGGCAAAAAATAAAGAAACGTGGAGAAAGGATGGCAATTGCCAGATACAGACCGGACGGAACCCGTCATCTACCCCCCACGGGAGAATCAGGGTTCCGTCCGGCTGCAGGCCAACGTATTACCACTGGAAGTGGCACATTTGCTGGCCGGTCGGAAGATGTGGCGGGATGGGGTCGCGCCAACTGATGACATAATTAGCCAAACAGTGCAAGCTGTTTGCAGTAGTGCGTTACCGCCCACGCAGCCAGCAACAGCACTCAGCTTTACCATCTTCCTAATGCGCGACTCTATCGCGATTGTCCCCAAACACGAGAGTCCAGCGCACTTCCTTTTGTTCCCTATAGAGAGAACACGTTTCAATTTTTAAGCCCGCATAAGCGTTGTTCTTTCGAACTTACCCCATAGTAACAGATACGGGAGGTCGTTCAACCCTATTATTTGTGATATTTGTCACATTATGCTATTGCTTTTTTCTTATAAATATTGACTAATAGTAAATTAAGCGTATAATAAGGTTTGTAATTGAGAGCCTCACCCGGTTTCCCTCGTGAGACAAAGGAGTTGAACTAATATGGCTAATCTTAAAGCTTTCGTAATGAGTGGTGTACTTGCCCTCAGTATCATCGGCGTTCCTGTCGCTAATGCCCTTGCATGGCAGCCAGAAGGCAAAATCGTTAAGAAAGTTCAGAACGTTACCGCTAAGGGCGAACTGAGCGACGCAAATAACGCGAGCAGCGCTGTTGCCGCCAAACCCGGCGACATCTTGAACTACGTTATTACCGTTAGTAACGCCCAGACCAAGGACGACGGTATGAACGACATGACTAACACCGTCCTTAAGGACACACTTCCGGAAGGTGTTGAGCTCGTAAGCAACCCAAGCGCCCGTGAAATTACCGAAAACCTCGGCACGCTTAAGCCAAAACAGAGCGTAACTAAGGAATACCAGGTAAAGGTAACAGCTGCTAAAGACGTTACCATCACCAACAAAGCATGTTTCACTGGTAACACTGCCGTTAACGACAACCCACAGCAAGGCTGTGACAACGCTGTCGTTAAGGTAACTGTTCCCCCAAAGGAAGAACCAAAGCCAGAGACGCCTGTAACAACCACACCCGAGACGCCAAAAACCGAAACACCTGCACCTGTTGCTGAAACACCTGCAGAAGAACTTCCTCAGACTGGTCCCGCCAGCACAATCCTGATGGTTCTTGTAGCCGTAGCTGCTGGCTACCTAGTACGCATGAAGTACTTAGCCCGCCAAGAAAGTTAATTCGCCCAACAGTCAGTCAAAAAGCCCCTCTAGCTGAGGGGCTTTTTTGTAGTAGTAATCAGTCCCTATTCACTAATTTCTACATCGCGCCAAAAAGCAACGTAATTACTAAAATCCTTCTTTACAATTTCAATGGCAGAGGGCTTGGGTTGTGGATAGCTAAACGCATTATCACTGTGCACTTCGCCATCTACGACCACATCGAAGTATTGGCATTCACCCTTCCACGGGCATGTGTAGGGCGTATCACTTTTTTGCAGGTATTCCTGCTTCACACTAGAGGGTGGAAAATACCAATTTTGCTCAATATAAATGAGGTCTTCCTTGGGTGCTTCGGCAACAATTTTGCCATTTACGACTGCTTTCATGCAAGCTCCTTTAATGTGCTTTATGCTTACTGTGCTGTTCTTCGTGGACAACAACTTGCGGGTACGGGATCTCGATACCCTTCTTGTCGAACGCTATCATAATACGGCGACGGAACTCACCAGCGACATCCCACTGAGTACCAGCCGTTACCTTGCCCAGCGCCTTAATTATCATAACTGAGGCATCGAACCGGTCTACACGTAAGAACTGGATTGCCTCGGTGATATCCTTACCCATTGCTTCGTCACCAGCAAGTTCAATACCGACTTCGTTAATTACCTTCTTGGCCTTGTCGATATCTGTTGTGTAGGTAACTGGTATGTCGACGTTAACATTGGCATACTTGAAGGTCATATTGGTGATAACACCGACCGATCCGTTGGAGACGATATGCAGGTTACCGTCTAAATCGCGCAATTTGGTAATACGCACGGTAATATCCTCTACTACACCGAGACGCCATTTGGCAGGCCTGCGCTGAGCGTTACAATATCGCCCACCCGATACTGGTTTTCCAGGATTATAAAAACGCCAGCTAAAAAATCGCGGATAGCACCCTGAGCACCGACACCCACAACGATACCAATTAATCCTGCCCCGGTGAGCAGACCCGCAAAATTAACATGGAGTTGCATGAGAATTACAATAACCGCCACAATCCACACCAACACCATACTGGCGGTATGGAATACGGTTATGAGCGTGTCTTCGCGCTTGCGCTCTTCCTCTTTACTGCTATAGCGGTGGGTGCGGATTATACGACACACAATGCGTTCGATAGGGCTGCGCAACACAAGCTGCAGAAGAAGTGCTGCAATGACTGTTAGCAGCACTTGGATCAGCCGATTTTCTAGGATAGGTGCTAGTGTTTGAGTAATATCAGAGTCCATAACCTAACCTTAACGGTTTTACACCTTGCCCGCAAGTTATGTTGCCTTTTACCCCAGGGCGCAGTACGCTAATGACATAAAATAAGAGGTTTTTTGTAATGTTCATGTCCAAAATAGCGCATATCGAAGAGACTCTTGATGCTTTCTTTCGCAAAAATGCACCAAGCATAGCAGCCAGCAGCAAGGATTTTATTGTTAAGTACATCCCCTATGTCAGCCTTATCATGGGCTTGCTCAGCTTTCTGACATTCTGGTCGCTATGGGAATGGATACGTGCCGCCAATAAGTTAGTAGACTTTGCCAACGATGCTGCCGCCAAATACGGCACACCCCCCGCGGAGCATGTCCATATCATGGCATGGGTAGGCCTAATCTTGCTGTTGGCGCAAGCCATCTTCTTTCTGCGCGCCTATGCGCCACTGCGCAACCGGCAAAAAGACGGCTGGAACTTTTTCTTTTATGCAGTACTCGTTGATACGCTCTATAGCATTCTAGTGGTCTTTACCGATTATGCTGGCCTGTTTTCTATGGTGTGGAACGTTATTTGGAATACGCTGGTCTTGTACTTCTTGTTCCAAATTCGCAGCCACTACACTACTAAAAAGTCCTAGTCGCCAAAGATGCTCCGACTAAACCGGAGTATTCTATCATCATCTTCACCGGGCATACCACGGCCATCGGTATTACTGGTTGCCACATACAACGAACCGTTGTGTTCTACAGCTGTTCGCAGTCTGCCATATTCTTCACGTAAATGGGCAGTCATAGTTATGGTGTTGTCGCTGTTAATTTTGGCCTGGTACAGAGCCTGGCCACGTAACCCCGCAAAGAACAGCGATCCTTTGCTGTACGTCATTCCTGCAGGTGCCCATGTATCTTTGGCACCGGAGTGGACAATTGGCTTTTCCATACCTTCACGCGTTTCGTCACCCTCAGCCACAGGCCAACCGTAGTTTGCCCCGCGTTTAATAAGGTTTAGTTCATCATACCCAGATTGCGCGCCAGAGCGTCCGTGCTCAGTTGCCCATAGTTGCCCTTTGCCATCCCAAGTAATGCCTTGAATGTTGCGGTGGCCATAGCTATACACCGGATTCGTGAAGGGGTTGTCGGCAGGCACGCTTCCATCATCGCTTAAACGCAAGACTTTACCGGCCATGGACTCGATTTGTTGGGAAAGCGTCGGTTCGCCCGCGTCACCAGTGGTGACATATAAATAGCCATCTGGACCAAATGCCAGGCGCCCACCATCATGGTTTTCGGCCGCAGGTATTTCATCAATAATCGTCGTGGCATTGCCTAACGTGTCGCCCTCCAATGTGTATCGTTCAACAACATTGGTAAGTTTGTTGGTTTTGGTTGTCGTGTAGTATAGATAGACCCAATGGTTCTTGGGAAAATCCGGGTGCAATGCTGCACCCAGCAAACCGCCTTCACTAGTATGCTGCACGCCTTTTATTGCGTATGACCTATTATCCTGGCCAATGCGCGTCAGCTTGCCGGGACGCTCTGTAATGAGCATGTCATTGTTGGGCAAGAACAGTACTTCCCATGGCGTCGCCAGGTTTTTCGCCACTGTCACCGCCTTGTTCTGGCCACTAATGCCCTGCTGGACGTTAGATGACGTAGGCCTAAATAGCCACTGACGAATGTCATCCATCTTAACAACAACCATGGCTGCTGTGGCAAGGGTTATAACAAAAACGCCGGTAAGTATTTTTTGCGTCTTTGTCATTCTGCCTATACTCCTACAATTTACTTACTAGGGCATTCCCCAGCTTTTCGGCGGGTGCTTGTTCGCCGCCAACCTGCAGAATTAACCAGTACTGGCCATTATTTACAAGGACGTTGACCTGCTTAGTCGATGGGTTAAAATAGGCATCATCACCCAAGCCGCTAATTTTTTTACTGCTTACTTTTTTACCTGGCTCCGTGCCTTGTTCGCGGGCGTTTTCAAAGCCGTATGTATTAGATTGGTACGCGTCTTTGTTCTTGGCGGCGCGCACCAGCGCGTTCGCGATGAGCACACCATTGCCGGAGCCAGTTTCATAAATACAGCTGCTGACGCTTATGTCATCAGTAGATACATGGCCGGTGCCGCCCATGTCAGACTGCTTAGCCTGGTCGCCCAGCACCTGCTTTGCAATGTCTAATGTAAAGACATCGCAGGCTTTTTTGGTACCACCTGCGTCGGCCTGCTGGCCTGTTGAAACATCATCACCCTTGTTTTTATCTGCATTGTTCTTGGTAACTACAAGTAATGCGGCGCTTACTATGACCGCCACAACAAGTATTGCCCAAACGGCTGTCCTCTTCATACTCGCTCCTTACATGTTACTTTTAAAGTATAGCACCTTCCGCATACGCTATACTAAAGGTATGACAGAAAAAACACACACAACCAAAGAAGAGTTCAAAGTTAACGGCGAACAATTGCTTTCCAAAGTAAAAGAGATCATCAACGAAGGCAATGTACGCCGTTTAATCATCAAGGATAAGTCCGGCAAGACTGTTATTGAAGTGCCGGTAACCGTTGGCGTGGTGGGCATTGTTTTGGCACCTGCCCTAGCTGCAATTGGCGCTATTGCCGCGCTCGTAACCGAGTGTACTATTATAGTCGAACGTCGTACCGACGAAACTGATAAAAAATAATATTGTTTGGCAAGAGGCGCACAGCGGGTGGCGAAGCATTCGCTTCTTTAAAGGAGTCCTGCGGGATTCCTACCACCTTCGCCATTACTTCTGCAGCATCCAGTAATACGGGCCAGTAGCCTGCATTGTAGATGTCAGAATGCGGTTGCGGTTGTTGGTGGTCTCCAGATGAGCGGCAGGGCTGATGTTACCCAGCTCAGGCCGTGACTCAAACCACCAGGCCGCAATTTGTACGGCATTGACGCCGCGGCGATGCATCAGATCCATCATCTGGCAAACCTGTGGCTGGATCGTGACGCCGTCCTCTTCGAGCTGGAGCGTCGGGATCCGCGCCTCAGCGACGCTGTCGATGACCACCAGCAGGTTTGAGTCCGTATTGTCACCACCCCGCTTCTGGAAGTCAGAGCTGCTGATGGTCGGAAAATTCACCATCAAGCTGTTCACGTAACGCCACTGCGACGGATCAGTGAACTGACTGACGTACGTCGGAATGGCCAGACTTGCCCTTGGCATACACATACCTTCCGCTGCCTCTTGCTGTGCACAGCACCGTGCTGTACACAAAAATTGTACAATATTTTACGCATTTGCAACATTATGCTTAGGCTGTTTTTCACATTTGCTATACTAGACACAAGCATGGATACGCAACAGACCTTACTGATTGGCGCGCACCCCGATGACCTAGAAACTCTACTGGGCGGTGCCGCCGAAGGCCTTTGTTTTGCTTGTGTGGCCACTGACGGCGAGGCAAGCACCGTGAACCATATGAACGAGGCGAACTATGTAGTCAAAGGTAACCGGCGCAAAGAATCGCATGAAGGCCTACGGCGGACGGGCATTCCTTTGGAACGCCAATATTATTTGAACTTGCCAGATGGCGACCTGGCGAGCAGTACACACTTTGCGCAACTTGTTACAGCTCTGCGCCATCTAATACTGTCTGAGCACATTACCCGCATCTTTACGCTTGGCGCCGACGGGTTTGATGAGCACCCCGACCACATAGCTACCCACCTTGCTACACTCAAAGCCTTGGAACAAATCCAGCAGAAACATCCTAGCTTGGCATTTGAAGTATATGCACTCAATGCCCACGGCAGGGGCGAGCATATCGTTTCCGTTGACACCCGACGCAAATTACACGCCATGTGCGCCCACAAAAGCCAATTCCTGGTAAGCGAGCAAGACGAAAAAGACACAAAAAACTGCGCTATTATTTGCGGCCACTCCATAGACACTGATTTTTGGGAGTATTTTAAACCATACCACCAATTGATCCTCAAGCAAGAAACATATAACTTCCTGCCCTACCCAGCTCTCCATTCAGTTGCGGATGCGGAATTGCTTGAAGACCAGTCCGTCAAGCAATAGGTGGCTAAAATAGCCGGCAACGCATGCGCCGTAATAAACGGCGGCAATGTTGAGTGCTTGCTGGCTGTACAAATACGGCACAACAAGGATTGGTAGCGGAATAAGCACCATTGCCCACTTGCTATGAGTCCAACCTCTATGCTTACCCACCACCGGCAACATTGCCACAAGCCCCAAATAGGCAGCTGCTTGCAAGTTGCCGCTGGCTATCAGGAGTACGTCTACCGTTAGCGCTAGGCCGTAAAAAATATTCTGGCCTTTGCTGTTAGTATCGACGTCAGGGAACAACGCAAAAAGTGTGCTCAACACCAGTATGGCGGCCATTGCTTGCCAATCGTTGAGCAAATGAATTTGCTCGGCATACTGTTGTATGGGAGTATAGCTGAGCGCCGCTGCATATGCAGCGCCAAATACAATACCTCCAGCAACATGTCCTTTCCAGTTAGCCATTACCTCTTCCTTGTACTTTTAAGTATATGATCAGCTCGCTTGCACTACAAGAAACTCATAGATATCTAATTACGGTACCGTTGGCAGGCATAGTTGCTGCAGCGGACTCAAGGACTGCAAGGCCAACAGCGCATGTTATGTAAAGCGTTGCAAATTCAGGCAAAATATCGTTTAAGTCTGTCGGGCGCAAAATAAATACCCGGGCAGATGGATCGTCCAACGGCAGTTGAGTCGTAAAGCGCTGGCATTGCATTTTGGTAATGGCGAAGGTCAGATCCATCACAGTCGCCACCTTATTGGATGGGGTTTGGGTTCGTTGGGCTTGCAACCTTCGGGTTAGCCGCGCCCATTGTTTTTGCAATGCCTTTTCCAAAAGATCAGGGTCTTCGGCAACTACCACTGCCTTGCCCATTAAAATACGCGCGGAGTAATGCCGCGTAATATCTGCAGCTAGGCTACCTGTGCTTTTAATTTCCTCTATGTGCATGCCCACTTCCCTTTCTGCCAAAATTAAAAAAGATGCAGCAAAAATACCGCATCTTTAGTTTGTTACAAGGGAGATATGTGAGGCTCTATAAGGCGTAACGCCTAGTCTGATTATTCGGACTTGCAAGCATCATACGCCAGGCTGCCTCGCTTGTAAAGGCTAATGAACAGAGCCAGATAACAACTCCTCCAGCGGCCTGCCCCTTACGGTTACCTCCACGGTCCGCACATGCCCGCTGCCCGAAAAAAGCTGCTTTGCAGGTAGTGTTAACTGGCTGCGGATACGCGACACTGAACATGCTTCGCGCGCCGCCAGCGTACCGCCTAGCTCAATATGCGCCACATCGGTGCCATCCACAGAGGCAGAAATAAGATGTAGGTCGGAGCCCCAAAGAGCATTCACGAGTCCGTCGCCATATTCGTAATCGTGCAAGCTCAGTAAGTCTTCATAAATAATTGTCAGTGACACAGTCCGGGCAGTGGTCAAGCGATTTACTGGAACAATTTCGTCGTCACATCCGACCTCATCGGTATGGACGTTATCGGGGCGGATCATATACAGCTTGTACTGCTTAAGCGGGCGAAGCGTCATAGCACGCCATAGGCGTTGGAGCGGCGTAATACTGAAAGGACCGATACTAGTAATATTTTTAAGCTTTGGCATGTGCCAATTGTAACAAATGCTTCTTTTTGTTTCATTAAACGATAATCAATTTGGATAATTTTGGAATGCCTGGGTGGGACGAGGGTGTGCTTACGGCACATATTCTTCTCGTCCCACCCGGGTCATCCGCGTGCGCTCATAGCAAGCACACTACAGGGCGATGCCCCAGTATTACGTGATGCGCTTACCGGTAGCGGCGCCCACCAGCCGCTGAGTACCGATGACAGCAGTGATGTCGCCGAGCTGGAGCTTCCAGCGATTCTTCGGATCCGGGTCGTCATGGTCGTGGTAGCGGATAACGTAATCCGGGATCCACAGCAGTGCGATCAGACCTACCAGCCACACGGCATGCTTAACGTCAAGTGCCAGCGTAAACGCGATGAGCACCGAGAAAATCAGCGCCCCTTCGTGGAAGGCCCTAGCTACACCGCTACCGCTCGCCGTCAGACGCGCTGCCGGGGCGACTATCGCCAGGACCAGCACCTTGAAGGCCACCGGCGCATCGACGTCCTCGGTCGCGATAATCAGCAGCATGCCAATCAGCACGAACGCAAAGTCGCGTACCCAGGACTGGCGCACAGCATCGATGTTGGCGCCGCCGTCGCGGTCGAACAGCAGCAACTCCAGCGCGATGGTCACCAGAGAGGTCAGGAAGACCGCCGCTGCGAAGTACTCATGCAGCTCCCAGCCCGGGAGTGCGTACTTGGTGGTGTCGGCGTCCATCCAGACACGCATGTCCATCAGACTTTCGTCACCGTAGGCGAAGAAGATGACGCCGCTGGCGAGCAGCAGGAAGCCGTGCCAGATGACGACCATCACTTCGCCCCAGTTGAACACGTCATGCCGGTCGGCGCAGAATAGCACCATGTCGTACAGGACATGCGCGATGAGCGCCGCCAGCCATCCGTGGGGCACGAAGACGGCAGTGATCATGATGCCGGCGACGAACTGCGGGACCACCAGGATAACGTTGCGTCGATTCCGGATGTCCTTGTAGTTGTACAGGTGCCCCAGCGCCCACAGGCCGTTACCCAGAATGAACAGCGTCCAGAACGCAGCTTTCGGCGACAGAACCATCAGCGCCACACCGGACAGCGTCATAAAGAACAGCATCCGAGCAAACAGCTCTTCGCCGAACAGCACTGCCATCAGCCTGGGGTACTGCTTCTTGGGCTCGTTACCCTCGAACAGGCTCTTCTTGCGTTCGGTGTCCTTCCCCTTCTTGATGAACGGGACAATCATGATGCCGATGGGGACCATCAGCACGATGTTCACGGACACCATGGCAGCGATGACGGGCGCCATGCGCACGCCAGGCTCGAAGGCGTAGACGCCGGCCTCGAACTGGCCAGACAGGAGCTGCAGCAGTGACTCGAAGAAGTCACCGTAGCCGTGGTTGAGCAATGCGAACAACGAGATCGCCAGCCACGAACCGAGGACGGTCCAGATAGCTGACATACGCTGCTTGCGTGGCGTCTGCTTCTCGGTAATCGTGCAGATCACTGAGAACAGCAGCTCGCCGCTGGAGGGCAGCCGGCTACGGCGTCCCTTGCGGATAGAGCTTTGGCTCACGTAATTCACCCCTCACGGGTATAGTTGCGGACAACGAAAGTTATGATACCATTTTTGTATTCAACAAGCAAAAGCGCCCCATGTGGAGCGCTTTTGCTGAATATATCTGTGTTTAGGCTTCGAGCAATAAGCGCTTTGAAAGCCAATCGCGCGGCAAAATACTCAAGAACCAGCCCGCACGTGGACCAGAGTCCTTGCCAATAATGGCTCGGTAGAGTGTTTGGAACATTTCTTTGGGTGCTAGACCCATTTCGTCCTTAAGTTCGTAAATAGCATCGTGGAACCAAGCACCATCAGCATCCGCAGGAGCCTGTGCAGCCTTCTGTCCTACAGCCTTCAAGAATGCCTGTTGCTGCTCGGTAAACTGGGAAACGTCGATTGACTCAACAAGCGAAAACTTTACGTCCTCTGGTGCCCGCTTATCCAGCCACGCGTCAATAAATTGTAGTTCATTTCGAATAACTTCCGCATCTTCGTGGGCGGTTTGCGCATGCTCGGTGCGCTTAATCACCTCGATAGTCTTGTCGGCATTACGCAGCGACGCCTGATAGCTGGCAACAAGGTGCGAGAATGGCACACGACTGACTGTTTTACGCTCTTGGCCATGGGTACAGATGTACAAGAGTTGTTTCTCGGATTCGGTTTTTTCGGAGTCTGTTTTTGCTGCCAGAGCTGCAAATTCATCCATCAGTTGAATGAGTCCATTAACCGGGTCAAAGTGCAATAGCTTACTTGCCGGAGCACGTAGAACAAAGAAGCGCATGACTTCCGCTGGCATAATCTGCGCAGACTCCAAAGCAGTCAATCCAGTACCTTTACTTGCACTCATCTTCTTAGTGTCGCCAACCATGTTAATGAAGTCGTATGGCACGGGCAGCGGCGGAATCGCTTTGAAAACATCGCGCATTAACTGTGCGCCAGTGTCGTATGAACTGCCAGCAGAAGAGTGATCGCGGCCAAATGGCTCCACATGGACGTCCTGCAGCCACCAATGAGTTGGCCAATCCAAACGCCAATCCAGCTTTACCTCGCCCTTCGCATAGTTAGCCTCGCCTTCCGAACCATCGGCATGTTCAAAGCGGATGGTTTTAGCTGCGGTGTCCATGCCCAAATATTTACGGTTCTTGAATCGGCCGTCTACCAGTATTTGAATGGGCACCCAATCTTCGTCAAGCTGACGATTGGAGGCAGTCTGGATCGCCTTGCGGACAGCAGGCAAACTGGCCATAACCTTCTCTATTGCAGGAACGTCAAATCCACTACGATACTTCTGGTATGAGCGGATGAATTCTACCTCGATGCCTAAGATTTTGCATACTTCCTGCAAGCCGCTTAAAAAATAATCAGCATACGACCGGCCTGATCCATCCGGGGCAGGCACGTCACAAAGCGGCATTCCCAAATACTGTTCATACTCCGCTGGCACGTTGTAAGGCACTTTACGGAAGGCATCAAGATCATCGACAAAGTGAATATGGCGCGCCTTGCGGCCGCGACGTTTGAGCTCC
Source organism: uncultured Candidatus Saccharibacteria bacterium (assembly GCA_946482285.1). The sequence continues at coordinate 273,268 of CAMLQK010000002.1, forward strand.
ACATAAATTGCGTCAGGAGTCAAAACCTCACGCAAGTGGCCCAGGTGATACGCACCAGAAGGAGCGGAACCGGACTCAATTAAAATCTCACCATCTGGATGGCGAGCTTCTAGTTCGTCGACAATTTGATTTAACCAATTCATTGTAATTTTCCTTCGCCACTATTTTACCACAGTTTTACAGATAAGGCACAGAGTGTGGTATGATCTACTTTTACAGAAACAACAGGTAGGTTAATGTATTGCAACATTGTTTACGAACGATCGGCATTCGCACGCCGCCAAAATTCTTATAGAACAAACCTTGACAGTAACTTTCCGACGCATCATTTTGTAGGCTTCGGATACACAAATGGCTCCAAAGGGGTTGGCATAACAGCGGTTAGCAATGCCAAGCACGAATACCTTCCGCATGGCGCATATCACGAAATACTGCACGAAGCACTTCATAGATATGTCGCGTCCGAGGTCGGATCATTGCCAGATATCATACGGAACACTTTGGTTCAGCATCCACTGGGCCGAGCCGCGCTTGTGCGCAATACACTCGATGTCCATCTGCATGCCGGCATCATCCAAACCAGCGGCAGCCATGTGCGAACCTCTACAGTAGGCGACATAGGCGCATATATTGCTGGCCAATCCCTGTCACGACACCGAAACCTGCGCTGGCTAGAGCCGTATAACGATGATACAGACACTGAATACGCCTCCAAAAGCTCATGCAGCGCACGGAGCATCACGGCAGCCCTACCTTCCGCCCTGCTACATACTCCCGGGCTTGTCATTGATGCGCCAAATAGTGCGTCGGCACAAAATCTACGCCCCCTACCCAATATGCCGCACGACTACGTAGCCATGGAGCTATTTTTTGAGCAGTAAAAAAGCCCTAGGGGAAACCTGGGCCTTTTACTTCGAGCGCGACTATTAACCGATATCAGCAATAATATATGCTGTCGTGTCAACAGGAGTCTTGATTTCAACCTCTTCACCCTCTTTTTTGCCGAGCAAAGCTTGGCCGATTGGCGATTCGTCAGAAATCTTACCGTTCAAGGGATCCGCCTCGACAGTTCCTACCACCTGAAATTCTTTGGTCTTACCATCTTTGCTCTTTAGCTGGACCTTTGAGCCAAGCATGACTTTACTATCGCTTTTAGGTGCAGTAATAACCTGTACGTTTGCCAAGATGTGTTCAATTTCAGAAATACGTGCTTCATTGCGCTCTTGGTCTTGGCGAGCAGCGCTGTATTCCATGTTTTCACTTAAGTCACCAAATTCACGGGCGGTTTTGATACGATCAGCGATTTGGGAGCGCAGACCAGTTAACTCTGCAAGTTCTGCCTTGAGCTCGTCAACACCCGATTGGGTTAAGTGGAATTGTTTCTTCATTATCTGTTCTCCTTCTATCAAACTGTTCGATCTGGGTAGGTGCATGCGTCCCTTTCTCGGGGATCACGGACTATTATAGCAATTATGCTTCGTTTGTCACGGTAAGATTCATTACATCTTCCAGATCAAGCAGCTCAGATTCTTTACTTGTGCGTTTTTTGACTTCGTATTTTTGTGCCGCTACCGTTTTTGCGCTAATCACAATCCGGTATGGGATGCCAAGCAAATCTGCATCTGCAAATTTCTCTCCAGGACGTGCATCTGTACGGTCATCATATAATACAGCAACACCCTTATCCGTCAACTTTCGATACATGTCATACGCATGTTTTGTAACTTCTTCATCGTCGCCCAATTGGCTTACTATGACCTTGAATGGCGCAACGCTCTCTGGCCAAACAAGTCCCTTGTCATCTGAAAAGTGCTCTGCAAGCATACCTACGAGCCGGCTGATGCCAATGCCATAACAGCCCATAATGATTGATTGCTCATCACCGTTTTCGTCTGTGTAAAAAAGTTCAAGCGCATCGGAATACTTACTTTCGAGCGGGAAGATGTTGCCCACTTCCACGCCCCGTTTTTCTACGAGCTCATCACGGGTAATACCAAATTTTGTTAAGGTTTCTTCGGTTAAAATTTCTTCGTTAAAGGCAATTTTCTTAGCCTCATGGACATAGATGACGTCTTCGCCGATAGGACTGATGGTTTGGAATTCGTCACTGAATTTTGTGGTAAAAATACCGCCGTCGGCGAAAGTCCGGTAGGTAATGTCTCCCAATCCCAGCCGCTCGTACACCCGCGCATATGCGGCAGCTACTTTCTCGTAGATCTCGTCGTGCTCTTCTTGACTGCGAGCAAATGAGTACATATCTTTCATGGTGAATTCACGGCCTCGCAGCAATCCGCTTTTGGCACGTAATTCGTTACGGAATTTACTCTGGATCTGGTACACCAACACCGGCAAGTCTTTGTAGGAGCTGATAAAGTCCTGCATAGAATCCACGATAGGCTCTTCGTGCGTCAGGCCCATGCCCAGTTCAGTACCGTTGTTAAGTTTAGTTTTGAACCAGTTATCGACTTTTTCGTCGTCCCAGCGGTCAGTTTTTTCAAAGATATCTTTTGGCTGTAAAACAGTCATTTGCACTTCTTGGCCACCAACATTGTCCATCTCTTCACGAACAATGTTAGAAATATTATCCAGTACGCGCTTGCCAAGTGGCAAAAATGCGTATACACCAGCCATCTCTTTGTGTACAAACCCAGCTTGAATAAGTAACTGGGCGTTCTTTGCCGTTTCGTCGGCCGGCGCGGTTTTACTTGTTTTGGTAAATAGTTGCGACATTTTCATATAGTTGCTCCTTGCGGTCAGATTGTTGGTTGTTCAAAAATGAGATATACGTTTAAGACTACCGACAGGGCGGGATACGGACAATACCAGGGGCAAGTATAGTGGAAATATGCATGATCACCACCGATTATACCCTATTACAGGTGTAATATAAAAATCGCAATAAAAGCGACCCCGTTTTTGATGGCATGTACACCCATACCCGGAAGAATGCTACCAGATTTTTCCCGCAAGTAGCATAACACCAGCGACATGATGAAAGTGTCGATCGCTGCCGTCCATAACACTCCCCCCTCAACTGCCTGAGTTGAGTGTAGATAGCCAAATATAATGCTTGTCATAACCGCCGAAACAACCATGCCATTCGCTTTGCGGAAGCCGCCATATAAATAACCGCGGAATATAATTTCCTCAACAATTGGCGGTAAAATAACCAGCGCCGTAAACACCCAGGCTACGTCCGGGAAGCCGCGGGCACCGTCAAAGCCGATATCCTGTTGCTGGTCAAGGTCAATCGCGGTAACAGAAGCGACTACAGTCATAATAGCAACGTATATGCCAAAATACAGCAAAACCCCCAACAGCATATAGCCGCCATCTTTAATCCGGGGTTTGCGCAAGCCAAGCCCTTGGATAATCTGCTGCCGGCTAAACTTGGCCAAGAATAACCACAGTATCCCTAGCACAAAAGCCTCAGCACATAGCGCAAGGAGAAATTGTGTTGAAGATAGTGAGTACCAATATTTTAGCTCGGATCCCGACGCACCCCATATATCTGTGACAACGGAAAGTAATATGTACACAGCCAATTGGGCGCCAAAGAAGCTCGCCACCCACCCGACAACTGCCCTCGCGGGGCCCCATGCTGCCCTCGTATCTACGGCAGTAGTGTGTTTGCGGCTAGAAGTATCGTCTGACATCAATAATCGTGATTAAAACTACCAGCCCTATGAGCGCCAAGAAACCATATCCATTAACGCGTTCTTCCATCTCTTCGCTCAGAGGCTTCTTGAATAGCCCTCGCGAAATAAGCGTCAAGAACAATCGCCCGCCATCCAGTGCCGGAATCGGCAAAACATTCATGATCGCTAGCGTCAGTGATATGAGGCCGATAATTGTCAGTATGAACTCAATACCCAGCAAGCTACCGTTCTTAAGCAGCATTACAATGCCCAGCGGGCCGGATACTTGCGACGATGCCTTTGCACCATCCCCCTGAAAGACAGCAGCGATTGCCGTACCAACTCCTTGGAAAGTAGTAGCAGTCATTTGCCCCATCATACCCACGGCTACAACAGGTGCAGACCAGCCATAACGCGTAATAGTATAGTCAGAAGGAGCCACGCCCAGGTAGCCTTTAGGGCTGTCAGTATTTTTGCTTTTAGCAACTTCTTCGGCAGTTAGCAGTTGCGCCACGGTTGTTTTTTGCTGCCCATCACGATCGTAGGTAATTGTCACACGCTGACCAGCAAAGATGTGCGTGGCAGCTGATACGGCTTTTGCCGACCCCAGCTCTTCACGTTGACCCTTCTGGCCCTCTATGGCGATCAGCCGGTCGCTTTGCTTTAGACCAGCCTTTTCCGCGGGCGAACCTTTAGTGACGCCACTAACCAAAACGTGGTGTTTGGCAACGTGTTCATCGGACTTGACGGTAAACTGGTTTTCGATAATCGTCGGCATGCCAATCCAGGCGACAGCAGTGAACAAAACAAACGCACCCAACAAGTTCATGCCAACACCAGCCAGCATTATCTTTACTTTCGCCTTTAGGCTGGCGGCGCCAAAGCTGCCTTTTTCCGTATCAGAATCATGCTCGCCTTTTAGCTTTACAAAACCACCAATAGGTAGCCAGTTTAGGCTAAAAATGAACCCGCCCTTCGTTTTTTTGCCCCAGGCACGAGGTGGAAAACCAATACCAAACTCCTCAACATCTACACCGTTACGGCGTGCGGCGACGAAGTGGCCAAATTCATGGATAACAACTAGGCCAATGAATAGGACAATACCCAGTATAAGTAAAAAGACAGACATTAGGATCCAAACCTCCGTTGGCGGCGCGTATATTCGTCGAAAGCAGCTTTTAGGTGCTCTTCGTCAAAATCGGGCCAGTTTGTTTTATCAAATAGCAGTTCACTGTAAGCGCACTCCCATAGTAAAAAATTACTCGTACGTTGCTCGCCGGAAGTCCTGATAACTAGATCGACGGGCGGCACATCTGGTGCGTACAAAAACTTATTTATTAAATCGACGGTAATTTCTTCGGGCGGATAACCCAATTCTGCAATGCGCTTTACGGCATCGACAATCTCTTGCTGGCCACCATAGTCCAAACACAGCAATAACGTGCCGCGTTCGTTATTTTTAGTTAGTTCCTCGGCGTCATGGATCGCCTTGGCAAGCGCATGGCCCAGTTTTAGCTTGGAACCTATCACCCGCAAACGAATACCGTCTTTGTCGAGCTCTTTTATTTCATGCTTCAGCACCCACATAATAAGCTTCATCAGGCTTTCAACTTCGTCGCGGTCACGACGCCAATTTTCTGTGGAGAAAACATATGCCGAAACATAGCGTACCCCGTGCTTGAGTGCAGATTTACACACTTTTTTAAGTGCCTTTACGCCTTGGCGGTGGCCTTCGATTACCGGCAAGCCGCGGGCTTTGGCCCAACGGCGGTTCCCATCCAAAATGAGGCCAAGGTGCTCGGGCACCAGCATTACTTCTGTCTTCTCTGTCATATCACCACTATTGTATCGCGTTTCGCAAAAGCCGGCCAGCTAGACAGTCATAATTTCGGATTCTTTGGCCTTGGCAGCTGTTTCAATTTCGGCCTTAGCCTTTGACATCAATTCATCAACTTGTTTTTCAAGGCGTTTTGCGTCATCTTCGCTGATTTCTTTGTCCTTTTTAGCCTTGCCGATGGCATCCATAGCATCATGGCGCACGCCACGCAAACGCACCATCGCATCTTCTACCTTACCATTCAGAACCTTAACATACTCGCGGCGGCGTTCCTCGTTAAGTGCTGGAATCGGCACCCGAACAACACGGCCATCATCAGAAGGGTTGAGTCCGAGAGTAGGATTGTCGCGGATAGCGCTCGCAATTGCCTGAATATTGCCTGGGTCAAACGGTGTAATCTGCAACAATTGTGCTTCTGGTGCGGTAATATTCGCCACCTGGATCAGCGGCATCTGCGCACCATAGGCCGTAACTACCACACCGTCAAGCATGCTTGCATGGGCACGGCCGGTTCGAACCTTTTTAATGTCTTCCTTGAAGAATTCAATTGCCTGCTTCATTTTATCGTCATATTGTTTGGTATCCATGGTCTTCCTCATTTGTTGATGCGTAATACCTCTATTGTACCGTATGTTTAGGGTTGGCTAGTACTTTTTGCACATATAACTTCATATTGTTGAAAAAATAAAAAATAGTGTTATCGTATATGCGAGTGAGGCAACCTGCCATTCCCTTCCCGGGCACTCCCACACCTACTTCGCCAGGAGGCGATCACATGCCCCGCACACGCGCCATAGTTGTCGGAGCGCTGACCAGCGCTCTACTGTGCCTGACCGGTTGCGTTTCGGTCGATGGCACCGACGGCGGCAAACAGAAGAGCTCATCGCCCATCTCCAGCCCGCCCGCAACGGCGCGGCCCAATCCGTCCGCATCGAGTTCCCAGCCCACACAGGCACGACCGCCGCGGCCCAGCGACCTACTGGCAGAACCGGCGCAGGATCCCTGTGCACTGGTCTCCGAAGCACGCGCCAGGAAGATCACCGGTGAGAAGCTTATCCGTCGACCGGAGGCACCCTGGTACATGCCCGACCGGCTGCGTGACGGCAACGAGCCAGCCTACTGGATCTGCCACACCAGCTTCCACCTGCACAAGCCGATCGAAGGACTGGCGGTGCTGACCTACGACACCACCAGCGTCACCACTGCCACGCGCAAGTACAACGAGATCGTGGCTCACTACAAGCGCGAGGGCTACTACGAGCCACGCGCAGATGTGATCCAGGCCAACGGCGCTGAGCGCACCACACTGCTGGCGTTCGACCCGCAAGAGCACCACGACTACAACGGGTACGGAGGCGTCGTCGTCCTCAGCCGCGACACGGTGTTCACCATTCTGTGGACCACCAAGAATCTGGCAGTGCTGAAGGCGCTGGCCGAAGAGGCGACCGCCACAACAGCGGTAGCCGGCAAGTAGGTGTGGTGCGAGCCAGGTATTCAAGGAGCGACTCGCTCACCTGGCTCGCGCTTCACCCAAATAGAATCAAATAAAAACTACCCCCGCGGGGGTAGTTTTTATTTGATCAGTGGCCTTTATTAGGCAACTTCACCAATAGCCATACGGCTAAAGCGGCGGACAACCAGGTTTTCACCCAATTGCGCAATGTTTTCCTTAATGAACTGACCAACTGCTTGGTCCGGGTTCTTTATGTACGGTTGGTCAAGCAGGCAGCGTTCTGCAAAGTACTTCTTAACCATGCCTTCTACAATCTGAGGAACCATGTTCTCTGGTTTGCCTTCTGACTTCACTTTTTCAGTAAACTCAGCTTCAACACGGGTACGCTCTTCAGCAGGAATCTCCTCTGAAGTAACGTACAAAGGTGCGCTCGCAGCGATATGCATAGCAACGTCCTTGACAAAATCTGTGAATTTTTCGTTGCGGGCGACAAAGTCAGTCTCGCAGTTGACCTCTAGCAATACGCCAATGCGGCTGTCGTGGATGTAGCTACTAATAACACCTGCACGAGCTTCGCGGGCAGAGCTTTTTTCCGCCTTGGTCATACCTTTTTTGCGCATTTCAGCCAAAGCCTTATCGAAGTCGCCTTCGGCAGCTTCCAGAGATTTTTTAGCGTCGGTCATACCAACACCAGTCAGTTCGCGCAAGCGCTTGATTTCTGCAATATCTACAGCCATTTTATATCTCCTACCCTCTTATTTGTCTTCAGTCTTTTTAACTTTAGCCTGGCCAGCTTCAACTGCCTGCTTTACGTAGTCAAGCACGAGCTGGATTGCCTTGATTGCGTCGTCGTTGCAAGGAATCGCGTAGTCAACAGAAGTCGGGTCAGCGTTGGTGTCAACTAAAGCAACTGTCTTGAGGCCAAGCTTCTTAGCTTCAGCCAAAGCATTAGCGTCATTAACAATGTCAATAATAAACACAGCACCTGGGCGGGCAGCCATGTTTTTGATACCGCCATAAATGCGGTTCATTTCATCAATTTCTTCTTGGAAGCGCTGAACTTCGAGCTTGTTGTACTTGCTAGCGAGTTCGCCAGATTCCATCTTTGTTTCGATGTCTTTAAGGTGCTTAACGCGACCGCTGATGGTTGGCCAGTTCGTAAGCATACCACCAAGCCAGCGTTCAGTTACAAACGGCATCTTCAGGTCTTCAGCAGCAGCCTTAACCATGTCTTGTGCCTGGCGCTTTGTGCCAACGAACAGAATCTGCTTGCCCTCACCGGCAGTTTGGCTCAGGAATGACAGCGCGTCACTCAAGCCATCAACTGTCTTTGCAAGGTCGATGATGTGGCTGCCATTGCGCTTGCTATGGATGAATGGAGCCATCTTAGGGTGCCAGCGGCTGGTTTTGTGACCAAAATGAGCACCTGCTTCTAATAGTTTCTTAATGTCTACATCAACAGTAGCCATAGGTAGTTGTCCTTTCTCTTCGTTTTGGGGCCTAAAGGTGCCTACATAGCTAACCTGAAGGAGGATTTGTTCCAAAACTGCTTTATTAGTTACCGCTTTATTGTAACACTTTTTACAGTGTACCGCAACGACCCACCATACAAACAAGAAGCCTTACGATTCTTTAGGGACAATCATGGCACGTACTACGGCAGGATTAGCTTTCGTAATCGCCTGCATAAGACCCTGGAGTGCTACTGCCTCGGATACGGTAATTGGTGATTGCATTGCGCACTCAAGCAAAGCATTTTCGATGGGATTGCCCAGCATTTCCTTAAGCGCCTCAGCGGAAAACGCCTCTATAGTATGGTCATTTGCGCTCAGCTCGTCCACAGACTCCCTATCCCGAAACTGCCTCCATTTTTCTGGGCCTTCTTGCATGGGCTCAAGCGAAAGTACCTGCCGGCTAAACGACGCCTCTGCCGTACCACTCCAGCGATACACCATGGACTCGTCTGCTGGCCAAAAATCAAGAGACAGTTTGTCGAGTGCCTGCAAAGTAGCGATATGTCCTGGGGCGATAGACCCCAGGCCACCAGTAGTCGAAAAATCAACGGCGCGAAAAATATCATCTTCAAAATGTTCCTGTCCGTACAAAACCATTACGGGCAGACTGTCTTGGTATAGGGCTTCCAGCATATCATCAGACGCTGGCAACTCGCCCGGGGGTATAGAAGTCATTGACGTCTTCCTAGTTGCAATTACTAAAGGCACATATTATCACAAATGTTACCTGTGCTGAGAACCATAGGCGTAGATAGCCTCAAGCCAGGTATTGAAATTGCGTAAATCCATGAGCTCTTGCGCCAAGTCGCGCTCACCGCCATCAATCTTGTCGTTAGCGCCGACCGCAGGCTGATCGCCATTAAAACGTTGCCATTCAATATACTTCTGGCCAGGCCGCGGGTCACTGTTAAATGCTATCTTTTCTGTGGTCAAGCCATCTGGAAAATCAATAATCAACTCAGCAGTAGCCACCGTAGGAGAGTCTATGCGAGCCTTATGATTGCCATCGGGCGTTTCCACTACAGCGCTCTGGCTGCAGGGCTGCTCCATTGCCAAGCCATTATCACCACGCATTTGCATGAGCGTAAATGTGGCAGTAGCAACCTCTTCCATACAATAACGTTGCGCCAGCGCTTCATTGGCTTCAGGTGCTTGTTCAATAATTCTTAGTTCACTCATAATAAAGCCCTACAGTAATGATCCTACGTTCCGCTCAATAACTACCCTGCCCGCTTGTGCTCCGCTGCGTGCTAAGCGCGCATCATACGAAGGGATAATTGAGTCTGTATCGACATCAAAAAACCGCACATCGCCATTATCTAGCTCAATCAAGGCCGATGGTATTTTAGGTGCCCGGATGCGGACATTATCTGCGATGTCCGTCTTGGAAACAAGTACTTCAGGAATAGTTTGGCCACCCTTAGGAGATGCTGCCTGAGAGCAGGACAGCAGCAGGATGGTCCGTTCGCCAGTCTGACTATGAGGCTGCATGTATTCCCGGGCAAACCGTGCCCAACCACGAGCGTCCCGTATATCGTAATGGTTTTTATTGCGCTGCATCACGTTGCCAAGGCCACGGTTAGACCATGTCGCGTATTCAAAAGAGCGAGGCTTTTCGCGTACCGACATCATACCTGGCGCACCATGCACGCTCAGCGCTAATGTCGACGGCAAGATGCCTGTTTTTTTATACATATTTACAGTGCGGCGATAAACGTCACCAGGTGAATGGAGTTCAGCAAAGATTGTCGGCATCCGCTCGCCGAAGCGCTGCGGATCGCCCGCCATAGCATTATTGTGGTCGCCATCAACATCAACGAACAACATAGCACAGTCATTTTTAAGGAATTTCTTGATGGTCGCTGAGTCACCGCGAAGCAATCCTAACATCTCTTGCACCTGACTAGGCGTCAGGCGGTCGTAGTTAACTGTACCTAAATCGTCAAACAACAAATCATAGTCATCCTGGGTAAGGTTTGACGTTGATTCAATTGCCGACAACATCGTGCCGTACCAGACTTCAGTATCAATACCTGCCCCGGGTTGTGGGAATGGGATGGCTATACCGTCGTCGTTCTGTTTCATAGTGCGTTTATACAGCGATTTCTTATATATATCAGCTATATATTTTGGCATGCCAATACAATCATTCAATAACCGCTCCTGCACTTTTCGCATGGTAGAAATATGTGCAGCAGGGTTGTCTACTTTTTCGGCCAGCGGTACTGATTCCAGTGCAGCCTTTGCAAAGTCCCCATGGGCAACACTTCTTTGCAGCACGTCAGGCAAGTCCTGCCGTGGCTCACCTTTTGTGCGCCACATATATGCCGGTCCATAAATCCCCTTCAAGACATGGTTGGCGAGCTGGATGCTGTCCGCATACGAGTCTTGGTAATGCTGACCAACCTCAAGCGCACCATTAACAATCTCGGCCATCAAACTCTCACTGTCGTTGTACAGCTCGGCTAATTTCTGATGCGGCACCTGATGCAGCGCATCCCAGACGTACAAGTTATGCTCCTCTGAAAACCGATGCAATGTCGTTATAAACTCTTCGAGCGTCACATCATCGTAATCGCCATCCCGCAGCGCATCTACTAAATCGTCTTTCTGCTGCTCGTCATACACTTGCTGAAACAGCATTGAACGAGACACATCATCAAGATCTGGATCAGATAAAGCATCGGCGAGACTATGTAGCTCGTCTGTTGCGCGCAGAATATCTTGCTCGGACAGCGTTAACTCCTCAGCTGGCTGCCGAGGAGTCCACTCAATGTCATCATACTGAAGATGCTCAGTCATAAAACTTATTATAGCATAAATCAGGTAATTTGTCACTAGTTTAGGTATTGTTTGTAAGTAACTGGCTTTTTCCTGGATGTTACACTGTTTTGCGCAAAAGCAGCTTGTGTAACTTCGGTAGAACAAGTATGCTAAAGCCATGACGTTTAAAGATCTCTTCAAAATTTATTGGTTTGCGAGCCTTGTAACCCTCGCAATTTGGATATTCGTAGGCTGGAACCTGGGGCTAACTATGCTTTTTACAGTACTTGTCCTGACGCTCCTAGAAACTACTTTCAGCGCTGATAACGCGGTCGTAAACAGCAAAGTGCTTGTAACAATGTCACCATTCTGGCAAAAGCTATTCATGACGGTTGGTATTTTCATTGCCGTGTTTGTTGTGCGCTTTGCCCTGCCAATCGTCATTGTCATGCTCGGAGCTGGCCTCGGCTTTAACCATGTCATCGACCTGGCGCTCAACCACCCTACAGAATATAAGCACGAAATTGAAAAAGCGGAGCCGGTCATTAGCGCATTTGGCGGCACGTTCTTACTCATGATCACCCTCAGCTACTTTATTGATTACAACAAAAAGACCCACTGGCTACCATTCCTCGAGAAGTACTTGGGTAAGCTGGGTAAATTCGATAACGTCACCATATTTATTATGTTGGTTACGACGCTGCTGATTTACGCTACAGTTGACCCAGTACACCACGGCACCATCTTCTTGGCGTCCATTTGTGCTATGGCACTCCACATTGGCCTCGAGCTATTAGGTGCTGCTATGGGCAATGCCGAAAAGAAAACAAAGATCAAACAGCGGACAGGCATGGCGGCTTTTGCGGCTTTTATGTATCTAGAAATCTTAGATGCAAGCTTCTCGCTTGACGGCGTCATTGGTGCTTTTGCGCTTACAACAAACATTGTGGTTATTATTGCCGGCTTAGGCGCTGGCGCCATTTGGGTGCGGGCCATGACTATCCACCTCGTCCGCTCCAATGCGCTTTCCAAGTACATATTCCTGGAACACGGTGCCCACTGGGCAATTGGATTCCTGGGAGGCATTATGCTACTCAAGCTATATCATGTCGTTCTGCCAGAGTTTATTGTTGGCGGACTGGGCATTGGTTTTATCGCGCTTGCCATTTGGTGGAGCAAACGCAAGTCCAAAGAACTTGCTGGCCAGGCCGAGCTACCCGCCTAACGCTGCAGCACATACTGCTTTGTCAGCGCAGATATAACATCCAATAGCAGCCTTGCTGGATCATCCTGTATGTGATCGTAGCTATGCATCCTATAGCGACCGTCATCGTCAGAGGCCATATGGTATGGGTCTCTGTTAATAATCCTATCGAGGCGATGTTTATTGTCGTTCTGCTTAATGATCGTTAAGATATCGTCTACGGGAGTACGCCTGTCTGAATCAGAAAACTTATGGATAGTGATATTTGCCTTTGAAAACTGAGGCTGGCTGCGGTCATTTAAAAAGAACGGCGGGATAAACTCGAACTTCATCCCTTCCGAGCGAAGTGCAAGTCCGCCCAATTGACTTCGGGGAACCTTCATCTCTTCGGCCTTTATATGATAAGACTTTATGTCGGGCATCTTACGTACTACCGGCCATTGGTCTGGGTCTACGAACGCCAAAGGAATATAAGGCTTCCCTGGGTTTTCCCGTGCTT
>CAMLQK010000003.1 GCA_946482285.1 uncultured Candidatus Saccharibacteria bacterium
TCTGGGTCTACGAACGCCAAAGGAATATAAGGCTTCCCTGGGTTTTCCCGTGCTTCCAAGGCAGAAGTAAGTAAATCCGTTGCCAAATACAGCTGTGATAAATTACCCTCAAAATTCGTCATATTCGGTTCTACTATGCCCGTTTTCCGGCAACGATGCAACAGACTTTGACAATTGTGGAAAAAACAGATACAATACGTTGGATTATGAAGAAAGAACTACACCCTAAGAACTACCGCCCAGTAGTATTCCAGGATCTCAACAACGACTTTGCGTTCTTGACCCGCTCTACTGTGGCAACCGACGAAACCGTTAAATGGGCCGACGGCAACGAGTACCCATTGGTAAAAGTACACATCACTAGCGCCTCACACCCATTCTTTACTGGTGAAGAGCGCGTACTCGACATCGAAGGTCGCGTTGACAAGTTTGAAGCACGCAAGAAAGCTGCAGAAGCTGCACGTGAAGCACGGGCTAAAGCTGCCCAAAAGCAAGCCGCACGCAAGACTGCTAAAGCCGCCAAAGCCGAAGCTAAAAAGAATAGCTAACTTGACTTACCCGAAACCGCTTGGATTATCGTATTCAGGCGGTTTTTGCTATCCTAAGGACATACTATGGAACAAAAAGAAGCTGCATTACGTACCGAATTAACAGATCTAACCAACCGGATTGATGCCGATCCGTCTATCTTTGCTACACGCGAATATCCCAAACTTGCCAAGCGACGCCAGGAGCTGGAATCGGTTGTCGCCCTGTTTGACGAGCGCGCAACATTATACAAGCGCGCTAACGATGCCAAAGAGCTAGCCGACGGCGAAGACCAAGAGCTTGCAGACCTTGCCCGCATAGAACTTGATGAAATCACTGAAGGCATTGCTAAGAATGAGGATGCACTACGTGACGCCCTCACGCCTAAAGACCCCAACGACGACCGCGATGTCGTAATAGAAATCCGTGCGGCAGCCGGTGGCGATGAAGCAAGTTTGTTCGCGGCCGACCTGTACCGCATGTACGTCCGATGGGCCGAACAGCACCGCTATAAAGTAGAGCTTATTGACGAAGCCCCTTCTGAAGTTGGCGGCTTTAAAGAAATTATCTTCGGTGTACATGGTGAAGACATCTATAAGCAGCTCAAGTTCGAGGCAGGCGTCCACCGCGTGCAGCGCATCCCGTCCACGGAATCACAGGGGCGCATCCATACCTCTACGGTGACTGTGGCTGTCTTACCCGAGGCCGAAGAAACCGATATCGAGATTAACCCCAGCGACCTCCGCATCGACGTCTACCGTTCCAGTGGCCATGGCGGACAATCCGTAAACACCACCGACTCCGCAGTACGCATCACCTACTTGCCAACTGGCATGATTGTGACCTGTCAAGACGAAAAATCCCAGATCAAGAACAAAGAAAAAGCCATGGGTGTATTGCGCTCCCGTTTGCTTGCTCAAAAAATCGAAGAAGAGCAAAAGCAGCTGTCTGACGCACGCAAAAAACTGATTGGCTCTGGCGACCGTTCCGAAAAGATCCGTACCTATAACTTCCCGCAAGACCGCATAACCGACCACCGCATCGGCTACTCACGCAGCAACATCCCCGCTGCTTTGAATGGTGAAATCGACGACCTTATCGCACAACTACAGGCATTTGAGCGCCAAATTCTTAACAACGAAGCCTGATATATGACTGTTGGAATGTTCCTGGAGCAAGCCACATCAACGCTAAGGGCCGCAGGCATTGCCACCGCTCGCCTAGACAGCTTGGTGTTATTAGAAGACGTCCTCCGCAGCAGCCGCGCTTCAATTATCGCCCACCCCGAGGCAGAATTAAGCCAGACCGCCCTATCCACGCTCGAACAACAGGTGACGCTGCGCAGTAGCCACACACCGTTAGCCTATATCCGCGGCCGAGTCATGTTTTATGGCCGTGAATTTATAGTAAACAACCATGTCCTAGTCCCCCGTCCGGAAACTGAAGATATTGTTACGATACTCAAGGAACTACCCTTAGGCCAAGCGCCACATATTGCTGATATCGGCACGGGGTCGGGGTGCCTGGCTATTACAGCAGCCCTAGAGCTACCAAGATCAACTGTTGACGGATATGACATAAGCCCAGACGCCCTCAAGGTCGCCATGCAAAACAAAAAACACTTACGCGCACTCAACGTGCAGTTCATGGAGTCCGACCTGCTTAACAAGCTTACCAATACTTATGATTGCATCATCGCAAACCTGCCCTATGTTCCTGACCACTACACCATCAATACAGCTGCCAGCTTTGAGCCAGCCCTGGCTCTTTTTGCTGGCGCCGATGGAATGAACGCATACAAACTATTCTGGCAACAAATACAGGAGCTTAAACAGCCGCCACGCTTTATTCTTGCGGAGTCATTGCCAGAGCAGCACCACACAAATGCCTCCCTTGCACGGAATAGTGGATACTACCTCGAGAAAACCGCTGGCTTAGTCCAATTTTTTGGGCTCTAAAATATCCGACCCTAGGCGCTCGGAAACATCGGCGAGAGCACTCAGTGCTACTCCATGGGCAGTCACAATATGCACCTGGGACGCCAAGAGTACATCCGGAGATTCCACGAGCCCCGCCCTATGCCGCTGCATCCCTAAGGCACTCACAGCAAAACTCTGTCGCGCTGTAATGAGCATTCTTGGCGCGTAAATGACGCCCGGCTGCCAGCGCTCAAATAATTCAGTTATAAATGTAGCATACCCAGTAATCGCACGCGCATCCTCCAATAAATCTGCTTCGGCTAAATTCCGTTCTTGGTCTCCCAGGTTGGCATATGTCTCGTACAAGAGAGGCACAACTTGGGAGATACGCAAGTTTGGTATGTCGAGCTTACCCAAGGAAAGGTCTGGAATGTTAAAACCTGCACCTTGAATATACGATTCAACGCGCTGCTCAAGCAGGTCCTCATCATCGGGCACTTCCATGGAATTCATAACACCCATCATGTCTAAAACAACTGGCAATTCTGGCCTGAACTCTTCGCGAAATGCCATACTTAGTCCTCGGTGGGAGCGCTGGCAAGCGTCGCCTCAAGGGTCAACTGCTTATCGCCGCGTAGAACAGTCAGTTTTACTGTATCGCCCACCGAGTATTTGCCCAATACGCTTGTGATACTGGTTTTATCATCAATTACCTGGCCATTAACCTTTGTAATGATGTCACCTTCTTTCACTCCTGCTTTATCCGCTGGGGCGCCGTCAATGACCGTGTCCTGCCCCAAAACATTCGCAGCAGGCACGTATGCGCCTCGCGTCGCCTTCAGATTATACTGTTTTGCGATGTCATCTGTTAGCGAAACGTACACCAGACCCAGGTATGGTCGTTGCAGTTTGCCGGTTTCTTTGACGCTCTTAATAAGTCCGCTCACATCGTTGATGGGGATAGCGAAGCCAATGTTTTGCGCATCACCTGCAGCCACCGCAGTGTTAATGCCAATCACCTGGCCTTCGAGATTTACAAGCGGACCGCCAGAGTTTCCCTCATTAATGGCTGCGTCGGTCTGGAACAAATCTTCCAGGCTTTCAGTCTCGGAACTGCTGCTGCCGCTGCTAGCCTCCACACTGCGTCCATGACCCGAAATAATACCCGAGGTTACCGTGTTTTGGAATTGGCCAAGCGCATTACCAATAGCAACCACCGAGTCTCCGATGGAAACTTTGCTTGAATCGCCAATCTGAGCAGGCACCAGGTCTTTGCCCTTTGTGTCTTTAATTTTGAGGAACGCTATGTCTAGGCTATCCTGCGAATTTGTACGGCCAATTACTTCAACATCTTCATATGTTGTCCCGTCGGATAATACAACGTTCACCCGCTGTGTTCCTTGCGGCACCACGTGTCGGTTCGTAATAATCAGACCGTCTTTATCCAAAATAATACCAGTGCCAGCGCTCTGCTGCTCGGTTTCAGCGAATTGCCCCATGCCCAGGAAGCCCCGGTTGTAATTAGATGTCGTTGTTACCTCTACCGAAACAACACTTTCGCCCACGTCTTTTGCAATCTTGCTTATCAGCTGGCCCTGGGATTTCAACACTACTTGCTGGGTTTGAGTATCGCTCGCGTCATTGCGGTTAAAAATCCATGCACCAAAAAGGCCAGACGATATACTCAGCACAAATAACATAATAATAGCCAATAGCTTAACCTTGCGGGCGGGGTGGTGCTGTGATGAAACCTGGGTGTGTGGAGGTGTTGGTTCTGACTGTTTAGTGACAGGTTCAGGGGTGCTGGAAATAGGACTACCCTGCGTTGTGGTTGTTTCTGTATTTTCTGTTGTTGTTGGACGTTCCTGTTCCATGAATAACCTCCTAGAATGTTCGTTAGACCACCAAGTCTTTCAGGCTTATAATGAGCGAACCAATCATAATAAGGCTGACCGCCACCATAACAAACAATGTTTGGTTGCGTATCAAGTTATTAAGTTTACTAGAGTGGTCACAGTAGTACAGCACGGCGAGTCCGTAGCCTAAGGTCAATAAAATAACCGTTGGCTGGGAAACGAGTCCGCCTGCGCGGTCTGGATAGAATATAAGCCCGTGGCCCAAAACCCACATAAGTGCCGCACCGAAGTAGCCCCACATGTAGGAAAGCATCCGGGTGTACGGCTCATCGAAGCTATCAAAGAAGTGATGGGCTGAGATGTAACATATCACGCCCGTAACAGCAACAAGGCCATATAACGGTGCTGTATCCCAGCTAACAGACAAGGCCATCAAGCCGCATAGCATGCCGACCATCGCCTGCATAGAGACCATAAACGGCGACGAAGCTGGCTTAATACCCAGTAGCCACAAACCATACATGACCGCCCAAATAAGCTGCCATACTTGGCTTTCTGCACCAGCCATAAAGAGCAATAGTGATACGCTCACCATAATATCAACAGCGTTGGCCCGGATATTCGCTGGCCAAAACCGTGGACGCACTGCAAGCATCCGCCACTTACTTAAAAGGATAATAATTAAAGCTAGCTGAACGAAATCGATTCGAACCAGTACAAACACCATCAAAGGGAGTAGCAGGTTGAAGCTGATGTGTACGACACTGGAAAATCCACTGGCTGGTTTGATTTTAGCGATTAATGGTCTCATTACTCTCCTAAGATTATCACAAAATCAGCGTTTTGTGACTGTATTGCCTGGTCTGGCAGCGACGTTGATACCTTAGAAACCTTAAAACGATCTTCCAAGTAGTGCTGCGTGTATGGCTTCTTGCCCTTAGTCCGATCAACTATAACTGTCTTTGTGTAATCCTTTTTTGGCGCGTCGGCCGCGCCAATCACATTATATCCGTAGGATTTAAGGACATTGGAAACTTCTGTAGCTTTGCCCGCCACATCCGTACCATTCAGCACCAATACTTTGGCATTTTCTTTTGCCAGGTAGCCATCCTTGAGTTTGTTGCGCACAAAATTCTGGATATCGCCATATTCGTATAATCCGGCACGCGGCATCACAACGGACTGGCCGTTAATCATGCCAGTCGTCAGGAAGCTACCGGGCGGATCGGTAAGGCCTACTGATTCAATTTTATCGGTTGGGATGTCTTTTGTAATACTGTACAGACGGTTAAAGTTATTCAGACTGAGGTCGGACACAACATTGCTGCCAAAGGCGTCCAACAGCTGAGCAATCTTATTGGGATTGCTAATGGTGCCTGCTGTTAGGATTTTTTGCTGCAAGGCTACAATAACTGCGCGTTGGCGTTGGGCACGGGCAAAATCCGATGACGTACTACGTGAACGAACATACATCAGTGCCCGTTTACCATCAAAAGTCTGCTGGCCAGCCCTGGCAACAATAGGGCTACCGCCGTTTTCACGCGTAAACGCCGGGTCATACAAAGTCTCGGGCACATTCACGGATATGCCACCCACTGCATCAATAGCTTGCTTAAAAGCCGTGAAGTTAACCAGCATATGATAATGGATAGGTATACCAATAACATCTTCTACGGCTTGGTCGGCAGTTTTAAAGCCAGCTTTAACCGCGTCGAAATTATTGTTTCCTATTTCCTGGCGTCCCAAATAGTCATATTTCCCTGTTTCGTAGGCTGCGTTTAGCTTCATGCTGCCATGGCCATCTACCTGCACCCATGTATCGCGCGGAATACTTAAGAGTGCCGTCTTCTTATTGACCGGATCGATGCTGGCGATCAAGATGGTGTCGGTAAGATCGGGAGCGGCATGACCTTCACCGCCAGCTCCCAGCAGCAAGATATTAATTCGGCCGCTCCCCTCGCCCTTTAACTGATCGGGGTCAACATTCTCCTGCAGGGCTGCCGCATCACCACCGCCCTTAAACACCTTTTTTGCGTTCAAGTAACCTTTCAAAAATAAAAAGCCACCGACAAGCGCGGCAATAATAACCAAAATAATAAAAATACATAGCGTGCGCTTTTTCCAATTCCAGGATTTAAACGTCTTTATAGGGTGTCGGAAGAATGGAAAACGAGGGCTTCTCTTACCTTTTTTGCCCTTTTTACCCTTCTTTGTATCCTCGGTGATGGTAGGGTTTAGTGTATTAAGCACAGATTCGTCGATTGTTTCATCAATAGCTGAGAATGTGCTTTGAGGCGTTAGTGGTGCTGCCGAACGTTGCGATAACTGGGGTCTGCCAGGCTGACGTTGGCGCAATGGCTGGGCTGCGGCAGGAGGAGCTTGGCCTGACAGCGGCTGCTGACTTCTGGGCATGCCCTTAAAGCGGTCCCGAGGCATCGGGGTCGGCGTATGGCCTGGCTGGACTTTGGGGGCTGGCCCAAATAATATGCCATCTATCGCCTTTTGCTGCGCGCGGCGCGAAGGTTCCTTAAAACTCTTATCCATATTGCTTACGTCTAGTATAGTGGCTATTGCCTTGTTCGTAAACGCTAAAAAAGTGCATTATCAGCCGAAATGCGCTATAGTTTAATTCTAATGCAAGGCGACCAACCAGTTATAACCAACCAACCTGAAGAACCGCAAAAGGACGGCGCAAAGTCTGTACTTTCAACTATTGCAATTCTACTTCTTGCGCCTCTCATCGCCATCCTTTTGACCGCTTTTGTTTTCCAGTCATACCAAGTGACTGGCCCCAGCATGGAAACTACATTGCAAAACAATGACCGCCTTATCGTATGGAAACTGCCACGCACGTGGGCTCGCATTACCGGCAACCATTACGTGCCGCAACGCGGCGATATCGTTATCTTTAACGAGCCAGCGGCGGCCGAGGAGCTTGGGCTTGGTGCTGGCAAGCAGCTTATCAAGCGGGTTATTGCCCTGCCGGGCGAACGAGTAGTTGTTAAAGAGGGTGAGATTACCGTATTCAACAAAGACTATCCCGACGGCTTTAAACCCGACAAAACACTACCCTATAACCAGGATAATAGTATCCCCGAAACCTCGGGCGACATTGATGTAACTATACCTAAAGGTTCGATTTTTGTAAGCGGCGATAATCGCCCTGATTCGCTGGATTCGCGCAGTTTTGGCCCCGTGCCACTGCAAGACGTTATTGGAAAGCTTGCGATCCGCATCCTTCCTATCAATAACCTCAAAACATTCTAGGAGCGTTGGCTAGAAACACCAAAAAACACCTCGCCTTCAGGCAGGTGTTTTTAGCGTTTGCTTGTTACCTGGGCTGGGCTTAGCCCAGTTGGCCGAGGATTTTTTCCAATTCTTCGTCGGACTTGAAAGCAATTTCCAATTTGCCGCCCTTGGCCGTACGGCGGATATGCACCGGTGCCCCCACCCGCTTGCTCAGCTGTTTGGTGGCAGGTGTCTCGGTTGACATACGCTGTTTGGTGGCAGGCGTATCTCTAAAACCTTCCTTAATAGATGTCACGAACCGTTCTGCCTGACGGACAGACCATCCCTGCACTAAGATATGATTCAATAGATCCAGCTGCTTGTTCGGATGATCTTTAAGCGAAAGGATTGCCCGGGCATGACCTTCCGACATTTTCTTTTCGTGCAATGCTTTGCGTGCTGCCTCCGGTAATTGCAAGAGTCGCACAATATTATTAACGGTAGACGGGGCTTTGCCTAAACGCTCAGCAATGGCTTCGTAGGTCATATTGAACTGTTGGTGCAACCGTTCTACAGACGTCGCTTGCTCTAACGGCGAAAGGTCCACACGCTGTACATTTTCTACAATCGCAATTTCCAGCTGCTCAAGCTCTTTGCTGGTACGTACAATAACAGGCACTTTTTTAAGACCCGCCTTACTGGCCGCACGCCACCGACGCTCACCGGCAATAATAGCGTATGTACTACCGCCTTTAATTGGTGACGCAACCAAAGGCTGGATTACGCCATATTGCTTAATGGAGCTCGCCAGTTGGTTTAGTGCCTCTTCGTCAAAGTGCTGACGGGGCTGTGATGGATTAGGAATAAGCGACGTGAGTCCTATCTGTTGGATCTTCTCACCATCTTCTAGTACAAGACTTTTATCAAAGTCTTGTGGGATTAAAGCATCGAAACCTCGGCCAAGGCCGGATTTTTTAGTCGCTGACACGTTTTGCTACCTCCTTAGCCAGTTGTTTGTATGCGCGAGCACCCTTAGACCATCGGTCGTGCTCGAAAATCGTCTTGCCGAAACTAGGCGCTTCGGCCAATCTGACATTACGCGGAATAACTGTTTTGCAGATCTTATCGCCAAAATGGCCTTTCAGCTCGTCCATTACCTGCTCGGACAAGCTGGTGCGCTTGTCGTACATCGTAAGTACCACACCAAGTAGTTCAAGGCCTGGATTGATGGATTGTTTTACGCGCTGCACTGTATTCAAAAGTTGTCCAAGACCCTCTAGCGCATAGTACTCCGCCTGCACAGGAATAAGAATTTTGTCAGCAGCAGTCAATGCATTAATGGTTAGTAAGCCAAGTGCGGGTGGGCAGTCGATAATAATGTATGTAAACGTCGTATCACCCAGCGCATTCTTTAGGCGGAATTCGCGGTGCTCAATGTCAACCAATTCTACCTCGGCGGCAGCCAAGTTGCTATTTGCCGGTAAAATGTATAGCCCTTTCCTATCAGTTGCCAGAACAACTTTATCCAAGCTTGTTTCGTCGAGCAGTAGTTCGTATGTCGTTGGACTAATCGACTTATCCAGGCCCAGCCCGCTCGTAGCATTACCCTGCGGGTCAAGATCTACAAGAAGTACCGGTGTTTTATCGGATGCCAGCTGGGCGGCCAAGTTAACTGCCGAGGTTGTTTTGCCCACGCCGCCCTTCTGGTTAATAACAGCAATCGTTGTTTGTTTCATATTCCCTCTTTGGTGCAAGTATAGCACTAACTGCCTGAATGTGCACCACTGGAATCTGAAAATGCATTTTGCTGGCGAACGGTATGGCTAGCATTATCCGGCTAGTTTTCATTTTATACATTTTAGCGTTCTATATTATTAAATTTTATAAATAACCGTAAGCAAAATCACACTAGTAATGTGATAATTATCACCCTTAAAATTGCCGTTTATTTTTAACCCCGCTCTCCATCTAGCCCTATAAATCACTTGAAGCTACAGCCTAACTAGACTACATTTATAGTAATGAATAAGGGATCTGGGTACTGGCGATGGATTGGAGTGGGCCTAGGATTGGCGCTACTCTGCGGCGGTTACGTAGCATACAGACTCACAAACAAAACTCCTTGGCCACCCCAAGAGCTAACAGCCATAAAAACAAGAATAGATTACCCAATTTACTATCCCGCAGAGTTACCTAAAGGGTTTTCATACCAAGAAAAGTCAATGAAGCCTTCGGAAATTGCAACTATATACTCTTTGCGATACGAGAAGGATAAAAAGCTGTTCATAAGCAATCAGCCCAAGCCCAAAGAGGTAATTTTCAAAGACTTTTATGACCGATTACTTAAGAATAAGGCTGATATTACTTCGAATCAGGGTAAGGCCGTAACTGGCTCAGTAGCAGATCAATCTGTCGGCAGTTTAGTAACTGATAAAACATGGGTCATTATTAATGCGCCCAATGGCATAAGCAATAAAGACTTAACCGATATCGTTAGCAGCCTAAAGAAGCTGTAGCTACTGTGATGGTCCGAGCGACTCGACGATAAATGAACGCAAGGTTGTTGTGTTGCTGGTGCTTGCAGCACTCCACTGTGCACTGATTTGAATGGTTTGAGCAGCATTCGTTGCGACGTTCGTCGTAGCGGTACTCGGCATATCAAGCAATGCGCCCGTAGTTGTAGTAAGGCCAAAGTTCACCATACCCTGGCCATTTACCGCTGACGTGGCACTAGGAGCTGCGTTACAAATAAATGTAGCATTTATGCTCCACCCCCTGTTTGCTGCTGAAGACGCTGTGGTTACGGCATTTGCCGCCAGAGTATATGCACCGAATTTTGCCCTTAGTGTCAGAGTCGGTGTGAGAGTGGTACTGTACGTGCCATATGCAGTGATACGGATTACCCGTCCTGCAACACAGAAGTTGGCGGGTACGGAATATGTGCGGTTGAAGTTTGTCTCCGTGGTCGTGTTAGCAACTGCAGTAGATGCAGCTGTATTTGCACTCAAGAGTCCGCCACCGCAGCTCGACCAAGTAAGCGCTTGCTGGCAGCGGAAACTTTGGATTGATGAATTGTAGTACATTGCGCCATCAGTAGCAGCAACTGCAGTCGGGTCACCTGCACTTGTTTTTGTGTCTAGGACTAGGAGCATAGCAGTTGTGTCCGATGCGCCTAAGACTATACGCTTATCTGTTGTATTTACGGTTAGTAGGTTAATGTCGTCCGTATCGAGAACCCGGAAGGCAGTCGTACTGTTTGCCGTGCGCTGAACATATAGGTCGGTGTCATGCGTTATATAAGCATTGCCGCCCTCCACCTGCGTAAGACTAAGACCATTGCCCGTAGAGTTACCGACCTCAAAGAATGGATTGCCCACCAAGCTTGCCGCAAAATGCTTGCCGCCATATCCCGCACCCAACATCATTTCTTGGTCTACTGTATCTATGTTAAATACCTGAGCAGCAGCAGCGTTTTGTACGTGAAAGGCAGCGGCATCGGTAGCCTCAACCTTAAGGAGGTTGGCGTTGGAGTTGCCATAGCGGGCTGCGGTTTGAGTGCCAGCCGGCAGGGCCGCCACGAAAGCACTGAACGGCGACCAGTCCCAAGTACTTTCGCCATATCCGCCAGTATTCAAGATTGGTGCATAGTACCAGTCTTCAAATGTATTGGTAATACGGCCGTATAGCTCAACAGTTGTGGTCGTACCATTGTTCACGGTAGTCACCGCAACAATGTCTGATTTGGTAATAACTTCTGCTGTGTCGTTCAGATTAACATTTACATATGGCGCACCACCCAGCGCGTTCTGTTGCTTAACGCGCACACTCACTGTCGCCTGGGTGTTATTGCCAGTGCTGCCATCGTTACCGCCCAAAATTTCTAGCTTGGTCGTACACTGGTTGTACTGTGCGGTAATAGTACAACTGCCTAACTTGGTCCATTTATTGTTATCCGTAGCACCAGTGTTTGGCGTCTGCAAACCAGTCTGCTGAATAGCGCCCCATACATCCAGGGCAACCTCCGGCGCAATGTTTCCATCACCGATGCCGATGCGCTTGTTGGTTGAATCGGCATTAAAGTATACGTCGCCAGCATCATTTTGTATTTGGAAGGCGGTGGTGGTATTGGTGGACGTGCGGGACTGAAGTTGGCCTGTAGTGCCCACTTCCAGCAAGGCAGTTGTGCCACTACCTACTATCAACGGCTTGCTTGGGAAAATGTTACCAATCGACACAAAGTTGTCTTTTATCTTAAGGCCGTTACTACCGGCAGTTTCTATACGGAAGTAATCATTTGTACTGTCCCATTGCAGCCAGCCGTACTGGCCGGTTGTGGCGCTGTCGCCCAATACCAGGCGTGCGTTGTTGCCACTATTGTAAATTGCGGCATCGCCACCCTGCACCTCAAACTTCAGTGCCGGTGCGGCGGTACCAATTGCAACACGCTGGTTTGCGGTATCAACTCGCAGAACATTTACACCCGAAGCGTTTTGTATTTGCAGTGCTGTTGTGGAGTTAGTAGTTGGCTTGATAAGCATATTACCGGTACTACTTACCGTTAGGAAATCAGCAGTGGCGTTGCCCGCTTGGATGGCATCATTTGCACCACCTTGGTATACCCTAAAACCAACCGTTGAACTGGTTGCAATACTCAGCTTAGCACCGATTGGGTCGGTAATAACGCCGATTGCCACACGTTCGTTTGTAGAATCCACTCGCAGGATTGCATTGCCGCCCCCACCAGAAGCTGCCAACACCTGGAATGCTGCGGTTGAGTTTGTGGAGTTTTGCAACGTTACCGCGCCGGCACTGCCGAATACAGCAACATTAGTGCCCGCACCGTTTTGCAAGTTCAGGATATTGCCAGTTCCAGCTGCGTTTGCACGAACAATACCACCCACCGAACCGCTAGTGGCAGCTTGGACGTAGAAGTTAGCACTCTGAACAGTTGTAGTATTCTGGATAAAGCCTGCTGCTGTACCCGCTACAAATCCACAGTTTGCAGAGCTTTGCAGACAGATCGTGCCAGACTCATTGGGTACATTTATTGTTCGGTTTGCCGTAGGGGTTGTAAAGCCAAGTGTGGATGTAAACGAGCCGCTTGTTGCCTTGACTGTTGTAGAAGCATCACCCTGTACCGTAACCGTTGTACTGGTCGATCCTAATGTCAGATCACCAAACGGAGTATCAAACGTACCATCAAAACCACTGTACGTTGCTTGTATCGCACCCATTGTCACCATACCAGAAGAAGTGCTGACGCTAAATATATAGTTATCACTAGCATCCTGTATAGCAATTCCATAAGAGCTGTTTGTTGTTGTCTTTACGGTAAAGCCATTACTTCCTATAAGTGCGTTTATACCACCTGTCCCTTGCGAACTAATGCTGATTTTACCATTGGTAGCAGTGTTTAGGGCAATGGCTGATGAGCTTGTTCCGCCTTGAATTGTCACAACACCTGCCGCACGGCCTATGGTTACATTATTAGCATTCGTAGCACCAATAGTTATGGTATCGCCGGCATTAGTTGAATCAATAATTGCCGTATTAGCGCCAATACCTATGTTTAACAAACCGATATTTGTAAGGCCAAAAACTGTGTTGACATTAAAAATGTAGCTACCTGCCGCATTCTGTATCTGGAAAGCAGCACCATTATCTGTGGTAGGTTTGACAATAACTCCAGCGGAACCAGTTGTTAAGTTGATAGTGCCAGTACCACTTGTAGTCATATTGATGTTACCGCCGCTGGCAGTCGCCAAAGCTATTGCGCTCGAACCATTACCACCCTGGATAGTTGTAGTAGACGTACTGCGCTGACTACCCACAGACACTGTTTGCGCGGCAGTGCCGGCGCTTTGCGGATCGCCCACGCGTATAATTCGCGCCACATCGGTACCGCCGCCAATATTAACTGTTGTCGTGTTGTCGGTACCAATATTAACAGTGCCAGCGCCGCTTGTATTTAGCGTTAATATTGCCGTGCCACCAGCTCGTATGCTAAGTGCGTTGTTACTGGTAGTTATAATCTGCGACGCCGCATTACCCGTCATGCTAATGGCACCACCGGACTGGGTAATAGCACCTGTTATAGTTGTGTCTTTATTCAGGTTTATTGCGGTAGCGTTAGTAGTACCAATATTGAGGGCAACTGCCGTTGCAGTATCAAAGAGAGGTGCTTGGAGTGATGTATTAGCGCGGCCTGTTCCACTTATGCGGAAGTTGGCAGTCTGGTCACTGCTGTTTTGGTTTTGGATGTAGTTGGCAGAACCTGAAGCAGGCGTACAGCCTGTAGCCGTACAAATAACCGTGCCGCCAATCCTATATTGAGTTGAAGTGTTGATATCACCATTTACGTCCAGACTATACTGTGGGTTTACGTTACCCGCCAAGCCAACTCGTGCTGCTGCATCGCCTACGTTAAAGCCGCGCGCGAAGTCCATACTGCTTCCATCTGATTTAAATGTAATCTGATTGTATTGGGTTCCCGTATAGCCCGCGCCGCTCCACACCGACAATACCAAGTTAGCACCCGAAGCCTCCAGATCGAGTGCGCCACCGCTTGTCCGCAAGCGATACGACTTAGTGGCAGTTGCAGCATCACGGACCTGCAAATTACCAACAACATCAAGCGTTTCCTGGGCAGCCGTATCTGCGCCTATTGTAACCCGGCCGTTAGTAGTGTCGACTGCCATAGCCGTTATAGTTGCTCCGGTATTTTGGATTTTGAGTGCCGTCGTGCCGTCCGCCGTAGGCTGGAGCAATGGCGTCATAATCGATGTATTAGCGCGGCCTGTTCCACTTATGCGGAAGTTGGCGGTCTGGTTGGTGCTATTTTGGTTCTGAATATAGTCTGTAGCTGAGCCGGTAAGGAAACCGCAGTTTCCTGAACTTTGCAGACAAATCGTGCCAGACTCATCTGGGATAAGAATGTTGCGGTTAGCGGTTGGCTGCACAAAGCTAAGATTAGACGTGCTCGCGCCGTTTGTGGTAACCAGCTGCCCAGCTCGGAAGGCGTATGGTACAGCTGTAAGCTTCAATCGTGGCGACATTTCTCCGTCCCAACCTGGAGTGCCAGTGCCACCGATATTCATTGACAGCCATAACTCTTGATCCCAATTAATTGCAGGAAATGCGGTAACCGATCCAAGGTTTGCGGTAAGGTAGCCGTTGGCAACCCGTATTTTATTTGTCGTTGTCCGGGTCTCCGTCCACAAACACGCAGCATCGCCAGTACAGGAACCCTGGCTGGATCCAGATGATGTCACCGCATTGTAAAGTTTAAACTCAACGTTGTAGTCGCCGTCGGGAACGATTGCCCCATTGGCTGCCATAAGCCGGGCCTGAAAGTTGATAGTACTGTTCGTGGCAGCCGTGGCTGGCCTGTTGGAAATATTCGCTAGTACCGTTGCCGCAACTATAAACACACACAGCAATAGCAGGGACCAACGGGAAACCTTTACCGGTAGGGCTGTTTTTGTATTCATGGTATTTGTTTTCACATGCGGATTTCGCATGCTGTTTGGGCAACACTCTCATTATCTTCTTATTACCATGGACACACAAGCTGTAACAAGCAATTTTGTTATCCGTTAGCGAAACAGAAAATGCTTGTTACGGTACACTAATTTTTGTTGATTTTTGAACAACATTATTATATTTTCTTGGGTAAAATTTTTTTCTGCATCAGTTATACATGAAAATACTGGGCATAACTTTTTGCAATAATCACAACACTATACTCAGTGACGTAAGATCAACCCTAATTTATCCACACCACCACTACACAATACATATAATTTACCGATTGTGTTGTAAAAAATTATGTATCAAAAATATACATGCTTGCCCCTGTTACTGCATAACCTGATAGTTAAACTGATACTCTCTTCCCTGTTCTGGCACACCGGCAACTCCGAGCGTAAAGCCACCACCGTTTAATTGGTCGACATATGGCTGCACAAGTGCACTATACTTACCAACCGGGGTTAGCAGCACTCTCGGTACTTGTTCGTACGCACTATTAAAGGTAATTCGTAATAGGTATTCGCCTGTCGCTCCTTTACCTGCCGCAACAGATACTCGTCCAGCCACATCATTGCCCACTATCGAAGCAGTAGCATTAGTGCCACTGCCCGCATACAAGCTAACCACTGGTACCGTCCCCT
Organism: uncultured Candidatus Saccharibacteria bacterium; assembly: GCA_946482285.1. Next base: position 15,703 of record CAMLQK010000003.1, read on the forward strand.
TCGTAATAATGTGCCCGTTTGTAGTCAGGCTGCCAACTTCCATAGACCCCTGGACATACGCATTACCACTAACCACCAGTCGCTCAACACTTGTGGTACCTGTAGCGTTGATATTATGGAAATCGGCGCTTCCGCCGCCTTGGATGCCAGTGTCGTAGTAGCCTAGATTCACCAGCACCAAGACTGTTCCCTCAGCCGCATTGAATGACCCCAGAGCCGTTCCAATAGTCGGACCCGAGCGTGTAGCCTTCATGGCGTAACCGCGCTTGCTTGCGCTCGTCAGCGGGTCACCAGGCCGTATTGCACCGCCCTCATTCGTCACCTTCACTGGTACGCGGCCAACTAACACTAATGGCTTACCCGTTAGTGGTGCGTCCGCGCTGCCGCCGTAGCTGTTAATCATAAAGCTCGACGTACCATCAGATATTACACCAACTGCCGCAGTGTTATATGCACGATCAGACTTTATAACCCGCTCGGTATTGTTCGGATCCGCCATTACTACATCTGCTGCCTCAACATCAGCGGCCGCCGGTATTGTCTCGGCAAGGTCAGGAGTTGTGTTAGCAGTAATGGTACTCGAAGCACCAATAGTTCCACTCACGCCTAGCTTCTTCGTACAAGAGGTGGTTGCAATACAAACGTTACCACTACCCAATATTGTCATCTTCACACTTGAGTTTGTACCAAATTGTAGCGCAAAGTTATTGTATATACCCAGTAGAAAGCCGTTCGCCAACGTATCAGTATATGTGTCACCCTGTGGCGACTCGCCGGCAACCTGCACCATGCCCGAGATAGAGCGAGTCCCCCAGGCGTCTTGGGAGTACAAGATATAAGGCCCGCCAATTTCACCGCTCTGGTTACCCGTGTCACTCAACAAGTGAATACCCGCATAGCGTCGTGACGTAACTGTGATTAGCGCATCGTCGTTATCGGTATCATTGCCAACAGTCAAGCTGCCGAGCATTGATACATTTTGTGCAAAGTTCGATTGGCCCTGGACTTGTAACGTGCCGACTATGTTAGTATTACCGGCGATAAGCGACCCGGCAGCACTACCCTTATTACCACTATCGTCCCCGTTCCCGCTTCCTTGCAGTGTCAGACCTACAAGGTCAAGTGTCCCGGCGATATATGTGCGTGATCCAGAAGTGTAGTAAACGCCAGAAGTTCCGACACTGCCAGTATATCCGCCAAATACATAGTGGTAGCCGTTGTAGGTTGCTGCCATAATGCCGTTGTAGTTTACAGGAATGGTGTTGGTGTCTGCTGTCCAAGTACCAAGTGTTCCGTTGGTATTAATGGCTGCGTAACTAGCCGCACCCGTCTTAAAGGCATACATATATCCATTTGATATTGTAAGCCCGTAGTTGTTATGGCCGCTGAGCATAGCCGATGTAGAGGTCCACGAACCAATTGCTCCGGTAGTCGTATTCAGTGGCGAGTAGTACACAGTTGAAACCGCCGAGGTGCCATTGTAGCCACCGACAAAATAGATATATCCGTTCGACACTACAGCCTGAGCGTTCGCCAGTGCTACCGGGAGGGCTGTCCCGGATTGGAATCCATTCAGCGACCCGTCACCATTAATTAGTGAGTAGTAAGTTGTAGATACGGGCGATCCGGTATTACCGCCCAAAACGTACAAGTAGCTTCCGGATATTGTAATGGCATGGGCGTTCATACTGGCGGGAAGTGTAACGCTCGACTCCTGCCACTCAGGAATAGTACCGTCTGCGCTAACCTTACCCACATAAATAGTATTCACATTTGAGGTGCCATTCGTACCGCCAGTAATATACACATAGCCGTTTGCAGTCGCCGCAGCGACATATCCTCTTGCTTCCGGGAGGGCAGTAGTGGTACTCCAAGTACCAACTGTGCCGTTAGGGTTAATCTTTGCGTACTGTACCGTCGTCGTATAGTTAGAGCCATACCCGCCAAAGATATAGGCATAGCCGTTTGCTACTGTCATAGCGCCAAACGATGATGCCGCGCTTAAGCTCGATGTTGACTGCCACGTATTGAGTGCAGCTGCGTTATTGCCGTTAAGTGTGATTATATTACTTGAAGTATCGACATTCACTAGCTGCCCTCCTGCCGCATTCTGGATCTGGAATGCGGCAGTCGAGTTAGTAGAATTGCGGAATGCTGCAGCTCCTGTGCTACTCACTGTAGAGACGTTTGTGCCCGCACCATTCTTAAGCTGTAGTATGTCACCCGATCCGGACGCGTTAGCCTGGAATATTCCTGCTACCGAACCACTAGTTGCAGCTTGGACGTACATGTTTGAAGATTGGGCAGTTGTTTGGTTGTGGATATAGAAACCTGATCCAGATTTTGCTGTACAGCCAGTACTATCACATACGAGCGTACCACCAACACGAATTGCCGTTGTTGAGTTAACATCGCCAGCTACATCGAGCGTATAGGAAGCAGTCGCTTGGCCGATAGCTATACGGTTGTTAGTAGTATCGGCAACTATTACCGTAGCGCTGGCATTAGCATTCTGAATTCTGAAAGCAGTTGTTGAATTTGTTGTAGGTTTTAACAACGTATTACCCGTACTACCTATAGTTAAGAAGTCGGCTGTACCATTGCCAGCCTGTATTGCGTCTCCGGACCCTCCTTGGTATACCCGAAAGCCAACCGTTGAACTGGTTGCAATACTCAGTTTGGCGCCAATAGGGTCAGATATAACACCAATTGCCACACGTTCGTTGGTGGAGTCTACGCGTAATATCGAGTTTCCGCCCGCTCCACTCGAAGCAGAAACCTGGAACGCAGCCGTCGAGTTAGTAGAGTTCTGCAGCGACACAGCTCCAGCGCTCCCGAATACAGCAACATTAGTGCCCGCACCGTTTTGTAAGTTCAGAATATTGCCCGCACCTGCTGCATTTGCTCGAATAACGCCACCTACCGAACCACTAGTGGCAGCTTGGACATAGAAATTGGCGCTTTGCACCGATGTTGAGTTTTGGATGTAGTTAGCCGACCCTGACGTTGGCGCAAAACCACACGCTGTCGATGATTGCAGGCAAATCGTACCAGACTCGTTAGGTATACTAATTGTTCTGTTTGCTGTTGGGGCTGTAAAGCCTACGGTTGTTGTAAAAGATCCACTTGTCGCCTTGATTGTACTCGATGAATTGCCTTGCACAGTTACCATTGACCCAGTATGACCTAAATTCAACACCGTTGCTGTCGACGTTCCTATGCCTAGGTCACCAGAGAAGTAAGTATCGATATTTCCATCAAATAGCGAAGGTGTTGTAACAAGTAGTGTTCCTAGGCCAATCGTATTCGACGCAGTATCAACATTAAATACGTAGCCGCCGCCTGCGTTCTGAACCTGGAAGGCGTTACTATTATCAGTTGTAGGTTTTACAATAACACCTGCCGAACCGGTATTCATGTTAATACTTTGAGCACCTGATACAGTAAGATTCAGGCTTGTTGCGCTCTGCAAACTCAGTGATCCCGATGACGTAGAAATCTGCGACGCCGCATTACCCGTCATGCTAATGGCACCACCGGACTGGGTAATAGCACCTGTTATAGTTGTGTCTTTATTCAGGTTTATTGCGGTAGCGTTAGTAGTACCAATATTGAGGGCAACTGCCGTTGCAGTATCAAAGAGAGGTGCTTGGAGTGATGTATTAGCGCGGCCTGTTCCACTTATGCGGAAGTTGGCAGTCTGGTCACTGCTGTTTTGGTTTTGGATGTAGTTGGCAGCAGATCCAGATACAAAGCCACAGCTGGCCGAGTTCTGCAGACAGATTGTACCCGACTCATCAGGAGCTTGGATAGTGCGGTTTGCTGTAGGCTGCACAAAGCCAAGTGTACTCGAGAAGCTGCCGTTGGTTGTAACCAGCTGCCCAGCCCGGAAGGCGTATGGTACAGCTGTAAGCTTCAATCGTGGTGACATTTCTCCGTCCCACGCTGCTGAAACATTTTTGCCGCCAATGTTGAGCGAAATCCATAGCTCCTGGTCCCAGTTTATTGCCGGAAAGGCCGTAATACTGCCCAAGTTAGCAGTTAGATAGCCATTGGCAACCCGCACCCTATTGCCACTCGTCCGTGTTTCTGTCCACAAGCAAGCACTGTCCCCACTACAAGAGCCCTGACTAGAACCAGATGAAGACAGTGCGTTATATATCTTGAACTCTACGTTATAGTCCCCATCTGCAGCAATCGCACCCGGCGCAGTCATAAGCCGGGCCTGAAAGTTGATAGTACTGTTCGTAGCAGCATGTGTAGTACGGCCAGCAAAAAGACTCCCCAACAAAGAAAAGCCCAGCACTAATAGTGCAGCGACAATAGGGAGAGTTACCCTGAGCGACAGTGGTATCTTCTTTTTTTGAATCATTTTTATTTTTGTATGGCGCTTTTGGCACCGCATACACCATTAATTATCGCGCGAATATCATATAGGCTCAACCCACAGCAAATATAAAAGCAGACACAAAAAAGTACTCAAAAATGAGTTAAATTTGTTGTAAGTTATATAACAATATTTAATGCTTCTGTGCCATACTTATTAATTCTAGGTGTACTTCGTTATCCTTATACAAAAAATCTGGGTGTAAAAAAATCAACGAACCGTATGGTCCGTTGATTTTATCCACAGTGTACGATATAGTTACGCGATTTTTGTGATTTTCAGGACAGTGTGGCGCTGGCGGTGGCCGTGTACTTTGTGTACGCGCTTCTTAGCCTTGTAACGAATTGCGGTAACCTTATCGGCTTTTACTTCGTCTTCGACAACGTCGGCAGTAACTTTAGCCTTTGCCACTGTTGGGGCACCTACGGCTACGTTTTCACCGTCAATAACCATCAATGGCTCAAAAGTTACGCTCTTACCATCAGCGTGAAGCAACTCTACTTCAATTGTCTCGCCTTCAGTAACGATGTACTGCTTGCCGCCGGTTGCAATAACTGCTTTTTTCATACTTTTGTAACTCTCTTTTCAAGAAATTATATACCAATAAATAGTAACAGATATGGGCCTCTATGTAAAGACACGAGTTTAGCTGGCCTTCTGTAAGCCAACCACCAGTTCCATTCCTTCAACTTTGCAGTCAGTAATATATGCATATTCCCGAGATTCTGTTGCAATGTCGCTTGCCAATGTTTCTGCAGCAATGGTTTGCGCATGCTCAGCGATAGCATCATGCAGTGCATTCTCGTGCGTTAGCAAAGCCAGCTGTATGCGGTCATCAACCTCAAGGCCGGCTTTTTTGCGGGCGCTCTGTACATTACGGATCACCTCACGCATTAACCCCTCGCGGTGCAGCTCTGGTGTAATTTCAAGAGTCAATGATACAGAGTGCTCACCAGAAGCTGTTTTCCATACCTTTACGTTTAGCTCTTCAAGAATTATGTCAGATAACGTTGCCACATCGTCGCCCAATCTGTCATCTGCGCCCATGACAGTAACAGCCTGCAAAGGTTGGCGGATCTTAATGCCAGCAGTCGCGCGTTGTGAAAGCCCCTCATTGATTACCTCGCGGACATACGCCATACGGTCCAAGATAACTTCGTTAATCTCACCTGTTTCCGGCCAGTCCAGCAGATGTACGGACTCACCGCCCGTAAGCTTACGGTATAGCTCCTCGGCCAAGAATGGCGTAAATGGCGCCATTACCATAGAAAGACGGACAAGAACGTAGTGCAACGTCTTGTATGCGTCATTCTTATCAGCGTCATCATCGCTCTTCCAAAAGCGCTTGCGGCTTCGGCGGACGTACCAGTTAGAAGCGTCATCCAAGAATGGCAGGATATGCTTAGTGGCATTTGGCAAATCATACTCAGCCAAGCTAGAGTCGATCTCTTGGGTTAACTGATGTACGCGGGATACGATCCACTGGTCTAAAGGATTGCTTAGAGAACTACTCGGATCCGATAAACTACCGTCCCACTCCCACCCATCAACGTCAGCATATAAGGTGAAGAAGTCATACATGTTCCAAACCATGCTTAGCTTGCGCGCGACGTCAGCAACATCCTTATCAAGGAGTGAAAAGTCTTCACCACTAAAAAGGGGCGAAGAAAGTAGTAAGAAACGCAACGAATCTGCCGAATATCGGTCCATTAGCTCATTTGGATCTGTATAGTTGCCGTACGACTTGCTCATCTTGCGGCCGTCGTTACCAGCTACAGTACCATGCACAAGCGCCGTCTTGAATGGCGCTTTGCCGAACAAGCCCACGTTCACGGCATTAAGGTAGTAGAACCAGGCACGTACTTGCCCCACGTATTCAACAATAAAATCACCGGGGTAATTCTGCTCAAACTTCTCAACATTCTCAAACGGATAGTGAAATTGAGCAAACGGCATAGACCCGCTCTCGAACCAACAGTCCAGAACCTTATCAATACGCTTATACGTTACGCCATCAATCTCAAAGGTAATATCATCAACCCAGGGACGGTGGTAATCTTCCAGCTCTTCACCCGAGAGCTCCTTAAGCTCGGCATAACTGCCGACAACTTTCACATGTTCTTTACCCTCGACATCCACGCCCTTCCATACCGGCATAGCAGTTGCCCAAAAACGGTCACGGCTTAGGTTCCAGTCTGGTGCGGTCTCGATTGTTTTCTTAGACCGGCCTTCCTTCAAGTGCTGTGGCACCCAATTCACAGAACTGTTTTCTTCGAGCATTTCGGTTCGCTGGCCATCAATATCCATAAACCAGCTAGGGTGCGCACGATACATTAGCTTCGTACCGCAACGATGACAATGTGGATAGCTATGGGTTATGTAGTTTATCTTCCAGACTAACCCGCGGGCGTGCAGTTCTTTGGCGATCGGCTTGTTAGCCTCCCAGACATTCTGCCCTTTCCATTCACCTTCCTTATAGAAGCCATTATCGTCGATGTTGCTTACAAATGGAAAGCCCTTTTCGCGGGAGAGCGCGTAATCTTCTTCACCATACGCAGGTGCAAGATGTACCAAGCCAGTACCATCATCCAGTGTAACGTAGTCAGCATCCCATACTTTATGGGCACTCTCCCCCCTGTCTTCAAACAGAGGCTCGTAAGACTTACCGACAAGCTCGGAACCTTTTACCGTACGCAAAACCTCGTATGGAAGCACCTTGTGTTTCTCATCTGTCAGCACAGTATCAAGCAGCCCTTTGGCCAAAATCAGCTTTTCACCCGCCACCAGAACTTCGGCGTAGTCAAAGTCTTTGTGCACTGCAACCGCAGTGTTCGCAGGAAGAGTCCAAGGTGTAGTTGTCCAAGCCAACAGATAGCTGTCTTCGCCCTGTAATTTGAACTTCACAAACACTGAAGGGTCGGTCACGTCCTGGTATGAGTTGTCCATGGCCACCTCAGCCTTGGAGATAGGTGTAGCATCGCGCGTACAGTACAAAAGGACCTTTTCCCCTTCATAAATTTTTCCGGCCTCATAGAGCTTCTTAAAGGCCCACCAGACCGATTCCATGAATTCCTTGTCCATAGTTTTATAGGCGCCCCTAAAGTCCACCCATCGGCCGATACGGTCAATAGTGTCCTCCCAAAGACTGCCTGTTTGTACCATGTTTTCGCGACATGTCAGGATATATTCCTCAAGACTAATTTTAGTACCGATGTCGCGCTTATCTTGGATACCTAGCTTCTTCTCTGTAAATACTTCAGCCGGAAGGCCATGACAGTCCCACCCCCATACACGTTCGACCCGCTTCCCCTTCATTGTCCAGTAACGCGGGATGGCGTCCTTAGCAATTGTCGTCAACAGCGTACCATGGTGCGGCACGCCAGTAATAAACGGAGGGCCATCGTAAAACACATAGCCGTTCTCTTTTGGCCGCATCTCCACCGATTTCTCGAAGGTCTTGTGCTGTTTCCAATATTGCACCAAGTCTTTTTCATACTCTAAGGCTCGGCGGCGGGTTCCTTTTTGGAATCTCATTGTTCTCTCCTTTACATAAGAAAAAGCCATCACTTTTGACTGTTGGAGCTCGAACGAGCGGTACCATCCAACTTCCAAAAGAGATGACTCTTATTTTGGCACTTGATTCTAGCAATTACGGAGCTTCGGCCGGCGGGTTCTACTCTTATACATTTCTTCCCGCTGCATTCGTGGTTGATAGCCACTCATCTGTTTCCAGAGTGCAATATAATTCTATTATATCCTCCAAAAGTGTTGTACGCAAGACACTAGCTATACATGTAGCTGCTAATGTCGTTCATCAACGGAAGTTGTGGGCCCGGCCATGCGTTCAGCACAGCCCCATCGTTGGCTAATGCCAAAACAGCTGGATACGCGAGAATATCATAAAGGGAAGCTGTTGCTGCACCATCACGTGTGTTAACACTTACGAGCTCAACTTTATTTGCCCCCATATCGTGCTGCCTCTGAAAGTCGCGAACGAATGTTTCCACATCCCGCGCATGATCAGAATTCGGCTGGTAAAGCACAAGCACTTTCACAGAAAGATAATAGCATATCTCTACATAAAAACACAACAACCGCCTTAGGTGGACGGTTGTTGTGTTTTAGGTTATAGCAAGCGACTAGCTACAACCAGTTGTCGAACCACAGCTCGAACAAACGTAACAGCTGCCTGCACGCTGCGTCTGGTTACCACAGTTGTAACACAGTGGCGCAGTGCTGTCGGCCTTTGGAGCCTTCATAGATTCCCGTGTAGCCGGTGCTGCAGCAACTTCGGAAAAGAAGATTGCTTCGGCAGCAGGCTCTGGGTGCTGCTCCTGTACTTGCTGGCCAACCAATGATTGGTCATCAGTAAGGAACATTGTCTGCTGATCATCGGGCATTTCGTCGAATGACGCCAAACCAAGCTCTAGGCGGTCATCAAACGACAAATAATCCAAAGCTAAGCGACGGAAGATGTAGTCCGTAATAGACGTTGCAGTCCGGATATCTGGGTCGTCAGTAATACCTGCTGGCGCAAAACTACTGCTCATAAGGGTGCGAACATAGCTCTTCAATGGCACACCGTACTGCAAGCCGTGACTTACAGATATCGCAAACGAATCCATTAGCCCAGAGAGTGTTGACCCCTGCTTTGAAACGCGAATAAAGAGTTCTCCAGGGGTGCCATCCTCGTACTCACTGACAGTGAAGAATCCAGCCAAGTCAGCAATACGGAACTTGTAGGTCTTACTTGTCCGGCGGCGAGGAAGCAAGCGGCGCACAGCCCCCTTAACAACAATTTTGTCGGCCTGAGCTTGGGCTGGATACTCGATAACAGCTGCTGGTGCAGGAGCTACCGTAGGGGCTACAGCTTCAGTGATGGGAGCTGCTTCTTTAACCTCTTTCTTCTTGCCAGAAAGCGGCTGTGCAACTTTACAGTTGTCGCGGTAGATTGCGATCGCCTTGATGCCCATCTTCCATGCGTCGATGTGGAGTTGCTCAACGTCTTCAACCGTTGATTCCTCTGGCATGTTCACAGTCTTACTAATTGCACCAGAGATAAACGGCTGTACAGCCGCCATCATCTTAACGTGGCCAAGGTAGTGAATAGCGTTTTCGCCAACTGCACATGCGAACACTGCAGCATGCTGTGGCTTTATGTATGGGGCACCCGCAATAGAGCCGCTGTCATGGATATATGAAACGATTTCTTCGATCTGGCTGGGGCCATAGCCAAGCGTCTTTAGCGCGCGTGGTACCGTTTGGTTAACGATAGCCATCGAGCCACCACCCACCAGGTTCTTGTGCTTCACAAGGCTAAAGTCGGGCTCAATGCCAGTAGTGTCACAGTCCATCATCAAGCCAATTGTTCCGGTTGGAGCCAAAACACTCGCCTGAGAGTTCCGTACGCCGTACATTTCGCCAAGCTCAACAGCTTCGTCCCAAGCAGTTGCAGCAGCACTCAATAACTCTTCCGATACCAGGCCAGCGTTAATCTTGGAAACTTCCGCACGATGTTGGCGAAGGACCTTTAGCATACCTTTGCGGTCTTTGTGGAATCCAGCAAATGGCCCCACACGGTTTGCCACCTTAGCGCTTACGGCATAAGCATGGCCGGTCATCAGCGCAGTAATTGCAGCAGCCTGGGCGCGGCCTTCGTCTGAGTCATATGGTAAGCCCTGGGCCATCAGCATAGCACCTAGGTTCGCGTAGCCAAGGCCAAGCTCACGATAAGCCTTAGCATTCTTTGTAATACCCTCTGTTGGGTACGCACTATAGCCTACCAAAATTTCCTGGGCAGTAAAGATCAGTTCAATTGTGTGCTTAAAGGCCTCGATGTCGAACGTGTTATCTTCCCGAAGGTATTTTAGGAGGTTAATAGAAGCTAGGTTACATGCTGAATTGTCGAGGTGCATGTACTCGGAGCATGGGTTGCTGCCATTAATGCGGCCTGCATTTGGTGTGGTATGCCAGTGGTTGATAGTCGTATCAAACTGCATACCAGGGTCAGCGCATGCCCATGCGGCTTCAGAAATCTTACGGAACAAGTCGCGGGCCTTAACAGTTTTAATTGTATTGCCGCCCCGGACAGCCTTTAGGTCCCAGTCGCCATCCCGTTCAACTGCCTTCATGAAAGCATCGGTCACACGCACTGAGTTGTTGGCGTTCTGGTACTGCACCGACACAATATCCTTGCCGTCTAAGCTCATGTCAAAACCAGCGTCACGAAGTGCACGGATTTTGTCTTCTTCGCGCTTTTTGACGTCAATGAACTCAAATACATCTGGATGGTCGGCGTTCAAGATCACCATCTTTGCTGCACGGCGGGTTTTACCACCACTCTTAATGGCACCAGCAACAGAGTCAGCGCCACGCATAAAGCTAATTGGGCCAGATGCACGCCCCGCACTCTTGCCAAGCGGTTCAGCCGAAGAACGGATTGCGCTAATATTCAAACCAGCACCTGAACCACCCTTAAAGATACGTCCCTCTTCGCTGTACCAGTTCAAGATTGACTCCATAGTGTCTTCAACCTTCAAGATAAAGCAGGCACTTGCTTGTTGAGCGCGGTCAGCAGCACCGATATTAAACCAAACTGGGGAGTTAAAAGCAGCACGTTGTGTCGCAAGAACGTATTTCAGTTCTTCACGGTAGTCTTCAGCCTCTGCCTCTGACTCAAAATACTTTTCCTGTATACCCTGTCGCACTACCGTATCTACAACACGGTTGATCAGTGTGCGCAGCGAAGCTTCACGATCTGCCGTGCCTGGCGTACCCGTAAAATATTTTTGCGCCACGATGTTAATGGCATTCAGCGACCATCCTTCCGGAAATTCTACGCCCCGCTGTTCGAAAACAGGCGTCTTGCTGGCAGGATTCACAATAATAGAATCTTGTTTAACCCAGCGTAGTTGGTCATACGCTTTACTTTTTGGCTGCGTGAACAATCTCCCGCGTCCCAAAGTGGTTGTTTGTCCCATAAGTACCCTCATTAGGCCCCGGCACGCCCTAAAGCGCACCAGACACCCCCATTATGTTTATTGATTGTTTGTTTAGAGTTCGCAAGCACCGCTCATGTGCTGCCAGCTCCTCAGGAGTTTCGCTTTCAAAAAACCTGAGGAACCGGCAGCGTGCTTACACTTCTGCCAGATCGTTGTTCCGTTCACGGATATGCGACAGCTCTTTTTCAAAGCCAGCGATATCTTTAAATCTGCGATAGACACTTGCAAAACGCACGTACGCAACCTCATTCAAAAGCGCTAAACGGTCCATTATCATCTCGCCAATTTTGGTAGACGATACTTCGGCGTCGCCACAGGCATAAAGCGTATGTTCGATATCCGATACAAGCCGCTCTAGCTGCATGTTGGTAACGGGCGTTTTTTCACAAGCCCTATACAGGCCAGAAAGTAACTTTTCACGGCTAAACAGCTCTCGGACGCCGCCATTCTTAACAACAATAAGTTGCGGGCGCTCTATGCGCTCGTACGTCGTAAAGCGATACTCACACTCCGGGCATGCCCTGCGCCGCCGGATAGCCTCTCCGTCCGCTGCATCGCGTGATTCTATTACTTTTGTGTCGGCATGTTGGCACTGAATGCACTTCACCTGACACTCCTCATACTTATTAATTTCAATGTACCATCACCACATATAGTGGTTGTGGTATTAATCATAGCTCTACTTATAGCGTTTTGGCAACTATAAATAGGTTGTATTATTTAGTACGCCGACCCCTGTTAATAATGCCCTAAACAGGGAAGTTGTCATTGTCGTTATTTTCACGATGACGTTGTGTCAGACGTCGCAAGAAAGAGGGCTTTTCGAGTTCCTCGTCATCCTGTTGAACAATAGGCTTATCAGTTGGCTCATCAGCCGTAGCGTCATCTTGGTGATCGTCTATAGTCCAAATGTTAGGCATTGTTGCATCTGATTTAAAATCAGTTACTGGGTTGGTGTCGTCCAAAGACATGTCCACACCAGTTAAGTCAGGGTCGGAAGATTGCTTCGGAGTCGAAGACGCGGAAGGCTCGTCGTGGTGCTGGTGCACCGCTGGCTGGTCTAACAATTCCGGGCTAACTGTCGTTGGGGCTGCAGCAATCTCTTCAGCACTACGACGATTGCCAAAATATGCAGCGTCAAAACCTGTTGCAACAACTGTAATAATGATTTCACCAGAAAGCTTGTCATCAATAGTAGCACCAAAAATAATATTCGCGTCTGGGTCAGCAGCGCTTGTAATCGCCTCGGCGGCGGCATTAATTTCGTGCATCGACAGATCATTGCCGCCGATAACATTGAATAGAATGCCACGAGCGCCATCAATAGAGACTTCAAGTAGCGGAGAGTCAATGGCCTGCTGTGCAGCAACAACTGCACGGTTTTCACCACTGGCACGCCCAATGCCCATCAAAGCCGAACCCGCGTTCAGCATAACTGCCTTAACGTCTGCAAAGTCCAAGTTAATTAAACCGTGGACAGTGATCAAATCAGAAATACCCTGCACACCCTGGCGAAGTACATCATCCGCTACTTTAAACGCCTCTATAAGAGGTGTTTGGCGGTCAATCGTTTGTAGTAAGCGATCGTTAGGAATAGTAATAAGAGTATCGACTGCGCTACGAAGATTGTCGATAGCAGACTCCGCATTACGACGTCGCTTCTCACCTTCAAAGGCAAAAGGTTTCGTAGCAAAACCAACAACTAAAATATTCAACTCTTTTGCGATACGCGCAACGACGTGGCCTGCACCGCTACCCGTTCCACCACCGGCGCCAAGGGTCACAAAGACCATGTCAGCGCCTTCAATAGCCTTCTTAATCTCTTCACCCGACTCTTCAGCAGCTAGTTGACCAACAGATGGGTCGGCGCCAGCGCCAAGTCCGCGAGTAGCATCCTTGCCAATGTGGATCTTCGTAGATGCTTTTGAGTGGAAAAGTGCTTGTGCGTCAGTATTAATAGCGATGAATTCAACGCCTTCGACGCCTGCATCCACCATTCGGTTAATTGCTGCTCCACCTGCCCCACCGACTCCGACAACTTTAATCTTAGCAATGGTTTCGATGGCTGGTTCAACTTGAGGCATGGTTCTTTAATTACCCTCTCTTTTCTTCTTGTATACAAGGCAGTATAGCCCATGGCGCAATGTAGTTCAACAAACTTGTACACCCTTTTTCAGGGCAACACGCCTTTTTATGCAATATATCAACGCTTAAAACGTTGCCATAGATTATCAACAAAATTTAGTGCTCGCGTACCTGTAGAGTCCTGGGTACTACTGTTAGACTCAGGAAGCAAAAGCATATCCAACAACATCAGACCAGTTGCAGCAGCGAACGAAGGATCTGCAACACTGTCAACAAGGCCGCTCACAGAATGCACTGATCCAATCCGGGCCGCTAGCTGCATTTTCTCCTTAGCAAACTCGGCAATTCCAGGTAACTTAGAAGTGCCGCCAACAAGGACCACACCACCTGGCAACTTATGTGCCCGGTGAATACGTGATAGCTCCTTGTTTACATATTCAAAAAGCTCCTCTACACGAGCCTCGGTAATCATCGCAATTTCTTCTGTTTGAAAGATGTGGTCTTGGTCGTTAACCCGGACTTTGACGCGTTGGGATGCGGATGCCTGCTTCAGGGTCGCATGACGCACCTTAACTGCTTCTGCAACATCTAAGTCAGTCTTCAGACCAATTGCTAAGTCATTTGTAATATGCAGGCCGCCTATTGGCAGTACTGCGACATGTTGGACCTCACCATCCTCAAGGACAACAATATTTGTCGTGCCTGCTCCAATATCTACCAACACTGTACCAGCTTCTTTTTGCTGGCGCGTCAGCACAGCCTCCGCCGATGCCAGGCTCGAGAGCGTATGGTTATGAGGTGCTACTTGGGCTTTCTCAAGTGCCATGTCAAGGTTTCGCAAGTTAGGCGACGCCGCCGAAACAATATGCGTATCCACCTCCAGCCGTACGCCGTGCATACCCACTGGGTCTTTAATGTTGTCTTGGCCATCAAGTCGGTAATTTTTTGCAAAAACCTGAATAATTTCACGATTGGGCGGCAACTTAACAATAGTCGCAGCCTCTTCTACGCGATATCTGTCCTCTGGAGTAATCTCGCGGTTAGCAGCACTGATAGCAATAACTCCTTTGGAGTTAATGCCGCTTACATGAGCGCCGTTAACGTTCACAGTTGCGCCATTAATACGCATCCCGGACAATCGCTCTGCCTCTGTTACAGCCTGAACAATTGCTTCTGCAGCATCGTCAATGTGTACGACCACACCTTTTCGCATGCCGACATTTGCCGCACTACCGTAGCCGAGTACAGAAATTTTGCCTGGGTTATTTGGATCGACCATACCAACGACACAGCGAACAGTGCTAGTGCCAATATCGAGGCCGACATATGTTGAAGAGGCGGAATCGCGCATATGAAGGCAGTATAGCGCTTATACTTGGCTTAGAGCAAGTTTTGTTTACAAAGAAGTTAAAATTTCGGCACCATCGTGCGTTACAAGCAGCGTGTGTTCAAATTGCGCAGCCCAGCTATGGTCTTTCGTGAAAAGCGTCCATCCATCATGGGCCTCAACGATAGCAGGGTTGCCCAGGGTTGTAATCGGCTCTATGGCAATAGTCATACCTGCCTTTAGGACTGGGCCCTTGCCAGCTCGGCCGTAGTTTGGAATTTCCGGGTCTTCATGCAGATCGTAGCCCACGCCATGCCCTACCAGCTCTTGCACGATACCCAAACGGTACCGCTTCAGCGTCGCTTCAATAGTTGCTGAAATATCGCCCACTTTAATGCCATCTCTTACAACATTTATAGCGTCGCGAAGCGCTCGTTCGGTACCCTCGAGCAGTCGTTTAGTATCAGGTGTTGTTATATTTCCAATAGCAACTGTTATGCCACCATCGGTGATCATACCCTTATATCGGACGCCAAAATCAAAATTTACAACATCTCCATTCTTAAAAGGGATGTCCGTAGGAATACTGTGCTGTACTTGGTTGTTTACTGATATACAAATAACATCAGGGTAGCCAAAGAAGCCAAGGAACGCTGGCTCACCCCCAAGTGCCCGCAGCTCTTTTTGAGCAATTGCAGACATATCTTTAGGAGTCATACCTGCCTCTGCGGTTTGCCGCATTTTTTGCAAAACCAAAGCCAACATACGACCACCGTCGCGCATCGCTTCAATCTCGTTGGGCTTCTTAATTGTCATGTGTGTTTCCTGTTCTGGACGTATGGCTAACCGTCGATACACTTCAGTATATCATCATGCACTTCGCGCGGTGTTTTTGATGCATCAATATCGCACACTGCAACACTTTCTTGCTTAAAGTGCTCAAGAATAGGCAACGTTACTGCCCGGTATTCGCGAAAACGCTCTGCAATAGCTTCGTCAGTGTCGTCCTGGCGGCCACGTGAGATAAGACGCTCCTTAACAACGTCTTCTGAGGCTGCCAAGTTAACAACTGCAGTCAGGGCAAACCGGCCTTGATGGATTTGGTCGAGCAGCCAATCGGCCTGAGGGATAGTCCGTGGAAAACCGTCAAGGACAAATTCCTGTGTTGGATCAATAAGCTCAAAAACCTTGTCGAGAATAGCAATCATTTCTTCGTCGCTCAGCAACTTTCCTTGCAGCATTTCTTGACGACGTTTTCCTGTTACAAGCACTCGCAAAATCTCACCCGTCGATATCCACGCGTATCCGTGTTCGTCAGCTAAAATTTTACCCTGCATACTCTTGCCGGCGCCTGCGACGCCCGTGAGGATGATCATTTTAAGATGTAAGCCTTTCTTTCACAAATTGTGCTATACGTGCGCCATCAGCACGACCTTCTGTTTTCTGTTTTACAAGACCGATTATTCTGCCCATTGCTTGCGGAGAAACATCATCTAAAGACGCAACCGCGCCTTCCACAATCTCACGAAGCTCATTATCCGAAAGCTGCTTAGGAAGGTAGCCTTCAATGATTTTCTTTTCTTCTAACTCATGGTCAGCACTCTCTTGATTGCCGCCCTTCACATAGAGATCGGCACTTTCCTGGCGCTTCTTCACTTCTTTAGCGAAAAGCGTAAGAATTTCTTCCTCAGCTAAGCCGGTATCCCGTGCGCCTTTTGCAACTTCTGCATAAAGAATAGCACTTTTAAGACCGCGCAACGTTGTTACGCGGTCCTTGTCGCCAGCTAGCAAAGCAGTCTTTAGATCCTGCTCTAGTTGCTGTTTAATCATAATCTACTATCGTTGGCCAAGCTTAATTTTCTTGAGCTTCAAAGCTTTGCGTTGGGAACGGATAATTGCTTTCGCACGACGTTCACGCTTGCTAATAGGCTTCTCGAAATACTGAGCTTGTTTGACAACGGCAATAACACCAGCTTGCTGTACCTTTCGGTTGAAACGGCGAAGCAAGTTCTCCAGTGATTCTTTTGAGTCTTTACGTGTAACCTGTATCATTTCGTTTCTTATTCTATCCTAACAGAGATGTTTTTGCAAGTATCAGATGAAATTTATTAAACGACTTGCTTTTTCTGTGTTGCCCGCTGGCTCTTAAGCACAATGCTCTGCAGCTCTTTAAAGATCGGGAACTGTTTGTTTGTGTGGTAGATTTTGGTGTTACCCTGTTTTTCGGATATCAAAAAACCCACTTTTTCTAGGCGCTTCAGCTCACGCTGGATATTTCCAGCGTCCTCTTTAATTAGCTTTGCAAGACCTCGGACATGTGTCTTGAAGTCTGGGTATTTCGCATAGATTACGATAATCTTGCGACGGACTCTGGAAGTTATAAATACATCTAACATAAATCTTCTATTGTTATTAGAACAACGTAACCTAATATTCAGTATATAGAACAGGGTCGGTCATTTCAACTTTTACAACTATATATTTTAAACTAATGAAACTCTATAATGCAACCATGCATTATGTGGAAATTTTAGTTGCCGACGCCAGCTACCATGGCACAGAGGCTCTGACATACAGCTCTGAGGTACCCTTACAAACAGGGGCGCTCGCCTATGTTCCGCTGCGCAACAAACAAGTCTTGGGCGTTGTAACAAAGGTTGTAAAAAAACCACCCTTCACTACTAAACCGGTTGTCGAAGTACTTAGTACTGCCCCCATACCACTCGCTCTAATGTCTTTATTAGAATGGATGCGCTCATTTTATCCAGCGCCATTGGGAAGCATAGTACAGCAACTCCTCCCAAAAGAACTGCCCAAAAGAGCAATCAAGTCACTACTACCTTATAGAGAGGCTTCGCTCGAACTACCACCACTCACAAATGACCAGGAGCATGCCATAACCCAAATCAAAAATACGGGTATGCACCTTATCCACGGTGATACAGGCACTGGAAAGACAAGGTTGTACCTAGAATTAGCACTCAGACAATTCAAGCAAGGCAAATCAAGCTTAGTATTAACGCCAGAAATAGGCCTCACATCACAACTAGCTGCACAATTCACGGCATTATTTGGAGAAAGAGTTATTGTTGTCCATTCCCAGCTTTCAGAAAGTGTCAGGCGTAAGCTATGGGCAACTATCCTACAAGAAACTGATCCCGTTATCGTTATTGGGCCGCGTTCAGCCCTGTTTACGCCAATTGCCCGCCTTGGGCTCATTGTGATAGACGAGGCACATGAAGCAGCGTACAAACAAGATCAGAGCCCGTACTATCACACAACATATGTGGCCAGCAAGCTCGCCTCGCTCCTGGATATACCCCTCATAATTGGCTCTGCCACACCGCTTGTAACAGACTATTTTATTGCGCAGCAAAAATCACTGCCGATCATCCGCATGACCCAAACAGCAATCAATAGCAATAATGCCCACGACGTAAGCGTCATTGATCTCCGCGATAGAAGTAAGTTTGTCAAAAAGTCACATTTTTCCGACGACCTTATCGCGGCTATAAAGGTAAGTTTGTCAAAAAAGGAACAAGTACTGCTCTTTTTAAACCGCCGGGGAACTGCACGGGTTATTATGTGTGAGAACTGCGGGTGGCAAGCGCTATGTCCCCACTGTGACGTACCATTGGTATATCATAGCGACCTGCACAGCATGCGCTGCCACAGCTGCGACTTTAGCGGCCGCCCCCCTACCTCATGCCCTGAATGCAAACATACCGACGTCGTTTTTAGAAGTATTGGCACGAAAGCAATAGCCCACGAAGCAGCACGGCTTTTTCCCGAAGCGACTGTACAGCGGTTTGACACAGATAACAAAAAAGACGAGCGAATAGAACGTCATTACCAAGCTGTAAAAGATGGCTCTGTTGATATCCTTGTTGGTACGCAAACACTGGCCAAAGGACTCGACCTGCCCAAGCTTGGCCTTGTGGGAGTTATTGTTGCCGATACAAGCTTGTTTGTGCCAGACTTCAGCTCACAAGAGCGGACCTATCAGCTACTCAGCCAGGTAATTGGCAGAGTAGGCCGTGGACACCGAAGTAGCAAGGCAATTATTCAAACGTATAACCCCGATAGCCCAGTTCTAAAGGCTGTATTGGCGAAGGATTGGAATTCTTTTTACAACAATGAATTACAGGAGCGTCGAAAATTCCTATTTCCGCCCTATTGTTACCTCCTAAAGCTATGGTGTAAACGAGCAACTCAGCAAGGTGCCGAAAAAGCAGCTCGAAACCTTGCAGACGAACTACGAAAAGTTGGATTGCGCATTGTCGTAGAGGGGCCAGCCCCTTCATTCCACGAAAAGTCACAATCTGGCTACCAGTGGCAGCTTATTGTTAAGGCAAAACAGCGCAGCGAGTTATTAAAAGTTATCCAGCAGCTCCCAGCGAACTGGCACCATGATATTGATCCGACGAATCTGTTGTAATCAGCGTTACAGATACGGTATACTGTCAAGCAATGACCAAAGACGATATCATCTCCCTGCCTAACCCTCACTTACGCCAACGGTCTCAAAAAGTAGGCATTGTTGACGATTCCATCAAAAAGCTCATTGCGGGCATGAAGTCTGCAACCATCGATTGGGAAGAGAGCCGAGAACATGAAGTCGGGGTTGCACTTGCAGCCATCCAAGTAGACAAGCTCTACCGTATTGTTGTAATCCGTAATGACTTCGACAACAAAGACGACCATACATTCAGTGTTTTCATTAATCCTGTCATTACAAAATACGAAGGCACTGTCGAAGAAGATTACGAAGGATGCCTAAGTGTCCCAGACGTGTACGGAAAGGTTCCCCGCCACACAAAAGTGCGGATCAAAGCACTTGACGAAGATGGCCGTGAATTCCGTGTTACCGCCGAAGGGTTCTTAGCGCGTATTTTTCAGCACGAGATAGACCACACAAACGGCATACTCTTTATTGACCACATAAAAGACAGCCCTAAAGCCTTCTTCCGCCTGCAGAAAGATGGCCAGCTAGAGGAGTTAGACTATGAAAAAGATGTCCTCGCCAATCGTATTCTTTGGTAGCGGTCCAGTAGCAGCGGCCAGCCTTGAACTGATCGCAAAAGCCTTTACTATAGAGGCAGTCGTCACCAAGCCACGGCCCGCACATCACAAGGGTGATGTGCCTGTTATCCGCGTCGCTGATAGCCTAGGCATTCCCGTCTACACCGTTACCAACAAACGTACACTCGATGAGCTCATCGAAAATCGGCCATTTAAGAGCACTGTCGCCATCCTGATTGATTTTGGTATTATTGTGTCTCAAAAAGCTATCGACTACTTCCCTTTGGGCATTATTAATAGTCACTTCTCGCTCCTGCCAGAATGGCGTGGTGCAGACCCCATCACCTTTTCGATTTTAAGTGGTCAGAATATTACTGGGGTTAGCCTCATGATGCTCGTACAAGGCATGGATGAAGGGCCCCTCCTCGGGTACGGCGTCTATGACCTTTCCGATGAAATTACAACTCCAGAACTTACCGACGCGCTTGTCGAACTTAGCTACGAACTACTGTGCGCCATCGTGCCAGAGTACGTCAAAGGTTCTATTGCGCCACAACCCCAGACCGACAAAATAGAACCAACATATTCACGAAAGCTCACCAAAGAAGATGGCATCATTAACTGGCGGAAAAGAGCTGTTGATATCGAGCGTGAAATTCGAGCCTTCATAGAATGGCCAAAAAGCCGCACCGAAATTGGCGGCAAGGAAGTTATCATAACAAAGGCCCATGTTGTGCCACTCGATGGTCCAGCAGGCACGTTTGACGTCTTTAAAAAAGAGCTCGTGGCTTTCTGTGGCGATGATGCGCTGGTTATCGACGAGTTAAAGCCAGCTGGCAAAAAAGAAATGACCGGCCAAGCATTTCTGGCCGGTCATCATCACCTCTTGTAGACTATAATCTAAGAATTTAAGCTGCTTGTTCAAAGTCAGTTTGGTCGACAGGGTTTTGTTGGGGTGGCTGGCTATATGGCGTAGGGCCATATTGCTGAGGCTGCTGCATAGGAGCACCTGGCTGCTGCTGTTGGGGCGCAGGAGTTGCGTATTGCTGGTATGTGGGCTGCTGCGCCACGCCTGGTGCCGGCTGAGCATAAGGGTCAGCATATTGTGGCTGCTGGTATGCCTGAGGAGGAGTTTGCTGTGGCATTTGTGCGTATTGCTGGTGATGGGCTTGGGCTGATGCAAGAATCTGAGGGGAGGCTTGGCGAACCTCATTCTTTAGCACTTCGAACTCCTGTGACACCACATCTTTGTAGTTAGGGAAATTAGTCTCAAGCCAATGCAACGCACCTTGTTCATCGTTGCGGGTAATAAAACCTTCGAATTCGTCAAGCTGCGCATCGGTCATCTGACGGGCAAGCGTCGTACCTACACGCATCTCGAGTGTTTCATAGATTTGTTTGAGCAAGGCCCTTTTTTCTTCAGGTGGCAGTGTCTGAAGACCAAGTTCTGTAAGTAAATTATCATCAAGCTTAATCATGCAAACTCCTTATAGCAATTATATGGTACCACGTTCATATTTTTCGTGGCGAGTATTTTATAGGGATCGGCTAATAGTTTCGCGAGTAAAGAGTTCGATATGGTCGCCCTCTTGCACTTCGACTTTTGAGGTAGACTTAAAGCTTAGGCCGCACATTTCGCCCTCGAACACCTCTTTTGCCTCCTGCGGGCCACGCTTAAGGCCAGTAATTTCAACCTCAGCAAGCTGTTTGCCGTCACGCATAATACGAGCAAGTGCTGGAGAAACAAGCTTGCCTTTTGTAACTTCACCACCACAGATGACCTCTGTCTTGGTCGTCTTGAAGACGCCCCTGACAACAAGTCGGCCCATATCAGACTCAACAATCTCGGGGGCAAGAAGCTCACTCAAGCCGTCACGTACATCATCAATAAGTTCATAAATGATGCGGTACAAGCGAATTGAGATTTTATCGCGACTTGCCAGGCGCTTGATGTTTGCAGGAACGGTTACGTTAAAGCCATAGATGATAGCGCCACTTGTAACTGCCAAGTGCAAATCGTTTTCGGTAACAGCACCGACGCCAGAACTTACAATGTGCACAGCAACTTCATCAGTATCTAATGCTTTAAGGCTATCAATTACAGACGTCAAGGAGCCTTGTACGTCGGCACGAATAATAATATTCAGGTTTTGGACTTGGTTGTTGCGATTGATCATGCGGATCAGCTCGCTGCTGTTCATGTCGCTCCGCCCAGAAGCAGACTGGCGCTGGATAGCTGCCTTCTCAGCCTGGGAGCGGGCTTCCTTTTCATTTTTAACAACATTGAATTCATCGCCAAATTCTGGCAATGTTTTAAAGCCAGTCATTACAACAGGGGTAGATGGCGTCGCCTCCTTCAGAGGGGATCCATCCGTACCTTGTAGAGTACGAATTTTAGCGTATGTTGCCCCTGCAACAACAAAGTCACCAACTTTTACTGTCCCTTGTTCAATCAGGGCATTTGCAATAGGGCCTTTGCCCTGCTCCATATGGGCTTCGATAATCAAGCCAGTCGCAACACCGGTAGTATCGGCGCGGAGGTCTTCGACATCACTTACTAGCAAGATCATATCAAGCAGTGCATCGATACCCTGCTTGGTCTTAGCAGAGACTTCGACAATTACAGTGTCGCCGCCCCACTCTTCCGGTAACAAATCTTGTTCAGCAAGTTGTTGCTTGATGCGGTTGGGGTCTGCACCTTCTTTGTCAATTTTATTGATTGCTATAACAATCTTAACCGCAGCTTTGCGGGCAAAACGAATAGCCTCAAGTGTTTGGGGCTTAATGCCATCGTCAGCAGCCACAACAATGATTGCAATATCGGTCAAATGGGCACCATGCTCGCGGATAGCAGCAAATGCTTCATGACCTGGCGTATCAAGGAAAGTGATCGCACGGTCATTATGCTGAATCTGGTAAGCAGAAATATGCTGTGTAATACCCCCAGCTTCACCCTTCACCACCTGAGCACCACGAATAGCATCCAGCAAGCTTGTCTTACCATGGTCAACGTGGCCCATTACAGCCACTACAGGAGGTCGCGTAGCAGCATCATCACTGTGCTGGCGTTTTTGGCGCGTCGGAGCGACTTGGGCGACAACTTTCTTCGAAAGTTCTACGTCCAATCCTAATTCCTCTACGATAATCTGTGCCGTATCAAAGTCGATACGCTCATTAACGGTAGCCATGACGCCGTTCTTCATCAGTTCACCAATGAGTTTAGTCACTGGCAAGCTCAGCTTTTCGGCAAGTGTGCCTACGGTTATCATGTCTTCAATTTCAATAGTCCGAGCCATGAGAAGGCACTCCTTTCTGCCGTAAACGGCGTCATAATACTGTTACGAGCTACTATTTAGCGCTCTTAAGGCTCAATGCAATTTTGCGGTTCTCGGTGTCGATGTCGAGCACCTTAAACTGCTTCTTTTCATTAAGCTGGAAGATCTGTTGTGGGTCAACTGTTTCGTCATCACTCATTTCTGAAACGTGTACAAGTGCTTCAACACTAGGGCTAAGCTGCACAAACGCGCCGAAAGGAGTAATACGAGTAATTTTGCCTTCAACGATGTCACCGCGGCTGAAAGCTTTTACTTCTTGCAACCATGGGTCTTCCGACATTTGCTTTAGGCTGAGGCTGAGGCGGTCTTTGTCGATAGCAATAATTTTTGCCTTAACAGTGTCGCCAACCTTGACGTACTTGCGCGGGTCTTCAACACGTTCCCAAGAGATCTCAGAAATGTGGATCAGGCCTTCAATACCGTCGACATTTACAAATGCACCGAAGTCGATAACGCCGGTGATAACACCTTCAACTTCGTCGCCAACCTTAAGAGTTGCGAAGCGAGCCTGCATGTCGTCCTTGACTGCTTCTTTTTCAGAGAAGATCAGCTTGTTGTCCTTGCGGCTAACATCAAGAACACGCACACGGATTGGCTTGCCGACTAATGCATTCAGTTTCTGTAGAATCTCATCCTTGTCAGCACCGGATACCCGTGGGTAGTGGCCGGCCGCCAACTGAGAAACTGGCAAGAAGCCGCGGATACCCTCGAGTTCAACCAACAGACCGCCACGGTTGGCGTCATATGGAGAAACTTCGATGATTTCCTGTGCCTCAAATACACGCTTGAGCTCATCCCAACCGCGATCTTTAGCAGCACGCTTCATGCTAAGAAGTGCGTAACCTTCTTCGAGCTCTGGGTCGATAACGCTCACTGTTACCTGCTGACCAAGCTCGAGCTGCTGACCATGGCCAATTTCGCGGCGCATGACAACACCGACACCTTTGGCGCCAAGGTCGATCCACACTTCGTGCTTCTTTACGGAGCTAACAACACCCTCGACAACTTCACCGCTCTCAAGGTGCTTGATGTCGCTGGCAGCCAAAAGCTCATCCATTGTTATTGTAGTATTTTTTGACATGTT
Source organism: uncultured Candidatus Saccharibacteria bacterium (assembly GCA_946482285.1). Next base: position 39,944 of record CAMLQK010000003.1, read on the forward strand.
TTACATGCCTCCTTCTGATATATTTCCATACACCCATCCTGTAAGATGAGCGCAAGATTACACACATTATACCTGTTTTACCTCTCTGGGTCAAAGTTAAGGCAAATATAGCAGCACACTGCATGCTACAATAAAATTAACTATGTATGTAGCAATTGATATCGGCGGTACCAAGACTCTTGTCGCAACGTTTGATAGCGTGGGCGCTATTCAAGAACAGCACAAATTCCTTACTCCGCAAAACTATAAACAATTCATTGTTGAGTTGGCAAAAACTGTTGCAAAATTATCTACACAATCCTTCACTAGTGCTTGTGTTGCAGTGCCCGGTCGGGTTAACCGCGACAGCGGGATAGGAATAGCGTTCGGGAATCTGCCCTGGACAAATGTTCCAATCCAAAAAGATGTAGCCGCAATATTGGAGTGTCCTGTTGTTGTAGAAAACGATGCAAACCTTGCAGGTCTTTCTGAGGCAGTTGAACTAAAAAATAGGTACGACAAGGTCTTGTACCTTACGATTAGCACCGGCATTGGTGCCGGACTCGTCATTGGCCAAGAAATTGATCCTGATTTTGCAGACACAGAGGGCGGCCATATTATCCTTGAACACAACGGCAAACGACAGCGGTGGGAGCGATTTGCGTCGGGCAGCGCAATCGTCCGCCGCTTTGGCAAGCGCGCCCAAGACATCCACGACGTTAAAACCTGGCGCCTTATAGCCAGGAGTATCTCTGCAGGCGTTATCGATCTCGTAGCCATTCTGCAGCCGGAGGTCATCGTTTTTGGTGGTGGCGTCGGCCAATACTTTGAACGTTTTAAGCCATACCTGGAAGAAGAACTTAAACACTACGACACACCACTCACCCCCGTACCACCCCTTCGGCAAGCAAAGCGTGCAAACGAAGCCGTCATCTACGGTTGTTACTACCTGGCAAAAAGAAACGCCCATGACAAATCTCATACAACACCTACAGTCAAATAATCCAGATATACGCTTCGTACACAGTAGTCAATTCTCTTGGTCACATCGCAAGAACCAGGTAAGCTACGCAAGCCTCAGCAAAGAAGAAGACGGCTGGAGCCTTTTGCATGAAGTTGGCCACGCCCTCCTTGGGCATACTACTTACGCAACAGACATAGAATTGCTTAAAAAAGAGGTTGCTGCATGGCAAAAAGCAGCAGCGATTGCAGTCACATATAACATTAAAATTGACGAGGAGTTCATTGAAGACTGTCTTGATTCATATCGTGACTGGCTTTTTAAGCGGAGTACTTGCCCGTCTTGCCGTGTACAAGGCGTTCAGAAGACACCTGAGCAATATTCTTGCCTGAACTGTAAAAGTACATGGGTTGTTACCAAATCAAGATTCTGCAGGCCCTATAGGCGCTCAAAATAGAAAAACTCCGCTTACGCGGAGCTTTTCTATAGCTGTAGTTACTACCTATTAAGCAGCAAGCTGAAATTCGTCCTGGCTGCGCTCAACAGTCAGGTCAGCCGTAGACTCAGTCTTTTTGGTGCGGCGTGAGATGCGGCCACCTTTTGCGCCAGCAGCACGTGCTAGCTCGCGGTTAGCGTAAAAACCACCTGTGCGGCCTTTCTTACCACCCATAGCGCCAATCTTTGCATAAAAATCGGCACCGTATTTGCTCTTGTTGGTAGAAGCAGCAGCTTTACCACCTACTTTTGTACCTGCCATAGGATACGTCTCCTTTAGTTACTGCTTTCGTCTCCAATAAAAAAGTCCCGCCAGAAATGGCGAAACCCTCTCATCTTCCTCACGAAATTATATATATTTTAACACGGCATGATGCTAATGTCAATAGTAAGGGTGAGCACTTTAGCATGTTTTAAGAAGTATGGCCAGTTTGTTTGCGTAAAAATACGAAGAAAGAAAAAGACCATCCTATTCGGATGGTCTTTTTATAATTCGGCACCGTGCTATTTTCCCAGGGCTTGATATCCCAAGTATTGTAACCGCTGCGAGGCTTAACTGCTGTGTTCGGCATGGGAACAGGTGTTTCCCTCGCGCCATGGGCACCGATTACACCGACCCACAATGGTCGGCACAATCGATGTCCATATCGGTTGCACGGTATCAAAAGTAATCGATGTAAAAGCGTTTAAACAAACGGGCAGTTATCATAGTGATAAACACCAATAACTAGTCAATATGCATTCCTCTCACCCAATACGTACTAGCCGTATGAATGAGAGAACATAAAAAGTCGATGGGACTATTAGTACGCTTCGGCTCCATACATTACTGCACTTCCACCTTGCGCCTATCAAACAAATCGTCTATTTGTGTCCTCATAGGGAAATCTAATCTTGGGATCAGTTTCGCGCTTAATATGCTTTCAGCGCTTATCTGCTCCGCACATAGCTACCCAGCAATGCCGTTGGTACGACAACTGGTACACCAGCGGTGCGTTCACCCCGGTCCTCTCGTACTAGGGGCAAATTCCCTCAAATTTCCTTGCGTCCACAGCGGATATAAACCGAACTGTCTCACGACGTTCTGAACCCAGCTCACGTACCTCTTTAACCGGCGAACAGCCGGACCCTTGGGACCTGCTCCAGCCCCAGGATGAGATGAGCCGACATCGAGGTGCCAAACAGCGCCGTCTATGTGAACTATTGGGCGCTATAAGCCTGTTATCCCCGGGGTAACTTTTATCCGAAAGCTCTGCCGATACCACGATCATGTACAAAATGTACGGACAGAGGAAAACTTACTCCGACTTTCGTCCCTGCTTGGCTTGTAGGCCTCACAGTCAAGCTGGCTTTTGCGTATACACTATCGATTCGATTTCCATCCGAACCTAGCCAACCTTTGAACGCCTCCGCTACTCTTTAGGAGGCAACCGCCCCAGTTAAACTACCCACCAGACACGGTCCCGTAACCGGAAGTAACCCTCAACCAGATCCATTAAACAAATGGGGTTGAACGCTATTTGCGGTTACGGTAAGAATAAGATCGTAATAAGGGTGGTATTTCACCGGTGACTCCACCTAGGCTAGCGCCTAGGCTTCAAAGTCTCCCACCTATGCTACACATATTACGACCCGATTCAATGTCAAGCTGTAGTAAAGCTCCACGGGGTCTTTTCGTCCTGCTGCGGACAGACGGCATCTTTACCGTCAATGCACTTTCACCGAGCTCTTCGTCGAGACAGTACCCATATCATTACTCCATTCGTGCGGGTCAGAACTTACCTGACAAGGAATTTCGCTACCTTAGGACGGTTATAGTTACCGCCGCCGTTCACTGGGGCTTCAGTTCACACCGTAAAGCGCTCCCCTTAACCTTCCAGCACCGGGCAGGAGTCAGCCCCTATACATCCACTTTCGTGTTAGCAGAGACCTGTGTTTTTGGTAAACAGTTCCGTGGGCTCTTTTGCTGCGGCCCCCTCATCGTTAAATACGAAGAGAAGTCGCGTACAAAAGAACATTTTAACTCCATGCGTGTGCATGATTGAATCATTTTGCTCTATCTCAGTAAGAATAATTGTGATTAAAAAGGATTTATCCACAAAGCATCCAAAGGGTTGTATTGAATATACAACCTGACAATACTTTGCGTACTCATGTGCAAGTCATTACACTTGCACGATTTAACCACCTTGCTGAGTGTACGCGGCAATTCCTACTTCCTATTCAAAGAAGAGGGGGCAGACCTTATCCCGAAGTTACGGTCGCTGTATTGCCGAGTTCCTTAGCGAAGGTTCTCTCGTAAGCCTGAGTCTACTCGACTCGAGCACCTGTGTTGGTTTGCGGTACGGGCGGCTATAATCACGCGTACACCTGCTTTTCTCGCCAGTGCTTTCACCAGAATCGTTAATCCGAAGATCAACTTTCACTCCCATCGGGTTCCCCCTAGGTTGGACGGATACATACCATGAATCCGCTCTGACTATCTCACCGTGAACAGTGTACAAATTATAACCGGTCCAGGAATATTAACCTGGTGTCCATCGCCTACGCTATGCGCCTCGGCTTAGGCCCGACTAACCCTGAGATGATTACCATGGCTCAGGAAACCTTGCTCTTACGGCCGACAGGATTCTCACCTGTCTTATGGTTACTCATTCCAGCATTCTCACTTCCTAACGCTCCACGAGTACTTTACAGTCTCGCTTCACCGCTGATAGGAACGCTCCTCTACCACTTGCAATAAATTGCAAATCCATGTCTTCGGTATATCACTTTAGCCCCGTTACATTTTCCACGCAAGATCTCTTGACTAGTGAGCTGTTACGCACTCTTTAAATGAATGGCTGCTTCTAAGCCAACATCCTAGCTGTTTAAGAAATCTCACCTTGTTTCCCACTGAGTATACATTTAGGGACCTTAGACGATGGTCTGGGCTGTTTCCCTTTCGAGCGCCGAGCTTAGCCCCGACGTTCTAACTGCCAATGTACCACCAACGGTATTCGTAGTTTGTTAAGGGTGGGTAGCCTTGCGGCCCCCAGTCCTTTACAGAGCTCTACCCCCGTTGGCTAATTAATTGACGCTAGCCCTAAAGCTATTTCGAGGAGAACCAGCTATCTCCGAGTTCGATTGGCATTTCACCGCTAACCACAGGTCATCCGAGCACTTTGCTGCGTACGACGGTTCGGCCCTTCACTACCTGTTACAGTAGCTTCAGCCTGCCCATGGTTAGGTCACCCGGTTTCGGGTCTAATCCCAAGTACTAATTTCGCCCTATTCAGGCTCGCTTTCACTATGGCTCCGTCACTTGACTTAACCTTGCACTTGAAATTAACTCGCTGGATCGTTCTACAAA
>CAMLQK010000004.1 GCA_946482285.1 uncultured Candidatus Saccharibacteria bacterium
AGTTGCCGTATAATATTATTGCTTGTGTCTTGAGGATTTAACTTTTGTTGATACCAAAAGGTCTGTTCTATACTCGTCAGTGCTGTATCGTTCATACTGTTCCCTTACTTGGCTATTACTATTTCTGTCATATGTTGTGGGGTAATCGGATCATCAAGAATCTCTGATAGCGAGAGGGTCTTGTTAAACACTCGCGAAATATCAGCAATCAGTCGCATTGCACCAAGGGAATCACCACCGATTTCAAAGAAGTCACTATTTTCGTTTATCTGGCCGGTGTCACCTAGAATATTTCTCCAAACTTCTATCATCTGCTGAACTTCTGACGCTACCCCCAATCCGGATGCTACAGGCTCTGGAGTATACGTACGGCTGAGTGTTTTACGGTCAACTTTTCCATTACGGTCCAGCGGTAAGCTATCGAGGTGGCGATACGTAGCCGGTATGGCAAAACTGGGCAACTTCCCTGTTAATTTCTCTGTAAAAATTGCGGTATCGATCTTGTGAGGTGCAATATATGCACATACTAGCGATGTCATTTGCTCGGGCACGAACACAACTGCTTTATCCAGTGCTAGTACCTCTTGGATAGTTGCCTCTACGCCCTCAAGTTCGATTCGTTGGCCATTAAGCTTGATTTGGTTATCAACCCGACCCAGATATTTTAGGCTCCCATCTGGCAAAAACGAGCCAATGTCTCCCGACCGGTAGTAGCGGCCTGCTGTAGCATTGATGAACTTCTGGTTTGTTAATTCTGGCTTGTTGGCGTACCCTTCCGCAAGCATGTCGCCCGAAATACAAATTTCACCTGATCCGCTTAGGCACTCCTGTCCTGTTTCGGGGTCGCGTAGTGTAACTTTCACCTCTGGCAAGGCAGTGCCGATAGGAACAGACTGTTCCGATAGGCGTGTTACTTCATATGTTGTAGCGCACACTATGGATTCGGTTGGTCCATACGCATTTATAAAGTGCGGTACAGATTTGTACAGCCGATTTGCAAGTTGAGGTGGGCAAGGCTCGCCAGCAACTATCAAGCTTTTGAGATTGCTTAGTAATGACGGCTCCATGGGAATGATGACCGACGGAGGCAATGTTGCAACCTGAATCCGTTTCGCACTCAGTAGATTATCGAGTGTGCCGTACAGATTCTCCCGCAGCTGTCTGCCTGGCACCACCAAGATGCCACCCATGAGCAAAGTGCTACACGTTTCCACCATTGCGGAGTCAAAACTCAAACGCGCAAACTGCAACACTCGTGTATTTTTTGCAATGTAGTACCTGCGAGCAAGTCTTCTTGAGACTTTATTCAACGCCTTACGACTGGCTACTACAGCCTTGGGTTTACCGGTTGTGCCCGAGGTATGCAGAATATATGCTAATTGCTGCGGCTGTTCTGTGTGTATGGTTGAGCCAGATTTTTGCACTAAGTCAAATGTATCACAGACGTGAAAGTCAGGAGGCATGGACTGTTTGAAGTGGCTGTCTACGAGTACAGTTTTTGTGAACGGACTAAGCATCTCGGCAATCAACGTGGTGTCAAAACGAGGATCGATGGGTACCACCACCTTTCCGCACCACATAATTGCCAACATAGCGATAACACCATTGACTGACTGGTCGGCGACCAACCCTATGTATGTTTCCTGAGGCGCTATTTTCTTTAGGTGCGCTGCCGCCCTTTGTATATGGTCAATAAGTTCACTGTAGCTAACGCTCTTATCTAGTCCTTCTATGGCAATTGCCGAAGGCTGGCGCTGGGCTACTTTTTGAATAGCCGCACCGATCATTACGCGGCCTTTGTGAAGATTGTATCGTTAATAACAAGGAGGTCTATGTCTGAGTCGATATATGCTTGCAGCGCGTCATCTGCATAGCAGACTATGGGCATCGACTTAAGATTGAAAGAGGTGTTAAGCAAAACAGGCGCTCCTGTTACTTCGGCAACTGCACCAAGTAAGTCCCATAAGAGTGGTAGATCGGCTTTTTCCACTGCCTGAACGCGAGCCGTACCGTCAACATGCGTAATGGCCTGAAGCTCACCTCGGTGCTCTTCGCGTACGTTGACATTAAATAACATATGTTTGTATCCGACACCATCAACTGCCTCAAAGTAAGTCTTGAGGGCTTCGGATTGAACAATCGGCGCAAAAGGACGGAAATTCTCACGCTGTTTTGTAACAGTATTCAGACGGTCGCGCATTTCATATTGGCGAGGATCAGCCAAGATGCTTCTATGGCCGAGCGCTCGAGGGCCAAACTCCATGCGCTCCTGGGCCCATCCCACGATGCCGCCATTTACGATACAGTCGCGAACCGTAGTGATAAGTTCTTGCTGCGACATGTGGCGCACCTGAAAGCCGTACTCCTTCGCGCGTGCTTCAATCTCAGGCGTAACAGTAACGCTAGGCCCGTAAAATGGCATATCTTGTGAATTACTAAACGTAACTGCTGTGTCCTGTTGCGCTGAAACATGCAACGCAGCGCCAATAGAAGTTCCATCATCAGCTGCCGCCGGAGCCACATATATGCTTTTGAATATTTTTTTATCGGCGATGTACGCATTGGCAACACAGTTGAGGGCCACGCCACCAGACATACAAAGATTGGTATTGCCTGTTTCTTTTGCCCAGTAAGATACTACGTGCAGCATTGCATCATTCAAACGACGCTGCAGCGCAGCGGTAAAGTCACGGTGAGCTTGTGTAACTTCGCCTTCTGGCTCCCGCCCTGGCAAACCGAGCTCTTGCATAACATTTTTAAAGTGACGGTACGTTTCACGATCTACAGGCGTTTCTATTTTGCGCGGCAAAAGATCGGGAATAAGCACACCACCCTGATCATCAAGGACAACTAGCTTCTCAAATGTATCAGCGTATACTTCTGGATTTCCGTAAGCAGCCAAGCCCATGATCTTGTATTCGTCTGAGTTTGTTATAAACCCTAGATAGTCCGTCACCGCTGAGTAAAGCATTCCCAGCGAGCTTAGCGGCCCTAAGGCTGCAAGTTTTTCAAGTTGATTGCCCCGGCCATTATAAATACTGATGCTACTCTGCTCGCCAAGCCCATCGGCTACTACTACCAGCGACTTTTCGTAAGCGCTGTTATAAAATGCATAGCTGGCGTGCGATATGTGGTGGTCGACTGCCGTAAAACGATCTGACACATCAATTCCAAAAGTTTCTTTAAAGAGTGCTATCTGGCGCTCGTCGCTCAGTACTTCTTTGTATAAATCCTTGGTATATTCTGAGCGAAGAAGAAGGGCTTCCATAGGTCGGTAGTCAAAGTTGTGCGCAACGGCAGCTATATCGTCCCATTCCACCCCTGCCTCTGACAAACAGTATTCGATTGCATTCTTTGGAAATGCTGATGTGTGTTTTTGGCCAGTAAAACGCTCTTCGGCAACCGCTGCAATAATAGTGCCATTGCGAATAATTGCCGCCGCCGCGTCCATGCCTTGCGACACAAGGCTTTCGTGCAGAGTTAGTCCTTCAATGTGTGACTTTTTGTAGTCGTTGTAGTCGTTAAAGCCGCTGTAACCCAGAACAATTGTGTCTTTTACCTGCATGTAGCCGCCCCCCTTAGTTACTTTCATCCATCATATCAACATATACCCGTAATGTTCCCATGTCTTTTTGACTACATATTGTAATATAATTTCCGTCAATAATCTTATGTGTATACCACCCCTTAAGTAACAACTGTTCTTTTCGATAAAGGCGGAATCTAGCATCTTGTGTCTCAACAACATATTCTTTGGGATCAGCAAGGCCAAAGCCCGTACCGTACATTTTAAGGGCGGCCTCTTTGAGCGTCCAGTGCCGCAAAGGCGAAACGGCAGCCCTTTGCAGCTCTTTACTATTAAACGCTACATCTAAAATGTCAGCGACTTCCTTCTCTCTGCTTAGGGGTTCCATATCTATGCCCACTGTACGCTGCGCGCCCTCAGTTACCACCAGGGCAAGGGCACTTTTGGTATGAGTATAGTTGAAATCAACGTTACTTCCCTGTACATAAGGGCGCCTAAAAGTATCTCGCATAATCTTTGCGGGGGACGGCATGATGTTAGCTTTAGCCGCGTAATCTTGTAGCATACGTAGGACCAAGGATGAATAGTCCCCATCTATTGGCTTTGATGCCCGGCGATAATACATATACATTTGATTCATAACTATACGCCAATCCGTAACTATTGCCAAAATGCGCAGGTCTTAAAGAATAGCGCCTAGTTTGCATTTTGCGACCGTTAGGTGCATACTGGGCTCATGGTTAAGTGCCGTCAACAGATTATCGCTATTATTATGATCCCGACTCGGGGTTATTAGTAGTGCGACTGTAAGAATCTAGCGCCACAATAACCCCGCCTAACCGGGGTTATTTTTTATTGAAGGAGAAAGTATGCACGAATTAGAGCCAGCTTTAACGCTCGGCGAACAACATGAACAGGCTGTTGCCGCAGCACGACTGGCAGTACAGGACCTGTCGCAATTAGGGATGTATGCTGGGGGCGACGCCTCTCGTGTAATGCGTCACCAGGTTTCGGCTTTGCCCGAAATGTACAGCGAGGGTGCCGTGCGGGTCACTCCCCTCACCGAGGTCGCACCCGACGTATTCTTTAAAGATGAGCGCCAGCAAGTCACGGG